>MPDC01000019.1 GCA_001874255.1 Alphaproteobacteria bacterium MedPE-SWcel
TCAAGCGTTAAAACACACCTGCCAAGCCTGCCCATCAAAGATGAAGTGCTGCCCGAACGCCGATGCGCGCAAGATCACCCGCGAAGAACATGAAGACGCCCGCCAAGTCGCCCGCGATATCGCAAAGACAAAGCAATACGCCGTCTCAATGCGGCTGCGGAAGAAGGTCGAAATGCTCTTCGCTCATCTCAAACGCATCCTAGGGCTCGGACGCCTCAGATTACGAGGGCCATGCGGTGCAAATGACGAATTCCTACTCGCCGCAACCGCCCAGAACCTCCGCAAACTGGCCAAGATCTTTCCTGCACCGCAGCAAATGCACAAAGCCTGATCAGAAAGGCGCTCGCGCGCTGTTTGAGGCGTCATTTTCTGCGCTCGCAAACGTTAGTTTTTCCACAGAATCGGCCGTCCACGATTGTAGCGTAAGGAACCCGCCGGACGATTTGCTGCGACTGATCCAACGGCCGCTCGGAACCCGAAATCGACACTTGAACACTCTGCTTTCATTGCGTCCTTCACGCATTCAAGGCGTGCAACAGCTCAGTGATCCGGCGTCTCAACCATAGGTGTGGCGGACTCTCGGAAAACCGACGGTGCCAGATCAGAACCAAGCGGGCCGGATCCACGGGGATCGGAGGCTCAAACACATTGAGATTTGCCGATCTGGCGATGCGATGTGCCAATGCGGAGGGCAGCAAGGCGATGAGGTCCGACCCCGCGACGGCGCGATACACTCCCGAGAAAACCGGCAGGGTCATTGCCACATTACGTTCGCGCCCGATCCGCGCAAGGGCCTCATCCCCAAGGCCTTTGGGATTGCCTTCGGTCGAAAAGAGGACATGCCCCAGATCACAGAAGAGGTCGAGCGGCATGACATCGCCTGGCGCGAGCCCGGCTGTCCTCGGATGATCCTGTCTGGCAATGACAGAGAAGGTGGAGCTGAAGACCGGTTGGCCGTCTGCCCAGTCGGGCAAAGGCGTTTCCGGGAGCAGGGCAAAATCCACGTCGTGGCTTGCTAAGGTACCAACGCGGTCGTCCGGGACAAGGTCAACGAGGTGAACACGCAGTAAAGGCGCATGGGCCGTCAAATACTCGGCCAATGCTGGCAGGAGCATTTCAGCAAAGAAGTCGCTTCCCGAAATCCGGAAACTGTGTTCGGCGGTCGCAGGGTCGAAGGCATCCTGCGGGCGGATCAGCGCTTCGACACGGCTCAGGATATCTTGTAGCGGTTCTTTGAGCGAGAGGGCGTACTCGGTCGCCTCAAGCTTCTGTCCGCTCCGAAAGAACAACTCGTCGCCGAGAGACAGGCGCAGCCGTTTCAGCGCCCCGGATACTGCCGGTTGCGACAGGCCCAAACGCGCACCGGCCTTAACGGTGGAATGCTCAATCAGCAGCGCATCGAGCACACGCAGAAGGTTCAGATCGAAACTGGATAAATTCGCCATGTCAATTGATATCATATTTTCTATCGATTTAACAGATTAATCTGTGGCGGTTAGCCTGCGATCAGTTCCAAAGATCAGCCCAAGGAGGATCAAGATGCTGACCCGCCCCCGTACCTATAACGTTCTGAACATTCTCATGAAGTTCCATGCGTTTCCGTCCGAGACGATGGACAAGTTCTGCCTTGTTGAATGCCTTGTCCCGGTTGGAGCCGGTGCGCCGCCGAACCACCACGCCGGCGAGACGGAGACGTTCTTTGTCATCGATGGGCAAATTGTTTTCATCGTCGATGGCAAGGAAATTCTGGCGGGGCCGGGCGATCACGTCGCAATTCCCGATGGCGCCGTTCATGCGTTCCAGGCTGTTGGAGACAGGCCGACCCGCCTCTTGATCATCAACGCGCCCGGACACATGCACGACAGGTTTTTCACCGAAATCGGAGCCCCCCTTCCCGAGGGCCAAACGGATCTGCCGCAACCCAGCGAGCCGGATATTCCGTCAGTGTTTTCCATCGCGGAGAAAGTTGGCATGACATTTGTGGCTCCGACCGAAGCACCAGCCTGACGCGATCCACAACGCACAAACGCGACATGTGCGGGACGCAAACAGCGCCCGCACATGTTCTGCCCAAGCGGGTTTGAAGGACCGCTAATCCTTTTGGGACATGAAGCTTTCGCAGGTGCAGAGAACGTCGGGATCCGCCGACAACAGACACTCTGCGGGCGCCTAGATGCCGATGATAGACACCCAATACAGCCACATCGTGAAAAACCATGAGAGGCAAAACAAGCCGTATTTTGTGGCTAGTAAAAACCCAAAGAAGGCACCCAAAGGGGAATATCCTTCGCCCATAATGCTTGATCGCCGACTTCTAGATAGCAATACGCTGAAAAGTAAAAAGCAGAGCCACGCGTGAAACGGGAAGTAGACTAAAAAACCCGAAATCATGACTGGCCAACCAAACGCGGCATGCGGAATGATGCCTAGCAATACACCTAGAGCGAGGCCAAAGATGATGGCGTTGGCGGTACTAAGCCCTTTCCATATCGAGCGGACTTTCAAAGTTATGTGTCTCAAGGTGTTCTCTCGCGAAAGGCTAACTCGTCATAGTTTGCCAGAGCTTTTAGGACGGCGGCGACCTATATAGCAAATGGTCTACTGCTCCGCTTCTTGAATCAGACATTGGCGCAGCTGCAGCGAAAGCTAACTAAGTCTAAGATTTTTTGATGCGGGCCAGTGCGTTAGGTTTGTGTTGGGCGGTCTGGCCCGCGTTGACAAATCTGACAAGGTGGAAGCCGCGGGATGTAAGCGCCTGCTATGGGGAAAGCGCAGGCATCGATACTTTAGATCGGTTAGAGTTTTGCGGGTTTGTCGAGGTTTGAAGGCTCGGGCTCGGGGTTTTTGGCATGAGATCGGGCACGTTTGTCAGCCTTGCTGAGTTGGTTTGGCTCCCGTTGCGATGCCTGGACATGAATGAGCCAAGGTCTCCCTTTGACCGGCGCGGTGAGCGCCGGAGTTGGGAATGGGTAGAGGATTGGCGGTTCATCATGTGGCCTGCTTTCTTGGCGGCGCTCGGGTTCGAGGTAGCTGTCCGCGCCGGAAGGTCTCGATGATGCGCATCTGCCCTCCGCAGCATGGGCATGGCTCGCGCAGTGTGAGGGGTGGTGCCGCCTCATCCGATGGGTGGTCTGGTTCCGCCGCTTTGATGTCTCCAAGCAGCGCGCGGACACGCGCCATCCGACAGGCCGAGGTTGGGGCGTCGCGCACCATGCTGGACAGGACGGAAAAGCGGTTTGGGATCAGGCCCGATTGGCTTGCCGCCGACACTGCCTACGGCAATGCCGAGAACCTTGGCTGGCTGGTCGAAAAGCGCAGCATCATCCCCTTCATCCCGGTCATAGACAAGTCAGTGCGAAGCGATGGTACGTTCTCCCGATCGGACTTCGAATGGGATGAGAAGAATGATCAGTATATCTGCCCGGAGGGTCACGCGCTCAAACAGTTCCGCCGGAACTACTCCGATCCAAACCGGGGGCAGGACACCGGTGGACGCAAGAAATACCGCTGCCTGAAAGCGACCTGCCAGGCCTGCCCATCCAAGGAGATCTGCTGTCCGAAAGCCGATGCCCGATACGCCCGCGGAGCGTCAGACAGGAGGCCGCGGCATGAGCTGACCGGCCATCATGCCGCCTTGAGGCGGAGGAGCGGGTGATCGCCCGAATGCAACGGCCTGGCTCAGTGACGACGAGCCTCAAAATCGGCGATATCAGCCGACTTTTTCAACAACATCCGCCCATTCCGGTAGAACCTCTCGCAATCGCGAGACAGATCGAGCCGCTACAGTGAATGGCGGGAAAGTCCAGACATTCAACCTAGGATATTGCTGCGCCAACCCATGAGCGGCCGCTGCGGGTCCGCTGCACCGCCGCATGAACCCGCAATCGATCGGTAGGAAAGGCTCTGAATGGTCATTGCCGGGTGACATAACCCACCGAGCCCTTTTTGGTGATCATCTCTGGACCAGCCTCGCCTGTTCTCGCATGGTGTCCAAGACAAGACCAATATGGAATCCGATGCCTTTCTCCCTGCCTTTCCGTCCACTCCCGGCCCCGCGCGAAACGGTCCCGTCCTTCCTTTCGCGTTTCGCTGCGATGAATGCAGCCAAGATGAGCGACTTTTCCATTGATCTCGGCCATCAGATTCGTCGCTTTCTGGACGTAGAGACTGCTGCCCTTGATTGCCTGGCCGAAGCAGCAGGGCTGGAATCTGCGATACGTGATGAACTTGCGTCTTGGACCGGCGTGCCTGTCGGTGACGTCAGGATGACCTTCAGAGGTGAAGCCTTTGTATCGCGCGCCCTGCGCAACCCGGTCATGCGGGGGTGCCCGTTGTGCCTGCAAGAGGATGCCCAAGCGACGCCCGGCCATCCGGAACGATCCATGGCGATGCGGGGCGACTGGCTGTTGCGGTCGGTCAATCTCTGCTGCCGCCACCACCACCCTATCGTGCCGCTTTGGGACGTCGCTAGGCCTTCCGAGAGGTTCGACAGCGCCGCCCGGCTGCGCGATCTTGCCCCCGGGATCATGGCCGGGGTGTTCGATCGACCCCGCTCTGCACCGACAGATTACGATCTCTGGCTGGATAACCGCCTCGAGACCGGCGAGGATCACACCTGGCTGTCCCGGCACGGTGTATATGCAGTAACAACGATCTCCGCGCTCTTCGGGATGGCCCTGCTGCAACATCGCTCCCCCGAAGCAAGCCGTGGCGATAGACAAGTGGCAGAGGCTCATGCAGCCGGTTTCGCGGCCCTTTCCCAAGGAGAGGCGACCTTCCGTCAGGCCCTGCGGGACCTCGCCCGAAGCAGCGGCGGCAGACAGGTCGCGCCGCGGCAGACCTTCGGAAAGCTGTATGTCGCGCTTGATGACTACCTGACAGATGCAGCCTTCGATCCATTCCGCACGATGCTGCGGGATTGCATTCTCGAGACCTGGCCGATTGCCGCCGGCGAGCGCGTCCTGGGTGAGGTGCTGCCTGCACGGCGACTTCATACCCCCAGAACGGCGGCAAATGAGATCGGCGTCTCGAAAAAACTAGTCGAGCAGATCCTAATCGACGCCGGGGGATTGCCCGCCGCGGATATTCGCCCTTTTGCGCTGCGCACCTTCGACGCGGCCGAATATGCGTGGCTTCTGGCCGAGATCCCAACGCTGGTTGGACGGGGCGACATGCTTGCGGCCATGGGCGCGACAGAGGCACAGCTTCGCACCCTACGGGAAGAGAAAATCATTCGCCCACTGACCAAGCATCCTCGAGTTAAGGCGCCTTGGCGGCTCGCCGACGGGCTGGCACTGGTTGCGGAACTGCACGCCCTGATGCAACCCGATCCGGCCGAAGGCTCTGTCTGGGAGGGGCTCCAGTTCGCGAAACAGCGCACCGGCCTGCCGGTCGGCGCAATGCTGAATGCCATCAGGGAGAGGAACATGAGGGTTGCGCGCGATCCCGGGCAATCGGGCTATCGATCGTTCATGGTTCTGAAGGCCGAGGTCGACAGCCTGACTGGGGCGCGCCCTCATGTCCGCCGTCGCGATGAAACGGCGGCGGCCGGGCAACCAGCCTCGGTCTTTGCGACCAGCATCGGCATGAGGCGCAGGGGCTGGTATCCGGCGCTGCATCAGGCCGGTCATGCACCAGCATTCTGGAACCGGCACCCTGTGACGCGGCGCGCCGTACTTTATGTCTCTGAGGACGATAGGACTAAATTCCACCGCCGATTCCTGACCCCTGCGACCATGCAGGATGAATTCGGCCTCCATCGCCAGACCTGCACCGCCAAGCTGCGCCCCGCCGGCGTCAGACCGTTCTCGCCTGATGGAGTGGACTTCGGTCCCCTTTATCTACGCCAAGAGGCCGAACCGGTGCTGCAAAGGGCGGTAGGTCTTGGCCAGAGCTGATCCCGTACGTCCCATTTGACCGCAGTATTCCGGCAAAGGCAGCCAGATCGACAGCAAAAAGGGTTGATTGCTCAAAACCCGTCTTTTGTCGAAAAGACGGCCTTTGGATGTCGAACAATATTGGCACATCAGGTGTTTTTGGTGACCCCGGCAGGATTCGAACCTGCAACCTGCCCCTTAGGAGGGGGCTGCTCTATCCAGTTGAGCCACGGGGCCTCTCAATGTGTCGTGCGATAGCAAATAGTCTTGCCCGCCACAAGCTCTGCAAGGGCCATTGTGCCGCTCGCCGGGACTGGCTAACCTCTCGGTAACAAAACAATGAGGCCAAGCAAGTGACCAACGAAAACAAGCGTCCTCTGACGTTACGCGATGTTTCCGATGCGACTGGTGTGTCTGAAATGACGGTCAGCCGCGTTCTTCGGAACCGGGGCGATGTATCCGACAAAACACGCCAGAAGGTCCTGCTGGCCGCAAAAGAGCTCGGCTACGTTCCGAACAAGATTGCCGGTGCATTGGCCTCCAAGCGGGTCAATCTGGTCGCCGTGATCATTCCATCCTTGTCGAATATGGTCTTTCCGGAGGTGCTGACGGGCATCAATCGGGTGCTTGAGGATACGGAATTGCAGCCGGTGGTCGGCGTGACTGATTATCAGCCGGAAAAAGAGGAAAAGGTTCTGTATGAGATGCTGTCGTGGCGTCCGTCAGGCGTGATCATTGCGGGGCTTGAACATACGGAAGCGGCTCGGGCAATGCTTGCGGCTTCTGGAATTCCGGTGGTTGAGATCATGGACACGGATGGAAATCCGGTTGATGCGATGGTGGGGATTTCGCACCGGCGGGCCGGGCGTGAGATGGCCAAGGCGATCCTGAAGGCAGGCTATAGCCGCATCGGTTTCATGGGCACAAAAATGCCACTGGACCATCGGGCCCGGAAACGGTTCGAGGGGTTCACAGAAGCCTTGGCCAAAGAAGGAATTGAGATCGAGGATCGCGAATTCTACTCAGGCGGCTCCGCACTTGCAAAGGGGCGGGAAATGACCCAGGCAATGCTCGAACGCTCGCCAGAGTTGGATTTTCTGTATTATTCCAATGATATGATTGGGGCCGGCGGGTTATTGTACATGTTGGACCAGGGGATTGATGTGCCGGGTCAGGTCGGCCTTGCAGGTTTCAATGGGGTAGAGCTTTTGGCCGGGTTGCCACGTCAGTTGGCCACAATGGATGCCTGCCGACAGGAAATTGGCATGAAAGCAGCGCAGATCATCGCGTCACAGCTGGATGAACCTGCGACAGAGACCGAACGGCACATCACTTTGACGCCGACGATCAGCTACGGTGATACATTGAAACGGCGATAAACGCCTGTGCTTGCCATGGGGACGCGCGGGCCGTGATGTCCGCGCGCCATTTCCATTGTGCGGAGCTAGTAGAGCAGCATGAGCGGCAATAGCGTGATCACCGGGAACAGAACCAGGATGACCACCCGGACGAGGTCGGAGGCGACAAAAAACAACACGGCCTTGTAGGTATCCACCATACGCGACTTGGGGTCCATTGCGTTGATTACAAAGAGGTTCATGCCGACGGGGGGTGTGATCAGGCCGACCTCCACGACGATCAGGGTCAAGATGCCGAACCAGATCGCGACGTATTCGGTTTCCAACCGGTTGGCGATACCGCGGGTGACGCGAATGCCGAGCTCTTTCATCTGGTCCCGCGTCAATTCTGCGCCACCTGCGATGGCCTCTTGAATTGCGGCCAGCATTTCGCTCCCCATTCCGTCGGGAATACCGGCCTGCAGGACCTCCATCGCGGCCTCTGCCTGCAGGGCCGGCAGGGAAACGAGGCCGAAATCCATCGATGAAATCACCGGATAGAAGATCGGGATGGTCAGCAAAATCATCGACAGGCTGTCCATCAGGCATCCGAGCAGCAAATAGAAAACAAGGATCAGCGCAAGCACCATCCACGGGCTAAGCCCCTGTGCGACGACGAAATTCGCAAGTTCCTGCGGCACCTGTGTCAGCGCGAGGAAGCCGTTGTAGAAACCGGCCCCCAAGACGATGAAGAAAATCATCGCAGTCGATCGGGCGGTGATCAGAAAACTCTCTGCCGTGGATTTCCGGGTCAGACCGCCGTTCAGCCAGGCGATCACACCCGTCCCGAGTGCCCCGACAGCCGCCCCTTCTGTCGGGGTGAACCAACCGGCGTAGATGCCGCCGACCACCAGGCCGAATACAAGCAGAACGGGCCAGACAGCGACCAAGAGCGAAAACCGCTCGCGCCAGGGAATGGGCGCGCGGGTGCCGGCACTTTCCGGGAAGAGCCGGACATAGACCGATATTGCCAGCACGTAGCCGATGGCGGCGAGAAGGCCGGGGATGAAGGCTGCGAGAAACAGCTTGGCTATGTTTTGCTCGGTCAGAATGGCGTAGATCACCAGCACCACCGAGGGCGGGATCAAAATGCCGAGCGTCCCGCCAGCCGCCAATGTGGCGGTCGAAAACCCACTGGCATATCCGTAGTTCTTCAACTCGGGCAGAGCGACCCGGCCCATGGTTGCCGCGGTCGCCAGAGAAGAGCCGCAGATTGCGCCAAACCCGGCGCAGGCGCCAATTGCTGCCATTGCGACGCCGCCCTTGCGATGACCGATAAACCCTTCGGCCGCTTTGAACAGCGCGGTGGACATACCGCCCAAAGTCGCGAATTGCCCCATCAGAAAGAACATTGGGATGATCGACAGGGAATAGGATGAAAACGTTGAATAGGTCTCGTTCTTGAGACGCCCGAAGGCAACCACCGTATCGCCTGTAACCATCACCAGGCCGCCAAGCCCGACGAGAAACATCGCAAGGCCGATAGGCACCCGTATGAAAATCAGCGCCATCAGAACCGGAAAGGACCAGATGCCGATTTCAAGCGCGCTCATGGCTGCACCTCCACGCCATCCCAAACCAGAATTACGCCCGTGATGGCCTCGTAGCTGCGGACGGCGGCCATATAGAGGCCGACGACAGCGGCAACCAGTGCAGACATGAGGCTCGCGCCATAGGCCCACCAGATCGGGAATTCGAGCAAAAAGGATGTTTCGCCGTTTTTGTATTTGCTCAACGTGCCCTCTGCGAGGCGCCAAGCGATCAACATCAACACCAGCGCAAAGGCGATCTCTGTTCCCATGCGCAGGATGCGGTTCACGCGCGGTGACAGGCTGTTCACAAAAACATCAACGGCCGCATGGCCTGCCGTGATCTGACAGTGCGGAATGAAAGAGAATATTGCAAACGCCACTCCGGCTTCGACCAATTCGAAGTCGCCGTTGACCGGACCGACGCGGGCGGCCATCCACTCTGCAAACTGGGGCAGGTTGGTTTCCATCCAGATGCCGTGAAAAACACCGTCCAACACGCGCCCGGCCACGGAAATGCAGGTCAGCAGGATCAGGAACATGAGGACCGCGCCACCGATCATGGCCATGATCCGCGCCAGCCCGGTCATATAGTTGTGCATGCGAGTGCCCACCTTTGGCATGTGTCATAGTACCATTGCATGCGACGGGGCCCGCCGAACAGCTTGGCGGACCCCGTCAATGGATACAGAGATCAGTCGGAGTATTGCGGTGTGTATTTTTCGATCAGCATCGAGGCTTCATCCAGAAGGGCTTGTCCGTCGATGCCGCGCTGAGACATGTCCGAGAGCCATTTGTCATAGATCGGCTGCGAGCGTTCGCGCCACACTGCGGTCTGTTCCGCATTCAGACTGATCACATTGTTGCCGAGATCAAATGCAGATTCCTTTGCAGGAAAATCGGCATCTGCCATTGTGCCACCGGCAAAAACGGACATCTCCAGACCCGAATTCTCGTCGATTGCCTGCTTCAGATCGTCCGGCAGGCTGTCATATCTTTCCTTGTTCATCGCCAGTACGAAGGTCAGCGTATAAAGCGCCTGACCATCGAATTCCGTATGATTTTCAACAAGCTCCGGCACCTTGAGCGAGGTGGTCACCTCCCATGGTATGGTGGTGCCATCAATGACCCCCTTGGACAGCGCCTCGGAGATCGCTGGCACCGGCATGCCGACCGGGGTGGCGCCCAATTCGGTCAACAGGGCGTTGACGGACCGCGATCCCCCACGAATTTTCATCCCTTCCAGATCCCGCGGTGTTTCGACCGGGTCAGTGGTATGAAAGATGCCGGGGCCGTGGACCCAGCCGGCGAGTATTTTGAAATCCTTGAATTCACTGTCGAGCCAATGCGCCTCCATCATGTCCCAGTACGCATGGCTGACGGCGCGCGCATTGGTCATTATGAAGGGAAGCTCGAACACCTCGGTCGACGGAAAACGGCCGGGTGTGTAGCCGACCACCGTCCAGACGATATCGGCTACGCCGTCCTGCGCCTGGTCGATCAACTCTGGCGGCTTGCCGCCCAATTGCATCGAAGGGTAGCGATCAATCTTGATGCGATTGCCGGAGGCCTCTTCGACTTTGTCGGCCCAAACGTCCAGTATGAGCTTCGGTACATTCGCCTGTGCGGGCAGGAATTGGTGCATCTTGAGTGTCACCTCCTGCGCTGCAGCGGGCAGAATTCCCATTGTGGATACCGCAAGTGCAGTTGCCGCACCCAGAATTGTTCTGCGAGTGGTCATGTGTTTCCTCCCTTTGACTGAGAACCTTCTCAGCTCCTCCACGTCAACCTTACCGTATGGTCTTGCAATGTCCCGCCCGATTTTTGGCAAAGAAACTGCCGACCTTCCGGGGTGGTGCGATCCGGCTCCCCTGGCACAGCGGTATTTGGTGCTTTTGTAACTATCAACGGCAGAGCTGCTGCCCTGTTGCTTGGAACCGACGCGCAGGGCGTGCCGAAAGGAGGCTGACCTCAGCGCATTGCAGCGGGGCAGAAGGTTGCCCAACCGAACACGCCAGCGCGTTTCCGGACGGCCCGTATCTGCGGCGTCTCAAGGCCTTTGCAGCGGGGTACCCCACGTTGAATTGGGGGGCGGATGTGTCGGTATCCTCATCATTTCAGAAACCGCAATTCTTATTGACGGAAGATTCCATGAAAGAATATGTGTGCATCAAACCAGCGCCGTTTATCGGGCTTGCTGGCGACGCGACAGCAACCGGAACCACGCGACTTGCGCGGGAACCTCAGGGTGCTGAACATGCCGATGCTGCAGCTGAAACACCAATAATTTTGGGAAATCTCGACGATGAGCACACCGAATATTCTGATTTTCATGGTCGACCAGCTGAACGGGACACTGTTTCCCGACGGTCCTGCACAATGGCTGCATGCACCCAACCTCAAGGCGCTGGCCGAGCGCTCCACTCGGTTCCGAAACTGCTATACAGCCAGTCCCTTGTGTGCACCGGGGCGGGCCAGTTTCATGTCGGGCCAACTGCCTTCGGCGACGGGTGTCTATGACAATGCGGCGGAATTTGCCTCGTCTATTCCGACCTATGCACACCACCTGCGCCGCGCCGGCTATTACACCTGTCTGTCCGGCAAGATGCATTTTGTTGGCCCGGATCAGTTGCATGGCTTCGAGGAGCGTCTGACCACGGACATCTATCCGCCGGATTTCGGCTGGACACCCGACTACCGAAAACCCGGCGAACGTATTGATTGGTGGTATCACAATATGGGGTCCGTAACCGGATCCGGCGTGGCTGAGATTTCCAATCAGATGGAGTTTGACGACGAAGTCGCCTTTCACGCCACACAAAAGATCTACGACCTCGCCCGGGGCAAAGATGACCGCCCCTGGTGCCTGACGGTCAGCTTTACCCACCCGCATGACCCCTACGTCACACGCAAGAAATACTGGGATCTCTACGAGGATTGCGATCACCTGATGCCTGAGGTCGGGGATCTCGGATATGATAATCAGGACGCGCATTCGCAACGCATTTTCGATGCCAATGACTGGCGCAGCTTCGATATCACCGAGACTGATATAAGGCGCTCACGCCGCGCCTATTTTGCCAATATCTCCTATCTTGATGACAAAATCGGTGACGTGATGGAAGCCCTGCGCAGCACCCGGCAGGACGAGGATACGATCATCCTCTTTGTGTCGGACCATGGCGATATGCTGGGCGAACGGGGCTTGTGGTTCAAGATGAGCTTTTTCGAGGGATCTGCGCGGGTCCCGATGATGATCTCGGCTCCGTCCATGGCGCCGGGCCTGATCACCGATCCAGTCTCAAATATCGATGTCTGCCCGACGCTCTGCGATCTGGCGGGTGTCAGTATGGAAGAGGTGATGCCCTGGACTGCGGGCGAAAGCCTGGTGCGGCTTGGCCAGGGGGAAACGCGCGAGAGCCCGGTCGCGATGGAATATGCGGCCGAGGCCTCCTATGCGCCGATGGTGTCGCTGCGGCAGGGTCGCTACAAGCTGAACCTCTGTGCGCTGGATCCGGATCAGCTTTTTGACCTTGAGGCCGATCCGCATGAGAGACGCAATCTTGCCGATGACCCGGAGCATGCCGAGGCCTATGGCGCACTTAAATCCATGGCGGCCGAACGCTGGGATCTGGAGCGGTATGACGCTGACGTCCGTCAAAGCCAAGCCCGACGCTGGGTGGTCTATGAAGCGTTGCGCGAAGGGGGGTATTTCCCCTGGGACTATCAACCGTTGCAAAAGGCATCTGAACGCTACATGCGAAACCACATGGATTTGAATGTCGTCGAGGAAAAGGCACGGTTTCCGAGAGACGACTGAAGAAGACACCGCGGTCAGGCTGGACCGCGTCAACGCAGCGGGTCGCAATGGCCCGCATGCGTTCAATCGCCGATAGGAAGTTCGACCAATCGCCAATAACAGGCGAGTGTATCTGCGAGCCTGAGAAAATCGCGGCCGGCATCTTCCTTGACGATATATCCAGCCACGTTGTTCTGATAGGCAGTTTTCAGATCATAATGCGCATTCGATGTCGTCAGAATGAAAACGACCAGCCGTGACAACTTGGGGTCATTTCGGAGCTCGGACACAAATTCGTGTCCATTCATACGGGGCATGTTGATGTCAACGAGCAGGATGAATGGCTCCGTCAGAGCGTCATCCGTTGTCGTCCGCAACAGCTCCAAAGCGGCAATCCCGTCGGTCACACGCACGATTTCATTGCTTATCCGGGCTGATTTGAAGGCTCGGCGGACCGCCTTGGCATCTGCGTCGTCGTCTTCGACGAGCAGTATCTTCACCGGTGAGGTCGTAGGGGGTTGGATATCTTCTGTCATTCTTTGGTGCTAGGCTCCTGTTGTGAGGGGTGGGCATTTGGCCAGGTCAGAGTGAAGCGGCAACCTCGGCCCTCGGAGAAAACGGAAATCGTTCCACCGGCGATTTCCGTGTATTTCTGTACGATCGCCAACCCCATACCGCTGCCTTCAACCTTGTCGCGCGGCTGAAGGGTGGTGAACATATCAAAGATCTTTTCCTGGTACCGTGCCGGTATGCCCGGCCCATCATCCGTCACGGTGAAAGTGAGCATATCGGCGGCTTGCGATACGCTCAGGGAAATCGTTCCGGTCTCACCGTCGTGATGCTTGATTGCGTTGCTGACAAGGTTGGTCAGGACTTGGACGAGCGGCATCTTCGCGACGGTGAGGGAGGCAAAGCTATCGTCGGCGCGAATATCGAACCCCTCTCGCTGCTGGGCCAAATCCTGTATCATCCGGACAAGATCGATGCCGGAAATTGTGGAGGATTGAGGCGTGCTGCGTCCAATCCGGGAGTGCAGCAACAGATCCTCAAGAAGTTGTTCCATCCGCCGGGTGCGCCGTAAGATGATGTCCATGGTATCGCGAGTGTCTTCGGTGAAATGCTCGCTCAGGTCTTCCTCCAGCCAAAGGACCGCATTCTGGATCGTTCTGAGGGGCGAACGAAGATCATGCGAAGCGATATAGGCAAAGGTGTCCAGTTCGGCATTGGAGCGTTCCAGCTCTGCCTTTGAAGCCTGAAGCGCGCTGACAAGCGCATCAACTCGTTCTTCGGCCTGTTTACGGACCGAGATATCGCGGATAATCACGAAATGCGCATATGGTCCCCCGGCACGAAAGTCCGTCACTGTGGCTTCTGCCTGAAACACGCTTCCGTCCAGCCGGACTGCCTGCTGTGTTTGATCGCACTCTTCGGTGTTTCGCTCCTCACGGTCTATGCCTGGCAACACGTCCGCGAGCGAGAGTGCATTGGACCCCGGCTCGTCCAGCCTGAACATTGATTGCGCGGCGGGGTTTGCATTGCAGATCTGGCCCTCATGACCGATGAACAAGATGCCTTCGGTGGTGGATTCGAAGACATTCCCAAAGGCGTGCTGTAACCGTTTGCTGGTCGACTCCGAAGACTGCAGATGGCTGCGGAAGAGGTCGAAGAAGTGTTTTAATACAATAATGTAAGCGCAGGTGCGAAGGCCATGCCATAGCCACCATGTCATATCCCATCTCGTGGAGATCTCGAACAGGATGCTCGCAACACCGAACAGGACGGCAAGGCTGGAAAAGACGACCGCTGTATTGCCGTAGGCGCCGCAGTCACGGCGCAGGATATAGACGCCCGCCGCGAGAAAACCGATCCCCCCAAGCACGTTCACGACGGCAGCGGCGGAGGTGAATTCTCCGTCCTGAACCATCGGGGGAAGGAGGTGTTCGTGGAGCGGATAGGATAAGGCAACCGCAGCCGCGCATATGGCCATGCCGATAACCACAGCTGTGGCGTTGCGGCGGGGTGTGAAACGGTCGGGCAGCCACACGGCCGCAAAGAGTATCCCACCAACCAGATTGGCAAGGCTGTGAGTCCAGTCAAAGGAATGCTCCCCACGCAAGAGGGGTTGAACGCCGTCAATCATCCCCATGCAGGCCAACCCGCTTGCGAGCCACACGTAAAACCGGTCGAGCTGTCGGTTTCGCAACAGGATCAGGATCAAGGCCGCGATGATCAGGGAGGATAGCGTTCCGACGGCTTCAAACCCTGCGCGTGCGGCGAAGTTGACCCAACGCAAATGCGGCCATGCCACGTCGAGCGATAAGCTTGCGATCAGAGGGGCGGCACCACCCAGAACAATTGTCTTGATCACGTCTGGGCGCATGAAGGTTTTGAACTCGGGTTAACTGACTACAGATGGGCTACGGTGCGAGTTTAGGCCGCGAAACGCGACAAAGTCGTTAACGCGACGGAGGAACGCAGATACAGCGGCAGATCGAAGCAGATGGAAATAGCGCGATTTGGAATGACTTGCTGCGCAGGGCTCAGGTCGGGCAACCGGATACTGAAAAGGCAAACGGAACCGGATTGAGTGCCTTGGATGTGCAGGTTTCACAGCGCAAGTGTATTGCGCTCGGCGTTGATGGTTTACAGAAAGCTGGTGCATAGAAAGTTGGAGGCATCATGGACGACCTGGACCGCCGAATTGTCGCCGCGTTGCAGCGCAATGCACGGGAGACCACGACCAAACTCGCGTCAAAGCTCGGTGTTGCGCGCACGACCGTTCATGAGCGTATCACCCGGCTTGAAGACCGGGGCATCATTGCAGGCTACACCGTTGTCCTGCGCGATCCCGATGAGGGGAGCCGGGTTATGGTCGTCATTCTGCTGGAGGTGCAGCAGAAAGACACCAGCCGGATAATCAAACGATTGGAAGCCTATCCCGAGGTACGGCAATGCCTGTCCATCAACGGGGAGTATGATCTGATGGTCTCGGCAGAGGCGCCGCGGATCGAGGATCTGGATATTCTGGTCGACGAAGTCGGAGGCATCCCGGGGGTGCAACGGACCAACACTCTGGTTGTCTTTGGGCGTCGTATCGACCGCGTGTGATTGATATGACGGATTTGCCGTCATTATGATGGTCGTATTCGACTATTCGGCAATTCGCTCTCTACAAAACGGAGATTTGAAACGGCACCCTCTTTTGACAAGGGGGCGCTGATCGCATGCATTGTAAAATCTATCACGCAGGCGCGGAAAAGACCGGCGAGGCGCGCGCCGCGCCTTTGAGCGTTTCGGGATGTCTGCATTCGGGTGTTTCTGGTGCAGCGGCCCATCCGAGAACGCAGATCTCGCAGGTGGATACCAGAACAAGCGGCCCCCTGACCCTGGATCTGAAACCGAAATTGGCCAGCCCAACCGGGGCGGGTGAATGACAAATGCAGCGTGAGAAGTGACAGACATGACGAAATCCGCAGATGAGACACTGAATAATCTGGGCCTCGGGCCTGCTGAACTGACCGGCGGCACACGATCGGTTCGGTCTCCCATTGACGGCCGGACCCTTGCAGAGGTCCACGACACGCCAATTGGCGATATGCCCGAAATCCTTGCGAGGGCGCAGGCCGCTTTCAAAGTCTGGCGTCTCGTTCCTGCCCCCCGCCGGGGTGAACTGGTCAGGCTTCTGGGCGAGGAACTGCGCGCGGCCAAGGCCGATCTGGGCGCGTTGGTGAGTTGGGAAGCCGGAAAAATCACCTCCGAGGGCCTGGGTGAGGTGCAGGAGATGATCGACATTTGCGATTTTGCAGTTGGCCTGTCTCGGCAACTGTACGGGTTGACCATCGCGTCGGAACGTCCCGGCCACCGGATGATGGAAACCTGGCATCCCGCCGGGCCCGTGGGGGTGATCTCGGCCTTCAACTTCCCCGTCGCGGTTTGGTCCTGGAACACGGCGATCGCGCTGGTCTGTGGTGATCCGGTGATCTGGAAACCCTCCGAGAAAACACCTTTGACGGCGATGGCCTGTGCCAAGATATTTGCCAGGGCGGTGTCACGGTTTGGCGATGACGCGCCGGAGGGCCTGCTGCAACTGTTGATCGGAGGCGCTGACCTGGGAAAGGCATTGGTCTCCAGTCCCTGCGTGCCCGTCATCTCGGCGACGGGGTCCACCCGCATGGGGCGGTCTGTCGCGCCGGTGGTGGCCGAGCGATTTGGCCGGTGCATTCTGGAATTGGGCGGCAACAATGCGATGATCGTGGCACCGTCGGCAGATCTGGAAATGGCGGTGCGTGCCATCGTGTTCTCGGCGGTGGGGACGGCGGGGCAACGTTGTACGTCGTTGCGTCGCCTGATCGTTCACAACTCGATCCGTGAGGATCTCGTCGCGCGACTCGTATCTGCCTATGAGGGGTTGCCGATCGGCGACCCCCTTGCCCAAGCCACCCTGGTTGGCCCGTTGGTCGACGAGGCGGCTGGCGATGCCATGACAGCCGCATTGAACGCTGCGGTCGCCGAAGGTGGCATCGTGCATGGCGGCACGCGCATCACCGGCGGCGTGCCCGAGGGGGGCGTCTATATCGCTCCGGCGATCGTTGAAATGCCGGGCCAGAGCGTTGGCGTGAAAGAAGAAACCTTCGCGCCGATTTTATATGTCATGGGCTACGATGAATTTGACGAGGCGCTGGATCTGCAAAATGATGTGCCGCAGGGCCTCAGCTCCTGCATCTTCACCCTCAATATGAGGGAGGCGGAGGGATTTTTGACTGCGGCAGGCTCCGACTGCGGCATTGCCAATGTCAATATCGGCCCGTCGGGTGCGGAAATCGGCGGTGCCTTCGGCGGCGAAAAGGAAACCGGTGGCGGGCGAGAGAGCGGCTCGGACGCGTGGAAATCCTACATGCGCCGACAGACCAACACCGTGAATTATTCATCAGAGCTGCCATTGGCGCAGGGCGTCAGGTTCGACATCTGAGCTCCCTTTGCCCGCAGAGAACCCGCAGTCGGCTGCGGCCGCCCCTCGCCGTCAGGAACCATCCTGCGGAGAGGGGCTACAGTTCGGCCGCTATCGCGAAGCTCTCAACCGGTGTGCTGACATTGTGCAGCTTGACGTGGCCCAGCGGCTTTGCATCCGAGGTTTCGGTCAGGATGTCACGGGACACAACGATCCTGTGTCCTACCGTCTTGCCATAGTCACCCAGGCGGGCCGCTATATTGGCGGCCTGCCCGATGACGGTGAAATCAAGGCGCTCCTGCGATCCGATATTGCCGTACAGAACAGAACCCGATGCAATGCCGATGGCACACTCCATACAGGGCATGGTCGGGCATGGCTCGATCTCTGCCAATGCGGCAACAATCGCGCGGGCCGCCGCCAACGCCTGTGCGCGCGCGTCTGCCGGGTTTTGACCAGCGGGGAAGACCGCCAATACCGCGTCCCCGATGAATTTCAGAACCTCGCCACCGTTTTCATGCACCACGTCAGAGGTCGTCTCGAAGAACTGGTTCAGCAGGTGAATATATTGGTCACGCGGAAGCGACTCTTCCAGCAGGGTGGAGCCGCGCAGATCGCAGAACATGATCGCAGCATCAATCTCATCTCCGTCGCCCCGCCGGATGTTGCCCCCTAGAACCCGCGCGCCGGATCGCTTTCCAACATAGGTTTCCAGAACCGCCTGCGCATTTTCGCGCTGCATGAATACCTCGTAGTAGCGCGCGATCACGGCGGAACATTCGAAGATCAGCCCGAGGTCCGCGGTGCTGAAACCATCTGGCTGGTCGGCGGCTGCGGTCAACACATTTATCCGGCCGTCTGAAAAGGGCAGCGGCATGGCGACGTAGTCGGTGGCGCCCTTGTCCCGCAGATCTTTCAGGATCGGAAAATCCTCGGAGGGCAGAGCCCCGGACAGGCGATACCGCAATCCGCCAAGCCCCTTGGACACATGCCGCAGAGGCGAATTCTTGAATTCGGGCTTTTCGTGGATCTCGTAGGAGGGGGACATCGTCTTCACGCCGGTCACACCCTTTTCCCACAGGTAGTGATGGCCTGCGATCCGGGGGTGCAGAGCCCAGGACAGAATGGTCAGGCGGCTGATGGGCAGACCTTGTTCCTGCAGCTTGTGGACCAGCGCCAGCGTAAACTCCTCGGGCGTGGGCAAAAAAGCGGCCTCGCGCAACAACCAATCCACCAGCGGCCCGGAGATATTGCCGTAATCCGGCGCCTCTATTCGGTTTTGCCCGAGATCAAGCCGGTCCAGCGCCTCGGGGATGAAACCGACATGCCCCTGAATCTGATGTGCTTCTGGCAAGGTTTCATCATAGCTCCAGACCGCGCCGCAGAGCTCCTTTTTGCCCGGCAGGATCAGATCACGGTAATGGGCGGTTCCCTTGAAGGGGCAGAAGGTCGTCTTGCTGCACGCCTTCTCCATATCGACCAGAAGATCATCCTTTGGAAAATAGACCACCGGCGAAAGCCGTGTTTCATACATGACCTTGGCGCGGCTGCTCTGCGCAAGCAGGGTGTCGCCGTGATAGGCCGCAACGGGGCCGTCAAGCTGCTCGACAAGGATACCATAACCGCTGCGCGGCGTGACCTGAATGTTCATGGGGGCGCTCAAATCCATCGGAATGCACATAAGATGGGGAAGTCCGTTGTGGATTTCCACCCCTGCCGCCATCACATCTGAGGGATGAAAGCCCTGTTGGCCGATGAAATACGTGTGGGCCAAGGCCGTGGGCCGCGCCGCCGGGGAGGGGGCCGCCCGCGCGAATTCAGCGCTGCGCCATCCTCATGCAGGTGTTGAAACGCATGGAACGGATACTCAAGACAGCCTTCAGACCATACGGATGACGTCTTTGCTGATGGCCAGAACATAGCCCTTTCTGGCGATATTCTTGACCAGCAACTCGCTGATCATCTGATTTCCGAGGGTGTCTCGTAACCGCTTGATCCGGGTGGCACCCGCTGCTTCGTCACAATCGGCACTGGCGCGCCCGGACACGACGGCTTCGATCTCTGCCCCTGACAACACGTCGTCATCCAGACGGGCCTCTGCCAGGACGGACAGGGTTTCCATCGCAGCCTGCGTGAGCTTGAAACCCATATTGTTCAGATACACGGTATTTTCCTCGCGACTGATCAACAGTTCAGTGACCTGAATTCCGGCCCGTTCAATCTGCGCCATGCGGCGGTTGAGCATCACAAGCATCGCCAGCACCACAAGGGCGGCGATCATCATGGCCGTTGCAAAGACCAGCAGAACGAAAATCACCATCCTGTAGCTTGCCAGCGTGTCGGCAAAGGCGGTGCCGGATTGGGCCAGTATTTCAAGCAAACGGATCTCTGCCTGGGTGGTCAGGTCATTTTCCACAAAGAGCCGTTCAACCCGCGCGTTGAACGCATTGCCATCCGGAAGCGTCAGCAGCAGCACAGTGCCCGCGCCCAACAGCAGCAAGACGATGGCTCCGATGCCGAATGCAACCACCCGCATGCCGGCGTTGCGGGAGTCAGAAACGGAGAAAGTAGGAACCGGCATCTGCCTTCCTCTTGTCGAGACCCTCGGGGCCAAAAACGGATTGAACATTCAGGAGCGTCCAGCCCGCAGGCTTCAATCTGGCCGCGATCTCAAGTCGGGCTGCGGATTTCGAACAGTCTCCGCCAAGCTCCATCACCCCATAGTGCAGCTTCAGCGGCTGGTCCTGTTTGGCCTTGTAGTCGGCATAACAGCCGGCGGCCTGTGCCACCTGACCACAGGTTGCCAGCATCAGGACGAAGAGGAGGAAGGGGCGTGCATATCTCATGATGCAACCATGGAATGAACTGAGCGGATATTCAATGACAACAGGGTTTTGTGCCGGTGCTATTGGATATCAATCCGGTGACATTGCCTGTCTTCGGGCGGCGGGGCGAGGGTCGGCTCATCCGGGTGTTTTGCAACCGGCTTTCCAAACAGAGGATCAGCAGAGATGACCCACAAGACCGAGACCGCCCGCCATGTTCACCGCAAATTCATCGCTCTCATACTGGCGGCGTCCGTGGCCGTGACAGGCTTTGCCGCAGGGCCCGCGCGCGCCGATGGCGAGGACGTTGCCAAGTTCATAGCGGGCCTGGCCGTGCTGGGCATCATCGGGGCAGCCATCAATGATCACAGGGACGACCGTCCGCGCCCGCCTCATGTCGATCCGACGCCGCGTCCCAAACCACTTCCGCCCCGTGTGCGGCGCTATGATTTGCCGTCGCAGTGCCTTACCAGTCTGCGGGTGAGAGGCCAGTCTCATCGCATCGTCGGTCTGCGATGCCTGCGTCGCACCTACGACTACAGCCGGGACCTGCCGAAATCCTGCTACACTGAGCTGAGAAACCGGGACCAACACCGCCGTGGCTATCGTCCGACTTGCCTGAGACAGCACGGCTATCGGCTGGTGCGTGGATAGGCCAGCTGTCCGCCGATACGCCCGTGATCGTGTTCTGGCCCCTGTCATGCAAGCCTATCCTTCAGGCGGTCACCGGATTGGGTTGAACCCATCTGCAAAGTCAGCTCTTTGGAGCCCATGGAAAAACCGGATTTATCATTTGAGGACGCCGCGCGCAGGCGTGGCTTCCTGCGGATCGCAGGGGTGGATGAGGTCGGACGCGGCCCTCTGGCAGGGCCGGTCACGGCGGCTGCCGTTATATTGGATGTGACCGCCCTGCCCGAAGGGTTGAACGATTCCAAGAAATTGACGGCAAAACGGCGGGCAGCTGCCGAGGCAGAGATCCTTGCCCGGTCCACTTGGGCCATTGCCCACGCAAGCGTGGAAGAGATCGATGCCCTCAATATTCTCCGGGCCTCGCATCTGGCGATGGAACGGGCGGTGATGGCATTGGACCCGCTGCCGGATTTTCTGCTGGTCGACGGCAATTTGATCCCCCGCGGCCTGACGTTTCCCGCCGAAGCGGTCGTCAAGGGTGACGCCCGTTCGTTGTCGATTGCAGCGGCATCAATCCTGGCCAAGGAGGCGCGGGATCGGATCATGGTGGATTTAGCGCAACAGTTTCCCGGATATGGATGGGACCGGAACGCGGGCTATCCCTCAAAACAACATCGAGATGCTTTGGTGAAACTAGGGGTGACCCCACACCATAGACGGACGTTTAAGCCGGTCCACAATATATTGTATCAAGAGTGAACCGCAGTCTATTGATTTAAAAAACAAATTGACCTCGAATCCGGGATGACTCATCCTAGGAGCAACCAGAATGAGCGCATAAGCGCCGTGGTTATCGAGGCAGAGCAAATGAATAAAACCATCACGAAGGGTGCCGTTGAGGCGCTCCCTTTAAACACGATTCTAGATGGCGATTGCATCGAGGCAATGGCGGGCTTGCCCGCGAACTCGATCGACATGATCTTCGCGGATCCGCCCTACAACCTTCAGCTCAAGGGGCAGTTGCACCGCCCTGACAACTCCAAGGTTGATGCCGTCGACGACGATTGGGACCAGTTTTCCAGTTTTGGCGTCTACGATCAGTTTACCAAAGCCTGGCTGAAAGAGGCCCGCCGCATTCTGAAGCCCAACGGCGCGCTTTGGGTGATCGGCTCCTATCACAATATCTTTCGCGTGGGGTCTGCGCTTCAGGATGAAGGGTTCTGGATTCTCAATGATGTGGTGTGGCGCAAATCGAACCCGATGCCGAATTTCCGCGGCAAGCGCTATACCAACGCCCATGAGACGATGATCTGGGCCTCCAAGTCGGAAGGTGCAAAATACACCTTCAACTACGAGGCGCTGAAGGCCCTGAATGAAGGTATTCAGATGCGGTCCGACTGGGTGATGCCCATCTGCACCGGCCATGAGCGTCTGAAGGACGCCAATGGGGACAAGGCGCATCCGACCCAGAAACCTGAATCTCTGTTGCACCGCATTCTGGTTGGCTCGACCAATCCCGGCGATGTGGTATTGGACCCGTTCTTCGGCACGGGGACGACGGGCGCTGTCGCCAAGATGCTGGGGCGGGAGTTCATTGGCATCGAGCGGGAAGAAAATTACCGCAAGGTCGCCGAAGCGCGCATCCGCAACGTGCGCAAGTTCGACCGGGAGGCGCTGCAGGTCTCGGCGTCAAAGCGCGCGGAACCTCGCGTTCCCTTCGGTCAACTGGTCGAGCGTGGCATGTTGCGTCCCGGTGATGAGCTCTATTCGATGAACCAGCGCCACAAGGCCAAGGTGCGGGCCGATGGCACGTTGATCGGAGATAACATCAAAGGGTCAATTCATCAGGTTGGCGCCCATCTCGAAAATGCGCCGTCCTGCAACGGGTGGACATATTGGTGTTTCAAGCGCGAGGGCAAGACCGTCCCGATTGATGTGCTGCGACAACAGATCCGGGCCGAGCTGCAGGGCTGACGCCCCGCTTCAGGCCTGCTGTGGAAGCCGACGGCGCGCTGCCCGACAGGAGGCGGCGCACCGCACCTCACCCCGCCATTTCGGCGGGGTTTTTTGGTCTGCGGCGAGGATCAGGCGTGCAACCGGCGGCCCGCCCGCTTAGGTTGGCCGCACGATATCGACAGTCGCGAATGTTGCAGGAGGGGACGGAATGCCAGACGGAGCCAAAGCCGGGCCTGATACGTCGCCGAGAGGCAGAACAGATCCGGTCCTGCAGGACGTCGCGCTGGAGTCGAAATACATCCGGGAAGCGTTGGAAGAGCACAAGCGCCACGGCGTGGAGATGGCCGTTCTGGCGCGTTGGATCTTCATGCCGATCGTCGCGCTCTTTCTTTTGCTCGCCTATCCCCACTACTCACAGCTTTATTACGTGGGCCTGCTGGGGCTCCTGTGCATAAACGGGTTTTTCATCCGCCGCCTGGCCCGCGTGGGGCGGTCCCGTGCCGAAGTGGCGCTGATCATGCTTGATCTTGTCTTGATGACCATCGGTATGGTCTGCCCCAATCCGCTGGATGCGGAGGGCCTGCCCTTGCCGATCAACTATCACTACGGAAATTTCCTGTATTTTTTCCTCATCCTGGCCGCCGGAACCCTGGCCTACAGCTGGCGCACCGTGCTGGGGATCGGCGTCTGGACGAGCACCATCTGGCTGGGCGGAGCGGTTCTGGCCTGGTACTTCATGACGCCGGATGAAGACCTCGGGGCCCATATGCGGTCGACGTTGGCAGCATGGCCGCATCTGCAGACATTGTTCGACCCCAACGATATCGACTTCCGGTCCCGAATTCAGGAGGCCATGGTTTTCCTGATGGTCTCTGCGATCCTGGCGCAGTCGACGCGACGGTTCTATCTGATGCTCGACCGCAATGCCGATCTTGCGCGGGAACGCGCCAACCTGTCGCGCTACTTTTCGCCCAATGTGGTCGAACAACTGTCGCAAAATGACGAACCGCTGAAGCAGGTGCGGATGGAGAACATCGCGGTGCTGTTCATCGACATTGTCAGCTTTACGAAACTGGCCGCGACGATGCGGCCGGTTGAGGTCATTGAGCTGCTGCGGGGCTTTCATGGACGGATGGAACAGGAAGTCTTTCGTCATGGCGGGACGCTGGACAAATATCTCGGCGATGGTCTGATGGCCACATTCGGCACCCCTGTACCCGGTGAGACGGATGCGTCGCGGGCATTGGCCTGCGCGCGTGCCATGTGCCAAGTCCTGGCGCAGTGGAATTCAGAGCGGGTCAATCAGGGAGAGCCCGAAATCCAGGCAGGCATCGGCATACATTTCGGTGAGACGGTTCAGGGCGACATTGGCGCCAACCGTCTGGAATACGCCGTGATTGGCACCGCAGTGAATGTTGCATCGCGGCTCGAAGCGATGACACGGAGCCTATCGGCGCAGATCGCGATGAGCGATGCCCTGTGTCAGCGCGTCCAGCAAGAAGGCGGCGGCGATGATCTCCTACAGGGATTCACCTTCCATCCGGATCAGGCCATTCGCGGCTTGGCGCAGCCCTTGTCGATCTGGTCGTTGCAACGACCATGAAAAGCCGACTTCAGGGCGGCTGCTTTCGACCGCCAGGCCTCGCCCCGTGATCGATGCTGCGCCCCGACCCTATCGGGGCCAGGGGTTGGAAGCGTTGTTATAGGCGGTCCAGTCGGTGATTTCGGGATAATATGTCTGTCGCCACTGGCGCACTTTCGGGTTCATCACGCGCCGCCACAGGGGCGGGATCATTGCCGCGATTGTCATCACAAGGTAGCCAAACGGCAACTGTGGCGCGTCCGCGGCGCTGTAGGTTTGCAGCAGCGGAAACCGGCGGTCGGGTTTGTAGTGATGATCCGAATGGCGTTGCAGGTTGATCAAAAGCCAGTTGGACGCTTTTTGCGCTGCATTCCACGAGTGGCGGGGTTTCACATGTTCATATTTGCCCGCGCCCAGGTGTTTGCGCGTCAGCCCGTAGTGCTCGATGTAGTTCACCAGTTCCAGCTGCCAGATGGCGACACCGGCCTGGACCAGAAACAGCAACACGCCGGAAAGACCGCCCAGCAGCAGCGCCAGAAGCAGCATTGCAGCCTGCAGCGTCCAGTAGCGGAAAAACGGATTGCTGCGGTGGCGCCAGGAAAGCCCCTTCCGGGAGAGGCGACTGGCTTCGGCTTGAAAGGCCGAGCGCCAGCATTGCTTCAGCACCCGCGGATAATATCGGTGGAAGCCCTCGTTGTAGCGCGCTGTGACCGGGTCGCGCGGGGTGCCCACATAGCGGTGATGCACCAGTAAATGTTCCGAGCGGAAATGGGAATAGAGCACCATCGCCAACAAGATGTCTGCCATCCAGCGTTCCGCACGGTTGGTCTGATGCATCAATTCGTGGCTGTAGTTGATGCCAATGGTGCCCGAAATCACGCCCATTCCGAAGAAGACACCAAATTTCTCGAGACTGCTCAGATGGTCGGCGCCGGTGACATAGGCCAGCAGACCAAAGAGCGTCAGGAATTGCAGCGGCACCCAGATTGCGGTCAGGCGGATATACCAGGTCAGGTCGGCCTCGGCGCTATCTGGGTCTGCATTGTCCAGATCCAGACCAAGCACGCCGTCCAGCGCCGCAAACAAATACCAGGTTGCCAGCGGCGGCAGAAGGACCCAGGCCCCGCCCAGTACAGCTCCGATCCAGACCATCGGCAGCAGCACAAGCGACAGCCAGAAAGGCATCGCGTGGCGCCAATTCCGCAATTGGGCGGCAGATATGAACTGGTCCATTTTGGAACTCCGAAGGGCCTGCGGTTTCGACCCGGAGCCTAGACCCGTTCGCCCCTCAACCCAAGGGGCACTTCAGCGCATGTCGTCGCGGACCAGATCATAGGCCTTGCGCATCACCGTCGGCAGGTCGGAGGGGCGAAAGCTATGACGACGCACGATCTCCTGACCCGGGGCGGGCATGTGATCCGTCGGCAGCTCCGCGGTGCGGACCTGCAGGATCAGGTGGAAATGGGTGAAGGTATGGCGCACGTCTGCCGCCGAATTCTGCCATTGCGCAGCGAATGGCGGTGTGTCCTTGGGATCGTCGCCCCAATCCGATCCAGGCCAGCACAGCATGCCCCCCAGCAACCCCTTGTCCGGGCGCCGCTCCAGCAGCCAGTCACCCTCCGCGGAGCGTGCGAGATAGACCAGACCGTAACGCGTCGGCTTGGCTTTCTTTGGGGTCTTTTTGGGCAGGTCGGCGGCGGTGCCTTCTGCGCGGGCGCGGCAAGGCGGGCGCCATGGGCAAATCCCGCAGGCCGGAGATTTTGGCGTACAGATTGTTGCACCGAGGTCCATGACCGCCTGCGCATAATCTCCGGGACGGCTGGCGGGTGTCAGGGCGGCAGCGTGGTCCTTCAGCACCGGCTTGACGGCGGGCAAGGGGGCGTGCTCGTTGTGGAGCCGGGCCATGACCCGTTCGACATTGCCATCCAGCACGGTTTCGGGGCGGTCAAAGGCGATGGCGGAGATTGCGGCCGCCGTGTAGGGGCCGATGCCGGGCAGGGCGATCAGCCCGTCGTAGGTATCGGGAAAGACACCGCCGAGGTCATTGGCCACCACCCGCGCACATTTCAGCAGATTGCGCGCCCGGGCATAATAGCCCAGACCGGCCCATTCCCCCATGACATCTGCGTCCGCAGCCTCTGCAAGATTAGTGACCTTCGGCCAGCGGCGCGTGAAGCGTTCGAAATACTCCCGAACGGCCGCAACAGTGGTTTGCTGCAGCATGACTTCGCTCAGCCAGATCCGGTAGGGGTCGGGGCTCTGACCTGCGGCGCGCTCCGCAGGCCCGATCCGCCAGGGCATCGTGCGGGCATTCCGGTCGTACCAGTCCAGGATCTCCCGGCTCAGCGTTTCAGGAGAGGGTGCGAGGTCACGCATTCTTTATCCTTTGGTCTCTGGTTTGTCTGGTCTCTGGCCATCGGCCCTTTACAATAGGGCGAACACTCACGCAAAACCACAGACATGGCATTCAGACGACCCACAACACGCGGCTTCAAACGAACTGGCTCCTTGCTGAACGATCAGATTCGCAAGGCAGGCGAAAGCCGTGGATTTGCGGTCTCTCGTCTGTTGACCCATTGGGAGGAGATCGTCGGCCCGGACCTGGCAGCGATGGCACGCCCTGTAAAGGTCGGATATGGCCGGGGGGGCATTGGGGCAACGCTGACGGTGCTGACAACCGGGGCCTATGCGCCGATGCTCGAAATGCAGAAAACCGCGCTGCGGGAGAAGGTGAACGCGGTCTATGGCTATAACGCCATCTCCAAGTTGCATATCACTCAAACCGCGCCGATCGGATTTTCCGACGGCCAGGTGGATTTCCGATACGCCCCAAAAGTGCGCCCGCCGACCGAGGTTGCTCCGGAGGATGTGGCCGCGGCACAGGAAACGGCCACCGGCGTTGAGAACGAAGAATTGCGCGCAGCACTCGAGCGGCTTGGGCGCAATGTACTGACACGACAAAAAACAACTCGAAAGGGGTAGAAATGACCCGTCTCATGTCCGGTATCTGCGCGGCTGTTGCCATATCCGCAGGGGTATATGCCATAAACAACTTTGCCTTCCGTGAGGGCGAGACCAGCCTTCTGGATCTCAATCTCGTGGGGGCCGCGCAGGCGCAGGAAACCGCAGAAGCGGCCGAGGTCGATACCTCTACCATCGTCGATATGGTGCAGGGGGCGGAGGATGCTCCGGTCACATTGATCGAATATGCCTCCTACACCTGTCCGCATTGCGCCAATTTCCACGCCGATGCCTACAAGCAGCTGAAGGCGGATTTTATCGACACCGGTAAAGTCAAATTCATCTATCGCGAGGTCTACTTTGATCGGTTCGGCCTCTGGGCCTCAATGGTGGCGCGCTGCGGTGGCCAGGAAAAATTCTTCGGCATCACGGACCTGCTCTTCAAGGGGCAGTCCGACTGGGCGCGGGCTGGTGATCCAAACGAGATTGTCGAGGAATTGAAAAAGATCGGCCGCCTGGCGGGTATCGAGAGCGCGCAGCTTGAGAGCTGCATGCAGGATGCGACCAATGCACAGACGCTGGTGACCTGGTATCAGGAAAACGCCACCAAAGACGATATCAGTTCGACGCCGTCGTTCATCCTGAACGGCACCAAAATGGCGAACCAGCCCTACGCGGATATCAAGGCGCTGATCGAGGCTGAACTGGACGGGTGAGGTCTTCCTGGTCCGAGCATTGACTGCGCCGCTCCCGCATCAGGCCGGGGGCGGCGCAATTTCGTTCAGGCGGGCCAGCAGGTCGCGGGCCTCGGGAATTTGCAGCCGGACCGGTAGCGTGATGACCTTGTGACGATAGCTTGCAGGCAGGCGCACGGCATCCTTTTCGGTGGTGACCAATTGCGCACCCAGCAGCCGGGCATCCTGTTCCAATCGGGCCAGCAGGCTCGGCGCCAGCGATTGGTGGTCATCCAGCGCCTCCGTCCGGCAGAGATCAGCCCCGAGCGCGCGCAAGGTCGCAAAGAACTTCTCCGGGTGACCGATGCCTGCAAAGGCCAGAACTTTGGTGCCGGACCAGGGCATGCCGGTGGGCAAGGGGGCGACATGGCCCGTGACTCTGGGCACGGAAATTGCAGAGCTCCAGATGTCACCAAAACGCGCCTGAGCGGCAGCGTCTCCCAGAGACAATACGAGATCGGCCCGTTTCAAACCCGCATCGACGGGCTCCCGCAGGGGGCCTGCCGGCAGACACCGCCCGTTGCCGAAGCCACGCGCGGCATCCACGACAATGACCGACAGGTCCTTTGCCACCGAGGGATTCTGGAACCCGTCGTCCATCACGATGACACTTGCGCCGGCCGTGCAGGCCGCCTGTACGCCCGCCGCCCGATCCTTTGCGACCCAGACCTCGCCAAAGGCGGCCATCAGCAAGGGTTCGTCACCGACCTCAGAGGCCACATGGCGTCCGGGGTCGACCAGAACCGGGCCATCCAGCGCGCCGCCATACCCGCGCGAGACCACATGCACTGTATGGCCCATGTCCCGGAGATGTTCCTGCAGCCAGATCACCGTCGGGGTCTTGCCGGTGCCCCCGGCGTTCAGATTGCCAACACAGATCACCGGAACCGATGCCTGCAGGGGGTGACCCTTTTGCAGGCGGGCGGCGGTTCCACGGCCATAGAGCCATCCAAGGGGGGCCAACAGGCTGGCGCGCAGATCAAAACGATCCGGCGGCAGGTTCCAGAAGTCAGGCGGGCGCATCAGTATCCTCGTTTCGGTCCAGCAGGTCCTGAATTTTATCGAGGAGCGTATCTGTCATGTCCGCACCTTCGGTCACGACGCGCCAGCCCGCAAGGGCCATTTCGGCGGCCCGATCCGGTGAGGACAGACGCAGGACCGCCTCTGCCAGTTCTTCTTCGCTATAGATCCGAACGGCGCCATCCACGGCGGCAAGTCGTTGATAGGCCTGCGAATGGGCCACAATTCCGGGCCCGTGAATGATCGCAGAGCCAAGCGCTGCGGCATCAAACGGATTGCTGCCCTGTGCCCCTCGGATCAGGCTGTTGCCAAGAAAACAGAGCGGGCAGACACGATACCAAAGCCCCAGATCCTCGGTCAGACCGAGCACCACCTGGGTATGATCCTCCGGCTCCTCGCCCGCATCCCAATCGGCAAACCTCAGCCCTTCGCTGCGCAGAAGCCGCCGGGCTGCGTCCAGGTCCTCAAGGGTCTCTACGGTGAGGACCAACAACAACCTGTGCAGCAGGCGCAATGCGGCCCGATGCGCGTTCAGAACGGTCTGCAGCTCTGTCAGCGACAGTCGTGCCGCCAGCCAGAGCGGCCTGCTGCTCAATTGTGACTGCAGGCGGCCCAGCTCATCGTCGTTGCAGCCCGGAGGGCTTGTGGATTGGTACAGTCGGCCCAGGGTGCAAATGCGCTCTGACGGCACACCCGCACGTTTCAGAAGCTCGGCGACCTCTTTGGCCGGAACGAGAATTTCGGCAAAGCCATTCAGCAACCGGTGCCGCTGATCCGGCAACCAGCGCGACGCACGCCCCGGCAGCTCTTCCTCGTCGATATCGACCAGAAGCGCCGGCAGGTGCCGTTCCCGGAGGTGTTTCATCAGCCACCGACGCATGCGCCCGCCGGTCCAGACGCACAAATCAGGCGCCCAGTGGTCAAAGAACGCCCGTATCTCATTGGGTTGTTCAAGGGTCAGCGGCCCGAGTGCGATATCGCAGCCTTCGGGGACAAGCGGCGGTCGGATGTCCTCTTCCCAACTGATCATCATGGTGAGGTCAGGGCGCATGGTCTTGAGCCGATTGCCCACGTCGCAAAGCCCCAAAAGCCGCTCCTGCGTGGTGGCATGGGCCCAGACAAGTTCACCCTGCGGGCGGGCAGGGCGTGAGGCACCGGTGCTATGGGGATCCAGCGGCCAGTGCATCAGCTCCGGCCTTCCTCCGCCCGGTAGACAAGGCGCGACAAGAGCTGTTGATGCAGGTCAGGCCCGCCCGCCACCACCCCGTTCTGGAGCGCATCGGGGCGATTGAACAACAATGCGCCGCCACTGCGGTCGGTGGCGATCCCGCCTGCTTCCTGAAGCAACAGGACACCGGCGGCGATATCCCATTCCCATGTTGGGCGCAGGGTCAGCATCGCATCATAGGACCCGTCGGCGACCCGGGCCATCCGATAGGCAAGCGACGGACGGTGACTGCGCCGGAACTCCGGAGGACTGCCAGCGGTCCAGTGTTCGGCCGCGAGACTCGGCTTTGTGCTCAATACATGGGCCGTATCCGTGTCGGTTTTGCGGCTGACCCCGATGGGCTCTGCATTGCAGGTGGCGCCTTGCCCGGCGGCGGCTGCGAACAGGAGCGCCCGCTGTGGAAGATAGACGACGGCTGCCACCGGCTGTCCATCCTCCACGATGGCAAGTGAGTGCGCCCAGGTGCGGGAACCATCGGCAAAGCTGCGGGTGCCGTCGATCGGATCAATGATGAACACCCGAGGGCAGGACAGCCGGGCGACCTCGTTGTCACTCTCCTCCGACAGCCAACCGTAGTCCGGCCGGGCCGCTCTCAGTCGGTCCTCCAGGTAGCGGTTGACGGCCAGATCCGCTTCGGTCACGGGGCCTGCGCCATCGGGCTTGTCCCATTTGCGGGCCTCGCTGCCGACGAATTGTCCCGCAATCTCGCCGGCCGCCTGCGCCGCCGAGATCAGAAGCGACAGGTCATTCTCCGGCAAGTGTCATCCCTTCAACCAGCAACGACGGGACGACGCGGGACAGATAGGTCCGCGCGTCATTCGCAGGCACCAAGGTCTTCAGCATGTCCAGAAGGTTGCCCGCAATCGTCACCTCGTTCACCGGAAATGCGATTTCGCCATTCTCGATCCAGAAGCCGGAGGCGCCGCGGGAATAATCGCCCGTGTTGGGATTGATCGTGGACCCGATCATCGAGGTGACAAGCAACCCGGTGCCCATGTCGCGGATCAAGTCGGCGCGGGAGTTTGCCCCCTGTGTCAGGGAGATGTTCCAGTTCGATGGAGACGGTACAGAGCCGATCCCGCGCGCGGCATTGCCCGTGCTCGCCATCCCGAGTTTGCGGGAGGAGGCCAGATCCATTGTCCATCCCGTCAATACGCCATCCTCGATGATTGCGCGGCGTTGAGTGGGTAGCCCCTCGCTGTCGAAGGGGCGGGAGCCGGACATCCGCGGGCGAAACGGGTCTTCGACGATCGACAGCGTTTCCGGCAATATTGTCGCGCCGAGGCTGTCCTTCAGCCAGCTTGAGCCGCGTGCGATCGCCGCGCCATTGGCCGCGCCCAGCAGATGCCCCACCAGAGACGAGGATATGCGCTCGTCAAACAGCACAGGATAGGATCCTGTCTTGGGCCGCCGCGCGCCGTGGCGCTCGGTGGCGCGGGTACCGGCACGATGCCCGATATCGGCCGCTGCGCGCAGGTCGGACTGATAGGTCCTCGTGTCGCCGTCATAATCGCGTTCCATGCCGGTACCGGTTCCGGAAATGCCGACGCAGGATACCGATCGGCTGGTGCGGGCGTATCCCCCCGAGAAACCATTGCTGGCGGCGAGGTGAACGTCATGGCGCCCGTATCCCGCAGCGGCGGATTGAACCTGTGTAATGCCGTCGACCGCAGCACAGGCCGCCTCGGCCGCGAGCGCATCTTGTTGCAACGTATCGGGGGCAGGTTCGGCGCTTGGGTCGGCCATTTCAAGCGCGGCAATATCCCATTCGGTGGCCAGCTGACCGGGATCCGCCAAGCCCGCATATGGATCTTCCGGGGCTTCCTTCGCCATCTCGACGGCCCGCTGCGCCATGGCGATCAGGGTGTCAGCTCGCGTATCCGAAGATGAAACCTGCGCCTGACGCTGTCCTACAAAAACCCGCAGGCCAATGTCGACGCCTTCAGATCGCTCGGCATGTTCCAGCGCCCCTTCGCGCACTTCGATCGACAGCGAACTGCCCTTTGCGGCCATTGCATCGGCGGAATCTGCACCGGCCTTGCGGGCGGCATCGAGAAGAGCGTGACAGAGTGCTTCCGGAGTTTGGGTCATGGGGGCCTTCATCAGTGAGCGGTGCTGAACAAGAGCTAGCCAGACCGTCGGCACACCGCAAGGCCCGGACCGCATAAAAAAGGCCACACCATCCTGGAGCGGCCCTTTTCGAGAGAGTGTGATCGGGGGCGGATTTACTTGAGCCGCTGGCCGTTGGCGAGGACCTTGCCATCCTCGGTGATCTCGATTTTGGACGTCAACGTGTCGTCGCCGGCACCCGGAACCGAGAACATGCCCATCATCATCCGGGCGCCCATCGCATCCTCTTCCGACAGCAGCCCCATGCCGATCAGCTTGTCCACCAATGTATTGGCTCCGACCAGGGTCAAGTTCGCCTCGCCGGACGGGGCAGGGACACCGTCAAAGCTCTCCAGGTCAGTATTGTCGAACGTGAAGGCGCCGGAGCCCGTCAGCTCGGCACCCGCGACGGAAAACAGCAACTGGTTCACATCGAGGGCGTTCAACTCACCCGGCACCTCTTCGCCGCTTTCGACGGCAGCCATTTGCGCCTCGTCGGTGAGGTCAAGGAACAGTTTGGCCTTGCCTGCCAGATCCAAGACCAGATTGGCCGGATCGTGGGGGAGTTCCCCCTTGGGATCGAGAAGCCCCCAAACCATCTCGGGAACCGCAAAGTCGCGCAGCGCAATCCCGAGTGCAAAATCCTGTTCTTCGTCAGATTTGCTGAGCGGCATGGCAAAGTTCATGCCCAATTCCGCCATGCTGAGCGCGATCGGGAAGGGAATGTCGGATCCCATCACGCTGAGGGTGGTCTCCGTCTGCACGACATCATAGGCCAGCCCCGCAGCGCTGAGACCCAGATTGAACGCGCCGCCCTGAGAGGAGGTCTGGACCGCAAAACTGTTGCCGTCATCAGACCCGTTGATATTGCTGTTTCCGCCGTCAAAGGTGAAATGGATGTCATAGGCCATGCCTGCAGCAATCATCGCGGCCATGTCGGTCGGATCCTCGACCTTTGGAATGGCCATTTCACCGGTGGACTTGAGCCCCTGCAATGCCCCGTTGAACTTTGCAGTATCGTCGCCGTCGGGATCCTGGATCACGAAGTCGTACACGAGCGACGCAATCCAAATGGCCTGCGTATAGGAGCGGCTGTCCTCGATCATCATGACGGTGTCACTGGCGAGGTCGGTCAGGGTGACGCTCAGCGCGGCGACATCGGAGGACATTGGTTTGCCGTCGACGACCAGCTCTTCGAGCCGGAAAGAGGCAACGCCGGTGTCGTAGCTGTATTCCATGCGGCTGCGGTCGCCACTGACGACCATCGGGCTGCCATCATGCGAATAGAGAAGTGTGCCGCTGACGTCTTCTGCTTCGCTTGTGACGTCAAAGGCCATTGGAAACTCTCGGGGCATCAGGACATTGACCGTCCCATCGCCGTTTTCCACGAACTCCATCTTGCCCAGATCAAGCGATACGCGGGAGACCTCCGTGGTCATCGACATCTGGATGTCGGAAACGACCAGGGCGACGCCGATCTGCGATTCCGCGCCGGTCACCTCATAGCCGACGCTGGCCAGATAGTCCTTCCAGTCAGACCAGACGTCCTCGGCGCTGAGATCAGCCTGAGCCGCCTGCGCCAATAGGAAGATCGGGGTGATCAGAGCCAGACCGCGAAGAGGAGAAACAGACATAGAAGAACCTTTCCTGACGTAGAATGGGGCGAACCTCTCTGTTCGCGCGGTCGTGGTCAAGGCGCCAATCGCTGGACCCTTCCCCCTTTGGCAGTTTAACACAGATGCAGACGAGGATTTGGAGAGATTTTATGACCTTCGCAGATAAAACAGTTGTGATCTCTGGCGCCAGCAGAGGCATCGGAGCAGACGCGGCACGGGTTTTTGCCGCGGCCGGCGCGAATGTTGCCCTTCTGGCCCGCAGTACGTCCGCGCTCGAAGAACTGGCCGCAGAGATCGGCGATAAAGCGCTTGCCCTGGCCTGTGACGTTTCGGATTACGCGGCGGTGGAGGCGGCCTTCGCAGCCGCCCGCAGCGCGTTCGGCAGTCTGGACGTCCTGATTTGCAACGCGGGGCTGATTGATCCCATCGCCCGGCTGCAAGACGCCTCTCCGACGGATTGGGCGCAGCTGATCGACGTGAACATTACGGGCGTGTTCAATATGATGCACGCGGGCTTGCCGCATCTGAAGGCCGCAGGCGGAGGCTCCGTGCTGACCATTGGGTCGGGCGCATCGCAACGTCCCCTGGAAGGCTGGAGCGCCTATTGCACCTCAAAGGCAGGCGCTGCGATGCTGACGCAGGCCTTGCATCTGGAAGAGGGCGACAATGGCATTCGCGTCATGGGCTTGTCGCCGGGCACGGTTGCCACGGAAATGCAGCGCGAAATCAAGGCCAGCGGCCTCAACCCGGTGAGCCAACTTGCATGGGAGGATCACATCCCCGCGGAATGGCCGGCACGCACGCTCTTGTGGATGTGCGGTCCCGACGCGGATGAGTTCGTGGGGACGGAAATTTCGCTGCGCGACGAGAGCATCCGCAAGCGCGTGGGTCTGCTGTGATCCAGAGCACGCAAACGGCGCGTGGGCTTTGGACTGTCCGGCTGAACCGGCCGGACAAGGCCAATGCGCTGACGCCCGAAATGCTGGAAGCCCTGATCGACACGGTGGATCAAGCGCGGCAGGCGCGGGCGCTGATCCTGACAGGGGTCGGCAAGGTTTTCAGCGCCGGGGCCGATCTGGACGCGGCCAGGGCGGGCCTTGCGACCTCGCCACTGTGGGAGGATCTGTCCGCGCGGCTCGCGGCTCTGCCCTGCCTGAAGATCGCGGCATTGAACGGCACGCTCGCGGGTGGGGCGAACGGGATGGCGCTGGCCTGCGATATCCGCATTGCGGTCCCCGGCGCAAAGATCTTTTACCCGGTGATGCGACTGGGATATTTGCCCCAGCCTTCGGATGTCCTGCGCATGCGGGCCCTGATCGGGCCTGCGCGCACCAAGATGCTCCTTGTGGCCGGTCAGAAAATCAGCGCCCGGGAGGCCTATGATTTCGGGCTGGTTGACCGGATTGTCGAACCTGAGGATCTGATGTCCTGCGCCGAGGATCTGGCCGAGCCGACCTTGGGCGCTGCTCCGGACACCGCAGCCACAATTCTTCGGAGTTGCGCGTGACCTCAGCGGGCAATGCATGTGTTGGCTGCAACCGGAGTGAACGAATGGCGCACAGTCGGGGGACAGGGTTGAGGGTGCCCATAGCGACGGGCCGGACAGGCCGGTCAGAGGGGCGCGGGACTAGGCAGAAGGCAGCCCCGGCATGAGCGACATGGATGAGATGGATGACATGGACGCTGTGGTAATCGGCAGTGGTCCGGCCGGTCTGATGGCCGCCGGAGAGATCGCGCGTGCCGGGTATCGGGTGGCGCTGGTGGAGGCCAAAACCTCGCCCGCGCGCAAATTCCTGATGGCAGGAAAATCCGGGCTCAACCTGACAAAGGCCGAGCCTGCTGACCTGTTTCTTACCCGCTATGGCACAGCGCAGGACTGGCTCGCCCCGATCCTGCGGGCGTTTGATGGGCAAGCCGTTCAGGACTGGGCGCGGGCATTGGGGCAGAGCGTGTTCACGGGCTCCACGGGTCGGGTGTTCCCGACCGTCATGAAGGGATCGCCGCTCCTGCGCGCCTGGTTGGCAGAGCTGGATGGCTTGGGCGTGCTGCGTCACACAAGCTGGCGATGGACCGGCTGGGACGGCGAGGCGCTGGCGTTTGAGACACCCGGCGGGCCACGCCTGATCCACGCCCGCGCCTCTGTGCTGGCGCTGGGCGGTGCAAGCTGGGCGCGGCTTGGCTCTGATGGTGCCTGGGCCGGGCTGTTGGGTGCGCGCGGCGTGAAGCTGGCGCCGTTTCAGCCGTCCAATGCGGCTTTGGCGCTGGAGTGGAGTTCGCATATGGCGCCGCAGTTCGGTGCCGCGATCAAGGCGGTGGAGTGGCAGGCAGGCCCCCTTCGCAGCCGTGGAGAGGCAACGATCTCGCACCGCGGGCTGGAAGGGGGCGGCCTCTATCCTTTGACGCCGGCCCTGCGTGCGGGGCATCCGCTGCATGTTGACCTGTTGCCCGATCTGACCCCGGCAGAGATCGCCGGACGTCTGTCCCGGCCGCGTGGAAAAACCAGCTGGGCCAATCATTTGCGCCGGGTGCTGACCCTGGGGGCCGTCAAGACAGCAGTGCTGCAGGAATTCGGCCGCCCCTTGCCCCAGGACCCGACCGCATTGGCGCGGGTCGTCAAATCACTGCCGGTCCGCCACGCGGGCCTGAGGCCATTGGACGAAGCGATTTCCACGGCCGGCGGCGTCAGACGGGAGGCTTTGGACGAGGGGCTCATGCTGGCGGCCATTCCCGGCATGTTTTGCGCCGGGGAAATGCTGGATTGGGAGGCTCCCACAGGGGGCTACCTTCTTACCGCATGTCTGGCCACGGGGCGCTGGGCCGGGCGGGCGGCCGCGCGCTATTTGGCGAGCGACGCAACCCGCTGAAACGCGGCGCGGGCGCGCATGCGTTTTCCATAGATCATGAGCCGCTCGCTGTTGACCTCGAACTTGGCTCCCCGTGCCCAATTCAGGCAATGTGTCAGCACGATATCGGCAATGGAGAAGCTGTCTCCGGCTGCGAAATCCCCGGCCATCCGCTCCTCGATCCGCGCAACAGAGCGGGCGAACTCCCAGCGCAGCGAGGGCTTTACTTCGGGCACTCGATGCTCCTTGGGCAAGGCAAAGCTATGGCGGGCGGCGGTCCACAACAGCGCGTCCATCTCATCATTCACCAACTGGGTGATCGAATCCTGTTTGGCCCGGGCCAAAGTGCCGGCGGGTGCGGTCAATCCGCCGTGCTTGTCGGCAAGGTAAGTTATGATCGCCACGGAATCCGCAATGATCTCGCCGTCTTCTATCAGGACCGGCACTTTGCCCGATGGATTGAACTCCCGTGCCGCATCACTTTGCGGGGCGGCCGGTTCCAATGTGCAGGGAAGGCCCAGCTCTTCCAGTGCCCAGAGCACGCGGAACGTGCGGGTCATGGGGTTGCCGACGACTGTGTACATTGATGGTCCTCTCTCAGATGGAGACAACGTTGCTGCAACTGCGCATGAGGTCAAGCCGGCGCCTGCGCCCCAGTTGCCCCTCGGCCCCAGTGATCCCTGCGCCCCCAGTGACCCCTGTGCGAAATGGCGCAAGAGATCAGCGCGCGCGTGCCAGCATGGCAAGGCGGATCAGCGCCCGCTCGGTCAGGGCCTGCGCCGGCGCGCTTTGCCCGGCAGAGCGCAGCTGCAGGTCGGTATCTGTCAGGATTGTCAGCGCGTTCTGCAATTTCTGCGCCCCCCAGCCCTGTGCTTGCCGGAGCATCCTGTCCCGTCGCTTGCCATAGAGGGGCGGCCGCAAGCCTCCGATGCCCTGGGCCGGGCCTCCGGGATGGGCGGCGATGGTGTAGAGAGTGCGAAAATGGCGCGTGGCCCCGATGCACAGGGACACGGCGTTCGTTCCCTGCGCCTGCAGTCGGCGCAACACGGGGCCGATCTCGGTGCTGCGGCCCTCGGCCACCACATTCAGGAGATCGTCCAGCGCCGCTTCTGTCGATTGCGGAGCGACGGCCGCGATGTCGTCCAGGGTCAGCGCGGTGGTGTCGCCGTGTTTATAGAGGCTGAGCTTTTCGATCATGCGAGAGAAATCGCCCGGGCCGATCTCGTTTGCGATATCGGTGAGGGCCGACATGCTGTCCGCTGGCACGTCCCCAACGCCTGCCTCAGCCAGGATCCGCTCGATCTCCGCCCGCGACGGCGGGTCGTCGTAGATCCCGGTCGCATAGGCGTTTGCATGAGTTTCAAATGCCTTGCGAAGTTTCGACGTCGCCTTCAGCTGGCCTGCGGTGACCACGATTTGCGCGTCGCCCGGCTGCCATTCCGCCAAGGCGGCAACAATGGCAGGAGTCGCATTGTCCGTCGCATCCTCGACAAAGACCGCGCGCATGCCGGGAAAGAACCCGACCGCCTTGACGGCATCCAGCAGCTGCGCCGGATCCTTGCGCAGATCCGACGCGGGCATTCGGGCAAGGCGCATTTCTTCTTCCGCTCCGGCCCCAAGGAGCGCCGCCAGCATCTGCTGCCGTTTCAGAGAGACCCGCATCGCGTCGGCGCCATAGATCAACAGACCGGTTCGGTTTGGGTCGGGGCGGGCGAAATAGCCCTCTGCCTCGCGCGGGCCAAGTTTCATTGGTCTTCGGGGACACCCAACCCCGGCGTCGCATGGAGCCGTGTCACGATCTGATCGGCAAGCATCACCATGAGCCGTTCGTGAGCGTCGGTTTCACTGGCCAGGGTCTGGACCGTCGTGCCACTGGCGGAGTAGCCGGTGAACGTGGAGACCTCTCCACTGCCGACGATCTGGCCGTCGGACAGGCGGATCAGACTGTAGCCGGCCGATCCCGTCAGGGAGTAGCGGGTAATGTCACCGTCGGCCGTGATCGCCTGTCCGACCTCTTCAGTCCCGAGCGACAGGTTCAACCGATAGGCCGGCGCGCCAGAGCGGCCCAAGCGTGTTTCAAGCTGCCGCACAAGGTAGTAGGCGTCCGCATCCCGCGGCGCACCTATGGTCTCTGGCGATTGAACCACGACGTTCTCGCGCAGCGCCGAGGCCGTGCCTCCGGGACCATAGACGGGCTCAAATCCGCAGGCCGAGAGGCCGAAGCTCAGGGCTCCGGCCATCATCGCCGTCAGGAATTTGCGTCGGTCAGGCAACGACATTGACGATCCGCCCCGGCACCACGATCACTTTCTTGGGTGCCGCGCCGTCCAGCACCCGTTGCACAGCTTCGTGCGCCAGCGCCAGTTTTTCAACCTCTGCCTTGTCGAGATCGGCAGCAACGGTGATTTCCGCCCGCCGCTTGCCATTGATCTGGATCGGAAGGGTGACGCTCGCCTCGACGAGCAGGGCCTCATCCGCCTGCGGCCAGGGCGCATTGGCGATCAAGCCCTCCCCATCCAACATCTCCCACATTGCCTCTGCGAGGTGCGGTGTCATCGGAGACATCAGTTGCGCCAGCACTTTGGTCGCGTCTTTCTTCACCGCCGCGCCAGCCTTGGATTTCGCCAGCGTGTTGGTGAACCCATAGAGCTTGGCAATGGATGCATTGAAGCCAAAGCTCTCTATCCCCAGCGTGACGTCGCGGATCGCCTTGTGCATTTCGCGCCGAAGGTCCTCGTCGCCCGTGCCTGTACCTGCACCCGTGCTCTCGGCGGTTGCAGCCGCCGCCTCGGAGGCAAGACGGTAGACGCGCGACAGATGCTTGAAGGCCGCCTCGGCCCCGGCCGCGGTCCACTCCACGTCACGTTCCGGCGGAGAATCAGACAGAACGAACCAGCGCGCGGTATCCGCCCCAAAAGCGGAGATGATGTGCAGCGGATCGACCACATTGTTCTTCGACTTGGACATCTTGGCCGAGGGAATGATTTTCAACTCCTGGCCGCCATCCTTCAGGAACGCCGTACCGTCGCGCAGCTCCACTTCCTCCGGGTAGTGGTAGACAGGACGGCCGTTGGCGCCTTCGCTTTGATAGATTGCGTGGGTCACCATGCCTTGGGTGAACAGCGCATCAAAGGGTTCCCTGGCCGATTCGGGCAGGTGGCCACAGATATGCATCGCCCGGGCAAAAAAGCGCGAATAGAGCAGATGCAAAATCGCGTGCTCGACGCCGCCGATATATTGGTCGACGTTCATCCAGTAGCGCGCCGCCTCGAGATCGGTGGGCGTTTCGGCACGCGGTGCGGTGAAGCGGGCGAAATACCAGCTCGAATCGACAAATGTATCCATGGTGTCGGTTTCGCGTTGCGCAGGCTTGCCACAGGCGGGGCATTCGCAATCACGCCAACTCGGATGCCGGTCCAGCGGGTTGCCGGGCACGGAGAAATCGATTGCCTTGCCATCTTCGTCATAGGGCAGGGCAATGGGCAGGTTTTCCTTCTTCTCCGGCACAACGCCGCAGGCCTTGCAGTGGACAACGGGAATCGGGCAGCCCCAATACCGCTGACGGGACAGACCCCAGTCGCGCAGGCGGAACTTGGTCACCCCTTCGCCCCAGCCTTCTGCCGCCGCCTTGTCGACCGCAGCATTCACGCCCTCGTCACCGGTCTGCTCGGCACTGCCGGCAAAGCCGTTGATGTAGCGCACCTTTTCGGACTTTGCGGGCACGAAGGCCTCGGTCAACGCGTCTGCGCCCTCAAGGGGTTCCAGAACCGGGATGATCGGCAGGCCGTATTTGGTAGCAAATTCGAAATCGCGCTGGTCATGGGCGGGACAGGCGAAAATGGCGCCGGTGCCATAGTCCATCAGGATGAAATTTGCGATCCAGACCGGCAGCTCCCAATTCGGGTCGAGTGGATGCTTGACCCGCAGACCGGTATCGTAGCCGAGCTTTTCCGCGGTCTCGATCGCCTCTTCCGTGGTGCCGCCTTTGCGGCATTCCGCCACGAAATCCGCAACCTCGGACGATTCGGCCTCCAGTTGCTTTGCAATCGGATGGTCGGGCGAGATGCCCACGAAGGAGGCCCCCATCAACGTGTCGGGACGGGTGGTGTAGACCTCGATCGGTTCGGCGCCATCGGTGCGTTCGAATTTGAATTGCAGACCCCGCGATTTGCCGATCCAGTTCTCTTGCATCAAACGCACTTTGGCGGGCCAGTTTTCCAACCCGTCCAGCGCGTCCAGCAGGTCTTCGGAATAGTCGGAGATCTTGAAGAACCATTGCGTCAGCTCGCGCCGCTCGACCACGGCACCAGAGCGCCAGCCGCGGCCGTTTTCCACCTGTTCATTGGCCAGAACGGTCATGTCGACGGGGTCCCAGTTGACCACGGCGTTCTTGCGATAGACCAGCCCCTTGGCCAGGAAATCCAGAAACAGAGATTGCTGCTGGCCATAGTATTCCGGATCGCAGGTGGCGAACATCCGGCTCCAGTCCAGAGACAGGCCGAGCGGCTTCATCTGGTCAACCATCGTGTCGATGTTGGAGTAGGTCCAGTCCTTGGGATGCCCCCCAGAGGCCATTGCCGCGTTTTCCGCAGGCATGCCAAAAGCGTCAAATCCCATAGGGTGCAGTACGTTATGACCTGTCGACAGCTTGTAGCGCGCAATCACGTCACCCATCGTGTAATTGCGCACATGCCCCATGTGCAGCTTGCCCGACGGGTAGGGGAACATCTCAAGCACATAGTACTTGGGTTTCTCGTGATCGGTCTCAGCTTGGAAAATGGCGGCATCTTCCCAGGCTTTTTGCCATTTCGCTTCGATTTCCGAGGCTTCATAACGCGACATCTAGGCGGTCCTTTGCATGAAAGCGCCGGGTGATGACCCGGCGCTCCTGATACGTGTAATAAACGGGTTGTCCAGTGGCGAGGTCGTTAGATCTTTTTGTCTTTTATGCGCAGTTGGCGCGCGCGGGACAGAATCGCGTCTTCGACCGCACGGGCTGTTTGCGGGCTGACGGCACCGCCGCGGCTTTGCAGCGCAACATTGAGCGACCGCGCCTCGAGCGCCGGGTCCTTGATGTGGACCGTGGCCCGATATGACCGTCCGCCGCCCGGGGGGGTACCGTATCCGGTGACGATCACCCCGGTGAAGGGATCAACCGAGTCGACCGGCAGGAAATCCAGAACTTCGAGGCTGGCGGCCCAGAGGTATCGGTTCACCTGCACGCGTTGCTCGTTCTTGCGGGGGCCGAAAGCCTCCCAGATCGTGGTGCGGTCCTCGCGAGCATCGCGCCCTTCGCCTGCCAGCACAATCGTATCGCTGTCATTGACCTCGGTGTCTGTATCCAGCGTGCGGAACGCACCGCAGGCTGTTACAAGGCACAGTGAAGAAAGAAGAACTAAGGTCGTGATACCACGCATATTGGCCGGGCCCGCTCGTGAATTTGCAGTTGTTATACTCCTAGACAAGCCGCGTTGTGCCAACAAGCCTATTCTTTGATAGACTCTGTCCTGCTGCAGTATGGCGGGGTGGCGGGTGCAAAGGACTGTGGCACGCTTGCATCAATTTGTTGACGAAAGGTTTTCGGAATTCAGCACATGCTTGCTTCATCACCCCAAAACAAGCGAGAGGATGTGCGTACTTGAGGAGCGATGAGGCTTCGTGCTGACTGCTTCTTTCGAAATTCAAACCCGAGGGAAAACCATGAAAAAGATTCTCTTCGCTACGACCGCACTGGTTGCGACCGCAGGTGTTGCTGCTGCTGAGCTGACCATTGGCGGTTCCGCACGTTTTGGCCTGGCATACAACGAAGACCAAGCCAACACCGGCGCAGAAGAAACCCGCATCGAACAGCGTATGCGTGTGAACATCACCGGTATCGCCGAAACCGACGCTGGTGTGAAACTGGAAGCACGCTTCCGTCTCGAATCCAACGAAGATGCGAACTCCGCAATCTCCGGCCGTGGCCCGGGTGCTGCTGGTTTCGCAGTTTCCTACGGCGGTCTGCGTGTTGACGTTGGTAACGTCTCCGACGTGTTCGACTCCGGCGACCAGGTTGACTACTACGGTTACGGCATCGGTCTGACCGCCCTGATCGAGCAAAACTCCGTATGGTACGACACAGCCGTTTCCATCGGCGGTTTCGGTGCTGGTTCGCAAGATGCAACCACCATCAAAGCGCGTTACACCGTTGGTGATTTCTCTGCATCCTTGTCCTACACCGACACCAAAGCAGCTGGTACAGTTGTTGCCAACGAAGAGACCCAAATCGGTCTCGGCTACACCCTGGCAAACGGCATGTCCATCGGTGCCGCTTACGGTGATGACGACAACGCAGGCGACTACTACATCGTGAACCTCGCTGGTTCCGCAGGCGCACTGGGTTACTCTGTAATCCTCGGCGACGGCGACATCTTCGACACCGCCGCTGTTCAGGGTAGCCTGGCTTACGGTATCTCCGTAAACTACGAGATCTCCTCCGCAACCGCGATCCAAGCTGTTGTTTCCGGCGGTGGTCTGGACTCCTCTGAAACCGCATACGGCCTGGGCTTCACCCACGGTCTGGGCGGTGGTGTTACCCTCGCAGGTGGTATCGCTCAGGACACAGCTGACGGCATGCTGGCAGACCTCGGCGTGAAGTTCTCCTTCTAAGCCGATCTGAACCACATGGTTCTTTGGGGCGGGCTCTTCGGAGCTCGCCCTTTTCTTTTGCGCACAAAAGGTGTTTCTTCCGGTCGAACAGCTAGATGAGGCCAAGATGTCGCTGACCGAGATAAAATCCCGTATTGCGAGCGCCGAAGTCGCCGCTGACCGCGTTCCCGGCTCCGTGCAATTGATCGCGGTGTCCAAGGTGCAGCCCAATGAACGCGTCGAAGCGGTTCTGCAGGAAGGGCATCGGGTCTTTGGGGAAAACCGGGTTCAGGAAGCGGCTGGAAAATGGCCCGACTTCCGGAGCCGATACGACGGTATTGAACTCCATCTGATTGGTCCGCTGCAGACCAACAAGGCACGGCAGGCCATGGAGCTGGTCGATTCGATTCATTCCGTGGACAGGTTGAAACTGGCAAACACATTGGCCCGTCTGGCGCAGGAGCTCGGTCGGTGTCCTCAGATCTTTCTTCAGGTGAACACTGGCGAAGAAGAGCAGAAGGCCGGGGTTCTCCCGTCCGAGGCAGATGCATTTGTCGCCGAATGCCGCAGCCTCGATCTGCCGGTGCAGGGATTGATGTGCATTCCGCCCGTCGATGAGGAGCCGAGCCTGCATTTCGCTCTGCTGGCCAAGATTGCAGCGCGCAACGGGTTGAGCGGTCTGTCCATGGGCATGAGCAGCGATTTCGAGCAGGCGATTGCGCTTGGCGCGACGCATGTGCGGGTCGGCTCTGCGATTTTCGGGACCCGGTCCGGTTCAGCGTGACCGGACAATCAGCCGGGCATTGCGCCCTATCCTGCGGGCAATCCAGTGCAGGTCGCAGCGCGAGAACGCCAGGCAGCCCTCAGTCGGGTATCCGGCGCGCCGCCATTGGTGCAGGAAAATGGCGGACCCGCGCCCCTTGACGGCAGAGGGCCAGTTCCAGTCCGTCAGCAGCACGAGGTCATACAGCGGGTCAGCCCGCCGCAGCCGTTCGTGCCGATAGGGATGCGGCGCGCGGACCATGTGGTTATAGGCGATGTCGTTGCTATCATCCGACCACAGGTCGCCGGGATAGATCGGAACAGCCCAGTCTTGCGGCGGGCGGATGCGGTCCGGACGATAGAGCATGCCGGTGATCCTGTGGGTCCCCGCCGGTGTCGCCCCGTCGCCTTCGCGTTTGTTGCCGGTGATGCCGCCTTTGCCGATGGTGCAGGGCAGGGTCCGACCCATGAAACGCAGCCCGGTCGGAGTCAGGACCAGATCCGTCGGCGCCATCGCAGTCACAGCAAATGCCCCGACTTTGCCGCCTTGGTGGCGAGATAGGCGCGGTTGAAGTCGTTTTCTCCGACCTGCAGCGGCACCCGCGCGTCCACCGTGATCCCGGTCTTTTCCATCATCGTGATCTTGCCCGGGTTATTGGTCATCAACCGCACGGTTGAAAACCCAAGCTCGCGCAGGATGGACGCACCGAGGCGAAAATCCCGTTCGTCATCCTCAAACCCCAGCCGGTGATTTGCCTCCACGGTATCAAAGCCCTGATCCTGCAGGGAATAGGCGCGCATTTTATTGGCAAGGCCAATGCCGCGCCCCTCCTGGTTCAGATAGAGCAGCACGCCCGCGCCTTCTTGCCCCATCTGAGCGAGGGCCCCCCGCAATTGCGGCCCGCAATCGCATTTCAGAGATCCGAGCACATCGCCGGTGAAACAGGCCGAATGCAGACGCGCCAGAACCGGCTTGCTGCGGTCCGGGCGGCCGATTTCGATGGCGTAATGTTCCTCGCCGCCATCTTCGGGGCGAAACACATGCAGCCGCCCGGCTTCCGAGGCGGCCATGGGCAATCTGGCGGCGGCAATCGGATGCAGGGGGGAGCTCTTGTTGAGAAGGGGCTCGGCCGCGGATTGCGGCAACAGTGTCAGATCGTGCCGGAGCGCAAACCCACCCGCGTCGGCGAGCGGCACAAAGATCGCGGCGGGCAGGAGACGCGCGGATTTCACAAGCGCGATCGCCAGGTCGGCCAGGCTGGCGTCGCCGCCGCGCAGGCTGGACAAGGGACCCTTCATTGGCGCCGCCAGATCGTCGGCCGGATCCGCCAGGGCCTGAATCCAGTCGAGTCCCACGTCCTCCGGCACGGCGATCCGGGCGATGTCGCCATCGTAGGCGCGCGCCTTCAGAGTGGCGGCCCGCCGTGCGGTCAGGGCGAGCGCGACATCACCCAGTTGGCGCAGATCGGTCAGCCGCTCGGCAGTGAGGCTCTCGACCGCGAGTGTCAGGATTGCGGTGCCGCCCGTGGTGAGGACGACCGGTAATCCCATCCTCAGATCCACACGGGCACGGGCGATACGCTCCAGCATTGTCGGCAAAAGGCTCATCCGGTCGGTGTCCTGGCTGTAACATCAGGAGTGTTTCCTACGCCCTATCGCGCCGAAAGTGAAATAATTCCGTGTCTGCGGACACGTCGCCGTGAAATTCATCCGGCAAAGCTTGTTCTTTCCCGGGCATGCTCACATTTGTTTTGCAAGTGAACAGGAGAGAGCCCATGGCACAGTTGAAGAAAATTCTGCTTGTGGACGACGATGAGGATCTGCGCGAGGCGCTGAGCGAACAGCTTGTCATGACCGAAGATTTTGATGTCTTCGAGGCCAGCGACGGTCAAAGCGCGATGGAGCGGGCCAAGGAAGCGATCTACGATCTGATCATCCTCGATGTGGGGCTGCCCGACACGGATGGGCGCGAGCTGTGCCGCCTGATGCGCAAGCAGGGGGTCAAATCTCCGATCTTGATGCTGACCGGCCATGACAGCGACGCCGATACCATTCTCGGCCTTGATGCGGGGGCCAATGACTATGTGACCAAACCGTTCAAGTTTCCCGTCCTTCTGGCCCGCATTCGCGCTCAGCTGCGGCAGCACGAACAGTCCGAGGACGCGGTCTTTGTGCTTGGCCCCTATACGTTCAAACCGGCGATGAAGGTGCTTGTCACCGAAGACGATCGCAAGATTCGTTTGACGGAAAAGGAAACCAACATCCTGAAATTCCTCTACCGGTCCAATGATGGCGTGGTTCCGCGCGACATTTTGCTGCATGAGGTCTGGGGCTACAATGCAGGGGTTACAACGCATACCCTGGAGACCCATATATACCGTCTGCGCCAGAAGATCGAACCGGACCCCTCGAATGCCCGGCTTCTGGTGACGGAATCCGGCGGCTACCGATTGGTGGCCTGAATGGAACAAGATCGGATATCGTGCGTTACCCGATCAGACAGAATATGAGACCCCGCGCATATCCGGGTCATGATATGCATCCTCCCTGTTGGACTGGCCGGGCCTCGTGCCCGGCCTTTTTTTCGCGCGGGTGTTCGCCCGAGGCCGGATGTCCCACCGCATGCCGGGCGCAGGAAATAGCACAAAAGCGCGGCGGACCCTCTGGTATCCTGATGGCCCTGCGGGCAATATCCACCCAAACCCTTGCCAGAGATCGAGAAGCCGAATGCCGTTTACCCTTGCCACCTGGAACATAAACTCCGTGCGTCTGCGCGAGCCGATCGTGCTGAAGCTGCTGGCAGAGGAAGGACCTGACGTTCTGTGCCTTCAGGAATGCAAGAGCCCGGTGGACAAGATCCCGGTGCAGGCCTTTCACGACATAGGTTACACGCATATGGTCGCGCGTGGGCAGAAGGGATACAACGGCGTCGCAATCCTGTCGCGTTTGCCGATCGAAGACGTCGGAGACAAGGATTTTGCCAGCCTCGGTCACGCCCGCCATGTCGCGGGCCGGCTGGAAAATGGTGTCACCATCCACAATTTCTACGTCCCCGCAGGGGGCGACGAGCCAGACCGCGAGAAAAACGTGAAGTTTGGCCAGAAGCTCGATTATCTGACCGAAATGCGCGATTGGTTCCACGCGGAACGGCCTGAGAAATCCGTACTGGTCGGGGACCTGAATATTGCGCCGCGCGAAGACGACGTCTGGGATCACAAGAAGCTGTTGAAAATCGTCAGCCACACGCCGGTCGAGGTGGCGCATCTGGAGCAGGTCATGGAGGCCGGCGGCTGGAGCGATGTCACCCGCAACGATATCCCCGAGGGGCTGCTCTATAGCTGGTGGAGTTACCGCGCAAAGGATTGGGATGCGGCCGACAAGGGGCGGCGTCTCGATCATATCTGGTCGACCTCGGATATCACGCAGTCCGCGCACTCCAGCCGTATCCTGCGCGCCGCACGGGGCTGGGAAAAGCCCAGCGACCACGCCCCCGTTTTTGCAACCTTCGATCTCTGATCCGGCGCAGGCATTGGGGCGGGCGGCTGTCCGCCCGATCGCGCAGCTGCGGGACCTCGGGCGCGCCAGCCCATGGAGAAGGCCCGCCTCGGGTGTGGTCGGCGTCGCGCCATTGGACCGCCGCGCATTGGACCGGCGGGGCACGTGATCTGCGGGGATGCGAAAGTCATCTCTTGGTTTTCTCGATCGAAGGCCGCATATAAGGCGCAACTGACTACAGGAGAGCGGAGCGATGATGGACATTCTGGGCGGAGCGGGCGCCGCAGCCCCTGCGGGCGATCTCATCAAGGATGTGACCGAAGCGACCTTCATGCAGGAGGTGGTCGACGCCTCTATGGAGGTGCCGGTCATCGTGGATTTCTGGGCCCCATGGTGCGGCCCCTGCAAGACGCTCGGTCCCATGCTGGAGGCTGCAGTGACCAAGGCCAAAGGCGCGGTCCGTATGGTCAAGATCAACGTGGACGAAAACCAGCGTCTGGCCTCGGCGCTGGCCCAGCAAGGTCTGCCGTTGCAGTCGATCCCCACCGTCGTTGCCTTTTATCAGGGCCGTCCGCTGGACATGTTTCAGGGGGCCCAGTCGCAGTCTGAAATCGACGCCTTCCTGCAGCGCATTGCAGAAGCCTCTGGCGGGACCGCTGACGGCGGTCTGGGCGAAGCGTTGGAAACGGCCGAGCAAATGCTCGAAGAGGGCGCGGCCTCTGATGCGGCGCAGGTCTTTGCCGCGATCATGGGAGAGGACGACCAGAACGCGGCTGCCTATGGTGGTCTGGCGCGGTGTCACGTAGCACTGGGAGAGCTGGATCAGGCCGAAGCCGTCCTGAACGGTGCCCCGGCAGAGATTTCCACAGCCCCGGAAATCGAAGCGGCACATGCGCAGATAGAATTGGCCCGGCAGGCCGAAAACGCGGGCCCGGTCGCAGAGCTGCGGGCGGCCGTGGAGGCGGATCCTGACAATCTGCAGGTCCGTTTTGATCTGGCTCAGGCCCTGCACGCTGCGGGCGATGCAGAGGCGGCGGTAGCGGAATTGCTGGAGCTCTTCCGGCGGGACCGGGACTGGAATGATGGCGCGGCAAAGAGCCAGCTCTTCACCATTTTCGATGCGTTGAAACCCAATGATCCGGTGGTCCTGAACGGGCGGCGCAAGCTGAGCTCGCTGATATTTGCCTGAGGCCATTGCAGCGCTAAGTTCCCCTTCATGATAAAAATCTCGGATCTGCCAAATACCATTCCGATTTTTCCCTTGCCCGGGGCGCTTTTGTTGCCTCGGGCAAAGTTGCCCCTGCATATTTTCGAACCGCGCTACCTGCAGATGCTCGAAGATGCGCTGAAGACCCGCGAACGGGTTATCGGCATGATGCAACCGAAGGCGGCACGCTCCGAGGATGGGTCTGGTCTTTATGCGGTTGGCTGTGCGGGGCGGGTGACGCAATTCTCCGAAACCGAAGATGGCCGTTATTTCATCACGCTCTGCGGACTATCGCGGTACCATCTGAAGACGGAAGTCGAGGGCTTTACCCCATACCGGCGGTGTGTGGTGGATTGGTCCGGCTTTGAGACGGATCTGGGCCGGACGGAAACCGATGATGGTTTTGACCGGTCGACGCTGATGGCGCTGCTGGGCCGCTATATGGAAGCGCGTAGCCTGTCGACGGATTGGGGTGCCTTGGAAGAGGCCGGGGACGAACTGCTGGTGAATTCTCTTTCGATGTTGCTGGACTTCGAACCGGAGGACAAACAGGCCCTGCTCGAGGCGCCGAGCCTGACCGCGCGTCGCAAAACCCTTGTCACGCTTTTGGAGTTCGCCCTTCGCGGCGGCTCGCTTGAGGAAAAACTACAATGACGGAAAACAGCCCCGCTTTTGATCGCCGCATGCTCGAAGCGCTGGTCTGCCCGGTGTCGCACAGGGTTCTGGAATATGATGCCGAGGCGCAGGAGTTGATCTCGCGCTCTGCCAATCTGGCTTTCCCGATCCGCAATGGAATTCCCGTGATGCTGACCGACGAGGCGCGACCGCTGGAGTAGCCCGGAGGGGCCCCTCACGTTTGGTGAGGGGGTCTCGCCCCCCCCAACGAGTCTTGCTCAGAGGGGGCGTCCCTGCAGCAGCCTGGGCAGGTCGCCGGACAGACCCGCGGCCTCTCTCACGAATCCCCGGCGCAGGGCAGGGACGGCATTGGTCAGCCCAAGCCCCAGATCCCGAGCGGCACGAAGGATCGGGTTGTCGTTCGAAAACAGCCTGTTGAAACCGTCGGTGGCCAAGGCAAGGGACGTGGTGTCAAAGCGGCGCCATTGCTGGTAGCGCGCCAGAACCAGCGGGCTGGCCGGGTCTTCGCCCCGGCGGCGCGCATCGGTCAGGACCTCGGCCAGGCTGGCAATATCGCGCAGCCCGGCATTGAGCCCCTGTCCGGCGATCGGATGCAGCCCATGCGCGGCGTCCCCGACCAGCGCCAGCCGGTCACTGAAGAATGAGTTGGCGAGGCTCAACTTCAGCGGGTAGCTGTAGCGCTTGCCCGCCAGAGAGATCTCTCCGAGAAACGAGCCAAACCGGGGGTGCAGCGCCGCCAGGTATCCGGCGTCGTCCATGGCATCGATGCGCGCGGCTTCCGCATGGCTTTCGCTCCAGACGATAGAGCAACGATTGCCGGGCAGTGGCAGGATCGCCAGCGGACCGGGCGGCATGAAAAACTGATGCGCGATGCCATGGTGCGGCGCGTCATGGGCGATGGCACAGACCAGCGCGGTTTGCCCATAGTTCCAGCCCGTTCGCCGGATCCCGGCGCGCGCGGCGGTGCCGCTCTGGCGGCCGTCGGCCCCGACCAGCAGCGCCCCGGTGACCTGAGACCCGTCGTCCAGCGTCACAGTGACGGCGTTGGAGCTGACCGATTGCGACACCACGCGGCGCCCCGAGATCTGCGTGAGGCCCGGCGTCTCTGCCATGGCTGTCATCAGGGCGCGGCGCAGGACTCTGTCCTCAACCATATAGCCCATCGGCCCGTCGTCGAGATCGCTTTCCTCGAAATGCAAAAAAAACGGGGCCGCCCCTTGCCCGGCGCTGCCATCGCTGACCTTGATTTCGGTCATGGGCTGCGTGTGACCGTCCAGATGAGACCAGACACCTATCTGCTGCAGCAGGCGGGTCGAGGCCAGCGCAAGGGCGTAGGACCTGCCGTCGAACCCGTCGTCCTGCCGGGTGGCGGCGGGCAAGGCATCGATCAGGGTGACTCCATGGCCGGCCTGCGCCAGTGCCAGCGCGAGGGCGGGGCCATTCAGTCCGCCGCCGACGATCACGATATCACGTAAGTCTGTCATGAGGCGCACTATGCCGCCAGCGAGGGAATTGTCCATGGGCAAGCTGCCGCAGGGCGGCGTTCATCCGCGCTGTCGTCGGGTATCTGGCAGGATTGTGCCCGCCCGATGGGGTCGCTACGGTGGCGCCAAGAGAAATTCGGCCGATCGAAGCGGCCGTGACAAGGAGGCACAGCGATGCAGGACTGGCTGACCATGAGCGCCGCGCAACTGGGGCGTGGCATCGGCACCGGAGAGATCGATCCCGTTGCGCTGACCGAAACCTTCTTGGCGGCCATTGCTTCGCATCCCGATACCGACCGGATCTACACCCAGGTCACGACCACCCGGGCCCGCGCCGAGGCAAAGGCGGCACAGGCACGGGCCAAGGCCGGGCTGCGCAGATCGCCGCTCGACGGGGTTCCGATCAGCTGGAAGGATCTCTTCGACAGCGCGGGAGTCGCGACGGAATCCGGGTCCGATCTGCTCAGGGGCCGGGTCCCCGAGGCCGATGCGCTGGTGCTGGAGACTGCAACGGCGATGGGGGCCGTGTGTCTGGGCAAGACGCATATGAGCGAGCTGGCCTTTTCCGGGTTGGGCCTGAACCCGATCAAGGAAACGCCCCCTTGCGTCAATGACCCCGAGGCTGTCCCCGGCGGATCATCCTCAGGTGCGGCGGCCTCGGTCGCTTTTGGTTTGGCGGCCGGGGCGATCGGCTCTGACACAGGCGGATCGGTCCGCATCCCCTCTGCCTGGAACGATCTGGTGGGGCTGAAGACCACGGCCGGTCGGGTCAGCCTCGAGGGGGTCGTGCCCCTGTGTCTGAAGTTCGACACGATTGGCCCGCTGGCGCGCACGGTCGAAGATGCGGCCTTGATGCTGGCACTTGTCGAAGGGTCCGCGACCGCGCCGGATCTGCGGGGGGCCACGGCCGAAGGCAAGCGGTTTGCCGACCTCCGGACTGTTGCGCAGGACACCCTCGCCCCCGAAGTTGCTGCGGCGCATTCCGAAGCCCTGGCCAAACTCGCGGACGCCGGAGCGGAGATCGTCCCGTTGGAAATTCCGGCCTTGCCCGACGCGATGGCGCTGAGCCCGATCTTGTTCACAACCGAGGCCTATGGCCTGTGGAAGGACGTGATCGAAGCGATGCCGGATCTGATGTTCCCGGAGATCCTGGCGCGGTTCCGCTCGGGAGCGGAATTTTCCGGGGCTGATTACGTGGCGGCCTGGGCGAAGCTGGACCAGATCCGCATGGCCTGGGATCAGGCGGTCGCGGGCTTTGATGCGGTACTGCTGCCGGCGGCGCCGATCTTGCCGCCGAATCTCGCCCGTCTGCAAACCGACCATGACTACTACGTCACATCGAATTTGATGGCTCTGAGAAACACGCGGATCGGCAATTTGATGGGGGTTTGCGGGCTGTCCTTGCCGACCGGCCATCCGAGCTGCGGATTGCAGGTTCTTGGTCAGCCTGACTGCGAAGAAGCCCTGCTGCGTATTGGAGCAGGGATCGAGGCCGCATTGGCCTGAAAGCAACACTGTCCCATCCGCGCCGGCAGTGGGTGGACGGAGACCTGTTTGGACTGTACCCTGCGGGACAAACGGGGCGATTACGATCCCGGCATTGAGGCACAGACATGAAGTTTCCCGAGCGGTTCTCCCGCCTGCCGCCCTACGCGTTCCCGCGTCTGCGTGCGCTTTTGGACCATCACGCGCCCGGTGGCGATGTGGTGCATCTGACCATTGGCGAACCGCGTCATGCATTCCCGTCCTGGGTCACGGATGTGATCGTGGAGAATGCCGCAGGGTTCAACAGCTACCCGCAGAACGAGGGCAGCGACGATCTGCGGGGGGCAATGGCCGATTGGGTCGCGCTGCGCTACGGGGTGACACTGGATCCCGCCAGCCGCCTGATGGCGCTCAATGGCACCCGCGAAGGGCTGTACAACGCGGCGATGGCGCTGTGTCCCGAGCAGAAGAACGGCCAGCGCCCCGTGGTGCTGATCCCCAACCCCTTCTACCAAGTCTATATGATCGCGGCGATTTCGGTCGCGGCAGAGCCCGTCTTTGTTCCCGCGACCGAGGCGACCGGTCACTTGCCCGACTACGCCTCCCTGCCCGAGGACGTGCTGAACCGAACAGCCGTCGCCTATATCTGCTCGCCCGCGAACCCACAGGGGGCGGTCGCCTCCCGGGCCTATTGGGAGCGGCTGATCCGCTTGGCCGAAAAATACGATTTCAAGATTTTCGCGGATGAATGCTATTCCGAAATCTACCGCGACCTTGCCCCCGTCGGTGCGCTGACCGTTGCGGATGAACTGGGCACCGACCCCGAGCGGGTCGTCCTGTTCAATTCGCTGTCGAAACGGTCGAACCTGCCCGGCTTGCGATCCGGTCTGTTGGCCGGAGGTCCGGAAACGCTGGTGCAGGTGAAAAAGCTGCGCGCCTATTCCGGCGCTCCGATGCCGGGACCGCTGCAGGCGGCGGCGGCTAGGGTCTGGGCCGACGAGGCCCATGTCAGCGAGAACCGCGCCCTGTATCAGGAAAAATACCGCATAGCCGACGAGGTGTTTGCAGGGCTCGGCGGCTATATGTCACCCGAGGCCGGCTTTTTCCTCTGGCTCCCGGTCGAGGACGGCGAAGCGGCGGCGCTGAAGCTCTGGCAGGACACCGGCGTTCGGGTGCTGCCTGGCGCATATCTGGCGCAGGGTGAGGGGGCCGAAAACCCCGGTCACGGATATATCCGCGTGGCGCTTGTTGCGCCGCCGGAGCAGACTCGGCAGGCGCTCCTGGCCCTGCGCGATTGTCTGTATTGAACACGATGAGAGAGACGTCCGAGACCGGCCTGTGCCGGACCTGGGCCAAGAACAAGACGAAACACCACCGCGGGGCTGACCCAAGAGCGAAACAGCCAGTACGCTCCGCGAGAATGAACTGAGGTAGGCATGGCATTTCAGACCCGAGGCAGGGATCCGTTGCTCGACAGCAATATGCAGGCGGCCATTGAAAAGCGCGGCAAGGAATTGATCGGCCTGGTGCTGATCGGCGTTGGCCTTGTGGTGGCGGCGATCATCGGGTCCTACACCCCCGATGACAGCAACTGGATGGTGTCGACGGATGCGCCGGTCCAGAATTGGCTGGGCCAGACCGGTGCCTCCATCGCGTTCCTGCTGATCACCTTTCTGGGCAAGGGGGCGTGGGCAATCGCTGTGTTCCTGTTCGTCTGGGGCGGGCGCTTTGTGGGGCACAAAGGCGAGGACCGCATCCTTTGGCCCTCCTTGATGCTGGTGTTCTGGTTGATTGTCGTCGCCCTTCATTTCGAAACATTGGTGCCGGGCACGGAGTGGACAACATTCCACAGCTTCGGCCTCGGGGGCATGATCGGCAATACCGCATTGGGCGGCTTGCTGGCCTTGTTGCCCTTCGGACTGGCGTTTCTGGTCAAATCCCTGTCTTTCCTGACCGCAGTCGGCATGTTGGCACTCGGGGCATTCGTCCTCGGCTTCACCCGGGCGGAACTGGGTCGGCTCGGTCGCTTCCTGCTGGTCGGGTTGATCCTGGCCTACGCAGCGCTGGCCCGCCTTCTGGGGCAGGGGGCAGGCCGTGGCGTGCAAGGGGTGCGGAATTGGCAAGCCCGGCGGGCAGAACAGCGGGCTACCGCTGCTGACATCTGGTCCTCCGAAGAGCCATTGGTCTACAGTGACCCCTCTCCCGAACGCAATGTCCCGCGGGCCGAGCCGCAATTCGGCCTGCACCCGCAAGACAGCAGCAGCGATCATCCGGTCACAGCCGTCCCCGAGGATCGCGGCGGCTTGCTGAGCCGCGCAACCAATCTGATCCGCCGCACCGAGCCGGAGCCGGTACAGATGCCGGAGCCGGAATTGATTGATCCGGAGCCGCTGGATTTTGTTCCGGACACCCCCGGCGACGAGCGGATCGCCCAGAAGATCGCAAATGCCGTCCGTATCCGCCGGACCCAGAGCGCGCCGCAACGCCCCGATGCTGATTTGCCGCTGACCAAAGGGCGCGGCAAGCGCGCCGAGCCGCTGATTTTCACTCCGACCTCCGACGAGTCCCCTCTGGGGGACGGCCCGCAACTGGCGGATCCCGCTGCGGCAGCCGTGGCGACCATTCCCAGCGCGCCGATGCCTCTCGAGGCGGCTCCTCCCGCGGCGATCGACACTGTGTCGCCTGCACCGGGTGGATTCGTGATGGATGAGGTGGCAACCGAAGATTTGCCCAATGATCCTTTGCCTCGATACGACGCGCCGGCCGGGATGGAGCCTGCCGGGATGGCGGTCGATCGCTCAGGGGATGGCGAGGTCCGAGCGGAACCTGCAACCCCGGACTTGGCTGCCTCTCGGGTGCAGATCACCCCGCGGGCCGAAGCCAGACCGCCGATGGCGATCCCGGTTGCCGAGCCCCGCAAGGCCGTTGTGGAGCAGCCGCAGCGCAAACCGGTGCAGCCGTCCACACGGGCTCAGGCCGAGGCCCAGCCTAACCTGTTTCAAGACGCCGACAGTGACTTTGAATTGCCGCCCTTGTCGCTTCTGAGCAACCCCTCCAGTATCGAACGCCTGCATCTCAGCGATGAGGCGCTGGAAGAAAACGCCCGCATGCTGGAGTCGGTGCTGGATGACTATGGCGTCAAGGGCGAGATCGTCTCTGTGCGTCCCGGCCCGGTCGTCACCATGTATGAATTGGAACCGGCCCCGGGCCTCAAGGCCTCGCGGGTGATCGGTCTGGCCGATGATATCGCGCGCTCCATGTCGGCTCTGTCGGCGCGTGTCTCGACGGTGCCGGGCCGTTCGGTCATCGGCATCGAGTTGCCCAACGAGCATCGCGAAAAGGTCGTCCTGCGCGAGATCCTCGCCAGCCGCGACTTTGGCGACGGCAATCAGAACCTGCCGCTGGCGCTCGGCAAGGACATTGGCGGCGACAGCGTGGTCGCCAATCTCGCCAAGATGCCGCACCTGCTGATTGCGGGGACCACCGGGTCCGGTAAATCCGTGGCCATCAACACCATGATCCTGTCGCTGCTCTACAAGCTGACGCCCGAGGAATGCCGCCTGATCATGATCGACCCGAAGATGCTGGAACTCTCCGTTTATGACGGTATCCCGCATCTGTTGTCGCCGGTTGTGACGGATCCGAAAAAGGCCGTCGTGGCGCTGAAATGGGTCGTCGGCGAGATGGAAGACCGCTATCGCAAGATGTCCAAGATGGGGGTCCGCAACATTGCGGGCTTCAATGGCCGGGTCAAAGAGGCACTGGCCAAGGGCGAGATGTTCTCGCGCACCGTGCAGACCGGGTTTGACGACGACACCGGAGAACCGGTTTTCGAGACGGAAGAGTTCGAACCCAAGACCCTGCCGTATATCGTCGTGATCGTGGATGAGATGGCCGACCTGATGATGGTGGCAGGCAAGGAAATCGAAGCCTGCATCCAGCGTCTTGCCCAGATGGCGCGGGCCAGCGGCATCCATCTGATCATGGCCACGCAGCGCCCGTCGGTGGATGTCATTACCGGCACGATCAAGGCGAACTTTCCGACCCGGATCTCCTTCCAGGTCACCTCCAAGGTCGACAGCCGCACAATTCTGGGCGAAATGGGCGCCGAACAGCTCCTTGGTATGGGGGACATGCTCTATATGGCGGGCGGCTCCAAGGTGATCCGCTGTCACGGTCCCTTTGTGTCGGACGAAGAGGTCGAGGAGGTCGTGAACCACCTCAAGCAATTCGGGCCACCCGATTATGTCGGAAGCGTCCTGGATGGCCCGGATGATGAGAAGGCGGAAAACATCGACGCGGTGCTTGGGCTCAATACCGGAGGCAACACGGGTGGCGAAGATGCGCTCTATGATCAGGCGGTGGCAATTGTGATCAAGGATCGCAAGTGTTCGACCTCCTATATCCAGCGCAAATTGGGCATCGGCTATAACAAGGCCGCGAGGTTGGTGGAGCAGATGGAGGAAGAAGGCCTCGTGTCATCTGCAAACCATGTCGGCAAAAGGGAAATTCTGGTTCCCGAGCAATAGGCGATAAAAGGCCGGGCGATGTGCCCGGCCTCTTCACTTTGGCCAATTGACGCATATGTTCCTACGCATGAAACAGTTTGTCTTTGCACTTGCGCTCGGCGCAGCCACGCTGACCTCCACCGCCGCACTTGCGGCCGAGAAATTGAGCCTGACCGAAATCTCGGCCTATCTGAACGGGTTCAGTACGGCACAGGCAGAGTTCACCCAGGTGAATGATGACGGCAGCCTGTCGACGGGGCGGCTGTATATGCGCCGCCCGGGCAAGGTGCGGTTCGAATATGACGCGCCCCATTCCGGTCTGGTTCTTGCGGAGGCGGGGACGGTTGCGATCCTCGATCCGAAATCCAACCAACCGCCCGAAACCTACCCGCTGTCCCGGACGCCTCTGTCGTTGATTTTGGCGCGGAACGTGAATCTGTCGCAGGCTGATATGGTCGTCGGACATGGTTTTGACGGGGTCTCGACGGTGGTCAGGGCGCAGGATCCGAAGAACCCGGAGTACGGCAGTATCGAGCTGATGTTCACGGATGACCCCGTCCAGCTGCGCAAATGGGTGATCCACGGCGGCGCTGGCGAGGAGACGACGGTGATCCTCGGCGGGATGGCGACCGGTATGTCGCTCAAATCCAGCCTGTTCAGCATCTCACGCCCCACGCGGGACCGCTAGTGACCTGAAGGGACCGCTCTAGCGACCCCAAGGCTGATACGCCTCAGGGCCTGTATCGGCCCGCATGGCGTGCCGTCAGCGGAACCGCCGACAGCCATTCAGCTGCGCCCGATAGGCGTTGGAGCGGGCCTCGACACTGTTGGCGACCCGCAACAGCCAGCTTTTGCTGCGGTAGCTCCCGCGGGCGTAGCCGGAATGGCCTTCGTGATAGGCGAGGTACTGGTTCCGGGCATCCGTCAGTGGGATGCCGTTTCGCTGGTAGCTGCGCGTCATATACCACCCCATGAAGTCGGTGGCGTCGTCGATCCTGTCGCGCCGTGCAAAACGGCGTCCGGTGGCTTTCTTGTAGTCGTCCCATGTTCCGTCCAGGGCCTGACCATAGCCATAGGCGCTGGAGACCCGCCCCATCGGAATTATCCCAAGAACGTATTTGTGAGGGGTGCGCGCATCGCCGTCGAATTTGCTTTCCTGATGAATGGTCGCCATCTGGACGTGGACGGGAATACCCCAGCGCCGCTCGGCGGCGCGGAATGCACGTAGATATTTGGGGCGCTCGTTGATGATGCTGCAGGCATTGTCCAGATTCCGCGGCGGGGATTTATATCCTCCGCCACAGGCTGCCAAAGCCAACAAGAGCGCCAGGGCACTGATGATTCTGCTCATTTGCCTCTGCCTTTATGTTTTTGAGCAGTTTAACCAATCCACGGCGGAGAAGAAATCCCAATCCGAAGAGCCCGCGACCGGCCGCTCGTTTTGAAAATTTGTTTAAAATTAGATCCTTGTCGGACTGTAGGGCGCTGGCAGACAGACTGTTTCTGCAAAAAATCACCGCCGAGGTTGGACAATCATGCTCAAAAACCGCTAGTACAGAAGAAGAAGAGGGCCAAAAATATGCTGAGAACACGCGCAAAATACAATCTTGGCCAGGTCGTGCGCCACCGCAAGCACCCGTTTCGTGGCGTGGTGTTTGATGTGGACCCGGAGTTTTCAAATACTGAGGAATGGTACGAAGCCATTCCCGAGGAAAGCCGCCCGGCCCGCGAGCAGCCCTACTATCATTTGCTCGCCGAGAACGATCAGACCTATTATGTTGCCTATGTCTCAGAGCAGAATTTGATCGCCGACTATTCGGGCGAGCCGGTCAGCCACCCGGATGTCTATGATATGTTTGCGGGCTTTGATGATGGCAACTACCAGCTTCAATACCCGTTGAACTGAAGATGCGGGAACCGGGGCTTCGTCCCGGCGTCCCTGTCGATCTGGCGAGGTCAATAGCCCAGGGCACAACCGTCCTTGCGCGGGTCGCTTGCACCTTCCAATACGCCACTGTCATGGATCCGGATGGCTTGCGAGCCACCGATCGCCGTGGTTGGTGTTTCCACTTTATGGCCCATGTCGCTCAATGCGCGACGGACGCTGTCGCGATAGCCGCGTTCCAGTTTGAAATGACCGGCGTCGGAAAACGATCTGGGCGCGTCCATGGCTTGCTGCGGATCCATCCCGAAGTCCTGCAGGTTTGACACGAACCGCGCGTGCCCGTTGGGCTGGTAGGCCCCTCCCATCACACCAAATGGCATGGTGACACCTCCGCCGTCCGCCAGCATGGCCGGAATGATGGTATGCATCGGACGCTTCTTGCCACCCAACTCGTTGGCATGGCCCTCCCGGAGACAGAATCCGGCGCCTCTGTTCTGCAGCAAGATGCCATATTTCTCCGAGGCAATCCCGGAGCCGAATCCGTGAAAGATGGAATAGATCAGGGACACGGACATCCGGTCCTTGTCGACCACGGTAATGTAGATTGTATCCTTGTGCACCGCCTCGCTGATCGTCTCAGGCGCAGCCATGGCCCGGTTCGGGTCGATCAGAGCGGCCAGATTTGCGGCGGTATCCGCGGCCAGCATATGGTCCAGTCGGCTCATGTGGTCCGGGTCGGCGATAAAGCGATTGCGGGCATCATAGGCGAGCTTGGCGGCTTCGGCCTCGATATGAGCGCGCTGTGCGCCGAGCGGGTCCATCGCCGCAATATTGAAATGCTTCAGAATGTTCAGCATCAAGATGGCCGTTGCGCCCTGCCCATTGGGCGGGTGCTCCAGCAGATCCACCCCTTTGTAGTGACCGGAGATTGGGTCGGCTTCGGTGGCCTCGGTGGAGGCGAAATCCTCGGCGGTATGGTGGCCGCCCCGCGCGCGCAGCGTCGCGATCATGTCCTCGGCCACCTCCCCTGTGTAGAAGGCGTCTCGTCCATCGCGCGCCACACGACGCAGAACTTCGGCTTGCCCGGGCGCCCGGAAAATGGCGCCGACCTTGGGCGCCATGCCGTTAAAGAGATAGGTGTCGCGCGCCGTGCCCTGCAATGTATTCGCGTCATTGGCCCAGTCAAAGGCCACCCGTGGCGCGACGGGCACGCCTTGATCGGCATATTGGATCGCGGGGGCAAGCAGCGCGTCGATCCCCAGACGGCCTTCCGTTTCGGACAGGCGGCAAAAGGCGTCAATGGCACCGGGAATGGTCACCGCGTCCGGCGTATTGAGGGGAACCGTGGTTCTGCCCTGATCGCGCAGCTCTGCGGCGCTGGCGGCTGCCGGTGCCCGACCCGACCCGTTCAGGGCCCGTACCGTCGTTTCACCCGCCCGATTATAAAGCACAAAGCAGTCACCGCCGATGCCGGTCATTTGCGGTTCGCAGATCCCCAACAGGACCGCGCCGGCAATCGCGGCATCCATTGCGTTGCCGCCGCGTTTGAGAATATCGATCGCCGCCTGAGCTGCCAGCGGATGTGAGGTTGCACATATTCCATTTTGCGCAAAGGTCGCAGAGCGGCCAGGAAGCTGAAAATCACGCATGTATGTTCTCCCGAAATCGACCGAAGCCTAGTGGTCTCGTCGAGAGAGGCAATCGCAAAATGATGGAGGGTTCGCACTGCGGACCGGGGGGTGCTGCTGTCGCAGAGGGTCGCGATGAGGTGCTGAGCGAAATTGACCCGGTGTCGCGCACTAGGTGGGGGCAGAAACACACGACACCGGGGGAGCTTTGGTCAGCTACGAGTTTATATTTCTCTCATCATTCGGGCGCGGGTGGGCCTGCAATGCGGCGGATTTATGTCTGCCGGTATGATGTCTTCGGGATTTATCTTAAATACCAGACATGCGCAGACCATCCGAGACCTGCTTCTGCCGGGATCGAGCGCTGTTCTGATCCGCCTGTTCTGATCCGACCATGTGATCCGCCTGTGTGATCGGCCTGTGTGATCGGCCTGTGTGGCCCGTCTGTCTGATCAGTCAGTGCGCTGCGGAGTGCGGAGAACGGCGCCTGTGCGGCAATCGTGCTCAGGCGGTCAGCTGGATTTCAAAACACAGGGACAGCTGATTGTTGTCGGTATTGCGTTTGTATTTGATGTCGCTTGCCAGCTCGCGGATCAGGAACCAACCGAAGCCACCTTCGGGCAAGTCGGCCAGCGGTGTATTGGCGTCAACCGTCACAGCCTGCCCTTCCGGCAGTTTCGCGTTCAGAAAAGGGATGCCGGCGTCGCGAATTTCCACCCACAAGCGGTCCGGGTGCAGGTTGCAGCGTATCAGAACATCGCCTGTAGCTGTTTCCGCGTAGGCATGCTCCACCACGTTATTGACTGCCTCGGCAAGGGCGATCTGCACCTCGTCGACCCGGGTATTCGGGATACCCATGTCCTTCAGTCGATCAACCACCGATATGATACCTCGCCGGGCATCAAGCTCGGTCGCCCTGAAGGAGCAGGCGAAGGTTTCAACCATAGAGTTCAGGCTCCGAAATGGGTCGTGAGAGGGTCAATGTTCGACTTGCTCAGGGTCCAGCGCATCCTGAAGCGTGTCAAAGAGGTTGAAAACAGTGTCCATGCGGGTCAGGCGGAACACTTTGTCGACCATGGGGGTAAGCCCGGCCAGATCCAACCTGCGGTCTTTTCCCAACTGTTTCATGACGGCGACGATCGCCCCCAATCCGCTGGAGTCGATAAAGGCCACGCTCGACAGATCAAGAATGACACGCTCCGGCCCGGAGTCCGTTTCCGTGCGCATGTCTTCCTTGAACTGGATCGCCATGGCCGCATCAATGCGCTGGGCATTGACGGTCACCACCTGCGCGCCATCTGCTACCGTACTTGTCAGGCTCATTTAATGTTCCTCGGCTGGTCTTTCTTGGAACTCACTCTAGACCTTAAATGTTATTATTCAGTATGGATAGCTTAGAAAATTGGAGGAGTTTTTTGAATGGCCAGAGTTGTGATTGCAGGAGCGGCCCGAACGCCGATGGGTGGATTTCAGGGAATGTATGATGGCGTGTCGGCGGCGGATCTCGGGGGTGCTGCGATCAAGGCTGCGCTGACACGCGCCAATAGCCCTGCGGTGGATGAGGTTTTGATGGGCTGCGTTCTGTCGGCAGGTCAGGGACAGGCACCGGCGCGTCAGGCCGGTTTTGCTGCGGGCCTCGGCGAGGACGTGCCTGCGGTCACGCTCAACAAGATGTGTGGCTCCGGGATGCAGGCGGCGATGTTCGCCTATGACCGTTTGGCCCTGGGCGATGCTGATGTGATGGTCGCCGGCGGGATGGAGAGCATGACCAATGCGCCCTACCTGCTGCCAAAGATGCGCGGCGGGGCACGGATCGGGCATGGTCAGGTCATCGACCACATGTTCCTCGATGGGTTGGAGGATGCCTACGACAAGGGGCGTCTGATGGGCACCTTTGCCGAGGATTGTGCGGAACATTACCAGTTCACACGCCAGGAGCAGGATGCCTTTGCGCTTGGCTCGCTCTCCAACGCGCTCGCGGCACAGGAAAGCGGGGCCTTTGAGGGCGAACTCACGGATGTCGTGGTGAAGACCCGCAAGGGTGAGGTCACGACTGATGCGGACGAGCAGCCGAAGTCCGCTCGCCCGGACAAGATCCCGACCCTGAAGCCCGCGTTTCGCGAGGGCGGCACGGTGACGGCGGCGAATGCGTCTTCGATCTCGGATGGTGCCGCCGCATTGGTTCTGGCCAGCGAAGCGGCCGCCGAGGCCCGCGGCCTGCCGGTCAAGGCGCATATCCTCGGCCATGCCAGCCACGCGCAGGCACCGGGCTGGTTCACCACCGCCCCGGTCCCGGCAGCGCGCAAACTGCTGACCCGCATCGGCTGGGACGTGGAGGATGTGGATCTCTGGGAGGTCAACGAGGCCTTTGCCGTGGTGCCCATGGCCTTCATGCGCGAAATGGGCATTCCGCGTGAGAAAATCAACGTCAACGGTGGCGCCTGTGCGTTGGGTCACCCAATCGGCGCGTCCGGTGCGCGGATCATGGTCACTCTGCTGAACGCATTGGAAAAGCGGGGCCTGAAGCGGGGGATCGCGGCGATTTGCATCGGTGGCGGCGAAGGCACTGCGATCGCGATAGAGCGGGTTTGACCTCCGGGCGGAGGAGCCGTATCTGCGTCGATGACACAGCGAGGAGGGGCAGGCCCCTCCTCTCATGGTTTTACCGGAGGGGTTTATTCTGATGCGGGTGAAGTATGACGACCTGTCCAAAACGGTGGCGGCCCTGACAGAGGGCGAGCGGGACGAGGTCGCCTTGATGGCGACACTGGCCTGCGAATTGCATCACGCGGATGACCGGTTTGACTGGACCGGGTTCTACCGTGTCACGGAACCTGAAGTGCTGAAGATCGGTCCGTATCAGGGCGGTCACGGCTGTCTTGTGATCCCCTTCTCGCGGGGCGTCTGTGGCGCGGCGGCCCGGACAGGCGAAGTGCAGCTGGTCGATGACGTCGAGGCCTTTCCCGGTCACATCGCCTGCTCTTCGTCTACCCGGTCGGAAATCGTACTGCCGGTGCGCAATGGCGCGGGCGAGGTCATCGGGGTGCTCGATATCGACAGCGACCAACCCGCCGTCTTCACGCAGGAGGACGCCGAACAATTGTCGGCGATTCTGCAGGCGGTCTTTGGTCACCTGTAAGATCCCCCACCAAGATCCTCCGGCAAGATCCCTCAGCGCGAGGCCTTGTCCGGCGTGATGGAAAATCAGGCCGATGCCCCAGGGGATCGGCTTTTTTTGTGGGCGCGTGAAATTTTCCTTTATTTTTTCACGACAATCAGCAAGCGTGAAAAAAGAGACAGAATTTTCACGACTCGGCGAGAACACTCTTGAACGATCAGGCACCATCTCACACCACTCTGGGGGCCGATCTGCGCGCATTGCGCAGGGCGCGGGCGATCACCCTTGCGGATCTGGCCGCCCGCATGGGGCGATCCGTCGGCTGGCTCAGCCAGGTGGAGCGGGACATGTCAGAGCCGTCGATCTCGGATTTGCGGTTGATCGCCAAATGTCTCGAGGTGCCGATGTCGATGCTGTTTGCCCATGACTCTGCCCCGGTGGCAGAGCAGGGCTACGTTGTGCGTGCGGCGGCCCGGCGGCCCATGGGCTCCGGCGAAGAAGGTCTGATCGAGGAATTGCTCTCCCCCGATCTGACCGATGACTTCGAAATGGTGCATTCCACCTTTGCCCCGCACGCGCGCATGCAGGCGGTGGCGCACCGCCCGACGCAAGAAGTCGGCTATGTGATTTCAGGCCAGCTGGATCTGCAGATCGGCACCCGGAGCTTTACCATCGGCCCCGGCGACAGTTTCCGCATCCGCAATGAGCCGTTTCAATGGTCAAACCCCTATGACACGCCCTGCGTGGCGGTCTGGGTCATTGCGCCGCCGGTGTATTAGCATGAGCTTTGAAGCCTGGACCATATTCGCGGTGTTCTGGCTGGTTTTTGTGACCACCCCCGGCCCGAATGCGGTGAATTGCATTTCCAACGGGATGAACCTCGGCTTTGCCAAGGCGATGCTGGGCGTGCTCGGTATTCTGACCCAGGCCTCGGCGTTCCTGCTTTTGTCGGCCCTCGGGGTGACCGCGCTGATTGCCGCGTCGCCGACCGGGTTTTTCATTGCGAAATTGGTTGGTGCCGGGTTCCTGATCTTTCAGGGGCTCCGCAGTTGGCGCAACGCCGGCAGACCCGCGCCAGCGGCGGAACGGCCCGCGCGCCATGTCTACCTGCACGCATTGGCGGTGGCCACAATCAACCCCAAAAGCGTCGCGGGCTATCTGGCGGCCTTCTCTCAATTCGTTCAGCCCGATGTGCCGATCTGGTCGCAGATGGCCGTGATCATGCCCACCGCGCTGGTCTTGACCACGCTCAGCTACACAGGGTTCACCCTGCTTGGGGTGATGATGGGGCGGGCCGCGCTGGCGGCGGTGTTCAATGTCTGGATCCGCCGCGGGCTGGCAATCTGTTTTGTGGTCTATGGCGTGCTTCTGGGGATCAGCAGCACGCCGCAAATTGAGGAGCCATCATGATCAAGGGCCAATGCCTGTGTGGTAACATCCAGTTCGAGACCGAAGCGACGCCCAAAGGTGTTTCAATGTGTCATTGCGGCCAGTGCCGACGTCAGTCCGGGGGCATCTGGTCCTCGGCCTATGTGCACAATGAGGATCTCATAATCCGCGGAGAGGTCCGCTGGTTTGCCTCCAGTGCGCAGGCCAGACGGGGCTTTTGTGGCGACTGCGGGTCCTTCCTGTTCTGGAAGGCGCTGGATGAGGACACCACCAGCTTTGCCCTGGGCGCCGTGTCAAACCCTACCGGGCTGGTGCTCGAGAAACACATCTTTGTGGCGGACAAGGGCGACTATTACGACATCGCCGACGGCGTGCCGCAAAAAGACTGAAACTCCGCAAACATCAACAGGGAGCCGACCATGTCAGATTTTCCAACACGGGCCCGCGTGGTCATCATCGGGGGCGGCGTCATCGGCTGTTCCGCACTCTATCATCTTGCCAAGAAGGGCTGGACCGATTGCGTCCTGCTGGAAAAGAACGAGCTGACGGCCGGATCCACCTGGCATGCGGCGGGCAATGTGCCGACCTTTTCCACCTCCTGGTCGATCATGAACATGCAGCGCTATTCGACGGAGCTCTACGCCCGCCTCGGCGAGGAGGTCGACTATCCGATGAACTACCACCAGTCGGGCTCGATCCGGCTGGCGCATACGCCGGAGCGGATGCTGGAATTCGAGCGCGCCGCCTCGATGGGGCGCTATCAGGGCATGGATATCACCCTTCTGACGCCGGATCAGGTGAAGGAGATCTATCCCTTCATCGAAACCCACGATCTGGCCGGGGCGCTGTATGACCCGAATGACGGGGATATCGACCCGGCCCAGGTGACGCAGGCGCTGGCAAAGGGCGCGCGGGACATGGGGCAGAAGATCATCCGCTTCTGCCCGGCCACGGGCGTCACCCAGACGGATGACGGCTGGATCGTGCACACGGAAAAAGGCGATATCGCCTGCGACTATGTGGTGAATGCGGCAGGCTATTACGCGCAGCGTGTCGGTGAATGGTTCAAACCCTATGGCGGGCGCACGGTGCCGATGATGGTGATGTCCCACCAATATCTGCTGACCGAAGAAATCCCCGAGGTCGAAGCCTGGTCAAAGGAAAACGGCAAAAAGCTGCCGCTGCTGCGCGATGTCGATGTCTCCTACTATCTGCGGCAGGAAAAACACGGCTACAACCTCGGCCCCTACGAGCCGAACTGCAGGGCGCATTGGGCCACGCCCGACGATCCCATGCCCGAGGATTTCTCGTTCCAGCTCTGGTCCGACGATCTGGACCGGATCGAGGATATCGTCACCGACGCGATGGAGCGTGTCCCGCTGATGGCCAGCACCGGCGTGTCCCGCGTCATCAACGGGCCGATCCCCTACGCGCCGGACGGGCTGCCGCTCATCGGGCCCATGCCGGGGGTGAAAAACGCGTTCGAGGCCTGTGTCTTCACCTTTGGCATCGCGCAGGGCGGTGGCGCGGGCAAGGTGCTGGCGGAATGGATCGTCGAGGGTCAGACCGAATGGGACATGTGGGCCGTCGATCCACGCCGCTATACCGACTACACCGATGCCGACTATTGCGTGCAAAAAGGGATGGAGGTCTATGGCAACGAATACGCCATGCATTTCCCGCATCACGAATGGCCCGCCGGTCGCGACAAGAAGCTCTCGCCGGTGCATGACCGCGTGACCGCGCTTGGCGGTGTGATGGGCGCCTATAACGGATGGGAGCGCGCCAACTGGTTCGCGCAGCCCGGCGATGACACCTCGGCGGAGGCCACCCATACCTGGGGCCGTTCGGGCCCCTGGGAGCAGCGCATCCGCGAGGAATGCGAAGCGGTGCGCGATCACTGTGGTGTGTTGGATCTGCCCGGGTTCTCGCGGTTTGAACTGCGCGGTGAGGGCGCGGCCGAGGCGCTGCGGGGACTGGTCGCCGGTGCCCTGCCAAAAGTCGGCCGCATGAACCTCGTTTATATCGCCGACCCGAGGGGCCGCATTCTGACGGAAATGTCCTGTCTGCGCCTTGGCGACGACGACTTTCTGATGATCACCGCCGCCACCGCGCAGTGGCACGACCGCGACCTCCTGAGGTCCGCCATGCCCAAAGGCGTCACGGTCAAGGATGTGACCACCACCCGCGACACGCTGATCGTGACGGGGCCCAAATCGCGCGAGATTCTGGCCCCCTTGACCGATGCCGACCTCAGCCTTGGCTGGTTGTCGCATCAGGTGGCCACGGTGGCGGGTCGGCCTGCCTTTTTGGTCCGGGTCTCCTTTGCCGGTGAACTGGGCTGGGAGGTGCATGCGCTCAATGCGGACATGCCTGCGATCTATGACGCGATCCTCGCGGCCGGAGCCAAACCCTTTGGCATGTATGCCCTCAACAGCCTGCGGATCGAAAAAGGCTACCGCGCCTGGAAGGGCGACTTGTCCACCGACTACACGCTGTTGGAGGGCGGCCTCGGCCGGTTTGTGAAACTGGACAAACCGCAGGATTTCCCCGGCAAGGCGGCCCTTCTGGCCGAGCAGGAGCAGGGTCCCGCCAAACGCTTCGTGACGCTGACCGTCGAGGCGGGGGCTGCCGACGCGCCCTATATGTCCTGTCTCTGGAAGGACGGCGAAATCGTGGGCGAAACCACCTCCGGCGACTGGGGCTACCGGGTCGGGACCTCCGTCGCGCTGGGCATGCTGCGGGCCGATCTGGCTGCGGCGGGCACCGAACTGGAGGTGGAAATCTACGGCCAGATGCACCGCGCCGTGGTCCAGCCGGACCAACCGCTCTGGGATCCGGCCAACGACAGGCTGCGTGCATGACCGAGATCACCCTTCTTGACGGGGCAATCGGACAGGAGCTGGTGCGTCGCAAGGGAGACCGGGCGACGCCGCTCTGGTCGGTCTCCGTGATGATGGATGCACCTGATCTGGTGGGCGCGCTGCACCGTGATTACTTTGCGGCCGGGGCGACGGTGGCCACCACAAATACCTATGCCGTTCACCGGTCACGGCTCGCGCGGATCGGGATGGAAGACCAGCTCGGCCCGTTGCTGGATACTGCTCTGTCCCAGGCCACAGGTGCCCGGGCAGAGTATCCCACCGCCCGGATCGCCGGATCATTGGGGCCGCTCTTTGCCTCCTACCGGCCGGATCTGAAGCCGGATCCCGAGGTCGCAGCCGAGGCCTTTGGCGAAATTGCCGCTCTGATGGCACGCCATGTCGATCTCTTCCTGGCCGAGACAGTGTCATCCCTGCAGGAGGCGCTCGGCGTGCTCAAGGGGGTGTGCGGACGGGGGAAACCTGTCTGGATCGCCTTCTCGGTGCTCGACGAAGACGGCACCCGCCTGCGCTCTGGCGAGCCGCTGTCCGGGGTGCTTCCGCTGCTGCGGCAGTTCGAGGTGGCGGCCGTGCTCATCAACTGCTCGCGACCGGAGGCAATCGCAGCGGCGCTGGATATTCTGAAACAGACCGATGTGCCCTTCGGGGCGTTTGCGAATGGCTTCGACGGGATCGCCGAGGCCTTCTTGCAGGACGCCCCCACGGTCGATGCGCTCAGTCGTCGCAGCGATCTGGGCCCCGAGGCCTATGCCGATTACGCAATGACCTGGGTCGGGATGGGCGCCACCATCGTCGGCGGCTGTTGCGAGGTCGGTCCGGCGCATATCGCGGAACTGGCCCGGCGTCTGCACGCGGCAGGCCACACACTCATCTGACCCTTTCCACAGCCCATTCTCTGGCCTCAACAAGAAGGTGCAATCACCATGACCCAACTTCCGAACAAGGCTCGCGTCGTCATTATCGGTGGCGGCATTGTCGGCTGTTCTGTCGCCTATCACCTGACCAAACTGGGTTGGACAGATGTGGTTCTGCTGGAGCGCAAGCAGCTCACATCCGGCACGACCTGGCATGCGGCCGGTCTGATCGCGCAATTGCGGGCCTCCTCCAATATGACCAAGCTCGCCAAATACAGCCAGGAACTCTATGGCGCGCTCGAGGCGGAAACGGGGGTCTCCACCGGGTTCAAACGCTGCGGTTCGATCACTGTGGCCCTGACCGACGAACGGCGCGAGGAAATCTTTCGCCAGGCCGCCATGGCGCGCGCGTTCGGGGTCGACGTCGAGGAGATCTCTCCCGAAGAGATCAAGGCCAGATACGAGCATCTCAATATTGATGGCGTCACCGCCGGCGTCTGGCTGCCAAAGGACGGGCAGGGCGATCCCGCAAATATTGCGCTGGCTCTGGCCAAAGGGGCGCGCCAACGCGGCGCGATCATTCAGGAACGGGTGAAGGTCACCGACATCCACCGCACTGGGCGTCAGGTCACCGGGGTCGACTGGACCTCTGATGATGGCCGCGAACAGGGGCATATTGCCTGCGACATGATTGTCAATTGCGCCGGCATGTGGGGGCATGAGGTGGGGCGGATGGCCGGGGTCAACGTGCCGCTGCACGCCTGCGAGCACTTCTATATCGTCACCGAGGCGATCCCGGAGCTGACGCAGATGCCGGTGCTGCGGGTGCCGGATGAATGCGCCTACTTCAAAGAGGACGCAGGCAAGATCCTGCTTGGTGCGTTTGAGCCGACGGCAAAACCCTGGGGCATGGACGGCATCCCGCAAAGCTTTGAATTCGATCAATTGCCCGAGGATTTCGACCACTTCGAGCCGATCCTCGAGGCGGCGGTGAACCGGATGCCGATGCTGGCAGAGGCGGGCATCCACACGTTTTTCAACGGGCCGGAAAGTTTCACGCCGGACGATGCCTATCACCTCGGGCTGGCGCCCGAGATGGACAACGTCTGGGTTGCGGCGGGGTTCAACTCCATCGGCATCCAATCGGCTGGCGGTGCCGGAATGGCGCTGGCGCAATGGATGCAGGACGGCGCCAAACCCTTTGATCTCGGCGATGTGGATATTTCCCGCATGCAGCCGTTTCAGGGCAACAAACACTATCTCTTTGAACGGTCCAGGGAAACGCTCGGCCTGCTCTACGCCGATCATTTCCCCTATCGCCAAAAGGCCACCGCGCGCGGCGTACGGCGCACGCCCTTCCACCACCATCTGGCCGGGCAGAACGCGGTTTTCGGCGAGCTGGCAGGCTGGGAACGCGCCAACTGGTTCGCGGCTCCGGATCAGGACAAGAACTATCGCTATAGCTGGAAACGTCAGAACTGGTTTGAAAACAGCGCGGCCGAACATCGGGCTGTCCGGGAAAACGTGGGGATGTACGACATGTCCTCCTTCGGCAAGATCCGCGTCGAAGGACCCGATGCCGAAGCGTTCCTCAACAGCATCGGCGGCGGTGATTATTCCGTCCCCGTGGGCAAGATCGTCTACACTCAGTTCCTGAACACAGCGGGCGGGATCGAAGCGGATGTGACCGTCACCCGCCTGTCCGAGACGGCGTATCTTGTCGTGACCCCGGCGGCGACACGTCTCGCCGACCAGACCTGGATGGAACGCCACAAGGGCGGGCACAACGTCGTCATCACCGATATGACCGCGGGCGAGGGCGTCTTGGCGGTGATGGGGCCGAATGCGCGAAAATTGCTGCAACTGGTGTCGCCCAACGACTTCACCAATGCCACCAACCCCTTTGGGACCGCCCAGGACATCGAGATCGGCATGGGGCTCGCCCGGGTCCACCGCGTCACCTATGTCGGTGAGCTGGGCTGGGAGATCTACGTGTCGGCCGATATGGCAGGGCATGTGTTCGAAACCCTCTGGACCGCCGGACAGGATCTGGGGCTGAAGCTCTGTGGCATGCACATGATGGACAGTTGTCGGATCGAGAAAGGCTTCCGCCACTTCGGACATGACATCACCTGCGAGGATCACGTGGTGGACGCGGGGCTCGGGTTTGCGGTCAAGGTCGACAAGGGCTGTGATTTCATCGGCCGCGCCGCCGTGGCCGAGCGCAAGGCGACAGGCCCGCAGAAACGACTGCTTCAGTTCCGCCTCACCGATCCGGAACCATTGCTCTTTCACAACGAGCCGATCCTGAGAAACGGCGAATATGTGGGATATCTCTCCTCCGGAAACTACGGGCACACGCTCGGCGGGGCGGTCGGTCTCGGCTATGTCCCATGCGCAGGCGAAAGCGCGTCGGATGTTCTGGGCTCAACCTATGAGATAGACGTCTGCGGGTCCCGTGTGGCGGCCGAGGTTTCTCTGAGACCGATGTACGATCCGAAATCGGACCGTGTAAAGGTCTGACAAATCTGCTAGGCGGGTTATCGCGGTGCCTACTATTTGGGCGGATCTGCGTTTTGATGAGTTTTGCGCGGGTGGCGGCAGGATGTCTGCCACCGGCCCGGACGTCGGAAGGCCCGAAGATGAGCAGTAAACCTGACAATATCGACACGCCGCAGGGTCTGGGCTTTGCGCTGGCGGCCTATGTGTTCTGGGGTTTTTTGCCGCTGTATCTGAAAATGGTCTCACATATTCCACCCGCAGAGGTTGTTGCCCATCGGGTCATCTGGTCGGTTCCGATCGCGGGGCTGCTGCTGATATCTCTCCGCCGTCTCGGGGATCTCAAGACCGCTTTGCGGACCCCGCGCATGCTGGGGATGGCCTGCGTCACGGCCGCCTTCATCTCTGTCAATTGGGGGATCTATGTCTGGGCCGTTGGCTCCGGGCGGGCGCTCGAAGCGGCGCTGGGATATTATATCAACCCGCTGTTCTCTATCGCGCTTGGTGCGATCCTGCTGGGCGAGAGCCTGACACGGGCTCAGATGGTGGCGGTGGGGCTTGCCGCCATCGCGGTGATCATTCTGACGGTCGCGGCGGGCAGCCTGCCGTTTGCCGCATTGGGGCTGACCGTCTCATGGGGTTTTTATGCGTTCTTCAAGAAGTCCCTGCCGATTGGCCCGAATCAAGGGTTCCTGCTTGAGGTCCTGATCCTGACCTTGCCTGCGTTGGGCTACATCGCCTATCTGCTGCTGACCGGTCAGAGCCATTTTGCCGCCACGGGGTCGGATACGCTTTTGCTGCTGGGCTGCGGCGCGGTGACGGCGGTGCCGCTGATTGTCTATGCCAATGGCGCAAAACTGCTGAAGCTCTCGACCATCGCCATCCTGCAATATATTGCCCCGACGATGATCTTTCTGGTCGCCGTATTTGTCTTCAAGGAACCCTTTGGTGGCGCCAGGATGGTGGCTTTTCCGCTGATCTGGCTGGCGCTTGTGATCTATTCCGCCTCGCTCTTGCAGGAGATGCGGCGCAAAGGGCGCGCCAAAGCCACCGCCGCCCTTCCCCAGCACGAGACCTGAGGCAGCCGAGACAGGGCAGGCTCAGGCAGACAGGCGCAGGCCCGGGAAGGCCCAGGATGGCACGGGCGGACACCGGAAGACACGGGCCCGCGCTGCCCCTGACCCCCTGACCCCCCTGCCGGGGATTGGGATCTTGTCTTGTTCTGCCGGGGCCGCTAGGCAGCGGCTATGAGTGTATCCAGTGAATATTGCCCGCCGAGCGATCCGCTCGATATCCTGCATCACGACGCCCAGATCCTGTTGGTCAACAAACCGGCCGGGCTCTTGTCGGTGCCCGGCAAGGGCGATCACCTGTCGGATTGCCTGATCTCGCGCCTCCAAAGCGCCTTTCCCGAGGCGCTTTTGGTGCACCGGCTGGACCGGGACACATCCGGGGTCATGGTGTTCGCCATGACGCCGCATGCGCAACGCCATCTGGGGCTGCAGTTCGAAAAGCGCATGACAAAAAAGACCTATGTGGCGCGCCTGGCCGGGAGGCTGGCCGGTAAATCCGGCACCGTGGATCTGCCGTTGATTGTCGACTGGCCGAACCGCCCCCTGCAGAAAGTGTGCCACGAGACCGGAAAACCGGCCGAAACGGATTGGAAAGTCATCAGCCATGGCGATGATGAGACCCGGGTGCGGCTGATGCCAAAGACCGGCCGGTCGCATCAATTGCGCGTTCACATGCTGTCGTTGGGCCACCCGATCCTTGGCGATCCGCTCTATGCGACGGGCGCCGCGCGCGATCATTCTCGGATGATGCTGCATTCGGAAGAGTTGCGGCTCAAGCATCCGGACGGCGGCGTGTCGCACAAGTTCCGGGTCAAGGCGCCGTTCTGAACAGGGCCTGTATCGGCCCGCCAGTGCTGCGATAATGGCGCGGTGTCTGCCCCGTAACCCTGCGGAATTCCCGCTGAAAATGAGCCTGATCCGCATAGCCGCAGCAGAAACCGATCTCGGCCAGTGTCAGGTCGCTTTGGCGCAACAGGGTGGTTGCTATCCCGGTGCGGGCCTGCCGAAGGGTCACGGAAAACGTACCGCCCTCGGCAAGAAGATACCGTTGCAAACTGCGGCTCGACAGCCCGAGATGGGCGGCGGCGTCGTCGATCCGCCAGGCACGGGCCGGATCGCCGGACATCAGGCGAAAGAGGTGATCGGTCAGCCGGGTCGATTGCCCTGTTTCCGCCATCGGCACGACCGGAGCGTCATCCCAGCTCAGCCGGTCAGAATTCTGGATGACAGAGGTAAACCCCGCCCGCTGAAACAGGCCATGCAGAACCGCCAGCCGGTATGCCCGGTCGTCATGCGTGACCGTCTGTTCGGCGCCGACGGTCAGGCTCCGGTCTTGGGTTTCGGCCAGAAACAGACGCACGCCGGTGGCGCAATAGCGATCCAGCCGGAACAGTTTGCCGCAGATCACAACCGGATCCGGCAGAGCAATCATCGCGTCGATGATCGGCGCCGACGCGTGACTCACCGCCGCGGCGACGTCTTGCCAGGCAATCTCCGTCTGCGCGGGGAGCCCCAGAGCGTCGAAGAAATCCATTGCGCACCTCCTGTCACCGGCACCCTAGCATGACTGCGACAGTCGGAATTGAAAATAACTGCCAATTCGCAGGGGCCCTCCGGCTGCGTATCTCGCAGAGTTCAATGACTCTTTGACGACGGTCCAGCCGCAATACCTTTTTGACGACGGCTCTGCCGCAATGCCCTTTTGACGACGGCTCCGCCGTCGAGGCGCAGATCGTCGGGCAAAAAAGAGCCGCCCAGTGGGCGGCTCCTCAACACAACATGGGCGGGTTCAGCTTTCCGGGGTCCAGCCGCCGACGGCCTTCACCTCGAGGAAATCTTCGAGCCCCCAGACGCCGCCCTCGCGACCATTGCCGGATTGTTTCATGCCGCCAAAAGGCGAACCGGCACTGCGGGACTTGCCGTTCATCTCGACCATGCCCGACCGAAGCCCCCGCGCCAGACGGTTGGCGCGGGCCCCGTCCTGCGTCTGCACGTAATTGGTCAGGCCATAGGGCGTGTCATTGGCGATCTCGACGGCCTCTTCTTCGGTGTCGAAGGGGATGATTGCCAGCACCGGGCCAAAGATTTCTTCGCGTGCGATGGTCATTTGGTTGTTCACATCGGCAAAGATGGTCGGTTTGACGTAGAACCCCTTGTTCAACCCATCCGGACGGCCCGTGCCCCCGGCGACCAGACGGGCGCCCTCATCGATGCCTTTCTGGATCAGATCCTGGATCTTGGTCCACTGCAGTTCGTTCACCACCGGGCCGATATGGCGACCTTCTGCCGAGGCTGGTCCGACTTCGACCTTCGCGGCGACCTCGGCGGCCTGCGCCACAACCGCGTCGTAGATGGGTTTTTGCACCAGCATCCGGGACGGCGCGTTGCAGCTCTGGCCGGTGTTGTTCATCATGTGCAGAACGCCGCGTTTGACGGCCTTCTCATCAGCGTCCGCGAACACAAGGTTGGCACCTTTGCCACCCAGCTCAAGATGGACTTTCTTCAACGTGTCCGCTGCCGCTTTGGAAATCGCAGTCCCCGCGCGGGTGGAGCCGGTAAAGGACACCATATCGACATCCTCATGCGAGGACAGCTGGCTTCCGACGCCCGCGCCGTCGCCATTCACGAGGTTGAAGACGCCTGCCGGGAAACCGGCCTCATCGACGATTTCCGCAAAGATCATCGCGTTGAGCGGGCTTTGTTCGGAGGGTTTGAGCACCATGGTGCAGCCCGCAATCGCCGCCGCGCCGAATTTCAGCGTGATCTGGTTCATCGGCCAGTTCCAGGGGGTGATCAAGGCGGCAACACCCACGGCTTCGTAGATGATCCGGTCATTGGGCGTATCGGCGCTGAGGGGGCGTTCGAATTCAAATGCCTTGGCCGCTGCAATGAAGTTTTGCAGGTGCCAGCTGCCGGCCGTGACCTGGCTCTGGCGTGACATGCTGATCGGTGCGCCCATCTCGGTGGACATGGCCTGGGCCAGATCCTCGGCCCGCTTGTTGTAGACCTCCAGCAGGGTCTCCACCATCGCGATCCGCTCCGCCGGAGGCGTCGCCATCCAGCCCGGCAGCGCCGCTTTGGCGGCAGCAGCCGCCGCGTCGGTATCGGCTTGCGCACCCAGGGTGATGACCGCGCAGGGTTCCTCTGTTGACGGGTCAATGACCATGCAATCGTTCGGAGCAGACGGGGCAACCCACTGTCCGTTAATGTAAAATTCGCGTTTCTCAATCATGGATCCGCTCCCTTTCCAAGGCTCTGAGAGTGGCCGATATACGGCACTTTGCGGGCAGTCTGGCAGTGACGGTGGCCGTCTACAAGGAGGTTTCTTGATCAACTCCCCACGCCCGGCGCCGTCTCGCCGAGCCTGTTTGAATTCCGGTTCATCGGTCCGGCTCATTGACCAACCCATTGAACTGTGCGGCGGCCCGATGCGCGGTTGTCTGCGACAAATTCGGACGCATACGGGCAATCTGCTGTACCCCGCGCACAAAGCGGTTAGGCTTGGGCATAGTGATTCACACGTTTGAACCAGGAGGAGCGATCACATGGGATTGCGCATTAATGACGTGGTGCCAAATTTCACCGCTGAGACGGATCAGGGCACCATCAATTTCCACGACTGGATCGGTGACAGCTGGGCAATTTTGTTTTCTCATCCAAAGGATTTCACGCCTGTTTGCACCACGGAATTTTCTGCCGTGGCACAGCTGGCCGACGAATGGGCTGCGCGCGGCACCAAGGTCATCGGGGTCTCGGTCGACAGCGCCGAGGACCATCGCAAATGGAAGGGTGATATCGAAACCTATGCCAAGGCCGAAGCCGGTTTCCCGATCATCGCGGATGAGGCTCTGGCGGTGTCAAAGGCCTTTGACATGCTGCCGGCAGAGGCCTACCTGCCCGACGGCCGCACCCCCGCAGACAGCGCCACGGTGCGGTCGGTGTTCATTATCGGCCCGGACAAGCAACTGAAGCTGTCGATGACCTATCCCATGACGGTTGGCCGCAACTTTGCCGAGGTGCTGCGGGCGCTGGACGGGTTGCAGATGTCGGCCAAAGGCGTCGCGACTCCGGCAAACTGGGTGCCGGGCGAGGATGTGATCATTCCGCCATCGGTCTCCAATGACGATGCCAAGGCAAAATTCGGCACGTTCGAGACGATCTTCCCCTACCTGCGCAAGACCAAAGCGCCCGAGTAGGCCTCCATGTACAGCCGCCACGCCAGGACGTGCGGCTGTACAGTCGCGACCCTTCGCCGTGGATCAGGGGGCCACTGCCGGAGGCGAAAACCGAGCCCCGCGTTGGCGGCGCAGCTCCACGGCCTCCTTGTGAATGATCGCGCCAACCTCGCCGCTCAGGTCCCTGGTGAAATCAAGCGTCAGGTCCGAGGCCTGCTCATCCAGCCACAGCGGCGATTTCTTCAGAAAGCCAAAGCCGCGACGCCTGTGAACAAGGCGGGGATGTGTGTAGCTGATCCCCTGTCGCGCCACGCTGGTCAGGATGAAATTGATCAAGTCGCCGACAGAGGCGGTTTGGATGTCAAATCCGGCCTTCACCTGTTTCATGCGCGCCATCTCGGGAATAATGGTCTGCGCGGCGATCTGGCGGAGATCTTCGGGCGGCAGCTGCGCAAGCTCTCGGTCCAGATCGGAAATCTGGAGGGTGGTCCCGTGACTTCGCCCGTTCTGGATCACCCAACGGCTCAGCCCGATTTCGCCACGCCGCACGGTCACGGTCTTGTTGTTGGTCAGCGGGAATTTCTGCCAGAACCGCAGAAAGGCAGGATCGCGCAGCAACGCCCCGGAGATCATCAGCGCAAAGGAACAATAGTGAAAATTCCGATGCGCGCTGGAATAGCTCCACTCGATCTCGCGGAAATCTTCCGGGTTTACTCTGGCGTGGCCATAGTTGGTGGCCGCTCCGACGAAATCCAGATTCAATGCCTCTGCCGCCCTCAGCCAATTGGCTGATCCGGGCAGGGGAAACCAGGCGGAATCATTCAATAAAACCAGACGTTCAGTGTTCTTGAAACGCGCCACGGCTTCCAGCAGCCCATCGCGGTATCCGCCAAAATCGTAGCCAAAATTTGCGCGCTCTATGATCAGCGTCGATTGCTGGCGGAGCCGGAGCTTGTCAGCATCGCCAAGCGGCAGGTTCGAGACGACGATTGGCGCGTAGCCGTTTTCAACGAGGTAGGTCAGCGCGACCTCATGCGAGGCAAGCAGCCCCGATTGCGGAAAGATCAGATAGACGGCGAGTTTCGGCGTCGCGGCGATCTCGCCCTGGGTGATCTGTTTTTTGCGGGCGAGCACCAGATCGTAATAGGGCTGCGACAGCAGCAGACTCCCCAGCCGGGACGGCGAAACACCCAGCTGTTTGAAGGGACGCGTGAGTTCGCGTTTGATTTTCCAAAAGGGAATCGGCATCACATCACCAAGACTATCGAGACAGCGAAAGAAAGATCGTGGGGCAGGCAGGCGCGGACACCCTGTTCACCAAGGCAGTGGCAGATTGGCCGTGTCCCGGTTTCGTACTGCAAGAACGCCGCGCAGATAAGCCCAATGTTTTGCACGCTTGCGCGCAGACAGCAGCGAAAGCGGCGAAAACAGCTGGATCAACGCGTCTTTCAGGGCCTGGCCAAAGGCCTGCGGGAGCGCGTGTTTCCGGGCCGCATAGACCCGGGATTGCCCCATGTACCAGGCCTTGAGCGCGGCGGTACGGGGCGAGCGCACCGTCGAGGCGCCGAACAGATGGGTGACCCCCGCCGCCGTCACCAGACGCAACGGGCCGCATTGTGTGGCCAGCCTCAGACTGAGGTCGTCGTCTTCGTGAAACAGAAAGATCTTGGGGTCAAAGCCGCCGATTGCCTCAAACGCCTGCCGCCGCACGAAGAGCGCAGCACCGGACAGCACCGGCAATTCCCGATCGCTGTTGGCGGCGTCCCGCGACAGCCATTTGGCTTTGGGCAGCAACTTGCTGCGCCTCTTGAACGCGACCCGCCCATCGGCTTCGCGCAGGCGCGGGTTGAAGCCACTCGCCTCCGGGTGGGCCTCTGCGGCCGCCAGCAAGGCCTCAATCGCGCCGGGGTCGAGGCTGGCGTCGGGGTTCACGAAAAACAGGAACTCGCTGGTTGCCCGCGCAGCCCCGAGATTGCAGCCGGGACCGAAACCGATGTTGCGGTCCGATGCCAGAAACTCCACCCCATGGGCCGTGCACAGCGCGCGGGTTTCCCCGTGATCGGCAGACCCGTTGTCGACCACGACACAGCGCACATCCTCGGGCAGCGAGGACAGCAGCCCCGGCAGAACCTCGGCAGAGTTGTAGGCGACGGTGACGATGGTGACGCGGGTCATGGATGCCTCAATGTGGTCGGTCGCAGCCGACCGAAATGAAAAATGCCCGGGACCGTCAGGCCCCGGGCATCTTATGTCAGATCCGCATTCAGCGGGGAACGGTTATTCCGCACCCTCTGCCTTGTCGGCGGAGATCTCTTCGCCGGTTTCCTGATCCACGATTTTCATGGACAGGCGTACCTTGCCGCGATCGTCAAAGCCCAGGAGCTTGACTTTCACTTCCTGACCTTCCTTCAGCACATCGCTGGGGTGGTTCAGGCGGCGGTTTTCGATCTGGGACACATGCACCAGGCCATCGCGCTTGCCGAAGAAGTTCACAAAGGCGCCGAAATCGACGATCTTCACGACTTTCCCGGTGTAGACCTTGCCTTCTTCCGGCTCTGCCACGATCGAATAGATCATGTCATAGGCCTTCTTGATGGCCTCGCCATTGGCCGAAGCGATCTTGATCACGCCATCGTCGTTGATGTCGACCTTGGCACCGGAGACTTCGACAATCTCGCGGATGACCTTGCCGCCGGAGCCGATCACTTCACGGATCTTGTCGGTCGGGACCTGCATGGTCTCGATGCGCGGTGCATGCTCGGAGAACTCGGAGGCTTCGGTCAGCGCCTTCGCCATCTCGCCGAGGATGTGCAGACGACCTGCCTTGGCCTGAGCCAGCGCGGATTTCATGATGTCAGGCGTGATGCCTGCAACCTTGATATCCATCTGCAGCGAGGTGATGCCCGCTTCGGTACCCGCAACCTTGAAATCCATGTCGCCGAGGTGATCCTCGTCGCCGAGGATGTCGGTCAGGATCCCGTAGGAGCCGTCCTCTTCGAGAACCAGACCCATGGCAACACCGGCAACCGGCGCCTTCAGGGGCACGCCCGCGTCCATCATCGACAGGGAGCCACCGCAAACGGATGCCATCGAGGAGGAGCCGTTGGATTCGGTGATCTCGGACACCACGCGGATGGTGTAGGGGAAATCGGTGGGTGCCGGCAGAACCGCCTGCAGCGCGCGCCATGCCAGCTTGCCGTGGCCGATTTCACGGCGACCGGGAGAGCCGACACGACCCACTTCACCGACCGAGTAGGGCGGGAAGTTGTAGTGCAGCAGGAAGTTGGATTTGAAGTTGCCGTGCAGCGCGTCGATGAACTGTTCGTCATCGCCGGTGCCCAGCGTGGTCACAACCAGACCCTGGGTTTCACCACGGGTGAACAGGGCAGAACCATGCGTCCGCGGCAGCAGGCCGGTTTCGGACTGGATCGGGCGCACTTGGTCCAGCGCCCGGCCGTCGATGCGGCGACCGTTCTTGACGACGTCGCCGCGCAGAACACCGGATTCCAGCTTCTTCAGGGCGGAGCCGAGGTTGGCGTCCTCTTTCTGCTCGTCCGAGAGACCTTCGATGATCTCGGATTTGACGGCGGCCACTGCGGCCACGCGCTCTTGCTTGTCAGAGATGGCGTATGCGGCGCGCATCTTCTCTTCGCCAGCGGCCTTGACCACGGCGAACAGCTCCGAATAGTCCGGCGCAACAAAGTCGAATGGTTCTTTTGCGGTGTCTTCGGCCAAATCGATGATCAGGTCGATAACCGGCTGGATTTGCTCATGCGCAAAGGTCACGGCGCCGAGCATTTCTTCTTCGGTCAGCTCGTAGGCTTCGGATTCGACCATCATGACGGCGTCTTTGGTGCCGGCCACGACCAGATCCAGACGCTGCTCCGGGTTCAGGCGCAGGTCCTGCATGTCGTCCACGGTCGGGTTCAGCACGTAGTCGCCATCTTCATAGCCGACGCGGCAGCAGGCGATCGGACCCATGAAGGGCACGCCCGAGATGGTCAGCGCGGCAGAGGCCGCGATCATCGCGACGATGTCCGGGTCGTTGACCAGATCGTGGGACAGCACGGTGCACATCACCAGCACTTCGTTCTTGAAGCCGGGCACGAACAGCGGGCGGATCGGACGGTCGATCAAACGGGCTGTCAGCGTTTCCTTTTCGGTCGGACGCGCTTCGCGTTTGAAAAAGCCGCCCGGGATTTTGCCGGCGGCATAGTATTTTTCTTGGTAATGTACGGTCAGCGGAAAGAAATCCTGACCGGGCTTTTGCTGGCGAGCGAAGGTCACATTGGCCATGACCGAGGTTTCGCCGAGCGTTGCGATCACGGTACCATCAGCCTGGCGCGCAACCTTACCGGTTTCCAGTGTCAGCGTTTCTTCGCCCCACTGCATTGTTTTTGTCGTCACATTGAACATCTATCGTATCCTAAGTCGGAGCGCTCCCAGGCGTATCCCGGGTCTCCATATTGCGTAGCGGCCCCATTGCCGCCGACCCCTGCTTATCTTGCTTTCGCGTGCCGGGGTCTGGCACATCGTCTCAGATAGCTCCGCCCTTACATCAGTTCGGCGCAGAAAGAAAGGCTTCGCTCAGGGTTGCGGATTTCCGGTGGCGTCTGTCTGGCCATTTGACGAGCCAATTCTGTTGAAAAACTCTTCCTTGATTGGCGGCGCATACGCTGATTCAATTCCTTTAGGGATTGGGGGATTTTGCGATGATGGGACCGAAGCAGGAAGCACAGGCGGCGCTGTTTTATGAGTTCTCGTTGGAGGATCATATCCCGCAAGACCATCTGCTACGCTCGATTGACCGGTTCGTCGATCTGGATGACATTCGCCAGTATCTCGCGAACTTTTACAGCCACACAGGTCGCCCATCCGTCGACCCCGAACTACTGATCCGGATGCTGTTGGTCGGCTATTGTTTTGGCATCAGGTCTGAACGCCGTCTGTGCGATGAAGTGCATCTGATCCTGGCATACCGCTGGTT
>MPDC01000002.1 GCA_001874255.1 Alphaproteobacteria bacterium MedPE-SWcel
CTATGTCTGCGCCATCCGCTGCGCCCAACTGGGACTGGAAACAGCCATCGTTGAGGGTCGCGATACGCTGGGCGGCACCTGCCTCAGCGTCGGCTGCATCCGTCTTACCGCGCTTCACATAGCCTTTCACGTAGGATGGCTGCATCAAGCGCACGTGATGACCGAACTTGGTCAACTCCCGCGCCCAATAATGCGCGCTGGCGCAAGCTTCTATGCCCACAAGGCAACTGGGAAGCTTCTGGAAGAACTCCAGCATCTCGCTGCGCCGCAACTGCCGCCGCAAAACCACTTTCCCAGCTTTGTCGACACCGTGTAGCTGGAAAACACTCTTGGCCAAGTCGACCCCGATCGTTGTAATCTCTTTCATGGAGGGCTCCCGTCATTGGGGATGTTACAGCACCCAATGTGGCACATTGCGATGCCGGAAGCGGGAGCCATCCATCCCATCAATGGCGGACAAAGGCTCGCTCTCGGAAATCAAGGACGCGTCGATGCCACCAAACTTGGCCCGCCATTTGTAAAAACTCGCGCTGCTCATTCCGTGCTCACGGCCCAGCTCAATGACCGGCAGGCCAGCCTCTGCCTGCTTCAACACGGCCATGATCTGTGCGTCGCAGTATCGTCCGTTCTTCAACGTAAATCTCCTCAGATATCTGGCCGAGAAAATTCTATTTTTGAACTCCGCTATTTTGGGGGGGGGTGACCTGCCCTTGGCACATTGATGCCGTCGGGAGGCCGTCACATCATCAAAGCCCACTTCCGTTACAAATGCAAAATTCAAACAATTCTCATGACAGATTTTGCTGCCCGTATTGAGTTGTAAGGCGCAAATTAACTCCTGATGGCCAAAAGATAGAGCGATGATTTTTGCGGACCTCACCTGGCTCGCGGAACCGGAGGAAAAGATGAGCGCGCTTTCAAGGCTGAATATCCTGCACACGCCGCGAGCGCTTCTTGAACATCTTATGGTGATAGGAACACGTCCTAATATTTTGGATCACTTGGCCAAAATACACAACATGATCTCAGACCTTCCGGGCGCCTCGGGCAAGCAGGGCCAAACTCCCGGGGAGAGAGGTCCGGAAATTCCGCGACTTGAACACGTGGCACTGCAAAAGATGAAAGTAGGAAGCGAGACTTCGTCGGCCAACCGGTGGGTGTTCTCGGATGCGGATATCTTGATAGGTGCCATGGTCTCTCTTGAAAGTTGTTCAGCCAGATCACGAAACAACGCCGAATGGGAACTGTCTGTTGCAGCATCTCCTTTAGCCGCGGCAGCCACCCGGACGGCAGTGCTCGAGTTACATTTGATCGCGGTTGCTATGTGTCGGTTCCCAGCCAGACTTTTGGCAAGACTACAAATGAACTGACGGGTCGATGGCGTTTCTCAAAGGCCATCGACCTCGTCCAACAGGAACTTCCCGGACCACCCGGGCAATAAAGCGGATAAGCCATTGCCTTCCTTGAGCGTACTGATTGTCACCACGGATCGAAACTTCGCACGAACACTGCAGAGCCACATGGAGGCGGCCTACCCTGGCGCCCAGGTGCTCTTGGCCAACAACCTGATGATGGCCTATAATCAAGCTGAGGCCGGGCAGCCATCCTTCGCATTTGTGGAAGATGGCTTCACCAAACTGCCTGAATTTGAAATGATGCTGGCGTTGTTTACGGCGCTTGACGTGCGCTGGGTGTCCGTAATGGACACCGCGAATTCAACTCCGGCAAGGGGGTCATCTCCATTGCTGAACGTCGGAGCAGGGATCTTCGAGCTTTCAAAGTCGGACAGTCCGCGCCAGTTTGTGCAGTATTTCGATATGATGATCAAAGCCCCGCGCAAGAACGCGGCGCCAACGGTCGCCTCCAAGGCATCTGCTGGCCGTGATGACTTCAAAAAGGTCATCTTGATCGGGTCATCAACCGGTGGCGTCGAAGCCTTGCGCAATGTGCTGGTCGGGTTCCCAATTCAATGCCCACCGACACTCATCGTCCAACACACCGGGAAAAGTTTCGGGACAGGCCTTGTTTCGCTTCTTGATAGAATTTGTCCAGCCAAAGTGGTTGCTGCCGGCGACGATATCGCGCTGAAGACGGGTCATGTCTATATCGCAGCAGGGCAGCCCCGGCATATGGGCGTCACACCACGCAAACCCTATCGGCTTCGCATGAAGGAAGGGCCAAACGTATCCGGACACACCCCTTCTGTTGACGCTCTATTTGCGTCGGCGGTCCCATTTGCAAAGGATGTTGTTGCCGCAATATTAACCGGAATGGGTCAAGATGGAGCCAAGAGCATGTTGGAGTTGCGCAAGGCGGGTGCAACAACCTTTGCTCAGGATGAAAAAACTGCCGTTGTCTACGGTATGCCCAGGGTCGCCTGGGAAATTGGAGCCGCCCAAAAACAAGTGCCTCTGGACCGTATGGCCGGGGCAATACTGCAAGCCTGCAAGACCTGAGCCCAGACACCTGGAAGGAAGCCGCTTTGTCGACTGTTTTTCAAAATACCAGTACTGTCACCGTTCTACAGGGTGACTATAAGGTTACCACTGATGCGAAAGTCGTCTTTTCGACTGTCTTGGGCTCCTGTATCGCAGCCTGTATCTATGACGAGCAAATTGGCGTTGGCGGTATGAACCATTTCCTGCTCGCATCCTCCAATGGTTCTTCGGGCGTAAGCGCCCGATATGGCGTCCACGCCATGGAGTTGTTGATCAACGGGATCATGAAAAAAGGGGCGCAGCGTGCCAACTTGAAGGCCAAGGTATTCGGCGGCGCGAAAATGTCCGCCAACCTGTCCGACATTGGCGCAAATAATGCCGATTTCGTTCAGCGCTTTCTGCGCGATGAAGGCATTCCGGTTATCTCGTCTTCGGTCCTAGGAACCTCCGCACGGCGGGTTCGCTTCCACGCTTGCTCCGGAGCGGCACAGCAGACCCATGTCGCCGATGACCGCCGGTTGGGCGAACAGGAACAGGCTGCAGTCGCGAAAACGCGTGTGCCCGCTGCAAAACCAGCTGCAGTGGACAACGTAACTCTGTTCTAGATTCGCTGACATCTTCATGCTGCACGCCACGTATTATTCGGTCCCCAGTCACAAATGACTGGGGGCTCTCTCAAATGTGATGGCAAGATAAAGGGCGCTTCGCAAAGCTCCCCAAAGGGGCTAGATTGGGGGAAATTGATTTCCTTTTACCCAAGGCCTTACCTCATGTTCCATCGTTTCAAAAACGTATGTTCAGGTGCGTGCATCCTGATTGTGTTTGCAAGTGTCCTGTGCCTGGGAGCCATGACGCGATCGGCAGAGGCGGCAAACGACCGGATCGCCTTGGTGTTCGGCATGGCGAACTACCGCCACCTCCCGCCGCTCACGAACACCAAAAATGATGCAGAAGCGATCTCACAAACTCTTGAGAATATTGGATTTGATGTCACTCTCTCGGTAGATGCCAGTGGTGCCGAAATGGAGCGGCTTCTTCAGGATTTTTCCTTTCGCTCTGAAGTCGCGGACCTCGCCCTGATTTATTTTGCAGGGCACGGCATCGAAGTCCAGGGCGAAAACTTCATGATCCCGGTGGACGCAAACGTTGCCTCCAACAAGGACGTGCAAAGCCAATCCCCGTCACTGAAGAATCTCCTGTCTGCCGTCGACCGGGCGCGAAAGATGCGGATCGTGATCCTCGACAGCTGCCGGGATAATCCCCTCGGGGACTCACTGGATTTGGCCGCGAGCCAAGCAACGGGAACTGCAAATACAGATGAGACGACTCGCGGCGGCGGCGGTCTTGCTGCGGCCAATCCCGATCGCGGAACCTTGGTTGCCTTTGCCGCCAAAGACGGACAGGTCGCCCTTGACGGTAGCGGCAACAACAGCCCTTTTGCTCTCTCTCTGATGGAAAAGATGACCCAGCCCGGTCTGGAAATCAGCCTGATGTTCCGACAAATCCGCGACAGCGTCCTTGAACAAACGGGCAACCTGCAGGAGCCACATACATACGGGTCCCTGACCGGTATTCCCTTCTATCTTGCGGGCCCAGCCCAAGGTGGCGAGACCCTCGATACCAGCGATGCCTCGAAAGCCTGGTCCAGCCTGCGTCCGGATCAGGAAGAACAGCTGCTGGCCCTTGCCGATCTTGGCGACACGCGCTCGATGTTGGGCCTGGCTTACATGCGCCTCAACCCAAATGAGGGACGGTTTGATCCCAAGGCCGCAGTGGATTTTCTCGGCCGGGCCGCCGCCGCCGGATCCCCGGAAGCACAATTCGAGCTGGCGAAGCTCTATGAGCGGGGGACCGGGGTCGCTCAAGATGAGGAGAAGGCGCTGGAACTCTATCGGGCGGCGGCCGGACAGAATTTTGCCGATGCGATCAACGACTTAGGTTTCCTGCACTATCAAGGAGGACTGGGTCTGCCTGCGGACCCAGGCAAAGCGTTGCGGTTTTTCGAACGCGCCGCCGACCTGCGCCACCCTCAGGCACAATTCAATTTTGCCGCACTCATTGATGATGGCCACATTCCATCAAAGGGCCCCGAGGACGCGGCAAAATATCTGTACGACGCCCTGCGTTCCGGGAGTCGGGATGTTCTGAATCTGCTCAGTGAACGCCCGACAATGTTCACCCCTGATACCCGGCGCGCATTGCAGGTGCGGCTGAAGGACAACAGGTTCTACACCGGCGCCATTGACGGTGATTTCGGGCCCGGCACACAGCGAAGCATTCGCAGGGCCTATGGCATAGAGGATAGTTGAACGCGCCTATAATTTTCCTTCTGCCAGCCAGAGATCAAGCTGACGGCGGCTGATTTCGAAATGCATGCTGTCCTCGCGACCGAAACCGGCCCCCCAAACCCAGCCCTCGTCCTTGAAGAAATCCGCCAGGATGGTCAGGCCCAGTTGGGTGCGCCCGTCCCCAAGTGTGTCGAGACGACCGTCTATGTTCAGATCAACGGCAAGTCCGTAACTATGGGTCGAAAGGGAATTCTGTGTTCCGCGAATACGCCGGACACAAAGGGAACCGGCAGTGTTGATGCGCTCATACAGATCCGGATCCGTCTTCCTGATGTTTTCAAAGACGACCTTGAGGCTTTCGATCGCCGGCAGCAGCATCCTGACCCGGATAGGCCCGACTTGCTCCAATACCAGCTTGTCTTTCAAACGTTCATTGGTCATCGACTGGCATTCATCCGTCAAATCTTCGCGAGGGCGACCCAATTGTTGCGATAGATATGCGCCTCCGGCCACTTTCAGACCGTCATTCACGTTGCGCCGATCCGCAATGAGTACAACCTGGGCGTAGGAATCGAGAATCGCATTGGGCCCCGTCTGGCGCAGAAGGGAATCTTCTTCATCCTGCAGGTTCGAAGCCGGAGCCACCGTATTTGTCGGAGCGGATTGCGCAGCAACGGCTTTTTCCAGATCCTCCAGCTTGATCTGTGTGTCCTCAAGTTGCTGACGCAGCAGTTCAATATCGATACGGGCTTCGGAATCCACTGCGCCGCTGCCATAGCCCTGTTCGTTGAACAAAAAGGATAAGCCAAACCAGAGTGCTGCGGCCAGGATCAGGCCGACGGCGATGATTATGGCGTGAAGGACCTTCATGTTATTCCTTTTTATTCCATGAACCTCTTGATTACCTCAGGTTTACGTCCAACCTACTAGGTACAAAAGTGAATTTTATCATTGAATTCAGGTTTCGCAGGTTTGCAACCATTGGCAGCTTGATGGGTGTAGTGTAAACTCTGCGCAACTAAAGTGGAATAACAGGGAGGACATGTTCATGGTCCAACTCCGCGCTTTGGCACTGTCGATTTTTACCGCCACACTCTTTTCCGGCGCAGCGGTTTCTGCGCAAGATTTGTCTGTCGAAGAAATCACTGAGGCCTTCAAGAAACAGAAAACCCGTGGTCTGGTCCTTGTCCCAAATGCGAATGGGGCCGCTCCTGCCGCCGATGAAGAGACCGCGACGATTGCAGCCGCAGCGGAAGAGTACAATCCTCTTGATGCCGCGTCCCAGATCAATGTTCAGATTTCCTTTGACTTTGACAGCGCGACCCTGCGCGACGATCAAAAGCCAAAGCTTGCCAATATGTGTGCGTCAATGAAGGCCTTGGATGATACGGTTTTTCAGATCATCGGGCACACCGACAGTTCCGGCTCCTCCGCTTACAACGAACGTCTGTCGCTCTTGCGCGCCGAAGAGGTGCGTCGCCACCTGATCGGGGATTGTGGCGTGAGCGCTGACTCTCTCCAGGCCATCGGCATGGGTGAAACCGCGCCGTATGACTCTGAAAACCCACGTGCCGACGAAAACCGGCGTGTGGAATTCCAAGCTCTGGGCTAACCGAATGAATTTTGCGAAGATCCTGACCAGGCCGGAGAGACAGGAATGATCGACTCCCGGCCCGGGGACATGTTTCTGCCCGGCGATCTACTGAATAATACGTATCGTATCGAATCTTTGCTTGGTCGTGGCGGGACCTCTGAAGTCTATAGGGCGAAATCCGAAATTTCCGGAAATCTGGTTGCTCTGAAAATTTTGAAACAGGAATTTTCGGGAAATGAGGACTTTACGGTTCTCATGGCGCGCGAGGAGAATATCCGCGAAATTCGCCATGACGCGGTTGTCAGGTATTCCGAAAACCACCGAACCGCAGACGGGCGCATCTACCTGTTGATGGACTACATCGAGGGGCCGGGGCTGGATCGCAAGCTCAAAGAAGGCCCGATGCCGGTTTCTGACCTTCTGACGATTTGCAAACGCGTGAGTCAGGGCCTGCAGGCGGCTCACAAGCGGAAAATCGTTCACAGAGATCTCAGCCCTGACAATATTATTCTGCGCGGTGGTGATCCGTCCCAAGCTGTGATCATTGATTTTGGCATTGCCAAGGATACCAATCCGGGCGCCGAAACCATTGTCGGAAATGAATTTGCCGGCAAATATTCCTACGCCGCACCCGAGCAAATGAGCGGCCAGACAGATGCCCGCTCGGATATTTATTCACTGGGCGCGCTCCTGCTTGCCAACTATAGGGGGAAATCCCCCTCCCTGGGTGCGAACCCTATGGAAGTGGTTGAAAACAAACAAAAGCCGCTTGAGACAGATGACCTGCCGGACCCATTTCGCACTCTGATACAGCGCATGTGCGCCCCCGACCCAGCGGATCGGTTCCAATCGGCAGGTGAGGTTCTGGCCTTCCTCGAAGCGCCGGATGAGCAGCCTGCCCCGGCCGCCCTCGGCAGCGCCGGGTCAGATCCGCTTGATCAGTTGATCGGCGCCAGCGCGGATCCTTTGGAAGATGCGACCATCATCACTCCGCGTTCCACGGTCAATCCGCCGTTGGCGCCTGCGGAGCCGGTCAAATCCAAAAGCGCGCGCAACGGGTTGATCGCCCTTCTGGTCCTGGCCTTGCTGGCAGTGGGCAGCGGCGCGGCCTGGATGTCGGGGGCCCTGGACCCCATATTTGCACCGTCATATCCCACGGCTGATCCATTCCGTCTGATTGTCGAACGCTCCGACGGGGGCGCGGTTCGCGCAGCCGGAAATATTCCAAGCGAAGAAGGTCAGGCGGCCTTGCAGGAGCTGGTGGATAGTGCGGAGCTGGTTCTGGCCTCCGGCGAAATTGCCGAGACCTGGCTGCGCGACGTGCTGTTCACCCTGGAACCGCTTGCCGAACTGGAAGAGTGGCGCCTGACCGTCGAAAACAATCGCGCCAATCTTGTTGGAAAGACCTCCGATGCCGATCTGCTTGCCGATCTCGACGGGTTCTTTGGCGGCGACATGCCGGGAGCGTTGATCGGGATCGTGGACATCGCCTTTGAGCTCCCCCTGCTCGAAGACGCCATTGTGCGCGACATCGTCGCCTCTCATGCGGACTGTGGAGCGCTGAATATACGTGGCTCTGCCGTCGGATCCGGCTACGCGCCCGGTGAGACGTTGCATGTTTCCGGTCAGGTTGCCGGAACAGAAACCCAGATCACCTTGTTCGACTCCCTGACTGCGGTCGCGAACGGCAGACCGGTGGAACTGGATCTGGATGTATTGAACCCGGCGCTTTGCATCGTCGAACAGCACCTTCCCAAAGCGCCATCCGGGGGCGTCGCGGTGACCTATGCGGATGGCTCCAGCAAAGAGGCAAACCCCTCGGGGACATTCTTTGTGGGTGAGAACCCGATCATTGATGTTGTGCTGCCGTCCAACGTCACCGACGGGTTTCTGACGGTTTCAATTCTGGACGTCACGGGAAATGTGTTTCACCTGCTCCCCAATATCAGCAGGCAGGACCATGCGGTTGCCGAACTCCGGGCGGGTGCCGGGGGGGTCTTTCCAATCCGTGTCGCGTTCAGCCTGGACGAATCCGCGAGCACTGGCGGTATCGCATTCAAAGTGGATGACAGCACGCTCGGCAAGAGCAAGATCATCATATTGCACTCTGCGGAGCCATTGTTTCAGGGTCTGAGGCCAACCGCAGAAAGCGCAGCCAGTTTCGCGGAAGCCCTGCAGACAAGCGCGGCGGCGGACGCCGGGCGTATACTGTCCCTGGACAGCAGCATTCTCACCACATCAGAGCCCTGAGGCGAGGCCTCGGCCTCACATGACATCCACGACGATGGCCGAAATATTGTCGGCGCCGCCACCGGTCAGCGCGGTTTGTATCAACCTGTCGCCAAGTGTTTCCAACGGGGTCGATGACAGAATATCCTCGAGCATGGAAAACGTCGCGTATTTCGTCAGCCCGTCTGAACACAGCAAAAACCGGTCGCCCGGCGCTGTCTCACCGCGCACCTTGTCCAGAACGAGGTCGCCCTCGATACCAACAGCCCGCGTGATCGCGTTGGACTGAGGGTGTTGGTCGGCTTCGTCCCAGCTCATTTTTCCGGCCAGCACATAATCGGCAACGGCGGAATGGTCCGAGGTCAACAGCTCAATCTTGCCCCCCCGCAGCCGGTAGATCCGGCTGTCGCCAGCCCAGAGACACAGGAAATGCCCCTGACTCACAATGAGCGTAACAACGGTTGCCCCGATTGTTGCCCCGCCCCGGTCCTGAGATTCGGCCTGAATCGCGCGATGAGCCCCATGGATGGCATCGCGCAACGCATGCATTTTCGTCCCCGGATCAAGACCCGGCGGAATGGTCGCGACCATATCCGCGATCAGCCTGCTGGCGTAGTCGCCTGCATCGTGACCGCCCATACCGTCCGAAACCAACCAGATCTCATGCTCGGGAAGCGCCAATATGGCGTCTTCATTGGCCTTGCGCACCAGACCCGTATGGGTTTGAGCAATATAGCGGGTATTGCGCATCTCTGTCATATCGGACGGGCCTCTCTCCAAATACTTGCGCCGAGGTCAAAGAGACCCATGGCCTGTGCCCCCATCGGGAGCCCCTTGCACGCCAGCATACGTGGCTTTCCGTCCACCACCGCGGACCAGACGCCCAGATCGCGCCCCTGACGTTCGAGCAATCCACCGGCAACCGCCAGCGGCAGGCGCGAGACTTCGCCCACGCCGGTCAGGACGATGCACTCCTCGCTTGCCCGCAACGGCGCAACCGCGCGCATATCCGGCACTTTGACATACGCCAAAACCTGCGCGAGCCTCGTCTGGTCCATCGAGTCCTCGAGACAATCCAAGGCTATATCCTCGAGCCTCTCAAACATTTCAACATCACTCAGATGGTCAAAAGCGGCAGGCCCCGGCGTCGCAAGCGCGCTCATCAGGGTGAGCGGGAAACGCCTGCCGACACGGTCCACGGACGGCATAATGACGCCGGTCATCTTTTGTCCGCCGGCCAGCCCCGCAGGCAGTGTGAACCGCCAGATTGGCGCCGACATATAGTGATGATCAAAATGCGGACCGTATGTCGCCTGCCCTGCCGCCATGATCGTCTGAATCCAATGGTCCCAAACCGCCACAAACCCTGCCGGAGGTGACAGTCGGAAAAAATCCCCGACTGTCGGCATTTTCCCAAATGCTCCGAACCCGGCCATCTTCACATCGACTTGGGGCAAGAGAACTTGGCCATCGCGGGCAACGCGAAGGGATTGACCACCGACCCTGCCTGCAGTTCATACAATGCCAAACGCCCTCCGACGGTGAAATTCAGCCGACGCCGATCTGCGGCATTGGTGCGGCGGACTTCGGCGGCATCGAGCAACCGGAACCATGCCCACGGGCCATCCTTTGAGAGAACATTCTCACTGTCGCGACGTTTTGGATTGAGCGTGATGCGCGCCAGCCCAACGGATCCGGGCCAGGTGACCGCCACCGGAGTGGGTTGGCCCATCTTGTGGTTGAACTCCACAGTCGTGCCGTCAATCTCCAGGATCATTTCCTTCGCCTTTGGGTCCAGGGCCTTGGGTGTGATCTGAAACGCCACCAAGGGCGCGGTGCCCGACGCAAAGAAAGCTTCGCGAATTTCGGCGGCAAATTGCATCTGGTTCAGAACTGACTGGCTGATCCCCAGATCCGCCCCGGCCCCCGTTGCCTTGAAGGTCCAGGGGTTGGAGCCCGTGTCGACATATTGCGCCAGATGCTGGTTGAAGAAGCCATCAATCAACCCGCCGGGCGAAAACAGTCGGGCAAAATCCGCCATGGCGACATCCGCTCGAGCTGACCGGTTGAAGGGATAGCGATTTGACAGCGCCTGGCTGCAAAACGGCAGGACGTCGGATTGCCATGCAGCATTGATCGAGGCCCGTGTCCCCTCTGACGTAATGCCGGAGGATCCCACCGTGATCTGTTTGGCCCAACGCTGCATCGGCCCTTCGAACTGGCCGGCAGCCTGCTGAAACTGCAGCAGTGCCTGACTGCTGGCGCCCCCGGAGGAAATGCCGCTGATCGTCATCTTGTTGAGTTCCTGATAGACGGTCAGCAACAGGCCCATCAACCCATCCAGCTGTGTCGGCTGCCCCTCGGGGCCAGTCACCAGTTGATGCAGCCAGGAGAACCGGTTTTCCACAAAGCCACCGGGCGGCAGCTGCGGCTGTCCATTCTGGGCCGGCCCTGTCTTCATCAGCGCTTCGAGCAGAATTTGCCCCTGGATGGACAGGTTCGAGCGGGCTTCGACATTGGCAACCTGACCAAGCCCGTCATTCAACGCCGAGGTGTCCACCAGGGACCTTGTCTCGGTGAGTTTGGTTTCCTCGGCCACGGCCTTCAGCACGTTTTCAATAGGAGAACTTGCACCGGACAGGACGCGCGTCACATCGACCGCCTGGTTCAGGGACTGCAGGGGAATGACATCAAGATCCCCGAGCAGATCATCATAGCGTCCGATAAAGTCGTTGTAATACAGGTCCAGAACGTCGCGGCTCAGGGACAGCAAGGCCGCCTCGCTGGCCGCTTCCGGACCGCTATCGCCGAGAACCCAGGCTTCGCTCTGCACCCGCTTGGACACGCTGACCGCCTCGGACAGGAAGACATCGTTGAACCCGTTATAGGTGAAGATGCCTTCGATGCCCTCGGCCATCGGCTTGCCGGAGCTGCGGACCATCACCCGGGTGATCTCCGGCCCCCCGATATCCGTCAGACGCCATTGCGGCAGCTCGGTGGCGGTGCGCGAATTGATGATCCCGGAGTAGACGCGCTGTGACATCGGCATTTCCGCGAGAACGCCACGCGCCTGGGCAATCAGGTCCCCATTCAGGACGACTTCTTCCATCGGCTGGGACAGAAGCGCCGTCAGATGGTCATTCATATCGGCGCGCAGCTGTTGGCGCACAACGCCGGAATATGTCACATCGGCCCAGTCACGATTGAGGAACTCTTTTACAAGGTCCGGGTTCATCGGCCCCTGCAATCCAAGCATGAGGTAGATTTTCAGGGTTTCATACAACGCGTCAACGTTGTTCATGTTCTCCGAAATCTGCTCTTCCAGACGCACCAAAAGGCGCGGAAGGAACCGTCGGTTGAGCGCGGACCGGTATGTCTGCGCGCCTTGGGTTCCGATCACTTCGCCCTGATACAGACCATAGGTCTGCGACAGCTCCGGATCTGGTGTCGTCAAGACCGGGTTGCCGGGCAGATCGCGCAGTAAATTCAACGCGGCAACGACAGGCACCAGATCCGTATCCCCGACAGGGCTCGCAGGGAGGGCGGTGGCCGCGGCCTGATATTGATCCACCTTGTCGCTGGCCTCGGCAATCATCTGCTTGTTGCCGAGGAAGGAATTCACCCAGATGCCGCCCATCGCAAGGGTCAGGATCACAGTCGCCGCCACCGCAATGCGCCGCGCCCAGCGATACCGGCGCTCCACCTTGTCATCTGATGAAACCAGCCCCGCCTCAGGAAACATGACCCCTTCAAACAAGCGGGTCAAAAAATACGAACGTCCAGTTCCCTTGCCTGACCCGATTGCCTGACGACCGATGCCAAAGGTTTGCGCCATCCCCAGCATGAGACGGTCAATCGGCGTGCCCTCCTGAGTCCCGGACGCAAGATAGACCCCGCGCAGCATCTGCCGTTTCTGAAAGGCGTTGTCCTGAAACACTTCCTTCAGGAACTCGCGGGCGACGCCCCGCACAGAGGCCACCTGCGACGGGAAACCCGCGACCAACGCGCGCCGTTGAGGATCGGATTCCGTCTGCATCTTTTCAAGCAGCTGCGCATTCAGCTGACCCAACAGCCCGGCGAATTCCTCGTCAAACCGGGTGATCGGATCCGCATCGGTTTTCGATTTCACCAGAGGCAGGGTGAAGCCCCAGACCTGCTCGCGCTCTTCCTTGCCCAGCGCGTCGTAAAATTCCTGAAATCCGGCAATCAGATCCGCCTTGGTAAAGACCACATAGACCGGGAACCGGACGCCCAGTCGGTCGCGCAATTCCGCCAGACGGTTCCGAATGGCCGTGGCATGCGCCTTTTGGGTCATCTCGTCCTGCAGCGACAGATCCGAGAGCGATATCGCAATGATCGCCCCGTTGATCGGCTGACGCTTCCGGTAGCGTTTCAGCAACCCGAGAAAGCCAAGCCAGGCGGCATTGTCGGATTCGGCGTCGCTTTCCTGCGTGGTGTAGCGTCCGGCGGTATCGATCAGGACGGCCTGATTGGTGAACCACCAATCGCAGTTACGCGTCCCCCCCACGCCACCGATCGCGGCTTTGCCCAACTTGTCCGCAAGCGGAAACTGCAGACCGGAATTGACGATCGCGGTTGTTTTCCCGGCGCCCGGTGGGCCAATCATGATGTACCAGGGCATCTGGTTCAGATGTTTGCGGCCGTTCTTGGACTTGCGGAGCTCGGTCAGTGCGGTTTTGAATTTGCCCTTCAGCTCCAGCAGCTCTTCGCCAATGACATCATCTTCGACGGTATCGACAGCTTCTGCCATTTCATCCGTCATCCTGCGGTCACGACGCGCGCGCAGCAGCGCGATCAACAGCAGCGACAAGAGTGTGATGACCCAGAGGATCGCAATGAAGACGACCCGCGACAGGATACTGTCAAAGGGCCGCCAGCTATCAGACCCTATGAAGGGCGCAAAGAACCATATGCAGGCCGAAAGGGCCAGCGACAGCAGAATCAGGACCGTGTAGATGGACCGGAACAACGGCAGGATATAGCGACGGATCATTCTTGTACCTCCTGCACAAGCAGGACTTCTATTCTTCGGTTCTTCGCACGGCCTTCACGCGTCGAATTATCTGCAATGGGTTCCTTGTCTGCCCGCCCTTCGGCCGCCAGACGGCTGGGGTCGCTCATTGCGCCCGCCATGCGGGTCATTACCGATTTTGCCCGCGCCAGCGACAGTGCCATATTCGACGGGAAGCGCGACGAGCGGATCGGGACGTTGTCCGAATGCCCCACCACAATCACCTTGCCGGCTTCGTCGTCCAGCGCCTGCGACAGCCTGTCAATCGGATCGTCAAAGCTTGCCTGCAACTGATCCGACCCGGAGCCGAACATGCCGGACCCGGCAAGCCGGATTGTCAGGGTGTTGCCCTGTGGAAAGACCTCGACGATGCCATCCTTGATTTCCTGCTCCAGAAAGCCCGAGACTTTTGCGATCTGCTGCTCGATGGTCGGAACCGGCGGCGGCGGCGGTGGCGGCGGGGCCCGACGTTCCAGCGTCGCAACCGGCCCTGCTTCGACCGATTGCATCTTTCCGATCACCCGCTCCGTATCGCTGGAAAGCGCCCAGCTCAATCCGACAAACTGGGCGGCGAGCAAAACACCCGCCACAGCGACAGAGATCCACACCAGGCGCCAGGCCGACCGCACCAGAAAAGGCCGCACAACGCCCTTCCACCGGGGCGACAGCTCCCACTCGACCTGGCCGCGCTGGCCACGAATAATCCGCGCCAGAGCAGCCCGGATCTGCATGTGTTTTTCCGGCCCTCCCTGCTCCACCCGCAAACGACCTTCAAAGCCCAGCGACATGCACATATAGAGGAACTCCAGCATATCGATATTGGCTGCGGGTTCCTTTTCGAGCCGCGCGAGCAGGTCATAGAACCGATCACCGCCCACGGTTTCGCGGTGGAACGTGCCAACCATTGACTGCAGACCCCAAGCGGACTGCCCGCCCCAAGGGGTATTCAGAACCACGTCATCCAATGTCGCACAGAGCGCATAGCGCGCGATCTTGACCGTCTGCGCCGAGATCCCCGCCTGCAGCGCCCGGTTTTCAAAGGCACGGACCTCGCCGACCACACTTTGGCGCAGCTTGTCCGGGTCCATATGCTGGGCCCGGTTTCGAATACGGCTGATCAGGGCAAAAAGCGCTGTGGCACAGGCCGTGAGCTGGTTCATCCCGGTGAGCGCAACAGCAGGGGCCTTTGCGCTTCCGGACGCCGTTGCCGGGGCCGCCGGGGAGGGGACGCCGAATGCCGCACCAGTGGGCGCCGCCTGCGGCGATGGAGCGCCGGTGGCCGGAGCTTGACCGGACCGCCGCCCGCCCGGATTGGGACGGATCACGGTTTTATCGGTATCGCCCGGCTCGGCGAAAGGATCGTCAAAATCGCCCATTGGCATACTCCTTCAGCCACGTTCAGGCATTGCGAATGGCCCACAGCTCCATGTTGAGCCCCGGATATTGGCCGGATACGTGAACGGCAATTCCGCCAGATGTCGTCATCTTGCCCCAATAGGGGCTGTCGGCGTCCATCTCAAAATAGACAACACCGGAATGATACGGGATCTGCCGCGGTGCAACGGGCAGCGGCCGTAGCGTTATGCCCGGAAGCGCCGAGTTCACCAGCTGGCGAATTTCCTCGACTGGACCGATCTTGGCCTGTCCCGCAAAATGGCGCCGCACGTCTTCGGCAGGAATCTCGGCCTTTACCGCCAGCACAAATCCGGAATTTCCAATCAGCTTGCGATCGGCGATCACGCCGACGGAGATGCCGTATTTGCGTGGTTCCAGCTTGATCGGGATCGCGGTCTGTTCCAGCACAGAGCTGAGATATTGCCGCAGCACCCGGATCACCGGCCCAAAACACGCGCTGAGATTATCATGCGTGTATGCGGGAAACTCCGGCACGACCTTGTCCATGCTCATGAAAGCAGACAGCTCTCCCGCCAAACCCGCGAGCATGCCAAAGAGCCGCTCCGGATGCAGGTTTTCGATTTCACGCAAGTGGCGCACCAGCGGCAGCGTTCTGTTCACGACGGCCAGCAACATGAAATCCGACACATCCGCCACGCCGCGCGCGCCGCCCGCTTCTGACAACCGTCCCGACAGCGCGTCCATGCGATGCGCCAGCAACCCCTCCAGTTCCCGCAGGAAATCACGAAGAGCCGGTGCCGCCCGAATATCCAGCGCCGATGGCATGAAGGACTGATCCAGCACGATTTCCTTGTCCGCGCGCACCTCGATAATACGCGCGACGGGAATGGCCAGCAGATCCGCCATGTCATCGACGGCCAGCGCGAATTGCAGCCGCAATGTGCCGACATCCAACTGCACCGGCTTGCGGTCCACCGACGTCACATCGGTCACGTCCTGTTTGGCCGGGCGCAGTCGGCTTGCGGATCTCTCTGCGCCGGTCAGATCGACTTCGGTTCCCCCCTGCCGACGCTGCGGCACCGTCAGGTAGACGATACAGTCCTTCACCGTTTGCGGCACCTCGAGCGCCGGAGGATGGCTGTCGGCCATCGGAACACGATAAACAGCCCCGTCCTGAGTCAGACCCTCGCAGGATTTCAAAGCGAACTGCCCTATTTTCAGGGCTTCGAAATCAATCTCGACGCTGGTGAAACCCCAAGCATACGGCACCAGGCGCCGCGCAAGGCCCGCAATCTGGGCTTCCATATAGCGGTCGGACTGCTGAAAATGATGCGGCTGCAAAAACAGCCCCTCGGTCCAAAGCACCTTGCTGTCCCAGGACACCTGGTTCTCCTCTCTATTCGGCCCACATCTATGTGTCGGCGTCTTCTTTCAATCGGTCCATCTGCGCCTTGTACGCGCGTGCGAATTCCCGGCTGAACAGATCATGAAATTCATTTTCCGCCTGATCGGAGATCTCAGCGTAGTGGTTTTCGTATACGTCCCAATACTGGGCCTTCTTGTTGCGTAAAATGCCGCCAAGCCCACCGCGTTTTTCGATCTGGGCTTCCAGAAGTTTTGGATCGAGCTTGGCAAGCACCCCTTTCAGAGCCGCCTCCATCCCCGTGACCATTGCAATTTCATGGGCCTTGATATCCCTCAAGGCCTCTTTCGCGGCGGCTTCTGCGTCCAGATAGCCGCGTGCGCGGGGCTTGATCATGGACTCGATCGCCTGCTCCGGCGAAATGGAGAATTTCAGCGGGTTATTGCCCCCCGCAGAGATCATCGTCTGCTCGATCCGGAACTCCGATTTGATCGAGGTGCGCGTCATCAGGATTTCACGCAAGCCAATGATGAAGATGCGCATCACGCGCCCCATACGTTCCATCACCGGCTTCTGGTCCTCTGCGGATATTTCCAGATCCTCGACTGCCAGCGCGTCGACAAAAGCCCGGACATCGCTTCCATCTGACGGCACGGCCACAGGCGTGGAAGGCCGCGCGATGGCGGCTTCCGCCGCAGGCTCCGGACCGTCAGGTTCAAAATGTGCCGCTTGCGGTTCAGGCGCGGTTGTTCTGTCTTCGACCCCGGCAATCGGCGCGGCAAAGGGATCGTCAGACGCAACGCGAGCAGACGGCTCGGCCCGCGTTGAGGGCGGCAGTGAGGACGGCACCACAGGCGGCGTCGGTACAGACCGCGCCCCCTCCTCCGGCGTGGCAAAAGGATGAGCCTCTTGCACGGGCGCCTCTTCTGCGGTGCTGATCCCCGAAAAGAATTCGTCGTCCCAATCGTCCGGGATCACATTTGCCTGCGGCGCGCCTTGGGAGCTGAACCCGTCCTGAAGCGCGGGATTGTGGGAGGGCAAGCTGGCACCCTGCCCTTGCCGTCCGTCGTCCGGGGCCTGAAAGAACGGATCCTCTTCCTCTCCGAGAGGGGGCAACAGATCATCAATCGGATCCACCGGATTCATCTGAGACGGCCCTTTGGGGGGCGTGTTCTCCCCCAAGAGGTCGTCAAGGAAATCACCGCCCGGACCTGCATCATCCAGCAAGGCAAACGGATCAGGTGCGTTTTCCGCACGCCCCGGCGACAGCGGGTCCGCCGCCAGCGGGTCGACCGCAAGCGGGTCGGGCAAACTGCTGTCCTGGCTGATGTCGACGGCCAGCTCATAGGCGCCAACGGTCAGAACGTCGCCGTCGTGCAGAGGTGTCGGCGTCGGCCCGAGCGGCATCTTGCTGTAGTTCAGGAACGTGCCGTTGGAACTCAGATCAACGACAGAGACGTGACTGCCGTGATCTTCAATGACGCAGTGATTGCGAGAGAGCAACTGGTCCGGGTCCGGCAGAACCACGTCATTTGTGGCGCCACGTCCGATGGTCAGGCTTGGTCCGCGCAACTCCAGTGGGCTCGCATCCGAAGGCATTGTGCCAGACGACTGGAATCGCAACCTCACTCCCATAGCATCACGTCTCCCCTCGCTGCACGGCAAAACAGACGGCCAGCACATCGTTCTCCCGCAAGAGCGCGTCTGCTCATGTTGTCGCCTCTCCTGACCGCCTCAATTTGCTTCCGAAACGATTTTCAGCATACCAGTCATATCTGCACCCGACGTCCCGACGTGACCATTGCCACCACGGGCAATATCCAGCGCCCGCTCGATCAGTATATAGCCATGTTCTTCAAACTTATCAGATAATTGCCCCAAGGCCACCATATTCATGGCGAAGGCCGCAGCTTCTGCGGCACCGGCCGGAGCCGGGTATTGCCGCAAATCTCCCGGCCCGAGGGTTCCATCATGATAGGTCACCGCCCATGCACAATTCACCGTGTCATCATCCACATAGGCATGGTCGATGGTGATCCGCGCCGCCTGCCGGTTGTCTTCTGTGGGATCGACAACCCAGGCTTCTGACGTTGCCAGGGAGGGGGGATCCTTCGGACTACGCGGACCGATGTAATCCCGGGCCGCCAGACAGGCCCACCAGACCCTTTCACGCGGCGGCAACAGGATTCCCATGAGCCGCAGCAGGTCGATCATCGCTTTTTTCTCGTACAGTTCGGAAATCACCTGAGGCGCGGTCGCACTGACCTCGCTCTCCAGACGCGTTTTCAGCAGCACCTGTTGTCGCGACAAGAGTTTCGCGACAGGCTCTTTCGGCAGTTTCACCAAATTTTCAAACATCTCAGCCATATCATATACGCCTAGTTGATCATGGTGACGCCGCCCTTGAGGGTCAGCATTCCATCGCCCTTGACAGTCGTCAGCGGAGACTTCGCTTCCAGCATCCCATCAGCCTGAACCTTTATGATCGGTCCACTGATGGTAACACCTGAGTTGTCGATTTTAATCGATGACCCACCCACGGTCAGTGTAATTTCCATGCCCGCCTTGATCGCAATCTTGCCAGCGGATGCTTCGGTCGTGATATTGCCGAGACTGACGGTCTCGGTCAGGCTCCCCTTGGCGATAGTAAGATCCATATCACCCGTATCGATCTTTTCGGTGAGACTCCCCGTTTCAATCGTCATCGTCTTGCTGCCGGTTTCGATTGTCTCGGTGTAGTCTCCTTTTTTCACTGTCTCCGTCTTGTCGCCGGTCTCGACGATTTCGGTTCGGTTCCCGGTGACCACCGTCTCGTTCATATGCTGTTTGATGGTCAGATCATATGATTTCTCGTCCACCGAAGCGACAGCTTTGTCGATTTCATCCAGACCCACGGTCATCGACATTCGGTCCTTGACCAGGGTCTGCTGGTATTTCTGCGCCTGAATGCGCATCAACTCTGCGTCCTTTTTATCGTCAAACATCAACTCGTTATAACCGCCTCCGCCCTTGGACGAATTCGTCTTGATCCCGAGCTGCGTCTGATCATCGGGGTATGTGTAGGGCGGCTTCGTCTCTGAATTATAGAGCATTCCGGTCACAATCGGGCGGTCCGGATTTCCATCTTCGAACTGCACCACCACCTCCTGACCGATCCGGGGGACGGCAACCATGCCCCAGTCCTTGCCGGACCAGGGCGTCATGACCCGGACAAAGCACGATGACGTCTCGTTTTTCTTGCCCTCACGGTCCCAATGGAACTGGATCTTCACGCGACCATGTTCATCCGTCAGGATTTCCTCGCCCGAATTCCCGACCACGGTTGCGGTCTGAATCCCCGGAACCTCGGGCCAGGGCGTCACCCTCGGAGCGCGAAACTGGACCGACTTCTCGATGACCCGAAACGCATTGGCGTAACTGTCGTTTTCCATCTCCTTGGGAAATTCGAGATTCTGCGCCACCAGATCCCGGCGCATTCCCTCGTCTTTCTGCGCATTCCGGGCGCCCCGATCCCGTTCGCCGAATTCGCTGTCGACCTTCAGATAATGCGTGGCCTCAATCACGAGAAAATCGTTGTTGGACTCCTTGTCATCATGTTTCGTCAGCTTGAACGTGTAGCCCGTCCCCAGCGTTCGCAAGGAGGATGCCCCACGCCATTGCTGGTAGGTCAGCGCCTCCGCATCCATACGCGCCCGGGCCAGTCCGGTGCCCAGCGAGCTGTCTTTTCGATAATGCGCCTGATAGTCGTACACTTCGAAATTCTTGTATTTATGCTTGCCCTTGGCCTGGGCGTCGCTGACTTTCAGATCCGCCTGCGGGGTGGTGAAGTCGAAATCGTTCAGGGTGACCTTGCCGCGGGTGACCTGCTCGATCTTGCTCAGCTCTGCAACATGTTCCCCCCGTCGTCGATCCGCATCATCGCGGATGTGGAATTCTGCAGTCGGGTTTTCACTGATGGGTTTATGCGCGCTCAGCCCGTCCGCAAATACGAGCTTTTCTGCCGAGGATTGGCTGCTGTTGCTGTCGAAGAAGAAATAAATCCCTTCCTCCTCCATCAAGCGACAGATGAAGGCATAATCGCTTTCGCGGTACTGAAGGCAATAGTCCCTCTGGGCGTAGGACCCGGACATACTGTCCTTGTAGTCCGAAAACCCGTGATCGCTCAGCACTTGCTTGATGATGTCCGGAGCGGTCATATTCTGGAAAACCCGGCAGTCCTCCGTGCGCGTCAAGAGCCAGAACCACGGCCGGACTTCTGCAACGAATTGCGTGTACCCGTCCCGAAATCCGAAATTCTCAACTGATATACAGAGACCGGAGTATTTTTGCTCCTTGCCGTTTTCAGTTACCACATGCAGATTCATGGTCTGGCCGACCAGATCATCCAGTGACACGGCAGAGTTTCGGGACTGGAATTCGATTGTCGTTTCGGTGAGCTTGCTCAATCCTTCGCGCACGATGGCACGGCGCATCATAAGCCCTTTTACCGAATAAGACCCGGACATCCAGACGACGTCATTTTCATGGGCTTTGCTTTCGGTCATGGCTTCTCCTTTCTGTCCCGGGCACCGGCGAGGCACGCCTCGGCCCTGGGTAAAGGGTTTCGGAATACAAAATCATAGGTCATTCAAAAGTGCCTCAAGGTCGGCATCCAAATCGCCGTCTAAATCAGTATCGTCGTCTCCAAATCCAGCAAGCAGCGCATCAAGGTCATCGTCGTCGCCACTGGCATCGTCCAAATCAAGATCGAGATCAAAATCATCACCGTCGCCGCTCTCCTCACTGGCCGCCGCCGCAGGTTTGGACGGGCGCGGGTCCGGTGGGGAGGGGTGCGGCGCCGGTTCACCTGTCCAGGGTCCCAGCAAGGGTTCGCCCCGCAGAGAGTTGAAGGAGGTCAGGCGAATTTCATCCCGGCCGCGGACAGACGCAATCGGCATGAAACCACGTTCCTTGGCAAAAGCAATCTTTTCCAGATCCACATTGCGTTCCGTACAGGGCAGGGCAACCTGATCCCCGAAGCGATCATTCACATAGTGGAACGGCATATCTCCCAGGGACATGATGGATCCCAGCTGCAGGGAGGGCCCGTTCTCCTTGAACGATTTCGCCATCAGAATTGCGGCAAGAACAACCGGGTTCCCCCACAGCATGCCGCGCAGCCCTTCGGCCTGGGTGAACTCCTCAAAATCGAACGGATCGATCGGCTCTGACCGCGCGCCATAGGGTCGCCGCAGCAGGAACCGAGGCGTCAACAGCCCAAGATGGCCCGCTTCCGACATGCCGCTCAGCGTATCCCATGCCTGAGCCACGACCTTTGGCCGCTCTGCCTTCTCTGTCCCCCAGAAACCGGGTGAAATGGCCGCCAGAAAGGGCGCATCCACATGCGCCGCAACCCGCGCAAATCGCGCCAGCAACTCGGCATGGGGCGGTGTTTCCTCAAAAGTATAGAGCCCAACAAGCGCCGAATAGGCACCCCGACCGTTGTCCTCGTCCATTGGCTCTTCGGTCAGGAGCCGCACGAATCCGGTTTGGGACAGGTCCTCTTGTGCCGCGAGATCCGCCGCCAGTTCCTCGGCCGAGACATCATGGATCATCACCTCCAGCGTATCGTCGACTTCGACGGATCGCGCGATCAGATCTAGGGAGCGCCATTGTGCTTCCACCGATTGGAACTCCGGGTGGTGCAGAACCAGCCGCATCGCATCTGACAGAGCGAGATCAACAGCCGCCTGCATGGCGCCGAGGTTTGGATCCGGCAAGGCCCGGATATGCGGGCCGACGATCCGCGCCAACATGTCTTCGACCGGGGACACCGTCCGCAGACTGTTGGTTGTATCGCCAATCAGGCTCTGGAACTCGCTCAGCCTCTTGTCCGCGGGCACCGCATTGCCGCCGGAGCGCGATGTCGGCGCATGCGCCGGCGTGCCATGTGCCTCGGCCCAGCCCGACAGGGTCTTCATCGCATGGTCTTTGGTCACCCCGCTTTGGAGCTGCTTGCGCAGGCTGACCAATTCCGAGAACAGCTCGACGTTGTCATAGAGCTCGTCCGGATGCAGATCGTCGATCTCGCCCAGTTTTACCGAAATACCCGCGCCGTCTTTGCCAATCGGAAGCACAAGCTCCGTGGCAAAGCTCTCAATGACGTCATCAATCGTATCGGGATCCAGTATGACAGGTTTCCGCTCCGCCAGGGCGGCCCCGGTGTCGATCTGCCCCTTGGCCGCCCGGCCCGTGAAATCTCCGAAAATGGCGATCCGGAACCGTTTGCGGGTGAGCTTTTGCGGCTCCGGCCTGTCGGCTGAGATCGTGCCATATGCGAGCTCTGGTTCGCGCAGGCTTTTCTCGCCATCGGCGGAGGGCGCCTCTTCGGCGCCTGCATCGTCCAGATCGCCCAGCAGATCGTCAAGATCGGCGTCATCCGAACTGTCGTCATCGCCGAGATCGGCAAGCAGCGCATCCAGATCGCTCAGGTCATCAGCCTCTTCGGTATCCACCTCCGCATCGAGATCATCAAATAGCGCGTCCAGATCATCGAGACCGCCTGTTTCGGCTTCCTCCAGATCGAGGCCGCCCAGCAGGTCATCAAGATCGTCGTCAGCCTCATCCGGCCCAGCGGGACCGGCGCCCGCGACTTGATCGGCCTCTGCGTGATCCGCCTCGCTGTCTTCGCCAAGCAACTCATCGAGATCGACGGCGCTGTCCGTATCCTGCTGATCTGTATCCTCCTCACCTGTTTCGGCGAGCAGGCTGTCGAGATCGAAATCTCCGTCATCGGACGGCCCCTCAAAATCCAGACCGCTCTCACCGCCACCAGTTTCAACGTCACCAAGCAAAGTATCCAGATCCAGATCTTCCTCCGGGGCAGAGGTAGCGACTTCCGCCAAATCTGCTGCCGCTTCAGAGATAGTCGGCTCTGAATGGGCTTCGGATGCATCCAAATCACCGAGCAGCGCATCCAGATCGAGATCGCCCTCAGCCGTGGCCTCCTCGACCGCCGCAAGGCCCGACAACACGTCGTCGGCGCTTTCTTCAGCCATCTCAGTCGGCGCATCGAGCCCGCCAAGCAACGCATCCAGATCGACGTCTTCCTCGGATGTGGCCTCCTCGACCGCCGCAAGGTCCGACAACACGTCGTCGGCGCTTTCTTGAGCCATCTCAGTCGGCGTATCGAGCCCGCCAAGCAACGCATCCAGATCGACGTCTTCCTCGGATGTGGCCTCCTCGACCGCCGCAAGGTCCGACAACACGTCGTCGGCGCTTTCTTGAGCCATCTCAGTCGGCGTATCGAGCCCGCCAAGCAACGCATCCAGATCGACGTCTTCCTCGGATGTGGCCTCCTCGACCGCCGCAAGGCCCGACAACACGTCGTCGGCACTTTCTTCAGCCATCTCAGTCGGCGCATCGAGCCCGCCAAGCAGCGCATCCAGATCAACGTCTTCCTCGGATGTGGCCTCCTCGACCGCCGCGAGGTCCGACAACACGTCGTCGGCGCTTTCTTCAACCACATCAGCTGGCGTATCGAGACCGCCGAGCAGCGCATCCAGATCCACGTCTTCCTCAGCCCTGGCTTCCTCGACCGCCGCGAGGTCCGACAACACGTCATCGGCGCTTTCTTCAGCCATCTCAGTCGGCGTATCGAGACCGCCGAGCAGCGCATCCAGATCCACGTCATCCTCGGCAACGCGATCGTCCACGGTCTCCAAAGCGGACAGAACGTGATCGACATCCACCGTCTCGGCGTCCTGCGGCGTGTCGAGATCTCCGAGCAGGCTGCTCAGGTCCTCATCCACCTCCTCTGTCGCCTCTTCGACCGCCTGCACGCCAGAGAGCACGCCCGCGATATCTACCTGATCGGACGGGGTATCATCTTCGGCGGTATCAAGACTTGCCAGCGCGTCCTCCACCTCCTGTGCGGCGCCCTCTTCCTCACCTTCGCTCCGGTCGATATTGGCAAGTATATCGCCCTGTATATCCCGTTCACCCTCTGCATCATCCGCTGTGGCAGGGGTCAAGGTGCTGAGAACGCTGGAGGCGCTGTCTCCGGCATCGGCCTCTTCGGCCGGAGTTTGCGCTGCCAGATCTGCCAGCGCATTTTCGACCGCGTGATCTGGCGTCTCGACCGCAGGTTCGCTCGCGCCGAGCGCTGACAGCACGCTGCCGGTTTCGTCCTCTTCGATATCCGCCACCGGCGTGGAGGCGGCAAGCTGCGCCAGAGTGTCAGCCGTTTCATCCTCCTGGTCAGACACAACAGCGGGCGCGGCGGAGGCGAGGGCGGACAGAACCTCAGCGGCATCATCAGCCGGGGCCTTTGATTGCGGCGCGGCGGCGCTCAGGTCGCCCAGGATTTCAGCCGTGGAATCTGCATCCTGTGGCGGTGCGGGCGCCTGAGACGCAAGCTGGCCGAGAATATCCGCCGCTTCCGGGCCTGTGTCCTCGGGCGGCACGTCAACCTCCCGCAGGCTCTGGAGGGCCGCGTTCGTTTCGGCGTCGGCGGATGGGCCGGAGGCCACGAGCGACGACAGCAGGGCCGGCGATCCCAGAATTTTCTCGATGAGCTCTTCTGCGCCGGCTTTGCCATCCATATAGGTCATCAACTGTTCAAGTTGTTGCCGCGCTTCCAGCAGCGGGCGCAGCGCATCGACTTTGGATGCAATCGCTCCGGGTGAAAAATCCGACATGCTTTCAAATGTCAGATCGACTGAAAGATTCCCTTCGCCCGTCAGGGTATTCGGAACCGAAAACGCCGCGCGTGGTGCGATTGACCGCATACGATCATCAAAATTATCGGCATCGATTTCCAGAAATTTCCGGTCCGCGATGGCAGGTTGGGCGACTTTTGATTGCCCGGTCAGATCCGCCATCACCCCCATGACGAACGGCAATTGCACCTTTTTTTCGGCGCCATAGAGCTCGACATCATATTCGATCTGGACCCGAGGTGCGCGATTGCGTGCAATGAATTTTTGAGAGCTGTCAGCCATTGTCTACCTCCCGCAAGGCGGCAATTTCGGTTCTGAGCGACCGGATTTCATCGCGGAGCTCCACCACATGCGCGTCCACGACGTCCGTTTCGGATTTCACCAGATCTCTGAGTTTGGAGATTTCGGCTTCGGTTTCCGCCTCCACAGCAGATTGCATGGTGTTCACGAGAAGGCCGATAAAGAGGTTCAGAACCGAGAACGCCGTGACCACAATAAACGGTACGAAAAAGGCCCAGGCCAGGGGATGGACCTCCATGACCGGGCGCACGATGCCCATGGACCAGCTTTCCAGCGTCATGATCTGGAACAGCGAGTAAAGCGACCTGCCCAAGGTTCCGAACCATTCCGGAAAGCCCGGACCATACATGAGCGTCGCCATGACGGCGAAGACGTAGAACACGATCGAAATCATCACGATCACCGCGCCCATGCCCGGTAGCGCGTCCAGCAACGCCTGAACAACCGCGCGCATCTGCGGGATCACGGACAATAGCCGCAGCGCACGGATCACGCGCAACCCCCGCAGCGCCGACAATCCCTGACGGTCCGGCAGCAGGCCAAGCGTCACCACAATCAGATCAAAGACGTTCCAGGCGGAGGAAAAGAACCGCAGGCCATAGGCATAGAGCTTCATGCCGAGTTCAATCACAAAGATCGCCAGAACCACCCGGTCTATCACGTCGAGAAGACCTCCGGCATGCCCCTGCACGACATCCGAGGTACTGAGGCCGAGTGTCACCGCGTTGAAAATGATCACCACAAGTATGGCATTTGTCACGCTCGGCCGTTCAATGACGGCCTGCGCCCAGGCACGGGTTCCAAATGCTGGTGTATCGGTGGCCAATTCTGACACGTTCACGTCTCCATGGTTCGGTTCCACGCCGGGCCGGACTGCAGCCGCAACCGATCTTGGCGTGGGGCAGGTCGCCCCGCCACTGGCGGAGCTTCTCGTTTTACCCCGGGGCGTTCGGGGACAGTCCGCCTCACAGGTGCGCAGGCCCTCTGCTTTGGGAGCGTTTCTTGCCGCGTGATTGGCATGACCGTCCCCCCTTGGTCCTGGCTTGCTCCCGGTCAGTCAAAACCGTATGTGAATTCGCCTCCATCCACGTCGATAGAGACCCTCTTGACCTCCTGCCCGTCCATCAAGCGGCGGAGGAACTCGTTCGAAATATCCGGCAGCATCGAATTGGTGACGATCGCATCTATCATTCTGCCGCCGCTCTCCAACTCCTGACAGCGGTCGACAATCGTATCGACCACCGCATCGGTATAGACAAAGGGAACACCGTGGGAGCTTTCCACGCGCTTCTGGATGCGGCCCAGTTGCAGCTTCGTGATCTCGGCAATCATGCCCGGCGACAACGGATAGTAGGGGATCGTAACCATGCGCCCCAGCAAGGCCGGCGGGAACACCTTGAGGAGCGGATCGCGCAGCGCCTTGGCCAGCCCGTCCGGGTCCGGCAACAGGTCCGGGTCAGAACACATGTCCATCACCATGTCCGACCCGGCATTGGTTGTCAGAAGGATCAGCGTGTTCTTGAAATCGATCACCCGGCCTTCGCCGTCCTCCATGACGCCTTTGTCAAACACCTGAAAAAAGATCTCATGCACATCCGGGTGGGCCTTTTCGACCTCATCGAGCAACACAACCGCGTAGGGCTTGCGCCGCACCGCCTCGGTCAGCACACCGCCCTCCCCATATCCGACATAGCCCGGAGGCGCGCCCTTCAGAGAGGAAACCGTATGCGCCTCCTGATACTCGGACATATTGATGGTGATAACATTCTGCTCGCCACCGTAGAGGACTTCGGCCAGGGCCAGCGCGGTCTCGGTTTTACCCACCCCGGAGGTCCCGGCGAGCATGAAGACACCGATCGGCTTGTTCGGGTTATCAAGACCCGCGCGGCTGGTTTGAATGCGCTTGGCAATCATCTTCATCGCGTGATCCTGACCGATCACGCGCTTTGCCAGATGTTCCTCCAGAGTCAAGATGGTCTGGATCTCATCCTTGACCATGCGCCCGACCGGAATACCGGTCCAATCCCCCACAACGGATGCGACCGCCTGATGGTCGACAATCGGCAGAATAAGCGGCCGATCTCCCTGCAGCGCTTCCAGTTCGGCATTCTTGGCTTTCAGCTCCGTCATCAGCCCTGCGCGCTCCTCCTCGGACAGGGGGCTTTCCGGAGCGGTTTCATCCGCCAATGGCACATCGACCGGGGCCGCCCCTTCGCGGAGCTTCGCCCTCAGATCGAGGATCGCATCCACACAGGATTTTTCCTTGTCCCATTGCGCGGTCAATTCAGCCAGCCGCGTGGTCTCGGCATCTTTGGCCACCGTGACGGCCTCGCGGCGGTCCGCGACGTCATATCCTGCCGTTTCATCGCGGCCGATGATCTCCAACTCGGTGACCAGCGCTTCGATCCGGCGCTGGCTGTCATCCACCTCGGCGGGCACGGCGTGTTGGCTGACCGCAACGCGGGCACAGGCCGTATCAAGCAGGCTCACACATTTGTCCGGCAACTGGCGCGCGGGAATATAACGGGCCGACAGGCTGACCGCCGCTTCTATTCCCTCGTCCAGCACCTGAACCCGGTGGTGTTTCTCCAGCATCGAGGCAATCCCGCGCATCATCAGGATCGCCTTGGGAACCGAGGGCTCTTCGACCTTCACGACCTGAAAACGACGGGTGAGGGCCGGATCCTTCTCGATGTATTTCTTGTATTCCGCCCAGGTGGTTGCGCCGATGGTCCGCAATGTTCCCCGCGCCAGGGCCGGTTTCAGCAGGTTCGCGGCATCGCCTGTGCCCGCGGCGCCGCCTGCCCCCACGAGCGTATGGGTTTCGTCGACAAACATCACAATCGGAGTCGGGCTGGCCTGAACTTCGTCAATCACCTGACGCAGCCGGTTTTCGAACTCACCCTTCATGCTGGCTCCGGCCTGCAGAAGACCCACGTCCAACACCAGAAGGCGGACATCCTGCAGCGCGGGTGGAACATCTCCCCGGGCGATACGCAGGGCAAACCCCTCGACCACTGCGGTTTTTCCGACGCCCGCCTCACCGGTCAGGATCGGGTTGTTCTGACGCCGCCGCATCAGGATATCCACGATCTGGCGGATCTCTTCATCGCGCCCCACGATCGGATCGATTTCCCCGGCCTTGGCCTGCGCGGTCAGATCGGTGCAAAACTGCTCCAGCGCTTCTCCTTGCCCCATCTGGCCGGGCGCCATCGCTCCGGATGCCTCGCCCGGGGTGGCACCGCCCCCCACGCTGGAGCCGTCCTGCGCGGTCAGACGCTCTTCCGGAGAGCCATCGGTCGCCTCGGCGAAATGGTCGGCCAGATCGTCCGGTCCAATGCGCGCCAGTTCCGGGGACATGCTGTTCAGAATATTGCGCAGCGCCGGTGTCTTCAGCATCCCGAGCAGAAGATGCCCCGACCGAACCTGATTTGCCGAATAGAGCAGCGAGCCCCAGACCCAACCGCGCTCCATCGCGTCCATCAGGTGGTCCGACAGATCCGAAATCGTCGAAGCCCCGCGTGGCAACATATCCAGCGCCCGCGTCAGCTCGGTTGCGATTTTCCCCTGATCCAGATCGTAATGCACGATGATGCGGTGAATGTCGCTGTCCTGCTGCGCCAGAAGTTGATGCAGCCAATGCACCAATTCGACATATGGATTGCCCCGCATCTTGCAAAAGACAGTCGCACTTTCGACGGCCTGATATCCAAGTTTGTTGAGTTTCCCAAACAAGGCCACACGGCTGATCTCAGTCATATCAGGTCCTTCCCTCTGTCGAATTATTTTGTCCGGACGCTGCATGCGCCGGATATAGAAATAGATCCCCGGCATCGGCACGCTCTGCATCCGGGTCGCGGCGTGTACCAATCCAGCTGGTGTGTCCCAGCCGCGTCGTCCCACCAAGGCTTGCGCGTGGCACCTCGTCCCCGTCCAGAACAAGGTTCACGTCCCAATCGAGGCAGTCCCCGACATATGTCCGGACAATGGAGCGCAAGCGGTTCAGGCTGTCCCCACCCGGCAGGAGGCGCTCGTAGTCTTTCAGTGACAACGGACCGATGCGCAGGCGGAATTTTGCGGACCGGGTCCAGACTTTTTCACCGATCGAAGTTGTGCGGCCCAGCGATCCCATTCCCAGTTGCCAGCGATCGTCCGGTTCCAATTCCAGCCATGAGCCGACAAACTCCTGCAGGGTCACTTTGACCCCCAGAAAAGACGAGATGATGGATACCAGACCTTCGGGGTTTCTCGCCTGTTGTCCAAGGTGCCCGGCATAGTGCAACCGCGCCAGATCCGGCATCGCATCGCGATCCTGCAGATGATCGCCATGATAGCCAACCAGAGCGGCCACCTTGCGGGCCATCTGATCGTTGCCGCGATCAAAATTCACCGCCGGAGAGCCCTGCGACCAGGCGCGGTACAGGAGGCTGAGCATCCTGTGCGTCAGCATGTCGGCGAATGCGACCATGGTCGGATCACGATGGTTCCGCCGCCGGTCACGGGCATATTCTGTCATATGCAGCGGCAGCGGTCCCGAGGGACCGAAGAGGCCAAAAAACCGGTTGGTCAGACGGGCGGGAGAATCCGCCGTCGCGGATTTGAAATCCGCAATAGTGGAGGGCGGGAACGCAAGCTCCGCCTCTTGCCCCAGGCGCAGGGCATCCTGCCGGGGGCGGCGGCTTTCGCCCAATCGGGGATGGTCGGCGAAATGTGCTTCCAGCACGCGCAGCGCCTGAAACAAATGATGTTCTTCGGGCGCATCGACGAGCTTGTCGAAAAGAGATTTTTCAGGCCCGGTCACAGAACGCGACCCAGACCTTTCACTGGTCGCCATCGGGCAATTTCCCCGCGTTTTTCCGTTTTCAGGACAGTTTCCGTAAATGAGTTTATGCTGGCGTAGCCCCGGAAGAAACGCTCCAGAACGGCGCCCAATGCATAGATATTCGTGCCTTCAAAATAGCTCTCGTCAAAGCCGAGCGAGACCTCGATGCCCCGGACGGCAGTGGACAGGACCTCGTCGCTCATTCGCCTCACGATGGGACGGGTGGAGACGGAGAGAATGCCTTCGAGCTGCTTGTCCGTCACCCTGTTTCCAAGTGGCGCATATAGGCCGATCAGCTCCCTCAGGGCCGCGGCGGACTGGCCGCGTTCGCTTTCTGCTATGGACATGTAGTTGAGGCTCAGGTGCGAAATCAGCCGCCAGGCCGTGTCCCCTTGCGCCAGTGTCGGATGGGGCCGCGTCGGAGAGACGGGTAGTGAAATCGCCTTGACCGGGCCCCCATCCGGCAGGTGAAAGACATCGTCATTGCCGGTGGCCAGCAGCATCGGCAGGTCCCGGTTGGTGCAGAGTGCGGTCACCGCCAACTGTTCCAGCCCGGCACTATAGGGCGCCTGGGCCCGATCCACGAGCGTCAGGTATACTTCTGACCCAAGATACGACGATCGAACCCCGCGCAGCCGTTCCTTTTCGGATCGCTGCCGCATCCGGCGCTTGAGCGTGTAATAGGCCGAATGACCCTCTCCGGCGGCGGTCAGGTCTGTTGCCGAATAAAACGGGCGAAAGATCACATCATCTTCACCATCGCCGCTGATCCCGGTCACCGACTGCAGGGAATAGATCTCGAAATCCAAACCGGCGGTTCGGTTCGGAATGACGTGATGCTGCGTGTCCTTGGACAATACGCGCACCCGGTCACATCTTTTTTCGAACAGGTTGACGGCCGGAACCGCGTAGGGTTCAAAAACCTCAGGCGCGACAACCGTTTCGATCCCCTTCATCCCGTCGCGCAGCAGGAGATAGAGGTCCACATCGGCGCCCTTGGCCTGCTGAATGGCGGCTCTTATCCCGTCCAGCTCCACAAACCGAAAGCGCTCGGGCATCGCGAAATATTCCTGAAGCAGCCGATAGCCGTCGAACACCCGGCGCGGCACCGGCAACAAGGCCTCGTCTGCCGAAAACCCCTTTTGACGAACCGTGGCCTCCCGCAATGGCATCTGCCAGTCATCGCGCCGGTCCGTGCTGCGCCCGACAATACCGGTGACCTGCGTGCACAACAGCTCGAGCAGCGGCCAGCTGTTTCCGGCAGCATTTGTCAAGAACAGGCTGAGGTTGTCCATGTCCAGCTCACGGATCGGTTCGCCGTCCTTGCGACGTAACCGAAGCCGAATGCCCGCCCGGGCATCGTATCCCTGCGCAACGCCGGCCGCGACCAGGTCGCCGCGCCCGTCAATATACTCCGCCTCGGCAATTTCGACCGGCCACAGCGTCAGATCCGCAGCCGTGCGAAACTCGACCGCGGTCTGCAAGCCATCGGTCAGCCCGGACCGCATAACGGTCCCGCGGGGCAGTCTGTATCCTGCTTTCACTGCGGAATTCGATATGTCCGGCTCCATTCGCGCGATCATCATCGAGGGCGTCGGAGCCAGATAATGCGGATAGATTATCTCGAGCAGGTTCGACGTGAAATTCGGGTACTGCAGCTGCAGCTCCAACTGCACCCGGGCCGACAAGAAGGCCACGCCCTCCAGCAGGCGTTCGACGTAGGGATCAAGGACCTCGACACCTTCCATGCCCAGACGCGACGCAATTTTCGGATAGGCCGCCGCAAATTCCGCCCCCATGTCCCGGAGGTAATTGAGCTCTGTTTCGTAGTGTTCAAGGAGCCTGGTGTCCATGTCAGCCCCTCCGGTCCATATGAATTTCACCGGTCGTCAGATCCACCTTCGACCGCAAATACAGCTCCAGCGGCATCGGCTGGGCCCACATGTCGGCCCGAATTTCCAATGCAATGGTCATTTGGGCGGTGTCATCACCGTCGACCAGCATCACATCGACAGACCCGTCAATGATCCGGGGTTCATAGGCCTGAATGGCCACGCGGATCGCATCGCGAATTTCGCGGATCTTCTCCTTGGCGGTGAATTCCCCGGTCACTTCGCGCAACCCGAAATTCAGCACCGACTTTGACACGGCCGGAAATCGCTCTTCATCGATGTAATGCGTGGCGTTCTGTGTGTTCAGCAGCCAGGACAGATCGCGCTGGATGATTTCCCGAAGCCGGACGAGATCGATGACACGCGAGTCTCGTGCCTCCTTTCGTTCGTTGGGCGCATCATCTGTGAGCCGGTCCAAAAGAGACGGCTGCAAGCGCTCGGCGATGGTCTTGTCAGCCATCGCCAGACGCGCTCCCGTCCATCTTCAACAACCGCAGGTCCATCAAGGCGACGTCTTCGATGTTGGTGGCAAGCACACGCTGGCCGAGACCGGAAAACGTATCGGCGCCCAAATCGACCCAATTGGTTTCACGGCCCAGCGCCATCTTGCCGCCGGCCTCGGCGGACCCCGGGTAGCGGGTTGGCACCAGAACGGCGAGCGCGCCGCCGTCTTTTGGAGTGAGCGTTCCGGCCATCCAGACCGCATCCCGCAGATCCGCGGGTTCTTCAAGCTCCAGCGTGTCGATCTGGGCGAAGGGCATCCAGAAATAACGCCCGTTTACAATGACCTCCAGAACCGGGCCGAGACGCGGGTCGGCGTCTGCGATCCAGTCAAACCGGGTGCCGTTGATCTCTCCGCTCACCGCCGGTGCGGCGTCGAATGCACGCGCCCGGATGTCGGCGGCTTGCTGGGTCTGTCCGGATGCCAGGGCTTTCTGTGCCTGGATCAGAAGCGCGAGCCATTCCTCTGGCTCACCAAAGATCAAAGGGTCTTTCTCGCCCCTGAAAACCTTGTCGCGATACACCTCGCAGATGATGGCCTCGCGATACGCCTGTGCCATCGTTGTTGCTGCGCTGTCCATATCGGCAGATAATTTCAACTGGGTGACCGCGCGCTTCCAGTCCCCAAGAACACACAGGAGCTGAAACAAGAAGATCCGCAATTTGGCATTGGACGGATCTTTTCGAACGTCGTCCTGCAACGCGGACAAAGCCGCAGCCGGATCGCTCTCCTTCAGATGCTCTTGTGCTGTCATGGACACGAAGCGCTCCCCCCGAAATATCAGAATGAATATATTTTTGGCCCCGGGCACCGCAGCGCCCGGGACTTTGATAACACGGCAAGACGGTGGATTATTCGACCTGGCCGGTCTGAACGTTCCACTTGAAGGTGTTTTCGGTCTTCAATTTCGCCGTTTTCTGGTCGGTGGACTTATATTCATGCTCAATCGCGGCATAAGCCATCGTCCAGGTTTCTTCCGGAATGCCGTCTTCAGACCCGGAAATCGAGTAGCTGTCGATCACAACATCCTTCAGTTTCCAGATGGAATAGGCCTCAAGGCCTGCAGACGCGCTTTCGCCGGAACGGCACATATGCAGTTTGATTTCAGGGCGCACGGTACCGTTCGCAACCGACGTTGCCAGTTTGTTGGACGCGATGCCCATCTGGGACGTGACTTCGACCTTTCCGAAGTTGGAGTTCGCGTGCCCCCGTTGCGTGGACCCCAGATCGGTCATCTCGACAGCGCGCTCGACGTTCCAGCTCAGAGATTGGATCACGATCCACTTGTCGTGGCCCTTTTCGGTCGCATCGCCGGGGATGTCAGAGATACTAACGAACATGTTCGCAGCCATTGTTCATTCCTTTCAGATCAGATGATTTGGGTTTCGAAGTGAGTTTGGGTTATACGTAAAATGCGCGACCTTAAATCAGCCCCCCTTCTCGGAGGGCAGTTTGGAAACCAGTCTCAAAGATACTGACAGGCCTTCCAGTTGGTAATGCGGACGCAGGAAAAACTTCGAGCTGTAATAGCCCGGGTTTCCTTCGACCTCTTCGACAACCACCTCGGCCGACGCAAGCGGCTTGCGCGCTTTCTCGGACTCGGATGAGATGTCGGCATTGAAATCAACGTAATTGTTGATCCAATCCTGTAGCCAGGACTCCATGTCCTGACGGCTCTTGAAGGAGCCAACTTTGTCGCGAACCATACACTTCAGATAGTGGGCGAAGCGGCAGGTCGCAAAGAGATAGGGCAGACGCGCACCAAGGTTGGCATTGGCCGACGCATCGGGATCATCGTACTCGGCAGGTTTGTGCAGCGATTGCGCCCCGATGAATGTCGCCACATCGGTGTTCTTGCGGTGAATCAGCGGCATCATGCCGTTCTTGGCCAGTTCCGCTTCGCGACGATCATCGATTGCGATTTCGGTCGGGCATTTCTGGTCCACACCGCCATCTGTGGTCGGGAAGGTATGCGAGGGCAGCCCCTCCAGCGTGCCGCCGCTTTCGACGCCACGGATCCGCGAACACCAGCCATAGCTCTTGAAGGACCGGGTGATGTTGGTCGCCATGCCATAGGCCGCATTGACCCAGGCGTATTTGTTGCTGTCCGCGCCTTCGGTGTCTTCCTCGAACGCAAATTCTTCAACCGGATCGGTCTGCGATCCGTAGGGCAACCGGCCGAGGAACCGCGGCATCGCCAGCCCGACGTATTTGGCATCTTCGCTGTCACGCAAAGAGCGCCAGGCGGCGTATTCCGGTGTCTGGAAAATCTTGGTCAGATCGCGCGGGTTCGACAGCTCCGACCAGCTGTCCATCTGGAACAGGGTCGGTTTGGCACCGGTGATCAGCGGAGCATGCGCCGCAGCAGCGATCTTGGACATTTCGCCCAGCAGCTCGATGTCCGGCGGAGAATGATCAAAGTGGAAGTCGGCTACGAGGCTACCGTAGGGTTCGCCGCCAAGCTGGCTGAATTCCTCGGTATAGATCTTCTTGAAGATCGGCGATTGATCCCAGGACGTGCCCTTGAATTTCTTCAGGGTTTTGGACAGCTCCTTCTTCGACACCGGGAGGAACCGGATCTTGAGCTGCTCGTCGGTCTCGGTGTTGTTCACCAGATAATGCAGCCCGCGCCAGGCGCTTTCCAACTGCTGGAAATCCTCGTTGTGGAGGATCAGGTTCACCTGTTCGGTCAGCTTCTTGTCAATCTCGGCAACGATGCTCTCGATCGATCGCAACGCGTCGTCCGAGACAAGGCTGGTATTGGCCAGCGCCTGTTCCGCAAGGGTTTTGACGGCAGATTCAACCGCAGTCTTCGCCTGATCGGATTTGGGGCGAAACTCCTTTTGCAGGAGGTTTGCGAATTCGCTGGAGCCAAACGCGGAGGCGCCTTCGGCGGCTTCTGTCTGAAGGTCTTGTTCAGCCATTTTTGTCCCTCCCTAAAATCTATTCGCCAGCATCGTCAGCACCACCGGGGGCGGGCTGCGCGGCCAAAGTCTTGAGCAGGCTCGGGTCCTGAATGATCTTCGAAATAAGATCCTCGGCGCCTGTCTTGCCATCCATATATGTCATTAGATTGGAAAGCTGTGTCCGCGCTTCAAGTAGCTCGCGCAAAGGTTCTACTTTTGCGGCGATGGCGGCAGGCTTGAAATCGTCCATGCTTTCGAACGTAATATCGACGGCCAGGTTGCCTTCGCCTGTCAATGTATTTGGAACCGTGAAGGCCGCCCGAGGCGCCATCGACTTCATCCGGTCATCAAAATTATCAACATCAATTTCGAGAAATTTACGATCCGCAATCGCCGGCTGTTCCACTTCGGATTTGCCGACGAGGTCACTCATGACACCCATAACGAACGGCAGTTGAACCTTTTTTTCCGCACCGTAAAGTTCCACATCATATTCGATCTGAACTCGCGGCGCGCGATTACGCGCAATGAACTTCTGTGAACTGTCTGCCATCTAGGCCTCCTCGCTCGTCACTTTTTGTACAGCACTGGATAGAGATTCCGTCGCGCCAACTCGGAAATTAAGTTTCGATCAATCTTCTTCTTCGATGCCGCCAACGAGGTTCACATTTTCCAAACCACGCGGCGCCATATCGTTTATTATGGTCAGGAAATCCGCTCCGACCAAACGCTTTGCGCGTTCCAGCAACAGAGGGACCGGGCTCGACGGCTCCTCCCGCTTGTAATACGCAATGATGCGGTCAATCGTATTTGCCACATCTGTTGGCGAACTAATGCTGCCAACACCGCCGGGAGCGACAGCGCGCGCGCCTACCGCTGACGGTTCAGAAGCCCCCCCTTCAGCCTCGTCTCCGGACTCAGCCTCGCCCTCCGGCTCCTCCATACTACCATAAGAGCGTATTTTTTGCGTCATATGCCGCAGCAACTTCAGCAACGCATCCAGATCGGGACCCTGGCCCGGTATCTTTTCGTCAAAAACACCCGCAATCGCGCGGATATTCTCCTGCACTGTCTCTAGCGCCGCCAAACGGCTTGCCAGGATTTCGTCATCGGTATCCTGAAACGCCGCCCCGATCGTGGAGGTGTCGGGAATATGTTCCATACCCTCTGGAGCGGACAGAATACCTTCGGCGATTTCGATGTCGCGCATGGAAAATCGGCCAAATCCGCGACTGTCGGTCAGCGCGACACGGCGCAACGACCGGAAAGTCGGCGAAGCCCCCCCCATTCCATCAGCCTGACCACAGATATCCTGAACCGCATTCACCCGCATCGTCGGGTCACCGTCGTCTTCATCCAACGCCGGATGGCACGTGTCCCAAAAATCCTCCAGCATGCCGCGCATCAGCGTGGTCACCTCGGCGAAACCGGTGACACCGTCGGAATGGAGAATGGCATCCGCCAGAAAGACAGAGGCGCGCAGGTCATGCGCCCGTTCCAGAACAGACAGGGCCTTGGCCTGTACCTCGCGATAGTCGGGATCGGTCGCAGGGGTAACCTGATCGCCGATCACCGTTTCCTCGCCAGGCTGGGCCGCAAGCTCCATTGCGGTGAAATCGGGATCGTACTCCGGATCTGACCCGCTGGGCGAGTCTTCACCTTTTGATTGCAAGAGGATTGTCACATCCATTTTGCCCTAACCCCCCTCTTAAAAACGCTTTTTGTTCTTCCGGAATAGTGGCGCATTCAAGCTCATGCCGCAATGAATAATACCGGACCGCAAAACAATAACTTGACCTAAAGTCAGCCTTATCGAATTCTCAATGTCAATTGCTTTGCTCTATTGGGGGGAGGGTCACCCGTGAAACCGACGCGCATTGATGGCAGCGACGTCCGCACCTTGGTGCGTGAAGGGGCCAAACGAAGGACGAGCTTTGCCTTTTGCATGGACGCCAAGAACGATCCATTGCTGATGATCCAACCGGGTAACAAACCTGAACAATTGCGCGCCCACCTCAAGGCCGGTGGCGGACGTCCTCCGATGGCCTGGGGCACCTTTGTGGTCCGCTCCGACGAGATGGAAATGACCTGCGAGCAGGCGCCAACGAAAGCGATAACCGGCCTCAAACGGTTCTTGCGCGCGAACAAGCCCAAGGTGAACGTCCTGTTCCGCGATGATGGCGGCAACCTTCTGGACAGCCTGAAGCCGGAGAAAGCAAGCAATGACGATGGCATCACGACGCTTGATGAGGTGAATACCACCGGCATTGATCCCAAGCTCGTTCAGCCGCTTCTGGCCCGCGCCAAGCGCATCAAGCCAAGGATCGCCCGCGCGCCCGGCCCTCTGGAACGCAAGCTGAAACGGGGGCTGTCCAAATCGCTGAGCCAGATCAATGAGGGGCGATTGGAAGAGGCCCAGACATTGCTCACGGTGATTGAACAGGCCGTCGCCCGAATTGGGGCTGACCGCGAGAACGCCGACGCCAGCATGAAGCGATCCGACCGCTCACGAAAGACCCGCACCCTTGGTGCCGACGTCAACCGCGCCAAGAAGCTGCGCGCATCGATCGTCCGTGCGCCGGGCAGCAAACGCAGCAAGCTCGACCGCGCCGTGCATGTCGCTGCCCGTTTGCTGAAACACAAGGACTACGACAAGGCGCGTCTGGTCATGGATCGCATCGAAAAGGCCCTGAGCGCCATCGTCTGACGCGTTTGCACGGATTCGGACCACAGCATGGGATCTGGGCGCTGTCACAATCGGAGAACACGAATGAGATTGATCACAAACTCCCTGGCGATTGTCGCCACCATTTTTTTCGCCCTGCCCCTTTCGGCCGCAGAAGGCCGGCTGGGGGTCGAACTGAACAAGACCGAAGAAATAGATGGGGGCGGGTGCCGGGCTTTTTTCCTGTTCCGGAACGAGACCGGGAAGAGTTTCTCCGGTTTTGAAATGTCGCTGGCGGTTCTCGACGGAGAGGGGGTCATCGACCGGCTTTTGTCCATTGATGCCGCCCCCTTGCCCATATCGCGCACCACGCTCAAGCTGTTCGAGATCCCAGAGCTGTCCTGCGCCAATATCTCTGAAATCCTGCTTCATGACATGACCTCCTGTCGGCCGCAGAACGAAGATGAGATCGATTGTTACGCGATCCTGGATCTCTCCTCGCGCGCCGCTGCACGTCTGGTGAAATAGGCTATGGGCCACCTTCTGGAAACCGTTGGGACCGGCGGGCCGATCCTGGTTGTGCTTGCCGTTTTGTCCCTGATGTCGCTCACCGTGATCATTGTGAAATGGATCGAGCTCTGGGCCGTTTTGTCCGGCGCCGGGGACAGGGCCAAGGCGATCCGGATGTGGCAACAGGCAAAGCGCCGGGATGCGATTGGTCTGCTGTCTGATAGATCACCCGCAGATCGCGTGCTTGGCTTTGCGATGAAAGGCCTGTCTGACGGGCTGCGTCCTGCGCTGTTGGATTCTGAACTCGAACGCCGGGGCAGTGCCGAGCTGTCCGCCATGCACCACCGCATCCGCCTGTTGGAAATCACTGCGATGATCTCTCCGCTTCTTGGCCTGCTCGGTACCGTTCTCGGCATGATCCAGAGCTTTCAGGAACTGGAGCTGGCGGAAGGCGCCGCGAATGCCTCGATCCTGGCAGGCGGCATTTGGCAAGCGCTTCTGACGACGGCCGCCGGCCTTCTGGTTGCAATACCGGCGGCGATCGCGGCCGGGTTGTTTTCCGCCCGTATCGAACGCGCAGCCCAATCCATCGAAAGTGCGGTGGGTCAGCTCATGCTGGCAGAGGAAGCCGCGCGGGAAACAGAAGGGGCAAACCACGCCAGAACATCATGAAACTGAAGCGCCCCGTTTCCACCACCGGTCTCATTTCTCTGGTTCCAATGATCGATGTACTGCTGATTTTGCTGGTGTTTTTCATGGTGACATCGAGCTATCTCAACCTCGATATGATCCCCGCCAAAAGCCCGAAACGCTCGGGCGCCGCCGGGTTCTCTGACGCGCCGCCGGAGCAGACGATCATGATCCGATTGGGCGGCAACGGGCAGCTCGGACTGCGCGGACGGACCCTGTCGGTGGATGAGCTGCGGCAGGACCTGACAGAGGCTCTTGTCGCTGACCCGCTGACGCAGGTGCTGATCCTGCCGTCCGGGGCGGCGCCTACGCAAGCATTGATATCGGTTCTGGATCTGGCGGCGCAAGCGAATGTACAGCGATTGCGGGTGCTGCGCCTTGAGGGTCGCCCATGAAGATCCGGCGACCCGCACGCGGCACCGTCGGAGAGCCGATTACCGCACTGATTGACGTTGTATTCTTCCTTCTGGTGTTCTTCATGCTGATCGGGCGGATGGACGCAACGGCCCCCTTCGAGGTCTCGCCGCCCGTGGCTCAGACCGGTCAGGACCTGCCGGCCGGCGGCGTCACCCTCTCCGTCTCCGACAGGGGAAATCTAGCCCTTGATGGCACTCTGCTGTCTCGAGATGCGCTGAACACAAAACTGCGGGCCAAACATACCGAGAACTCAGGCATCCGCCTGCGGATCAATGCCCATCAGAAGGCGGAATTGCGCATCGTTTTGCCCTTGGTGTCGCTGGCGGAAGAGATCGGATTTGATGACATCGTATTGATCGTGACCCCGGGCGAAAGGGGGGCGCCGTGACCCTTGTCGAGGACCCAATCGGGCCGCGTATCGGCGCCGCGTCATGGGGGCTTGGCGCGACTGGTTCGCTTTTGGCGAATATGGGCCTCGTCGCCTGTGTGATCGTCAGCCTGCAGCCACAGGAGATTTCGGACCGTGATCGCCCCCAAAGCGAGCTTCAGGTCACCTCGCAAACCGTTCGAAAAAGTGACGCAACCGCGGTCAGTGGAGATGCGGCTGATGTACCTCCGGCAGAGGCGACTTCGAACCCCGTGGCGAGCAGCACAGTGCCGCAATCATCCGCCGAGGCGCTCCTGCCCGAAAAAGAACGCCTCGTGACCCGGCCAGCCAATGGTTCCCAGATCGCTGCGTCAGCCCCCGCCAGCATCGCCGTGAAAGAAACTCCGACTGCCCCGCCGGTGACCTCGGCCTTGTCTGGAAAGGCCACGCCAATTGACAGCGCCCGGACTGATCCAACGGCGCTCGCATCCCTGACGCCCGAGGCCTTGTCGATTGCTGTTTCCGAGACCCAGGCCGCGAGGGCGAAAGAGGTTGCGGCGCCGCCAATTGACCGGTTGCAGGAGGCTCAGCTGGCCGGAACGCCCTTGCCAGCGGTCGCCGCCACGCCATCGCAGCCGCTCGAGGACATGGCGTCCCTCAGCACGGCGTCGGCCCCTCCTGTGTTGCTTCCGCCCGCCAGCCCTGTCGCGGCTCTGGCGCCCGATCCGCTCATGCTTGAGCCGGAAGACCGCACGGGCCTGCCGATAGCAGGATCGGACCTCCCCGCCGAAGTCTTGGGGAATGCGTCAGCGGATGACTTCGCCAACAGCCTGGCCACGGTTGACGCCAGCGCACCGTCAATTCGCGCCAGCCTTGCCTTTCCGGCCCCGAATGCATCGACTATCGACCCGCAGTCACTTGCCGTGTTTCAGCAATTTCAGGATCCCGGACCCGGCGGCGAAACACTGCGTGATGGGCTCGCGGGCATAGTGTCAGCCATTCCCTGCGCAAGGGTCCAGCTTTCCTTTGATCCCGATACTGCCACTCTGGAGCTGCGCGGGCACCTTCCCGAAGATTATCTGCGCGCGCCCGTCCTCGCGGCGCTCCAATCGGAAATGGGTCAGGACATTGTTCTACAGGATGAAATGCGCCTGTTGCCTCAACCGCAATGTGGCGCACTGGCTGGTATCTCGGATGTGGGCTTGCCGCAGAGCACCGATCAGATAACCAACCCGCTTTTGGTCGGTGAGGATACCCATGCCAGAGTGCTGAGCTATGCCGGAGGCGATCGGCTGTTCTTTGATCTGACGGCACCCGACTATGCGGCCTATGTCTATGTGGATTATTTTGACGCAGGAGGCTCCGTTCTGCATCTTTTGCCGAACGCTCATGTGGCGCTCGCAAAAGCAGCACCCATGTCCCGGTTTCGGGTCGGGGCAAAAGACCCCGCAGACGCTGGCTTGATGATCACGGTCGGCCCGCCTTACGGACAGGAGATCGCCGTCGCCTTTGCCGCGTCTCACCCTCTTTTTCCCGATCAGGCACAACGCCCGCTTCAGGAACCCGCTGCGCCCTATCTCGATGAATTGAAGACGGCTGTCAGCGAGGCCCGCGAGGCCTATCCGGAGTTCAAGGGCGAATGGGTCTACTTTCTTGTCACCACACAAGAACCATAGCGGTGCCTTTCAGCAGGCTAGCTGCAGTCTCCGGCGGCCCAGCTGCGCAATGCCTGCTTCATCACGCCGCCAAACGGATGCTGTTTCGATAGCGAACGCTGCAAATCGGCGGTCAGATAGGTTTGCGCCTGGGTACACAACGCCTCTCGCGTCCAATTGTGGCAATTGCTGCAGGTCTGATCTTTCCAATACTCCTCCGGAAGTCCCGCGACCGGCGGGAACATCGGCGATTGAGTGACCAACTCTCCCAACGTGAGGCCATTGACCTGGCTCACATCGGATTCCAGCTTGCTGGCAAAGGTGATCGGGCCGATCTCGATCTGTTCGCTGAGCGGCGCATCCAGCAGACTGGCCACGATATTTGGCGCTGAGGACAGGTCGGGATCAGTGCCGGTATCATCCTGTCTCGCCGCGAGCTCAACCTCGGCAAGTTCGACATAGCGCCCGTTGGGGAACGCCTGCAGATAAGCGGTGAGAGCGGCCGATCCACCCTCGTTCAGGGCAGCCTCGAACATTGCGGTTTCATCGGTCACGGACAGAGTGCCATTTGCCGGATCACCCGACTGCGTACCGTTGGAGATATCCTCCAGAAGCGCCCTTGCATCCGCCGCATAGGGGCTGTCGCCATAGGAGCGCAGGAACAGCATGACTTGCACCGCGTCGCGGCTTTGCTGTGCCATATTCCACAATTCTCGTTCCGCAATTGCCGCGTCTGATCCTGCCCCGAGGTTGCTTTCCACCTGGTTGAACACAAAGTCATTCACCAATGAAGAGCTATCCCATGGGGTTTGACGCCCGTCCGTTTCCTCAAGAACGGACCGCCGGACCTGCTTGAGGACCTGTTCGATTGGTTCATTGACCTTGGTGATCTCGCGCGCCAGGGCATTTGTGAACGGGCTGTTGCCTTCGGCACCATCCAGCGCGACATCGCCGGGCGCCGTGGCATAGGCGAGAAATGTTCCGGTCGGGGCCTGCATTTCCGCAAGCCCGTTGTCGTTCAGCTCTGACACGCTGATGAAGGGATTGTTTCGGCACGCGTCGAGAATGACAATATTGGTTGCATTGCGCGCCGATGCCATTTGCCTGAGAACGGATTGCGCTTCGACGGCGACCAGATCGAGGTCAGCCGCATCACTCAGGGTCACGTCAACCGGCAGGAGGTAGTTGTTGCCAAAGCTCTGGACGCCGTGGCCTGCGTAGTAGAACAGGCCAACCGCCGCCTCGTCCTTTGCCCGCAGGGTCCGGCCGAATTGCGCAATCGCGCGCTTGAGCTCCACCTGGGTGGCGTCGGTCAACAGCGTCACGTCAAATCCAACCTGCTCAAGCGTCCGCGCCATGAGCTGTGCATCGTGAACCGGATTGTCCAAAGACGTCACCGCCCCATAGGTGGAATTTCCGACAACCAGCGCCATTCGGTCCTCTGCACGACCGGCACTGGCAAAAACAGTCAGGCCAATGGCCAGGATCACACAGAGCCAATTGGTCAGATCATTCACAGCACGTTGCACAAATTCTATCCCAGTTCATTCGGAACGCCACCCAGAGGCCGTTTGAGCCAGCCCAAGTCAATCATGGCACAGGTAATATAGCATGGATTTCTCAACGTGTAATTTACATGTCTTTGCACTTCGATACTACAGCCATGCCAATGAAGCCGAGCCTGGTGGCGATGAAAATGCTACACTCGCTCCTGACGGATGTATGTACAGCAAGTTTCAAGAGGATTTCAAAGGATGTTGAGACAGATTTACTGCTTGATTTTATTGACTTTTATATCGATCAACCAAGGCGCCTTTGCCAATCCGTTCGGGGGCGGATGGCAACTGGATGGCGAACAGTCAACGATTGGTTTTCTCTCGGTCAAAAAGGGTACGATTGCCGAATATAGCGGTTTCGCCTCCTTCTCCGGTGAAATTGATGGTGAAGGGAATGCAAATATCACCATCGCCCTGGATTCTGTCGACACCAAGATAGACCTGCGCAACGTCCGTATGAGGTTCCTGTTCTTCGAGACGTTCAAACACGCAGAAGCCGTGATCACCGCCGCTATTCCGCAGGATCAGATCGCCGATTTATCCACGGCCAAGAGAAAGATAATCGATCTGCCCGTGTCGCTCAGCCTTCATGGCATAGTGTCCAATCTGACAACCCCGGTTGCCGTCACGCTGCTGGACAACGATTCCGTCAATATCTCCACCGTGCAGCCGATCATTCTGTCGCTGTCTGACTTTGACCTGCTGAACGGATTGTCGAAACTGGAAGACGCGGCCAGCGTAACGATCACACCGGTCGGGATCGTCAGTCTTGACCTGTACTTCCGCCGCAGCGGTGCCGAAAGCCTCCAAGCGGTGGCCGCATCGCAAAAATCCGGGAGTGAAACGGCGCTGGAAACCACGGGCACATTCAACCGCGATGAATGCGAAGGTCGCTTTGATATCCTGTCTCAGAGCCGGAGCCTGAATTTCCCACCGAACACGGCCTCGATCACGGCAGAGGCCAGCTCGTTCCTTGATGTGCTTGCCGACGTCGTCAATCGCTGCCCGGACATGAGGATTGAAGTGGGCGGCCATACGGATGCCTGGGGAAAGTCGGCCTGGAATCTCGAACTCAGCCGTCAGCGCGCCGTGGCGGTAACCAAATACCTGATGGACAAGGGCGCGTCCCAGGCCAGGTTGGTCCCCGTGGGCTACGGTGAGACGAAGCCTTTGGTCGACAACACCACATCGGAAAATCGCGCGAAAAACCGTCGCATCGAGTTCAAGGTTCTCAACTAGAAAGCCGCAGTTGGCCTGCCGTCAGTCCGGTTTCGCCTGTTTAAATGTGTAGAAACAGATGAGCGGCGATTGATGACGAATGCAAATTTTGGGTTGGCAAACCGTCACACACGGGCGATCTTAGCGCCGTACAGCGCACGTTTGATGCGCAGATGGGGAGGAAAAACATGAAGAAATTTCTGGGGCTGACTGCCGTTGCCACACTGAGCTGTGCTTTTGCAGCCGAAGCCATGGCGACAGAGTGGAACGTGTCCGTTTGGGGCAAACGCCGCGCGTTCACCGAGCATGTCGAGAAACTGGCTGAACTGGTCGCCGAAAAGACAGACGGCGCGTTCACCATGAACATCAGCTACGGTGGCCTGTCGAAGAACCGTGAGAACCTTGATGGGATTTCCATCGGCGCTTTTGAAATGGCGCAATTCTGTGCCGGCTATCACCGCGACAAGAACCGGGTCATCACTGTTCTGGAGTTGCCATTCCTCGGCGTCTCCAACCTGGAAGAAGAAGTTGCAGTGTCCACGGCGGTTTACAACCATCCGGCGGCGACCGAAGAAATGGCGCAATGGAATGCCAAGCTGCTGATGACCTCGCCGATGCCGCAATATAACCTCGTTGGCACCGGCGCGCCGCGCGATGAACTTGCGGAATTTGAAGGTATGCGCGTTCGAGCGACCGGCGGGATCGGCGAAGCCTTCAAGGCAGTCGGCGCCGTGCCGACCTCGGTGACCTCGTCCGAAGCCTATCAGGCCATGGAGTCGGGCGTTGTCGACACTGTCGCCTTTGCGCAGCACGCGCATCTGAGTTTCGGCACCATCAACCGCGCCGAATGGTGGACCGCGAACCTCAATCCGGGCACGGTCAATTGTCCGGTGGTTGTCAATATCGACGCCTATGAGAGCCTGTCCGACGCCGAGCGCGAGGCGCTCGAGAGCTCGGTGCCGGAAGCCTTGGACTACTACCTGTCCAACTACGGCGAATTGCTGAAGAAATGGGACGACGTCCTGGCAGAAAAAGGCGTTGAGAAGGTGGAGCTTTCTGAGGAGGTCATAGCCGAGTTCCGCTCCGAGGCGGCAGATCCCATTCGCGAGGCCTGGATCAAGGACATGGAAGCGCAAGGGCTTCCGGGCCAGGAACTGTATGATCTTGTCGTCAGTACGCTTGCCTCGCATCGCGGCACCAACTGATCACTCTTGCCAATGCGCCGGGCTCGGGCCTCGTTGTCCGGGCCCGGCGTATTTACGTTTGCGACACTCAATCTCATAACGAACGGAAACAGCAATGGCAGGCTCATCTACCGTGCTCAGCGATTCCAGCGTGTTATCCAGGCTGGACAGGGCACTGTTGCCAATTGAACGCGCCACGGCGCTCGCCAGCGGCGTGGCGGCATTCTCTCTCATGTTTCTTGCGGCATATTCGGTTGCGGGGCGGCAACTCGACAGAACGTTTCTGGCCCCGCTCTTCGACAAGATTGGCCTGATGGACGGACCGTTGCCGGGCTACGTCGATTATATCGAAACCCTCATGCCTCTGATCGCGATCCTCGGCGTTTCCTACGTTCAACGGGAAGGCGGGCATATTCGCATGGATATCCTGGTGGGTCGCCTGCACGGGCGGGCCCTGTGGCTGTTTGAATTCATCACCGTCTTTTGCATGCTGGTTCTGGTGCTTGCGCTGGTCTGGGGATCGTGGGCCCATTTTGACCGCTCTTTCGACTGTGCACGCCCGCTGTGTTCACGGGACAGCTCGATCGACATCGGCCTGCCGATCTGGCCGTCCAAGCTGATCGTGCCTGTCGCCTTGTCCATTCTGTCTGCGCGTCTGATTCTGCAGCTCATGGCCTATGCGCGCGCGTTTTTTCTAAATATCGACTCCCCCCCTGCTGTGCCGCTGATCCAATCCGTGGCTGATCAGGCTGCAGCCGAAGCAGACCAACTCAAGGAGGGGTCGACATGAGTGAAATTCAAATCGGGATTTATGTCACCGGTGGCATGTTGTTTCTGGTTGTTCTCGGCATGCGGGTGGCATTTGCAGCCGGTCTTGCAGGCTTCGTTGGCCTCGTCTGGTTGCGCTGGAACGGGTTTGGGTATGACCCGGAACGCTTCACCAAAGCACTTGAAATCAGTGTGAAAATCGCTGGCCAAGTGCCGCATTCCAAAGTCTCCAGCCAAGCTCTGAGCTTGATCCCCACGTTCATTCTGATCGGCTATCTCGCCTATTATGCAAAGCTGACTGGCGCATTGTTCGAAGCCGCCAAACGGTGGATCGCCTGGGTTCCGGGTGGCCTGGCCGTGTCGACCGTCTTTGCCACAGCGGGTTTTGCCGCTGTCTCTGGCGCATCTGTCGCCACGGCCGCCGTCTTTGCCAGAATTGGCATCCCCGAAATGCTCGCGGCCGGGTACAACAAACGGTTCGCAGCGGGCGTCGTGGCCGCGGGGGGGACGCTCGCTTCGCTGATCCCGCCGTCGGCAATCCTGGTGATCTACGCGATTATTGTGGAGCAGGACGTGGGCAAGCTCCTGCTGGCCGGGTTTATCCCCGGAGCCTTCTCGGCAGTTGTCTATGCGGGTCTGATCATTGCGATCGCCATGATCTTTAAGTCTGTCGGACCCCCGGTCACGGGCTACACATGGCGGGAACGCTTGGTCTCTCTTCCTCCGGCACTTCCAATTTTCGCGGTCGTCGTCATCATTATTTTCTTCGTCTATAACCCCTTTGGCGAGGCCTGGGGCACGCCGACCGAAGGCGGTGCTGTCGGCGCCTTCATCGTATTTGTCGTGGCGCTGATCAGAGGCATGCGGTTTCGCCAGTTGATGGATGCGCTTCTGGAAACGGCCAAACTGACAGTGATGATCTTTACCATCATTTGGGGTGTCCTCATCTACGTTCGGTTCCTCGGTTTCGCCGATCTTCCGCATGCTTTCGCGGATTGGATAGCCTCACTGAATTCGCCGCCGATGCTCATCCTGATCTGCATTCTGCTCGCCTACGCAGTCCTTGGGATGTTCATGGATGCTATCGGCATGCTGCTCCTGACATTGCCGGTTGTCTATCCCGCCGTCATGGCGCTGAACGGTGGTGAAACCGTCGCTGCGGCGGATTCTGCCTTTGGAATGTCCGGACCGATGTGCGCAATCTGGTTTGGGATACTGGTGGTGAAGATGGCAGAGTTTTGTCTCATCACCCCCCCGATCGGCTTGAATTGCTTTGTCGTTGCCGGGGTCCGCGATGATCTGTCGGTTCAGGATGTCTTTCGTGGCGTTGCGCCGTTTTTCGTGGCGGACGCCGTAACCATTGCTCTGCTTGTGGCATTCCCTGCCATCGTTCTGTGGCTGCCCAGCCTGGCCTGACGGGCGCTTCAAGTGACCGGATGACCGATTCCCCTCGGCTTGGGGCGCGGTCATCCGGCTTGGACGTCGTGAAGCCGACGCAAAAAAATTCCTGCTGCCGCGATTATAAGTATAGGCCTGCCCCTTTTTTTATATCCGAAAGGAGTTCGTTAATTCAATTCGACGACTCTTTCCTCTGAGAACGCCAGTTCTGGGGTGGTACAGATCCATCTGTTTTCGCTGGTTGCGAAACCGCGGGTCAGAATCGCCGCCAAGTATGAGTAGGGGTCAAGATATGTCCAAAGTACAATTGCCAGACTACGCGTTGACGTCAGGTGCAAAACCTGTGTTGCTGAACGTGCTCTCCATCGATGATGACGAAATCGACAGGATGCGACTTCTGAAGATCTGCCGGAAGGCCGGGCTGATGGTCGATTTTACCGAAGCGGCGAACCTCGCCGAGATGCGGGAATGTCTGGATATTGAGAGCTTTGATCTTGTGTTTATCGATCACAACCTTGGTATGGACACAGGCCTGGATGCTCTGGGTGTTCTGATGTCTCATGAGGATCAAGTGAGCGCGATCCCGATCATGCTTACCTCTTCGGTGGATTACCATATCGCCGTCGAGGCAATGCGCAGAGGCTGCGCCGATTACATCGTCAAAGACGAGCTGTCGGTGGATGCTCTTATCAAATCCGTGACCTCAGCCATCGAGCGCCGCGCCCTATACGGCGCATTGACGGATGCGCGTGCATCAGAGTCGGAACTGAAGTCCGTGTTCGAACGCTTTATGGTCAGCTGCGGACCGGAAATGCGGGAGCTTCTTCGCCGAAGCATGATGGGTGTCCGTTCCGTCAAAATGCAGGCCCGCAGCGATGATTCAGTGGACCCCACGCTTTTGTCGAACTTGTCCATGTTTGAGCGCAGTGCAAAAGATTTGGTTTGCTTTATGGATGATCTGGAGACCGTCGTCGGGGCGGGTCGGCGTTTGACGGTCAATGAATTGCGCAGGCGAATACAATAAACACTCTCCAACCTGCAATTTTGGGAACGTCGGAATTTCACTGAAATATATCTGACGTCCATTTTTCAGGAATTTGCATGTCGAAAGCAATGCTCACAATTGGAGGTCAGGCCTTCCTCCCCAGCGGCAATCGATCATGAGCGGCATTTTTTGAAGTTGGTAGACGCCAGAGGTAGATATCAATGGGGCAATAAGAAAGTTAATCTGGTGCCATCTTGCGTTTCATACCATAAAAACACCGACACTGAATGGCCGGAGAAAATGTGCCACGTCGCTCGTTTCGGGAGGGAAAAGCAAAATGGCAATGTTGTTTCGGGTACAATCTTGATTTCTGCACATGTCGGAATCATTGAGGAGCTGAGTTCTTGAGATGGTAGATATAAATTTGCTCATCGTCGATGACGATATCGGTGATCGAAAACTTATGCGACGCCATCTCTCCTCTCTATATCCAAATGCAAGAATTCTGGAGGCCGAGAATGGGGACGCGGCGCTCGAGCATAAAGATGAAGACATAGAAGTCATCTTTCTTGACTATCTTCTTCCGGGGGTTTCAGGAATTGACCTGCTGTCGAGTTTTTTCCGCCAGTGGCCAAGGTCTGTTATCTTCATCATGACTGGACAGGGCGACGAGGAAATCGCCAAGAGTGCGATCCTCAGCGGGGCTGCAGATTACATTGCCAAGTCTGCCATTCACCCTGGCGCCCTCCACCGGATGATCGGGAATGGGTTGCAGGTGGCCCGGATGCGCTGGCGGATCGAGGAACACCAGAAGGAGCTCCAGCAATTCTCGGATGTCCTGGTTCACGATCTACGGGCCCCGATCCGTGCTATCAAATTCCTCAGTGACCAAATTCTGGAGGACTTCGAAGCAGGTGATTTGAACGAGGTCAAACGCGAATTCGATCTGATGAAACGGTCAGTGACAAAAATGTCGGATTTGATAGAACGCCTTGCAAGCCATATCAATCCACACAGCGAAGGCGCGCCCGAAATAGTTCCGGCGGACAGCTTGGTCGAATCGGCCTGTATGGCTGTTGCTCAGGATATCGCGAACTCTGACGCACAGATATCGGTCGAGCTGGATGATCTTCAGGTATTTTGTTTCCCACCGGATGTATCGCAATTGCTGCAGAACTTGATCGGGAATTCCATCAAGTATCGGAATGCCGATCAGCCGGATATCCGAATAAGTGCGAAACCCATAAGTAGCGGAGTTCAATTTTCCATTGCCGACAATGGAATTGGCGTGCCCGATGAATATCAGGCGCGAATTTTCGAGCCGTTCAAACGCCTTCAACGAAGTAGTGATTTGCCGGGAAGCGGCCTCGGCCTCGCCACCTGCGCGAAAATTGCCAAACGCCACAATGGCGAAATATGGTGCGACACAGAAGTAACCGAAGGAACAACCATTCACTTCACGCTAGAGCTTCGGCACAGCTTGGACACTCTGGCTGTTCGCGCCAGTTGAAACGGCGCCCCACCTACGGCAGGGCGCCCTGACATTTACGGTTCAAGACAAGTGGCGAATTGGCGTCCGGTGTGCTCAAGCAGGTCTGTGTAGAAACCTGGGCCAGCGACGAGTTCCAGCCCAAGCGGATCAATGACATGTGCCTGAACCTTCGTGCCTTTTGTAACAGTGTCTACCAGGCTTGGGTTGAATTGCGGTTCAGAGAAGACACAGGTGACCCCTGCGTCAGCAACCGCTTCGCGAATTTCTGCAATGCGGGCAACACTGGGACTTGCCGCATCGCCCAAGGAGATTGCCCCCAGTGAGTGCAGCCCAAAGCTGTGCTCGAAATACTGGTAGGCATCATGGAACACAACGAACGGCCCGTGCTCCTTTGGCAGCGCATTTGAAATTGTTGCAGTGACCAGATCAATTTCTGCCTGCCCCTCCAATGCATTGCTCAAATATTGATCCGCGTTGTCTGGATCTACATAGGCAAGTTCTTTTGCGATCAAAATCAACCACAGCTTGCCATTGGCAGGCGCGAGCCACGCATGGGGGTCAAGGCCGTCGTGGTCATGTTCTCCGTGCTCGTGTTCGTCGTGATCCTGTTCGTCGTGATCCTGTTCTTCATGATCATGACCGGCGTGGTCGTCACCTGCGTGCTCATCATCGGCGTGGTCACCACCTGCATGGTCATCATCCGCGTCATGATGGTCGTCGTGATCGGCCTCCTGCTCGATGGCATGCACGTCTTCGGCAAATACGGCTTCATTTCTGAACGGCAGATGCAGGGTTCCCGGGACGTCCAGCAACGCGACAATACGCGCATCATCAGCAAGTTGCTCGAGCGGATCGCTGAGCCATGCCTCCAGTTCATCGCCAATCCAGAACACGAGATCAGCGTCGGAGAGTGCCCGTGCATCTGACGGACGCAGGCTGTACGCATGGGGCGATGATCCAGGGGGGATCAATATATCCGGCACCGCAACCCCTGCCATCACACGGGCAACAAGCCCCTGGACGGGCGCGATGTCAGCGACAACACGCGGAGCATCCGCGACGGATGCCGTCGAAATCACGCAGGACAACAGAAAGGACAGAGGAAAGAGGCGAGTCATAAGGGATCCTATTGTGATTTGTTATATCATAACTATCTATCGCCTTGATAAGCGTCATGTTGTAACATATCAATCCCAAAATGACGAATGTCCGAGGAGACCTCATGGACAGCATTGGCTTTGCTTCACACGACCATACCCGCTGCATTGCCAGCGGATTGGAAGCTGTCGACAGCTATTGCGCGCAGAACCGGCTTCAGTTCACCGCTGTTCGCCGCAGAGTGCTGGAAATCCTGCTTCAACAACATCACGCCCTTGGCGCATATGAAATCCTCGAATATCTGCGTCAAGAAGGCTTGGGCTCTCAACCCCCCGTTGCCTACCGGGCCCTCGACTTTCTCGTGAAGCATGGGTTTGTGCATAAAATCGAACGGCTGAACGCCTTTATTGCCTGCATGCATCCCGGCGAGCCGCATACACCGGTGTTCATGATCTGCAGAAAATGTGCCAGCGTCGCCGAGGCTCAACGCGAACCCATGCAAGGTCAGTTGGGCGCTGTCGCACGCGCGGCCGGGTTCTTGATCGAACGCACGGTTGTTGAAGCAGAAGGCCTCTGCCCGAAGTGTCAGGACCCCTCGGAATGAGGCTGGTTTCGCTCCGGAACGCCACCATACGGCATAGTGGGACGCCTGCACTCGAGAGTGTGAACTTCTACATCGACAAAGGTGAAATTGTAACCATCCTCGGACCCAACGGATCGGGCAAGTCGACCTTGTTGCGAACCCTTATTGGTGCTTTGCCGCTGAGCAGCGGCTCTTTGGAAAAAGTGCCGGGGTTGCGCATCGGCTACGTACCGCAGAAGCTCCATATCGATCCGACCTTGCCGCTGACCGTACGCCGGTTTCTCAGCCTTCCCAAAAGGATCAAGGATGACGTTGCCGAAGCTGCCTTGGCTGATGTCGGCATTCCGGGTTTGGGACATCGCCCAATGGCCGGGCTGTCCGGTGGCCAGTTTCAGCGGGTGCTCCTTGCGCGGGCCCTGTTGACGAAGCCGGACCTTCTGATCCTCGACGAAGCCACACAGGGGCTCGATCAGGCAGGATCGGCTGCATTCTATCAAAAGATTGAAGATGTCAGAGCCCGGTTTGGATGTGCCGTTCTGATGGTCAGCCACGAATTGCACGTCGTGATGGCCGCCTCTGACAGGGTGGTTTGCCTCAATGGACATGTGTGCTGCGAGGGCGCCCCTGCTCAAGTTGCCACAGCACCGGAATACAAGGCACTTTTCGGCAGCGGCACCCATGGAACATTGGCCCTGTACAGGCATGAACACGACCACAGCCATGAATGCGACCACACGACTGAAGAACACGGACATCACCACTGATGAGCTTTTTCGACGATTTCATAGTGTTGGCAAGCCTGGCCGGGATCGGCGTGGCGCTGGCCGCAGCTCCGCTGGGATGCTTTGTGGTGTGGCGACGGATGGCGTATTTCGGTGATGCAACCGCGCATGCCGCGATCCTGGGTGTTGCTCTGGCCTTGACGTTCCAGACTTCAATTCTGGGCGGGGTGTTGGCCATGGCTCTGCTCATGGCGGGAACGATTTCTGTCCTGAGCGGACGGGGGTATGCAATGGACACCCTATTGGGGGTTCTGGCACATAGTGCGCTCGCACTGGGGTTGGTGGCAGTGTCCTTCCTCAAGGGGGTGCGTGTCGATCTGATGGCCTATCTCTTCGGAGATATTCTTGCAGTGTCCCTCTCGGATGTCATCATCGTCTGGGCTGGCGCGTTCTTGATCCTCGTCCTGTTGTGGTGGCGCTGGTCTTTCCTTCTGACGGCCACGCTCAATCCGGAGCTTGCACGCGCATCGGGGATCTCGCCGCAACGGGAGCAAATGATCATGACCCTCGCCCTCGCGATTGTCGTTGCGGTTGCAATAAAGGTAGTCGGCGTGCTCTTGATAACGGCGATGCTGCTGATACCCGCCGCAACGGCCCGGACATTTTCCAACAGCCCGGAACGAATGGCGGCCATGGCATCGCTTGTCGGATCAATGTCGGTGTTGGGCGGCCTGTATGCATCATTCACGCTAGACACACCAGCCGGCCCCAGCATTGTCGCAGCGGGCACGGCCATGTTCATCTGTGCAAGCATGATTGCAATGCTCACCCGGACGGGGCGCTGATCGTCAGACGGATCAGGCGCCGACTTCTTGGCACTCGACAGTATCCGGCTTGCCCCTCTTCGAGGTCCAGGCCCGCAACGTTTCCAACAGCGCTTGTTTGCGAATGGGTTTGCTCAGAAAGTCATCCATTCCGACCTCCCGGCAGGCCGTCTTGTGGCTCTCCAGCGCGTTCGCCGTCAAGGCGATGATAGGAACCCGAAGCAGGGAGGCCTCGGCCTCCACCCGTCGGATTTCCTCGGTCGCCTCCAACCCGTCCTTCACCGGCATCATCATATCCATGAGAACAAGATCAGGCTTCGCATCGCGATACATTTCGACAGCTTCTTCCCCATTTGCTGCAATCGTGATTTCCACGTTTTCATGTTCCAGCATGCGGGTGACAACCACCTGGTTGGTGCGATTGTCTTCAGCCATGAGTATTCTGACGGTTGCGGCCTCTGTCACCGGTTGGCTCGAGATATCGGCACTTGGTTGCCGCTGATTTCGCCTGCCGAGCGCTTGACCGACCACAGATCTCAGCTGGTCGGCGCGCACCGGCTTGAGCACTTGATGGCAATTTCCAATGTCTTCCAGCATTGATCTTGAAAGCGCGGGATCAACGGAAGAAACGATCACGATAGGGAGTTTTGCGAGACTGGGCACGGTACGAATACGGGTCGCCAATTCGTATCCGTCACAATCGGGCATGTTGAAATCGAGAAAAACCAGATCGCATAGATCACCGGCATCCTGCATCTCGTCCAACCGGAGCATTGCCTCGACAGCGGAGTCGGTTTCGGACACACGCAGGCCCCAGGATCTCAGACGTTCGCCCAGGATTGTCCGGTTGAGTTCCAAGTCGTCCACAATCAAGGCATGCAGCCCGGAAACGGGCTGGTTCGGCAGGAACGACACCGGCGCTCGATCGCTCGTTGGCAGGGACAATTCGATGGTAAAGAGCGACCCTTTTCCTTCGCTTGATGTCACATGTACACGGCCGTTCATGAGCTGCAGGAGACGGGTGGAAATTGCCAGTCCAAGTCCAGTTCCTTCAAAGCTCCGAGTCGCGGCGCCATCTGCCTGCTCGAAGGCGTGAAATATTCTGTCCAGCTTGTCTGCTGCGATGCCGATCCCGGTATCGGCCACAGAAATCTTGATCCCCTGCCGCCCGGTCGCCTCAGACGTGCCGGTTACATTGATATGAACCGAGCCCTGGGCGGTAAACTTGACCGCATTCCCAACGATATTGGTAATGATCTGGCGAATTCGACCGGCGTCACCTTCGTAAAATTCCGGCAGGTCCGGATCGAAACGCAAGGTCAGTTGCACCCATTTTTCAGCCGCTTTCGGGGCCAGCAAGGTTACCACATCCTCGACAATGGTTCGCAAGTTGAAGGTCGCTTTGTGGAGCTCCAGCTTACCCGCCTCAATTTTCGAAAAATTCAAGATATCGTTGATGATCGTGAGCAGTGCATTGCCTGACTTGACGATGGTTTCTGCGTACATTTCCTGATCCGGCGTCAGTTCGGTTTCGCGCAGAATTTCCGCCATGCCGATAACACCGTTCATCGGCGTCCGGATCTCGTGGCTCATATTGGCAAGGAATTCCGACTTTGCGCGGCTGGCAATCTCGGCCTGCTCTCGGGCTGTCTCGAGGGCCTGCTCGCGCTCGTCGCGTTGCGCCAGGCTGTCTTCCAATACCTCAACAGAAACATCCAGAGCCTGAAATTCCCGGCTTGCATACCAAGGCAACTGGAAATCCGCCGTCCTGGCCCCAGCAACCGCATTGGACATGCGCTCATGCACCACCTGCAGCGGGCTGAGCGCCAGTCGAAAGACCAGATAAAGCATCAATAGGGACATGGCTACGACGGCCAGAATGGTCCAGGTGATTGTCTGGCGCACCATATCCATAACCATCGCCTGACCCTCTTCGGTGGACCACTGGACGACCATTGTGCCAAAAACAAACCCTTCAAATTGCACCGGCCTCCGATACATGACGAAGTCCCGAGCCTCTGCTGCCAGCGGATTGGAGGCCTCCGCTATAATCGTTCCCTCACCGTTTTCGATGTGAATCGACAGAATTTTGGAATAGCGCGCAATTGCTTCGACCAAGCCGGTTTCCAGAACAGGAACATCCTCGACAATGATCGCCTCAAGCAAGAGACCGCTCAACAGGGATACTGTCAGATCGGCCTGTTCGCTGAGCTGGTCGCTCACACGTTGCACTTCGTAGCGGCGCGCCACACCGCCGACGGCCACAACAACAAGCAGCGCGGCGAGCGACATCGACACGATAATCTGTGGTAAAATACCCGTGCGTTGCAGCAGCTTATGAAGCGGAACCTTCAAAAGTCGCGGCTCCGGATCATGCCCCGTCGCACAAAATCGTAATCGGAATCCGCGCCTGCGAGGAATCCATTCTTCGCCACTCGTTTCACCATTTCTTCATTCCTGGAGGACAGCATGACCTCTCTCATGGCCTCAAGAACTCTATTGTTCAAGTCCGCCCGCGCCAGCCAAGGTTTGGTGACATTGTCAAACGATGCCAACCCTCTGATCGGAACGCCTTTTGCCACAAGCTGCTTGAAGGTGCTTTCCTTCAACGCGCCGGCGCTGAATTTCCCTGCTCCGACCGCTTCTCCGACCAGATCATGACGTCCGAGATATTTGAAATCGTGAAAGTCCGACGCTGAGATCCCTGCGTCCAGAAGATAGGCCTGCGACAGATAGCGCCCAATGGTGGAAAGCTCGTCACCAAATGCGAAGGTCAGGCCCGCGAGGTCTTCCACTCGAGTGATATCGCTGTCTTTGTGAACGGCGATCACGCCTTTGAACCGTTTTTCACCCCTCTTGGATTCCATCGCAATAATCGAGATATACGGGTTTCGCTCCATTGCGTGGACATAGGAAGCCGGACCGAACCGTGCAAAATCGACCCGCCCGAGCGCCAAATCCTCGATACTTTCTTCGTAGTCCTTGGAAATCCGCAGGCCGATGGTGACGTCCTCTTCCAGCAGGATTTCCATCCTGTTCTCAAGAAATGTCAGGAAAGGACGAAACTGGCGCACAGTCGCAGAGGGTTTGTCCGCAGCATAGGTTCCGAACACCAGCGCGATCTCAGCCCGGGCAGGCGAGCCGAACAGGCCCATGAGACTGGACACAGCCACCGCGATTGCAACTTTTTTCAGCGAACCGCTGCGCTGGCGTATCTTACGTAACAACTCGGTGACAAACGCTTGTGCCACAGGCATCAAACTCTCCTTGATCTGGCTTGGCAGGCACGCGGGAAGGCGTTGAAACCCTACTTTCCCCCGTTCTTGCGCCAAAGATATGACGAAAACATGTTGAAAACTATGAGTTAATCTTCATTACTCGGCAAAAATTAACTATCTGGAAAGGATTACGACGTTTCTTTGTCGCACCTCTCAGCCATTGAAGCCACCGCAGGGTACACTCTCCTTCAGAAGGACACCTAGTGATTATACGAAACCTGACGACTTGTATCACCTGGTCTGTTAAAATTTGTTTTAGTTTAATCGTATCCCTGACCTGTCTCATCATTATGACACCCCCTGCACAGGCGATTCCGTCTCCGGAACTTGTGCTGGGGTCAGTCTCGTCCCTGTCTCAAATACTTGCCTTGGGTGTGACGCTCCTGTCGGGCGTCGGCGCGGCCATCTTCGGACGGCTCGGTTTGCTCTCTGGTAAAAACAATCGGCGCCGATATCCAATTCGATTGATTGCGGGGCTGGTCGCCCTGGTTGCAGTGCTCGGTGCTGCCAACCATTGGCAGTGGCAGACCCATAAAGAAGACGAACTGCTGCGGCTGCAGGCCACGCTGACCCGCCCGGCTCAATTCGATGGAACACAGGTCAAAGACCCGGAACTGAAGGAAACCAGCTACTCGGCACAGGAAACGCATCCCCTTGGCATCACCACTGCGGACGCTGCTGAATTGTTGGCGTCCGACACCGTCAAGTTCTTTGATATCCGCGAAACTGGTGAACACGAAATGGGCACCCTGCCCGGTGCTGAGCACATCAGGTTTCCGGATTTTCGCCAATCCCCTCCTGTGCAGCCGGGAGAGCAAGTCGTCCTGTTCTGCCACAATGGCAACCGCAGTTCGGAAACCTGCGCGGAACTGGCAAAGCTTGGTGTCGACTGCCGGTTCATCTCAGGGGGTCTTGAAAAATGGATTGTAGAATCCCGCCCGTTTTCGGACAGCCGCGTTCAATCGCTGTCCGATTTGCGTGCGATTCCTGAATTTGACAACAAAAACACACTGATAAACACCTCTGAATTTACCGAGCTTCGCAGTGCAGGACCGCTGCAGATTGTCGATACCAGGTATCCCGGCGACTTTGAGACCGGCCATCTGCCGAGCGCTGTCAACATCCCTATCCGGGCGATGACAAGTGATGAGTTGACGCGCCAAATAGCACGTCTTCGCCGCGTCCCGACAGTCGCGGCATGCTATGATCGGCGCAGCTGTTTCATGAGTCAGGTGCTGGGTCTGGAACTCACCCGCGCCGGGATTCCCTTTCAGGGACGCTACACCTTGCCGTGGGAGTATTTTGTTCCGCCGCCGCCAAAGCCGCATGTGTCGGCCTGGCTCGCAGACCAAAATACATCCCTATGGGACCGGGCGGTTCAAACGCTCAGCGATGCACTGCTTTGGGGGCACAACCGGTCCCATCTGCTCGTCAGTCTGCTCGGTATGGCGTCGATTTCCCGCCTGATCGTATTGCCCATCACGCTAAAGTCCGAGCGGGATCAAATTGCGCTTCGGGATCATAAAGAAGAGTTGCGGAGCCTCAAGGCATCGCTTGCGGATGACCCAATCCGCAAGTCTCGCGCGCTCCGTGCCTTTTATGCGTCCCATGGTCTGACCCCCCTGCGCAACCTGACCGCGTTGCTGTTCCTGCCGTTGATGATGCTCGGCCTGAGCGCGGCGGAATATGCCTCGCAGGGTATTGTCGAACCCCTTCTCTGGGTTCCGGACCTTGGCGCGCCGGATCCTACGTCAATTGCGCCGGCTTTGACCTGCGCGTTGGGCGCGGCATATCTTGTCAGTGCCTTCGCAAAATCCTGGCGTGGTGCCCTCCTGTGGCTGGGTCTCGGCATGCCTGCGCTTTTTGTGCTGACAGTCGGCCTGTCCGCAGCGGGAAATTTCTATCTTTGGATGAGTTTGCTGGGGTTGCTGGTTCAGCACTTCTACGTCTCCGGCAAACTGAACGGCGTCTTTTCCCGAATTGCCGAGATGTCGCGGCTTCCCAAAGGCGTGTTTGATCTGAGCAACACCGCGTCTCTGGAGCTGGCAGGTAACAAGGCGCTGAGACTGTCACAACTTGCAAACGCTGGTTTTCCGGTGCCCGGCGGCGTTGTTCTGACACAGCGCTTTCTGGATGATTACGAGCAGGCTGATCCTGCTCAACGGCAGCGGCTTGCCAACAATGTCTGGCAGCAAGTCGGCCCGGATCCCTGCGCCGTGCGTTCATCCGCGAGTCAGGAAGACGGAGCGGATCAGAGCTATGCCGGAGTTTTCGACTCTGTTCTGGACGTCACGGCCGATACATTCCGGTCAGCGACAGAGACGGTCATGGCCTCCTTCAGGTCGTCTCGGGCCAGCAGCTACGGTGGCGGCGAAGACGGTCACGGCAATATTCTGGTCCAGCGCATGATAGATGCGACCTATGCCGGCGTCTTGTTTACGCAGGATCCGCAGGCACCGGGAATGATGCTGCTGGAGTGGGTAGAGGGAAATGGAGAGGAGCTGGTTTCCGGCCGGAAAACACCCCGCACCGCCAGATTTGGGCGAAGCAGCCATGAACCGGCGACAGAGGACGGGCAATCGCCTTTCGACGCCGAAATGCTGCTATCATTCGGCAAGAGGATCGAAGATCTGTTTGAAAGCCCACAGGATGTGGAATGGGCCTGGGCGGAGGGGGAATTCTATATCCTGCAATCCAGAGACATTACCACAACCGCCGTCGGCAGTCCCGAAAATCAGGCCAGGTCACTGGAATGGCGGCGCTTTTTCCAAAGCCTGTCAGGTGACGCCGATCCGCACGCGATTCATCTGGAGCAGGATGAGATGAGCGAGGTTCTTCCGCGCTCGACCGCCTTGTCCTTTTCCCTCATGTCGCAGATTTGGGCGCCGGGCGGCAGTCTCGACCTTGCCTGCCGGGCCTTGCGCCTGCCCTATACCCTGCCGGAATCGCCCAACGCTCATCTGGTCCGCCTGTTCGGAAAGACATATGTCGACACGCGGCTGAAAAAAGAGCTGACGGTCGACCTGAGTGGGAACAAGACCGCGCGGCTTCAAAAACGGCTCAGGCCGACGCTGGAACGATTTGAGCACACGGTCCTGCCCGGTCTGCGCGACTCCGTTGACGATTGGCGCGCAACCCGGTTCGAGATCCAGCCACGGCACAAGCTGCTGGATGTGATCAGCAAGCTGCGGAGCTATTTTGTCACTGACATCTACGTGGAGTCGGAGAAAATAAATGTGCTCGCGGCCCTGGCCATGACAGATGCCACCCGTGCGACCGAAGGGGATCCGGCTCTTCGAAATTGCCTGATGCAGGCAGAGCTGAAATACTCTCCCTCAAGCTTGCTGGCCCGGTGCCGGGGGTCAAAGGACGAAGCGCGGCGACAGGCGTTGGAGGTGATGGGGCACAGGTCGATGTTTGACTACGAACTCTCGGCCCCACGCTATTGCGAAGCGCCCAGCCTGTTGTTTTCTTTGCTGGACGCCGGAACGCCCCCGCTGAAGTCACCCGAGATACCGGAGGGGACTCCGCAAGGGCTGCGGGACAAGATCGAGCTGGCGATTGCCTATCAGGATCTGAAGGAGCGCGCCAAACATGAATCCATGCGTGTTCTGGCTGAACTGCGGCGCGCATTGGTGGCACTCGGGACGGAGACAAAGCTGGAGGATCTGATCTTTCACCTGACGATCGAGGAGATATCGGAGGCCAACTGGACACAGGTTGAAATGCTTCGCGACCTTGCGCGTTCCCGTCGGGACCACGATGCCCTGTGTCGGACGCATGCACCGGATCAAATACAACTGAGCCTGCGGGACTGCGAGCAGTTGTCCGCAGGGGCCGCGCGCTCTTGCGAGGCCGGGTCGATGACTGGCACATGCGTGGCCGGGTCGGGCCACTCGACCGGACGGGTGTTTCGCGTCACGGATGAGACAGCTTATGGCGACGCCGCCTTTGAGGGGTTCGCGCCCGGCGATATTCTGGTTTGCCACATGGTGAACCCGGCCTGGTTGCCGCAGGTTCAGCAAGCCGGAGCCGTCGTCAGTTCAGTGGGGGGATGGTTGAGCCATATGGCGATCATTGCCCGGGAGAAAAACATACTGATGATCGTCGGGGCCTCCGGAGCAACAGAGCTGCACACAGGCCAGATTGTCACGGTGTCCGACGATGGCGATGTCAAAGAGGAGGCACGGGCAGATCAGGCCTTGCGCGCTTGAGTGGCCGCTGCCCTGGCGGCAGTTCCCTGGGGTCTCCGCGAAGTTCCCTTGCGTCTCCGCAAGGTTCGGGCTGATAGCAAAGGCCAGAGGTCAGTCGTCGTGGAATAGCCCGAGCGCCCTTCGCGTTTCACTGGTCGCCAGTTGGTCATGCAACTTCTGAAAGATCTGGCGCGCTTTTGGTTTGTTGCCGTTGTTGTAATATGCGTAACCGCGCAACACCAATTGCTCTCGTGTCATGTGGCCATTGATCTGCTCGAAGGCGTCCCAGTAGGCAATGGCTTTGGAGAAGTCGCCCTGCTTGTAGGCTCGGTTTCCGCGTTGATCGAGAATTTGCTTTTCCACGTTCACTCGCTGCTGCCGGGTGAACCGGGTATTTGCGGCAATGCGGGCTGCCTCGTCGGGCATGTTCAACTTCAAAAAGGCCAGCGACATGCCAAAACGGGCTTCGCGTTTTGGGGCACCGGACAATTTGGCTTCGGCGCTCCTAAAGGCATTCAATGCCTCCATCGGCCTATCGAGATTATGCGCACACCACCCGTAGGCCATCAAGCGCTGAGGGGAACGAGCGGATGCATCAGACGGGCTGCAGCCACTTGATGTCGGCCGCGCTGGGGAAGACGCCGCCGGAACGGAGGCGCCTGCGGCTACAGTCGCCCGTTTGGTCGGCCGTGTTTTCGGACGTAGCTTTTCGGCGTGATCACTTCGCAGGGCCAGATTTCCGACCGGAGCGCCGCGTCCGGCCAAAAGACGTTTTTCGAGATTGGCAAAAGTCTCGGTTTCATCGGGAAACCGGTCAATGACGATCGCGACCAGCCCGGAGAGCTCCTCATTTGAGGTCACCGCGTCGGCTTTCTCGATGGTCGCGAACAGTTCTGTCGTCACATTGCAGGAGTTCAGAATTGCGCGATAAGTCGTCAATGCGGCGCTGTCGGCGTTCTGGGCGCCCTGGATTTCAGCTATGCGCCAGGCATTGTTGATGCGGTCACACTGAAGCAGCCCATCAATGGACGTGGCGATTTGCAAGGCCTGGTTTGCATTTCCGGCGTCCAATGCCTGATCAAGCTTCTGCTGGCCTTCAGCCAAGGTCAGCAGACGGGTCATATCATGTGGCGGTGTCCAGTTCGGATAGGCGGACTGGGCCTGGACGATCAAGCTGCGCGCCAGCGGCAGTTCGTTGTCCGCGATTGCCTTGTAGATCGCATCGATTTCCGAGGAAGGTTGTGTCACGGTCACATCATTGAGGTCCGTTGGCGGAACCCAACTGGGGTATTTGCTCTTCAGGCGGCGCAGTTCTGCTTCTGCCGACACCTGATTGCGTTGCTGGAGGTAGAACACCAGCGCCTGAAGTTCGTTTGAATCCGGACCTCCGCTGGCGCTCTGTGCCGGACCTGCGGCCTCCGACAGGGGCTGGGCCGAGGCGGGCGTGTGGGCCACGCACAGGAGGACGAGAAGCAGGACAGCAGGTTTGATCGTGTTCACAGCGGTACGCATTGGGGATACTTTTCAGACTGGATGATAAGGGTCATCAAATGCAATGTTGCGGGGTAGTAGGGCTGAGTCCCGGAGAACGCAGGCATTGCCGCGCCGATATCTCCGTTTTTGGCACAAACGGACAAGGCAGCGACCGCCTGATAGCCGGGATCACTGCTGCTTTCCAGAATCTGTCCTGTCTCGCGATCAAAGACGATCCCGGTGCCATCGCCGGACGGCGCAGACACAGCAGAGATATAGCGCGCGACCCAAGGCGAGGACGGCTGACCCGACCAAACCGCAAAGAGCGGCACCCGTATCGCCTCGTAGCCCGTCTTGGCCGAAAACAACTCTGGCGGAGGCGTCCATCCCGATGCACCGACCCCGATCCAATCCGGGACCAGCCCGGCGTCGGCGATATCCGCAAAGAGAACATCAGCATCCGCTGCGACTTTTGCCAGGAGGTCTACGCCGGTCATGACGGCAAGTTCGCGCATTGCCCGCGGCATGTAGTAGGACGGATTGATGATATAGCTGCCGTCTCGCACAAAGCCCTCGGCAGCCGGCAAAAACAGGAAGCGCCCCTCGGTGCTGGGGTCCGACACAACGCAAAGCCTGGCCAGATCCCGAGTAATCTGCACCGCACGGTCCGCAAACTCCGGACGGTCGTGGCGTGCAGCCATGGCCGCCAGCGCCCAGGCATAGAAGAGGTCGCCGTCGCTGGCGTTGTTGGTATCGGGGACAGATGGGGTCTGGTCCGGCAACCAGCGCCATGCCAGCAAAGCATCCGCACGTATGGCAAGGTGCTCCTCGGTCCAGCGAAAGATGGTTTCAAAAACCGGCAGATCGCCAAAAGCGGCCGCCAGCGTCAGCCCATACCCCTGACCCTCGGAATGGCTCGCATTGTCCTGATATCCGTCAACCACACGACCATCCGGACGCAGATAGAGCGATTTCCAGATTTCCCAGGAGGCCTGGAGTGGATGATCCGGTGGCACGACACCTGCAACCGACTGAACCGGCAGTGACTGCGCAAAGGCAGGCGTGTGCGCCCCGGTCAGGGCCATGCTCAGCATCGCCAGAACGTCTCGGCGGTTCATTCCTTGCTCCCTGCTCGTCTGGTCATCAGCGTGAACCAGATCGCGGGGAACACCGAAAGCAACGCAGCCAGCAGGATCAACCCGGTGAAGGTGAGCGGCGACCATGACGCGTAGTTGCCCATGACGGTGCGAAAATTGCCCGGCCTCAGCGGTTCCAACAAGCGCGGACGGATATTGGCTGACCAGCTGTCCCAGCTGCCGTCCCTCTTCAAGACCGCGACCTGACCCAAGGTGTTGCCCTGGGATTGCAACCGCAACCGATTGACGCTGCGGGCGAGATCCGTGGCGGAAATTGCCGATGTTGCGATCAGCCAAAGTTCTTCGGGGTGGATTGGATCCGGTTGCAACAGCATGGCGACACCCTTGCGCTGCTGCATCCATTCCCCGAGGTCGAGCCGCTCCGGGAACAGGAATTGCGACAATGTGGTGCTCACCTGCTGAAACGCGCTCGTGGTGACGCTGCCCAAACTGCGCGAGCTGGCTGCGGTCTTGTTTGCGGCCACGCTTTTGCTGCTGTCCGACTGCGCAAGCGTATAGGTTTCGGCGCGTTCTTCTGTGTCCTCGGAAATGTCCCGGGTGGTCTTGGGCAGCGACGCATCCAGGGGCGATGACAAGGTGCGCAGGATCATTTCGCGTGTCAGTCCAGCGCTTCGAAACGGGGTCATCGCGATCTTGTCCAGACTGGTCAAATGCAGACGGGGCCGCAAGTTTCCGGATTTGATCGGGCGCAACATTGCATTGAACGCCAATGCCGCTTCCTGATTTTGGTCTTCGGAAAACAACTGTGGCGGCAGCACCAAACTGTCGGGCCCGACTTGGTACAGGGCCGAAGCCATATCAAACTTGCGCATTTTGGGCGATGGCGGAACATCCAGAGAGCTACTGGCAAGAATGACCAGCAGATCGGTATCACGTGGCGCGCAGGGCAATCCCGGCGGGTCCCCGGGGGCGATCATCTCAAAGGTGATACTGTTGGTGCCGTGATGCAGAAGATTGGCCAGAAAACGGATTTGCAGAGGCGGACGCAGACCGCCGCCATTGCGGTCCAGCGGCAGCAATTGGATGGATGTCCCGTTCACCTTGACGTTCAGCAGCGCACCGGTCGGCAGATCCGCAGAGAACCCGTAGTTCAGGTTGAATGTCGCCTTCTGAGACGCCAGAAGCAGCCAGTCCTGCGGCAGAAAAAACGCGACATCCTTGATGAAGAACCGGGTATTGCCGACGATATTGGCTTCTCCGAGGGATGCCAGCGTATTCGGATGGCCGGGCACCACGGTAGGCAGGTATTGCTCCGGCTCAGGGTCGGGAAGGACCGCGCTCAGGTCAGGCAGTTTCCCATCGGCGTAAACCACCTGTAGGACGATTGCCCCGTCGGACCCACGTCGAAATTCGGCGCGAGGCGTTGTCGCATTGATAAACGCAATCCGCGCCAAAGGCGGGGGGCCGCTACGGGCCTCGTAGAAAGAAGACACATTCACCTGTGGCACCCGGGAGATTTGGGCAAGCAGCGGCCCCAGAACCTTGCGCATCACCTTTGGGTCGAGGGTCGAGTCTGTCAGTACGTCGATCACACCGGTCTTGGCGACTTCAGCCTGGATCGCGGCCAAGAACCCCGAGGCATCTGCCGTCAGGTCGGTGGCCGGCATCTCGACGCCGCTTTGAGAGAGGTCCAGCTCGCTCCACAGGGCGAAAGAGGCCTCTGGCCCACAAAAAAGCCTGTGGGTCTGATCAACGGTCAAGCGGACGGTGTTTGGGCCGGGTGTCATTCCGGTGGCGGGGAGTGCAAACCGTGAAAATCCGCTGAAACTGTCGAGGGTGATCTCGCCCGCATCGATCCCGTTGATCGAAACCTGCAAACGCGACCGATCGGGCAATAGATCAATGCTGGACCGTAGGGCCAGGATGATCTCGGTTGGTACAGTGCCCGTGTCAGGAACTGTGATCGTAAAATCATCGGCGACGGTTTCACCGGTGAAGCGGAACACGCCGGGGTCTCGCAGGCTGCCTCCGATTTTGACCGTGTCATTCAACGGCGACAAGCTGGCACGCAGGGGAATGAGAACAGGCTCCGGTGGCGTCGCCTCTGTCTCGGTATCGGGCGAAAGAGCTGCGAGCTCCGGGTCGGGGTCCGCCGCAAGGGGACTCAGATCAACCGTCGGCGATGTCTGTTCGGGGGTGTTCGGAGCCTCGGTTTCCACCGATCGAACAGGCGCTTCAGGAGCGGTGAGGCGCACGGTCGGAACGGTTTCTTGCGTTTCCTGCGCCATGGACGGCAGGGCCATAAAACCGCAGAGAAGGACGGGGAAAGCGCGGAAAATCCCCATTACACTGCCTCCCGCGGTTCGGTTTGAAGAGCGGCGGTATCGGGCTGGTGCTGACGACGCCATTCTTCTTCCTTGAAATCCGCACCAAAGGCCACGATGTGCGCCGGAGGCATATCAGGTTCAGGATTTTCGGCGGCCTTGATCCGCCGCGCAGGTTCACGCAGGAACCGCAAAACAGTATTGGGCAGCAGCTTCAGGCTGAGCCAGAGGACGTAAAACAGCCCGGCGACCAAGCCTTTCTTCGTTTGGCTGGCCCGGCGAATATCCAGCCAGTTTTCGCTGGATCCGAATATCAGGTAGGCGACCGCCTCTCGCACTTCGATCGGCTGCTCCGGGAGGTAGAACACGCCAAGCTCCTGGCCGTTGTCGACCTGTTTGACGTTTTTCACGACGGCCTTGATCGACCGCTGAAGGTGGCGGGCCTCCGGGAAATGGGGGGTCAGCTCCACCAGATCGCCCGCTGCGGGCAAGCGGTTGCCGGTGCTTCCGCCCACGGAGCGTGTCAATTGAACGCGCGCGCCGCCGGTGGAGGAATCGACGATCAGGCCCGGCACGTCGTCCTCTCCGGACCCCTCCCACCGCAGACCGGCCGCGGCGTTGGTGTCGACTCGGATCGCGGTCCGGCGTTGTTTTGTTTCCGCAACGGCCGCGAGGGAGAGGGATACGAGCAGGAAATTGAACACCGCCCAGGCCCCGACGACGGCCAGAACGCTGTGATCCCCCGGAAAGATCTGCCAGCGGATCACAAGCGCGACAACCCCGGCGGTCATCAGCAGGAACAGCGACAACAGCGGTTTGTACATGTTGGAGATATGGTCGTCGACGAGGGTTTCGTCCTTCGCGGTCACGTTGAATTTTGCTCCGCGCGGTTTTATCAACGTCTTTATGATGGCTTTTGCGAGATAGGGCGCCTGGGCGACCTCGTAGATTTCCGAGATCAGGGGCCAGCGGTATTTGGCAAACAGAGCGTTCTGAACGAGGAAGCTGATCGCCATGTAGCTGAGCACGTAGACCATGGCGTCATTGAAGGTCGCGACGAACATTTCGATGCCAAAGAACAGATAGGCGAGCGGCGCGATGAGATAGACCAAGCGGATCATCGGAAACAGCCAGAACGCCATCGAGTTGATGTAGCAAAGCCGCTGCATCAGAGACAGGCCGCCGCGGAACAGCGGGTTTTTCAGCACCAGCATTTGCATCATGCCGGAGGCCCAACGGCCACGCTGCTGAATGAATGAGCTGAAGCTTTCAGGCTGCAGTCCGCCGATCATGGCGCGGTCCAGATACAGGCTGCGCCAGCCATTGGAATGGATTTCCAGCGCGGTTTCCGCGTCTTCGGTAATCGTCTCGCCGGCAAACCCCCCGACGCTCTCGAGTGCCGCACGACGGATCACCGCAGCGGATCCGCAAAAGAACGCGCCGCCCCAACGGTCCAGCCCCTTGTGGATCATGCTGTAGAACATTTCGTTCTCGGGCGGGCATGTCAGACCAAGGTTTCGCTGGATCGGATCTTCGTTGATGAAAAAATGCGGAGTCTGCACCAGGAACAGCTGCGGATCCTTGACGAAGTAACCGACCGTTCGGGCAAGGAAATCCCGAGAGGGCACGTGGTCGGCATCAAAAACCACGACAAGATCGCCGTTCAGGCTCTCCAGAGCCGCACTCATATTGCCGGCTTTGGCGTGAATGTTGCGCGCGCGGGTCGAGTAAACGACGCCCAGCTGCTGGCAGAGTTCTTGTAGCTCCTTGCGGCGTTTGCGCGCGTTTTTTGCCATCTCCGGATCATCGGAGTCGCACCGCTGATCGGTCCCCCCGTCGTCACAGAGAACCACCGTGCGCTTGTCGTGCGGGTAGATCATGTTTTTCGCCGCCGACAACGTCACGCTCAGCATGTCGATGGGCTCGTTGTAGGAGGGCACCAGAATATCAACGCTCGGCAGTTCATGGACGTCGACTTTTGGCGGCTGCGCTCTGGATGTCGGGTCCGCCGTGATGAACGCGTTCAGGAAAAACACCAGGATGGAGTAGGTTTCGGTCGCAAACAAGATCGCGGCCAATGCGAAGGAAAGGTCGAAGCCTGGATCGGGCAGCGTCACCGTCAGACGCCAGATCCAGTAGCGAAACACAATCATGCTGCCGATCGCCATCAATGAGAAACGTGCGATGGTGTTGGTCGCGAAGGGTTTGAGCAGCGAGACGAGCAGGACGGCAGCAATACTCAATAATCCCTGCGCTGCCGCAGAGGCCGGCAGGGATGCCAATACCAAAGCGGGCATCGCCAACGACAGCCAGAAAAAGAGCATCATGAGGCTACGGAAATAATTTTTTTTCAAAGTTCAGACCTCTGCCTCATGGGTTTGTCCAGTATCGGCTTCGTGTTTGATCATGCCCATGCTGGCACGCTAGAAGGGTGAAGGGCCGGCCAGAGGCGACAGCATCAGACTGTCGGAGGACCGGCCCTCATTCAGTGGAAAATGACCGACATGAATTGCCTTGATCGGCTGCAATGCGGCTTCTGCATCGCCCTTGACGCAGTTGCGCAGTAAAATATCCATGACCTCGCGGTTGCCTGGAATCGGGCGCTGGATTTGTGTGACGCGCCGCATGGCCAAGACACATGTAGAATTGCCATTGATGGCTTTGCTTGCCCATAAATAGGCACCGAAGTCATCCTCGGTTGCGATCATTTGCCCGGCATCAAGCGTCGTAAAAGGCGTCGGCAGCCCTCCTGCACGTTCGATGAATTCGTCGAACATGAAACGACCCTCGACATTGCGGGCACGGATATGAATGTAGTTCTCGCCATCCAGAAGCGTGTGGTTCGTCAGCCCGATACGCTGATCGATACTATCGCCAAGGTTGCGCTGAAAAGTGATCAATGTGTCGGGCGAGGAGATCCACGCCTGACTGTTCGCGACGACATTATAGGTCGTTAGGCCTTCGGTTTCCTCAAGTTCAAACGGAATGGGGAAATCGTCACAACCCGATAGAAAGAGCGTCCCAAATACGCCCAAAATCATACAACGGAACGCAGCTCGAATGCGCCCAGAAAGCAGTCGGGAAGACATAGATATATGCGCCTGTACTATTTTCACCGTGATGCATTCACAGCGTTTTCGTTATAGCATCTCTCCCTACAGGGTCCATGCTGCGGTCACAAAAGGTTTTTGGCTGCAGACCGTATTTTTAGCCATCCGTGCAATAGGGATACACAGTGACCGCGAGCCCGGATTCGCCGAGCGCCATTTAACCAGTTGAAAAATAGTTAAAATTTAGTTAAGCGTGCTTTCAGTGCGTTAGTAAACAACCAAAAGTTGAAATGCCCTGAGTGATGCATTCACCGCTCAGCCAAGGGTCGCAGTCGTCTATTCCGGTCATGATCGAGCCCGTGAAAGCGCCCCTTGTCGGCTCCGATCGATGTGCTGCGGTGTCGCTGTCCCCTCCTCGGTTGGCCGCTTGGGGACCTTGCAGTTCGGGTGGTCTTCGGGAGGCATTTCCGGCTTCAGATAAAATTTAAGAGACAAACGTCCATTGCGGGTGACTTGCGGTGGCGATCTCAATGATCTGGTAATTCGGGCTGCGTATAGATGGCGAGACTAAATGGACCAGATATGCCAACCCTGATCATAATTACGTCCTGTCTGACAACACTGATCCTGGCACCCCTGCTGGCCTTGCTGGGTGCTCCGATTGCGGTGCCTGGCGAACCGGCGCTGGTTGTCGCGCCGCCATGGAAGCCCAGCGTTGATATTGTGGTGTCTTCCGATGTGCCCGAGCTGGCGACTGCGAGGTCGCCATTGGGGGTTTTGGTGGTGATACCGGATGCCCAGGCCCTGCGCCGTCTTTTTGAGAACGGCGCTTGGTTTGTTATTGATGGAAAAAGGATTGCCCAGCTATGCGAAGTTTAAAAGCTAGATCGCTTCGTCCGGCCCGCGCTGGATTTTTTGCCTTTGAGAAACTAATTCAACAGTCGGCCAGTTGGTTGCTTGTACCCATCCCGGCGATTGCCGCCTATTCCGTGGGCCAGACCCAAGGTTGGTGGGTCTTTGCGATCTTGGGAATTGTCCTCGGCCTTCTCGGATCCTTTGCCACACGGCTTGAGCAGCTGGCACATGACTACCTTCTCAGTTCCTGTCTGGTCGGACACTGCATTCTGTTCACCGCCTCAATGAGCGGTCATGCGTGGCAGCTCGACACGCATATGTTGTTCTTCGCAGTGCTGGCGATCGTTTCGACCCTGGCCAGCCCAAAGGCGTTGATTCTCGCGACTGTTCTTGTCGCATTGCACCATGTCTCGTTCAGTGTGCTTCTGCCTGCGCTGGTCTATCCGAGCGGCGGTATTCAGGCCAACGTGCAACGTACGGTGTTGCATGCGTTGATCGTGGTTCTGGAAACCGGCGTCCTGCTGTTGAGCATGCGGAAAAAGATTGCAGCGGACGCCGCATTGCAAGAACAAACCGCCTCCGCGACGGAGCAAACCCAAGCGGCCCAGAGGGCGACGAAACTCGCACAGCAGAGCCAGGAAGATGCTCGACGGGTTGCAGATACCCTCAGTCATCATCTGGCGGATCTGGCAGATGGAAAACTGGATTGCCGCATCTCTGACCGCTTCCCGGATGAATACGCGTTGCTGCTCGAAAACTTCAATGTCGCCGTGGAGAAGATTTCCAATACGATTTCGGAAGTGCAGGAAAAAACCCGAACCATCACGGGAGGAGCTGCCGAAATCAGCCGTGCGTCCGACGAACTTTCTCAGCGTACAGAAAGCCAGGCTGCGACATTGGAACAGACTGCAGCCGCTCTCGAAGAGCTGACAACATCGGTAAAGTCCGCAGCCGCCGGTGCGCGTGGGGTTGAAGAGTCGATGCTGAATGCACGGGAAGAGGCCGAAGGGTGCAGTGCTACTGTGAAAACGGCGGTGACAGCCATGCAAAGCATCGAGACGTCCTCAAATCAAATCGGCCAGATCATTTCTGTCATTGATGACATCGCGTTTCAGACCAATCTTCTGGCATTGAATGCAGGCGTCGAAGCGGCCCGCGCTGGCGAAGCGGGTCGGGGATTTGCAGTTGTCGCGTCAGAAGTGAGAGGTCTTGCCCAGCGCTCCGCGAGCGCAGCCACCGAAATCAAGGTCCTCATCACCCAAAGTTCGGACCACGTTCAAAAGGGTGTCGACCTGGTCGACGAGGCGGGCGTATCAATTGCGCGTATCTCGGAGCGGGTGAACGAAATTGCTGGCTCGATCAGTGGGATTGCCAACGGCGCATCTGAACAATCAACCGGTATCAGCGAGATCAATGTATCGGTCAGTCAGCTGGACCAGGTCACTCAGCAGAACGCAGCCATGGTAGAAGAAGCCACTGCCGTGGGGCAAATGCTGAGCAACGAGGCCGGCGACCTGAGCAAGATCGTCGCTCGTTTTGATCTGGGCGAAAGTGTTGCTTCGCAGCCCGCCCGAAGAGTCGCGTAGAACAAAGGGGCAGCGATCTGGTTCCTCAGTCTGGACCTCTCACGGTTTCATGACGTCCCTCTGAGAGCGCTTCTGCGGACGCAGGATCGTTCGTCGTATCCGTTCCGCAGCCCAGGTGGGGTCGGGGATGCGGCGAAATGTAGACTGACGCTGCAAAAAAGGCCGCTAATCCTGAGCGAGGGCGGCCGCCTTGTTCATTTACATTCCCTGCGTTGGCGGCAACACATCGTCACACACCCCATCTGTCGCCTTGTGATCAAGCCACCCACTCACCGCACAAGCAGGTTTCGAGTATCCGATGTTGTTCTATTGGGTCCTTTGTGACCGACAGGGCATGGAGCAATTTGGCATATGCGGCCTCGACCGTCATGTCCCGACCGTCAACGACACCGAACTCGGCCAAGAGAGCGCCCGCGGAATACGTCCCCAGGGAAATGCCCCCCTCTGCGCATTGGCTGACGGCAAGCACCGGTTTTCCAGTGTCACGCGCCCGCTTCAGCGCAGCCCTGAGGTCGCGGCTTTCGGGTACGGTTCCTGATCCATAGCATCTGAGGACTATGCCATCCGCGCGCTCGGCAGCAAGCGCGATGAGATCGGCTTGCATACCCGGGGCAACAGCAGCAATCAAAACCGAGACATCCTGATCATAGGGTTGGCCGCCCGGATGCGCAGCTTCGCGCAAGGGTCCAAGATCCGAGATTGAGGCCGCAAATGCATCAAAGGCCACAGAATGTGATTTTCGCACCCGCGCCCCGTGCAGGCGTTTTCCGGCGAACTGAACCCAGACACCCGGTGGTGCCGTGCGAACGGCCTCAAAGGCATCCAACAGGTTGCGGCTGCCGTCGCTGCCGTCTTGGGTCAAAGGAAGCATGGCCCCGGTCAGAACAACCGGTTTTTGCAAGCCACACAGGCTGAATGTCAGCGCAGCGGCTGTAAACGCCAAGGTGTCGGTACCATGCGTCACGACAAACCCCTCACATTCATCACTGGCGTCGATGATTTGTGCGATGATCCAGTTCCAATCGGCGGGCGATGCATTTGCGCTGTCGATCAAGGGATCGGCGACAACCACGCGGTAGTCGCCGGAAATGTCACCCATCTTCTGCAATTGTGCCAGCTCGGCCTCGACGACGCCGCTCTTTGGCGCAAACCCTGTTTCGGTGGAGGCCATGCCAATGGTCCCACCTGTATGAATGACGCAAATTGTCATGTTTCGCCCCGTTTGCCCGCAGTCAAAGTCTGAGATCCGCATGCTCTGCCGCTACCACATATTTCAGATCGTAGAGCAGCGAGTCGTGTTTGCCGAAGGCCCTGATCCCGTCAGCCCCGATGGCCTTGAACGCATCATGCGCCACGGCGACGATGATCCCATCATAAACGCCCGTTTCCGGCTTTGATGTCAGCTCAAGACCATATTCGGCCTGCGCCTCGGCGGGATCGGCACAGGGGTCGAATATGTCCACATCCGCTCCGAAATCACGCAACCCTTCGATCACGTCAACGACCCTTGTGTTTCGCAAATCCGGGCAGTTTTCCTTGAAGGTCAGTCCCATGACGAGAATCCGAGCATCAACCACATGAAGCCGCCGTTTCAGCATTGCCTTGATCATTTGTTGAGCCACATAGGCTCCCATGCCGTCATTTAACCGCCTGCCGGACAACAATATCTCCGGATGGTACCCAACCTGTTGCGCTTTGTGGGTCAGGTAATAGGGGTCCACGCCGATGCAATGGCCTCCGACAAGACCGGGGCGAAAATTGAGAAAGTTCCATTTGGTGCCGGCGGCCCTCAACACGGATTCCGTGTCAATTCCCATCCGGTTGAAAATCATCGCGAGCTCATTGATGAGCGCTATATTGATATCGCGCTGGCTGTTTTCGATGACCTTGGCGGCTTCGGCGACGCGGATGCTTTCTGCCTTGTAGGTCCCTGCCGAAACGATTTCTGCATAAAGGGCATCGACCCTGTCCGCTGTTTCCGGTGTGGATCCGGAGGTGATCTTTACGATATCCGGCAGGCGCCGCGTCTTGTCGCCCGGGTTGATCCGTTCCGGGCTGTAGCCAACGCCGAAATCCCGGTTCAGGACCAGACCGGAGGTTTCCTCGAGCAGCGGCACACATTCTTCTTCTGTGGCACCGGGAAAGACTGTGGATTCGTAGATGACGATATCGCCGGGCTTCAGGACCTGCCCTACCGTTCGGCTGGCTGACAACAATGGCCCAAGATCCGGGCGGCGGGTTTCGTCGATGGGGGTCGGGACCGTGACAATATATGTCGTCGCCTCCGAGATCTCGGCGATGTCGGACGTCAGGCCCAGGTATTTCGACTGCCGCAAATCCGCCTGATCCAGCTCTCGGGTACGGTCGACGCCCTGAGACAGCTCCGCAATCCGCCTCGCATCAATGTCGAAACCGATGACCGGGCGATATTTTGCGAATTCAACTGCGAGCGGCAGGCCAACATACCCGAGGCCGATGATGCAAATCTTATCTGCTGTCGGGGACTCTTGGGTCAAAACGGGGCCTCCTGCGGCAAGCGGAGCGCTTGCTCCGGGGATCACCCCTCATAAAACGCTCCCGCCACAGGTTTCAACCGACTGTGCAACTTTATACGACACGCTTCGGGTCGGACGCCATGGACTGAGCAAAGCGCGATATTCTGTCGATGGCCTGCCCCATGAGATCATCGTCGATGGTCAGCGCGATGCGGACCCAGTCGTTCATATGTTTCCCGAACGACGATCCCGGCATGACGGCAACACCGGTCTGCTCCAGCAAAGCCCAGGCGAAGGTATCGCAATCCATTCCGAGCGGGCTGACGTCGACCAGTGCAAACATTCCAGCGTCCGGACTATGTACCCGCAGGTTGGTCTCCGCATGCAACCGTTCGGCAAGACAGGCCGCGCGTGCGGAGTAGCGTTTGACCATTCCCGCAGCGACCGGAGACCCCGCTCTGATCGCTGCCGCGGTCATGTCGGCAATGAACGGCTGATTCCCGAACAGCATGGTTTCAGATACCGGCAGAAGCGCATCCATGAACGGCTTTGGACCGATAGCCCACCCGCTCCGCATGCCGGGGGCAGCGTGGGATTTTGAAATCGAGGAGACGGCGATCACCCTGTCGGACACCTCGGGCAGGGACAAAGGCGATATGAATTTATTCCCGTGAAAGACGAGATCCTCGTAGACTTCGTCCGATATCATCCAGAGATCGTGCTCTATTGCGAGCGCGGCAATCGCCTCCAATTCCTGTTTTCGCAGGATTGCACCGGTGGGATTATGGGGCGTGTTGAGCAGGATCGCCCGTGTTTTTGCGGTGATGCGATCAGCGAGATCATTGGACTGCATGCGGAACCCGTGTTCCGCACGGAGTGGCACGGGCACCATGTCGGCCCCGGTGGAGCGGATCACTCCTTCGTAGGTGGCATAGAGCGGATCCCCGACGAGCACTTCGTCTCCTGCCTCGGCCACGCCCTGCAAGACGGCATAGAGCGCGGTCTGGGTCCCCGGAAAGCAAAGGACATTGTCCCGGTCAAACGCCCGCCCGCGGCGATGGGTATATGCCTCGGCCAGCGCGTCACGCAGATCGTTTTCGCCACGGCCGTTGGAATACTGCGTTCTCCCGGCCCGGAGTGCCGCAATCGCATGTTCAGCCAGTTGTTCCGGTAGGGAGACATCGGGTTCACCGATGGTCATCTCAATGATATCTGCACCGCCCTCGCTGCGATCGCGAGCTGCCAGATGCAGGTCCCATTTCGCGCCGCCCAAGTCCGCCAGGCGCTGTGTGATAGAAGTGGTTCTCATCTGCAAAACTCTCTGAAACCGCAGGTCTTGCAAGGCGAATGATCGCTTTGCACCCTCTTATTATACAACTGTGCTATAAAAATATAGATGACTTCGCATACCAATACGACCACGCGTTCCTTGCCTACCGCGGATCGACTGGAAGCGGCACAAAAGGCCGATGAGCGTCCTCCATGGCAGTGCAGAAAACCCTGGCGGGGCCGCGATCCGCGAGACTGCAGAGGAGATCGGTGCCCAACGATACCGCCACACCACGACAGTGAGGATGTCAGCGCCGTTTGCCGACGCCCCGTAGAACGGCGTCATCTCTTGCGGAGCGTCATAAGAGCGGCATGGAGAGATTGGGATGCATCATGCTTTCATATCGATTTCAAGCAGCATTGGACCTGTGAGGGGCGGCATTTCCGCTAGCGTAGTAGCCAGCTCTGTTGGCTCTGTGCACTTGTAATCAAGCCCATATGCAGAGGCGATCAATCCAAAGTCGGGGGCGCCCGGATGACATCCGGTGGCCGTGATCCCGGCATCTTCCATTGAATTTGCGATTTCGAGGAAGGCATTGTTGTTCCAGACCACAAAGAGGATCGGAAGGTTTTCATCACGCGCCACCCCCAGTTCCGGAAGCGTGAATTGCGCCCCGCCGTCGCCCATGAGCGCGATCACCGAGGCTCCGGGATCGGCAAGCGCTGCACCGATGGCAGCCGGAATGGCGTATCCGAGCGCGCCGAAACCGGTTGCTCCATTGAACCAGCCGCCTGGTCTGTCGTGATCATAGGCGAGGTTTGCGGCGTAGATTGCCTGTGTCGAGTCTCCGACCATGACAGATCCCGGCAGGGCGTCGCGCAATGTTTCGACTTGCGCAATCAACTGACCATAGCCCGGCGCCAGTCGTTCGATTTCGACCCGCGCAGCATCGCGCGCGCCCGCTGCCCGAATTGCACCCTCGGATGTAGATAGGGTCGTCGCCTGCTCCGCGAGCCGGGGCAGACAACTGTCGATATCCCCTGCCAAGCCATATTTGGCGGGGTGGCGGGCCAGTTGATCGGGGCAGATATCGATGCGGATCAGGTTGGGCATCTCGGGGTAGGTCCCGGTGGCGTACATGTCGTAATCGGTGGGCCCCAGCTCTGTGCCCAGCGCGAGCACGCAATCCGCATCCTCCAGCAGCGCTCGCACCGATGTCAGAGACGGGCTCGCCGCAACGGTGAGCGCGTGACCATGCATCAACCCTCGGGCGTTGACGGTTTGCACAACCGGAGCATCCAGGTTTTCTGCAAGACGTGTCAGCGCTGCATCCTGTCGCCGACAGCCACCGCCGGCCAAAATCACCGGCCGGATACTGCGAGACAGCTGTTCACAGACCTCGCGCAGATCCGGCTCTTGGCGCATCATGGGACTGTTCTCAGAAAGGATCTCGGGGCCGTCCAAGGCCATGACATCGGTCGGAACCTCGATATGAACGGGGCCAGGTCGCCCGCGCAGCGCCTCAAATGACCGGGTCAGTGCGTCATCAAGGTCGTCAGCGGACCCTATGTGTTCCGAATGTTTCGCAACGGTGGCTGACAATCCAAGCTGATCGGGCAGCTCATGCAGCAATCCCAAACCTTTCCCCAGACTGTCGCGCCTGTTCACCCCGGTCACCACCAGCATGGGGATACTGTCCGCCCGCGCCTGAGCCATCGGCGTCAAGGTGTTCACCAGGCCAGGGCCTGTAATCACGAACACCACACCCGGCTTGCCCGAGACGCGCGCATAGCCATCCGCCATGAAACCGGCGCCCTGTTCATGGCGTGGCGTGATATGGCGAATATCGGCGCCCTCGATCCCCCGGTAGAGTTCGATTGTATGAACTCCCGGAATGCCAAACACGATGTCGACACCTCGGGCAACCAGATTTTCTGCGAGGGCCTGGCCAACGGTTTTCATCGATCTCTGTCCTTTTTTGATGGTGAGACTGAACGGTGCTCAATCAGGCTGAGCAAGCTCAAGTATGGCGAAAATCGCGAACTCGGCGACGTCAATCAGCCGGGCGGCCGGCAGCATATCGGGCAACATCGACCCTTCGAGCCAGAGCCCGTCCAGAACGGCGTTGCAGGCAATGGCCTTTTGTTCGATGCGGGCCGGGTCTGCGTGGTTGCCCTGAGATCTCAGCGCTTCGACAATCAGAGGTTCCAGCGCATCGCGAAACCCGAGGTATGTGTCCATGTGGATCTGCTTCATGCGGGCATCATGCGGCACCATCTGAATGAAGCCCGCCCAAACCTGTAGCGCGGCGCCATCGGTGACCGGCGGTGAAAGAGTATCCGTTATACACTGTTTGATCCGCTCTTTCAGCGGCCGCGCGGTATCGGTCGCAGCCGAGAGGGAGACCTGTGCCATTTTGTGCATATGAAACGCATAAGCCGCATACATCAGGTCTTCTTTTGTTTTAAAGTGATGGCGGATGAGGCTGAATGCGACGCCCGCCTCAGCCGATATTTCCCGCACTGTCGCCGCGGAGACGCCTTTTCGCGCGATGACACGCAGGGTGGCCTCGATCAGCTGAACCCGACGTTGCTCTGGGCTCTCACGACGAAATTTTGGTTTGCTTTCAGGCATGCAAAGCTCCACACATTTACTGCACGTTTGTACAATAAAGCCCCGGAGGCAAGCTGTTTCTTACTTTGACGACGCGAGCAGACCTGACGAAAGAACCGCACATTGCTCCGATCGCGTCAAATTGGTGGGATCAAAGCGGACCCCGGAACCTGTCGGGACGCGCCCCAAAGGCAGAGTAGAACGCGGCCTTTGGTCGTTCGAAATAAGCGATTGCACCACATGGTGCGGCTTCATAGGTTTGCAAGACAAACTCCCGATCGGTTGCGCAATATGACGTTTCAAAAACCAAATCTATGCGCAGGGCTCATACTTCTGACTTTGGGCAGTCTTTTCATCGACCCGCGGCCCGTTCTGGCTGACACACTTCGTGTCTTTGCGGCCGCGAGCGTAAAGACAGCATTGGACGAGACGATCGAGGAGTTTCAGCAAGAGTCCGGACATACCGTGCTGGCATCCTACGGAGGATCGTCGGCATTGGCGCGGCAGATTTCGCTCGGTGCACCGGCCGACATCTTCCTCTCTGCCAATGAGGCCTGGATGGACTATCTGGCTGAGAAACACCTGTTGGTTGAGGGCAGCCGGGAAGATTTGTTCCGAAACGCGCTGGTCGTCGTGGCCGCTCGGGCTGAGGACACGCTGAAGACCCTATCTGACTTGCCGACAGCCTTGCACCAAAAGCGTTTGGCCATGGCGCAAACGGATGCAGTTCCTGCCGGGATCTATGGCAAATCCGCACTGCAATCATCCGGTGTCTGGGAACGGCTTGCGCCCTTTGTCGCGGAAACGGACAATGTGCGGGCAGCGCTGGCGCTTGTCGCAACCGGAGCCGCCCCATACGGTATTGTATATGCAACAGACGCGAGGGCAGAACCGAGGGTCTCTATCGCGCTACATATTGATGACAGCCTGCATGCCCCTATTGTATATCCGGTTGCAGCACTCAAACCTTCAGATGCCGGGGATGCTTTCTTGAAATTCCTTCACTCTTCGCGCGCTCAGCATCTGTTTGGTGAACAAGGTTTCTTACCAGTGCAGTCCAATTGATGCAGGAAAGCTACCTATGGCTCGGCCCCAATGAGTGGCTTGCTGTCCGCCTCTCGATAAAAGTGGCCTTCTGGGCGACGCTGATCAGCCTCCCTCTTGGGGTCATGGTGGCCTATAGTCTTGCGCGATGGACGTTCCCGGGCAAGCAGATCCTGAATGGGCTGGTTCATTTGCCTCTCATCCTGCCCCCGGTCGTTACCGGCTACCTGTTGCTGCTGACCTTTGGTCCTATGGGGCCAATCGGGCGGTTGCTCGAACCTCTTGGGCTATCTGTCGCCTTTCGCTGGACCGGGGCATCGCTCGCGGCGGGCATCATGGGGTTTCCACTACTGGTCCGGTCCTTGCGTCTCTCGTTCGAGCTGATTGACCCCGGTCTGGAGCGGGCCGCTGCGACGCTCGGCGCCTCGCCTGCGTGGATCTTCATGAGCGTTTCACTGCCATTGGCTTTGCCAGGCCTTCTTGCGGGATCCATGCTGGCCTTTGCAAAAGCGATGGGAGAATTCGGCGCCACCATAACCTTCGTGGCGAATATCCCCGGTGAGACCCAGACTTTGCCGTCCGCCATCTACGCGCTGTTGCAGGTTCCCGGCGGTGAAGCGCCCGCGCTGAGGCTGATCCTGGTCTCCGTCGTCGTTTCATTCTCGGCACTTCTTCTGTCGGAGTTTCTGAACCGGCGACTTGCCTCGGGCCTGAGGCGGACATGAACATCGAAATCGACCTACGCCTCCGGCAAGGGCGGTTCACCCTGGACGCGACGTTTTCCGCGCCATCGGGGCTGACCGTCATTTTTGGTCGATCCGGCTCTGGCAAGACCACCCTGATCAATGCGGTTGCGGGTCTGTTGAAACCGGATCGGGGACGAATAAAAGTCGGCGACACAGTTCTATACGATGCCGCCTCAAAGATCTCTCTGCCCACGCGCAAACGGCGCCTGGGGTATATATTTCAGGATGCCCGCCTGTTTCCGCATCTGTCCGTCCAAAGAAACCTGCTCTACGGGCGCCGTCTGATCCCCGCGCGCGCCCGCGGGGATGATCTGGATCACGTCATCGAGATGCTTGGTCTGGCATCCCTGCTCAACCAATATCCGGCGCATCTGTCCGGCGGTGAAAGACAACGTGTCGCGATCGGTCGCGCCCTGTTGGCCTCGCCCGACCTGATCCTGGCCGATGAACCGCTTGCCGCGCTTGATTTGCCCCGCAAGTTGGAAATCCTGCCATATTTTGAGCGCATCCGAGACGAGATGGGGGTGCCAATACTCTATGTGACCCATTCGGCAGCAGAAGTTGCGCGGCTTGCGACCACCGTCGTTGTCCTGGATCGCGGCCGCGTGACGCAAATCGGGCGCGCCGGAGAGGTCTTGTCGGATCCCAATGTGGTTCCCACCGGCGTCCGAAGCCTGGGTTCGGTTCTGCAGGCGACATTGGTAAAACATCACGACGACGGCCTGAGCGAGCTGGACGCAGGGGGAGTTGCTCTGTTCGTCCCCCGCGTGGACAGACCGCCGGGCACCCGGATGAGAATGAGGATATCCGCCCATGAAGTCATCCTGTCCAACCGCATGCCGGAAGGGCTTTCTGCGCTCAACGTGATCCCTGGCACCGTCGAGTCCATTCGGGCAGGTGAGGGTCCCGGGGCACTCGTGACGCTGACCACGCCGTCAGGACCAATTGTCGGGCGCATTACGCAGAGATCTGCGAACCAGCTTGGGCTTGCGCCCGGGGCCCAAGCCTTTGCTGTCGTGAAATCCGTTGCCATCGCACCTGAGGACATCGGTGGCGGACGGGCAAATGGGCCACTGGATACTTTATAGATAATATATTATTGGCATTCGCGGCCCGATCCTCTATAGCGCGCAATATGTTCCCCATTCCGAGATCCGCTCATGCGGGCGAGGTGCTCCGGCCAATGATTGATCTCCAGAATGTCAATTTGACCTTGGGTGGACGTCCCGTGTTGCGCGATATTTCCCTCACGCTCACGCAGCGCCGTATTGCGATCGTTGGCAGCAACGGCAGCGGCAAAAGCAGTTTTGCCCGGCTCCTGAACGGTCTGCACCTTCCGACGGACGGGCAGGTTCTGGTAGACGGTCTGAACTCGCGATCCCATGGTAGGAAAATTCGCAAGAACGTCGGATTTGTCTTTCAGAATCCGGACAACCAGATCGTCTTTCCGATTGTCGAAGAAGACGTGGCCTTCGGGTTGAAGCACCTTGGCCTGTCGGCAGACGAGCGCGAGGCAAAGGTTGTCGATATTCTGAAGCGCTACGATTTGATCGGGCTTCGCCACCAACCGTCTCATACTCTCAGCGGCGGACAAAAGCAGTTGCTCGCCATCTCTGGCGTCCTCGTCATGGACCCCCGATACGTTGTCTTTGACGAACCCACGACCCTGCTCGATCTCAGGAACAAACTGAAGGTCAAACAGGCCATCGCATCGCTGGGTCAGACCGCAATCGTTGTCACCCATGACCTTGATCTTGTGGCCGATTTCGATCGGGTCATCGTGTTTGAAGACGGCCGTGTCTTTGCTGACGATGAGCCGAACAAGGCCCTGCGCCGCTATCTTGAGGCCATGCAGGATGCTTGATCTCTACCAGGCGGGCACATCGCCGATCCATATGCTCAGGCCGGGATGGAAGATCCTGTCGCTTGCAATCGCCGGAAGCGCATTGTTCGCCGTTGATCACATCCTGTTTTCGGCGGGCCTGCTGGTGACCACATTGGTCTTGTACCACCTCGCAGGATTGCCTCTCTCTCGGGCATGGGCGCAAATCCGGCCAGCCCTGTGGGTGTTCGGCCTGATCTTCGTCGCACAGATCATATTCAACGATTGGCTGATCGGCCTATACGCCGTGGTTCGGCTTGCCGTCTTGCTCATGCTCGCGGGTCTTTTGACGCTGACCACAAAATCCAGCGATATGATCGATGGCATCACTGAGGGGCTCGGGCCCTTGCGCCGCATCGGCGTGAATCCGGACCGTGTCAGCCTTGCGATTTCTCTCACGCTGCGCTTCATACCGGTCCTCTCCCATGTCGTTCAGGACGTGAGAGAAGCCCAACGCGCGCGCGGGCTGGACCGCAATATCCTCTCACTGGCGATCCCGACAATCGTGCGAACCATCCGAATGGCAGAAGAGGTTTCTGATGCCATCGATGCGCGCGGATCCTGAAATTCACACATCACTTGCAATACAAAGGAAAGAAAATGACCACTAAGGATACGGTCTATATTGCCCTGTTTGCGGCTCTGACGGCAGCCCTAGGGCTCATTCCCCAGATCACTCTGGCGACCGGCGTCCCGATCACAGCCCAGTCAATGGGTATCATGCTCGCAGGTGCCTTGCTGGGAGCCAAGCGTGGCGGCCTTGCGATCGTCTTGTTTCTGGTTCTGGTGGCCATCGGATTGCCGCTCCTGGCCGGCGGGCGCGGCGGAGCCGGTGTGTTCTTTGGCGCTTCCGGAGGGTTCTTGCTCGGGTTTCCGATTGGCGCATTCATCATCGGGTTTCTGTTCGATCGCCACGTCGGTCAGCCGCCGTTCCTGCTGTCGCTGATCTATGTCATCATCGGCGGCATCGGAGTGGTCTATCTGCTGGGGGTTCCATGGCTGGCTCAGGTCGCTGACCTGACCCTCGCACAGGCGTTTACCGGCTCCATCGCCTTTGTACCGGGCGACATCATAAAATCCGTAGTGACGGTGATTATCGCACGCGAGGTCCGCAGGGCCCTCCCCGATCTCTGAAGACCGGAGCGATGATATTTATCCCCCTCGCAAGACATATATTGCGAGGGGGAAACCGTCCCTGAACAGCCGCCTTCGATGTCAAAGCGGCTGATCCCAGACCCGACGAGGTCCTACTTCTCTGTATCCTCGACCGTCGCGTCATCTGTCTTGGAGCCGTCCGGGCTGTCGACCAGATCCGGTTCCAGAATGGTCACAGCGCCCTGCGATGCCGTATTGCTTCCGGCCATCAAGGCAAGCATCGCTGCGCCGCTGGCAGATGCGTGTTCGGTCACTTCCGGACGTCTCCAGGTCAAAGTGTCAAAGCTCGCGCAGTTTTCGCACACCGGCCTCCACTCGCCATGGATGTGATTGCAGTTCTCGCAAACCCATTGCGGCCCACGCGGAGCTGTCAGTGCGCGTGTCAGCCAGCCCTGCACCAGAACATCCGCCCCGCCTTCGCCCTTTTCTATCGCCGCCATGAGCGTCAGCGCACGGGCATCCGGGGCACGGTCCACCAGATCGCCCAGCGCCCGACGCGCGCCGGGGAAATCCTCCGCCACGATCAGCAGCTCCGCCTTCACCAGCCTGGTTTCATCATGGTCAGGTTTGAGACGCAGCAGCGGCTCAAAACGCTTCACCCGGTCCTGTGCGGATTCATCCGGAACGATTTCTGCAAATGCCTGCGCCAGATCCGGATGGGGCTGCGCTTCCCAGGCTTTCTTCAGGATGCGAACGGCGTTGCGCGGCTTGCCTTTGGCGATGTATCCACGCGCCGCAAGCGCGGCCGCCGGGACCAGATCCGGCGACAAGCGGTTGGCCTCGATCGCCTGTTCCTGCTGCTCGGGCGTGGCATCTTCTGACAACAAAGCCTTGGACGAGGACAGAGCCAGCACAGCATCCCGGCGTTTGAATACTTCACGTGGCAATGTGCCGGTCTTGAGCTTGGTCGCCAATGTCTGGCGCGCACCGGCCCAATCCTCGGCCTGCGCTTGCAACCGCAACAAGGTATCCTGAACTTCTTCGTGTTTGGGCCTCAGAGCCAGGGCTTTCTCGGCCAATTGCCGGGCGGTCTCGGTATCGCCTTCAGAGAGTTTCTGCTTCATGATTCCGCGCACCCCGACAAAGCGGGTGGACTGATCCGCCAGCAGTCTCTTGTATGCCTCTGAGGCCTTGTGGGTGTCCCCGGCCATTTCGGCGGCCTGCGCCACAACCAGATCGGTAAGGGCCGGATCCTGCAGGTACCGTTCAGCCCGCGCTGCTTTTGACAGGGCTGTGCGGCCCTCGCCCACCGCCAGCGCCATCAAACTGTCAGCGAGCGCCTGGTATCCGCGCCGCTCCCGCCCCTTGTCAAAATACCGCGACAGAGCGGTTTCGTCGCCATTGAGAAAGCGCAGCGTCGCAACCAGCAATGACAGCAGTTTGAACAATAGCCAGGTGGCCAGCATCAACCCCAGCAGAGCAATAACAGAGGTCAGCGCCCCGAGCGTATATTCGGTACCCGCGACCGTAATCTGCACGCCGCCGGCGGTTTCCATCAACACAGCCGCGCCAAACGCGAGAAGTGCGACAATCGAAACGAAAACAAGAATCTTTAACAATGACCAGAGCATGGCAGCGTCCTTAATTGGCGTTCAGGCTTTGTGACAGAGCTGCGGTGGCGGCTTCTGCGTCAAGGCGGGTTTTGGCAGCCATTTGCCATTCGGAAACGGCGGCCTGACCTGCTTCGGGCAGGCTGGTCAGCTCCTGCAGCGCCGCTGCAATATGACCTTCGTCCACGGCGGCCCCCGCGCGGGACAGGATCGCATCCGGATCATCCCCCTCCCTCGGCACGACCGATCGCGCGCCAAGATGGCGATGGACAAAATCAATCAGGCCGCCGGTATCTTTCGTCTCCTCACGCGAGGCCGCAAGTGCGCTGCGCGCAGCCGGTGGGAACTGGTCCTGCAAACCGGACAGGGTGACCACACCGGTGTCCGCGACAGTCTTCAGCTCTTCCGGTACCGCGACCTGAAGGCGTGCAAGTTCATCCAGCAACCCGGAGAACGGATTTCCGGCATCGAGTGCAGATCGCAGTCTGGCAACCACGGATTGCGCGGAGGCAATACGTGCGGCTTCGGCGCTGACACGCTCCATGTCCTGCGCGTCCGCAACCATCCGCTCCACCTCGGCCTGTTGTTCGGTCAGGCTGTTTCGCACACGCTCCAGTTCCGCCTCAAATCCGGCGACGACATCCTCGGACAGGCTTGCAGTCAGAGGGCGCGATTCCAACTCTGCCACCTTTTCCGAGAGCGACCGGAGGCGCTCCTCGATCTCGGCATTGGCATCGCCCATGTCTTGCTGCGTGCTCTGGTCGTTCACGGCGGCTTCCAGCACATCAATGCGGGCCAGAACCGGATCCAGATCGGGTATGTCAATCTCCGCGACCGAGCTCTGCAGGCGCGCAAGCTCCGACGCCTGGGCGGCCTGAGCGGTCTCAAGAGGTTCCAGATTTACGGGAGTGTCGCGCAGCGAAGGCGGTAGGAAACTATCCAGAAACTGGCCCTTGCCCGCGACAAATCCAAGAAGCGCGGCCACAAACCCGCCGAGAAGAGCCGCGCCGAAGCCGCCACGCTTTTCGACGATCCGCTCCTGAATGACCGGGACATGTACGGAATGGTCCGCATTTTGATCCGCGGTCTCGGTCTCGGTCTCGGTCTCGGTCTCGGTCTCGGTCTCGGTCTCGGTCTCGGTCTCGGTCTCGGTCTCGGTCTCGGAAAGAGGGAGCTCCGTTTCGGCAAAATCGTCAAGCTCTTCGGTGCCGAGCCGGTCTTCGATTTCCTCGGTTGTCATTTCGCCGTTCTGTACGGTGTCTTGCGTACCATCCGAAGTCGCTTTACGCGCCTCTTCGGTTTTCTTGTCGTCAGCCACAGCGCCGTTCCCCCGATTCCCAAAACATACACAACCCAGCTAAATATGACCCTAGTCCTCGGATCGACCTGTCTCAACCCGCACGAATGGCGCCGCGACATCAAGCAGCATCTCTGCCATTGCCTGTGCCGTAGGAGCTTTACTTACGTGTACCGCATTACAATGCAAGCGCGGCATAGCTTCGACAACGGCATCACTCATCGCAATCAATGTCAATTGGGTCATATCCCCACAGACGCTTTGAAAATGCGCAGCGGTCCGTGGCGAAAATAGCGGGACCAGCATGGGGGTTCCGGCTTCCATCGCCACCTGCGCAGCCGGGCTGAGCGGGCCAAAGACCTGCCGGTAAACCACCTGACTGGCGCATTTCAAGCCCATCCCGGACAAGCGGCCAGCGACGTCACCGCGTGAAAACGCGCCGCGCAGATGCAGGATGGCCCCGGAGGGACGTAAAACGCCAAGGTGTTCAACCAGCTCGTCGGCCTGATTGCCGGCAAATTCGGCATCCCAACCGGCACCTTTGGCGAGTTCAGTCGTGCGCTCCCCGACACAATAGGCTTGGGTGCGCATTTGGGTCTGGGCCGAGGCCACGCGCACCCCTTCGCCAGAGGAGAAAATCACCGAGGACACATCCCTCAGGTCGATATCTGCGCGCAAAGGCACAATCTCCAGGAGTGGAGAATGCAGCACCGGCGTTTCCTGCAAGAACGGCGAGGGCAACAGATCCAGGAAGCGAAAATTCGCGTCCCGGGGACGAGTCATCAACAGGGGTGGCCTGCTCGTTTTCACCTATGCGCCCTCGGGATTGTTTGCACCTCTTCTTGGTGGTAGCCCCGCACTACAAAGGATGCAACGGTAGCAACATGACGCAAACCCTCACGTTTCTTGGACTCGAAAGCAGCTGCGACGACACGGCGGCCGCGGTGGTGCGGCAGCGCGATGGCGAACCTGCGGAAATCCTCTCGTCGATTGTGTACGGTCAAGCCGATCTGCACAGCTCCTTTGGTGGCGTAGTGCCCGAGATCGCGGCGCGGGCGCATGCCGAAAAGCTGGATACCTGTGTGCGGGAGGCTTTGACCAAAGCGCAACTGTCGCTGGATGATCTGGATGCCGTCGCGGTCACAGCCGGTCCGGGCCTGATCGGAGGTGTGATGTCAGGCGTGATGTGCGCCAAGGGCATCGCCGCGGCCAGAAACCTGCCTCTGGTCGGGGTCAATCACCTGGCCGGGCATGCGCTCACCCCGCGGTTGACGGATGGAATTGACTATCCCTACCTGATGCTTCTGGTGTCTGGCGGGCATTGCCAGTTTCTGATCGCGCGTGGACCGGACCTGTTCACCCGCCTGGGCGGCACGATAGATGACGCCCCCGGCGAAGCGTTTGACAAGACGGCGCGCCTGCTGGGATTGCCGCAACCCGGCGGGCCAGCCGTGCAGGCCGAGGCCGCGATGGGAGATCCAAACAGGTTTCGGTTCCCACGGCCTTTGTTGGATCGCCCTGATTGCAACCTGTCCTTTTCCGGTCTCAAGACAGCATTGATGCGGATGCGCGATCAGATCATCGAGACGCAAGGTGGCCTGACCCGCCAGGATCGCGCCGATCTTTGCGCGGGTTTTCAGGCCGCGATTGTCGAAACGCTGGTGAAAAAGACGCAACGCGCGCTCAATCTCTATCTGGCAGAGGCCCCGGCGCGGCCGACCCTGGCTGTCGCAGGTGGCGTAGCGGCCAACACCAGGATCCGCAAAGGGCTGATGGAGCTTTGCGCAAAGTCAGAGACTGATTTTCTGGCGCCACCGCTCTCGCTCTGTACCGACAACGCGGCCATGATCGCCTACGCAGGTCTGGAGCGGTTTCGTGGCGGTGCCCGCGATGGCATGGATCTTGTTGCACGTCCCAGATGGCCGCTGGATAAAACAAGCCCTGCCCTGATCGGGAGTGGAAAGAAGGGCGCAAAAGCATGACGGTCGCTGTCCTTGGCGCAGGCGCATTCGGCACAGCGCTTGCGATATCACTGGCGAGAAAAGCACCCGTTTCCCTGTGGTGCAGGAACACAGATCACGCCGAGGAAATGCGCGCTGCGCGCGAGAACTGCCGACGTCTGCCAGATGCTCCATTTCCGGAAGATCTGACCGTCACATCGAATATTGCCGAAATCGGCGAGGATGCCACGCTCCTTCTGGCGGTCCCGATGCAACAAATGCGCGGCTTTTTGCAGGAACACCGGGCTCGTTTCCGCAGCTCCCGGCTGGTTGCCTGCTGCAAGGGGATCGAGCTGGAAACAGGTTTGGGGCCGGTTTCCGTCCTTCGGAACACTGTGCCCGGCGCGACGGCTGCCTTGCTGACGGGCCCCAGTTTCGCCGCCGATATTGCAAGGGGTTTGCCGACGGCACTCACCCTAGCCTGTGCCGACGACAGCAAAGGCGAGGACCTGCAACGGCAGTTGTCGACCGACACTCTCCGCCTTTATCGCACGACCGACCTGATCGGTGCAGAAATTGGTGGAGCCCTGAAAAACGTCATCGCAATTGCCTGTGGTGCCGTGATCGGCGCCAAACTGGGAGACAGCGCTCGCGCAGCTCTGATGACGAGGGGCTATGCGGAGATGCAGCGTCTGGCCCTGGCGCGCGGAGCCAGGGCAGAGACCTTGGCCGGTCTTTCAGGCTTTGGCGATCTGGCCCTTACATGCACATCAGAGCAATCGCGAAATTTTCGCCTCGGCCTCAGCCTCGGTCAGGGTATCCCCTTTGATCCGAGCGTGACCGTCGAAGGGGCCGCAACGGCCAGGGCCACAGCAATGACCGCCTCGGCGATGGGACTGGAAATGCCGATCACGCAAACGGTAACCAATTTACTGGATCACAGGTTGACGATCGCCGACGCGGTAGATCAACTGCTTAAAAGGCCATTAAAAGAGGAATAGAATGCTCATAGCATTGATTGCACGCGACAAACCGGATCACCTTCAGACACGTCTCGACAACAGGGCTGCGCATCTCGCCTATATCGATGACACGGGAGTGGTTGCACAAGCCGGTCCGCTGCTGGATCAGGACGGCGAAATGGTTGGGTCTCTGATCATTCTTGACGTCGAGGACATGAGCGCCGGCGAGGCTTGGGCCGCACAAGATCCCTATAACAAGGCCGGCCTGTTCGAAGCGGTAGAGCTGATCACCTGGAAAAAGGTCATCGGCTGATGGCTTGCGAGCTGTTCAAATCCGGCCGCAACTGCTGTGCTACCGGAAGTGTCCCCGACGGGGGCTAGATTTGCCGCGGTTTGCTCACACAGGCGGGCCGGATGCGTCCGGTAATTTCATGGGCGCAGCTGGGACGTTGGTCCCGATTGCGCGGTGCGGTCTTTCTTCGTTGTCGCCTCGCCTCCAAGCCTCCAACGTTTCGGCCGGGTCTTCAGGGCCCATGAACCAATTTGCGTTCAGGCCGTCGGAGCGACGTTTGCTGTTAAAGGCTTCGATGTAGGCGTTATCCGTCGGCTTTGCGGGGCGCGAGAAGTCGCGCGTGACACCGTGCTGATAAGCCCATAGGCCCATGTCGGCGACACGAACGCGCTGCCATAACACCTTCGGACCGGCGTAGATTTAGCGGCTATGGTTGCCTGCGCAGCCTCAATTTAGCGCACAGCCGGTTACCGAAAAGGGGTGCGCCCTCGGGTTCCCGCTATCGTCACCTAGAGAGATACCGCCGTCCTCTCTAAGATGGATGATCCGCCACATGCACGCCTACGTGAGAGTCAACAAAGTGCCAAGCATGGCGACCATTCATGGGTGCATCAGATCCCTCCCGCAATGCAAAGGATGGACTCGCGCTTTCTTTCTTACTGGAAGCATGACTGACGCGCGCTCTTGATCGACCGCGCGCTAGCATTGTAAATCTTTCCGCCAAAATCCAGTTTGCCCGCATGAAAATTACGAACACCAGGAAACACTTTGTTTCCTGGTGTTCCTTTCCCAAATCCCGAAACGAGCCACTGAGACAGGCCGGGACTATTTAAGACTTATGCATGTCGACAGTATGGGATCAGTCGAGAGACCGCGTGACTTCCTCGCGTTCAAAGATCTCGATCACATCCTTGGGCCGGATATCGTCGTAATTCTCGAACGCCATGCCACATTCCTGACCGGACTGGACTTCGGACACTTCGTCCTTGAAGCGCTTCAGGGTCTTCAGCGTCCCTTCGTGGATCACGACGTTGTCACGCAGCAGGCGGACACCTGCAGAGCGGCGGGCCACACCTTCGGTCACGAGACAGCCCGCAACCTTGCCAACGTTGGAGACCTTGAAGACGTCCTTGATCTCGGCGTAACCGATGAAGTTCTCGCGGATTTCAGCAGAGAGCAGACCGGATGCGGCCGCCTTCACGTCATCCACCAGATCGTAGATCACCGAATAGTAGCGGATCTCCACGCCCTTCTGGTTGGCGGTGTTGCGTGCCGAGGTGTTGGCACGGACGTTAAATCCAAAGACCGGCGCACCGGAAGCCTCTGCCAGACCGATATCCGTCTCGGTGATGGCACCGACACCGGAATGGAGCACCCGAACGCGGACCTCATTGTTGCCGATTTTCTCCATCGCCTGAACGATTGCTTCGGCGGAGCCCTGCACGTCAGCCTTCACCAGAATCGGCAACTCGGAGACGGTTTCGTCGTCCTTGGCCTTCTGCATCAGCTGTTCCAGCGTCGTTGCAGCCCCGGCGGCGGCGCGTTTGTCCTTGGCCGCCTGTTCGCGGTATTCGGCAATCTCACGGGCCTGAGCCTCGGTCTCGGTCACGTTCAGCACGTCACCAGCTTCGGGCGTGCCGTTGAGACCCAGAACCTCGACAGGAACCGACGGTCCTGCCTCTTTGACCCGCTCACCCTTGTCGTTGATCAGTGCGCGGACCTTGCCGTATTGCTCGCCGACAACGAAGATATCGCCCTGACGCAATGTCCCCTTCTGGATCAGAACGGTCGCGACCGGACCCCGGCCCACATCAAGCTGCGCCTCAATGACGGCACCTTGCGCTGCGCGGTTCGGGTTGGCCTTCAGTTCCAGAATTTCCGACTGCAGCGCAATCGCATCGAGCAACTCATCCAGGCCCTGACCGGTGTGCGCCGAGACCTCGACGTCCTGCACTTCACCGGACATGGCTTCGACAACCACTTCGTGCTGCAGCAGTTCTGCACGGACTTTCTGAGGATCTGCTGCCGGTTTGTCGATCTTGTTGATCGCCACGATCATCGGAACCTGCGCCGCTTTGGCGTGGTTGATCGCCTCTACGGTTTGCGGCATCACCGAATCGTCTGCGGCGACCACGAGAACCACGATATCCGTAACCTGTGCACCGCGCGAGCGCATGGATGTAAACGCCGCGTGGCCGGGTGTGTCGAGGAAGGACAGCGTCACACCGCCTTCGGTCTTCACCTGATACGCACCGATGTGCTGGGTGATGCCACCCGCCTCGCCGGACACAACCTTCGCATCGCGAATCGCGTCCAGAAGCGAGGTTTTACCGTGGTCCACGTGACCCATGATGGTGATGACAGGCGGACGAGGCAGCAATTCGTCTTCGTTGTCTTCGATTTCCTTGATGACATCCTCGACGTCAGAGTCGGAAACGCGCACGACCTTGTGGCCGAATTCTTCGATGATCAATTCGGCTGTATCGGCGTCGATGGTTTGGTTTTGCGTCACCATCATGCCCATATTCATCAGCGACTTGACCACGTCACCGACGCGTTCCGCCATCCGGTTCGCCAGCTCAGAGACGACAATCGCCTCCGGCAGCTGAACATCGCGGATGACCTTCTCGCGCTCGATCTGCCCCATGGCTTTCTGACGGGCGCGTTCCTGCTTGCGTTTCATCGACGCAACCGAACGCTGACGTCCGCCCTCGCCACCAGTTGCCTGGCTCAGGGTCAGCTTGCCGGAGCGACGCCCGGCATCATCGCGACCTTTGGCACTGCGGCCGCGCTCTTCGCGCTCCCGCTCGGCCTTGCGCGGAGCAAGACCCGGCTTGGGCGCGCCACCAGGGCCGCCGGCAGGACGCGCCGCAGCAGGTGCATTGCTTGGTTTTTCAGACGCTTGCGGCGCTGCTTTTTCAGCTGCGGCACGCTTGGCTGCGTCTTCCTGTTCCTTGCGCTTGCGCTCTTCGTCTTCGGCTTTCTGACGGGCCCGCTCTTCGGCTTCGCGCTGTTCGCGTTCCTTGGCCTCAAGTTCCGCACGGCGACGCTCACGCTCTTCGGCGCGGGCCTTTTCCTCGGCCTCGCGCTGCGCGATCTCGTCAGCCTCACGGGCCTTGGCAGCCTGCAGCGCCTTCAGACGACGTTCCATTTCAGCATCGCTGATTCCGGCAGGGCGTCGCGAAGCGTCGCCGGCCGCAACGCCACCGGCGCCACCTTTGCCCGCGCCCGGCTTGGGGACAACCACACGCTTGCGCTTGGTTTCCACCACGACATTCTTGGTCCGACCGTGGCTGAAGCTCTGCTTGACATTCCCAGGCCGAGACCCACCACCACGCAGACCCAATGTCTTTTTGCCGTCACTATCGCTCATAAAGCTCTTTATCCTTCCGTGCGGCCCTTGCCGCCCTTTTCGCGCAAACCCTGCAATCGCTGGGCTTCCTCTACAACACGTTGGCTGAGTCCACCAGAGGCGAGCGCTGCATGAATGACAGTTTCGCGCCCAAATGCCATCCCAAGCTCGTCGGCAGTCAAGCAGCCAACGAATTTCCCCCGATGTGGGGTGCTCAGTTTGGACTTCCCTCGTCCGGAGCCATCCGAGGCCTGGATCAGAACCCGCGCCTCTTCCTTGGCCAGCCAATCCTTGACCTTTTCATATCCTCCGACCGCATCCCCCGATTTCCGGGCGAGGCTGATCAGATCAATGGTGCGCCGCAATACCTGACGGACCACCTCATCCACGATACCCTCGGGAACCGTGACCTGTGACTTGAACCCGCGGGCAAAGAGTTTCTTCTTCACCGCGAGTTCCAGCGCAGGACGGCTGGCAGTGACATACACCCCACGTCCGGGGAGTTTGCCCAGAATATCCGCGACGACCTGCCCATCCGGTGCCATCACGAACCGGATCAGATCGGATTTGGGCAGCGTTTCGCCGGTGGCGATACACTTCCGTTCCGGCCCGTCGAGACGGGATTTTTCTGCACCACCGCGCGTCATCTATATCTCCAGGAGAAGGGAAGCCGATCAGGCCTCCACGTCCTCTTCCACCTCGGCTTCGAGGTCTTCTTCGTCTGTTTCCAGATCAGCCGGATCAACCCAGCCGAGCATGATGCGGGCAGTCATCACCAGATTTTGTGCGTCTTCAAGGCTCATATCGAAGGGCTCGAGAAGGCCGTCGTCTTTCACCCGTTCACCATTGACGGTGGTCCAGCCACCGGCCAGTTCCCAGTCAGCGCAGGTTGCGAAATCGTCAAGCGTCTTGACGCCATCCTTGGCCAGCGCCTCAACCATCTGGGGTGTCAGACCCTCAAAGTCAATGAGGCTGTCCTCTGCACCGAGTTCGCGCGCGTTGTCCAGAGCCGCTTTTGCTTGCGCTTCCAGGTAGTCCCGGGCCCGCGCCTGCAGCTCTTCTGCGGTACTGTCGTCCACACCGTCGATCACCAACAGCTCGTCCAGCTCGACATAGGCGACTTCTTCCAGGTTGGTGAAGCCTTCGGAGACCAGCAACTGCGCGAAGAACTCATCAAGATCGAGCGTTTCCATGAACAACCCGGTCCGCGCCTCGAATTCCTTCTGGCGCCGGGCGGATTCTTCTTCTTCGGTCATGATGTCGATATCGAGACTGGTCAACTGGGACGCAAGGCGTACGTTTTGCCCCCGGCGACCGATGGCCAGCGACAGCTGCTCATCCGGCACCACCACTTCGATCTTGCCTGCCTCTTCGTCCAGAACCACTTTGGACACTTCGGCCGGCTGCAACGCGTTGACAAGGAAGGTCGGCTGATCCTCATTCCACGGAATGATGTCGATCTTTTCACCCTGCAGCTCGTTGACGACGGCCTGAACACGGGACCCCCGCATACCGACACAGGCCCCGACCGGATCAATGGACCCATCATAGGAGACTACGGCGATTTTTGCGCGCGATCCCGGGTCACGGGCCACGGCCTTGATTTCGATGATGCCATCATAGATTTCCGGCACTTCCATCTTGAACAATTCGGCCATGAACTCCGGCGCGGTGCGGCTCAGGAAGATCTGCGGACCGCGCGGCTCGCGGCGCACGTCCTTGATGTAGCAACGGATGCGGTCGTTCGGCCGATAGCTTTCGCGACCGATCTTTTCATTCCGACGCAGGATTGCCTCGCCAGAGCCAACGTCAACGATCACATTGCCGTATTCCTCGCGCTTGACGAGACCGTTGATGATCGTGCCGTTGCGATCCTTGAACTCTTCGTACTGACGATCCCGCTCTGCTTCGCGCACTTTCTGGAGAATCACCTGCTTGGCCGACTGGGCCGCAATACGCCCCATTTCGACTGGCGGAACCTCCTCGGAGAACACATCGCCGACAACAGGGTTGTCCAGATACTGGCGCGCCTGGTCGACCGTCAGCTCCGACTGGTAGTTTTCCAGCTCGTCATCGGCCACCACGGTACGCACGCGGGTAAAGGTCGCCTTGCCGGTCTTGCGATCGATAGAGACACGAATGTCCATCTCGCTGCCGTAGCGGCTCTTGGCTGCCCGGGCGAGGGATTCTTCCATCGCCGCGACCACCAGACCCGGGTCGATCATCTTCTCGCGTGCCACAGCTTCGGCGGTTTGCAACAGCTCGAGCTGGTTTGCAGAGGTGATAGCCATTACGTATTCTCCTCTTCGGACCCTGCGGTCCCTTCTGCGGACCCTTCGGTCTCTATGTCGTCAAAGGCATCTTCGTTCAAAACGCCAGCCGCCTTGCGCTGACGCAGCATTTCCTTGATCAGATCGTCGGTCAGCACCAGCTTTGCATCGCTGAGCCAATCGAATTTCAGACCGATCGTCACCTGTTCGCCCTGATCCTCGATGTTGATCAGAACCTCATCGCCCTCGATACCGGCAAGCTCGCCCTTGAAGCGGCGCCGACCGTCAATCAGCTCGGTCGTTTCCAGCTTGGCCTCATAGCCTTCGAACATGTCAAAGTCCTTGAGACGGGTCAGCGGCCGATCGATTCCCGGGCTTGAGACTTCCAGCGCATAGGCATCAAGAATTGGGTCTTCGACATCCAGCGTGGCGCTCACCGCGTTGGAGATCGTCGCACAGTCATCCACCTCTATCCCGCCATCGGGTTTGTCGGCCATGATCTGCAGCGTAGTGGTCTTGCCAGACATCAACCGAAGGCGGACCAGCTCATAGCCGAGATCTTCGATCACAGGTGTGATGATCTCCGCCAGGCGCCGGTCGATCGCGGCTTTGGCAATAAGGTCATTGGTCATCGGACTTCCAAACACAAAAAAACGGGCCCGCGGCCCGTCGAAATCAATCGTTGGTGCCTCAGGACCAGAGCCCGACACGCCGCTGTTGACGGTCGATATACGCGGGCCCACCCGGTTTTGCAAGCCCTACCTCAAACAGCGCCATTCAGCCCTGTTCGAGGCGCGTTTTCATCTGTTCCGCGAAACGCCGGGTACGGGAGGGATCCTGGCCACCGATCACCAGATAGCCGACACCGTCAGATGTCCAGGATGTTGCCGCAAGCCCCTGTGCCATGCGGTCCGTGAGGGCGCTATCGGCATTGGCTGTATTGATCACACACAGCGCAAATGGCGTGCCTTCGTCGCCGAGATAGGCCATCTGCATGAGAGGTTTATTGTTGAACCCCAACACTTGCGCGCGGTGAAAATCCAGCCCCTCCAGCGCGGTCACGGCCGCCAGATCGACGCCACTGCGGGAGTGGAACTGCTCCAGTACCGCATTTGCCATCGCTGGCGATTGCGTGGTCTGTTCGACAGTTTCGGTCATATAGAGCGATTGATAGCTGGCAACCACATCGATCCACCCTGGAGCAGCCTGTTTCGGCTGCAGCAGGTAACCACCTGATATTCCGACACCAAAGGCCAGCACCACGGAGGCCACCAGCCTCAACGGAGCGGCCCATTGCCGCGTCGCGGGACCATCCAGATCCAGAACAGGTGGCTCGGGCGCAGCCAGACGATCCACCGCGAACGCCTCGCGCAGCACATCCATCGGAAGCATCAATGCCTCTATCCGGTTCTGCAGGTCCGGATCGGTTTCCAGCGCGCGATCAATGCCCCGGCTCAGCTGCTCGTCAGCTTCGCCATCCAGATAGGCGGTCAGATCCTCATCCGAAATTCTTGCGCTTGCCTTCGTCATACTCCAGCCTCCACCGCAGATGCAGACAATGCACCCGCGACTTTCTTGCGTGCGCTGGCCAAACGGCTCATGACCGTGCCAATCGGAATACCGAGTGTGTCAGCCGTCTCCTGATATGTGAAGCCTTCCACATAGGCCAGAAGTACAACAACACGCTGCCCTTCCGGAAGCGCTCCTATCTTAGTGAACACTTCAGACAGGAAAATATTCTCCTCCGCGGTTGCCGAAGAATCGGGGATCTCCGTTTCTTCGAGCGCAACAAGCCCGCCGCCGGTGCGTACGGCTGTTGCGCGAATCTCATTCAACCACAACCGGTGGGCCATCCGAAACAGCCAACGGTCGAGATGGGTGCCGACCTGATAGCTTTCGTGCTTTTCCAATGCCCGCAAGCAGGTCTTTTGCGCCAGATCATCGGCGCGGTCACGCTTGCCCGTCTGCGCGAGACAATAGCGCCAAAGCCGGGGATAAATCGGTGCAATGCCATCTCGGATTTCATCCAGAGACGATTTTTTCCAAAGACCAAGAATAGTGTCTACTCCTGCGGTGAAATCAAATCAGTCAAATCAAAGACAACTCGGCGCTAACATTAAGAGCAGGACCAGACAATGCTCAACTCAATCTTTCAAGTTATCTCATCCTCGGCTGTTCCGCGCCCGGAAAATACGCGTCTCGGTCAGGCTCACTCTCGCCTGGTTGCCATAACGTCGGGCACCAGTATCGCCAATGCATTGACCTGCGTGAGGATGTGGCATCCAGCGCTCTGACAGGTCAGGGCCTACAACATCCACCACCGCTCTGCGATACGGTGGTCGTCAAATGGCGCACGCGTGGACACACGGGCGGGTTTCGCCACTTGTGACGTGGCTGCCAGCATCATGTCTTCGGCCGACGGATGATACAAAAATCCGCCCCGTTTCAACAGTTCCTCCGAGCGTGGAAGCGCCGCGATATCGACATAGCCATCACGCAGCGCTTCGGCCCGGACCCCAGCATCCGGAATGACAATGAATTCAAGTGCATCAAACCATCCCGCCAGGCCATCCTTGTAATGCTGTCCCACGCGGCGCGCGCGGAAATGGCGTTCATCCTGCGCGCGCTCCATCTGATACAATCCCGTCCCCGACATTCTGGCCAGGGGCACATCAACGGCACCGCCGGGCGCGACCACCAGCCCCGCCTCTGCCAGCCGGTACGGCAGATGCGGATTGGCCTGATCCAATGCGATGGTGACGCCACCCTCCGCAGAAAGGCGAATATCCCGCAGGCCTTCCCATTTTAGTCGACCGCGACCCGCGTGAGCCTCCAGCGAGGTCACAACGTCCTCGGCCGTCATTTCGGTTCCGTCGTGGAAGGTGACGCCGGACTGCAAGTCCACCTGCCATTCGCGCGCCCTGTCATCACTGCGCCAGCCTGTCGCCAGCTCGCCGCGCAGGACTCCGTCTGGCGCAACTTCGGTCAACTGATCGTAAACGGCGCTCCGCGCCATCTGGCCCAAAAGATCTCCGCCATCCCGCGGCACGGCAAACCGCAGCGTCCCGCCACGCCGTGGCCGGTTGGACAGCGACGCCCCGGTTGCCGCCAGCAATGCAGCCGCGGCACCCGTCGAAAACAGCGCACGGCGATCCAGTCGGCTCATTCGGACATATCCTCCGCCAGCTGATCCATTGCCTTGACCAAAGCGGCGCTTATTCCCGGCTCTGACAAGGCATGCCCGGCGTTTCGCACCATGATCAGATCGGAATTCGGCCAGCGTTCATGGATACTGTAGGCAGAATGCGGCGGACAGATCATATCAAACCGGCCCTGAACGATGATTCCCGGAATATGCGAAATCAGCCCCATGTTCGCATGGATCTGACCATCCATATGAAGGAAACCCGCATTGGTGAAATAGTGGTTTTCCAACCGCGCAAAGGCGCGGGCATAGTCACCGGGGCTCTCTCCCGATATGCCGTTTGAATAGACCGACGCCAGCGCATTTTCCCACGCGGACCAAGCCCGGCCAAACCGAACCTCCTCTTCGCGATTCCCTGAAAACAGGCGTTTATGATAGGCGGCGATCAGATCATCATGTTCGCTTTCGGGCACCAGAGCCGTAAATTTGGCCCAGGTTTCGGGCCAGAATTTCCCGGCTCCGCCGCCGTAGAACCAGTCCAGTTCTGCCTGGGTCATCAGGAACACGCCCCGCAGGATCAAATGCGTCACGCGGTCCGGGTGCGTCTGGGCATATATCAGCGCGAGCGTTGCCCCCCAACTGCCGCCAAACAGCATCCAGGCCTCAATCTCGAGCAGCTCGCGGATCATTTCCATATCCGCCACCAGATGCCAGGTCGTATTGTCATCACAGGATGCATGCGGACGCGAACGACCACACCCGCGCTGATCGAACAGGATGATACGATAGACCTTTGGATCAAAATATCGCCGCATGGCGGGGCTGGTACCGCCGCCCGGGCCGCCATGGCACACAATCACAGGCACCCCATTCGGGTTGCCGCATTGTTCGACATAGATCCGATGACCTTGCCCGACATCCAACATTCGTTGATCGAACGGTTCAATCGGCGAATAGAGAAACTGCACAGCGCGCTTTTGATCCGGGTATTTGTCCATTACTGACCTAACTAAACACTAGACCCACAAGAAAACACACGGAGACAGGAATGCAAGCGCAACAATCCACGGTTGACCCCTCCGAAGTTGCCAAGTTTGAGGCAATGGCGGCTGAATGGTGGGATCCGAACGGGAAATTCAAGCCGCTGCACATGCTCAATCCCTGCCGTCTGGACTATATCACGCGCCAGATTGCCGGAGAATTTGACCGCGATCTCTCCTCCCCTGCCCCATTCTCGGGGCTGCGCCTGCTCGATATCGGCTGTGGCGGCGGCCTGCTGAGCGAGCCGATGGCGCGGCTTGGCGCCGAGGTCATTGGCGCCGATGCGGCCGAGGGCAATCTACCAGTCGCCAGAATCCATGCACAGCAATCCGGGCTTGATATCGATTATCGCCATACGACGGCAGAGGATCTGGCCTCCGCAGGCGAGCTCTTTGATGTCATACTCAACATGGAAGTTGTCGAACATGTGGCCGACCCGCTCAGCTATCTGACCGCCACTGATAAGTTGCTGAAACCCGGCGGGCTCCAGATCTGTTCGACAATCAATCGCAATCCAAAGAGCTATGCGATGGCGATTTTCGGCGCCGAGGTGGTGATGCGCTGGCTGCCCCGTGGCACACATGACTGGTCGAAATTCATTACTCCGGATGAATTGTTCGACCTTCTGAGCCAGGCTGGCCTGTCTCCGGTCGACCGCAAGGGATTTGTTTTTAACCCCCTCCTGTGGAGCTGGTCGATCTCTGACCGTGATCTCAGTGTAAATTACGTCACGGCAAGCATAAAACCGTAAGATCGGTCGCTGGACGTTAGGAAACAGGGGTGTAGAGCTAGGCAAAGGACTTGCTTTACGATTCTATCTATACTTTTGTATAAGCATACATCCTTAGGAGGAGTTGTAGGGAGGTTGCTTCGGACATAGTCTGTTCATCACGCCTCTCCTGCAGTGGCATCGCGTTCCTACACCGCTCGCGTTGCTTTCCTGAATGGATGTGTACCCTGGGACGCACTCACACCACTCACGGCCCAGTTTCAGAAAAAGAGCGTCGGCATTTTCCGGCGCTCTTTTTTCTTGGCAGACCTGTTTATGCTCATTGAACTGGCATGTTCAGAACAAGGGCCTGACGCAAAGGTCAGTCCTCCGATTCAAGCTTTCCCCGAAATTCCCTGAGAATGGGCAGAGCCGATCTGACCCGGTCCCCACCCAGTTCCGCCACGACTTCCGAGATCATCGGGATGATCGACGCCAGAGCCGCATCGCGTGCCGCGCGGCCTGCCGGGCTGATCGCTACCATTTTGCGGCGCGCGTCATCCCAATCCGGACGCACATGAACATAGCCTGCGACCTGCAATTTATTGATGGTATTGGTCATTGCGCCGCGTGTCACATGAAACGCCTTGGCAAGCTGCGCCGGAGACCGCTCCAGACCCGCACGTGCCAGATGGTTCAGGACCGAGAAATGCGAAAGCTCCATGCCCTTGGGAAGCGCCTTGCTCAACCGTGTCCGGGCAAGTTGGTCCGCCATCAGGATTTCGCTGAACAGCGACACGGCAAGGGAATGATTCTCATCCATCAGGGACCGTCGAACTCTCGATCATGAGACAATGACGGCACGCGTCGGCGCGCTTTCCGAACGTCGTCAAGGTCAAGGTCGATACAGGTCACACCAACGTCGGTACCGGCGTCCGCCAGAATATCGCCCCATGGCGATACCGCGATCGAGTGACCGTAGGTTTGCCGCTGCGCGCCCCGACCGGCAGGATGGAGGCCCGTTTGGGCTGCCGCCAGCACATAGCAGCCCGTCTCGATCGCCCGTGCCCGCAACAGACTGTGCCAATGCGCGGCTCCCGTGACATGCGAAAAGGCGGCCGGGGCGGTCAGAATGTCGGCGCCCGCCTGTGCCAGCCGTCTGTGCAGAGCCGGAAACCGGACATCATAGCAAATCGTCATTCCGATCCGTGCAAAACCCGCATCCGCGACCACCGCCTGGGTCCCCGGGCGGTACCCATCTGATTCGCGGTAGGTTTCTTCCGGCGTGACCTCCACATCGAACATGTGGATCTTGTCATACCGCGCGACGATCTCGCCGCTTGGGGAGATCAGAAATTGGCGGTTGGCAAATCGGCCGTCTGCATCCTGCGTCTTGACCCCGAGAGAGCCAATCGAAACCCAAACGCCGTATGTCACCGCCGCCTCACGCAGGCCGGCCAACGTAGGGTCATCACTCTCGGGCCGGAGAACGTCCTGCTGGTGAGCCCTGCTGGTCGACAGACAGTTGGTGACTTCTGGTGTCAAAACGAAACCTGCACCCTGATCCGAAGCCTCCGCTATCATGCGCACGGCCGTCGCGAGGTTTTCGTCCGGATCGTCCGACGATGTCATCTGAAGCAGGGCTGCGCGCATGTCAGGCCTCAGGCTGCCAGCAGCGGGTCAAGCTTGCCGGCACGGTCCATGGCATAAAGATCGTCACAGCCGCCAACATGAATGTCCCCGACAAAAATCTGCGGTACAGTACGGCCACCGTTCGCGCGCGTGATCATTTCGGCCTTGCGATCCGGGTCAGCGAGAACATCGATTTCAGAAAAGCTCACGCCTTTTTGAGACAGGAGTCGTTTGGCCGCATGGCAGAAGCCGCACAGCGGTGATGTATAGATCTCGACCGGTTTCATCTTGGTCTCCATAGGCGATTAGTCTTGGTCTTGCGTGATGTGGGAAGTATTTACAAGCATTGCTACAATTTTCACAACGCCGTGACCACCCGAGCAAGAGCAACAACGTTCACCTCGGTGGCCCCTGCCGCATAACAGGCACGGGTACAGGCAGAAAGCGTCGCGCCACTGGTCAATACATCATCAATCAGCAGGACGCGGCGACCGGACAGCCGGTACCCCATCCGAGAATGCGGCCGGATCGCATGCTCAAGCAATGTCGTGCGTTCCTGTCGGGTTCGTCCCTCGAGCATCGGCGTCTGCTCGGTCCGCATCAATGCGTCCGGGCACCACTCGCAGCCGGTGCGCGCTGCCAAAGCCTGTGCCAACAGCGCGGATTGGTTGTATCGTCGACGCAAGAGCCGGGACCAATGCAACGGAACCGGAACCAGCAATGGCTCCTGCGCAAGAAGCGGTGCCGCCGCCCGGGCCATCCAGGCGGAGACAGGCCGAGCCAAATCGGTTCTGTCGCCGTGTTTCAATGCCAGAACAAGCCGACGCCCCTGTCCGCCATAGGCAATGGCGGCGCGTCCCCGCGACCAGACCCGCGGGGCGGCGAGGCACTCGTCACATTCGACATGTTGTCCGTCATCCTCGCCCGGAACCGGTATTCCGCAACTGTCGCACACAAGGCCCGAAATGAAATCCGTGTCGCGCCAACAGGCGCTGCACAGGCCAAAGTCGCTATCCACCAGGCCACCGCAGTTCAGGCAGCGCGCAGGGTAGACAAGTGAAACTGCCGTTTGAATCCGTACACGCAACGTCATAGGTACACCTCATGACAAAAGAACCGATGGCCCATTCCCAGATCTTTGACCATGACGCACTGCACCTGCGGCGCAGGCGACGCAGACCGGACGCAATGTTCCTGCACGAATTGGCCAGAGACGAGATTGAGGATCGGCTCAGCATGGTTAAGAGAGTCTTTACCAAACCTGCGATTGTCGCGCCTTTTGCGGAGCCATGGGATGGGCTCCTGCCAAATTCCCGGATTGTCACCGACAACAATGTTCTCGACCTTGCCCCGCAGTCCCATGATCTGGTGATTCACAGCATGGCCCTGCACTGGGCAAACGATCCGGTTGGTCAGCTCATTCAATGCCGCCGCGCTCTTGTGGATGACGGGCTGTTGCTTGTGGTGACCCTGGGGGGGCAAACGCTGTACGAGCTGCGGGCCTCGCTGGCGGAAGCCGAGACCTACATAAGCGGGGGCCTTTCCCCCCGCGTCGCCCCGATGGGAGAGATCCGTGATCTGGGCGGATTGCTTCAACGGGCTGGATTTGCGCTGCCGGTGGCGGACTTGGTGCCGCTGACGGCCCAATACCGAAACCTCAGCCATCTGATGCACGATCTGCGCGCAATGGGAGAAACCAATGCGCTGACGAATCGTCAGCGCAAATTCACCAGCCGCGCCCTGTTCGAGCTTGCAGACCACATCTACAGTCAGAATTACGCCGCTGATAGCGGGGCCCTGAATGCGACATTCGAACTGGTGTGCCTGACGGGCTGGGCACCGGCCGAGTCCCAACCACAGCCGCTGCGCCCCGGTTCAGCAAAGATGCGGCTGGCCGACGCCCTGAAAGGTCCGGAAAGCACCCCGCCGGATGATGAGATGTAACTGATAATCTGAGCCAATGGTCGCAGTCAGATGATCCAATTGGTGTTTGCCCCCGTATCGACCTATCTATCCTTTTACCGCGACATCACACAGGATCCCTACCCATGCTGGATGCCAGCCCAAATGCGACCCACCCGTCCTCTGCCCCGTCCAATGCTCCGGTCAATGCTCCGTCCGGGCACCCCGAAGTGGCTCCAGAAAAGGTCGGTGTCCTGCTGGCCAACCTCGGCACACCGGATCACTACAGCTATTGGCCGATGCGACGCTATCTGAGCGAATTCCTGTCGGACCGGCGGGTCATCGACTATCCCGCCTGGAAGTGGCAGCCGCTGTTGCAGCTGATCATCCTGACGAAACGCCCGTTTGCCTCTGGCGCGGCCTACAAATCCATCTGGAATCACGAAAAGAACGAAAGCCCTCTGATGACGATCACGAGGGACCAGACAGAGAAGATGGCAGAGGCGATGAAAGCCATCTATGGCGATCAGGTCATGGTCGACTTTTGCATGCGCTATGGAAACCCCTCGACCAGTTCAAAGGTCGAAGCAATGATCGCCGCCGGGTGTCGCAAGATCCTGTTCGTGCCGCTGTATCCTCACTATGCGGGAGCAACATCAGCCACGGCAAATGACGCGTTCTTCCAGGCCTTGATGAAGCAGACATGGCAGCCAGCGGCCCGCACGATTGAACCCTATTTTGATCAGCCCGAATATATCGACGCGCTCGCAAAATCAGTCGAAGAGACCTATGCAAAGCTGGAAAAGAAGCCCGATATCCTGGTCTGTTCCTATCATGGAATGCCCAAACGCTATCTGATGCAGGGCGATCCCTACCACTGCCAATGCCAGAAGACGACGCGCCTGCTGAAGGAACGTCTTGGCTGGGCTGACACGGAGATCACCACCACCTTTCAGTCGGTGTTTGGCCCGGAAGAATGGCTACGGCCCTATACGGTCGAGCATGTGGCCGAGCTCGCCAGGCAGGGGAAGAAGAATATCGCTGTGATTGCGCCGGCATTTTCTGCGGACTGCATCGAGACGCTTGAAGAGATCAATGAAGAAATCTGCGAGAGTTTCGAACATGCCGGGGGAGAGGTGTTCACCTACATTCCCTGCCTGAACGATCAGTCCAGCCATATTGAATCCTTGTCACTGATGATCCGCAACAATCTGAAGGGCTGGCTGGACTGAACCAGCCCCCGCTGCCTGCGACATCGGTCCGGAAAATCGACAACAAAAAAGGCGGCTGGAGTACCAGCCGCCTTTCTCTGGATATGTGCAACGATTAGTTGCTTGCAGCAGCAGCGGCCACGATGACCAACAGCAGCAGCGGCAGAAGCATGCCGGAAGAAGAGCCGGTTGCTTCTTCAATGATAACCGGTGCTTCAACGATCGGCTCTGCCAGGTTACCGGCAGATGCAGCAGAAGCAGCAGCGACCAGGGCGGCAGCGATAACGAGTTTCTTCATGTTAACCTCCGAAATACGCGCACAGCACACATATGATGTGCGCACTCAAGACTTACCTCGTGGGTTTTTTCTAAGCAGTAAACCCACCGGATTGCAATTGCTTGTTAAATCCACGGCCGTGCCGCTGACTGGGTTGTCGTCAAATAAGCAACACCTGAGTGCCGTTCCGAGCCAGTTTGAAAAGTTGGGCGATATGTTCGTTATAAAGCCCGATGCAGCCGTTGGAGGATTTTCGCCCGATCTTGCGCGTGTCGTGCGTGCCGTGGATGCGATAGTACTTCCACCCGAGGTAGAGCGCATGAGTGCCGAGTGGGTTATCCGGTCCCGGGGGAATATACGCGGGCCACTCCGGGTTGCGTTTACGCATATTGGGCGTCGGAGACCAGCTGGGGCCCTCAACCTTGCGCACGACCTGCGTTCTCCCACGTCGCGTAAGATCATCGCTCAAAGGAACAGACGACGGGAAGAGTTTGTAAACTGTCTCGTCTGCGGACCAATAATGCAGCGCGCGGCTGTCGATATCGACAAGAATCGCCCCGTTGCGCAAGTTGTCAAAATAGGGCCGCCAGTTCTTTGCCCGAAAGGCAGAGATATTCCGAGGGACGTTTGGTTCCGGTTCCGGCGCCGGGCGCAAAGGATCTATACTGTCGCTCCCCTCGGAACCGGGCAGGGTTTGGGCCAGGGCGGGCATTGCGATCAGCGAGGATGTTCCAGCAAGAAATTGCCGACGGGTCGAAATCAAAAAGGGTTTGCGGGTCATGACAAGCTACTCTGCAATGTGAGGGCGGGTTTGCCGAGGACTTTATGGCCGGAATGCCGCAGTCGCAATTCAATCCCAAACAATCTCGCCATTGTGACCCTGCCGGGTTTGCCTATAAGTCACAGGGGCGATACAGGACGCTGTGATCCAATACTTAGGGCTTCGAATGACACGGGTATCTCTGATTCTGGCAACATTGGCGATGTTCGTCGTCGCCGCCTGCAGCACCGGTAACGATGGCACCGCGGGCGGTTCGGGTGTCTACAAAATTCGCAACGAAGAACGTGTGCAGTTTCGGATGCTTGATTCGGTCAACGCCCTGAGGCAGGCCGCAGGGAGCCCGGCGGTGCAATTGGATGCCATGCTCAATGCCGCTGCGGCCACGCATTCCCGGGATATGGCCGTCCAGAACCGTCCCTGGCACTTTGGCTCGGATGGCTCTTCCCCGCTCGATCGGGTGGCCCGTGTCGGCTATACCGGATCAATGCTGGGCGAAGCTATTTCGGAAACATACGAGAATGAGCTGCAGACACTGACGGCCTGGATGGAAGACAGCGGCACCCGCGCCGTGATCATGGATCCAAAAGCCGTCAATATGGGCTTTGCCTGGCACCAGGAACCAACAGGCAAGATATGGTGGACGTTGGTCATGGCCAACTGACGGCCGACCCGGACATCGCATCCGTCAGCCTTCTGACGCTGTCAAAGACCATCAGGGTCGCAATGTAATAAGCGTCCCGTCCTGAACCATTGCCCATATCTCTTCGATTTCATCATTGGACACGGCGATACAGCCCGCTGTCCAGTCCGTCACTCGCGCGGCGCGGCGGCGATCTTTCTGATCGTTCGGCTCGCCGTGAATGAAGATATCGCCGCCGGGGCGTGCGCCAATCGCCCGCGCCGCCGCGCGATCCGCCGTGTTCGGATAGGAAATCCCAAGGGAAAGGTGAAATTGGCTACGCGGATTGCGGCGATTGATCAGATACGATCCCTCGGGCGTGCGGCCGTCGCCCTCAACGGCCTTGTGGCCGACCGGCGCAAACCCAAGCCCCACCTCATACTCCCGCAGTATTCTGGTCTCGTTCAGAAGATACAGCTTTCGCGCGCCCTTGTTCACCACAATCGACGTCACGGGTGGACCGTCATAGCGTGAGGCATGGGGCCCGCTTGAACAGCCTGCCGTTGTGCCGATGGCGGCAATCAAGCCAGCCCCGAATGTTCGCCTGTGCATTGTATGTGCTCTGTCCGCTCTTTTTGGCTTTGTTGTTGGCACGCAGTTTACACCAATCTCAGCGAGATGGGAAAATCACTTTTGCGTCGGACGATCCTGGGAATTTGCAAGGTGGGTTTCGATTGCATCCAGCCGCGATAGCACGAGATCACGATAGGCATCCGTGCGCTGATCTTCTTCCTGCGAATGCGCATCCTGCATCGAGTTCACAATCAAACCCACCAGAAGGTTCACAACCGCGAATGTAGTAACCATGATGAAAGGCACAAAAAAGGCCCAGGCAAGCGGATAGACTTCCATGACCGGCCGCACGATCCCCATGGACCAGCTCTCCAGCGTCATGATCTGGAACAGGGAATAGGCGGACAATCCCAAGGTGCCGAACCAATCCGGAAATGTGTCGCCAAAAAGCTTCGTCGCCATCACCGAGCCGATGTAGAAGATAATCGCCATCAACAGGAAGACGGATCCCATCCCGGGCAGCGCGGTGATGAACCCCTCGACCACCCGGCGGAGCCGCGGTGCAACGGAAATCACCCGGAGAACTCGGAGAATCCGAAGCGCCCGCAACACCGAGAACCCCTGCGCCCCCGGTATCAGCGCAATTCCGACGATCAGGAAGTCAAAGATATTCCATCCGTTCACGAAAAACCGCAGCCGCTGCGCAACCAGTTTTCCCGCGATCTCCAGTACAAAGATCAGCAGGCACAGATTGTCCACCACATGCACCAGGCCGCCGATCCGGGACATGATGACATCAGACGTTTCCATCCCGAGCGTTACCGCATTCACCAATATCACGGCCGTTATGAAACGACCAAAGGAGTCACTCTCCAGAATGGTTTTGAGACGGTCGATCATCTGGGATGCTTTCTTTCGGTTGGTTATCGGCTGTAGGTCAGGCTCGCGACAAGTTCGGTATGCGCCGACCAACGAAACTGGTCAACAACCTGAACCCAATTGAGCGCATAACCAGCCGCGACGAGCACTTCGGCATCACGGGCAAACGTGATCGGATTGCATGAAACATAGGCAATTGAAGGCGTTTTCGCGCGGGCCAGCTCTGCGATCTGGGCCTCCGCACCGGCACGTGGCGGATCGATGACAACCGCATCGAAAGCTGCACCGAATGGCGTCAGATCTTCTGCAAGCAGCGGGTTTCGGAACAGATCCCTGGTCTCTGTCGTGACTTTCTTCAGCCCCGGCGCCTTGCGCCAGCCCTGTTCGAGCGCCAGCATCATCTGGCGATCCCCTTCAACCGCAAGAACCTCTGCCCCGCCGGCCAACGGGAGCGAAAACGTACCGCAGCCCGCAAACAGATCGGCAACACGGCGCGCTTTGCCGACGATTTCCTGCACAGCCTCCACCAGCGCGGCCTCCCCCTCATGGGTCGCCTGAAGAAATGCACCGGGCGGCGGGCTGACACGTGCAGGGCCGAATTTCTGGGTGGGCGCATGCTCCATTCCCATCGGCTCGTCATCCCAGGTCAGCCGGGCCAGTTTGTGACGTTCGATCATCCGGCCAAGCTCGATGCGAAGCGGACCGTCCAGAGGCTTGCCATTGCGCACCAGCACATCCAACCCGACATCAGAGGTGGTGAGAGTCACGGATAATGGCGCCTTTCGGCTTGCCCCGATCACGGCAAGCTCTTCTGCGACAGGGATGCCGGCAATCAGGTCAGGATCCAGCAGCTGGCAGTCCGGAATAGAGGTGATGACATCGGACGCCCGTCCGTGGAACCCAGCCATGGCGCCCTTCTTGGTGCGTTTTGCCGAAAGCGTTGCCCGCCGCCGGGACCGCGCCGGTGAGGTCAGGATCGGGCGGAATTCAGCGTCCAGACCCCGCGACCGGAGCGCGGTCTCGACGATCTCCATCTTCCAATCGGCGACAAAGACGTCGCTGGCATGCTGCAACTGGCACCCGCCACAGGACTTGTAATGCCTGCATGGCGCTTGCACCCGATGATCCGACGGTTCTTCAATCCGGATATCGGTCAGCGTCTGCCCCTCCACCGTGCCGGTGACGACCTCACCGGGCAGGGTTCTCGGGGCGTATATCGGACCTAGGGCGATCCCGTCGCCCTGGTGTCCCAAACGTTCGATCGTGGCTCTGGTTCTGGCTGCGTCATTCATACTCCTGCCTTAGCGCGGGTTGCGCCCCGGCAAAAGATCCAAACGCATCCGGCAGAGGGCAAAGCGGTCCTCTATTCCGCCGCCGCAGGGGTTCCTTCGTCTTCGGTGCGGATGAAACCGCCCGACTGTCGGGTCCAGAACTGCGCATAGAGCCCTTCTTGCGCCAACAGTTCATCGTGATTTCCCTGCTCGACAATCTGCCCGCGGTCCATGACGATAATCCGGTCCATTTCCGCCAATGTGGACAGACGGTGGGCGATCGCGAGCACCGTCTTGCCTTCCATCACACGAGACAATGCGGATTGGATGGCGGCCTCAACCTCCGAGTCCAGAGCCGAAGTCGCCTCGTCCAGAACCAGAATTGGCGCATCCTTCAGAATCGCCCGCGCCAGCGCGATCCGCTGCCGCTGCCCGCCAGAGAGCTTGACGCCGCGCTCTCCCAGATGGGCGTCATATCCTTCGCGGCCCTGACCATCCTGCAGATCGGCGATGAAGTCGTGGGCTTCGGCCGCTTTGGCCGCCTCTATCACCTCTTCATGCGTCGCATCCGGGCGACCATAGAGTATGTTTTCCATTGCCGAACGATTGAACATGGCTGTTTCCTGCGTGACCATCCCGATCTGGCTGCGCAGACTGTTCTGGCTGACCGTTGCCGCATCAGAGCCATCAATCAAGATTCGACCCTTTTCCGCGTCATAGAGCCGCAACAAGAGCGCTACGAGGGTGGATTTTCCCGCCCCTGATGCCCCGACAATACCAAGCTTTTCGCCCGGACGTATGGACAGCGATATTCCGTCGATTCCGCCGACGTCACGCCCGTAGCTAAAGCTCAGATCCTCCAGCACAATGCCGCCGTCTTCGACCGTCAGCTCCGGTGCGTCCGCATTGTCTTCTATTCTGTCGGGCCGCGCGAGGGTTTTCATGCCGTTCTCGATTTCGCCGACATTGGAATAGATCCCCATGAGCGCAAAGCTGACCCAACCGGTCATTTGCGCAATCCGGATCGAGACGGCACCGGCCGCGACAATATCGCCCTCGCTGGCACCGCCGCCCTGCCAGAGATAGAGCGTGGCACCGATCAGCAACACAGGTAACAGCCCCGCGAGACTCATCAGGCAAAACCGAAATGACGCGGATAGATATCCAAAGGACAGCGCCTTGTTTCTGAACGTCACCATTGCGTCCTGTGCGCCGCGTTCTTCGTGGTCGGCATGGGCAAAAAGCTGGACCGTCTTGATATTGGTAATGGTATCAACAACCTGCCCGGTTACGTTTGCCCGTGCCCCGGCCCGCCCGGCAGCCCGGATGCGAATGCGCGGCAGGAACCATCGGATCATCGCGAAATATCCGAGAAGCCAGATGAAAAACAGCACCGTGATGCGCAGATCCACCGAGCCCAACAAGACCAATGCCCCCGCCAGCGAGGCCAACGCAAATGCCACGACATTGATCAATTCCACCACGACGTTTGTGACGGCTGTCGAAGTCTGCATCTGCTTTTGCGCAATCCGGCCTGCAAAATCATCGTCAAAGAACCGTACCGATTGCCCCAATGTCCAGCGGTTCAGGCGCGACAATACCAGCGGGCTGACATTGGGCTGGATGATGATGGCGTTCGACGCTGCGGACAAGCCGAACAGCACCGGACGCACCAACAGGAAAAAGGCCAGAGCACCAAGGATGGTCGCTACATTTTCGCGGAAGAACCCTTCGGGCCCGCTCTCGAGTGCGGTATCTATCACCAATCCGAGGATATAGGCCGTCCCGGCCTCCATGCCGCCAGCGACAGCCGAAAAAACCGCGGCAAGCACGAGCATCGGCCAGGCCCCTGACAGGCACCAACGCATGAAGGGACCCAGCGTCTGGGGCGGCGGTCCCTCGGCTGGCTGAAAGGCGTTGATCAGGTTTCCTAGTCTCATTCTGCAGCCTCAACATTCAGGAACCCGCCCGATTGACGGGCCCAGAACTGAGCATATAGACCATTTTCGGACAAGAGCGCGTCGTGCGAGCCCTCTTCCACGATTTTTCCCTGATCCATAACCAGGATGCGATCCATTTGCGCGATCGTCGACAAGCGGTGCGCAATCGCGATGACGGTCTTTCCCTCCATCATTCCGTAAAGAGTGTCCTGGATAGCGGCCTCGACTTCGGAATCGAGCGCTGATGTTGCTTCGTCCAGAAGCAGAATTGGGGCATTCTTGAGGATCACGCGCGCTAATGTAACCCTCTGGCGTTGCCCGCCAGAGAGCTTTACGCCGCGTTCGCCCACATGCGCATCATACCCGGTCCGACCCTGAGGATCCTCAAGATCAAGAATGAAATCATGAGCATGCGCCTTTTGGGCCGCCGCCAGAATCTCTGCCTCAGTGGCATCCGGGCGCCCATAGAGGAGATTGTCGCGAATGGAGCGATGCAGAAGTGAACTGTCCTGCTGCACCATTCCGATATGATACCGCAGACTGTCCTGCGTCACCTTGGCAATATCCTGTCCGTCGATCAATATACGGCCGCGCTCGGCGTCGTAAAAGCGCAGCAGCAATTTGACCAGCGTCGTTTTTCCGGCGCCCGACCGACCGACCAATCCGATTTTTTCACCGGGCTTGATGGTCAAGCTGAGGTTGTCCAGCCCCCCGGCCTTGCGCCCGTAGTGATGCGATACCCCGTCAAAGGCGATTTCGCCCTTGGTGAGGATGAGCGGCTGTGCGTCGGGCGCATCCACGAGATCAATCGGTTGCGCGATGGTTTCCATTCCCTCGGCCACAACGCCGAGCTGACGAAAGAATGAGGTCAGCGCCCACATGATCCAGCCCGTCATCGCATTCAGCCGAAGGGTCAAAGCCGTCGCAGAGGCCACAACACCGACAGAGGCTGTGCCCTGCATCCACAGGGCAATACCCCAACCGACAACCCCGACGATCAACACTCCATTCAGCAACACGAGAACACCGTCCATGATGGTATAAATGCGCATTTCAGTCTGAAATGTCGTGCGCGTGTTCTCGATCGCGCCTTTTGCATAGGCCAATTCCCGGTCGTGATGCGCGAACATCTTGACGGAATGGACGTTTGAATAGCTGTCGACGACCCGCCCGGTCACCGTTGAGCGCGCATCGGATGCAGCCTTGCTCGCTGGTCCGACGCGTTTCACCGTCCAGGCGATCAAGGCCCCATAGAGAGCGGCCCAGATCAACATCGGCACCAGAAGACGGGGATCTGAACTCCACAAGAGAAGCCCCGCGCCGATGAAATATGCCAAGGCGAAAGTGATTGCGTCGAAGACCTGGAACACCACCTCTCCGGCGGCTGGAGGCGTTTGCATGATCCGATTGGCAATCCGGCCTGCAAAATCGTTCTCAAACCAGCCAACGGACTGGCGCAAGACATGTTTGTGAGAGCGCCAGCGAATGAGAGTACCGAAGTTCGGCAGGATGGTATTGTTCAGCAACAGGACATCAAGCAACTGAATGACGGGGCGCAGGAACAGGATGAACAGCGCCATCAGCGTCAGTTCAAGACCGTGATCCTGCCAGAACTCCGCCGGTGAACCATTCAGAAGATCGACCACACGCCCCATGTAGGAGATCAATCCGATTTCGACAGCAGCAACGATGACAGACACGGCAGCAGTGGCCCAAAACACCGATCTGAACGGCCGGGCATAGTCCAACATGAACGGCCAGAGCCGCGTGGGCGGGCGATCCGTTTCCGGATAATCACAATAGGGGTCTACAAGGTTCTCAAAAAAGCGAAACATTCGGCTGCTCCATCAATTGAGCAAAGGTCAAAAATGCAATCTGCGTGGTGGTTGGTGGTGTGCAAAGCCCCTCTTCACGTGGCGAACAGGGCGCTGTCATCCATCGCCCGTCCAGATCCCGCAAAACATCTGCATTCGCCGGCTATGCTCCGCAGGCCACGGGAGTAGCGCTTTGGGGGTCGTTTGTCACGCCCTTCGCACGTGAATATTTCCTGACAGTCAAGCGCGGAAGCTGGACAGCAGGTCTTCGCGCGTCAGCACAAACCCCGAGGCGATCCATTGCGTCTCCAGCGCCTTGAGCGCCTGCCCCAATTCGGGGCCAGACAGCTCCGGCATCAGATCTTTGGCAACCACGGGAAAGTGAGAGGCCGACCCAGTGGATATTTCAGTCTCTAAATTGGGCGAAAGCGGTGTTTCAAGAAGTGCGGCACGCAGGATCATTGCCCATCTTGCGACCTCGGACCCATGGCGATAGGCCAATTCCGCAGCCGGCCCGGTGCCAACGGCAAGATCGCGAAGCAAATCGACCCGCGCCGCCATTGCCCGGCTCAGACGCAGCTGATCCCGCAGGTTTTCCCCGCCCAGCGCAGCGAGCCGCAGCTCTGCCTGCGGCTCCATTCCACCCTCCAGATGGACAAGAGGCGCCAGAGCGCGATCGTCTGCACCGGGCAGCACATGGCGCAGCACGCCCAGCTGTCGCATTGCAGCAACTGACGGCGCCGGATCGGGCGCGGCCAGGAGCTTGATAATCTCGGCCCCGACACGCTCACGCGAAATCTGCTCCAACCCATCCAATGTGTCAGCGATTGCCGCGAGGGCCTCTGGATCGAACCCGGCCTCAGGGTCGCCGTACCAGCTATGAAACCGGAAATAGCGCAGGATCCGCAAATAATCCTCACGGATTCGGTTCCGTGCTTCGCCGATAAAACGCACCTTGCGGGCCTGCAGATCCGTCAGGCCGCCAATTGGGTCGACGACCTCGCCAGTCGGGCGGGCGTACAGCGCATTCATGGTGAAGTCCCGGCGCCGGGCATCTTCGGTGATCGATTGGGCAAACGCGACCACAGCGCGGCGGCCATCGGTTGCGATATCCTTGCGAAACGTCGTGATTTCATGCGCAATACCGCCCGACACGACAGTCACTGTCCCGTGGTCAATGCCCGTCGGGACCGCCTTGAGCCCCGCCCGCTCCGCCCGTTCGACAACCTCTTGCGGCAATAGGCTGGTCGCGAGATCCAAATCGGAAACGGCCACATTCAACAGGGCGTTTCGCACACAACCGCCGACAAAATAGATCTCTGCCCCGCCGAACGTCATCGTGTCACAAACGGCCCGCGTGGGTGCGGCGGCAATCCAGGGCTGATCTATTTTCATCATTGAGGATCCATTGCGGCGGCAAACCCTCGCAGGATGCGCGCGGTCGCGCCCCAGACATAATAGGGTCCGAACGGCACCGTAAAATAGTATCGCCAGCTCCCGCGCCACCTCCGCGACTGAACCTGATATCGCGATGTATCCAGTACATGCGCAAGCGGAACCCGGAAAATCTCGGCCACCTCCCCGACCTCGGCGCGGCTTTCGAACGGCCGCTCAATCAACGCGACAACCGGGGTGATCCGAAACCCGGTCACTGTCTCATGTTGCGACATTTGACCGAGAATACGCGTTCGATCGAGGGGAAGACCGACTTCCTCCCAGGCTTCGCGCAGGGCAGCCGCCGAGGCGGTCTCGTCCGTCGGATCGACCTTGCCCCCTGGGAACGCAATCTGGCCCGGATGGTGCTTCAAGGCAGAAGAGCGCTTGGTCAGCAGCACCTCTGGCAGCGGTCCGAAGGTTTCGATACCGAGCAAGACGCCTGCGTCGCGCAGTTTTCGCCGCGCATCCAGTACGGTGTCAGGGTTCAAATCGAAATCTGACGTTTCCCCGGTATTGCGCAACAGCGCGTCGCCAATTCTATCCGCGAGCGCCGACACGCTGCTACTCCTTACTGGCTTCGAAACCCACTGAGGCTGGGTCCAAATCATAGTGTGCGCCGCAGAACTGACAGTCTGCAGTGACCCGTCCCTCGTCCGTGGTCATCGTTCCAATATCCTTGGCCGAATAGATAGACAGGCTCTGGCGTACCCGCTCCTCGGAGCACGTACATCCAAACCGTACCGATTGCGCATCGTAAACGCGGGGCTGTTCCTCGTGAAACAACCGCAACAAGAGCTCGGTCGGGGATACGGATGGACCGATCAGTTCCAGTTCCTCGACCGTTGCCAACAGCAGGTTTACCCGGTTCCAGTTTTCCTCTTCATCGTCGGAGAGCAAATCCTCTGCCTTCAAGACATCTCCAGAGCCGTCGCTTTTCGCCGCAAAAGGAGAGGCTTTGGGCATGTGCTGCAACATGACCCCACCAGCGCGCCAGCTTTCCCGCTTTCCCGGTTCAGATGACTTGCCAAAGCTCAGCTGAAACCGGGTCGGAAGCTGTTCGGACTGCGCAAAATAGGCCTCGGCGCAATCGGACAGAGATGTTTCAGACAGCGGCGTTATCCCCTGATACGGTTGCGTTCCCTCGCCCTGATCGATCAGGATTGCGAAATATCCCTCTCCGACCTGCTCGAAGGGAGCGCCTTCCGTGACGCGGTCTTCGTCAAAGCTGGCGTAGGCACGGATCCGCGCCGCATCGCCTTCTTTTACCGGCGCATAGTAATCCGTCGCAATCATGCGCACGGCCCCTTTTGACTGCACCTGCAAGGACAGCTTCCACCGCAGGCTCATGGTCTGGCCGATCAACGCCGTCAGCAACGTCATCTCTGCCACCAGCGCTTCGACGGCGGGGGGATAGCTATGTTGTTCAAGAACGCCGTCCAACACCCCATCCAGTCGCGCAACGCGACCGCGCATATCAGATGCATCGAGTTGAAAGGGCAGGACGGTATCGTCCCACGCGATTTTTGAACCAAGTGTCATGGGGTTTCCTTACGGGCCGGCTATTGGCATACCGACGCTATATAGGATGTTGGGCCGCAGAGGAAAGGGGCAGCCGGTGATCAGACGTTTCGGAGAACCGCCACGCACAGACCAGCGCTATCGGATGCGCCCGGGGGCGTATGCCCTGTTGCCGCGAGACGGGAAAATTCTCCTGACCAGTCAATATCAGCTGAACCCGGATATTCAGCTCCCCGGTGGCGGCATCGACCCGGGCGAATCGCCCTGTCGCGCGCTCTACCGCGAGGTACATGAGGAAACCGGCTGGAAGATTGCCAACCCGCAGCGGATCGGAGCGTTCCGCCGATATGTCTTCATGCCTGAGTACGATCTATGGGCAGAAAAGATTTGCCATATCTATGTTGCCCGCCCTGTTCTGTGCCTTGGAGCGCCCATTGAAAAGGACCACAGGGCGCTTTGGCTACCGCTTCAAAAGGCTGCGCATGTGCTGGGGAATAGCGGCGATCAGCACTTTGCGCGGATGCTGGCGCGCCAGTCATAGGGCACGTTCACCGGCGTGATCAGGCCCCTTGAAACTCAAACAAGGTGGCGGAAATATCGTCTTCCAGCCCCTTGTCGTCGCCCATGACATCCGTCAGATTTCGGTATAATTCGTCAAGGAACCCCTTGCCGCTCTGGTGCCGATTGCAGCGCTCTACCAGATCAACCAGACCTTCAGTGTCGAGCATTGAGCCGTCTTTAAGATGCGCTTCGGTGAAGCCATCAGAATAGAGCAGCAGCCGGTCGCCCTTCTGCATGACAAATTCTTCTTGATCATAGCCGATATCCGGTACGAGGCCGACGGGAACGCCACCCTTGCCGATGAATTCCATCGACCCGTCCGCCCGCAACAAGAGAGGATGCGGATGGCCGGCCTGAACCATTTTGATCACGCCCGTGCGGAGGTCGGCGATGCAGTAGGCCATCGTGAAATATTCTTCGATCCCCGCATCAGCAATCAAACGCGCGTTCAGGACGCTTGCGACCTCTTCCGGGGGGCGTAGGGCGTAGAAACGATTGAATTTCTTCTCCATGCCCACGTTCTGGTCGAAATACGTCGATGACAGGTAGCCGCCCAGTCGAGCCGTCATCATCGCGGAGGTGATGCCATGGCCGGATACGTCGATGGAGTAAAACCCGATACGATTGACGCCGGGCGAGAACATTCCCACCAGATCACCGCCAATGTGTCCGCAGGGCTTCAACAGCAAGTTCACTTCGGATTTGCCAAAGGAACGACTCAACTCGGGCACCAGGGATTCCTGTATCTTCCGTGCCTGGATCAGATCCTTGTCGATGGCATCATAGACAGTCTGCAACTCGCCCAGCGTTTCAGAAACAATCCTGTTCTTCTCGAACAGCTCGCGCTGCATGCGCAAGATCCGCTCACCCGCGGAGATTCGTGCCCGCAGCTCATCCGAACTAACAGGCTTGGTCAGGAAATCATCAGCCCCCGCATCAAGCCCTTCGGCCACTTCATTCTTCTCGCTCTTGGAGGTGAGGAGAATGAAATAGCTGTAGGCTTCGTTGGATTCGGCCCGAAATGCGCGGCAGAACTCGATGCCGTTCATACCCGGCATCATCCAGTCGCTCAGAATCAGGTCGGGCGGATCGGCGCGGCAAATCTCAATCGCCTCTTCGCCACCTTCGGCTTCGACGACGTCAAAGCCCCACTTCTTGAGTGAGGCCACGAGAATACGCCGCTGCAAACGGCTGTCATCCACGACCAACACCCGTCGTATGGATCCGCTCACAGGCAAATCTTCGCCTTTAACTGAATGCTCTGGCAGCACCGACAATCCCTCATTAACGCGGCGTGTCCCCTTGTGACCTGCTTAGAAAACACATGTTCAACTTAATAGCTGATGAAGAATAAAGATTTAGCCTAGTTTTTTTCCTTTACTACACTTTTACTGGCTTTGACATAGACGTTACCATGTCTCCTAAAGAATATTGGACGAAGGCAATGATAAACTGGCCGCATGTACGCGAACTAAAGCAGGAAGTTGGGGAAGACGGCTTTGAAGAAGTCATTGAACTGTTCCTTGAGGAAGTCGAGGAAGTCATCGACAAGCTTGCCACGGACGACCGGTCCCAGCTGGCGCAGGACCTGCACTTTCTCAAAGGCAGTGCGCTGAACCTTGGTTTTCAAGACTTTTCCACGAGATGTCTGGAGGGTGAGCGATTGGCTGCCGACGGGAAATCGGGTGACGTTGATCTGGACGGAATAGTCACCTGCTACAATCAATCCAAGGAAATGTTCCTGGCCGACGTCAAATCACAGGCCTGACTGCACGTAGCCTGACAACACGCAGCCCCCTAGTGGAAGCCCCCTATATGACGAATTGCGCCAGTGTCTCATCGCTGGTGATGTCCGTATAGGTGAACCCGGCAGCATCGAGTTGTTCAAAGAGTGGTGCGAAATTTTCTGGTTTCTTCGTTTCGATACCGATCAAGACAGACCCGAAATTTCGTGCGGATTTCTTCATATATTCAAATCTTGCGATGTCATCATCAGGGCCAAGAATATTGAGAAACTCCTTCAACGCGCCCGGGCGTTGTGGCAGTCGCAGCAGGAAGTATTTCTTCACGCCGGAGTAGCGCTGCGCGCGCTCCTTGACCTCTGGCAGGCGCTCGAAATCAAAATTCCCGCCGGATGTGATGCAAACAACCGTCTTGCCCTTGATCCACGTCCTCAAATCGCCCAGCGCCTCGACGGCCAGCGCTCCGGCGGGCTCCAGCACGATGCCTTCGACGTTCAGCATTTCAAGAATCGTCGTGCAAATCCGATCCTCTTCGACCGACAGCACATCCGGCAGCGGAACATGCCGCAGGTGATCAAAGGGAAGGGCACCGATGCGCCCGACGGCTGCCCCATCCACAAACGTGTCCACACGACCCAAGGCAACCGGGTGACCTGCTTCGAGGGCGGCCCGCAGACAAGCGCCGCCTTTGGGCTCCACGAACAGCGCATGAACGTCATCGCCAAAATACTGCGCAACCCCCGAGGACATGCCGCCCCCGCCGACCGGTAGAACAATATGATCCGGTGCCCGGCCAAGTTGTTCTTCAATTTCCACAGCAATCGACGCCTGGCCCTCGATGACATCCGCGTCATCGAAGGGTGACAAAAAATACCCGCCTTCCTGTGCACACCAGTCCTGCGCCGCAGCGAGCGTGACATCGAAGTAGTCGCCAACAAGGTGGATTTCGATATTCTCACCGCCAAACATCCGCGTTTTTTGAATCTTTTGCTGGGGCGTGGTCACTGGCATGAAAATCACGCCACGCTTCCCCATTTGGCGGCACATGTAGGCCATGCCCTGCGCATGATTGCCCGCAGAGGCACAGACAAACAGATCCTTGCCTGCCTGTTTGCGCATGGCATTCAGGGCACCCCGGATTTTGTAGGATCTGACCGGGCTCAGATCCTCACGCTTGAGGTAAATGTCCGCACCGAACCGGTTGGACAAAAGTTCATTTCTCTGCAGCGGCGTGGGCGGGAAGACATCGCGCATCGCCGCCTCGGCCGCCTTGGCCTGGGTCCGAAAACTGGTCATGGGAACTAGGTGACCGATGCCCGCTGCCAAGGCAAGAGGCAGGCATCGCGCGAGATACGGAAATCCGGCGAAGATCGCCCAACGGACACAGAGGCAATCAAACCGGCCCCATTCGCTCCGGATCATGGGGCTTGGCATCACCACGTGGATCGGCTGTGCTCAAACCGGAAAGGGCGGCGGCCCAGGCTGGTCGTTTGAATCCTATGAACACTTCGGTTGGAATCGGGAACATCAAAGCAGCGCCGTGACATTGGAAAACCCCTAATAACTTGCGCTCAGACGCAAAACGAGCTAGGGCGCTTGACGTTCTGACCAAGAGGAAAACCCATGTCCGCGCCCAAGAAAGTTGTGTTGGCCTACTCCGGTGGCCTTGATACCTCGATCATCCTGAAATGGCTGCAGACCGAATACGGCTGCGAGGTGATCACCTTTACGGCCGATCTCGGCCAGGGCGAGGAACTGGAACCGGCACGCAAAAAGGCAGAGCTCCTCGGCATCAAGCCGGAGAATATCTTTATCGAGGATATTCGCGAGGAGTTTGTCCGCGACTTCGTTTTCCCGATGTTTCGCGCCAATGCGGTCTATGAGGGACTTTATCTGCTGGGCACCTCGATCGCACGTCCGCTGATTTCCAAACGCCTGGTCGAGATCGCCGAGGCCACCGGCGCCGACGCCGTGTCGCATGGGGCCACCGGGAAGGGCAATGATCAGGTGCGGTTCGAACTGTCGGCCTATGCGTTGAACCCGGACATCAAGGTGATCGCACCCTGGCGCGAGTGGGATCTGTCGTCGCGCACGAAGCTGCTGGAATTTGCCGAAGCGAACCAAATCCCGATCGCGAAAGACAAGCGCGGCGAGGCACCATTCTCGGTCGATGCCAACCTTCTGCACACCTCCTCCGAGGGCAAGGTTCTGGAGGATCCGGCCGAAATGGCCCCGGACTACGTCTATCAGAGGACGGTCAACCCTGAGGACGCGCCGAACGATCCGGAATTCATCGAAATCACCTTTGAAAAAGGCGATGCCGTGGCGATCAACGGCGCGGCGCTCAGCCCCGCGACGATCCTGACGCAGTTGAACGAATATGGCCGCAAACACGGCATTGGCCGACTGGATTTCGTCGAGAACCGCTTTGTCGGCATGAAATCACGTGGCATCTATGAAACGCCGGGCGGTGACATCCTGCTCGAAGCGCACCGCGGCATTGAACAGATCACACTCGACAGCGGTGCCGGGCACCTGAAGGATTCGATCATGCCGCGCTATGCCGAGCTGATCTACAACGGCTTCTGGTATTCGCCAGAGCGTGAAATGCTGCAGGCCCTGATCGACAAAAGCCAGGAACATGTCACCGGTACGGTGCGCCTGAAGCTCTACAAAGGCTCGGTCAAGACAGTCGGGCGCTGGTCCGATCACTCGCTCTATTCCGAAGCGCACGTGACCTTTGAAGAAGACGCAGGCGCCTATGATCAAAAGGATGCCGCAGGCTTTATCCAGCTGAACGCGCTGCGGCTGAAACTGCTCGCCACGCGCAACAAGCGTGTGAAATCTTGACCTACGACGACGATCCTTTCGAAGACGATCTGGGCGAAGAGCTCGACATGTTTGTCGAGGCTCAGGACGCGGTTTGGCCCGATGTCCTGTCCGAACTGAAAGCCGGAAAGAAGACGAGCCACTGGATGTGGTTCGTCTTTCCGCAGCTCGCAAGTCTGGGGCAATCGCCAATGTCGCAACTCTATGGCCTGGAAGATCTGCGCGAGGCAGAGCTGTATCTGGGCCACGATGTATTGCGCGCCCGTCTGATCGAAGTCTGCGATTTGGTGTTGACCCACAAAGGCCGCGCAGCCGATGCAATCCTTGGCCGGGTCGATGCAAAAAAGCTCCGGTCGTCCATGACGCTGTTCGCCGCTGCTCCGAACGCCCCTTCACAATGCGCATCGGTTCTTGCCGCGTTTTTCGACAGTATCCCGTGCGAGGCGACCATGCAGAACGTGGCACCCGTATGATCCCTGCCCGGGGTGGTGAACATGACAATTTGAAATCAAAACATCTGTCGCCTCCGACGCAAAATTTGCTAAACTCCTCATTATAGAGAACAATGTCCTAGGGGAACGCAATGAAGCCTTTGATCCTGAGCGGCCTTTTGGCCTGTCTCACCACACCGGCTTTGGCAGATTTCAGAATCTGCAACGAAACCGGCCGCAAAACCTTTGCGGCGATCGGGTACAAAGACGGCGGCGAGTGGATTTCAGAAGGCTGGTGGACGATCCAACCGGGCAAATGCAGTGTCCCTATCGTCGGCGACCTGACGAACCGCTACTACTATGTCCGCGCCGAAAGTGAGACCGGAAATTGGACCGGTGACTATTCCTTCTGCTACATCACCGATGCCTTTACGATCCGAGGCGACGAAAATTGCACCTCACGCGGCTACAAGACCGGTGGTTTCCTTGAAATCGACACCGGAGATGCCCTGGACTGGACGCAGAACCTCTCGGATTGATCCTGTCCCAATTTGATCCGTTCCCTTTGGTCATCCTTGTCACGGCGGCCTGTCGGCTCATATGGCTGACGTCATGTGGCTGAAACTGCCAGATGTGCAGGGAGAGGGATCAAATGCTAGAGGATATCGCGACAGGCATCCGCGACGGTCTGAACGGAAAGACATTCGAAGGCTCGATGACATTCGATTGCGGTCCGGACGGCGTGATTGTCCTGGATAACGGGGCGGTCTCGACAGAGGCGCAGCCGACGGACTGTACGCTACGTCTCAGCACAGAAAACCTCAAGAAGCTTCTCCGTGGTCAATTGAACCCCATGACCGCCGTCATGATGGGAAAGATCAAGATTTCCGGTGATATGGGCGTGGCCATGAAGTTGGGCAAACTCATCGGCTGAACCGGCTGCTTTGGGTGGTCAGATTTTGATCGCCTGCAATTCCTCGTAGAATGCCATTGCGTCGTTCAGGACAGGCTGCAGAGTGTCCGGGACATCCGGCAACGCGCCCTCGGGGCCTGCAAACCCGGTGGAATTCCACACTGCACCGTACCAATGGGCCGCCCATACGCCGTCATCGGGATGACCGCCGCGCGGCCAGCTCAACATTTCGGGAGAGAACGGCAGGCCGATCGCGTCGCACAGAGCCTCAAGCCGGCGCGATGGGTCCTGCCGGATGTCATGACTGTCAATAACAGTGGCAGGCGTCTTCCAGGCCTGCAGCTGCTGTATCAGCTCCCACTGTTGACGAAAGCCGATGTCCTCCAAGCCGACATCGGCGTATTTCGCCGCGAAGGACGCAATCACGCGGGCGGGATGCCGGATCAGAAAAACATTGGTCACTTGGCGCATCCAGTCGCGAGGCACGCCCTCGATCATATGTTGCGTCATATGCTTTTGGTAAAAATGCGGCTTGGCGCCAGGTATCGGACCCAATAACGCGTTTGCGACGGCTTCGGGGTCACGCGACTGGCTGTCGAGAATCTCCTCGCGCATGGGATGCTGCAACCCCGTAAGCGTCAGATAGGACGCATAAAATGGCTCATCCACGACGGCGCAATCGCTGCGGGCGCCAAAGGCGTACATCATGGCCGTGGACAGATTTCTGGGCCCCGACCACATTGCAATCCGCATTGTCCGCTTCCTCTCGTTGTGCGCTCCCTGGCCGACGCTAGAAGAAAGGCGACGCCGATCCAAGGTCTAAACCCGTCGCCATCAACGGGCATACGGCGGCAGAGTCATAGCCGTCATAGCTCGTTCAATTCAGAAACGGGCGTCCTGAACCTCTTTCAAATCCGGGATAACGTCGGCCGCCCCGTGGCGCGTCACCATCAAGGCCCCCGCACGGGCCGCCAGCGCCATTGCCTGCGGCATTGGCAGGCCTCGATCCAACGCAGCCAGCACGTATCCGGTAAACGTGTCCCCGGCTCCGGTTGTATCGACCGGTGTCACGCTCAGAGCCGGAGTATCGCTCACACTATGGGTGCGGGCATCGAAATGGCGGGCTCCCCTGGCGCCCAAGGTCACGATCACATCGTCGACGCCAAGCTCCTGCGCCGCTTTGCCTGTGGCCTGTTCAAGCTGTGCGGCTTCTACCTCGTTCAGGAACAAAAGGTCCGTGAATGGCAGAACCGCTTGAACAGCGCGGGCGTCGAATGGCGCCGCTGCATAGGCCACACGAAGCCCCAACTGCCGCCCGATCTTTGCGGCTTCGGCCTGCATGTTGGTTTCATTCTGCATCAAAAGGATGTCTCCGGAATTGGCCGTCGACAGTGCCGTTCCGATCTGGGCGTCCGTCAGCGCCCGATTGGCGCCCGGAAAAAGAATGATCTGATTTTCCCCGGCCGGATCGACGGCAATGATCGCATGGCCTGTCGCCGTGGCGGTCTTGGCGATATGGCGGGTATCGACCCCGTATTCCGTCAACCGATCGACTGTCCACTGTCCCTCTGGGCCGACTGCCCCGATGTGGCAGACGTGCGCGCCGGCCCGGGCCGCGGCCACCGACATGTTTGCCCCCTTGCCGCCAAGCCCCTGATCAAAGGATGTGGCCGCCAGTGTTTCACCTGGTTCAGGCATATGTGGCAGGGCGTAAACCATATCGACATTGATCGAGCCGAGATTCCAGATTGCCATCAGATGTGCTCCTTCTGTCAGCCAATATTGCAGGCCGCCAAAACGGCCATGTTCAGGATGTCGTTGGCTGTTGCAGTGGTCGAACAAATCTGGATCGGCTTGTCGACCCCTGACAGGATCGGGCCGACGACCGTGGCACCGCCCATCTCCTGCATCAGTTTGACCGAAATCGAGGCGGAATGCCGGGCCGGCACCACCAGAATATTTGCCGGGCCCGACAGGCGCTGGAATGGGTAGTTCTGCTGGGCGTTGGCATTCAGCGCCACATCCACGGTCATCTCGCCTTCGTATTCGAAATCGACACCCCGCTTGTCGAGAACCGTCGGCGCGATATGCATCTTCTCCGCCCGCTCGGACACCGGGTATCCAAAGGTCGAGAAGCTGACAAAGGCCACCCGCGGGTCCAGCCCCATATGCCTGGCCACGCCCGCCGCCCGCTCTGCAATGGTCGCAAGATCGTTTTCATCCGGCCATTCATGCACCAATGTATCGCCAATCAGCACGATCCGGCCATTGTGCAGGAGGGCCGTCACACCGGCCACCCCATGCTCTGCGTCGGCATCAAACACATGATTTATACGGTCAAGCACATGCGCGGACTTGCGAGTCGCGCCGGATACCAGGCCGTCGCCATGTCCATGTGCCAGCATCAGCGCCGAAAACACATGCCGGTCGCGCCCCACCAAACGGTGAATATCCTTGTTGTCGAACCCCTTGCGGTTCAGCCGCTCATAGAGAAAATCCTTGTAGGTTTCAAAATGCTGCGTCCTGGCGGCATTGACCACCTCCAACTCGCGGACGGCGTCTCCAAGGCCTGCTTCTTCCAGCTTGATCTTCACATCTTCCTGCCGGCCGACCACCAGCGCCTTGCCAAATCCGGACCGCTGATAGGTGACGGCAGCGCGCAACACCCGAGGATCGTCACCTTCGGCAAAAATCATCCGGGATTGAGCGGCACGCGCACGCGCGTTCAGGCCCCGAAGGATGGATTGCGTCGGGTCCATGCGACCGCGCAAACCGTGCTCGTAGGCATCCATATCGATGATCGGACGACGGGCCACGCCTGTGTCCATTCCCGCCCGCGCCACGGCCGGCGGGATACGATGGATCAAACGCGGGTCAAATGGCGTCGGGATAATATAGTCACGACCAAAGGTCAGCGACTTGCCATATGCCAAGGCCACCTCATCCGGGACGTCCTCTCGCGCAAGGCGCGCCAGCGCATGGGCACAGGCAATCTTCATTTCATCGTTGATTGCACGGGCATGAATATCGAGCGCGCCCCGGAACAGATAGGGAAAGCCAAGAACGTTGTTCACCTGGTTCGGATAGTCCGAACGCCCCGTGGCAACGATTGCATCAACCCGGACCTCATGCGCCTCTTCCGGCGTGATTTCCGGATCCGGGTTCGCCATCGCAAAAATCACCGGATTGTCGGCCATGGATTTCACCATGTCCTGCGTCACCGCCCCTTTGACAGAGACACCGAGGAAAACATCCGCGCCCCGCATGGCCTCTTCGAGCGTGCGCAGCTCGGTCTGGATCGCGTGGGCCGATTTCCACTGGTTCATGCCCTCGGTGCGCCCCTGATAGATCACGCCCTTGGTATCGCAGACCACGCAATTGTCGTGCCGGGCCCCCATGGATTTCAGCAGTTCGATACAGGCGATTCCCGCCGCCCCTGCCCCGTTCAGGACAATCTTCACATCCTCAATCTTCTTGTCGGACAGATGCAGCGCATTGAGCAAGCCCGCCGCACAAATCACGGCGGTGCCATGCTGGTCGTCGTGAAAGACCGGGATATCCATCTCTTCCTTGAGACGCTGTTCGATGATGAAACATTCCGGCGCCTTGATATCTTCGAGGTTGATGCCGCCAAATGTCGGACCCATCAATCGAACCGCGCGGCAGAACTCGTCCGGATCTTCGGTATCAAGCTCTATGTCGATGGAATTCACATCCGCAAACCGTTTGAAGAGCACCGACTTGCCCTCCATCACAGGTTTTGACCCCAAAGCGCCGAGGTTGCCAAGCCCAAGAACCGCGGTCCCGTTGGAGATCACCGCAACAAGATTTCCCTTGTTCGTATAGTCATATGCGGTTTCGGGATTTGCCGCGATGGCCTCGCACGGGACGGCCACACCGGGAGAGTAGGCCAGTGACAGATCGCGTTGCGTTGTCATCGGAACCGTGGCCTGAACCTCCCACTTGCCGGGAGTAGGCTCAAGGTGAAAGGCCAGGGCCTCATCATCGGTGATCTTTGTCTTTGCCATTTTGGGTCTCGTCCTCTCCTGCTCGAAGACTGTCATATCCCAGCTGCGTGCCCCTCTCAATCCACGGCAGTCACAATTCAAAATTTTGATTTTCATTCAAATACTGAGTTAAAATCGAAAGGGTTTGTCAAAGTTTCGCCCCATTTGAGACCCCGCACTGCTACAATTCTCTGGTGTTTGTTAACGGCACTTGAAGCCAAGTGGCGCAGCGGCCTTGCGGCTGATTGCACATGTCAGAACGGCATCCCCGCCAATTCAGGCCTCGCCTGGACCGGCCAAGTGAAACAAGCAAACCAGATAATGGGTTATTTAGGGGTGCATATATGACCAGTATAAATACCAATCAGGGCGCAGATATTGCGCTTCGCGTCCTCTCCGACACGCAAATGGAGAAGGAAGATGTCCAGGACGATATTTCCACGGGCAAGGATGTTGACAAAGCCAAGGACGCGCCAGCGATCTGGGCGATCTCGGAAGTCATGGGATCGGATCTGGCCGGGTTCGAGGCAACGTCCACCGGTCTGAACGTCGCAGAAGCCACCGTTTCTGTGGCCTCTGCCGGCGCGGAACAGATCACCACGCTGCTTACCGATATGAAAGAGCTGAGCGTTCTGGCCAACACCGGGACGGCAGATTACGCCACCATAGAGAAACAGCTCGCCCAGAAGACAGAGCAGATCAATACGATCATCTCCTCGACAAGCTTCAATGGTGTCAATTTGCTGGCAACGGATGCCGACGGAAGCGGCGGAACCGGGCTGACCGTGGCCACCTCGCAAGATCGGTCCGGAAGCGATGCGCCGACACAATCCACCATCAGTGTCGGCAGTGCTGATTTCGAAAGCAGTACCAGCTTTGACATCGACAACCGGACCGCGGTCGTCGACGCCGCATCCGCACGGACTGCTCTCGAAGAAATCGAAGGTTTCCTGCGCTTTGCCACCGACAGTGCCGCAGCGCTCGGGGCCGGGGCACAGCAATTGGCCGAGCAGGATGTCTTTATGGACAAACTGAGCGACGCCATTCAGATGGGTATCAGCGAACTCACGGATACCGACATGGAAGACGCCGCAGCACGGCTGGAAGCGCTGAGCGCGCAGGAACAGCTCGGTGGGCTCTCGCTGTCGATTGCCAATGCCTCTCCCGGTTCGCTGCGGTCCCTCTATTCCTGAACCAATACGGGTTTTTCCCCTTGCCGAACTCCGCCACTGCGGGGTTCGGTCCTTTGATTGCCGGGTTTTCCTCCCGACTCGGGCAATGTACACGTCATGCAACGTGACCGATGGGGGCCCGCATGACCGTAACGCCGATGATGGCGCAATATCTCGAGATCAAAGCGCAGTATCCGGATGCGCTTCTTTTTTATCGCATGGGCGATTTCTACGAGATGTTCTTTGACGATGCTGTCAATGCTGCCGAAGCGCTCGACATTGCGCTGACCAAGCGTGGCAAACACGAAGATCGTGACATTCCAATGTGCGGCGTTCCGGTACACGCGGCAGAAGGCTATCTGCTGACGCTGATCCGAAAAGGGTTCCGGGTGGCCGTCGGAGAACAGCTCGAAAGCCCCGCCGAAGCCAAGAAACGCGGCGCCAAATCGGTAGTGAAGCGTGACGTGGTGCGGCTGGTGACGCCCGGCACCCTCACCGAAGATTCTCTGCTGGAGGCCCGACGCCACAATTTCCTCGTGTCCTACGCAGAATTGCGGGATCAGGCTGCACTGGCCTGGGCCGATATCTCGACCGGCGTGTTTCACGTGATGCCGATTGCCCGCGTGCGGCTCAGCCCGGAATTGGCACGGTTGGCGCCGTCAGAGCTGATCATAGCCGATGGTCCGATCTATGATGCAACCCGCCCTCTCGCCGAGGAATACAAGATCCCGCTCACGCCGCTCGGCAAGGCGAGTTTTGACAGCACGGCTGCCGACAAGCGGCTCTGTTCCCTGTTCAATGTCGGCGCACTGGATGGCTTTGGCACCTTCAGCCGCGCTGAAATCTCGGCGATGGGCGCGGTCGTGGACTATCTGGAGATCACTCAGAAGGGCAAACTTCCCCTGTTACAGCCGCCGCAACAGGAGGCCGAGGACCGTACCGTTCAGATTGACGCCTCGACGCGCCGAAATCTCGAGCTGACCCGGTCGTTATCCGGGGGTCGTGCCGGCTCTCTGTTGTCGGTCATTGACCGTACCGTCACCCCAGGGGGTGGACGGCTGTTGGAACAACGTCTGTCCAGCCCTTCGCGGAGCCTCGAGGTCATTGCCGACCGATTGTCGGCGGTAGGCTATGTTTTCGACGACCCCACCCTGGGCGAGGACCTAAGGAGCCTGTTGCGGAAAACACCCGATGTGGATCGCGCGCTGTCTCGTCTCGCGCTTGATCGCGGCGGGCCTCGTGACCTGGCCGCGATCCGCAATGCGCTGACACAAGGCGAAGAAATTCTGCGGCGGGTGCAACCGTTGGATCTGCCGCCCCTGTTGAACAGCGCCCTTCAATCCCTGGGCGGCTTTGACGACCTGCTTTCACTTCTTGAGGCGGCTCTGGTTGCCGAGCCGCCACTGATGGCACGCGATGGTGGGTTTATTGCCTCCGGATACGATGCCGAGCTGGATGAGGCCCGAACGCTGCGGGACGAAGGTCGATCGGTGATTGCGGCGCTGCAACGGAAATATTCCGAACATACTGGCATCGCGTCGCTCAAGATCAAGCACAACAATGTGCTGGGATATTTCATCGACACCACGGCGACCCATGCCGAAAAAATGCAGTCCCCGCAGATGGCGGAAACCTATATTCATCGCCAGACCACCGCCAACCAAGTCCGGTTTACAACGGTGGAGCTGAGCGAGATTGAAACCAAGATCCTCAACGCCGGAAATCTGGCGTTGGACATCGAAAAGCGGCTCTATCAAGGGATTTCAGAGGCTATTCTTGCGTCTGCGGCGCGCCTCAATCAAGCCGCACGTGGGTTTTCGGAGTTGGATCTGGTCACCGCATTGGCCGATCTGTCGCGGGGTGAGAACTGGATCAGGCCAACAGTCGACAATTCGCGTGCATTTCACATTGAGGGCGGTCGTCATCCGGTGGTGGAACATGCATTGCGCCAACAAGGCGGCGAGACCTTCGTCGCCAATGACTGTGATCTGACATCAGACGACGGCGCTGCGGTCTGGCTGCTGACTGGTCCGAACATGGCGGGTAAATCGACCTTCCTGCGCCAAAATGCCCTCATTGCCGTGCTGGCCCAGATGGGCAGCTACGTGCCTGCCGATGCGGCGCATATCGGCATGGTCAGCCAGCTTTTCAGCCGTGTCGGCGCATCGGACGATCTCGCGCGTGGACGGTCGACATTCATGGTCGAGATGGTGGAAACAGCAGCCATTCTCAATCAGGCAGACGACCGCGCGCTGGTCATTCTGGATGAGATCGGTCGTGGGACCGCGACCTATGACGGGCTGTCTATCGCATGGGCCACGCTGGAGCACCTGCACGAGGTCAACCGCTCCCGTGCGCTCTTTGCGACCCATTATCACGAATTGACCCAGCTCGCCGCGAAGCTGCCGGGCGTCGACAATGCCACGGTGACAGTCAAGGAATGGGAGGGAGAGGTCATCTTTCTCCATGAGGTCAGAAAAGGCGCCGCCGACCGCTCCTACGGGGTGCAAGTGGCCCAGCTTGCCGGCCTGCCCGCAACTGTGGTCGCCCGGGCCCGGAGCGTGCTCGACATGCTTGAGAAAAGCAGTCGTGAGGAAGGCGGGTCAGGCAAGATCGCGATTGATGACCTGCCGCTGTTTGCGGCCGCCCCACTTGCCCCAGCGGCTTCTTCGGCGCCGGCTTCATCTGCGGTTGAAAGCCTGTTGAAAGAGATCCATCCAGATGATCTCAGCCCGCGCGAAGCTCTGGAGGCACTGTATCGGCTGAAAGAAGCGGGGCGATCTGAGGGCTGATTGTTTCCAGACGCCGAATAGATCTCCGAACCCGCGCGTTGAACCAACAGAGGCAACACGAAACCTGCCTGAACGACGTGAACCTCATGGAGGCGAATTTTAAAAATTTCTTTGGAAAATCAAAAGAATACCTGAAACTTGCCGAAACTTCGATGATTCCGGCAATCAAGAAAGCATCTCCAGCAGCTCTGCCTGCCGCCAAACTGACGGGACACAAAGGGCTTGCGTCGGACAAGAACCTTCTACCCTGCTTCAAATACATATGTATGGCTGTATTGCTCGGCTCCAAGAGCCATCCAAAGGCAGCCGGAGTGGATAAAATCGCAAGTGCCGCCTACGGTCAGCTTGAGAAGAAACACGGCCTCTCGGTCACGTATGCAGCCTGGAAAAAAGCAGTCGCCAAAGCGATTTAGACGAACAAAGCGCCCAGACATGAACCGGGCGCTTTTTCTTTGACTGGTCCTCGCAATGCGGGACGTGACTTGGCCGATCAAGCCGGAGTGGAGGAGACCCCCACCTGCGCCGGGCGCAATAGTCGATCATGCAACATGAAACCCTCGGCGGACACCTGGATGATGTCGCCGGCCTTTGTTCCGGGCACCGGAGCCTCAAACATTGCTTCATGCACCTGCGGATCAAACCGGTCGCCGACCTGCGGCGCAATAACCTGCATGCCGTGTTTCTGGAACACATCCAAAAGCGCGCGCATCGTCAATTCGACGCCTTCGATCAGCGCTGCCGAGACCGCTTTTTGCTCGTCGGTCGCCGCCTCAAGAGCGCGCTTCATGTTATCATAAACCGGCAGCATATCGCGTGCCAGTTTCGAGCCGCCGTATTGCTCTGCTTCACGACGGGCCTTGTCGCCGCGCTTGCGAGAGTTTTCCGCATCGGCCAACGCCCGCATGAAGCGGTCCTTGTACTCATCCCGCTCGGCGCGCAGAGCATCCAGCTCAAGCGCCTCGTCGTCGATTTCCTCGGTCTGCGCCGACAGCTCTTCGGCCTCTGCCGCCTCGATATCGTCCAGAAAGTCGTCGTTCTTGGGCTCTGCCATACTTCACCTCTAGCTCCGGTCGGATACCATTTTTCCAACCAGCTGTGCCGTGTAATCCACGATCGGCACAATCCGTCCGTAGTTCAGGCGCGTTGGGCCAATGACCCCGACCGCACCAATGATCTTTCGATCAGAGTTCATATATGGAGACACCACCAAAGAGGAACCCGAAAGTGAGAAAAGTTTGTTCTCGGAGCCGATAAAAATGCGCACGCCGTCGCCTTCTTCGGTCAGTTCCAGAAATTCAGCTATGTCTCGCTTGCGTTCCAGATCGTCAAACAGGGTTCTGATCTTCTCCAGTTCATCCGGGGGCCCGTCTTCTGACAGGAGATTCGCCCGTCCCCGGACAATCAGACGGGCCTGATCGTTGGCATCTTCTTCCCAGGCGGCAAGACCGCTTTCGATCATGTCGCTGGCAAGCGTATCGATTTCCTGCCGACGCTTGAGGATCTCGGCCTGCACATCCTTGCGCACGTCACTCAACGTGCGGCCTTCGATCAGCGCATTGAGAAAATTGGCGGCCTCTCGCATTGAGCTGGGGGTCTGACCGGGGGGCGGCGTGAACAGCCGGTTTTCAACGTGCCCATCGGAAAACACAAGCACCACCAAGGCCCGGTCATGGGCGAGCGAAACAAATTCGATATGACGGAGTTCGGCTTCATATTTCGGCGTAAGCACCAGCGAGGCCCCCTGCGTGACCCCAGACAGCGCCGCGCCGACGCGATCGAGCATACCGCTGACATCGCTGGAATTATCGCCAAGCGTACCATCGATGCGCGCTCGGTCCTGAAGACTGGGATCGCCCATCTGCAACAGGCCATCCACAAACAGCCGCAACCCCATATGGGTGGGCACGCGCCCTGCGCTCACATGGGGGCTGTCCAGCAATCCCAGGTACTCCAGGTCCTGCATCACATTTCGCACGGTTGCGGCACTGACCTTCTCGTTCAGAGATCGGGTCAAAGTGCGGCTGCCCACAGGGCCGCCGGTTTCCAGATAACTCTCGACCAGCAACCGAAAGACCTCGCGGGAGCGGTCGTTCATATCTTGCAGGATGGAATTTGCTTCAATCATCTCTCTCTCGGCACTGCGTTGAAAATACCCGAACGGTACCTATCTTTGTCACTAAAGCGCATCCTTGGATATGGTCAATGACCCTTGCATCGCCAAGCCCCCCAGCGGTATCGACGGCGCAACAACAAAAGGATATCCACATGCGACCCTCTGGACGTGCCCTCAATGAAATGCGCGCTGTTTCTTTCGAAACCGGCTTCACCAAACACGCAGAAGGCTCCTGCTTGATCAAGATGGGCGATTCCCATGTGCTCTGTACTGCAACCATAGAAGATCGCGTTCCGCCCTTTATCAAGGGGTCGGGCCTGGGTTGGGTAACTGCAGAATACGGGATGCTGCCCCGCGCCACAAACACCCGCATGCGACGCGAGGCGGCCTCCGGCAAGCAAGGGGGCCGAACAGTCGAAATCCAACGCCTGATCGGCCGTGCGCTGCGCGCCGGCGTTGACCGCGTTGCTCTTGGCGAACGTCAGATCACGGTGGACTGTGACGTCTTGCAGGCCGATGGCGGGACCCGTTGCGCCTCCATCACGGGCGGCTGGGTTGCGCTCCGCCTCGCTGTGAACAAGCTGATGAAGGCTGGCGATGTGAAAATTGATCCTTTGGTGGATCCGGTCTCTGCCATTTCTTGCGGAATATATGCCGGCCAGTCGATTCTGGATCTGGACTACCCCGAAGACTCCGAAGCCGGCGTCGATGGCAACTTCATCATGACCGGATCCGGAAAGCTGATAGAGGTCCAGATGAGCGCCGAGGGCTCTGTCTTTTCCCGCGACCAGATGAACGAGCTGATGGATCTGGCAACGAAAGGGACATCCGAACTGGCTGATCTGCAAAAGGCCGCCTGCGCATGACCCGTGCCTTTGACGGAGAAACCCTTCTGGTCGCGACCCATAATGCCGGCAAGCTGGAGGAGATGGCGCATCTCCTCCAGCCCTATGGCGTGCAGGTCGTCGGCGCCGCGGAGATGAAATTGCCGGAACCGGAAGAGACCGAAGATACCTTTGTCGGAAACGCCCGGATCAAGGCACATGCGGCCACACAGGCCACCGGCCTGCCGGCTCTGTCTGATGACAGCGGGATCACCATTGACGCCCTTGGTGGCGCCCCTGGCGTGTACACGGCGGATTGGGCCGAAACGGGTCAAGGTCGCGATTTCATGCAGGCAATGACACGCGCCCATGATGAGCTGATCGCGACCAAGGCACCGCGCCCCTGGTTGGCCCAGTTTCGTTGCACTCTCGTTCTGGCCTGGCCTGATGGACATGACGAGGTCTTTGAAGGCGTGGCCCCCGGCCATCTGATCTGGCCCATTCGCGGGCGCGATGGCTTTGGTTATGATCCGATGTTCGTTCCCCAAGGTCACGAGCAGACATTCGCCGAAATGGACCGCTGGGAAAAGCACAAGATCAGCCACCGTGGCGATGCGGTCGCTCAGTTCGTCAAAGGCTGCTTTGGTGGATGATTGGCGCAATGGGGGCTTTGGCCTTTATGTGCATTGGCCCTTTTGCCAGGCCAAATGCCCCTACTGTGACTTCAACAGTCACGTTGTCTCACGGATCAATCAATCAGATTGGGTCACGGCGTATCGAACAGAGTTACGCCGCATCGGAGACATGCTGCCCGATCGGCTCCTGAACAGTATCTTTTTTGGCGGAGGCACGCCCTCCCTGATGCATCCCGACACCGTTGCGGCCGTCATTGAAACCGCGCGGGAGATCTGGCCCTTTGCAAATGACATCGAAATCTCGCTCGAGGCAAACCCTGGATCGGTCGAAGCCGGGCGGTTTTCCGGATATCGCGATGCGGGAGTGAACCGGATTTCCATGGGCATTCAGGCCCTCAACGATGAAGATCTGCGTCGCCTCGGCCGTATCCATTCCGTCGCCGAAGCGCGCACGGCATTTGATGTCGCGCGAAACTGTTTTGATCGCGTCAGCTTCGACCTGATTTACGCGCGCCAGGGTCAGACACTGGCAGCCTGGAAGCGAGAGTTGTCAGATGCACTCAGCATGGCGATTGACCACCTTTCCCTCTATCAATTGACAATAGAAGAAGGCACGGCTTTCGGCGATCGGTACGCGCGGGGCAAGCTCCGCGACATGCCGACAGATGACAATGCCGCCGACATGTACCTTGCAACCCAGGAAATCTGCGACCTTCACGGTCTGCCGGGGTACGAAATATCCAACCACGCCCGCCCCGGCGCCGAAAGCCGCCACAACCAGATCTATTGGCGCTATGGCGACTACGTTGGAATCGGACCCGGGGCTCATGGGCGACTGACGCTAAACGGCCAGAGATATTCCACCGAGGCCCTCCGCGCGCCGGGGGCCTGGCTGGATGCCGTAGGGCGAGGCCAAGGAACCCTGCCCTTCGTTGCGCTCTCTCCGGAAGATCAAGTCGTAGAACACATGATGATGGGGATGCGTCTGTTCGAAGGCCTAGATATTGATCGGCATGTCTCCCTGTCTGGCCGTGCTTTACCAACCGACAAACTGAACATGCTTCAGGAACTGGGAATGGTCGAACGGGTTGATGCCCGGCTTCGTGCAACAGCAGATGGCCGGGCTGTTCTGAATTCAGTCCTTCGAGAGCTGTTAACGGATTGAAAATGAGGATTATTTATCTCTTTCTTGGATTGATCTCCGTCTCTATGGCAGCGCTGGGTGTTCTCCTCCCCTTGCTGCCCACGGTGCCCTTCCTCCTCCTCGCGACATTCTTCTTTGCCCGCTCATCAGAGCGCCTGCATGGGTGGCTTCTGGATCACAGGACTTTCGGGCCCATGATTCTGGACTGGCAAACCAGAGGTGCCATTCACCCAAATGCAAAAAAGGCGGCTACTCTTTCGGTAGCCGCCGTGTTTTCCATTTCGCTTATTCTGCAACTGCCGTTCAAGCTTCTGCTCATACAAGCAATCGCGCTGACCGGGGTCATGATATTTATCTGGACTCGGCCTAACGGCTGAGAAGATTGCAGAGCTCGTCCAGCTGATCCAAAGACTCATATGAAATCGACACTGTTCCGGATTCACCACCGGGCTTGTGATCGATTGAGATTTTCATTCGAATGACGGCAGACAGATCCGCCTCCAACGCCCGCGTATCCGCGTCTTTCTCGGATTGTGTCTTTGGTCTCCGGGTCGCAGTGGTCTCGGACCCACCAGCGGCGTCCTTTTTGACGAGCGCCTCCGTAGCTCGAACAGACAGGCCGCCCTTTACGATCTTCTTCGCAAGATCCGACGCATTATCAGAGGTAATAAGCGCGCGCGCATGACCCGCGGACAATTTTCTGGATAGAACCAAATCCTGAACATCCGTCGGCAAATGCAACAACCGGACAAGATTTGCGATATGGCTTCGGCTCTTACCCAATGCTTCCGCCATTCGCTCCTGCGTATGGCCAAATTTATCCATGAGCTGCTTATAGCTTTGGGCTTCTTCCAAAGCGTTCAGATCGGAACGCTGAATGTTCTCGATAATCGCAACTTCCAGCATCTCTACATCGGAATAATCGCGAATGAGCACCGGAACTTCATGCAGTTGGGCAGCCTGAGCCGCGCGCCAACGCCGTTCCCCAGCGACAATTTCGTACAACCCACCGTCTCTGGGTCGTACGATCAGTGGCTGCAAAACTCCCTTTTCCTTTATTGAAGCCGTGAGGTCGTCCAAGTCTTCCTGCAAGAATTGGCGACGAGGCTGATCTGGATTTGCCTGAACTTTTTCGATAGGCACAAGGATTTCTGCATTCCTCGGTGCCCTTTCCCCACGTTCCATGCTGACGGGTTCAGCGTTCACATCCGCCATAAGCGCAGATAGACCACGTCCCAAGCCACGTGGTTTGGGTTTTTTCTCCGACATTATGCGCCCCTTCGTTATTCTGCGGCCATTTCCTGGTTTTTCGAGATCAACTCTACAGCAAGCTGTCTATATGCCTTCGCCCCGAGAGACCCGGAATCATACGTTAAAACCGGCATAGCAAAAGATGGCGCCTCGCTGACCCGTACATTTCGCGGTATTTTGGTCCGAAAGACCAGATCACCAAGATTTTCGCGGGCGTCTTGTTCGACCTGCTGCGACAGATTGTTCCTACGATCGTACATCGTCAACACCACACCCTCAATGCGCAACTTCGGATTTGCAGCCTGTCGTACTTCCCGGAGGGTCAGCATCAGCTGAGACAGGCCTTCCAACGCAAAGAACTCACTTTGCAAGGGGATAAGGACAGAGTGAGCGGCAACCATTGCGTTGACGGTCAAAAGGTTCAAGGACGGCGGACAATCGATGAGAATGTAGTCCCAGTCATATTCGTCCATAGCCGGCTGCCGAAGGGCGTCATGAAGAAGGTAGCTCCGTTTCTCATTGGAGATCAGTTCAATGTCCGCTGAACTTAGATCTACCGTGGCCGGAATAATGCACAGATCATCGAGCTCCGTTTTCCGGATCACGGCAGATAATTCAGCAGACTCCACGAGAAGGTCGTATGTGGTTTGTTGGCGCGATTCAGCAGGCACACCCAATCCTGTCGATGCGTTTCCTTGCGGATCCAGGTCGACCAAAAGGACCCTCATTCCTTCTTCTACCAAGGCCGCAGCCAAATTGATGGCAGTGGTCGTCTTCCCCACGCCTCCTTTTTGGTTTGCGATTGCAATAATACGGGGGATACCCAAACGGGACGAATCAGGCACGCTCTAAACCTTTGATTTTGAGAATGACAGCCTCAGGCTCAGTAAGACTCTTAATCTCTTCCAAATCAAACCGCCATTGTTGCTGTGCCGATTCTAGCTCTTTTTTCCAGGTGACGCCCTTGGGGAACACAGATGTCCCAGTTTTTAAGAGATGACGCTCGGAATAGGCCAGTAAATTGGTCAAATCCGTCAAAGCGCGAGCCGACATAACGCTGGCCCCCTCAGGTTCAGCTGCTTCAACTCTCTCGGACTTGACTGTTACTGTGATTCCACATTCTCGAGCGGCCGATCGTAGAAAAGCGCATTTTCGTTGATCACTTTCGATCAGTGTGACGTGAGTCGAAGGCGCTAGATCTCTCGCCACGATCGCAGCGATCAAGCCCGGGAAGCCGCCACCGCTGCCAATATCAAGCCACTTATCCGCTGGAGGCGCAGCGTAGTATACTTGGATACTATCGAGGATATGTCTGCTCCAAAGATCCTCTATGCTCTTTTTGGATACGAGATTTATCCTTGGGTTCCAGCGTCTAAGTGTCTCGACGAATATTTCCAACCGCTCTAATGTTTCACGTGAAACATCAAAGTGGGAATTTATGATTTCCTTGGTCGTCATGATATAGGGTCCTTAACCCTATTCTTTCGACGTAGAGACCCGAGTATGAGGGCCAGAGCTGCGGGCGTAATGCCGTCTATACGGGCCGCGTGAGCCAATGTAGACGGCCTCACGGCATTAAGTTTTTGACGGAGTTCTGTCGAAAGTCCTTCAATCTGATATTCAAAATCAGAAGGAATTTTGACTTTTTCATCCTTCTTTAAGGCCTCGACTTCTCGGTCTTGACGATCCAAGTAGTTTGCATAGAGCGCTTCTCGCATTATTTGCGCCTGAATGTCGTCAGCCACACCTGTCAGCCCAGGAATAAGGGGAAGAAGATCCGAAAACTTAGCATTTGGAAATCCCAGGACTTCAATTCCTGATCTTCGATTACCATCTTCACTAACATTTATACCCGCGCTCTTTAGTTGCTTTGGCGTGAATGAGCTATTCTTGAGGTGCTGGCGTGCACGCTCCAAGGAGCTACATTTGTCGCCGAACGCGAGAGCCCTTTCCTCTGAGACACAGCCAATATCCATGCCAAGCGGCGTCAATCTCTGATCGGCATTGTCTGCCCTCAAGGAAAGACGGAATTCTGCCCTGGACGTAAACATTCTATAGGGTTCGGTCACGCCGTTGGTAATCAGATCGTCAACCATAACTCCGATATAGCTATTTGAACGGGAAAAAGTGATCGTTTCTTTGTCGAGGCACCTTCCAGCGGCATTCAGTCCCGCAACAAGCCCTTGGGCCGCCGCCTCTTCATAGCCGGTGGTTCCGTTAATTTGACCTGCTAGATACAGCCCCTGGATGGCCTTCAGTTCCAATGAGGACGTTAATGCCCTGGGATCGACATAGTCGTATTCGATAGCATAGCCAGGTTGCAGAATTTCCACGCCCTCTAAACCCGATATGGATCGAACGTAGGCCTCTTGAACGTCAACCGGCAGGCTGGTCGAGATACCGTTCGGGTAGATCGTGTGATCGGTAAGCCCCTCTGGCTCCAGGAAGATTTGATGAGAGCTCTTATCTGCGAATCTGACAACTTTATCTTCAATGGAGGGACAATATCGTGGTCCTATTCCATCAATGTGGCCACCGTACATTGCGGATCTATCGAGATTATTTCGGATTATCTCGTGGGTTTTTTCATTGGTATGCGTAATCCCGCACGAGACTTGGGGTATGGCGACTTCAGAACTTAGAAAAGAGAAGAACGTCGGTTCATCGTCGCCTGGTTGGCGTTCGAGATTTTCCCAGTTTATCGTCCGTCCATCCAAACGCGGCGGGGTTCCTGTCTTTAGTCGACCCATCGGAAGGTTGAATGACGTGAGCCTTTCCGCGAGCTTAACCGACGCTTTATCGCCCATTCGTCCGCCTGAATGAGATTCACTTCCGATATGAATTTTCCCATTCAAGAACGTGCCCGAAGTTAGAATTATAGATTTGGCAAAGATCTCAGCTCCATCTGCAAGAACGACACCAGTAACCATATGTTCCTGAGGGCAAATAAGGTCAATAACCTCACCTTCCACGACGGTTAGATTTTCCAGCTCGGCGGTCGCCCTTAGCACTTCGCGCCGATAAACGGATCTGTCGGCTTGCGCTCGGGGTCCTTGGACTGCCGGGCCCTTCCGTCGGTTCAAGAGACGAAATTGGATTCCAGCCAAATCGGCAACACGCCCCATAACGCCGTCCATCGCGTCGATCTCGCGAACCAGATGGCCCTTACCCAATCCACCGATTGCAGGGTTACAAGACATCACGCCAATTCCATCGACGGAAAGCGTAATCAAGGCGACCTGTACACCCATCCTGGCAGCAGCATGGGCGGCTTCGGTTCCAGCATGGCCACCGCCGATGACAATAACATCGTAGTCCGAATGTTTCACGTGAAACACTCCTTACTTTCCAAGACAAAAACTAGAGAAAATCTCATCCAGAAGATTTTCAACGCCTATCCGACCGACCAGAATTTCCAAAGATCGAATCACCGATCTGATTTCCTCTGCAGCGATATCATAGAAATCGGAACCGCGGTTCAACACGTCAATGGCTGTGGATAGGGAGGTCACCGCACGGGTCATAGCCTCGCGATGTCTCGCCCTCGTTGCAATCGCCGCGTTGGCAGATCTGGTCTTGAGCTCCGCTTCGATACGGGCCACCAAGACATCAATCCCCTGCCCTGAATGTCCTGACACTCCGCTCTTGGCATCATCTCTGAGATCAACTTTTGGAAGAAGTCTGAGATCACCATCCTCAAACTTTACATCCAGAACTTCCCCTTCTTCAGCCAGGAAGACCCTCATATCTGCCTGCGCAGCGCGGCCCCTAGCCCTCTCAATGCCAATTCCTTCCACCGGATCATCCGTTTCTCGAAGTCCTGCCGTATCCAGAAGGGTGACCGGGAGGCCCGACATATCCATCCTGACTTCAATAACGTCCCGAGTTGTTCCTGCGAATGCCGAAGTAATCGCCGCTTCTCTACCCGATAGTGCGTTGAGTAACGTCGACTTTCCCACATTTGGTGCACCAACAATGGCCACTTCAAACCCGTCCCGAATTCGCTCTGATATCGAGATGCCATCAATCTGCTTCTGAACATCTGACAGGACGCCTGATAGAAGTTCTTTCACCTCTGGCGTGACGTCCAGGGGAACGTCCTCATCGGCGAAATCAATTGTAACCTCTATTAGAGATGCAGCGCGAATCAAATCTGTTCGCCACCGATCTACGAGTTTTCCAAGCTCACCCGACAGAACCCGCTGTGCTTGCTTCCTCTGCATCTCCGTTTCTGCATCAATCAGATCGGCCAAGCCCTCGACCTGAGTTAAGTCGAGCTTTGCATTATCCATCGCGCGGCGTGTGAATTCGCCAGGTTCGGCAATCCGGATGCGATCCCATTTTGCAAGCTCAGCAAGAAGAGCGGAAACGATAGCGTTGCTTCCATGTATCTGAAATTCAACGATATCTTCTCCAGTGAAGCTGTCAGGTCCGGTGAACGAAAGGACCAGCGCGTCATCCAGGAAAGAGCCGTTTTCATCGCTGAGCGAGGCAAACGTCATTCCTCGGGGCCGCAAGCTCTTGCCTGTCAATCCGCGCCCAACATCGAAAGCTCTGGGACCAGAAACCCGAACGACGGCAACCCCGGCCTTGCCATGGGCAGTGGCCAACGCAAAGATTGTATCCATGGTGTGGCCTCTTTCTCCGACCGCCTCTCCTAGGTATTCATGGAGTCAAAAAAGTCTGTATTTGTCTTTGTTTGCTTGAGTTTGGAGAGCAGGAACTCGATCGCATCCGTCGTTCCCATCGGATTGAGTATACGCCTGAGCACAAAGGTCTTCGCCAAGTCGACCTTGTCGACCAGAAGCTCCTCTTTCCGCGTGCCGGATTTGAGGATGTCGATGGCCGGAAATACGCGTTTGTCGGCAATCTTCCGATCCAGGACAATTTCGGAGTTACCAGTACCTTTGAACTCCTCGAAAATCACCTCATCCATCCGGCTACCCGTATCGATCAATGCGGTCGCAATGATGGTCAAGGAACCGCCTTCTTCGATATTCCGCGCTGCGCCAAAGAACCTCTTTGGTCGTTGCAGGGCGTTCGCGTCAACACCACCGGTCAGTACTTTACCAGAGGAGGGCACAACGGTGTTAAAGGCCCTACCAAGTCTGGTGATAGAGTCCAGAAGAATCACAACATCTCGTTTATGCTCAACCAGCCTCTTTGCCTTCTCGATGACCATTTCCGAAACTGCCACGTGCCGTGCGGCGGGTTCATCAAACGTCGATGAGACGACCTCGCCCTTCACCGAACGCTGCATGTCCGTGACTTCTTCGGGACGTTCGTCGATGAGAAGAACGATCAAATAGCACTCTGGATGGTTTTGTTCGATGGAATGCGCAATATTCTGAAGGAGGACTGTTTTGCCCGTCCGCGGCGGCGCTACAATCAGAGACCGCTGCCCTTTGCCGATCGGTGCGACCAGATCGATCACGCGCGAGGAACGATCCTTGGCGGAATGATCTTCGATCTCCATCGTCATCCGCTCGTCGGGATACAGCGGGGTGAGGTTGTCGAAAGCAATCTTGTGTCTTGCCTTTTCAGGCGCTTCAAAATTGATCTTTGTGACAGTTGTCAGCGCAAAGTAGCGCTCATTTTCAAGGGGGGCCTTGATCTGACCCTCAACGGTGTCGCCGGTGCGCAACGACCATTGGCGGATCATGTCAGGAGAAACGTAAATGTCGTCCGGACCCGGCAGATAGTTGGCCTCGGGCGAGCGGAGGAACCCAAATCCGTCCTGCAGAACCTCCAGCACACCGTCGCCTGCGATCTCCCAGCCCTCATCCGCCCGCTCCCGCAGGATCTGGAACATCATCTCGCCCTTGCGCATGGTCGAGGCGTTCTCGATCTCCAGCTCTTCTGCCATGGCAAGAAGATCCTTGGGGCTTTTTGCCTTGAGATCAGAAAGATTCAGAGATTGCTCGGTCATTCACACATGGCCCTTTTTTCCTCTGCCAGCAGAGGACATCATAATTTCAAATACGGAAATCGCGGGAATCCCGGACGGGCCGCTTGCCGCTAGATAGTCGCTCTTCCTGAACGAGTCAAACCCCTCGTCAGAACTTAAATACAACCGATACAACGATGATGACCATCAATAGCGTCGGAACCTCATTCATCATGCGGTATTGGCGCCCAGTGAGCTTGTTTTGGCCCGCAGAGAAGCTCTTGTGCCGATACATCAGCCAGTGATGAAACCAGGTCATCGCAATGACAGCCCCACCCTTGGTCCAGGGCCAGATCTGCGTCCAATCGACGATCCCGGGTGTCAGGACCAAAAAAAGACCAGCGCCCCAGGTCACGATACTGGCGGGTCCCATGATCACCTTCAGGAGCTTGTGCTCCATGGTCAGGAAAATCGGGTGCAGAGCTTCCGTCTTCTCAGCCTGTTCGACGTGATACACATACAATCGTGGAAGGTAGAAGAGCCCGGCCATCCAACTGATGACTGCCATGATGTGAAGCGACTTCACGTAGGGATACAGAGTGAACATCAGATCAGTCAGATCCATGAAAGGCTTCCTTATGCCGGACGGGTCCTGAAGGCCCCCCTTAAATATTTATAAGTTTTATAAGGATGATGTTTTTGTAGTGCACCCTGTTTTCGGTGGATTATCGAGTCTTCAGTGCGGCTACACACAGGGTGGATAGGTCCTGTGCCTTATTCTTGCCTTGATGATGAATAAGTAGTTAACGCACTGATATATATGGCCGTTAATAAAATGTTTACCTAGGTTAAATTGTGGATAAGGCCGGGGTAAACTTGGATAGGGCAAGTTATCCACGTCCCGAAAGTTATCCCAATCCCCCATGGAAGAATCAGGGAAGTTCTTCGTTAAAATTTGGGTTTAGTCCCACCCTTGCGTTGGCGAGTGAAAAGCATACAAACCTTCCCTGAACACTCAGACGTTTTCCCATAGGGTTTTCCACATGACTACCCACATCGTGCTTGCTTCCGGATCCGAGATCCGCGCCCATCTGCTGCGTCAGGCTGATATTAATTTTTCGGTTGCGGTCGCGCGTGTAGATGAAGGCGCAATTAAGGCAGCTCTTCTGTCTGAAGGCGCGGCCCCGAGGGATATTGCTGATGCTCTGGCCGAGGCCAAGGCCCGCAAGGTGTCGGGCAAACATCCTGGGAGTATCGTGCTGGGCTGTGATCAGGTTCTGGATTTCGAGGGTCGTCTGATATCCAAGGCGGAGACACCAGAAGACGCGATCGCGCAGTTGAAGCAGATGCGGGGCAAACGCCACACTCTCCTGTCTGCTGCGGTGATCTATCGGGATGGTCAGCCTCTCTGGCGTCATATCGGCCAGGTGCGGCTGGTCATGCGCCAGGCGAGCGATGCATATATCCAAAGCTACGTCGCGCGAAACTGGGAAAGCATTCGCCATGCTGTCGGAGCGTACAAATTGGAAGAAGAAGGCGTTCGCCTGTTTACAACCATCGACGGCAGCTACTTTAATGTGTTGGGGTTACCATTGCTGGAACTCATCAACTATCTGGGACTTCAAGGGATCATCGAACAATGACAGAGGCCAAGATCCCACTTGCGGGCGTGATTGGGTGCCCTATTGCACACTCGAAATCTCCTCAGCTGCATAACCACTGGCTGGGTGCCTACGGGATTGCCGGTCACTATGTGCCGATGCATGTGGAACCTGACGATCTTGAGGCCGTGATCCGCATGATGCCGAGGATGGGGTTTGTCGGTGCCAACGTCACGCTTCCGCACAAACAGGCCATCATGTCCATCGCAGACAAGGTCACGGATCGGGCCAAGCTCATGGGCGCGGCGAACACCCTGATCTTCCAGGAGGATGGTTCGGTCGTTGCGGACAATACGGATGGCTATGGCTTCATCACCAATCTGCACCAGGGCGCGCCGGACTGGGATCCGAAATCGGGCCCTGCCACGGTATTTGGCGCAGGTGGCGCCAGTCGTGCCGTTGTCGCCTCTCTGATCGAGGCCGGCGTGCCCGAGGTTCGCCTGACTAATCGGACCCAGGCGCATGCAGACGAGATTGCCAAAATGTTCGGCAAGAAGATCGTCGTGGTGGAATGGCTCCAAGCCGGCAATATCGTCGAGGACGCCGCCTTGATCGTGAACACGACATCGCTTGGTATGGAAGGGCAGCGTCGTCTGCGGGTGCCGCTGGATGGCCTGCACTCCGGTATCGTGGTGACGGATCTGGTCTATACACCGCTGAAGACGGAGCTGCTGATGAAGGCCGAAGAGGCAGGCTGTATCACGGTCGATGGTTTGGGCATGCTCTTGCATCAGGCGGTTCCGGGATTTGAAAGATGGTTTGGCCATCGCCCGGACGTAGATGACGCTGCACGGGATGCAGCGCTCAGATGAGCTTTGCCCTTGGATTGACCGGCAATATCGGCATGGGAAAATCCACCACGGCTGGCCTCTTTGCCGATGCGGGCTGCGCAATCTGGGACGCGGATGCGGCCGTGCATCGGTTGTATGAGTCAGGCGGAGCGGCAGTGCGCCCGATCGGTGCAGTATTCCCCGAGGCGACTGCGGCGGGTTTTGTTGACAGGTCAGTTCTCAAATCAATGATCTTAAATGATAAATCAGTTCTCAACAAAATCGAGAGTATCGTGCATCCCCTGGTTCATGCGGACCGGCAAGCCTTTCGCAAAGCGGCCACTGCGGATATTTTGGTCTTCGACATTCCGCTGTTGTTCGAAACGGGATCGGCGGATGAGATGGACGCCGTGGCCTGCGTTCACGTCGATCCTGCGACCCAACGGGCCCGTGTTCTGGACCGCGGCACGATGAGCGCGGAGCAGTTTGAGCAGATTCTGGCCAAACAGATGCCGATAGATCAAAAGCTGGCGCAGAGCGACTACAGGATCGAAACCGATACGCACGAACACGCGCGCCGACAGGTCGCAGCTGTGTTGGATGATATCGAACGGAGGATGGAGCATGCGTGAAATTGTGCTCGATACGGAAACCACGGGATTTGACCCGTTTTCGGGCGACCGGATTGTTGAAATTGGCGCGGTCGAGCTGTTCAATCACATGCCGACAGGCAAGACGTTTCACGAGTATATCAATCCGGAGCGCTCGATGCCGTCTGAAGCCTTTGGGGTTCACGGGATTGGTCCCGATCTTCTGGAGCCGCCCCAGCCACCGACGCCGGGCGCCGTGACGCTTCGCGATAAACCTGTCTTTGCCAAGGTGGGGCAGAAGTTTCTGGATTTTGTGGGGGATGCCAAAATGGTGATCCACAATGCCAGTTTCGACATGAAGTTTCTGAACGCCGAACTGGGTTGGATGAATCTGCGGCAGCTGCCAATGGATCAGGCGATCGACACGCTTGCGATGGCGCGGAAGCGGTTTCCCGGCTCGCCCGCGACGCTGGATGCCCTGTGTCGCAGGTTTGGCATCGACAATGCGAACCGAACCCTGCACGGGGCGCTGCTGGACTCCGAAATCCTCGCGGATGTGTACCTGGAGCTGATCGGAGGCCGTCAGCCTGATTTCGGACTTTCGACGCAATCATCCGATGGGCCGCGCGGTGTCGACATCGATTGGCGCCCTGCCCCACGTGCCAAACCTCTGTCAGAGCGTTTGACCGAAAGCGAAAGGGCCGCGCATGAGGCTTTTGTGGCCAAGATGGGGGACGATGCGTTATGGAAGACCCTAAAATGAAAATAAGCGCCGCACTCATTCAGTGCGACGCTTACCAAAAAGAGTTCAGCTAGAAGAAAACCTCAGTTTACGGTTTCTTCTGTGGTTTGGCGGCGCGCCAACTCGTTGCGGTAGATGCCCACGAAGTCGATGTTGTCGAGGTTCAGAGGCGGGAAACCACCGTCGCGGCTGATGTCGGAGACGATGCGCCGCAGGAACGGGAACAGCATCCGCGGACATTCAATCAACAGGAATGGATGCAGCTGATCTTCTGGCACACCAGAGATGTTGAATATACCGACATATTCCAACTCGAGGACGAACAGCGTTTCGCCACCCGCCTTGTTCTTGGATTCAATGGTCAGTTTTGTGATGACTTCGTATTGGTTTTCCGTGCTCCGCTTTTTGGCATCAAGGGCAACCTGAACATTGACGTCAGGCTGAACCTCGCCGCCAACGCCTTTTTGGGCCATCACGTTCTCGAATGACAGATCGCGAATGAACTGCCCGAGAATATTCATCTGCACTTGCGGTTGACCCGCGCCCTCGGTCGGTACGCCATTTTCGGCCATGGAAGTCTCCTGAGATTAACCTGTTGAAGCGTGCTTACCAGCTTGGAGAAACATCCTCAAAGTCTTATTTTGGTCCCTGGACCCATCCAGAAGTTCGACCTGTCGGCGACCGGGATGTCACATCTTCAAAATCGCCATCGATGATATCGCCCCGCGTATCTGTTTGCCGGGGTGATGGGCCCGATGCTGCGCCCATCTTGAAGGACGTAACAGTAACTTTGCTGCGCACATAAGAGAAGGCCCTCGTTCGAAAGCCCGGCACCAGCAGTAAAAAACCAAAGGCATCCGTGAAAAAACCAGGCGTCAGCAACAGCGCACCAGCCAAAAGGATCATCGCGCCATGTGCCAATGGCTCGGTCGGGTCGGAGAGTTGTTCGAATGATCCACGCAATTGCCCCAGGGCCAAACGGCCTTGTGTCTTGACCAGCCAAGTGCCCAAGACTGCTGTCAAAATGACGATCCCGAGGGTCGGCAGCAGGCCGATGAAACTGCCAACCTGTATGAACAGGGCAATTTCAATAATCGGGACTAGCAGAAAAGCTAGAAAAAGGGGCATTATAGACATCCTCTCCTTGGGGCAGAACGGTGGACTTGGTCCCGCCTGTCACCTACATAAGAGCAGAACGCGTTGGTTTCAAACCAACAGGTCCAGTTGGACAAGAGGTATAGATGGAGTCGCCCTTGATAGAGGTTTTGGTCCTGGCCGGCATCGCGGTTTTTCTGATTTTGCGCCTGAAGAGCGTATTGGGCACGCGAGAGGGATTTGAAAAGCCCCCTTTGTCCGGGTCAGACGTCCGCGCGCCCCAGCGTAAGTTTGAAGTCATAGACGGCCGCCCCGATGACGACATCGTGGCCTACGTCGACGAAGGGAGCCCCCAGGCGCAAGCGCTGGCTGACATGAAGCGGGCGGAATCGTCCTTTCACGTCGCGGAATTCCTGCAGGGCGCGCGTGGTGCCTATGAAATGATCCTGATGGGATTTGAAACCGGCGAGCTTGACGGGATTCAACCCTTCATTTCGGATGAGATTTTCCAGAGTTTCGTGGATGCGGTTTCCAATCGCGAGGATCAGGGTCTGACCATCGACGCGGAGTTCATCGGCGTCAGGGAGACATCCATCGCCGATGCCACCTTCGACGAGGCGACGTCGACTGCGGATATCACCGTCCGGTTTGTCGGTGAACTGACATCCGTCGTGCGTGACCGCAGCGGGGAGATCGTCGAGGGCGATCCGAAAGCCGTCAAACGTCAGAAGGATACATGGACCTTCTCGCGACAGATGGGCGGCGATGATCCGAACTGGCAGCTGGTGGCAACGGACGCATGACGGGTGCGCTCCGCAGGGGGCTGGGTGCGGCGTTTTTGGCCGTGACCCTGTGTTCCTGGGCCGGAGCGCAGCCCGTGCAGGGACTGTCCCATCGCATTCTCGAATTTAGCGAACTGTCCGAATGGGATCTCGACAATCATGTCGAGGCCCTTCGGGTTTTTCGTGGCACCTGCATGGATCTCGATGGCGCCGATTGGCAATCGCTCTGCGCCATGGCGCATAATGCAGATGACAGCGGGGCCCGCAGCTTCTTCGAATTGTTCTTTCGCCCGGTTTTGATCGAGGATGGGAAGGACGGCCTGTTCACCGGGTATTTCGAGCCGGAGCTGGAGGGATCTCTGGTTCGCACGGCCCGGTACCGCTACCCGGTTTACCGCATGCCACCCGAAGCACGTCAGACATCGCTCTGGTTGACCCGACGAGAGATCCTGACGAGCGGCGTCATGGAGGGACGGGGCCTTGAAATTGCGTGGGTCGACGATCCTGTGGAACTATTCTTCCTGCAAATTCAGGGATCTGGCCGGATAAAATTAACAAATGGATCAACCATCCGACTTGGATATGGCGGCGCGAACGGTCATTCCTATCGGTCCATCGGTCAGGAACTGGTTCGGCGTGGGATCTATAATCTGCATCAGGTAAGTGCCCAGGTCATTCGGAATTGGGTACGGCGCAATCCGGGACCGGGTACAGAACTGTTGATGCACAACCCGTCATATGTGTTTTTCCGGGTCGTGAACCGTATTGCGCCTCACAAGGGGCCACTTGGTGCGATGAACCGGTCGATTACTCCGATGAGATCCGTCGCGGTGGATCCGACCTATACGCCACTTGGCGCGCCGGTATGGGTTGAAAAAAACGGCCAGACCAAGATGCGCCGGTTGATGATCGCACAGGATACGGGATCGGCGATCAAGGGCGCGCAGCGGGCGGATATCTTTTTCGGCGCGGGCGATGATGCCGGCCGTCTGGCCGGGCAACTTCGCGATCCGGGACGAATGCTGGTCTTGATGCCGATACAGCGGGCCTATGCATTGTTGCCGGATGATATCTGATGAGTCGGCGCAAACTGACACCTGAGGAAATCGATCTTTGGAAAAAGGTCGTGACACATACGGAACGCCTGCATACCGGTCGGCGAGAAACCGGAGGCGATCCGGATGATCTGCCGCATCCCCCAAAACCGAAACCAAAGCCACAGAGATCGCCGACTGCCGCCCTGCCGCATTTTGAGGTCGGAAGCAAAGCACGCGGAGCGACCCCTCGTCATGATCTGAAACCGTCTCCGGGACGAAAGCTGGCAGCTGATCCCTTGCGCATGGACGAAAAGGCCTTTCGCCGGATGAAGCGCGGCAAATTGAAGCCAGAAGGAAAGCTGGATCTGCACGGGATGCGTATGGAGTCGGCGCATGGTGCGCTCGTGCGCTTTATTCTTACGTCGCAGTCAAAGGACAAGCGCCTCGTGCTGGTCATTACCGGAAAGGGCAAAGATCGGGATGAGCCCGGCCCGATGCCAGTGCCACGCGGGGTGCTACGGCATCAAGTTCCCCAATGGCTGGCGCTGCCGCCGCTCGCACAGGCGGTTCTTCAGATCACGCCGGCCCATATCAGCCACGGCGGTGAGGGGGCCTATTATGTCTATCTGCGGCGCAATCGCTGACCTCAGCGATCTTCATGTCTCTCGCGTCGTTCCAGCAGTAATTTTCCCGAATCCGCCAGTACCGATTGTTTTGCGGGCAGGACTTGGCTGAGAAAACCCGGGTCCACCGGGCCAAAGACTCTGTTCACCCTGACAGCTGATCGTAAAACGGCGATCAGACTCGGCGAGGTTGCTGCCACGAAATGCCCCGATGCGGCATCGCTGTCAAAGGCGGTCAGGTCGATGATCTGCACCGGCCAATCCCCGAGCGCATCGGCAGAAGTGATATTGCCGAGCCGCTCACTTGTGCTGGTTCCGCGCAATCGGCCGGAGATGTTCAAGATCCGATCTTTCCGGGAGACCATGATTGCGAAAGGCTGAGGAACCTTTCGAAGATCGGCGATCTGACTTTCAAAGAGATCAACGTCAAGATCCGGAGACATCAGAATAACGCCACCGTTCATCGTATTGGCCGCCCAGCCGGGTGTGCGAATTTCAGCCTGACGCAGCATTTCCATACTGAGGCCGGTGCCCATCGAATGCGCAACCAGCACGATGCGTTCTGCGCCTGCTTTTTTGACCCGGCGGACCGTCTCCTCGAGGCCGTCGCGGGCAAAGAGCATGCTGTCGAGGTCATAGGCATAGCCAAAAGCGCGCCCGCGACTGGGCCAGGAATACATCACCAGAGATCCCGGAAGGCCAATGTCATATGCAATCTGTGCGGCGCGATAGGCCGTTTCCGGATGGGTACTGTTGAAGCCGTGAACAAAAATCGTCACCTCTCGCAGGGGCCAGCCGTTCTCCTGCTGCTCCTGCGCAAACCGGCGGCGCAGTTCCTCTACAGAGGCGATATCGGCGTTGTCGGCGATCGTGAAGTTCTTGGTGGGATCGGGATTCTTGTGCCGATAGGACAGGTCTCCGGGGTTGTGATCCGGCGGGATCGACACCGTCATTTCCATCATCCGAAGCTCATCCGAGCGTCGGAAACCAAAGGTCCCGTCCGGATCCTGCGCGCGGGTGGTTGTGGCAAAGACCGTTTGCGCGGTGCCGACGCTCAGTGCCGATGGTAAAATCGGCATCTTGTCCCTGTCGGCGCAGGCCGACAGGAACAGTATCGTGACAGCAGAAAAAATCCGTTTGCGCATCATTGACACTCTCCACCCGTTCCGCGTCCCGTAGCAACCCTTTGCACTTGGGCCGCGGCTCAGGTGTTGAGCACTAGAGCACGTAGCGGCTGAGATCAGTGGACTTTGTCAATTCACCGAGGTTTTTGTTCACCAGTGCTGCATCCACAACTATTTCGGTCCCGGGACTGTCGGGAGCGGTGAAGGACAGGTCCTCGAACACCCGTTCCATCACGGTATAAAGCCGCCGCGCACCGATGTTTTCGACGCTTTGGTTCACTTCGGCGGCAATGCGGGCGAGCGCCTGAATACCGTCCTTGGTAAATGTCACCGTGACCTGTTCGGTCCCAAGGAGCGCTTCGTACTGGCGGGTCAGGGCGTTATCGGTTTCGGTCAGGATCCGTACAAAGTCGGCTTCGCTCAGCGCCCGCAGGTTGACGCGAATTGGCAGACGGCCCTGAAGTTCCGGCAGCAGATCAGATGGCTTCACGATGTGAAACGCACCTGAGGCAATGAACAGGATATGGTCTGTTTTCACCGGTCCATGCTTGGTGCTCACGGTTGTGCCTTCGATCAGGGGCAGAAGGTCGCGCTGTACGCCTTCGCGGCTGACGTCCCCACCGCGCGCGTCGCTTCGTGCGCAGACCTTGTCAATTTCATCGAGGAAAACGATGCCGTTCTGCTCGACCGCTTCCAGCGCGGCCCTGGTCACGGTTTCATCGTCCAGAAGCTTGTCCGCTTCTTCGCTGATCAACACATCGTAGCTTTCGGCGACGGTCAGTTTCTTCCTGGTGGTGCGGCCTCCCATGGCCTTTCCAAACAAATCCCCGAGGTTCATCATCCCCATGTTGCCGCCCGGCTGACCCGGGATATCAAACATGCCGCCCATGGGGTTTGAGGTATCCGCAATATCAAGCTCGATCACAGTATCATCCAGCTCACCGGCCTTGAGCTTTTTGCGAAACATATCGAGGGTGCCCTCACGGGCGTCGCTGCCGGCAATGGCTTCGAGCACGCGGAGTTCGGCGGCCTTGTGCGCCTTTGTACGGACATTCTCGCGCATATGTTCACGCGTCTGGATGATCGCCGTATCCACCAGATCCCGGACGATCTGTTCAACATCGCGACCGACATAGCCAACTTCGGTGAACTTTGTGGCCTCCACCTTGATGAAAGGCGCACGGGCGAGTTTCGCCAGCCGTCGCGAAATTTCGGTCTTGCCGACACCGGTGGGGCCGATCATCAGGATGTTCTTGGGGTATACCTCGTCACGGAGGTCATCCGGCAGCTGTTTGCGGCGCCAGCGATTGCGCAGGGCCACTGCCACGGCGCGCTTGGCGTCCTTTTGGCCGATGATGAATCGATCAAGTTCGGAAACGATTTCGCGGGGGGTCAGATCAGTCATGTCTATCCCTTTTTCAGTGAGAAGGCGGCAAGCGGTGAAGCGGCAGCACGGGTGAGAGCAACGACAAAAGAACGGCTCGGATTCTGGCCCAGAAGGCACCAAGGGCCACCAGGGCGATGCCAAGCACCAGAATGCTCAATCCCGTGCCTTCGTTGTCGAAAACCGTTGTGCTGAGAGCGACGATATAGCCGATTGCGGTGATGAGGAACGACCGGCGGTCGATGACGATCGCAATGAGCGCGAAGACCCCAAGGACAAGTGCAAGCATGACATCTTGGCCGCTATCAATAAGCGTCAGTGCGATTGTATTTACCAGCGCAGGGGCGGCAACCACGTGCAGCCAAAACCCCTGAGCCGAGCGCCGGGTGACACGATGAGGGTCGCTCAGGTCAAAGGCCATGGCGACAGCGAAGACCAAAAGACCCACCAGAAGCGTGATCCAGGCAAATGGTCCATTGGCGCTCAGCAGGAAAAGGTCGCCGATCTCGGTCGGCACGCCCGACTGATCCGCCGCGATGATCATGGTCACGGCAAACAGCCCAAGCGCGATCAAGGCCATCGCGAAGGGCACCCGAAAACGCCACCAATAGACCAGCAAAGCCAGAGTGGAGAGCGTCAGGGCAAGGGGCAGCGAGGCATAATCTTCCTGCGCGATCATGAATGGCTGGGCAAATTGCGCGGTAAATCCGGTGGCAGCATTGGCCGCAAACAGCACCGAAAGCGCAATGGCCGGAGCGACCATGCGCCGGACCCGGATGAAATATTCCGATATTCCCCAGAGGATCGCGGCCCCGATCAGGGCTGCGGTGGTCATTTGGGATTTATAGTTGACGATCTCGGTCAGCATGGAGGCGGTGTTCACCGCGACCCACCCCATGGCGAGAATGACGAGGCCCACGACAATGAAGATCTCGTTGAAGCCTTTGAACAGCTCAAACGGCTCGTCTCCGGGCTCGAGCCCCTCCCGGGCACCGCGGCGACTGTCCGCCAATGATGTCAGCGAGGCCGCCTGTGACTCTGATATGAGCCCGGAGCCGACCGCAGCCCGCAGATCGTCGCGCGTGATCATGCGCAGATGCTTTCAACGGTCAGGTTGCCATTGGTGTAGACGCATATATCGGCTGCGATGGCCATGGCGTCGCGCGCCACCGCCTCGGCATCCCGGCTACTGTCCATCATACCGCGTGCGGCAGCCAAGGCGAAATTTCCACCCGACCCAATGGCCGCTACATCATGTTCCGGCTCCAAAACATCGCCGGCGCCAGTGATCACATAGAGGTCAGCGCCATCGGTAACGATCAGCATTGCTTCCAGCTTTTGTAGGTATTTATCCGTCCGCCAGTCCTTGGCCAACTCGACACTGGCGCGTTGCAATTGCCCCGGCGTCGCCTCCAGCTTGGCTTCCAACCGCTCCAGCAGTGCAAAGGCGTCGGCAGTAGATCCGGCAAAGCCCGCGACCACGTCGTATCCCCCGGGGGACAGCCGACGCACCTTGCGGGCACTGCCTTTGATCACGGTCTGACCGAGCGAGACCTGACCGTCACCGGCGATGACTACTTTGCCGCCCTTGCGTACTCCGATGATTGTTGTGCCGTGCCAGCCAGGAAATTGATCCTCTGCCATGAAAGCCTCCGTTTCTTTGCTGTCCTATATGGAAGCAACAGGAAGCCGGCACAAGGGTGGGAACGAGCCGCCAATCGGCGCAAGCGGTGACGCCAATGACGGGGTCAGTCGCTACAATTCTTTTCAAACTGCACATTTGGTATGCATGGGACGCAATTCAGGACTGAAGAATAGGCAATTGTGAGACTCAGATTGCATGCGTACATGAGGCTCAACAACCGACATGGTGTCGGCTGTCCCTTTCAAGGAACACGATCATGGCAAACGCAAGCAACGTTATTGCACCGGCCGGCTCTGTCGCAGTTCTGCGCGCAGTCGATTTCTTCTTCAACCTTCGCACCGCTCTGGTGGAATGGAACGAAGCACGCATCACGCGCAAGGCTCTGTCCAATCTGACCTCTGCTCAACTCGAAGATATCGGGCTCACACGTGCCGATATTGAGGCGCTGTAAGGCTCAATGACATATCCGGTAAAGTAAGAGCCGTCCTGATGCAGGGCGGCTTTTCCTTTTGTTGCAGTGCTGCGGATGGTCACAAGTCGTTCGCACAGAAAAAAGGCGCGAGCTCCACGCCGCGCCTTCGTCCTTTTTACGCAGGGAAAACACCCCGTCAGATCGAGTCGTCGATCCAGCTTTTCAGCGCAGCTTTCGGCGCAGCGCCGGCGCGATTGGACACAACCTGACCGTCCTTGAAGACAAACAGTGCCGGAATGCCGCGGACACCCATGGCTGCAGCGGCGTTGGGGTTCTGGTCAACATCCACCTTTGCCACTTTGATCTTGTCGCCGTATTCGGCTGCCAGCTCTTCCAGAGCGGGGCCGATCTGTTTGCAGGGGCCGCACCATTCGGCCCAGAAATCCACCACTACGGGGACATCGGAATTCTTGACTTCGGCATCGAAAGTCGCGTCGGTGACGGCTACGGTGGACATGAAATGTCTCCTGAGATGTTTGGCAACTGGACCCGGAACGTAAGTAGCTGTGAGGCCCGCGTCAAGGTTCCAGCCGCTGGAAACCAGACCGCTCACGGGCCTGTGTGATCAGCTCGGGCGGCAGAACCATCAGCGTGGCCGTTCTTGTCCATAGAATTGCTGTTTCTATCACCCGTTTCGGGTAGATCTGGCGTAATGCGGTTTCATAGGCCGCCATTTGCCGCAGCAGCCCTTCCGGGCACTGGCTTGGTCTGTCAGGGACGATGGCGTTGGATTTGAAATCCACGACCAGGATGCGATCCGGGGATACAATCACGCGATCAATCACACCATGGAGGCGTTGCCCGTCAAGATCGGCGCTGACGGTCACCTCGGCCAGGGCACCGGGCGCGAAGGCGGCCGCGCATTCGGGGGAGTTCAGAACCCGGCGCGCCTCTCGGAACAGCTCGGCCCAGTCGTCGTGTCGGGCGATGGCCTCGGCTCTCATTTCCCATTCCGGTTCCGGAATGTCAGGCAGGTGTTCCAGCAACAAATGAAGCGCAGTGCCCCGTGACTTTGCTGCATCTTCGTCAAGCCCACCATCGCCGGCAAGGGCCTTGTCGCCTCCGAGATCTTCGGAAGGCCGCAAGGTGGAGGGTGGCGCCACATAGGGTGGAGCCGGGCGCAGAAACAGGTCCGGCAACAGGATATCGTCGGCCTCGGTCAGGTCAGACGGCACAAAGGGCAGAGTGTCCCAGTCCCCATGCGCCCATCGCAGACCCTCCCCGCCGGGGGCATCAAAGGGCAGGGCTCCCATGGTTTTCATTGCGGCTTCGACGCGTTGGTACCAACTGTCACCGCCCTTGTCCAAATCCCCGGCCCCGGCAACAATCAGCCATTTCTCAGCGCGCGTCAAAGCAACGTAAAGAAGCCGCAGCCGTTCATTCGCTTGCTTGTCCTGTGTCGCATCCTTGGCCACAACCATCGCAGGCGGCATCTGCTCGCCGGGCATGCGCCACAAAGGTGTGCCATCGACCGTCATGACTTCGGGCGCAGGAGAGGGGCGGCGCTTGGTGGTATCAGGTAAAATCACGATCGGGGATTCAAGACCTTTGGATCCATGCACGGACATGACCCGGATCATGGCACCGGCGGCCCCCATCTGACGTTTGATTTCAAGATCGTCGGTCTGCATCCACACCAGGAAACCGGTGAGGCTCGGGACCTCTGTGCGCTCATAGGCCAGGGCCTGTGACAGCAGCGCGTTGATGCCATCCTCGGCTTCCGTCCCAAGACGGCCGAGGAGTTTTGCCCGACCCTGATGACGCGTGAGTATCCGTTCAATCAGGTCAAACGGCCGCAGAAAGTCTGCCTGATCACGCAGGTCGTTCAGGATCTCCATCGTGTGCGAAAAGTCGTCCGCACGAGCCCGCAGCGCCGTCCAGAGGTGGGTCTCCTGACGTCTGTGGGCAAGATCAAACAGCATTTGCTCGGACCAGCCGAACAGGGGAGATTTCAACGCCTCGGCGAGCGACAATGAATCCTCGGGCAAGGCAAGAAACCGCAACACCGCGGCAATATCCTTGACCGCCAGTTCGGCTCCGACCTTCAGACGGTCGGCCCCGGCAATCGGAAGCTCCGCGGCCTTGCAGGCACGGATGATTTCGGAAAACAGATCGGACCGGCGCTGAACGAGGATCAGAAAATCACCGGCATGTACGGGACGCCGCTGAAAACTGCCGCGGCGCGGGCCGTCCTCGGGAATGGTCACTCCGGTGTCGATCATGTCCTTGATCCGGGCGGCGATGCGTTCCGCAAGAATGACGGCGTGGTGGCGCGGGCTTGGTCGGTCCACGGGGTCAGTCCAGTCACGATCTTCCTCGCTCTCGGTCTTGTCCACCAGCGGCCAGAGATCCACGCGGCCGGGGAGATCGGATTTGAAGGCCTGATGCTTGGCCTCTGTCGCAAACCCTGCCCGATCCTGCCCGTCAAACACCACATCCACCAGACCGAGAATGGCGGCAGAAGACCGGAACGAAAATGCAAGGCTCGCGTTCTGCAAGCCGTCGCCCGTCTCGACAAGGCGTTTTCCGAATTCGGCCTGCATCCGGTCAAATGCATCCGGGTCCGCGCCTTGAAATGAATAGATGGACTGCTTCTTGTCCCCAACAACGAATATGGTGCGCTCAACCTCCTGCCGGGCGCCAAGGCCTGCCGTGAATTCCTGGGCCAGCTTCTCGACGACGTCCCATTGCACCGGGCTGGTGTCCTGCGCCTCGTCCACCAGGATATGGTCGATGCCGCCGTCAAGCCGGTACAGAACCCAGCTGGCCACAGCAGGATCATTCAGCAGATTTCGCGCTTTGACGATCAGGTCGTCGAAGTCGAGCCAACCCCGCAATTGCTTGCGGCGTTCATATTCGGGAAGGAATACGCGCGCAAAATCATGAAGCACGAGCGATTTTTCAATCGCGCCCAGTGCCAGCCGCCTGGGCCTTGCGTGTTCCACTCTGCTCATGAAGGGCTCAAGCTGATCCATCAGCATGCCATGGCTCTCGCGCAGCTTCTTGGTCGGAAAGCTTCCGATCTTGGCGGTAAACGGGGCCTTCGCGCCCTTGCCGGTGAGAAAAATATCCTCCAGCACCGGAAGGGCATCGACGGTGATTTCGCCAATCTGAGCAAGTTTCGCGGCGTTTTTATTGTCCGTTGCGCCGCCGGATTTGAGCATCTCTATGGTGCGTGCGAGAATATCCGCCTCAAGGCCAAGAAAGACATCCTTGTGCAGCGCCTGCAGGTCGTAGCCGTCCGGCAGACCGAAAACCGTGCCGAGCACGTCGCGATCAATACCGGGGGTGAAATCCGCCTGGCGCCTGCAGATCTCCGCAGTGAGATCATCAAAGTCCAAGCCGCCGATGTGAAACGACGCAGCCTCGACGACACTTGCTGACTCTCCCTGTGCCATATCCTCGACGATTTCCGCCCGCAGCAGGGTTGCGGCGCGATCTTCCATCTCGGAAAACTGGGGGCTGACGCCGGCCTCAAGCGGGAAACGTCGCAAGAGCGAAGAGCAAAACGAGTGAATGGTTTGTATCTTGAGGCCGCCGGGGGTCTCGATCGCCCGGGCAAACAGGGTTCGGGCCTGTGAAAGACTGTCGCTGTTGGTGGCGTCTTCCGCGCCGAGATCCACAAGGGCCGCCCGCAAGGTGGCGTCCGGCAGCATGGACCACTCGCCCAACCGCTGAAACAGCCGGTTCTGCATCTCGCTGGCGGCAGCCTTGGTGTAGGTCAGGCACAGGATATGTTGCGGCTCCACTCCCCTCAGCAGCAGACGCGCGACGCGATCCGTCAGGACCTTTGTTTTGCCCGATCCGGCATTGGCCGCGAGCCAGGTGGAGGCATCCGGCCGTGCGGCGCGAAACTGTGCTTCGGAGGCGGCATCGCGGTTCATGTCAGCTCCTCCGGCGTGGGATCTGAACTGCGATCCCATTCCCCAAATCTGGCAAGGTGGTCATAGTCGCCGGCAAAGTCATCGCGGTGCACCATTCGACGGCTGCTGTAGCCCTGCTGCGGATCAAAATAGGCTTCGATCAGGTTGCGCAGTTCGGCCCAGACCTTTGCCGGCGGTTCGTCCAAAATTGGTGCGGGGACCTCTTTTACCGGTGGTTTCAGCCCGATATACAGCGACCGTTCCACCCGGGCTGCGCCATATTTCTCAAAGGCGCCCTGTTCTGCCATGGCAGTTTCGATCAGCAGTTGTTTTTCAAACGATTTTTGCTGATTTTCCGAAGGAGGATCGCCGGTCTTGTAGTCATACAGATGCAAGCCCCCGCGGTCGTCGACGTCAATCCGGTCCGCTTTGGCGGTGATTTCGAAATCCAATGGCGCCAGCCGCACGGTCCCCGAGATTTCAAACCCCGAAGGATGCGCCCGAGATTGCCGCTCCCGCTCGCCCGTGACAAAATCATCGGCGACCTTGCGCAAACGGGTGAGCCAGAGCGTTCGCGCGACTGGCCATGGCACTTCTGCGTCAAGAATGCGTCGCGATTGTTCAATGAATTCGGCGGAGGTGAGGTTATCCGGTGCCTGTAGAACGGATTTTATGAATGTTTCCAGCACTGTGTGAATAACCGTTCCGCGCAATAGCGCATCGGGTTCCTGAAGCAGCGGATCAACCGGCCGCAGACGCAGAACATGCTTTGCATAAATCGCATAGGGGTCGCGGATCAGCCGCGGAATTTCCGTCACCGTCAGCTTGCGAGGCCGTGCGGATACCGGTGGCCGCGGGGATGGCCGGGGACTGACCGGCGATGGCATCGGGGCATCCAGAACGCTGGCCCAGTCCAGCCAGACCTGTCCCCGACCGCGCATCGCAAAAAGGGCGGCCTGTCCACCTTGCTCGGGCAAGCCCCCCAGCAGGTTCACCAGCCGGTTCAGCCAGCGAGACGGTACGGTGTCGGCCTCATCGGATCTTTTGGCCCGTGTCAGCCAGACGTTGGGCGCGGCGATCGCCTGCTGGAAATCATGCGCGGACAAGCCGATCCGACGTTCCGGCAACAATAGCCCGGCTTCGTGGCGCAGTTTGCGATTGAGCCAGGGGTCGGGACGCGCGGCTTCGGGCCAGCTGCCTTCGTTCAATCCACCCAAGATCACCAGATCGGCACCTTGAACCCGAGCTTCGAGCGTGCCCCAAATCATGATCGTGCCATAGGGCGCGTCGCGGTCGCGGACCTCGCCCTGGGACAGAAGCGCGCCCAGAAGGTCGGCGAAATCGCGGGCCGTCATCGGACCGCCGTGCTGTGCCTCGACCTCCAGTTCGCTCAGGACATCCTGCGCGCCGGAGCCGGCTTTCCTGTCCCAGAGAGTCCCGGAACCCGTGACCTGTGATCCCGCAGCGATGGCCTCGGCAAGGCGGCGAAGATCGGCCACCCATGCGCTGAGAGGGCGCAGCCCGGCACGATCCTGATGGGCCAGCGTGTTGGCCAGCCAATCAGCCCACCCGGGCAACAGATCGCGGCCGGTTCCGAACTTTTGCAAAACGGTGGCATCCGGAAAAGGCGGGCCATAGCGGCGCAAATGCAATTCCAGATCCCGGGCATGGCGCAAATGCGGCCCGCGAGAGTCGCCGGAATGGGTCAGCGGGTGCTTCAGGAGGGTCAGCAACATGTCCGCCTGCAACGGGCGGCAAAACAGATCTGCAACATGTCGCAGGAAGCGTCCCGGCGGTGACAGCTGCAAGGGCAGGCCCGCAGAATCATCCGGCAGGATATTCCAGCGATCAAGTGTGGCCGAGACCTGCCGGGTGAGCATCCGGTCCGGCGTGATCAGGGCCGCTGTTTGCCCGTCCTCTGCCGCCTGTCGCAATCGCAACGCGATCGCCAGCGCCTCGGTGCGGGGGGTTTCCGCCTCTATCAGCGTCAGCGTGTCCGTCGCCCGGTCGAGATCGCGCAGACGCGGGCCTTCGCTCATCCAGGCATCGGTGACTGGGGCGGGTCGCAGCGCCAGCGAGACCAGGCGGTTGCGCGCGGCAACATTTGGCTGCGTGTCAGTCCAGGGGCGGATGTCACGAGGCGAAAGATCCAGATCCTGCATAAGCTTGCAGAACCGGTACTGCGGATGATCCTCGGCAACCATGGCATCGGACAGGCAATTCCAGACGGCCTCTGGCTGATCAAAGTCATAGCCGGGCACCACGACAGCGCCCTGTGGCAGGCGTGCGATGGCTTCCATCAGCAGGAGCGTGGTCCCGCGCGACCCGGTAGAGCCTGCCAGAATGACCGGGTGCTGCGGCGGGTTGATCTGCCATTCCTGGATCAGGTCCAGCACCACCTGCCTCTGGCGGGCGTTCACATCAAGCGCACCGTCATGAAGGTCGACAAAGGCATCAGCGATCCCGATGAACGACTTTGCCCGCGCCCAGTGGCCGGACATGTCAGACACATCCAGATCCCGAATTTGATCTGTTGTGACACCTTCGCTCTGCATTTCGTCAATCAGCTCGGCGAGGCTGTCGGATAGGTCATAGAGAGACGATCGCGCCGCAAGATCAGGTTGAGCATCCAACAGTTTGGCGATCAGTTGCGAGAGTTCCAACCGACGCCGCAGGGGCGGCAGGGCAGGGGGCAGGGCCCGCAGTGTCGCCTGTGTATTGAGCCCGGACAGGAGGGAAATACGCGGCAGGAGCAAGGCCGGGCCGTTGTCAAACAGCTGGCGTACCCGACGCAGCATACGCTCGGTGTTGAGAATGACCTCGACTCTGGCCAACGACTCTGGCGGCGATCCGGCGTGACGCTGGATCAACCCATCTACCAGGGCCCGCGGAAAATCCACGCCACAGGGCACCGCAAACAGGCGCGGGCCGGGTATGTCGGTGTCAAACATCTGATGAGGCCATCATTTTTTCTGCAAGTTCAATTCCGTCCGGGCGACCGACATCACACCACTGCCCCGGATACTCCACCGCACAGGCCCTGCCATCCGCAATCAGCATGTCCCAGAGGAGGTTGAGTGAGAAAACGGTCTCCGGGATTTGATCCAGAAGATCCGGTTTGACGATTTGTGCGCCCGTATAGACCATATCACCGCCGCGCTGGATATGGCCCGATTGAGTGATGGAGAAGTCGCCACTGCCAATCCGCCCGATGGCGCGATGGGTCGGCACGCATAGCAACAGCGCGTCCATGTGATCATCCTTCCATTCGTGTTCCAGGGTCTTCAGCGGATTGGGCCCATTCCAGGCAACATCGGGGTTCAGTGTGAAGACGCAATCGCTGTTCAGCAGCGGTCTGGCCTGTTTCAGGCCACCACCGGTGTCGAGGATTTGACCCGCTTCGTGGCTGATCACGACATCCCGCGTCCGCAGATGTGCATGCAGGACGTCGGCTTGGTAATGCGTATTCACCACAACACGATCGGGTTTGACGGCCTCAGTCAGGTCCAATGCGTGATCGATCATCGGCCGACCCGCAACCGGGATCATCGGCTTCGGCCGATCTGCGGTCAGGGCACCCATACGGGTGCCGAAACCCGCCGCGAAGATCAGAATGGCACGCGGGGCGGTGGTCATGCGCGCAGTCTCTCCAATGTGTCCGCGTTCGGCTCCGGCAGCACGTCCAGCACCGCATCGGCCACGGTTTCCAGGGCGGGATGGGAAAGGCCCCGTTCGAAATGCGACCAGACACGAGGCACGAAGTCGATGTAGTGGCGCTTTCCGAAGGTTTGGGACAAGCGCGCGAATATGCCCAGAATGCGCATGTTGCGCTGCACGCCGACAACCGCATACGCCCGGCGAAAGGCGACCTCGTCGATCCCGGTCGCCTCAATGTAGCGGTCTATCATGTCGGTTTCGATGCGCGTCGGAACATCTCGCCGCGCATCTTGCAACAGCGAGACCAGATCATAGGAACAATGGCCTGCCCTGGCGTCTTGAAAATCGATCACCCCAACCCGGCGAAGCCCGTCCCGGTCCGGCAACCAGATGAGGTTCTCGGCGTGGTAGTCGCGATGGACGAAAACCATATCGCCGGTCAGGGACTCGCGCAGAATTTCTTCGAACTGATCCTCGAAATGCGAGCGGGCCATGTCGTTTGACTGGCCCTTGACCGCCCTTCGGTATTCCGTGAAGGCCAGACCGGTCATTTCGGCCAACACACGCGGGGTCAGTGGAGAGAGTTCGGGCACCGGCGCCTGATGCAGATGAACCAAAAGGTCGGTTGCGGCCCGGTAGAGCGTGTTTTCCATCCGGGGCTGCGCGGCAATGGCCTGCGTGAATAGCGCATCTCCCAAATCCTCGATGACAAGCAGGCCGCTCTCGTGATCTTGCGCCAGAATGCGCGGCGCGGATATATTCAACCCCGTCAAATAGTTGGCAAGCTCGACGAAGGGCCGGGTATCGCCGCCGGTGTCGGGTGGCCAGTCCATGAGAATGACCGTTTGGCCACTATCGCCGGTCAATCGCCGATAGCGCCGCGTCGATGCATCCCCGGCCAGCAGGGTCTGTGTCCAGGCATGGTATCCGTGCGAAGCCAGAAACCGGGCGATTTCATCAGTCCGGGCCGTCATTCCCGCAGTCCTCTGAGTCTGTCGTCCCAGATACCACTGGTCCATTCCAACTCTGCGTGTCGGGCGTTCTCGTCCCGGGCATCGAGGGACAGACGAAGGGTCAAGGCCGTTTCCGGGCGCAAATCCCCGAGCTTCTCAGGCCATTCGACCAGGCAAATTGCGTCCTCAAAGGCAGCAATGAGACCCAGTTCCTCAACTTCATCTACATGAGACAGCCGATACAGATCCGCGTGCCAGAGATCGCATGTCGCCAGTTCGTAAATCTGCACAAGGGTAAAGGTCGGAGATGGCACATCTTCGGGTTCGGTCAACAGGGATTGGATCAGGCTGCGGGCAAAATGGGTTTTCCCTGCCCCGATAGGACCTTCAAGCAAGACAACATCGCCCGGATTGAGCATCCGGGCGATACGATGGGCCAATTCGGTTGTCTCGTCGCCGCTGCCCAGATCAAAGGGGATGCAGCGGGATTTGGTGTTCTGTGTCATGGGGCCACAATGGCCCTGTGAGAGGCTGTCCGCAAGCGCGATCAGCTTTCCTTTGATACGGTGAAACGTTCCTGTTCCGGAGGTGCGATCGGCATGCCAACCTGTTGGAAACGCACCATGGTTGATCCATTCTGCAGCGCTTGCGTCCGGCAGATCAACTGCTCGCCGTGCCGGAGATTGACGCGGGACCACCAGGGGGTCCGGTTTTCTGTTCCGCCCGTGACAAAGTCGCGGATCTCTCCCCAGGTCGGAGTAGGTCCAGAGAGCTCCTGCCAGGTCTTGCAGGCATCGGTGATCGAGATCTTGGCAAAGCTGGCTTCGGGATCAGTCTTCCACATGTGATGGTAGGCGGTGTTGGAATAGATCATGCTGCCATCCGCGCCGAAAACCGCAAATGCATCGCTGATGCTGTCGAGGATGGATTGACCCAGCTCCAGCTCCGACCGGAACTGCCGCGTCAGGGTGATTTCGGCGGTGATGTCTTCAAACAGAAAGGCAATCGCTCCGTCAGGGTGAGGGCGGCCCGAGACCGAGTAGACGGAACCCGATGGCAGAGACCAGGTTTCCTGATACCGGCCTTCTGCGGCGGCCTCCAGCAGGTCGGCCATTTGATGGCGCCAGCTGGAATAATTCTTGGGTTCCGGCATCATGCGTTGATCCCGCAGCCTGTCAAAAAAGGACATCATATTGGGCCGCGAACTCAAAAAACTGGCGGGCAGGGCTGTCAGATCGATCAGCACGGGGTTGAACAACACCAACTGACGGTTGCGATCAAAGATGGCGAGCCCGATGGAGAGCTGAGCAAAGGTCTTGGCCAGCGTCTGAACGAAATTGCGTTGCGCGATTTCCGCATCGACGACAGCGTTCACATCCATTGCGTGGCACAGCCAGCCGGCTTCGGTTTCGGTCGTTGACACGTTGTACCAGAGTTTCTTGTCCAGCTCCGACAGCTCGATCGAGATTCGTTCAGGGCGACCGCTGTTCATCGGCGCATCCAGGTTGGGAAACAACGGCGCAGAGGTATCATTCCCACGGCCGCGGATCTTCTGGTTCAGCCGATCATAGGCGAGGTTGGTCCAGGTCACGCGGGCATCGTCGGATTGCAGCCAGACCGGATAGGGTGCCTGGTGGACCGCAGCGCGCAATGTGGTCAGTTCCTGCTCATCGCCGGGCTGACCGAGTTCTGAGGATGCGCGGCGCAATTGCACCCGGGTGATCCCATCGATCCATTCGCAATGGGCCTCCTTGCTGTCAGCCTCTGCGGTGCCTGACAGGGTCAACGGCCCGACTTCACGTAGAAAACCCGGTGACTGGGGCAGGCCGGGGTAGCTGCGCGCGAGCTTGTCCCTGAGTTTGGACCAGCTGAATTCATCGGTATTGTCGCCGAGCAGCTTCCGGGCTCCGGAGGACCATGCGATCAATGTCTGATCGTCGAACAGGAACACGGCGTCTGTTCGCCCATCTGCCACCAGCAGGTCATGGTCCATGCCTTTGCGCTCGGTCTTTGGGTTCAGAAACCAAACCGCAACAGCCGCGCTGGCAATGCAAAGGGTAACCAGAACAACCCATTCTACGGACATCAGATATTGCATGGACTCCGCCTCGCTTCGTCTTCATCGCCCATATGTTCACTGACAATGGTTAAGCGAAGTTTAATTAGTTTATCAAAAGTGAATAGTTAAAAGTCTATAGGAATATTTTCTCCCCCAGGGACAGGCGTGTCGCCACGGATCGCGTCGATCTTTCGGCGAGGCCATGTCACGCTTACGAGTGCGCCGCGTTGCTCGGGCGTCAGATCCCGTGATGTACGAAGATCGCGACAATTGGCAAATTTCAATCGCGCCCCGGTGCGTTCCAGAAGTGTCTTGGCGATGAAAAGGCCAAGTCCCATTCCCTCATATTCCGGGCGTTGCCCGCGATCGATCAACGGGGCGCGGCGACGCATGAAAGGATCTCCGAGGCGACCGAGAAGATGCACGGGGAACCCATCGCCATCATCGAGAATGCGCACCTTGATCCAGTCGGCGCTCCAATGCAGTTCAATCCAGACGCTGCTATCAGAGAAGTCCACGGCATTCTGGATCAGGTTCCGCAGCCCGTGGATGATTTCGGGTTTGCGCAGGATACTGGGTTGGTTTCGATCGGCACCCTCTGCGGGATGCTCGCTGAAGCGGATATCCTTGCCCCGACTGAAGTGAGGTTCGGCGGCTTCGTGAACAAGGGCGGACAGGGGGGCCTGGCGCAGATGCAGGTCGTCCTTTCCCACCCGGCCCATACTGCGGAGAATGTCCCGACAGCGGTCCGCCTGTTGCCGGATCAGGCGCGCATCCTCCTGCAGATCTGGCGTGCCGTCGAGCTCCTCTATCAACTCGGAACTGGTCAATTTGATCGTCGCCAAGGGCGTGCCCAGTTCATGCGCTGCTGCGGCAACAACGCCGCCGAGGTCGGTCAGCTTCTGTTCCCGTGACAAGGCAAATTGTGTTGCCGCCAACGCCTCCGACATTGATCTGATTTCCGCGCTGATCCGATAGGAATAGGCACCGATGAACAGGATCGCGATGATGAGCGCGCACCAATGGCCGAACATGAACAGGCTCGGCATGACAAGGATCTCGCCCCCGGATGTCTCCAGCGGGATGTGAAAGGGGACCAGAAGCGAGGTCAGGATGATCGCGCTGGTTCCGATAATCAATGTTGACCGCAGGCCCATGACCGAGGCCGAAATGGTGACGGGACCCAACACCAGCAGGGCAAAGGGATTGTTCAGGCCGCCGGTCATATAGAGGAGAAAGCACAGCTGGAGCAGATCGAACAGCACCATCAGGAAATTCTGGAATTCCGTCAGGCGTTTGTTCTCGGGGAATATGATCAACGCCACAAGGTTGCCGAGAGCAGAGACGCCTATGGCCAGATAGCAAGGCAAAAGAGCCAGTTCGAGGTTGTATTGGCTCTGCGCCACGCCAATTGCCGTGGCCTGACCGGTGATTGCGACCCAGCGCAAAACGATCAATGTGCGCAGCCTGATCCAGTTGCTGCGCTCCTGCCCGCTCATCAGGCCCAGACTTTGATCACTCATGTGACGTTTGCTCCCGTTGCATCGCCGACAATTCTTGATAGGTCTGGCATAAACCGGGATCAACTGCGGCACAGTCTCCGTGCCAGTGCGTGCTCCCCATGTCTATGAGGATACGAGCCATGGTTCGAAATTTTGCCGTTCTGGCCCTTGTGTGTATCGCCGCCCTCTTGGGTGGGGTCTGGTACCTGACCTTGCGGGGGGGCGGGACGACCGATGCATTCGCGCAATGCCGTACGACGACAATCGCCGGTGGCAGTGATAGTATCGGCGGCCCGTTCGAGCTGATAAACGCCGCAGGAGAGACGGTCACTGACAAGGATGTGATCACCGAGCCGTCGATCCTCTATTTCGGCTATACTTTCTGCCCCGATGTCTGCCCGCTCGACACCAGCCGCAACGCCGAGGCCGTGGATGTTCTCGCTGAACGCGGCTATTCGACCACGCCTGTCTTCATCTCTATCGATCCGGACCGGGACACGCCCGAGGTCGTCGGAGACTTTGCCTACAACCTGCATGAAAAGATGATCGGTCTCACGGGGTCGGCGGAACAGGTGAAGGCCGCAAGCCAGGCCTACAAGACCTACTACAAGGCGCAGGACGGGGAGGAGGAATACTATCTCGTGGACCACACAACCCTGTCCTACCTGGTTTTGCCGGAGCACGGATTCGTCGATTTCTTTCGTCGCGACATCACGCCGGACCAGATGGCGGACAGGGTCGCCTGTTTCATCGACAACAGCTGACGTCGTCAGTGGTTTGACGTTTCAGGCCAACAGCCTAATATCCTCGGACAAACAAGAGCGCCCGACGCTGGAAGGAACTTGAATGGTCGAAGCACATTTGCCCGACATCGGACCCGATCCCTCGCTTCTGTTGGTGGATGACGACGAACCCTTCCTGCGCCGCTTGGCCAAGGCGATGGAAAAGCGCGGTTTCGCGGTTGAGACCGCTGACTCCGTGGCCGCAGGCCGGGCCGCCGCGACGGGTCGCCCGCCGGCCTACGCGGTTGTGGATCTGCGGCTGGAAGACGGCAATGGTCTCGATGTTGTCGAGGTGCTGCGGGAGAAACGTCCCGACAGTCGCGTTGTCGTGTTGACGGGCTATGGCGCGATTGCGACCGCGGTGGCCGCAGTCAAGATCGGTGCCACCGACTATCTGTCAAAGCCTGCGGATGCCACGGATATCACCAATGCCCTGCTGGCTGGTGATGGTGCGCTGCCGCCGCCGCCGGAAAACCCGATGAGCGCTGACCGCGTCCGCTGGGAACATATCCAGCGCGTCTATGAATTATGTGATCGCAATGTGTCGGAAACCGCGCGCAGGCTGAATATGCATCGTCGTACGCTGCAACGTATTCTTGCCAAACGCAGCCCAAAATAGAGTTGACCGATGGCTGCCTCCGGCGATCTTGATCCACTGACGCTGCCGTCCCCGAAAGGCGGTTGGTCGGAGGCAACACAGACCCTGAAGAATGCGATCGTAGTGCCGCCTGTGGAAAGCGACATGGTGCAGGCGGCGGGCGTGTTGCATGCGGATGGAACCTATTGTCCGCAGGGCGCATTGTGGCGCCGCCATCGCCCCATCACAACTCAACCCGCGATGCCCGAGATCGTCCCTCGGGAGATGTCCGGCCGTTGGCTTTGGGGCGGTGTTCTCTGGGCGCATTTCGGGCATTTTCTGGTGGAAAGCACGTCGCGGCTCTGGGCGCTCGACCATCTGGACCGGCCTGTGGATGGTGTCCTCTTTGTTCCGAAACGTCCGGCGGTTGGCGATCAGGTGCGAGGGTTTCACAAAGAATTCCTTGGGCTCATGCACGACGATCTGCCTATTCGCGTCGCCGCTGATCCCGCCAGAGTTGAAGAGCTGGTCGTGCCGGGACAGGGTTTTGGCCTCGGGGCGATCATCGAAGGCACCTCCCGGTACCGCGACTCGATCCACGCGCGTTTTGCCCGCGACGTGGTGCCCGCCGGATCCGACAGGATATATATCTCTCGGTCCAGGTTGGGTTTGGGAAAGGGGGGGTTGCTGGGCGAGGAGCAATTGGAACAGTATCTGTCCGAGGAGGGATACGAGATCTTCCACCCGCAAGACCATAGTTTGACAGAACAGATCGCGCGCTACAAAGCCGCAAAAAAGGTGATCGCGGCGGACGGATCAGCCCTGCATCTCTATGCCATGGTCGGACGGCCCGATCAGCGTGTCGCCATGGTGCTGCGGCGAAAATCGACCGCCCACACGCTTCTGACGGACAATGTTCGCCATTTCTGTGGATGTAACCCCTTGGTTATTGGGGCATTGCGAACGGAATGGGTACCGGTGGACAAGCAGCGCTCCAGTCGGCTCAGTTTCGGCGAGCTCAATCATTCTGTCATCGGCAAGGAACTCCGGGACGGGGGGTTCATCACTGGCGGCGAGGACTGGCCCGTTCTCAGTGATGATGACCGTGCGCAGATACTGAAAGACAAAGGCATAAAGAGCGACCGATTTGTGGAGTCGCCCGAGTTCGAGCGAGAGCGCATCCGAGAGCGGCGGATGGCCAGGCGCGCGCGTCGGGCCGCAAGGGAGGCCCGGCGCGCGGCGCGTGGATTGGGCTAGATCTGTGCCAGAAGGGCTTCGTGTCGGGCGACCAGGTCATGCCGAACCTCGACTGGCGGGCGCAGACGAATATTCAAACCTTCAATCAGGGTTCTATCGGGGCGCCCGAAGAAACTGTTGGCCTCGGTTTCCGAAAATCCGGCAATCTGAATCGCCTCCATCCAGGCAGAGATCCTGTCTGCCCGCTTGATCTGGGCCTTGACGGTTTTTGGCAATGTGGCGGGAAGGCCGAAGCGAATGTGAATGGCTGCTGTCAGCCGTGCGTCCAGCTCCCCATAGCCCGGCCCGACGGCCGCTTTGACGGGGGAAATCATATCGCCGATCACATATTCCGGCGCGTCATGGAGCAAGGCAGCCAGCTTCCACTTGACCGGTGCCTTTGGATTCATGCGTCCATGGATGATCTCTACCAGCAGGGAATGCTCGGCCACGGAATAGGCGAAATCGCCGCGAGTCTGGCCATTCCAGCGCGCCACAAAGGCCAGGCCATGGGCGATATCCTCGATCTCGATATCAACGGGTGTCGGATCCAGAAGGTCGAGGCGACGGCCGGACAACATGCGTTGCCAGGCGCGGGGAGGTTTCGGGGGCATATGATTTCCGTAGCGCAGTTTTCTCCCTTGCTAGCGTCTGATCTGTGCAGACGCAAATGGACAGCACCGTAAAAGCGCCCATCGCGGTACGCCATCTTCGTTGCTTATCAACTTTTGCAGTGTTACCTCCGGCGTAAATATACCCTGTGGACTTCTCAAACGGAGCAGACAATGGCCGTAGACTATATCGTCAAGGACATCTCGCTGGCGGGCTATGGCCGCAAGGAGCTGGACATCGCAGAAACCGAAATGCCGGGGCTGATGGCCCTGCGCAGCGAATACGGGGAGGCCAAGCCTCTGAAAGGGTCCCGTATTGTCGGCTCCCTTCACATGACGATCCAGACAGCTGTTCTGATCGAGACACTTGTCGCGCTCGGTGCTGACGTGCGCTGGGCGTCCTGCAACATCTTCTCGACGCAGGATCACGCTGCCGCTGCAATTGCGGAAACCGGTGTGCCGGTGTTTGCGATCAAAGGTCAGAGCCTGGAAGAGCATTGGGACTATCTCGACAAATCCTTCCAATTCCCAGAGGGCCCCAATCTGATCCTCGACGATGGCGGCGACGCGACGCTCTATATCCTTCTTGGTGCGCGTGCCGAGGCGGGCGAAGATGTGATTGCCGTGCCGACGTCCGAAGAAGAAGAGGTCATCAAAGCGCAGATCAAGAAACGCATGGAGCAAACGCCGGGCTGGTTCACCAGGATGCGGGATCAGATCAAAGGCGTCTCCGAGGAGACGACCACAGGCGTGCACCGTCTCTATGATCTGGTTAAGCAGGGGCAGCTGCCTTTCCCTGCGATCAACGTAAACGACAGTGTCACCAAATCGAAGTTCGACAATAAATACGGGTGCAAGGAATCGCTCGTTGATGGCATCCGTCGTGCAACCGATACCATGATGGCCGGCAAGGTCGCGGTCGTATGTGGGTACGGCGATGTCGGAAAAGGTTCGGCCGCGTCGCTGAGCGGTGCCGGGGCTCGGGTCAAAATCACAGAAGCCGACCCCATTTGCGCGCTTCAGGCGGCCATGGACGGTTTTGAGGTTGTCCTGCTGGAAGACTCGCTGGACGCGGATATCTTCATCACCACCACCGGCAACAAGGACATCATCCGTATCGAGCATATGCGCGAGATGAAGGATATGGCCATCGTCGGAAACATTGGTCATTTCGACAATGAAATTCAGGTCGCGAGCCTGAAGAACCACAAATGGACGAATATCAAGGAACAAGTGGATATGATCGAAATGCCCTCGGGCAACCGTATCATCCTGTTGTCCGAAGGTCGTCTCTTGAACCTTGGGAATGCTACGGGTCATCCTTCCTTCGTGATGTCGGCGTCCTTTACCAACCAGGTTCTGGCCCAGATGGAACTGTGGACCAAGGGGGATGAATACAAGAACGACGTCTACATCCTGCCAAAGCATCTGGATGAAAAAGTTGCGGCGCTGCATCTGGACCGTGTCGGGGCCAAGCTGACCAAACTGACCTCGGAACAGGCATCCTATATCGGCGTGAAGCCAGAAGGCCCGTTCAAGCCAGAGCACTACCGCTACTGATCGATTTCTTGGTTTGCGACCTGAAGAACCCGGCCGATGTGCCGGGTTTTTTTGTGTTGTTCGCATGTGCGAGTTCGTTCAACCATCATTTATGATGCGGAGATCGATGAAAAAAACCTTTGTTGGTCAGAAAAATCACCGTACCTTCCACGCACAACAATGTGACACCAAAAGAATGGCTGCACAGCCGACAGGAGAATTCGACTATGGGAAAGCGTGAAGAGCTGATTGCGCAATATGCAGAAGACCTGAAGACCAAATGCGGCATGGAGCCGGATCTGGATCTTTTGAAGAAAGTGACTATCGGTTGCGGACCGGCGATTTACAACGCAGATGCCTCGACGGTCGCGTCGAGCCAGCCGAGCGAACTCGAAACTGTCAAAAACAATTTCCTGGTGAAAAAACTGGGTCTCGCAGATGGTCCGGAGTTGATGGACGCAATCGCAAAAGTGATTGAAACCTATGGAAAATCTGAGCGCAACAAATACCGCGCGGTCGTCTACTACATGCTGACAAAGCATTTTGGCAAAGAATCCGTCTACGGATAACCCTCTGCCCTACTCATCAGGCCGCAACATCATAGCGATCGACAGCTTTCGCGAGACGAGGATTTCATGACTCCGCCTATGTGATTGATGGCGTGATCGGTGAAAATAATGCCCTACCACAATGGGCCGCAGCAGTCTGTTGCGGCCCATTGTGCTTGCTGCACAGAGGCTTCATTCCTTTGAGCAATAGAGCCCTGTCAGAGCACAAGGCAGCGCACTCTTCCGGGTGATCGTCGCGAAGGTGATCTTCTCCAGCCTTGCATCTTGGGTGCGACGAAGGTGAGGCCCGATTTCTGGAAACAACGTTGCCGGAGAGCCGTGGGCCGGGCTGTGCCGTCGAGGTAGTGCTCTTGGACAAATTCGACGGGATCGATATTCGGATCGGAGTTCGCGTCGATCCGAAAGGCACATCCGCTCCGAATGTCGGCGGAGACCGAAAACTGGAGGGGCGTCAGTCGTCGATCGAAGCGGCTTTCCCAGTTGACCGAGATCGTGACGTCATCGTGGGCGATCCGCCTGTTGCTGAAGCGGTCGGACGCCGCCACTCGCTGCTTCCATTCCTTCAGCTTCGCGCGCTCGAAGGCAAGCGAGATCTTCTCCACCCAGAAGACCCGGCTGTAGCAACGGCTCGCCGGCGCAACACTGAAGTTGCCGCAGTCCGGATCGCCACAAGTGTTGAGGTTGAAAACTTCCAGCACGGCAGGGTCGACCTATGAAAGGTTGTGCTGCCGGAGTTTCTTGACCGTACGATCTCCGATCTTTGGGTATTGATTTGTCAAGAAGGCCTCCAGGACCGACTGGGATTTTAGCCATTTTTCCCGGCGACGAAATCCCAGAACGATTTTTCTGTTTCCTGTTGCACCGGGCCAAAACTCCCGCGGCTCGTGTAAACGACCAGGGAAATATATCCTTAAAATCAGACGGCTACCGATATTTCTCTCGATAGCCGGTACCATTATGTCCCAAAAGTCGGATTGAGCCCGCTGTCTCAGGTCAGGGTTCTTGACATGCTCGCCTATCTCATGTGGTCGTGTATCGGCCGCGCCGTCAGGGCTGTTTCAAAGGCACCTAACGCGGCTACAGCCAGTCCCGCAGGATCGGGATCAAAGGTACGTCGGCCGCAGGCATCGGATAGTCACGCAAGTCCCTTGCTTTTACCCATTTCAGGGTTTGTCCCTCCCGGGCTTGCGGAATCCCCTCCCATTTGCGACAGGCAAACAGGGGCATCAACAGGTGAAAATCCTCGTAGCCATGGCTTGCAAAGGTCAATGGTGCAAGGCAGCTTGACCAGGTGTTGATCCCAAGCTCTTCCTGCAGTTCACGGATCAGCGCCGCTTCCGGCGTTTCGCCCGGTTCAACTTTCCCACCCGGAAATTCCCACAGGCCCGCCATGGATTTACCTTCGGGGCGCTGCGCAAGCAGGATGCGTCCCTCAATGTCAATCAACGCAACAGCAGAGACCAGAACCATTCGTTTGGGATGTGTCACGACCGATAGTCCGCGTTGATGGAAATATACTGATGCGTCAGGTCACAGGTCCAGATCGTGGCCTGCCCCTCTCCAAGACCCAGATCCACCTTGAGGACGATCTCGGCTTTTTTCATTTCGGCACTGCCCAGGCTTTCCTGGTAGGTTGGCGCGACCCATCCATTTTCGGCGACACGCACGTCTCCGAAGGAAATCGACAACAGATCCCGATCCGCCCGGGCTCCGGATTTTCCAATCGCCATCACAATGCGACCCCAGTTCGGGTCTTCACCGGCGAGGGCGGTCTTGACCAATGGTGAATTCGCAATCGCCAGCCCGTGCACCTTTGCATCGGCCGCGCTGGCCGCGCCGGTGATCCGGATCTCCACGAACTTGGTTGCGCCCTCTCCGTCCCGTACGACCTGATGCGCCAGATCCAGCATGACACTGCGCAATGCGGCCGCAAAATCAGCATTCCCTGTGGCATCCACGCCCGAAGCCCCCGTGGCGCACAGCATCAGGCTGTCTGACGTCGAAGTGTCGCTGTCGACGGTGATGCAGTTGAAAGAGGTTTCGTTCTGCTCTGAGACCAGCGTCTGAAGCGCCGCCTGATCATAGATGGCATCCGTGAAGATATAGACCAGCATGGTTGCCATATCTGGCGCGATCATGCCGGACCCTTTGGCGATCCCGGCGATCTGAACCGTCTTGCCGTCGATCTCGACCGAGGCGGAGGCCCCTTTGGGAAAAGTGTCCGTGGTCATGATGGCTTCGGCCGCGGATCGCATGGCGCCACGGCTGAGGCTGCCATTCAGCTCTTCCAGCTTGGCGACGATGCGGTCGTGGGGCAGCGGCTCACCTATGACGCCGGTCGATGCGGTAAACACCCGGTTTTGCGGCAGGCCGGTGATGGAGGAGACGGCTGCCGTGATTTCCGCCACCGAAGACTGACCATAATGCCCGGTAAAGGCGTTGGAATTGCCCGAATTGACCAGAATGGCCGCGCCTTGATCGCTGGCGCCCCCGAGCTTGGCCTGACAATCGAGAACAGGCGCCGACCGCGTGGCAGAGCGTGTGAAAACACCCGCAACAGAGCTGCCGGGCGCCAAGACCGCAAGCATGACGTCCGTACGGCCCTGATATTTCACGCCCGCCGCGGCAGAGGCGAAACATACCCCCCCGATTTCCGGCAGGGCCGGAAACTCAGCAGGGGCAAGCGGAGAGCGGGGCAAGGCTTTTGCCATATCTGTATTCCTGAATCAAAGGGCAGCGATGATTATTTCGAGATCAGGCTCAAGTCTCGCAGGACCGACGGGTCAAGCTCGTCCAGTCCGGGACGTTCGATTGCGGATCCGGCGGTGAGCTGGCTCACCCGGTCCTCGACCGCCTGACGTGCCAGCTCCTGCCCGATTTCTTCGCGGACGTCGTCATAATCGGGCGCTTCGAGCTTGCGGCGCTCGATCAGCTTGATGACATGCCAGCCGAACTGGGTCTTTACCGGATCGGAAATATCACCGGCCCGCATGTCCAGCACGGCCGCCTCGAATTCCGGGACCATGCGCCCGTTTGTGAACCAGCCCAGCGATCCCCCGTTCGGGCCAGACGGGCCGGTGGAGGATTCTTTCGCCAGCGCCGCAAAATCGGCGCCCTCATCGAGCTGTTCCTTGATGTCCACGGCTTCCTCTTCGGACTCCACAAGAATATGGGAGGCGTTGAATTCGTCGCCGCCGTCGCCCGTGGAATAGCGCGCGTCATAGGCGTCTCGGATTGCGTCCTCGTTCTGCGCCCGCTCCATTATCGATTGAATCACTTCAGAAGCCAGCAGGGAGCGGGTTTCGTTTTCGATCGTCAGACGCACATGTTCGGGCATTTCGCCGTGCAGCTGTTGTTTCAGCGCCGTTTGTTGAATCAGCTGATCCAGCAAGGCATTGAACAACACGTCATCCGGCAGGCTTTGATATTGGGCGGGCAGTTTGGTGCGGGCCACAATCATGTGCCCTATCGTGATTTCTTCGCCATTCACGCGCGCGACAACACTCTGTGCATGTTGTTCGGCACTTGCGGGGACTGCGAGGCTGACAGCAGCAGCGACCACGACGCCCTTCAAAAAAGTGAGACCTTTGGGCATGGAAACCATCCTATCTTGATGCCACGAGGGGTCGTGGCGTTGACACTTATTTTCCCGCCCCTTACATCCCCATGAGGCCTGTGGCAGGACCGTCTTTCCACCTTTGTTTATGGGTTGCGAACACGGCGGGCAAGCCTGCCTGACACATAGGTCGTGAACTAGACTCTTGGAGCGCACATGCTGGGTATCGGAACTCTCGCCAAAAAGGTCTTCGGCACACCGAATGACCGCAAAATCAAGGCGACGCGGCCGTTGATTGCACAGATCAACGCGTTGGAGCCAGAGTTCGAGGCGCTGAGCGATGACGGCCTGAAGGATAAAACCGAAGAGCTCCGCAAACGCGCGCTCGGCGGAGAGAGTCTCGATGCGCTCCTGCCCGAAGCCTTTGCCAATGTGCGCGAGGCCGCCAGGCGGGCATTGGGACTTCGGGCGTTTGATACGCAGCTCATGGGGGGGACTTTCCTGCATCAGGGAAATATCTCCGAGATGAAAACCGGTGAAGGCAAGACGCTCGTTGCGACCTTCCCGGCCTATCTGAATGCCTTGACGGGCAAGGGCGTTCACGTGGTGACCGTCAACGAATACCTCGCCAAACGCGACAGCGAATGGATGAGCAAGGTGTTTGACGCGCTCGGCATGACCACGGGGGTGATCTATTCCAACCAACCGGACGCCGAAAAGATGGCCGCCTATGGTTGTGATGTGACCTACACAACCAATAATGAACTGGGCTTTGACTATCTGCGCGACAATATGAAGCCGTCGCTGGACCAGGTTTTTCAGAAATATCACAACTTTGCGATCGTCGACGAGGTGGATTCGATCCTGATCGACGAAGCCCGGACGCCGCTGATTATTTCAGGCCCTGCCGAGGACCGGTCCGAGCTTTATGAAACCATCGACAAGCTGATCCCGACGCTCGACGATGCGCATTTCGAAGTCGACGAAAAAACCCGGGGTGTGACCTTCACCGAAGAGGGCAACGAGTTCCTTGAACAGTCGTTGCAGACCGCCGGGCTGCTGGAAGAGAGCGCGAGCCTTTATGATCCCGAAAGCACCACGGTGGTGCATCACGTCAATCAGGCCCTGCGCGCGCACAAGCTGTTCCAGCGGGACAAGGACTATATCGTGCGGGACGGAAATATCGTTCTGATCGACGAATTTACCGGCCGGATGATGCCGGGCCGCCGCCTGTCTGATGGGCTGCATCAGGCTATCGAAGCCAGGGAAGCCGTGAAAATCCAGCCCGAGAACACCACTCTCGCCTCTGTGACCTTCCAGAACTACTTCCGTCTCTATGACAAACTGTCGGGCATGACCGGCACCGCGATGACCGAAGCGGAAGAGTTCTCCGAAATCTACGGCCTCGGCGTTGTCGAGGTCCCGACCAACCGGCCGATTGCCCGCGTTGACGAGGACGATCAGGTCTATCGGACCGGTGCCGAAAAATACGCGGCGATGATCGAAGAGACAAAGATCGCCCACGAGAAGGGCCAGCCGGTTCTTCTGGGCACAACCTCGATCGAGAAATCCGAGCTTCTGAGCCATCTTTTGCAAAAGGAAGGCATCGAACACAACGTTCTGAACGCACGTCACCATGAACAGGAAGCCAAGATCGTGGCTGACGCGGGGCGTTTCGGCGCCGTGACCATCGCCACAAACATGGCGGGCCGGGGGACGGATATTCAGCTTGGCGGCAATGTCGAGCTGAAGGTGATGGAGGTTCTGGAAGCCAACCCGGATGCGGACCCGGTGGCCCTGCGTGCTGAGGAAGAAGCGAAACACGCCGAAGAGAAACAAAAGGTTCTCGACGCCGGAGGGCTATATGTGATGGCCTCGGAACGGCACGAAAGCCGCCGGATCGACAACCAGCTGCGGGGGCGCTCCGGGCGTCAGGGGGATCCGGGTCGCACGCGGTTCTACCTGAGTCTCGAAGACGATCTGATGCGGATCTTCGGCTCGGAGCGGCTCGACAAACTGCTCTCCGGCCTTGGCATGAAAGAGGGCGAGGCCATTGTGCACCCTTGGGTGAACAAATCTCTGGAACGGGCTCAGGCAAAGGTCGAAGGCCGCAACTTCGACATGCGCAAGAACGTATTGAAGTTCGACGACGTGATGAATGATCAACGTAAGGTGGTTTTCGGCCAGCGGCGCGAGATCATGGCCTCTGCCAATACCAATGAAATCGTGACGGATATGCGCCACGAGGTGGTGGACGATCTGCTCGATCTCTACATGCCGCCCAAAACCTATGCGGACCAATGGGATACGGCCGGACTTCAGGCGGACGTCAAAGACAAGCTCGGGATCGATGTGCCTGTCGCGGACTGGGCCGCCGAAGAGGGCGTCGATGACGAACAAATCCGCGAACGCCTGATTGAAGCCTCTGACAAGCTGATGGCCGAAAAGGTCGAGGCCTTTGGTGAGGAGGGCATGAGCAACATCGAAAAGCAGGTGTTGCTGCAGGCAATTGATGCCAAATGGCGCGAACATCTGCTGACGCTGGAACATCTGCGGTCTGTGGTCGGCTTCCGGGGCTATGCCCAGCGTGACCCGCTCAATGAATACAAGAACGAGAGCTTCCAACTGTTCGAGACCATGCTCGATTCGCTGCGGGAAACGGTAACCCAGCAATTGTCGCGTGTGCGCCCCCTGAGCGAAGAGGAGCAGCGCGAAATGATGATGCAGATGGCGGCGCGTCAGGGCATAGTGCCGAAATCGCCGAGCGCTGCATCGGACGCCACTGCAGAAGCTCCGGCCGAAGGATTCGTCGAGGAGGATCCCTCGACATGGGGCAACCCGTCGCGAAATGACAAATGTCCCTGCGGGTCGGGCAAGAAATTCAAGCATTGCCACGGCAGGCTGGGATAAGCGGCGGGTACCCCACCGAAACTCTCTTACTTTAGGCAAAGGCCGTTTTTTCTACCGGCCTTTGCCACAGTCTGGTCGCCTTCTGTTGACACTTTTCCTTAACCTTTGGAGGCGAGGAGGGTGGAATGGGTATACGGGTGACGGCCCTTACTGTGGCAGCAACTGCTGTTTGCGCTTTGGGTACAGGTTTGTTTATGCAAAAGCGGGCTGAGCTTCAGCGGTCGGCCGATCAATACCCGTTTGCGCACATGCCGGACGTCCCGGCCGCACCCGATACGGCAGAGCTGGTTCTGCAGGACGTCGCTTTCACATCGACGGGCACGTCGCCGCTTGGGTCGTCTCAATCGTCTCAACTGTCTCAACCGATCCGTCAGACAGGCGGGACCGGTGCGAACTGCCCGATGGAAATGAACTTGACCGCCATGCCTGGCGCGCTTGTACAGGTGGAGATCATTGCGCCCTGTCACGCAGGCGAACGCTTTGGCCTCCATCATGCGGGGATGATCATGACCCAAGGGCTGGACCTCTCTGGCCACTTCAATGGTATTGTGCCCGTATTGACCGAATATGCGGTTGTCATTGCGGACTTCGTATCGGGGTCTGATCTTCAGTCCGCCATCCAGGTCGAGGACTTGCGCTCTTTTGACCGGATTGCATTGCAATGGCAGGGCGACAGCGGAATGGAGCTGCACGCGTTGGAATTCGGTGCGTTCTATGGTGAACCGGGGCATGTCTGGCGGGGCTCTTCTGTCGGTGAAGGGACCGGGCGGGTGCTATCGATCGGGGACGCCGAACAAGCGGTGCCGCAATTGGTTCAGGTCTATTCACTCCCCACCGCCGAAGCACCGCACCACGGAGCGGGCGTCGCCATTTCTGTTGAGGCCGAGATTACCACGGCCAACTGTGACCGTTTATGGAATGCTCAGCTATTTGAACGGCGTGCGGGACAGCTGTCCATCCGGGATCTCAGCCTGTCGATGCCGGATTGTTCTGCGACAGGTGACTTTCTTGTGTTGAATAATCTTGTGGAAACCCTGAAAATCGCCGCCAACTGATCGGGCACATTACCAGGATTTCTCATGAGCTGTTTTCGTGCGGCGGTTTGCGCCGCACTCTTTTTGTTCGGCGTTTCCGGCCCTGTTGTCGGGCAGGACGTGACGTTGTCTTCTCCCGACGGAGCGATCGAGGTCACCGGCGATCTGCTGGGCTTTGACGGCGAATTCTATCGTGTGGAGACCCAGTTTGGCGAGCTGACGGTCGACGGATCAGGTGTGCGATGCGAAGGTCCGGGCTGTCCGAGCCTGTCGGACTTCGTGGCGGAGATCACCCTATCGGGGTCATCCACAATGGCCGAGGTCCTCTTGCCGGCCCTGATCGAGGGGTTCGCACTGCGCAACGGCTATCAAACGGCGCGAGAGCAGTCCCAACCGCGCCAGTTCGAATATACCCTGTCACGGAACGGGGCGGCGGCGGCCCGGTTCATCTTCTACGTCAGCAATACGGACGAGGGTTTCGCGGATCTGTTGGCAAATCAGGCCGACATCGTCATGGCACTTCGTGAAATCCGCGAGGCCGAGCGTATTCTCGCCAGAGAGGCCGGCATGGGGGATATGTCTGTCGCCAATCGCGGCCGGGTTCTGGCGCTGGATGCCATTGTGCCGATTGTGGCGCCGACGAATCCGATTGGCCGGATTTCGCTGCCCCAGCTTGCTCGAATTTACGCCGGTCAGATCACCAATTGGTCGGATCTCGGCGGTCCCGATGCCCCTATCGCTGTTCATCTCCTTGTTGATGGCGCCGGCTTGACGCAGGCCGTGGAGGACAAGCTGCTTCGGCCAGCGAATCTTGCTCTGGCAGAGGGCATTCGCCGACATGACCGAGGCAGCAGCCTGGTGCGCACTGTCGCAACGGATCCATTTGCCATCGGCATCGCCAGTTTTGCCGAGACCGGAACGGCACGGATGCTGACGTTGACCGGCGCGTGCGGTTTTTCCCTCAGTGCCAGTCGCCGGATGATCAAGACCGAGGATTATCCGCTCACATCGCCAATGTTCCTGTATCTGCCTGCGCGCCGCCTGCCGCGTGTGGCGCGGGATTTTCTGACATATGTCCGAGGGCCATCGGCCCAGATCGTGATTCGACGCGCAGGATTTGTCGATCAGGCCGCCGAGCGTATCCCCATGGCCATCCAGGGCGAACGGCTGTCCAATGCGATAAAATCCGCAGGGCAGGACGTTCCACTGGCCGAGCTGCAGCGCATGATGACGGGTCTGGATGGCCTACAGCGATTGACCCTGTCTTTCCGGTTCGAAGCGGGCTCTGCTCGGCCGGACGCACAATCGCGCAGCAATATCGATCTTCTGGCACGCGCCGTCGAAGCCGGCGTATATGATGGAAAACGGCTGGTTTTCGTGGGGTTTTCCGACGGCGAGGGTCCGGCCGAGGTGAACCGGGTGATCGCGTTGAAACGTGCTGAAACTGTTCGTAACTCCGTCGAAAAAGCTGCTGAAACTGCGAGTTTGGACCGGATCTCGATCGAGACCGAAGCCTTTGGCGAGGCGCTGCCCATCGCCTGTGATACCAGCGCCTGGGGTCGCCAGGCCAATCGGCGGGTCGAGGTCTGGGTGCGCTGACGGCTGGTCCCACCCCTGTACATGCATGTGGATTTGATCGCGAACCAGCCCCCGGCGCTCTCAGGCGCCGGACGCGGAGGCCCTGGTCGTGTCAGCGCAGTCGGGCTTCGGTCTCGGCATCAAAGACAAACACATCCTGATCGTTGAAATCGAGCTTGACGGCAGCACCTTCTTCCAACGCATCCTCGCCCCGTGTCTCGACAATGATCTTTGAACCGTCCGGGCAAATCAGGTGATCATAGGCCACAGCGCCGAGGCGTTCACGCAATTCCAGTGTCGCCACGTCGCCGGGTCCGACGGTGATGTTTTGCGGGCGCAGACCGACGATGACCGCTTTTCCTTCGGCAGGCAGCGAAACGGAGGTCGCGATTTCACGGTTGCCAAAGGAAGCCACGACAACCTTGCCGCTGCGAACGACGCCCTCCACAAAATTCATGCCAGGCGAGCCGATAAAGCCTGCGACAAAACGATTATCCGGGTTATTATAGAGCTCCATCGGCTTGCCGACCTGCTCAACCCGGCCAGCCCGCAAGACGACGATCTTGTCCGCCAGTGTCATCGCTTCGACCTGATCATGGGTCACATAGATCATTGTAGCGCCGATTTCCTTGTGCAGCCGGGCGATTTCAACCCGCATATCCACGCGCAGCTCAGCATCAAGATTGGATAGCGGTTCGTCGAAAAGGAACACTTCAGGGCCGCGAACGATGGCGCGGCCGATAGCGACGCGCTGGCGCTGGCCACCGGAAAGCGCCTTGGGCTTTCTTTTCAGATAGTCGTCCAGCTTCAGGATACGGGAGGCCTCGGCGACCTTTTCCCTGATCTCCGCCTTGGGATGGCCGTTCATCTTGAGGCCAAAGCCCATGTTCTCTTCCACCGTCATATGCGGATAGAGCGCGTAGGATTGAAACACCATCGCCACACCGCGTTCTGCGGCATCGACCTTGGTCACATCGCGGTTGCCGATATGGATGTGGCCGGATGTCGTCTCCTCCAACCCTGCAACCATGCGCAACAGCGTGGATTTTCCGCATCCCGAGGGGCCGACGAACACGCAGAATTCCCCGTCGTCGATCTCCAGGTTCACGTCGTGAATGGTCTGGATGTCACCATATTTCTTGATCGTATTTGTCAGCGTGACGCCGGTCATAGTCGTGATCCTTTTTGCGACGCAGGGCCCGTGGGCGGTGGCGCCGGTCCTCCTCAGGTGGGAAATTGCCAGCTTTCGGCAGTTTCCGCGATGTCATTGGCGGTTTTCAACAGAAGCGGCCGGAGGGTCGTGAGGCTCTCCAGTGACTGCCGCTGGGTCGAAGACGTGATCGACAAAGCCCCCATGACCCGCCCCTTGGTGGACAGGATGGGAGCTGCGATGCAGATGATGCCGGGTTCATGTTCTTCGCGATCAAAGGCAACTCCCTCGGCCCGGATGGACTCCAGTTCGTTGCGGAAGGCGGATTCGGTGGCCAGCGTATGGGGTGTGTGCTGAAAGAAGGCCTGCCGCAGGATGGCGTCCTCGCGGGCCTCGTGATCCAGATGCGCAATGATCGCCTTGCCAACGCCGGTGCAATATCCGGGACCCACCTTGCCCGCCTGGCTGAACATTTCAATCGGTGTGCGCGCATTGCGTTTATCGACATACAGCACCTGACCCTGATCCAGCTGCGCCAGGTGAATGGTTTCGCCGACCGAGGTGGACAGCGCATCAAGGTGCGGGCGCGCGATCGGCGCCAGAGAGCTTTGCTGCCACGCGGTGTGGGCCAGCCTGACGAGGCGCAGGCCGGGCGCGTATGTCTGTTGCAGATCGTCGAAACAGAGCATCCCCTGATTCGTCAGGGTCTGCAGCAAGCGGTAGAGTGTCGCCTTCGGGTGGTTCGACTCCGCCAGCAGTTCGGCAAAGCGAACCGGGCGGCCGTATTCGGCGACCCGATCCAGAATCTCCAATGCTTTCCCGACGGTTCCGTCATTGCTGCGCTGCGGCGCATCGGTCGTTGTCATGGTCACCCTCCCTCGCGTCCGTTCGTCCGAAGATGAAGAGACTGTTGACATTCATAGACGCTATCCGTCATGGTTTCAATAGTTGGAAACTGGTTCCACTATTTGAAACCAAAGGCCGACACACAATTATGGGAGGATACCATGAACTTGCTGAAAGGAACGACCGCGGGGCTTGCCATGGCCATCGGTCTGGCTGCGTCTGCACAGGCGTCCGAGCTGAGCGGTACGCTCAAGATTTTTTCGGACATGTCGAACCCTGCGCCGCGCGCCGTCATTGAAAAACTTGCCGAGGACTTTGACGCGCTTCACCCGGATCTCGCGGTTGAACTCACCGTGATCGACCGTGAAGCCTACAAGACGCAAATCCGGAACTTTCTGACCGCCAACGCGCCGGACGTCGCAAACTGGTATGCGGCCAACCGGATGCGCCCCTATGTTTCTGCGGGCTTGTTCGAGGATGTGTCAGATCTGTGGGCAGAGCCCGCGATTGCTGAAAACCTCGCCTCCACCAAAGGCGCGATGACGCTGGATGGCAAGCAATGGGGCGTTCCCTACACCTACTACCAGTGGGGCATCTATTACCGCGAAGACATCTACAAAGAGCTCGGCCTCGAAGAGCCCAAAGACTGGGAAACCTTCAAGTCCAACTGCCAGAAGATCCTGGATTCCGGCAAGAAATGCTTCACCATCGGGTCCAAGTTCCTGTGGACGGCGGGCGGGTGGTTTGACTATCTGAACATGCGCACGAACGGCTATGATTTCCATATGGCGCTGACCAATGGCGAAGTGGAATGGACGGACGAGCGGGTCAAGGCAACCTTTGCCAATTGGCGCGAACTCATCGATATGGGCGCCTTCATCGACAATCACCAGTCCTACAGCTGGCAGGAAGCCTTGCCTTTCATGGTCAATGGCGAGGCTGCGGCCTATTTGATGGGTAATTTTGCCGTGGCGCCACTGCGTGAAGCGGGCCTGGGTGTCGATCAGTTGGATTTCTACCAATTCCCAATGATCAATCCGGAGGTTGAGCTGGCGGAAGATGCGCCGACCGACACATTCCACATTCCGTCGGGTGCGCAGAACAAGGAAGCCGCGCGGGAATTCCTGCGTTATGTGGTATCGCCGGACGTCCAGACCGACATCAACAGCGGTGCCAAGCTTGGTCAGCTTCCGGTCAACGCGGCGTCGTCTGTGGATGACGATGAAATGCTGAACCAGGGCTTCGAGATGCTGTCCTCGAACAGCAAGGGCGGCATTGCGCAGTTCTTTGACCGTGATGCAGCGGCAGAGATGGCGTCGGCGGCGATGGAAGGGTTTCAGGAATTCATGGTCTTTCCCGACAACCTGGATGACGTCCTGAACCGTCTCGAGAAAACGCGCCAGCGGGTCTACTGAGAATTGACAGTCACGCGGGCGGGGGAGTGTCCCGCCCGTGTGCGCCTCTTGCCGCGTTGCCCTTCTGACGACAGAACCAACAAAGTTCCTGCCCGATCTGCCGGATGATTCCCAGCGCGGGCCAGACGTTCCGGGAGATACTCCTTTGGCCGATACCACGATGCCGCAATCGGACGGTGCCCCCGGTTGGATCCGGCGCAACCGACAGGCACTTGCCCCAGCGCTGTTCCTTTTGCCGGGCGTGCTGTTTTTTCTGTTCTACGTGATCTTTCCCATCTGGCAGAGCTTCAATCTCTCGTTCTATCGCTGGGATGGACTGGGAGAGCCGGTCTACGTCGGCGTGGAAAACTATGTCGAGCTGATGGATGACCGGGCCTTCGAGGTTTCCATGTGGAACAACCTCAAATGGCTGCTTCTGTACCTTCTGGCGATCCCCGCCGGTCTGGCGATTGCGCTGTTTCTGAACCAGAACGTCACCGGTATCCGGCTTTACAAGTCGTTGTTCTTCTTCCCGTTTGTCATCAGCCAAGTGGTCGTGGGTCTGGTCTTCAGCTGGTTCTATGACCCCACCTTTGGCCTGCTCAATCAAATCCTCGGTTTCTTTGGTTTCGGGACATTGAATGTTCTGGGGGATCCCACGCTTGTGACCTATGGGATCATCATTGCCGGTCTTTGGCCGCAAACGGCATATTGCATGATCCTGTATCTCACGGGGCTCAATGCGGTGGATCCCGAACAGGTCGAGGCCGCGCGTCTGGATGGGGCAAAAGGCCTGAAGATGCTGTGGTACGTGATCGTTCCGCAATTGCGGCCTGCGACATTCATCGCATTTGTGGTGACCATCATCGGCGCATTGCGGTCCTTCGATCTGATTTCGATCATGACCAACGGCGGGCCCTTCGGATCGTCGCGGGTGCTGTCGTTCTACATGTTTGAAAAGGCCCTGTCGGAATACGGTTTCCGCATGGGCTATGGGGCTGCGATTGCCGTGGTGCTGTTCCTCATCATGCTGCTGTTCATCGCCTACTTCCTGTGGTCGATGTACCAAGAAGAGAAAGGCGGCCGCTGATGTTCCCGCGCCCGATCCAAAAGTCCTCGCCTGCCTGGGCAGCCACCTATCAGGCCCTGGTGCCCATGGCCCTGGTTCTGTGGTTGTTGCCGCTGATTGCCGTCGCCGTCTTCTCGGTGAAACCCGATGTCGATTTCACCACTGGCAACTACTGGGGGTGGCCCTCCGCCTTCAAAGGGTTTGAGAACTACGGCAAGGTATTCTTTGCCTCCGACATGCCGCGATATTTGTGGAATTCCGTGTTGATCACCGTGCCAACCGTCATCGGAGCGGTGGCGCTGTCGTGCATGACAGGCTTTGCGCTGGGCGTTTACAAGTTTCGGGGCAACCTGTTGTTGTTCTTCATGTTTGTCGCGGGAAATTTCGTGCCGTTCCAGATCCTGATGGTGCCGGTGCGGGATCTGACGTTGGATCTTGGTCTTTATAATACAAAGACGGGCCTTGTGCTGTTTCATGTGGCGTTTCAGACCGGGTTTTGTACCCTGTTCATGCGCAATTTCATCCGCGCCCTTCCGTTCGAACTGATCGAGGCGGCACGGGTTGAAGGCGTGGCCGAATGGCGCATCTTCTGGTTTGTCGTGCTGCCGCTGATGAAGCCGGCCATCGCGGCGCTGTCGGTGCTCATCTTTACATTCATCTGGAACGATTATTTCTGGGCCGTGGTGCTGACACAGGGGGCAGAGAGCCAGCCGGTCACTGCCGGTATTACCTCCTTTAACGCGCAATACCGTGCCGCCTATCATTTGATGAGCGCAGGTTCGATTGTCGCCGCGCTGCCACCGGTTGCGATGTTCTTCCTGATGCAACGCCACTTTATCGCAGGGCTCACGCTTGGAGCCGTGAAATGAGCGAGGCGGTGAAACTCTGGCGGCTCGATGCGCCGGGGCAAACGATTGTCCTCTCCTCGGATGGAGGGCTTCCCGGCGCCCTCTATTGGGGTCCTGCGCTGCACCCGCAAACCGATCTGGATGATCTGGCGCGTGCCACAGAGCAGGAAGTGACCGGCGGCATGATCGACAAGCTGCCGCCGCTGTCGCTTTGCCCGGAAGCCGCCCGTAGTTTTCCCGGCCAGGCGGGCTGTGTTGCATATCGAGACGGAAGCCCGCTCCATCCGCGATTTCGGCTGGTCTCGGCGGCAGAGGGCGTCTTTCAGGCGCGAGACGAAGAGCTTGGCCTGACCCTGACCCTCTGTTTCGAGACGAAAGGTGACGTGCTGGTGGCCCGCAGCCGTCTGGAGGCAGAGGAAGACATCGTTCTGCATCACCTTGCGGCTCCGGTCTTGCCTGGGCCACAGATGGGACAGGAAATTCTGCATTTTTCCGGCCGCTGGATCGGTGAGTTTCAACCGGAGCGCAGCTCCTGGGGTCCAGGCAGCCTGAGCCGGGACGCGCGCGGAGGCCGATCCGGCCACGAACATCCACCCTTGGCCTATTTCCCGGAAGTCGGCGCCACAAACACCCAAGGGTGCGTCTTTGCCATGCATTACGCTTGGCCCGGCGGGCATGTGATGACGGCCGAGGAGCTTCCGGATGGTCGTCGCCAGATCCAATGGGGCCACGCGACCGGCACCCAGGGACGCGGCCGGACGTTCGAAACCGCGCCGCTGTTCCTGACCGTCTCTGACCGGGGCCTGAACGGCGCCGCTGTCGCGCTGCAACGAACGATCCGGGATCATGTGGTGACCTGGCCCAAGGGCGTCGGGGCCCGCCCGGTGCACTATAATTGCTGGGAAGCGGTATATTTCGACCATGACGCGGATCGGTTGAAGAAAATCGCCACGCTGGCCGCGGATCTTGGGGCGGAGCGCTTTGTGCTCGACGATGGATGGTTCGGCAGGCGCGATGACGATACCTCGAGCCTTGGCGATTGGGAGATTGATCCGCGAAAATGGCCCGATGGGCTGACGCCGTTGATTGCCCATGTACAGTCTCTGAATATGGGATTTGGTCTGTGGTTCGAGCCGGAAATGGTCAACCTCGACAGTGACCTGGCGCGCTCGCACCCGGATTGGATTCTGGGGCCGGCAGACCAGGTCGAGGGCCGGCAGCAGCGGGTATTGAACATGGCGCTGCCAGAGGTCCGGCAGCATTTGTTCGACAAGATCTCTGCGATCCTTGCGACAAACGCCATCGAATACATCAAGTGGGATCACAATCGTCTGCTGCCGATCCCGGATGCGGCGCAGGCCGACGGCACGCTGCGCCTGCTCGGGGAGCTGAGAGACCGGTTCCCGCAGGTCGAGATCGAAAGCTGCGCATCCGGCGGTGGCCGGATTGACGCGGGCATCCTTGCTCAGACCCAACGGGTCTGGTTGTCGGACAGCAACGACGCGTTGGAGCGGCTGCGTATTCAGCACGATGCTGCCCTGTTGCTGCCCTTGCCGGTGACGGGATCTCATGTGGGGCCGCGCACCTGCCATACCTCCGGGCGGACGATTGACATGCGCATGCGGGCCTGGGTGGCTGCGCAAAGGCATATGGGGTTCGAGATGGATCCCCGCGAGCTGACAGATGAGGAAGCCCGCGTTCTCGGCAATGTGACCCGCTGGTGGAAACGGCACCGTGACTGGCGCATGACCGCTGATATCCTGCGGCTGGACAGCGCCGATCCGAACATCATTGCCGAACAACAGCTGGCGGCCCGAAAAGACAGGTTTGTCGTCTTTGCCGGAAAGGCGCGATCGTCGCATCAGATCATGCCGCGCCCCTTGCGCCTGACCCAGCTTGATCCGGACGCGACCTATCGCATCGAACTGATCAACCGGGATGAATTGCATCATCTTTCGCGCGGGCAGACGGCGCTCAAGGACGGGCCTCTGACGCTCAGCGGGCAAATTCTGATGCAGCAGGGTTTGACTCTGCCCTGGCAATTCCCCGAAACGATCTGGGTGATCGAAGGAGAAAAAATATGACCAAAGATCGCCGCAGCCAAGGCTGGTATGGCAAATTGGACAAGGACGGCTTTATCCATCGGTCCTGGATGAAAAATCAGGGTTTTCCCGATCATGCCTTTGACGGCCGGCCGATTATCGGGATCTGCAACACCTGGTCCGAACTGACCCCCTGCAACTCCGGGCTGCGCGAACTGGCCGAAGGGGTGAAACGCGGGGTCTGGGAGGCAGGTGGCTTTCCGGTGGAGTTTCCGGTGATGTCGCTTGGGGAAACCCAGATGAAGCCGACCGCCATGCTGTTTCGCAACCTTCTAGCCATGGATGTGGAGGAATCAATCCGCGCCTATGGTATTGACGGGGTCGTGCTGCTGGGCGGCTGCGACAAGACAACCCCCGGTCAGTTGATGGGCGCGGCTTCTGTCGATCTGCCTGCCATCGTTGTTTCTTCCGGGCCGATGCTGAACGGCAAATACCGAGGTCAGGACATCGGGTCCGGCACTGACGTCTGGAAATTCTCCGAGGCCGTTCGGGCCGGCGAAATGACGCTGAAGGACTTCATGAACGCGGAATCGGGCATGAGCCGGTCCAAGGGCGTCTGCATGACGATGGGAACGGCCTCGACCATGGCGTCGTTGGTCGAAGCCATGGGAATGTCGCTTCCGACCAACGCGGCCCTGCCAGCCGTGGATGCCCGGCGCATGGCGCTGGCGCATCTGACCGGGAAGCGGATCGTGGAAATGGTCGACGAGGATCTGAAGCCTTCGGATGTTCTGACGAAAGAGGCCTTTGAGAACGCCATTCTTGCCAATGCCGCTGTCGGCGGGTCCACCAATGCGGTGGTCCATCTGCTGGCGCTTGCAGGCCGGGTGGGAATTGACCTCGATCTGAAGGATTTCGAGATCGGCTCTGATATTCCGCTGCTGGTCAATTGCATGCCGTCCGGCAAGTATCTGATGGAAGATTTCTGTTACGCAGGTGGCGTTCCCGTTGTGCTGAAGCAGCTTCAGGACCACGGCCATCTGCGCGCCGCAACGACCGTCCTCGGAGGCGATATCAGTGTCTATGCTGAGGGTGCGGAATGTTTCAACGGTGATGTGATCCGCAGCTTTGAGGCGCCGGTCAAACCGGCGGCGGGTCTGCGGGTTCTGCGTGGCAATCTGGCGCCGAACGGGGCCATTGTGAAACCATCGGCCGCCTCTGATCATCTTCTGGAACACGAGGGCGAGGCCTTTGTTTTCGAAAGTATCGAAGACATGAAGGCCAATATCGATCGCGCCGATCTTCCGGTGACGCCAGACACCATACTGGTGCTCAAGGGCTGTGGGCCGAAGGGGTATCCCGGCATGCCGGAGGTCGGAAACATGCCAATCCCGCACAAGCTGGTGACACAGGGTGTCAAGGACATGATCCGGGTGTCCGACGCCCGCATGTCCGGTACCGCTTTTGGGACCGTGATCCTGCATGTTTCGCCCGAAGCGCAGGCCGGAGGGCCGCTTGCACTTGTGCGCACCGGTGATCGCATTCGCGTCTCCGCGTCAAAGGGCGAACTGGAGCTTCTGGTCTCAGCCGAAGACCTGGCCACGCGGCAGGCCGAATGGCGTCCGGACCCACCGCATTACACGCGCGGCTACGCGAAACTATATGTCGATCACGTCCTGCAGGCTGACAAAGGCGCGGATCTGGATTTCTTGGTGGGCAAAGATACCCGACCGGTCACAAGGGAGAGCCACTGACATGGATCTGAACGCAACGTTTCACGACCTCGAAGGTGCTTCGGTTTTCATAACCGGGGGCGGATCGGGCATTGGCGCGTCCCTGACCGAAGGCTTCTTGCGGCAAGGGGCCAAAGTGGCCTTTGTCGGACGCTCGGACGCCTCTGGTTTTGTCGAACGGATGGCGGCAGAAACCGGCAATCGGCCACTGTTCATCCAATGTGACATCACCGACATTGCCGCTTTGAAAAAGGCCACAGCTCAGGCCGCAGACGCGCATGGCCCCATCGGGGTGCTTGTCAACAACGCCGCCAATGACCAGCGCCACGCGACGCTGGAGGTGGATGAGGATTTCTGGGATTGGTCACAGTCGATCAACCTCAAGGCCTATTTCTTCGCCTGCCAGGCGGTCATTCCGGGCATGCAGGCGCTGGGTGGCGGTGCGATCATCAACTTCACCTCGATCAGCTACATGATGGGGAACTGCGGCTACCCGGCCTATACTTCGGCCAATTCCGGGATCAACGGACTGAGCCGCAGCCTTGCCCGGGAGTTCGGTCCGGACCGCATCCGGGTGAACGCGCTGGCGCCAGGTTGGGTGCTCACTGACAAGCAGCTGGATAAATGGGCGACCCCAGAGGCCCTGGCGGCACATCTGGAGCGGCAATGCCTGAAGGATCATCTTGCGCCGCAGGATATTGTTGAGTCCACACTCTTCCTGGCCTCAAAAACCAGCCGGATGATATCGGGGCAGGCCCTGGTGGTGGACGGCGGCGTCGTGGTGTCGGGATGACAGAACGCAAAGGCGCCAAAGCTGTGTGGGTTGCGGTCGATTGGGGAACGTCGCATTTGCGCGTGTGGCCAATGGCCTCTGACGATACTCCGTTGTGCCGTATCGACTCTGACATGGGCATGGGGGGGCTCGACCCTTCGGCATATGAATCGACGCTAACAGCCTTGTTAGAGCCGTATTTTACACCCGGCACGGCGTTGGACGTGATATGCTGCGGCATGGCCGGATCGCGCCAGGGCTGGTCCGAAGCCCCCTATGCAACTGCGCCCTGTCGGCCGCCCTCTCTTGATCTGGCCACCCGCGTCGAAACCTCTGACGCACGGCTGAACGTCTATATCCTGCCCGGGGTGAAGCAGCATGATCCTGCGGATGTGATGCGCGGCGAGGAAACTCAGATCGCGGGCGCCCTGGCCGCTGATCCCGGGATGGACGGTGTGATCTGCCTGCCCGGAACCCATACCAAATGGGTGTCTGTCCACAGCGGAGAGATCACCAGCTTTGCCACCTTTCTGACTGGCGAGTTGTTTCAGTTGATCAGCCAGCAATCGGTCCTGCGCCACACCCTTGCCTCAGGTGGTTGGGACACATCCGCCTTTGAGGCGGGGTGCCGTGCCGCAATCGAGGCCCCGCAGGCGCTCGCGAATGCGTTGTTCCGGTTGCGGGCCGAAGCGCTCTTGGCAAATCTCGACCCGGTCGAGGCGCGGTCGCGGGCCTCGGGCTATCTGATCGGGCTGGAGATCGAGGACATGCGACCGCGGTGGCAGGGAAAGACCGTTGTCCTCGTGGGCGAGAACGAGATTGCCCAGGCCTATGCCGCTGCGCTGGCAACACAGGGGGCCGAGACTGTTCTGGCGGATGCAGAAGAGTTCACCTTGGCCGGGCTGCGGTCCGCCCGGGCGCAGATCACATGAGGATACGACCATGAGCCGAGAGATTATCGCGATCCTGCGCGGATTGACCCCTGATGAGGCCGTTCCCATCACCGACGCTCTTCTTGAGGCGGGGATCACGCGGATCGAGGTGCCTCTGAACTCGCCGCAGCCGTTTGACAGTATAGAAAAGATGGTTCGCCACGCGGGCGACCATGCGGTCATCGGCGCCGGAACCGTTCTGGACCTCGCTTCGGTGCGAAGGCTGCAGAACATAGGCGCCGGGATGGTGGTCTCGCCGGATTGCAACCCTGATGTGATCTCCGAGACGAAAGCGGCGGGCATGTTGTCCTATCCCGGCGTGTTTTCCGCGACCGAGGCGTTTGCGGCCCTGCGTGCCGGGGCCGATGGGCTCAAGTTTTTTCCGGCCTTCAAGCTGGGGATTGACGGTTTCACGGCGCTCAGGGCCGTGTTGCCGCGCTCTGTTGCGACCTATGCCGTTGGTGGCGTCGCGGCCGAGGATTTCGCCGATTGGTTGGCTGCGGGCATCACCGGGTTCGGGATCGGCTCCTCGCTCTACAAACCCGGCCAAAGCGCGCAAGAGGTGTCGGCCAGCGCCCTCCGGCATGTTGCGGCCTACGATGCGGTTGTCCAATGAGCACAGAGGTCTACAGTTCCGTCCCATGCACATTGGGAGAAGGCCCCCTCTGGCACCCGCTGCGGCAGCAATTGTTCTGGTTCGATATACTCGGCAAGAGAATGCTGTCGGTGGACGGTGGCGAGGACCGTATCTGGCAGTTTGACGAATGTGTCTCGGCCGCTGGGTGGCTGGATCGGGACCGGCTCTTTATGGCCAGCGAAACCGGCCTCTGGACGTTTGACCTTGGCACCGAAACCCGGACATTGGTCTGCCCTTTGGAGGCCGATAATCCTGTGACGCGATCCAATGACGGGCGGGCCGATCCCTGGGGTGGGTTCTGGATCGGGACCATGGGGTTTGCGGCCGAACCCGGAGCCGGATCGATCTATCGCTTCTACAAAGGAGAGCTGCGCAGATTGGTGCCGGATGTAACGATCTCGAACGCGATCTGTTTCCCGGCGGATCGAAGCTGTGCCTATTACACCGACACCGCGATCGGCAAAATCATGTGCCAGCCTCTCGATGCGCGGGATGGCTGGCCATCGGGCGCAGCAGAAGTGTTCCTGGACCTCAGCGCCGAAGAATTCGGCGCGGACGGTGCCGTTGTCGATTGCGACGGTAACCTCTGGAATGCGCAATGGGGGGCTGGACGGGTGGCTTGCTACAGCCCCGAGGGCGCCTTGTTAGAAACTGTTTCTGCGCCCACTCCCCAAACCTCATGCCCGGCCTTTGGCGGGGAGGACATGGCGACGCTCTTCATCACGACGGCGGCAGAAGGCAGAGAGCCCGGACTTGCCGGACAGACCTTCATGTCGGCTACGGGCGCGACGGGTCAACGTGAACATCAGGTAGTACTGTGAGGCCACTATGAAACGCACCCTTGGAACCTGCTACTATCCGGAGCATTGGCCACAAGAGATCTGGGACGAAGATGCCACCCGCATGGCGGAGGCAGGGCTGACCTGGGTCCGTATCGGGGAGTTCTCCTGGTCCAAGCTGGAACCCTCGCCGGAAGAGCTGTGTTGGGACTGGCTCGATCAGTCGATCGAGAGCCTCGGCTCAAAAGGCTTGAAAGTCGTTCTTGGCACGCCGACGGCAACCCCCCCCCGATGGATGACAGAGCGCCATCCCGACATGTTTGCCGTGGATGAAAACGGGCATGTCCGGGGCTTTGGCTCACGTCGGCATTATTGCTTCAGTCATCAGGGATATTTCGCCGAAAGCCAGCGCATCACCCGGTTGATGGCCGAGCGCTACGGCGCAAATCCGCATGTGGCGGCATGGCAGACGGACAATGAATACGGCTGCCACGATACGGTTGTCAGCTATTCTGACGCTGCGGGGTATGCGTTTCAAACCTGGCTGCAGCAGACCTTTTCCGGCGATATTGAGGCGCTCAACCGTGCCTGGGGCAATGTCTTTTGGTCAATGGAGTACCGGAGTTTCTCCGAGGTGGGGTTGCCCAATCTCACGGTGACGGAACCCAATCCGGCGCATGTTCTGGCCTTCAAACGCTTCAGCTCTGATCAGGCTGTGGCCTTCAACCGGGCGCAGGTCGACATCATCAAGGAGTACAGCCAGGCGCCCGTTGCCCATAACTACATGGGACGCGTCACGGATTTCGACCATTTCAAGGTTGGCTCCGATCTGGAGATTGCAAGTTGGGACAGCTACCCGCTGGGGTTTCTCGAAGACCGCGCGGGCGCGACCGTTGCGGAACAACAGAAGTTCTCGCGGCAGGGCGACCCTGATTTCCAAGCGCTGCACCATGACCTGTATCGCGCTGTCGGTCGGGGGAGATGGTGGGTGATGGAGCAACAGCCGGGCCCTGTGAACTGGGCGCCATACAACCCATCGCCGCTGCCGGGCATGGTGCGGTTGTGGACCTGGGAAGCGTTTGCCCATGGCGCGGAGGCTGTGTGTTATTTCCGGTGGCGTCAGGCGCCCTTTGCGCAGGAGCAATTGCATGCCGGGATGCTGCGCCCCGACAGCCAGGACGCCCCGGCCATCGTCGAGGCGCGTCAGGTTGCGAAGGAGCTGCAGGAGGCGCAGGATGTTCAGCCCGCCCAGGCTGACGTCGCCATTATGTTTGACTACGACGCGGACTGGGCCTGGTCGACGCAACCCCATGGGGCGGGGCTCAGCTACTTTGGCTTGATCCTTGACTATTACAAGGCGCTGCGCAGAGCCGGCCTGACCATTGATATCTTGCCACCGGACCGGCGGGACTTTTCCGGATACCGCATGGTGCTTGTTCCCGGAATGATGCATGTGCCCGATGATCTGAAAACGGCATTGGCAGATTGCAGCGCCGAGGTTTTGCTCGGGCCACGAACGGGGGCGCGGGATCAGCATTTCAATATGCCCACGACACCACTTCCGCCTGCGTTTCCGAATTTCGACGTCACCGTGTCGCGGCTTGAGAGCTTCCGGCCCGACTTGCCCCGACCCTTGGTTGGTGGCGGAGCGGCAATACGGTATCAGGAAGAGTTGGAAAGCGGTGCCGAAGTTGTCTTGCGATCAGAGGCAGGCGCGAAAGTCGCCGTTCGCAGCGGTCGGTTGATGTATTGTGGCAGTTGGCTCGATGCTGAGGGTATGGATCGGTTGATTGCGATCGCTGCCGAGGCGGCGGGTCTGGCGTTGCGTATGCTCCCCGAGGGGGTGCGAACCCGCCGCACCGCGACGGAGGAGTTCTGGTTCAACCACTGCGCCGAGCCCGTCGAAACCGAAGTGGGCCTGATCCAGGCGGCCGGAGTGGTGCGCAGGCCGATTTGAAGTGTCAAAGCAGCCCCTCGCTGCGAAAAGACAATTCGTCGGACGCTCCGATGATGAGATGATCGTGCAGTTCAATTCCGAGGGCGTCCAATGCGGACTCGACCTTGCGGGTCATGCTGATGTCAGATTGGGACGGGGTCGGGTCGCCGGACGGGTGATTGTGGACGAGAATGAGGGCACTGGCGTTGAGCTCCAGTGCCCGTTTGGCGACCTCACGTGGGTAGACGGGCACGTGATCCACTGTGCCGCGGGCCTGTTCTTCGTCCGCTATGAGGACGTTCTTGCGGTCAAGGAAGAGGACGCGGAACTGTTCGGTGTCCCGATGCGCCATGGCGGTGTGACAATAATCCAGGAGCACATCCCAGCTGCCAATGACCTGTCGTTGCATCACACGGGAGCGCGCCATGCGCTGGGCCGCGGCCTCAAAGATCTTCAGATCGCAGATCACCGCCTGACCGACGCCGGAGATACGCGCCAACCGTTCCGGGGGGGCCGAAATCACGCGGTTCAGATCCCCGAATTGCGCCAGCAGGCTGTGGGCGAGAGGTTTGACATCTTTGCGGGGAATGCTCCGAAACAGGATCAATTCCAGCAATTCATATTCGGGAAGAGCCGTTGCGCCACCCGTCATGAACCGTTCGCGGAGGCGGGCGCGGTGATCGGAAATGTAGGAGGGTACGCGACCTCGCGGTAGTGGGACGGCAGCGGCCTCATCGCTGTCGCCAAACAGCGGCATCATCGCTTCTTCGAACTGACCGGATTTTCCCATGTGATCATGGTGATGCAATCTTGGTTAGCGAATGGTTAAAATCGTGGGGTCGGACCGTGAAGATACAGAAAAGAAAAACGCCCCGAAACGGGGCGTTTTACAGGCTTTGCCTGGCCTTTGGGGCCAGGGCAGCGAGGCTCACCCCTTCATGCCGTCCCAAAAGCTCTTGACGGATGAAAAGAAGCTGCGGCTCTCGGGGTTGTTGTTTTCCTCTGACAGCTCGTCGAACTCTCTCAGGATTTCCTTTTGGCGCGGGGTCAGGCTGACCGGTGTTTCCACTGCCAGCTCGATGAACATATCCCCGACACCGCCGCCGCGCAGGGCTGGCATGCCCTTGCTGCGCAGGCGCATTTGGCGCCCGGACTGGCTGCCTTCGGGGATTTGAACCCGGCCACGTCCACCATCGATGGTCGGAACCTCGATGGCGCCGCCGAGCGCGGCCTTGGCCATGGAGACCGGCACCCGGCAGTGCAGATTGTTGCCTTCGCGTTCGAACAGGTCGTGGCTCGCGACCTCGATGAAGATATAGAGATCGCCCGGAGGGCCGCCCCGCAGACCCGCCTCACCTTCACCAGCGAGGCGAATGCGCGTCCCGGTTTCCACCCCGGCGGGAATATTGACCGAGAGAGAGCGGTCTTTTTCAACCCTGCCATGGCCGTGGCAGGACTTGCAGGGGTTCTTGATCATCTGACCGAGACCTGAGCAGGTCGGGCAGGTGCGTTCGACGGTGAAGAACCCTTGTTGCGCCCGAACCTTGCCCATGCCGGAGCAGGTTGGGCAGGTCGTCGGCTCAGCCCCGCCCTCGGCGCCGGTGCCATCGCAGGACGAGCAGCCGACGGAAGTGGGAACATTGATCGTCTTGTGAAGGCCGGTGAAGGCCTCCTCCAGCGACAGGCGCAGGTTATAGCGCAGGTCGGCCCCGCGCGATGCGCGTTGATGGGCGCCACCGCGGCCGCCGCCTCCGCCCATGAAGTCACCGAAGAGATCATCAAAGACGTCGGAGAAGGCCGAGGAGAAGTCACCGCCGGGATGGCCTCCCGGGCGCTGTCCACCGCCGCCCATACCGTTTTCAAAGGCCGCATGACCGTAACGGTCGTAGGCCGCCTTTTTCTCCGGATCCTTCAGGACGTCGTAGGCCTCGTTGGCTTCTTTGAACTGGGCCTCGGACTCCGGGTTGTCCTTGTTCCGGTCCGGGTGCAGCTCTTTGGCTTTCTTGCGAAAGCCCTTCTTGATCTCGTCGGCGCTGGCGCTTTTGACCACACCAAGCACTTCGTAGTAATCGCGTTTTGACATCGGAAAATCCCTTCTGCCTCAACGAAAGAGGGCCGGTCCGGGGAACGGACCGGCCCACCTTTGGCCAAGGTGCACCCTTAGCGCTTGTTGTCGTCCAGGTCCTCGAACTCGGCATCGACGATATCGTCATCGCCACCGGTCGCAGAGGACTCATCGGCTGCTGCGGGCTCGTCCCCTTCGGCTTCTTCAGCCTGGGCCTTGTAGATCGCCTCGCCCAGACGCATGGCCACCTCGGTCACGTTCTGAATGCCGGATTTGATCTTCTCGGCGCTGGCCTTGTCCCCTTCGAGGTCATCTTTCAGGGCAGCAATTGCCAGTTCGATCGCTTCGACGGTGGTTGGATCGACCTTCTCGCCATGCTCTTCCACCGATTTCTCGGTCGAATGGATCAGGCTTTCCGCCTGGTTCCGGGCTTCGATCAATTCGCGGCGTTCCTTGTCCGCTTCGGCATTGTCTTCGGCGTCCTTGACCATTTTTTCGATATCGTCGTCGGACAAACCGCCAGACGCCTGGATCGTGATCTTCTGCTCTTTGCCGGTGCCTTTATCCTTGGCGGATACGGACACAATACCGTTGGCGTCGATGTCAAAGGTGACCTCAATCTGAGGCATGCCACGCGGCGCCGGAGGGATATCCTCCAGGTTGAACTGACCAAGCATCTTGTTGTCGGCCGCCATTTCGCGCTCACCCTGGAAAACCCGGATGGTCACGGCGTTCTGGTGGTCTTCGGCCGTGGAGAACACCTGAGATTTCTTGGTCGGGATCGTGGTGTTGCGATCGATCAGACGCGTGAACACGCCCCCGAGGGTTTCGATGCCAAGAGACAGAGGCGTCACGTCAAGCAGTACAACGTCCTTGACGTCGCCCTGCAGGACACCGGCCTGAATAGCGGCGCCCATGGCGACCACTTCGTCAGGGTTCACACCTTTGTGCGGTTCTTTGCCAAAGAACTTGGTCACCTCTTCGATGACTTTGGGCATCCGGGTCATACCACCGACCAGAACCACCTCGTCAATATCGGAGGCGGACAGGCCTGCGTCTTTCAAAGCAGCGGCGCAGGGCTTCATGGAGGCCTTGATCAGGTCGCCGACAAGGCTTTCCAGCTTGGCCCGCGTAAGCTTCATCACCATGTGCAGCGGCTGGCCGGTGCTCGGATCCATGGAGATGAACGGCTGGTTGATTTCGGTCTGGCTGGACGAGGACAGTTCGATCTTGGCTTTTTCCGCCGCTTCTTTCAGACGCTGCAGCGCCATCTTGTCCTTGGTCAGGTCCACACCGTGACTTTTCTTGAACTCATCCGCGAGGTAGTTCACGATCCGCATGTCAAAGTCTTCACCGCCGAGGAACGTGTCGCCGTTGGTGGATTTCACTTCGAACAGGCCGTCGTCGATCTCCAGGATGGTGACGTCGAAGGTGCCACCCCCAAGGTCATAGACCGCGATGGTCTGGGTGTCGGCCTTGTCGAGGCCATAGGCCAGAGCGGCCGCGGTCGGCTCGTTGATGATACGCAGAACCTCAAGACCCGCGATTTTGCCCGCGTCCTTGGTCGCCTGACGCTGTGCGTCGTTGAAATAGGCGGGAACGGTGATCACCGCCTGTGTCACGTCCTCGCCGAGATAGCTCTCGGCGGTTTCCTTCATCTTGCCGAGGATAAAGGCGGAAATCTGCGACGGAGAGTATTTTTCCGTTTTCGCTTCCACCCATGCGTCACCATTGCCGCCATCAATCACGTTGAACGGCAGGTTTTTCTTGTCCTTTGCCAGATCCGCGTCGTCAAACCGGCGACCGATGAGGCGCTTCACACCAAAGATGGTGTTGTCCGGGTTGGTTACCGCCTGGCGTTTCGCAGGCTGGCCAACCAGGCGCTCTTCATCGGTGAAGGCGACGATGGAGGGGGTGGTGCGTGCACCTTCCGCGTTCTCGATCACGCGGGGTTGCGAACCATCCATGATGGCTACGCAGGAGTTGGTCGTACCGAGGTCGATCCCGATCACTTTGCTCATTGTGTTCGATCCCTTTTACTTCACAAGGCGATTACCCGAAGCCAGAACCCGTTTTGGCATTCCGGCCCCGATTCAGTTGCGATAGGGTCTCCACCCAACCGCTTCTCGGCGTATATAGGGAGCGAAAATGACCCCTGCAACCGCACGATTGCCCTGTTACAGGCAAATATGAGCGCTTTTGCGACAAACAGAGTTAAGATTAGGCTAATGGCACCACTGACGCTGCGCGGTTTCGAAATTCACAAGGGATTTCTGCCGCTCGAAGTGCAACGCACCCTCATTCACGCGCTCCGGCCGGTTCTGCGAGCGGCCCCGCTGTTTTCGCCGGAGGTGCCCGGCGGAGGGCAGATGTCAGTTCGGATGACATCTGCAGGCCGTTTTGGATGGTTCAGCGACGCCAGGGGCTATCGCTATGCGGACCGCCACCCGTCAGGACAGGCCTGGCCGCAAATCCCGCCCGAGGTGCTGCGCATATGGACGGCTCTGGTTGGGGGCGACAAGGATCCGGACTGCTGCCTGTTCAATTACTACGGTGAAGGCGCGCGGATGGGGTTGCACCAGGACAAGGACGAAGCCGACTTTTCGTACCCGGTGGTGTCGGTGTCCCTCGGAGACGATGGCCTGCTGCGGATCGGCGGAACATCCCGCAAGGACAAAACGGAATCGATCTGGCTCAACTCCGGAGATGTTGTGGTCATGGGAGGCCCGGCCCGGCTGGCCTATCACGGCGTTGACCGGATCCGGTTCGGATCCTCCAGGCTCTTGCCAAAGGGCGGGCGTGTGAACCTGACGCTCCGGGTGGTGACCTAGCGCCGTGCGCTCCAGCTCAGCGATACCGCGCGGCGGGTGTAGAATTCACCCATCAGCCCGAGCACCAGAAAGATCAACGCGAGCCAGGCCGTATATTCCCACCATGTGACCCTGGGGTTGTAGTTGATGAAAATATGGCCGCGCGCCTGATCAATGGTGTGAAACAGCGGGTTCCAGATGAACATTGGCAGCATGTAGCCCGGAAGGGAGTTGGCAAGCACCATCTTGCCGGAAAACAGCATATTGGACCGCTGATAGACCGTTGAAATGATACCGATTGCACCCGGCATCCAGGGTTTCAGCACATAGAGCACCAGACCAATCGCGGCACCCGAGGCCCAGGACAGGAGTATCATGCCAAAGGCGGGAAACGGCTCTTCGATATGAATGGGCGTGAAGGCCACGTGATAGGCAAACAATATGATCAACATCGACAGTATCTGAACATATAGCGCGCCGATCGCCGCCGACAGAATCGCAATGGTGGTGTTCATCGGCGCGTGTTGCATCATCGGGCTGGAGGCCCCTTCGGCACCGACCACCGCGCCGAGCGTCTTCGTGTGGGTCATGAAGAGAAACACACCGGACATCATGTAGAGCAGAAAATCGCCGCGAATGGCGCCGCCGCGCATCCCCAGAACAGAGAACATGAAATAGAAGAACATGACGAACATCACGGATTGCACGATGTTCATTCCGAGCGCCACGAAGGCATTGTTGTGCTTGGACCGCACGCTCCGCACAACCGAGTGAAAGACAACTTCACCCAATGTTATGGCGCGCGAGAGCGCAGATCTATCGGTTCGGTATTGAAACATGACCTCTATTTCAGCAGTGCTATGCCAAACATCGCATGGAATTCTTGCCGATCCATTGCCAAGCAATCATAAGAAGCGCAAATCTTTGTGGCAACATGTGGTCCCTGGGGAGTTTAAAATGAATTATGATGAGCTGATTGCCGTGATCCGGCGTCTTGCCCTGGAGGCCGGGGACAAGATTATGGAAATCTATAATTCCGATGATTTTGACGTGAAGGTGAAGTCGGACGACAGTCCGGTTACCGCAGCGGACGAAGCCGCGGACGCCTTGATCTCGGCGGGCCTTCGTGCGGCTTTTCCGGATGTATTGCTTGTCACCGAAGAGCAATCGGCCTCGCATGCGGTCAAGGGAGACACGTTCCTGATCGTCGATCCGCTCGACGGTACCAAGGAGTTCATAAATCGCCGCGGCGATTTTACGGTCAATATCGCGCTGGTTGAAAACGGCGTGCCGACACGTGGCGTTGTCTATGCGCCGGCCCGCGATCGCATGTTCTACACGTTGGCAGATGGGACATCGGTTGAAGAAGCGGCTCCGTTTTCGGCCGCAGAGGCCGGAAAGGTCACGCCGATTCGTGTCGCGGAGAGTGACAACGCAGCGCTGATGGTGGTGGCGTCCAAGTCCCACAGGGATCAGGCCACAGATGATTATATCAACAAATACAACATCAAAGACATGAAGAGCGCCGGCTCTTCGTTGAAATTCTGCCTTGTCGCGACAGGCGAGGCCGATCTGTACCCGCGGGTTGGACGCACGATGGAATGGGATACGGCCGCTGGTCATGCGGTTCTCGGGGGGGCCGGAGGGCGTGTGGTGCGTTTTGACGATCACGCACCGCTGGTTTACGGAAAAGACGGCTTTGCCAATCCATTTTTCATTGCCTGTGCTCCGGCTGTAGATCTGAAGAAAGCCTGATGTCTGTCCTGATCGTGATTCCGGCGCGCTATGCGTCGTCGCGTTATCCCGGCAAGCCGCTTGCGGAATTGACGGGTGCGACAGGCCAGAAACGGACCTTGATCGAACGGTCCTGGCGTGCCGCGCGGGACGTCAAGGGGGTGGACCGCGTGGTTGTCGCCACCGACGACGACAGGATCAAAACCGTTGCCGAGGGGTTCGGTGCCGAGGTCGTGATGACCGCCGAGTCCTGTGGAAATGGCACTGAACGCTGCGCCGAGGCCCATGCGGCTTTGGGGGAGGGCTACGACGTCGTGGTGAACCTGCAGGGGGATGCTCCGTTGACGCCGCACTGGTTCATCGAGGATCTCATCGCCGGCCTGGAGGGCGCGCCGGACATGGGGCTGGCAACTCCGGTGCTGCAATGCGACGGTGCCACGCTGAACAGTCTGCAGCGGGACCGCAAGGAAGGGCGCGTCGGAGGAACGACCGCAGTCTTCGCCAGCGATCAGCGCGCGCTCTACTTCTCCAAGGAGGTGATCCCCTTCACCGCTGCCACCTATACGGAGGCCGAGGACACCCCTGTGTTCCATCATGTTGGTGTATACGCCTACCGGCCCGATGCCCTGCGCGCATATCCCTCCTGGCCCGTTGGCCCGCTCGAGACATTGGAGGGGCTGGAGCAATTGCGTTTCCTGGAGAATGGCAGAACCATCCTATGTGTTACGGTGAAGGCCCGGGGACGGGAGTTCTGGGAGCTGAACAATCCACAGGATGTGCCGAAAATTGAGACCATGATGAAAAAAATGGGCATTGAGTAGGAGGTTTCTCCCTAGATTTCTTAAAATCTTCCGTGCAGACCTTGGTTCGTGTTAAGGTTTGGTCGACACAGGGTGCCTGCCCTGCTGAGTGGCGCAAGTGTGGTGAGAAATTGAAAGACGCTCCTTCGCACAAGTGTCGCCGGGTGTTGCGCTTAAGTCAGATATTCAGAATTGAGAGTCGAGATGCGTAAAAAAGTCACGAAAGCAATTTTCCCTGTTGCGGGCCTCGGAACCAGGTTCCTGCCCGCAACCAAGTCCGTTCCCAAGGAAATTATGACCTTGGTGGACCGCCCCCTGGTGCAATATGCCATTGATGAGGCACGCGCCGCCGGTATCAAGGAGTTCATCTTTGTCACGTCGCGCGGCAAAGGCGCGCTTGAGGATTACTTTGACCATTCGCCAATCCTCGAGCAGGAGTTGCGCAAGAAGGGCAAAGATGAACTTCTGGAAGTCCTCAAGAATACCAATATGGACTCTGGTGCGATCGCCTATATCCGTCAGCACAAGGCGCTGGGCCTCGGTCACGCCGTCTGGTGCGCGCGGCGTTTGATCGCCAATGAACCCTTTGCGGTGATCCTTCCCGACGATGTGATCGCAGCGGAAAAACCCTGCCTGCAGCAGATGGTCGAAGCCTATGAGGAAACCGGCGGCAACATGGTCGCGGCCATGGAAGTCGCACCGGAAAAAACCTCTGCCTACGGTGTTCTGGATGTCAAGGACGACATGGGATCTGTTGTGTCGGTCAATGGCATGGTGGAAAAGCCCAAGCAGGAAGACGCGCCGTCGAATCTGGCGGTCATCGGGCGCTACATCCTGTCGCCGTCGGTTCTGCGCAACTTGAACCAGCGCAAGCAGGGCACCGGTGGCGAGATCCAGCTGACAGATGCAATTGCCGAAGACATTGCCGGTGATGTGCCGGTGTACGGATATCGCTTCAAGGGCAAGAGGTTCGACTGCGGCTCCAAAGCCGGTTTCCTGCAGGCCACTGTTGCCTTCGCTCTGGCGCGTGACGAGCTGCGCGATGATCTGATGGAATATATCACCGAGGTTGCGCAAGTCAGCCGCGCGGCAGAGTAAACTTCGCCCTGTCATCAAGATTTGAGCTTGCCCCCCTACGAGGGGGCAGCTTTTTTTGAGCAGAGCGAATTTCACATATTCAGATTTCGCAAGAGAGAGGCGACGGGTTGTGACCAATATACTTGTGACGGGGGGGGCGGGCTACATCGGGTCCCATGCCTGCAAGGCGCTGAAGCAGGCAGGGTATACACCCGTAACCTTTGACAACCTCGTCACAGGCTGGAAGGACGCCGTCAAATTCGGCCCGTTCGAGCAGGGCGACCTGACAGACAGAGCCCGCCTGGATGAGGTCTTCGAGACATACAAACCTGCCGCAGTCATGCATTTTGCCGCCCTGAGCCAGGTGGGCGAGGCGATGAGCGAACCGGGCCGGTATTGGGCGAACAACGTGGGCGGGTCCCTGTGCCTGATCGAGGCTGCGGTCGCCGCTGGATGTCTGGATTTCGTATTCTCTTCCACCTGTGCCACCTATGGTGAACACGACAATGTGGTCCTGGACGAAAATACACCCCAGGTGCCTCTGAACGCCTATGGCGCCTCCAAACGGGCCGTCGAAGACATCCTGAAGGATTTCGGCGCCGCATATGGATTGCGCTCGGTCATCTACCGCTATTTCAACGTTGCCGGTGCTGATCCGGAGGGCGAGATTGGCGAGTTCCATCAGCCGGAAACGCATCTCATCCCCCTGATGATCCAAGCGATCCGCGGTGAGCGGGCCGGCCTCACGGTTTTTGGAACGGACTATGACACGCCGGACGGCACCTGCATTCGCGACTATGTCCATGTCTGCGACCTGGTGGATGCGCATGTTCTGGGGCTGAAATGGCTGGAAGAGGGCAAGCCGAGCCGGGTGTTCAACCTTGGTACCGGCTCCGGGTTTTCCGTCATGGAAGTGATCGATCACTCGCGGTCTGTCACCAACAGGGATGTGCCCTACAGCATCGGTGACCGGCGGGCAGGCGATTGCACCAAACTGGTCTCCGGCTCGACCCGCGCAGGAGAAGAGCTGGGCTGGGAGCCGAAACGCTCGACGCTTGACCAGATGATTGCCGATGCCTGGACATGGCATCAGAACGGCCATTACGAGACCTGATGTGACGGCACTGCCGCTTCCGCACATATCTGCTGCCGCAGCATACAGGCTGCGGCTGAAGCGGCGGCGGTGCCTTTGGCGGGCCTTTCGCGCCCGAAGGCGGCTTCAGCCGATTGTGGACAATACCTCGGCGATCCAGCCTTCGGACATCCTTGTGGTCGTGGTGCTGCGCAACGAGATCGGGCGCCTGCCGTATTTTCTGGAATATTACCGCAAGCTGGGCGCCGGGCATTTTCTGATCGTCGACAACGGCAGCGACGATGGCAGCGCGGCGCTGTTGCGGCAGGAGGCGCAGCGTGGCGATCTCTCGGTCTGGCACACCTGCGACAGCTATCGCGGCAGCAGGTTCGGGCTCGATTGGTCCGGGTGGTTGTTGATGCGCTATGGCCACCGTCACTGGTGCCTGACCCTGGATGCGGACGAACTTCTGGCCTATCCGGGCATGGGGCGGCATGATCTGCACGCGCTGACCCGCCGCCTTGATCAATCCGGGCAACGGGGATTCGGCGCGATGATGCTGGATCTCTTTCCCAAGGGGCCGCTGGCGCTGCAGGAGTATGACAGCCGCACCCCTCCGACTGACCTGCTGTCCTGGTTCGACCCCGGCCCATATCGCGCGCTGCGTCAATCGCCTCAGGGCAATCTCTGGCTGCAGGGTGGGGCACGAGACCGCGTATTCTTTGCAACCACGCCCGAGCGTGCGCCCACTTTGAACAAGATCCCCTTGATCCGCTGGCACTGGCGCTATGCCTATACCAACGCGACCCATGCGCTGTTGCCGCGCCAATTGAATGGGCTCTATGACGGGCCAAACGGCACGCGGCCGTCCGGCGTCCTGCTGCACACGAAATTCTTGCCGGAAACGATTGCACAGGCGACCGCGCAGCAACAGCGCGCCGAGCATTTTCACCGGCCAGACCTGTTTGACGACTACTATGCGCTGCTCGCCAGCGGACCGGATTTGTGGCATCCGGCCGCAGTGCAATACACCGGCCCGGACCAACTGGCGGACCTCGGGCTCTGTTGCCCGGTTGACTGGTAGGTCACCGAAAGGCGACACAGCCTAACCGGTTCTAAACGCATTGTTTCCATAGTGTGGACGTGACATATTGTTTGCACTTGCGTGGGCCGGGAACAGACAGTCACGCCAGGGGCACCGGGGACGGCCCCAGATACTGGGGAAAGACATTTTGGGGCTTTGGGACTCTTACCGGATGCGGATCAGGCGCAAGCGCCGGGGTCTGCGTGCCTTGCGGAAATCACGGGAGTTGCGCTGCGTTCAGGACAATACGGGCCGCATACAATCCGACGATATCATATTGGTGTCCACCGTTCGGAACGAGCAGATCCGTTTGCCCTATTTCCTGCAGTATTATCGCGGGCTTGGGGTGAATCATTTCCTGTTTGTCGATAACGATTCCACCGATGGAATGCAGCGCTATCTCAAGGAGATGCCGGATGTTTCGATCTGGCACACCAAGGGCAGCTACAGGAAATCCACCTTCGGTGTCGATTGGACCAACCATCTGCTGCGGAAATACGCGCATGGGCATTGGTCCCTGGTCGTTGATCCGGATGAATTCTTTGTTTTCCCATTCTGTGACACGCGGCCAATCCGGGCCCTGACGGATTGGCTGGATGCATCCCAGCTGCGGAGCTTTTCTGCCATGCTGCTGGATGTTTACCCGAAAGGACCGCTTGATGAGATGCCCTATCAGGCGGGGCAGAACCCATTGGACATTGCCCATTGGTTTGACAGCGGCAACTACACGGTCACCAGGAACAAGACATACGGCAACCTCTGGATCCAAGGCGGGCCCCGGGCCCGGATCTTCTTTGCGAACAAGCCCAGACAGGCGCCGGCCTTGAACAAGATCCCGCTGGTCAGATGGGACCGAAAATTCGTCTTTGTCAGCTCAACGCATATGTTGCTGCCGCGCGGACTTAATCAGGTGTATGAGACCGACGGGGGCGAAAAGGCCAGCGGTGTTCTGTTGCACACGAAATTTCTCGATACGTTTTCCGCCAAAGCACAAGAAGAACTCACGCGGCGGCAGCATTATGCAGGGTCCGCAGAATATACCGCCTATGCGGACACATTGCAGACCCACCCGGATCTATGGTGCAAATGGAGTGAAAGATACATCAATTGGCGCCAGCTGGAGATCCTCGGTCTGATGTCAAAGGGCAACTGGGCATGAGCGCGGTCGGCATCGTCATGCTGGTGCACACCGCCCTGAACCGGGCCGAGCAAGTGGTGCGCCACTGGACAGCCGCCGGCTGCCCCGTGGTGCTTCATGTGGACCATATGGTCGACCGAAAGACATTTCAGGCCTTCAGGGCCAAATTCGCCGGCGACCGGCTGGTCCGGTTTTCGCGCAGGCATCGATGTGAATGGGGCACCTGGGGCATTGTCGCGGCCACTCAATCTGCGTCGGAACTGATGCTGGCGCAGTTTCCGGATGTTCAGCACGTCTATCTCGCATCCGGCTCCTGCCTGCCCTTGCGTCCCGTGCAGGAATTGATCGACTATCTGGCACAGCGCCCGCAAACCGATTTCATCGAGAGCGCGACAACGGCCGATGTTCCCTGGATCGTCGGTGGCCTCAGCGCGGAACGTTTTACGCTGCGCTTTCCCTTTTCCTGGCGCAAACATCGCAAGATGTTTGATCGCTATGTGAACCTGCAACGCAGGCTTGGAATGCGACGGCGAATTCCGGCCGGGCTGACACCCCATATGGGCAGCCAATGGTGGTGCCTGACCCGCCAAACCCTGTCCGCGATCCTGCACAGCCCCGATCGGCCGCGCTATGACCGCTATTTCCGGCATGTCTGGATCCCCGATGAAAGCTATTATCAAACGCTGGCGCGGCTCTATTCACGCACCATTGAAAGCCGGTCCCTGACGCTTTCGAAGTTCGATTTCCAGGGCAAGCCGCATATCTTCTACGATGACCACCTGCAGCTGCTGCGGCGGTCCGATTGCTTTGTCGCGCGCAAGATCTGGCCGCAGGCAGACCGGCTGTATCAGGCTTTTCTTGCCGATGCCGCCAGTGACATGAAACGGACAGAGCCGAACCCAGGCAAGATCGACCGAATATTTGCCAGGGCCGTCGAACGCAGGACGCGGGGGCGGCGGGGTCTTTATATGCAGAGCAGATACCCCAATCACGGCGCTGAAAATGGCATGACCTCTGGTCCCTATTCGGTATTGCACGGGTTTGCCGAGCTTTTTGAGGATTTTGAACCCTGGCTGGCGCGCACCACCGGCGCCCGGGTGCATGGCCATTTGTTTGCCCCGGAACGTGCGGAACTGGCTGACGGTCAACAGCTGTTCAATGGGTGCCTCAGCGACAATGCCAAGCTGCGCGACTATAATCCCGAGAGTTTTCTGGCCAATCTGATCTGGAATACCAGAGGCGAGCGCCAGTGTTTTCAGTTCGGTCCGCGCGACACACAGACGGTGAATTCATTTGTTGCACGGGATGCGAATGCACAGGTTTCGGTCATTTCCGGGGCCTGGGCGATCCCCTTGTTCAAATCAAACCAGAGCTTTTCGGACCTGCGTCGCGAGGCCGCGCGGTTGCAGCAGATCGAGGCCGAGCATCTGCAGATGCTGCGCTCACGTTGGGCCAATGCCCGCATCCGGATCTGGACCATGGCGGAGTTCATAGAGGCGCCGATGGAAAATCTCCAGACCGTCGCCAGCGAGATTGGCCCGACCGTCGCCAGCCATCTGACGGAAGCCCCGCATATGGCGGATCTGAGCAACTTCGGTCGATTTTTGCAGAACCTCAAGAACCAGGGCATGCACCCGTATCTGATGGGTGATTTCCCGGTTGGCGCCCTCAAATCGAAGAGCCCGGACCGGCCCCGCAAACCCTATATGGTGAAGTGATTTCCGATGGCTGACACTTTTTCATGCTTTGTCATCTTTGCCGAAATGCGCACGGGGTCGAATTTTCTCGAGGCAAACCTGAATGCGATGGACGGCGTCATTTGTCATGGCGAGGCGTTCAACCCGCATTTCATCGGATACCCCAATCGCACCGAGATTCTCGGGGTCACGCAGGAAATGCGGGAAAGCGATCCGCATCGGCTGCTTGCTGAGATTCGGCGTCAGCCCGATGCGATGGCGGGGTTTCGGTATTTTCACGATCATGATCCGCGGGTTCTGGATGCCATTCTGGACGATCCGTCAGTCGCCAAGATCATCCTGACGCGCAATCCTCTGGACAGCTATGTGTCATTGAAGATCGCCCAGGCCACGGGCCAGTGGAAACTGACAAATCTGGCCCGTCGCAAGGACGCAAAGGCGCCGTTTGATGCGGAGGAGTTCGGCGCCCATGTCGAGGCCTTGCAGGCCTTTCAGGTGACGTTGCTCACGCGTCTTCAGCGGTCCGGACAGACCGGGTTCTACCTCGCCTACGAAGACCTGCAGGATGTTGAGGTCATGAACGGTCTGGCCAAATGGCTCGGTGTGCCTGCCCGACTTGACGACCTGGATGGCAAGTTGAAACGCCAGAACCCGGAGCCCGCCGTTGCCAAAGTGAGCAATCCCGATGTCATGATGGATGCGCTGTCCGGTCTGGATCGCTACAATCTGTCCCGGACCCCGAATTTCGAACCGCGCCGGGGACCGGCGGTTCCGGGCTATGTGGCGGGTGTGGTGACGCCTGTGCTGTATCTGCCTGTGCGCAACGGGATCGAGGATCTGGTGACCGGGTGGATTGGCAGCCTCGACAGCGTTGCGCCCGACGGGCTGATTACAAAGATGAACCAAAAGCAGCTGCGGCACTGGCGGCGTGGCCACCCGGGGCATCGGAGCTTTACCGTCGTGCGGCACCCGTTGGCGCGGGCGCATACCGTGTTCTGCACCCGGATTCTGTCCAAGGGCCCCGGGAGCCTGCTGCAAATCCGCAATACATTGCGCCGTCGTTTCAACCTGGAAATTCCCGAACAGGGCGTGGACGAAACCTATGGCCTGTCTCAGCACCGGCTGGCCTTCGAGCAATTCCTGAAGTTCCTGAAGGCGAACCTCGCCGGGCAGACCTCTGTCAGGATCGATCCAAACTGGGCCAGTCAGGCGCAGGTGCTATGTGGATTTTCCGAGCTGGCAGTGCCCGATCTGGTCCTGCGCGAGGAGGACATGGCCACAGATCTTCCGTGGTTGGCGCAAAAACTCGGCAGAATGAACCCGGCGCCCGCACCCCGAATGGAGGCAGACCAGCCCCATGCGCTGAGCGCGATCTATGACGCGGATCTGGAAGCACTGTGCCAGTCGATCTATCAACGGGATTATCTGACCTTGGGATACGGGGCCTGGCGCTGAGACATCGCGCCTGAAAGAGCGGCTTCCGGATCGCCCCATGGACCTCGCCTGATCTCTGCCGATGAAAAACCTCCGCGGCCTGTGCCGTCAGAGAGGGTGTCCGCCTTCGGTGATCAGGCGGCCTGCACCGACTGATTCTCGGTCAGAATAGTATAGAGCGTCGTGGGGTCCGGATTGGCCCGGAGCTTGGTGCAGAGGCTCTGTTCCCTCAGGGTACGGGACACCAGCGCGAGGGCCTTGAGGTGTTCCACGCCCGCATCCACCGGCGCAAAGAGAGCAAAGACGATGTCCACCGGTTGGCGGTCGACCGCCCCGAAATCCAGTGGTTTTTCAAGCGAGACAAAGACGCCCACGACCTGCTCCACCTTCCCGAGCCGGGCATGAGGCAAGGCGACACCATGGCCGACGCCAGTGGGACCCAGGCTTTCGCGGTCCAGCAGCGCCTCGACGGTGGTCTGCGCGTCGAGTTGATGCGCGAAATTAGCGACTTCTGCGATTTCCTGAAACAGGCGCTTCTTGCTGGAGGCAGCACCAATTACCCGCACGGCCTCTTGTTTGAGGATGTTCGAAATCTGCATTGGTACTGCTCCATTCGGGGTGAAGGGGCCTTTGCGGGCCCCTTCGATTGTATTCAGGGATCGATCCAGCCGATGTTGCCATCTTCGCGTCGATACACCACGTTTAATCCGGCTTTGGCGTCATTTCTGAACACCAGAACAGGCGATCCGGCCAATTCCATTTGCATTACAGCTTCGCCAACGGACAAAGACGGGATCTTGGTCTCCATCTCGGCCACGATGATTGGCTGCAAGGTCTCTGGTTCTGCCTCTGAATCCACCTCTTCAGAAGCGAGGATATACGAGCTGGCGCCCATAAGTTCAACAGGCTCGCTCCGGTCGCGGTGGTGATCTTTCAATCTCCGCTTGTATCGCCGGAGCTGCTTGTCCATTTTTTCCAGGCATCCCTCAAAGGCTGCATAGATTTCAGTGGCATGGGCCCTCGCCTGACAGGTCAGGCCCGTCGAGAGGTGAACGATGGTTTCGCAGACATATTCATGCGCGTTGCGGGAGAAGACGACCTGAGCATCGGTCGGTCGGCCTGCATATTTCTCTAGGACCGTGCTCAACTCGGTTTCCACGTGGGTTTGAAGAGATTCGCCGATGTCGATCTGTTTTCCGCTGACTTTGTAACGCATGTGATCTCCTTATTGTTATGCCTGACTCGATGCGACACTCCGCCGTTGGTGTGCGGTCGCTTTTCTACGATAGCCAGAAAGGAAGGGCAGAATGTGAAGCAAGCAGCTCAGGTGGCCCTGAGCACAGGGCCAATTGGGTGACTGCGACGGGATGCACATTTGCCATACGACAATTCCATGACAATCCCCGGTCGGAGTCAATGCAAATCCATTTGCATTTGTTCACGACGGGTTGTGTCGTGGCGCCGGGCTGTGCGGAAACTTGCTGAGGACCTGCCTCAAGAGATGCGAAAATTGTCACCTAGGTAGACGCGCCGGACATTTTCGTTCTCGACGACTTCTTCCGGGGTGCCGGACATCAGGACCTGTCCGTCATGCAGGATATAGGCGCGGTCCACGATCTCGAGAGTTTCACGCACATTGTGATCCGTGATCAGGACCCCGATTCCACGTGTCTTGAGGTCGGCCACAAGGTTTCGGATGTCGCCGACCGAGATCGGATCGACGCCCGCAAATGGTTCATCAAGCAGCAGGTATTTTGGATCCGCCGCCAGGCAGCGGGCAATTTCCACCCGCCGACGTTCCCCACCAGAGAGCGCCAGTGCCGGCGCGCGGCGCAGGTGCTCGATGGAAAAATCGGACAGCAGCTCTTCAAGCCGCTCGCGGCGTTTATGGCCATCGGAGACGGTAATATCCAGCACAGCGGCAATATTGTCTTCGACGGACAGGCCGCGGAAAATAGACATCTCCTGAGGGAGATAGCCGATGCCGAGCCGGGCGCGCCGGTACATCGGCAGGTTGGTCACGGTCTGCCCGTCAATGCTGACGCTGCCGGCTTCCGGGAAGACTAGCCCCGCAATTGTGTAAAAACTGGTCGTCTTGCCAGAGCCGTTCGGCCCCATCAATGCAACAACCTCGCCGCGTTTCAGCTCCATCGAGACGTCGCGGATCACGACCTTTTTGCGGTAGCTCTTGCGCATCTTGTCGACGCGCAGCCCGGGCGTTCCGGGTGTGACTGTCAGTTCCGGACGTGCCATCAGTTGTTGTCGCCGCCAGATAGGCCGCCGGATAGGGTGGTGCGGACGCGCCCGCTGAGGGTTGCGTTGCCGGTGGCAAGGTTGACCACCATCCGTTCAGCCCCGAGTGACGTGGTGCCCTGTGTCAGCAACACGCTGCCCCGCAGCTCAACCAGACCACTGTCGATCGAATAGTCGGCCTCACCGGCCTCGGCGGCGTCGGTCCCACTGACCAGAATGACATTGCCGCGGGCCTCCAGCCGTTCGATGCCGCTGCCTTCGGTCTTGTTGATGACCAGAACGCTGTCCGCGCTGAGCCGCATTTGCCCCTGGGTGATCAAGACATTTCCCTTGAACAGCGCAGAGCCGTCTTCCTGATTCACATCGAGCGCATCGGAGGTGACATCCACCGGCTGGGAGGTGTCCGTTTTCAGCACCCCAAACGAGATTTCGGTGCCCTGCGCGCCGGCAGGTGGTCCAAGAGACAGGGCGACAAGGCCGAGAATGAAAGCGATTGCTAGTCGTTGCACGTGTTATCTTTCTGCTTTTGCGGGATCGTACACCAGCTTTACGCCATTCGTGAACTCAATATGCACGGGCGCGTTCTTTGATGTCGTGAAGATCCGCATGGATCCGGCGGTAAACTCCCCGATCGGGCCGGTCGCGGTGATGCTGCCGGGGCTGCGGGCTTCGATCCCGCTCACTTCCGCTTCGAGGGCCTCGGTCTCGATTCTGGTGCCATCGGCGGTCAGAATGCGGACGTTGCCTGTCAGCGTCGCGATATTGGTATCTGACCGCAGCGCCCCGGCATCGGACAGCAGCAGGATGCTGCGCCCTTCGGTGGTCCGGATTTCAGCTTCGAGATCGGTGGCGGAGGCCGCTCCAAGGTCGCCGCTCGGGAAGGCTTTGGCCGCTGCTATCGTGATTTCATGACCGGTTTCCGTGGTGCCCGTGAAGAAGGGCGCCGTGACCTGCTGTCCCCGCAGCCGGTCATCTATGTCGACCTGCGCAAACGGGATGACGGGACCGGTCTCGACCCGGCGGGAAATCAGGAACAGCGTCGACAACAGCGCCACGGCGGCGAGCGGAAGGACAACCTTCAGGAGCGCAATGATGCGGGAATAGCGATCCATCTCTTGGCCATCCTGTTGCCGGGTTTCATGAAAGCTGCGGGAAAACTGCGGCCGTGGGCTCTGTCACGAATGCGCAAAAATATCGGTTTCGGGCCACCCGGCCAGGTCCAGTTTCGCGCGCGTCGGGAGGAAATCGAAACAGGCCTGCGCCAGGTGCTGCCGCTCTTCCCGTTCCAGCCGCTTGTCCAGCTCGATCCGCAACCTGTGAAGGTAAAGAACGTCCGAGGCGGCATAATCCTGTTGCGCGCGCGTGAGCGTTTCCGCGCCCCAATCGCTCATTTGTTGCTGTTTGGAGAGGTCCAGCCCCAGCAAATCCTGTGTCAGGTTCTTCAGCCCATGGCGATCCGTATAGGTGCGCACAAGACGGCTGGCGATCTTGGTGCAGTAGACAGGCGCCGCGAGGGCCCCGAACGCGTGAAACAGCGCCGCAATGTCGAATCGCCCATAGTGGAACAGTTTCAGCACCTCGGCATCGGCAATAAGGCGGGAAATGTTGGGCGCCTCCCTCTGGCCTTTGGCGATTTGCACCACATGGGCGTTGCCGTCCCCACCGGACAGTTGCACAACGCAGAGCCGGTCGCGGTGCGGGTTCAGCCCCATGGTCTCGCAATCGATCGCCACCACGGGCCCCAGATCCAGATCGTCGGGAAGATCGCGCTGATAAAGTTGCGTGGCCACGTGCCTGTCCTTCGGTTGTGATCTGTGTCCGTCCGGGAGTGAACTGGACATAGGGGCTTTGGCCCGCGAACTCAACAGGCGGTTGCCCGGGCCTGCCCGCGAAGGGGCGATTCGGGCGTGTTTCCAAGGCCCTCCGGGGACGTTTGGGAGGCCTGCACCGGCATGTGGACCTGAAATGGCATCTGTCCGGGGGTGCGGTCACGGTTCATCACGTGATGATTTCAACCTCCGACAGATTGACAGGGATTTCCAACTCTGCTTTTATTTTACCAGCCGAAATAAATATGTGTACAACCCTATGGCTGTGCGCAGGTGGCGACTGGGAGGAGTTATTATGTTTTTGGGTCTTGACGTGGGAACGTCGGGGCTGCGCGCGTTGCTGGCCGATGAGGGCGGCAACGTTATTGGCGTGGCGGACGCAGCCTATGGGGTCTCGCACCCGCAGACCGGATGGAGTGAGCAGGACCCGCAGGACTGGATCACAGCCTGCAAGGCCGCCATTGGCGCCCTGCGCTCCGCGCATCCGGGCGAGGTGGCGAGGCTGCGCGGGATTGGCCTCAGTGGCCACATGCATGGCGCGACGCTTCTGGACAAGGCCGGAGAGGTCCTGCGGCCCTGCATCCTTTGGAATGACACGCGCTCGGCAGAGGAGGCGGCAACGCTCGATGCGATCGAAGGCGTGCGGGACCTGTCGGGAAACATCGTCTTTCCGGGGTTTACCGCGCCGAAACTGGCCTGGGTCAAAACGCATGAGCCCGAGATCTTTGCACAGGTCGACAAGGTCCTCCTGCCGAAGGATTATCTTCGCTACTGGCTGACGGGCGCTTTCATTTCCGACATGTCGGACAGCGCCGGGACGTCCTGGCTGGATGTCGGTGCGCGGGATTGGTCACAGCCTTTGCTGGAGGCCTCTGGGATGCGCCGCGATCAGATGCCGGACCTTGTCGAGGGGGCCGCGCCCGGTGGTGAGCTGCGCCAGGTTCTGCAGCAGGACTGGGGCATCCGGGGCCCGGTCATTGTTGCCGGTGGCGGCGGTGACAACGCGGTGGCGGCCTGCGGCGCCGGTTGCTTTCGCGAGGGCGAAGGGTTTGTGAGCCTCGGCACCTCCGGCGTGCTGCTGGCGGCAAAGTCGCAATACCTGCCTGATCCGGCGTCGGCGGTGCATACATTCTGCCATGCCGTACCGGACACCTGGTATCAGATGGGCGTTATTCTCGCGGCCACCGATTGCCTGAACTGGCTGTCCCGTACCGTCGGGCAAACACCCGCAACTCTGGCGGGGCTGCTGCCCGAGCGGATCGAGCGCCCGTCGTCGATCACCTTCCTGCCGTATCTGTCGGGCGAACGCACGCCGCATAACGATGCCCGGATCCGGGCCAGTTTTGTCGGTCTGGATATCGGCGATGGCCCGGCGGAACTCACTCAGGCGGTGATGGAGGGCGTCGCCTTTGCCCTGCGGGACTGCCTTGAGGCCCTGAAGGGGACCCGGACGGATCTCACGCGGCTTCTGGCCGTGGGTGGCGGCACGCAATCGCCCTATTGGGTGGAAACGCTTGCGACCGTGCTGGGCATTCCGCTCGATATTCCGGACAAGGGGGAATTCGGCGCCGCTCTCGGTGCGGCACGCCTGGCCATGGTGGCCGATGGCGCTGATCTCGCACGCGTCATGACCGCACCGCCGACCTCTCACACCATAGATCCGCGCCCGGAACTGGCAGAGGCCTTCGAGGCCTCCTACGCCAGCTACCGCGCGCTCTATCCAAACATGAAAGCACTGATGACATGACCACAGGTTTCTTTGGCGACGTTTCGCAAATCCAATTCGAAGGCCCCGACAGCACCAATCCGCTGGCCTTCCGGCATTACAACCCCGACGAGGTGGTTCTTGGCAAACGTATGGAAGACCACCTCCGCTTTGCCACCTGCTATTGGCACAACTTCGTCTGGCCCGGCGGTGACCCGTTCGGCGGACAGACCTTTGACCGCCCGTGGTTTGACACCACCCTCGAGGCCGCAAAGCTGAAGGCCGACGTCGCGTTTGAGATGTTCACGCTGCTGCAATCGCCTTTCTACTGCTTTCATGATGCCGACGTGCGGCCCGAGGGGGCGGATTTCGCGGAAAATACGCGCAACCTGAACGAGATCGTCGACTATTTCGCCAAAAAGCAGGAAGAGACCGGCGTCAAGCTGCTCTGGGGCACGGCAAACCTGTTCTCCCACGCGCGCTTCATGTCCGGGGCCGCAACCAACCCGGATCCGGATGTCTTTGCCTTCTCCGCCGCGACCATCAAGACCTGCATGGATGCCACCCATCGCCTCGGCGGCGAGAACTATGTCCTGTGGGGCGGCCGCGAAGGCTATGAGACGCTGCTCAATACCGATCTCAAACAAGAAGACCAGCAGCTCGGCCGGATGCTCAATATGGTGGTCGAGTACAAGCACAAGATCGGTTTCAAGGGCGCGATTCTGGTCGAACCGAAACCGCAGGAGCCGACCAAGCACCAGTATGACTACGACACCGCGACGGTCTATGGCTTCCTGAAACGGCATGGGCTGGAAAACGAGGTCAAGATGAACCTCGAACAGGGGCATGCGATTCTGGCCGGCCATTCCTTCGAGCATGAGATCGCCATGGCGCAGGCGCTGGGCATCTTCGGGTCGATCGACATGAACCGCAACGACTACCAGTCCGGTTGGGATACCGACCAATTCCCCAACAACACCCCGGAGGTGGCGCTGGCCTATTATCACATCCTCAAACACGGCGGTTTCACCACCGGCGGCACCAACTTCGACGCCAAGCTGCGCCGCCAGTCCATCGATCCCGAGGATCTGCTGATCGCCCATGTGGGCGGGATGGATATCTGTGCGCGCGGGTTGAAAGCCGCAGCCGCGATGATCGAGGATGGCACGATGGACGATTTTGTCACCGACCGCTACGCCGGCTGGCAGCGCCCGGATGCGCAGGAAATGCTGTCTGGCAAGCTGACGCTGGAGGATATGGTGACCAAGGTCGAAGCGGGCGGACTGAACCCGAAACCGCGCTCCGGCCGGCAGGAATACCTTGAAAACGTTCTCAACAGGTTCGTCTGAATGACTGCGGCGCAGATCATTGATCACGGGATACACAACGGGCACCTGTTGAAGGAGGCCCGGCTGCGCAGCGGCGGGCTCTCGCTCAGTCTGCTGAACGTCGGGGCCGTGACACGTGATCTGCGCCTGCATCACAATGGCGCGGACCGACCGCTTGTGCTCGGGTTCGATGACCCGGCAGAGTATCTGGCAAACCCGGACTATCTTGGCGCGATCGCTGGCCGGGTTGCCGGGCGGATCAAGGACGCCCGCTTCGAGCTGGACGGGCGGGTCTGGTCGCTTGCGGAAAACGAAGGCCGCAACCAGCTCCATGGCGGACCCGGCGCGCTCTCTCACGTTCTGTGGGAGATGGAGCTGCTGTCGGATGGCGCCGTCCGGCTCTGCTATCACTCTCCGGATGGGGACAACGGCTATCCGGGCGCGGTGGATTTCACCGTGGTCGCGCGGCTGGACGATATGGCGCTAGAGTATCACATGACCGCAACCGTCACTCAGCCGACGCCCATCAGCCTCGCGCAACACAACTACTATAATCTTGCGGGCGGCGTCGGGCCGATCTGGGATCATCGGCTGCACGTCGATGCCACGGGATACCTGATGCTTGACGAGACCGCGGTGCCGAACGGCGAGATCGCGCCCCTCGACGGGATGCATTTCGACATGCGCCGTGGCAAATCCCTTGGCGATCTGGACCCGGATCGCCTTGGCAGCGACATCAATCTGGTGTTTGACGCCGCGCGGGATCAGGCCGTGCCGGTGGCCTCCCTGACGGCGCCGGACGGGGTGCGGATGCGGGTCTTTACCGACCAGCCCGGCGCCCAGGTCTACACTGCCTCCGGCCTGACCCCGAACCCCGGCGGGCTGCCCGGACAGAAGATCGACGCCGACATGGGCGTCTGTTTCGAGCCGCAGGGATTTCCGAATGCGGTCAACCAAGCGCATTTTCCCGATGTGATCGCAACGCCGGACCGGCCATATCGCCAAAACCTGCGGCTGGAATTTGACACGATATGAAACGCTGTCTGGCCCTTCTTGCATCCGTGCTCATCGCGCCGGTCCTGCAGGCGGGCGAGAAGCCGGAACTGGGTCCGCGCCCGGTCTTTCCCGCGCCGGATATGGCAGCGGTCGAGCTGGGGCAGCTGTTGTTCTATGATCCAATCCTGTCCGGCAATCGCAATATCGCCTGTTCCACCTGTCACCACCCCAGGTTCGGAACCGGCGACGGCGTGTCCCTCGGACTTGGCGAGGGGGGGATCGGCCTCGGCCCGGATCGTGTGGTGGACCCGAAAAACCCGCCGGAACAGCGCATTCCCCGAAACGCACCGGGGTTGTGGAACCTTGGCGCTCCGGAATTCACGGTGATGTTCCATGATGGCCGACTGGAGGATCACCCGGATCACCCCGGCGGCATTCGCACTCCGCTGGGCGAGGATATGATATCGGGGTTTGACGATGCCCTTGCGGCCCAGGCGATGTTCCCGGTTCTGTCCGCAGATGAAATGGCCGGGCATTATTCCGAAAACGACGTGGCGCAGGCGGTCCGGCTTGGTCAGTTGTCGACTCCGGGCGGCGCCTGGGACCGCATCTCCGCACGGGTCGCCGATATCCCGAACTACCGGACCCGCTTTGATACTGTGTTGGGCCAAGGTGCGCGCATCACCTTTGCCGATATCGCCAATGTGCTTGCCGACTTCATTCGCTTTGAATGGCGCGCCGACAGCAGCCCCTTTGATGCCTATATGGCTGGCCGGGGCGACCTGCTACCGGCAGCGATTCGCGGGATGGATCTGTTTTACGGCGCGGCCGGCTGCAGCCAGTGCCACAGCGGCTGGCTGCAGAGCGATCAGGCCTTTCATGCTCTTGCGGTTCCGCAGCTTGGCCCCGGCAAGGCCGCCCGCTTCGAAGCGCACAATCGTGACGAGGGGCGTATTCGAGTGACCGGCGCGGCAGAGGATGCATTTGCGTTTCGCACGCCGTCCCTGCGCAATGTGACGCTCACCGCGCCCTATGGTCATTCCGGAGCGTTCGGAACGCTGGACGCGGTCGTGCGCCACCACCTCAACGCGGCCCGGTCCTTGCAGAGTTATGATCCCGATCAGACCGTCCTGCCCAGGCTCGACGGCGCGGCGGACTGGCGCGTTCATCAAAGCGCGCCCGAACAGGCGGCGCTGCTATCGGCGGTTGCCATTGCGCCGATCTCTCTCACGGATGCCGAGATTTCCGATATTGTGGCGTTCTTGTCCAGTTTAACGGATGAGACGGCCGCGGCCGGTCGTCTGGGGGTGCCCGATGCGGTTCCCAGCGGGCTGCCGGTGGATCGCTAGGGCGACAGTGTCAGGCGCTGATTGCTCTTCACGCGCTGCCACTCGCCCGTGGTGCCATCGGGCCACAGAACCCGGATCAAAGCGTCCTCCGCATCCCCCAGCCCGATATGAATATCGCCGATATCGCCGCCCGCATGGCCTCCGCCGATGGTGATTTCACGCGTGATCTTGCGACCGGCGATATCGATTTCGACAAAGGCACCGATCGCGCGTGTGTTTGGGGCAGGGGCCCTGAGCTGCAGCAGGATCCAGTTGCCGAGGGTCTTGCCCGCGATCTCACGGGTGTTCTGCCAGACCTCCATGGGCGCGCGGCGGTTGACGACGGCGATATCCAGCAACCCGTCCCGATTGAGATCCACCAGCGCGCCGCCCCGGCCCCGGTGAAGGCTGGCGATGCCCGCGGCCTCGCCCACCTCGGAGAACGTGCCATCGGCCTGTTGCAGCATCAGGTTGTTCGGGTCCTTCTGAGCCGCATCCGGCATCTGTTCCACATTGCCTTTGGTGACAAAGATATCGTCGCGGCCATCGTTGTTCACGTCCCCGAACGCTGCGTGCCAGCCGGTGGACGGCCGGCCGTCGCCACCGGTATAGGGGCGATGCGCTGTCGTGCCGTAGCCATAGGTGACATCCTCCCACACGGGGCCGTCAGCCGCGGCGCTCTGCAGTTGGAATTTCTGATCGCCCATCGAGGTCAGATAGACGTCCTGCAACCCGTCCCCGTTCATATCGCGCGATGCGATGCCCATCCCCCAGAGCGCATAGGGACGCCAGCCCTCCTCGGCGGAATAGAGCCTTGGAACGGCCTCCATTGCCCACATCTGCTCCTGTCCGCCGCGCACGTAGTAGTGGCGGTCGTTTGACAACCGCAGGTCGGCGCGCCCGGTTCTGTTCCAGTCGCTGAACAGAACCGACAGGGCGCAATAGCCGGGCGAGAGCCGTTGAGGCGGACCATAGGTCTGGCCATCCGGGCGATACAGCAGCGTGTCGTCGCAGGTGCCAAACGGGCCATCCGGGTCGGCGCGGTCCACATATGTCCCGAACGCGAGGGTCGGCAGGATGTTTCCGGCCTCCCAGGTGGCCGAAAACCCGGTGGTCCAGTGATCGCCGCTGTGAAAGGCCAAATCATCGAAGGGCGTGAAGTCACAGGCCCCCAGCCCCCGGAGCAACACATCAGGCCCCGCCCGCAGGACAGCCAGATCAAGGATGTCATCGCCGTCGATGTCCAGCGGATAGGCTCCGGTCACGCCGGTCACGCCGGTCAGGGCCAGGTCATCGGGGGTTTGCGGCGCAAAGGACAGGCCCGCATCGCCGGGTTCTGTGGTGTTCAGAAACAGTTGTGACGGGTTTTCCCCGCCGGCGGCAAAGAGGTCGGGCAGGTGATCGCCGTTACAGTCGAAAACCGCCAGCCCGCCGCCCACGTAATGTTCCCAGCCGCCATCGTAGACATGCTCGGCAAGGGGAACGGGGGTGAAACGCGGGATGGTCTGATCCGCCAAAGCGACCTGGCCGGACACTATTGCATGTCCGGCCAACAGGGCTGCGATCAGGACAGGTCTCTCAGGCCGCTGCATGGACGAATTCCTTGACTGTCTGGGCGGTGACTTCCTCGATGCCATAGGCGGCTGCACCCTTGGCCCACATCAGATCACCCCAATCATGCACGATGACCTCGGGCAGGGGCGCGTCAACCTGCACGACCCAATGGCGCATTTCATCGATGACCTTGCCGGAATACAGGTGATCAAAGGACAGCCGGGCCCCGGCAAGAATGATCCGCGTCGGGTCGAAGATATTGACCACATTGGCCAGCCCCATGGCAAACATCCTGCGGGCGCGATCAAGAATGGATTGGGCCATGCTGTCGCCGTTCTCGGCGGCCTGGAACAACGATGCAAGCGTGTGGTGACGGTCGCTGCCACTGGATATATTTGCCTCGCGCAGGAGCGCGTAATCACCGACGTAGGCCTCAAGGCAGCCGCGTTGCCCACATTGGCACAAGGCCCCTTCGAGATGCACCTTGGTATGGCCAAATTCGGCCCCGCAGCCACGTGTGCCGCGATAGATCTGCCCATCGATCACGATGCCCATGCCGACCCCATGCTCGATGGTGATGACAATGAAATTGTCGCAGGTGCGGCCCTCGCCAAAGAGATGTTCGGCCTTGGCCACCAGATTGGCGTCATTATCCAGAAAGACCGGGCAGGGCAGCACCTCTGCCAGCGCTTTGCCAAGATCGACATTGCGCTCGATGAGCGACGACGACCAATAGACGAAACTGCGTTCCGCATCGACCATGCCGGCCAGCCCAAGCCCGATGCCAGAGAGGTCCTCAATACCGAATCCGCCTTTTTGGCAAGTGAATTCCAGCGCCCGGCGGATCTGGGAGCAGAGCTCCGGGACCGGCATACAGCCCTTGACCAGCGGCATTTCGTGGCTGGCCAGTTCGGTGCCGACAAAATCGGTGATCACCGTAGAGATCACATGATGCGACACCTTGAGGCCGGCAATGCGATGCGCGGCGCCCCGGATTCTCAGGGCGACGCGTGGTCGGCCGCGCCGGGCCTCGGAGGTCGCTTCCGGTGCGACCTCTTCGATCAGCCCTGCGCCGAGCAACTCCGCGGTGATCGCCGTCACCGTCGCGGGGCTGACGCCCGTCGATTTGGCGATGTCGATCCGTGCGATGTGTTCGGCGCTGCGAATCACATCCAGAATCTGCTGACGCCCGTTCTCGCGCTGATCGCCGGATGACGACAGCTTTCCTGCTCGTGCCAAATTTGTGCTCCTCCCGCGCCGGACAGGGGTGCGGTGCCCTTATATGGCGCCTTGCGATCTTCTCCGACAACGTCTCCCTGAGGAAAGGATACATGATTTAATTTGAAACTCAAAAAAAATATTGCTACACAGGTGTCACTGTGCGGGACCACTGAAGAAACTGGCCCGCATGCCAAGGGAGGAAAATATGAAATTTCTGAACGGACTTTCCGTTATCGCACTTAGTGCATTTGCTGCATCCTCGGCCTTCGCTGCGGATCTGACCGTCGGCGTGAGCTGGTCCAATTTCCAGGAAGAACGCTGGAAAACAGACGAAGCCGCGATCGTTTCCGCGCTGGAAGAGGCCGGAGCCGAGTATCTCTCTGCTGATGCGCAGTCTTCGTCGGCAAAGCAACTCTCCGACATCGAAAGCCTGATTGCCCAGGGCGTGGATGCTCTGATCATTCTGGCGCAGGATGCCCAGGCTATCGGCCCGGCTGTTCAGGCCGCCGCTGACGAAGGTATCCCGGTTGTCGCCTATGACCGTCTGATCGAAGACAACCGCGCGTTCTACCTGACCTTCGACAACGTCGAAGTGGGTCGTATGCAGGCGCGTGCCGTGTTCGAAAAGATGCCCAAGGGCAACTATGTGATGATCAAGGGGTCTCCGACCGACCCGAACGCAGACTTCCTGCGCGGTGGCCAGCAGGAGATCATCAACGCGGCTGTTGAAAGCGGCGACATCACCATCGTCGGCGAAGCCTATACCGATGGCTGGCTGCCTGCGAACGCACAGCGCAACATGGAGCAGTTGCTGACCGCCAATGACAACAAGGTCGATGCGGTTGTGGCGTCCAACGACGGCACTGCCGGCGGGGTTGTTGCAGCGCTGACGGCTCAGGGCATGGAAGGCATCCCGGTCTCCGGCCAGGACGGCGACCACGCTGCGCTGAACCGTGTTGCCAAGGGCACTCAGACCGTGTCGGTCTGGAAAGATGCACGCGACCTCGGCTATGCAGCCGGCGAGATCGCCGTATCGCTGGCCGGTGGCAGCGCGATGGAAGAGATCGATGGCGCGGCCTCCTGGACCTCTCCGTCCGGGACCACCATGACTGCAAAGTTCCTCGCACCGGTTCCGGTGACCAAGGACAACCTGTCCGCAGTTGTGGACGCAGGCTGGATCACACAGGAAGCGCTCTGCCAGGGTGTGACCGGCGGCCCGGCGCCGTGCAACTGATCACTTGAAAACACCGACCTGCGTTCCGGGACTCTCTCGGGGCGCGGGCACCCTCGCTACTTAAATTGCTGAATTCTGGAGCCGGACATGACCGTCACCACGTCTCAGCCAGTCACTCCCCAAAACAAGCGAAATATATTCCAGCAGCTGGAGCTGGATGTACGGCTATTGGGCATGATTGGCGCATTCATCATCCTTTGCATCGGGTTCAACCTGGTTACGGATGGGCGTTTCCTGACGCCACGCAACATTTTCAACCTGACGATTCAGACGGTTTCGGTTGCGATCATGGCCTCTGGCATGGTGTTCGTGATTGTGACCCGTCACATCGACCTCAGCGTCGGAGCCCTGCTGGCGACCTGTTCTGCTGTCATGGCGATGACGCAGACGGAATTCGTCCCGCATGTCCTCGGTCTGGGATTGAACCACCCGATCACCTGGATCGTCGCCGTCGGTGTCGGCCTTGTGACCGGTACCCTGATCGGAGCGTTCCACGGCTGGATGATCGGCTATCTGACCATCCCGGCCTTTATCGTGACGCTCGGCGGCTTTCTCGTCTGGCGCAATGTCGCCTGGTATCTGACCGACGGCCAGACCATCGGGCCGCTGGATTCGACCTTCATGATGTTCGGCGGCACCAACGGGACCCTCGGGACCTCGCTCAGCTGGAGCCTCGGGCTGGTGGCGACCGTTGCTGCATTGCTGGTGCTGTGGAATGCGCGCCGGGCCAAGCTGGCGCATGATTTCCCGGTCAAACCACTCTGGGCCGAAGTGATCATGGGGCTGGTGGTCTCGGGGGCGATCCTGGGATTTGTCGCGGTGCTCAACGCCTATGACATTCCGACCCGCCGCCTGCAGCGCATGTTCGAAGCCAAGGGCGACGTCATGCCGGAGGGGCTGACCATGGGCTACGGCCTGCCGATTTCGGTGCTGATCCTCATCGCGGTGGCGATCGTCATGACCGTGGTGGCGCGGCGCACGCGCCTTGGTCGCTACATCTTCGCCACCGGCGGCAACCCGGACGCGGCAGAGCTGTCGGGCATCAATACCCGCCTGCTGACCGTCAAGGTGTTCTCCATCATGGGCTTTCTCTGCGCCCTGTCCGCTGTTGTGGCCTCGGCCCGGCTGGCCAACCACTCCAATGACATCGGGACGCTGGACGAGCTGCGGGTGATCGCAGCAGCCGTGATCGGCGGCACCGCCCTGTCTGGCGGGTTCGGAACCATCTACGGTGCCATCCTCGGGGCGCTGATCATGCAGAGCCTTCAATCCGGCATGGCCATGGTTGGCGTCGACGCGCCGTTCCAGAACATTGTCGTGGGCGCGGTGCTCGTTGCGGCTGTCTTCATCGATATTGTCTATCGCAAACGTGTGGGGGCCAAGTAATGACCACTCCCAAGGAACTCCGCGCCCAGGGCGCGACGCCAATGGTGGCAATGGACGATATCTCCGTTTCTTTCGGGGGCATCAAGGCGGTGGACCAGGTCAGCGTTGACCTCCACCCGGGCGAGGTCGTCGGCCTGCTGGGCCACAACGGGGCCGGTAAATCGACCCTGATCAAGGTGCTCTCCGGCGCCTACCAGATGGACAGTGGCGAAATTCGCATCAATGGCGACAAGGTGGAGATCACCAACCCCCGCGATGCGCGCAGCCACAACATCGAAACCATCTACCAGACGCTGGCTCTGGCGGACAACCTTGATGCGGCCTCGAACCTGTTTCTGGGACGGGAGATCGTCACCTCGACCGGTCTGGTGAACGATGCGGCGATGGAGGCCGAGTGCCGCAAGATCATGGGCCGCCTGAACCCGAACTTCCGCAAGTTCAACGAACCTGTTTCGGCCTTGTCAGGGGGGCAGCGGCAGTCGGTGGCAATCGCGCGGGCGGTCTATTTCAACGCCAGAATCCTGATCATGGACGAGCCGACCGCCGCGCTTGGCCCGCATGAGACCCAGATGGTGGCAGAGCTGATCCAGCAACTGAAGGCGCAGGGCATCGGGATCTTCCTGATCGACCACGATGTGCATGCGGTGATGGAGCTGTGCGACCGGGCGTCGGTGATGAAAAACGGCCAGCTGGTGGGCACCGTCGACATCGAGGATGTGACGGATGACGACCTGCTGTCGATGATCATCCTTGGCAAGAAACCCGGCGAAGCGGCGGCCTGATCGGCTGCAGTCGGACCGGATGCGGAAAAGGGGCGCAGGAGCGCCCCTTTTTGATGTTCCCCCGATTGAAGTTCCCCCGATTGAAGTTCCCCGGAGCGGGCTATTTGGCGTAGGTGGCGCCCTCGTCATCCAGAATGGCCTTCAGCGCCGCCAGATGGGTTTCCGATCCGTCCGGGTATTCTTCCAGTTCGCAGGCGGTCTTTTCCGCCACCTCCGGGGGCAATTCGCGCAGCGGCCGCCCGGTTTGCAGGGCGCGAATATATGTCTCGGCGGCGCGTTCGAAATAATAGAGCCGGTTGAAGGTTTCCGCGACGGTTTCGCCGATCACCAGAACGCCATGGTTGCCCATGATCATGACCTTGACCTTCGGATCGGTGAGCATGGCGGCACAGCGCGATCCCTCATCCTCGAAGGCCAGCCCGCCATAGCCATCATCAATCACGGTGCGATTGTAGAAGGTCGCGCAATTCTGGTCGATGGGCGGCAGGCGGCTGTCCTCAAGGCAAGCCAGAACAGTGGCATGGATCGAATGCACATGCATGATACAGCGCGCATGAGGGCACAGCCGATGCAAGGAGCCATGCAACCCCCAGGCGGTTGGGTCGGGGGCATCGGGACGGTCCATCGTGCTGGGATCATTGGCATCCACTTCCAGCAGATCAGAGGCCTTGATACGGGCAAAATGGCTCTGATTGGGATTGATCAGGAACCGGCTGCCGTCGTCATTCACGGCCAGTGAGAAATGGTTTGCGACGGCCTCGTGCATATTGAGCCGCGCCGTCCAGCGGAAGGCCGCAGCCATATCGACGCGTTCCTGCCAATGGTCGAGATTTGCATGCATGTGGAAGATCCCTGAAGTGAAGTCAGGGCCACTCTAGCAGGGCCATTCTCGCGAGAGATACAGCAATGTGTCGGGGCGGTGTGATGGGGCGGTGTGATGTCGGGAAATTTGGTGCCCAGAAGAGGACTCGAACCTCCACGTCCTTGCGGACACTAGCACCTGAAGCTAGCGCGTCTACCATTCCGCCATCTGGGCACAGATGAGGTGTGAGGCGTTCTAAGCAGGATTGGGCGAGGCTGCAAGCGGAAAAACCGCCGATCCTGGAAAGCTGCGGCGGAAAATCCAACGACATCGAACAGGATTATCCGGCTGCTTCGCCTCAGTCGGCGTTGCGTGGCCATGTTGGTGGCCATGTTGACTGAGTATCAACGGATCATGAGGGGGCGGATGATGGGAAACATCATGGGGAATATGGTGCCCAGAAGAGGACTCGAACCTCCACGTCCTTGCGGACACTAGCACCTGAAGCTAGCGCGTCTACCATTCCGCCATCTGGGCACAGATGTCGTGTTGGCGGCGTATAAGCGGAGTCGCGCAGAGCGTCAAACAGATAATTCAGATTCTTCACAGAATCCTGTGGCGCGGCGGCCCGTCCTGCGGCCCGGTGGCCGTCCAGCGGCGTTTTGCGCCTTGTTTGACAGGGCTTGGGGCGGTAGATCGAATGAAGAGCTAGCGCGAGAGGAGCCAAGTCATGTCCAAACTGGTCACCATTTATGGCGGGTCGGGGTTTGTCGGCCGGTATATTGCCCGTCGCATGGCAAAAGCTGGCTGGCGCGTTCGTGTTGCGGTGCGTCGCCCGAATGAGGCCATGCACGTCAAACCCTATGGCGTTCCGGGTCAGGTCGAGCCCGTGTTCTGCAATATCCGCGACGACGCCTCTGTTGCGGCCGTCATGGCCGGTGCCGATGCCGTGGTGAACTGTGTCGGCGTCCTGAACGAGGTTGGCCGGAATACTTTCTCTGCGGTGCAGGCCGAAGGCGCGGGACGCATTGCGCGCATCGCCGCTGAGCAGGGTGTGGAAAAGCTGGTGCATCTGTCTGCCATCGGCGCCGATGCCGAGGGTGAGAGCGAATATGCCCGGACCAAAGCCGAAGGCGAGGCCGCTGTGCTGGGCGCCTTCCCGGCAGCGATCATCCTGCGCCCGTCGGTGATTTTCGGGGCCGAAGACCAGTTCTTCAACCGGTTTGCGGCGATGACGCGGCTCGGCCCGATTTTGCCGATCGCAGGTGGCGCCACCAAATTTCAACCGGTCTATGTGGATGACGTGGCAAAGGCGGCGGTGTCCGGGCTTCTGGGGGACGCGCAGCCGGGTGTCTACGAGCTCGGCGGGCCGGAGGTGAAGAGCTTTACCGCTCTGATGGAAGAGATGCTGCAGGTGATCAGCCGACGGCGCCTGATAGTGTCGCTGCCGAATGTCGTCGCGCGGTTGATGGCGGGGGGCTTTGACCTTGCCCAATCCGTAACGTTCGGTCTGTTTCGCAATACGCTGCTCACCCGCGACCAGCTGAAGTCCCTGCAGGCGGACAATATCGTATCAGACGGGGCCAAGGGGCTGGCGGATCTCGGCGTCGAGCCGGTGACCATGGGGTCGGTCTTGCCGGATTACCTGTGGAAATTCCGCCCCTCGGGCCAATACGACGAGCTGATGAAATCCGCCCGCAATCTGCAGGGCGACGTCTGACGCCAGACGTCAATGCCAACGGGTGAACAAGGCGCGGCATGCATCCCGCGCCTTTTTCATTGGGTGTAGGCGATGGCCAGCAGCAACAGGCCAAGCACCACGCGGTAGATCACATAGGGCGTGAAGCTAACGGATTGCAGCAGCCGCATCATCAGCGCCAGGGCGGCGAGTGCCGATACCATGGCCAGAAGCGCCGCGAGCGCCATGTCCCGCATCAAGCTCACATCCGCGTCCAGGGCGACTTCGGTCCCGAGGAGCACGCCGGATGCGATAATCGTCGGGATCGACATCAGCATGGCCACGCGTGCGCCTTCCTCGCGGCTGTAGCCCAATTGGCGCGCTCCGGTGATGGTAATGCCAGAGCGTGAGGTGCCGGGGATCAGGGCGATCATCTGCCACAGCCCCATGATCAAAGCGTCGCGCGGGCCCCAGTCTGCCATGCTCTTGTGGGTTTTTCCCCATTGATCGGCCACATAGAGAACCAGGCCGAAGCCAAGCATGGTCCATCCGATCACAGCCATCGAGCGCATCGCGTCGCTCAGGCCGGTGAAGTGCAGGAAGGCGCCAAAGAGGACCGTGGGGATGGTCGCGATGATCAATCCTGTGGCCAGTCGGGCCCCGGGGGTGTCGCGGCGCCCGGTCAGCGCCCGCGGCAGGCCTGCCAGCCCGTTCCGGACGTCGCCCCAGAAGTAGAACACCACGGCCGCAAGCGTGCCAATATGCACGGCGACATCGATGGCCTGACCCTGATCGGCCATGCCGGTCAGCTCCGGCAGGAGAATCAGGTGGCCGGAAGAGGAGATGGGCAGGAATTCTGTGATGCCTTGAATCAGGGCAACGAGGAGCAATTGAAATAATGGCATGAAGCAGGAGTCCAAGGGCGAGAGGCGAAGGGGATGTTTGCTATGGGAATATGTATAAGCCCATTGATTTTAATAGGAAGTCTGATTTTAGGTTCGATTCGGACCTAAAAATACTGTACAATACCATGGAAAGCGGTATTCAAGGCGGAGAAGTCCGAAAATAGGTCAGTATTGCTGACGTTAATTTGGGACCGGAGGTTTTCTGACCGTCGCCGCCAGCCAGAAGGAGAGTTTCGCCGTGGCCAAGCAACCGATGCTGAAGTTCGTGAAAATTGATCGCGATATGCCCGAGAAGCGCAATGCTGACACGCGCAGGGAAGACTTCGACGAAATCTATGCAGAATTCGCGGCGGCAAAAGCTGCCGAACAGGCCAGCCGTTGCAGCCAGTGTGGCGTGCCCTATTGCCAAACCCATTGTCCCTTGCACAACAATATTCCCGATTGGCTGCGGTTGACCGCAACCGGCCGATTGGAAGAGGCCTATGCGACCAGTCAGGCGACCAATACCTTTCCTGAAATCTGTGGCCGCATCTGTCCGCAGGACCGCCTGTGCGAAGGCAACTGCGTGATCGAACAATCCGGTCACGGTACCGTCACCATCGGTGCAGTCGAGAAGTACATTACCGACACTGCGTGGGAAAAAGGCTGGGTAAAGCCAAATGCACCGCGGCAGGAGCGTAGCGAATCGGTCGGAATCATCGGTGCGGGGCCGGGCGGGCTTGCGGCTGCCGACATGTTGCGCAAGGCGGGCGTACAGGTCACGGTCTATGACCGCTACGACCGCGCCGGCGGGCTGCTGACCTATGGCATTCCCGGCTTCAAGCTGGAAAAAGACGTGGTGATGCGCCGCAATCAACTGCTTGCGGAGGGTGGCGTCAAATTCGTGATGAACTGCAACATCGGCGTGGATATCTCGTTTGAGGATATCCGAGCCAAACACGACGCGATCATCATTGCGACGGGGGTCTACAAATCGCGTGATCTGGCCATGCCCGGCTCCGGTGCGACAGGGATCGTCAAGGCGATTGATTTCCTCACCGCCTCCAACCGGGTTGCCAATTTCGGCGATAGCGTTCCGGAATATGAAGACGGCACATATAACGCCGAAGGCAAGAACGTCGTTGTCATCGGCGGTGGCGACACCGCGATGGATTGCGTCCGGACCTCGATCCGTCAGGGGGCGAACTCGGTCAAATGTCTCTATCGCCGTGACCGCGCGAACATGCCGGGATCCCAGCGCGAAGTTCAGAATGCCGAGGAAGAAGGCGTTGTGTTTGAATGGCTTTCCGCGCCCAAGGGATTTACCGATGCCGATGGCAATGTCGCGGGCGTCATGGTTCAGAAAATGCGTCTGGGCCAGCCCGATGCTTCCGGTCGCCAGGCGCCGGAGGTGATCGAAGGCGCCGACTATGTCGAAGACGCCGATCTGGTCATCAAGGCGCTTGGCTTTGAACCGGAAGATCTGCCGACGCTTTGGGATCAGCCGAATTTGCCGGTCACCCGCTGGGGCACCATCAAGGCAGAGTTCCGCACCGGTGCAACCAACCTCGACGGTGTCTATGCCGTTGGCGATATCGTGCGCGGGGCGTCCCTGGTGGTCTGGGCAATCAAGGATGGCCGCGATTGTGCCGAGGCGATCCTTGACCGGTTCAACGTGAAGGCTGCGATCGCGGCAGAGTGAGCCGCCCCGGATCGCGGGCGGTGTGACCCGGAGACGTGATTGCGTCATGCCGCCGCCCGGCGCGGCAATTTTACCGAACAGGCCAGACCAGATGGCCGATTATTCAGGAGGACCCATGATGAGAAACGTGAAAGGACAGTGCCTGTGCGGTGCGGTCTCGTTGACCGCCTCTGTGGACAATCCGATCCTGCGCGCCTGTCACTGCGACATGTGCCGACGCCATACAAGTTCCATGTTCATCTCCCTGGCCATCGTGCCGGGGAGCCTCAGGGCAGAGGGGCCTGCCAAGACCTACCGGTCCTCCGACTGGGCCGAGCGTGGGTTCTGCGAGATCTGCGGATCGACGCTCTGGTATGGCACGGTTCATGATGGCACCCGACATCCCGCCGCCGGCCTGTTCGAAAATGCCGCCGACGCACCGCTCAAGCTGGAGTTTTTTGAGGATATGACACCGGAGGGCTACGATCTCTCCGGCAGCCATCGAAAAATGACCACAGAAGAAACCACAGCAATGTTTGCCCCTTCCGAAGAAGGAAACAGCCAATGACCAAATATGATGACAACTGGGTTCGGGCCGAAGAAGCCAAGCGCAAGTGGATGGCCGAAAACGGCCTGTACTCCGAAGAGGAAGAGCATTCCTCCTGTGGGGTCGGGCTTGTCGTCTCTGTCGATGGCTCCAAGAGCCGTCAGGTGGTGGATGCCGGGATTGCTGCGCTGCAGGCCATCTGGCACCGGGGCGCGGTTGATGCGGATGGCAAGACCGGCGATGGCGCCGGCATCCATGTGCAGATCCCGGTACCGTTCTTTCACGATCAGGTGAAACGCACCGGCCATCTTCCGCGCGAAGATGAGCTGATGGCGGTTGGACAGGTGTTCCTGCCACGCACGGATTTCGGCGCGCAGGAGACCTGCCGGACCATCGTCGAGGCCGAAGTTCTGCGCATGGGCTATTATATCTACGGCTGGCGCCATGTGCCGGTGGATGTGACCTGCCTTGGCGAAAAGGCCAATGCCACCCGCCCCGAGATCGAGCAGATCCTGATCTCGAACTCCAAAGGCGTCGATGAGGAGACCTTTGAGCGGGAGCTTTATGTCATCCGGCGCCGGATCGAAAAAGCCGCCGCCGCCGCGCAGGTCGGTGCGCTCTATATTGCGTCGCTGTCCTGCCGTTCAATCATCTACAAGGGCATGATGCTGGCCGAGCAGGTTGCCGTCTTCTACCCCGATCTGATGGACGAGCGGTTCGAATCCGCCTTTGCGATCTATCACCAGCGCTATTCGACCAACACTTTCCCGCAGTGGTGGCTGGCGCAGCCCTTCCGCATGCTGGCCCACAATGGTGAGATCAACACCCTGAAGGGCAATCTGAACTGGATGAAAAGCCATGAGATCCGCATGGCCAGTTCGACCTTTGGCGACCACGCCGAGGACATCAAGCCGATCGTGGCCAATGGGTCTTCCGACTCGGCCGCGCTCGATTCCGTGTTTGAGGTGCTGGTCCGCGCCGGGCGGTCGGCGCCCATGGCGAAAACCATGCTGGTGCCCGAGAGCTGGTCCAAGCAGGCCGAAGAGCTGCCGCAGGCCTGGCGTGACATGTATTCCTACTGCAACGCGGTGATGGAGCCATGGGACGGTCCCGCCGCGCTGGCGATGACCGATGGCCGCTGGGTCTGTGCCGGTCTGGATCGCAATGGCCTGCGCCCGATGCGCTACGTGGTGACCGGCGATGGTCTTGTCATCGCGGGCTCCGAGGCGGGCATGGTACCGATTGACGAGGCCTCCGTGGTGGAAAAGGGCGCCCTTGGTCCCGGCCAGATGCTGGCCGTCGACATGCAGAAGGGTCAGCTGTACCACGATGTCGAAATCAAGGACAAACTTGCCCGCGCGCTGCCCTTTGGCGATTGGGTCGAAAAGGTCAACGATCTGGACGAGCTGCTGGGCGGCGTGATCGAAACGCCGCTGTTCACCGGCGAGGAATTGCGGCGCCGTCAGATCGCTGCCGGCTACACGGTCGAGGAGCTGGAGCAAATCCTGTCTCCGATGGCCGAAGACGGCAAGGAAACCCTGGCCTCGATGGGCGATGACACGCCTTCGGCGGTGCTGTCCAAGAAATACCGCCCCCTGAGCCATTTCTTCCGTCAGAACTTTTCGCAGGTGACCAACCCGCCGATCGACTCGCTGCGCGAATTCCGCGTAATGAGCCTGAAGACACGGTTCGGCAACCTCAAGAACGTGCTGGACGAGGACAGCTCCCAGACCGAAATCGTGGTGCTGGAGAGCCCCTTTGTCGGCAATGCGCAATGGGACAGCCTGATCGAGAATCTGGGTTCCAAACTGGCGGAAATCGACTGTACCTTCGAGCCGGGCGACCGGTCTCTGCACAGTGCATTGGCGCGCATCCGGGCCGAGGTCGAAGAGGCCGTGCGCTCGGGAGCCGGACATATCGTTCTGACCGATCAGTTCTCTGGTCCTGGTCGCATTGCGATGCCGATGATCCTTGCCACCTCGGCGGTGCATTCGCATCTGATCCGGCAGGGGCTGCGGACCTTCTGTTCGCTGAACGTCCGGTCGGCCGAATGCATCGATCCGCATTATTTCGCGGTTCTGATCGGCTGCGGCGCCACTGTCGTGAACGCCTATCTGGCCGAGGATTCCCTCGCGGACCGGATCGAACGTGGCCTTCTGGACGGCACCTTGACAGAGAATGTCGCCCGCTACCGCGAAGCCATCGATCAGGGGCTGCTGAAGATCATGGCCAAGATGGGGATCTCGGTGATCTCGTCCTATCGCGGCGGTCTGAACTTTGAGGCCGTCGGTCTCAGCCGCGCCATGGTGGCGGAGTATTTCCCCGGCATGACCTCCCGGATCTCGGGCATCGGTGTGTCCGGCATCCAGGTGAAGGCCGAGGAAATCAACGACCGGGGCTGGAACATGCCCGAAGGTGTGCTGCCGATCGGGGGCTTCTACAAGGCCCGCAAAACCGGCGAAACCCACGCCTGGGAAGCGACCTCGATGCATATGTTGCAGATGGCCTGCAACCGGGCGTCGTTCGAGATGTGGAAGCAGTATTCCGCCAAGATGCAGGCAAATCCGCCGATCCATCTGCGCGATCTTCTGGACATCAAACCTCTGGGCAAGGCGATCCCGATCGAGGAGGTGGAATCGATCACCTCGATCCGCAAACGCTTTGTCACCCCCGGCATGTCGCTCGGCGCGCTGTCGCCCGAGGCGCACAAGACGCTGAACGTTGCCATGAACCGGATCGGTGCCAAATCCGACTCGGGCGAGGGCGGCGAGGATCCGGCGCATTTCGTGCCAGAGGCCAACGGCGACAACCCGTCCGCGAAAATCAAACAGGTGGCGTCGGGGCGTTTCGGTGTCACTGCCGAATACCTGAACCAATGCGAGGAGCTTGAGATCAAGGTCGCGCAGGGCGCCAAGCCGGGCGAGGGCGGCCAGCTGCCGGGCATGAAGGTCACCGATCTGATCGCGCGGCTGCGGCACTCCACCAAGGGGGTGACGCTGATCTCGCCGCCGCCGCACCATGATATCTACTCGATCGAGGATCTGGCACAGCTGATCTACGACCTGAAGCAGATCAACCCGCGGTGCAAGGTGACGGTGAAGCTCGTCTCTTCCTCCGGCGTCGGCACGATTGCTGCGGGCGTGGCCAAGGCCAAAGCCGACATCATCCTGATTTCGGGTCACAACGGTGGCACCGGGGCCTCTCCTGCGACCTCGATCAAATATGCGGGTCTGCCGTGGGAGATGGGTCTCACCGAGGCGCATCAGGTGCTGGCGATGAACAACCTCCGGGGGCGTGTCACGCTGCGGACGGATGGTGGTCTGCGCACCGGCCGTGATATTGTCATGGCGGCGATGATGGGGGCCGAGGAATACGGCATCGGCACCGCTGCGTTGATTGCCATGGGCTGCATCATGGTGCGTCAGTGCCAGTCCAACACCTGCCCGGTTGGCGTCTGTACACAGGATGAGGCGTTGCGCGCCAAATTCACCGGCAATGCCGACAAGGTGGTGAACCTCATCACCTTCTACGCACAGGAAGTGCGCGAGATCCTGGCCTCCATCGGTGCCCGGAGCCTTGATGAGGTGATCGGCCGCGCCGATCTTCTGGCGCAGGTGTCGCGCGGCTCGGCGCATCTGGACGATCTGGATCTCAACCCGCTGCTGATCACCGTCGATGGCTCTGCCAGCATCGTGTATGACCGCGACAAGCCCCGCAACGAGGTGCCCGATACGCTGGATGCGGAAATCGTCCGCGATGCCGCCCGGTTCCTGAAGGACGGCGAAAAGATGCAGCTCTCCTATGCGGTGCAGAATACGCATCGGACCGTGGGCACCCGCACCTCCAGCCACATCGTGCGCAACTTCGGCATGCGCAACACGTTGCAGCCCGACCACCTGACGGTGAAGCTGCAGGGATCTGCCGGCCAGTCGCTGGGGGCCTTTGCGGCGCCGGGACTGAAACTGGAGGTTTCGGGCGATGCCAATGACTATGTCGGCAAGGGCCTGTCCGGCGGGATCATTGTGGTGCGTCCTCCGCAGGTCAGCCCGCTGGCGGCGGCGGAGAACACAATTGTGGGTAATACTGTCCTCTACGGTGCGACCGACGGCTATCTCTTTGCGGCCGGGCGCGCCGGCGAACGGTTCGCCGTGCGTAACTCCGGTGCCAAGGTGGTCATCGAGGGCTGCGGCACCAATGGGTGCGAGTATATGACCGGCGGTGTGGCCGTGATTCTCGGCAGTATCGGCGCAAACTTCGGCGCCGGCATGACCGGTGGCATGGCCTATCTCTATGATCCGGACGGCATGGCGCAGGATCTCCTGAACATGGAGAGCATCGTCACCTGCCCGGTGACCGTCGACCATTGGGAAGCGGAACTGAAGGATCTCATCGAGCGTCACCTGACCGAAACCGGCAGCCGCAAGGCCGTCGAGATCCTGCAGCATTGGGAGGCCGAAAAGGCCAACTTCCTGCAGATCTGCCCCAAGGAGATGCTCAATAAAATATCCCATCCGATTACGCTCGAACAACCGGCAGTTCCGGCAGAGTAGTCCTGAAATCCCCGAGAATAAGAGTTCCTCTTATTCCTGAAACTAAACCCCGCGGTGCTTCGGCCTGCGGGGTCTTTTTGTTTCCGGCTGCGCCATTCGGCCCAAGTTGCCCGTCTTGGGATTTTCCTTGTTGGAGAGGGCAAGGCCTCTGCCCTATAGAGAGGCATGGCAAAGGCAGCACGCAAGAAGACATCCCGGACATCCAGATCACCAGCCGCGCGGTTCAGCCCCCGTGCGCTGTTCGGTCGCATACGCCGCCGCGTGCTTCGGACCGCGCTTGGAGGCGTGATATTCCTGTTCGCTCTGATCCTGCTGTTTTCCGTGGTAAACCCGCCAACCACCCATACGATCTGGTCGGAAAAACGCCGTCTCGGCGAGGTGGATCGCGAATGGGTGCCGATCGAACATATCGCTCCGGTTCTTGCCCGCTCTGTGGTGGCGGCCGAGGACGCCCGGTTTTGCGCCCATTGGGGCTTTGATGTGGAGGCGATCCGTACGGCGCTGGAATCCGGGGCCAGCCGTGGCGCGTCGACGATCACCCAGCAGGTGGTCAAGAATGTCTTTCTCTGGCAGGGGCGGAGCTGGGTTCGAAAGGCGCTTGAGACCTTCATCACCCCCGTCGTCGAGGCCACCTGGAGCAAGCGCCGGATCGTCGAGGTCTATCTGAACATCGCCGAAATGGGCGAGGGGATCTTTGGCGCCGACGCCGCCGCGCGCCATTATTTCGGAACCGGTCCTGACCAGCTGAGCCCGCAGCAGGCGGCATTGATCGCAGCCCTCTTGCCCAATCCCAAAGATCGCTCGGCGGCGCAGCCCGGCAATTTTATGCGCAAAAGGGCCCGTCAGATCGTCGATGGCGCCGCCACCATCGCGCGAGACGGGCGCGCCGCGTGTTTCGAGCATTGAAGTTTTCGCCCGGGCAAGGCATTGCTTGAGGAAAACGTCCCCTTCATTTCGGAGAGCGCAGGACCCCTATGGCTCGTCTCTATCATGTCCCCCTGTCCCCATTCTGTCGAAAAGTGCGTCTGTCGCTTGCGGAAAAGAAGATCGAGGTGGAGCTTGTCGAGGAACGATATTGGGACAAGGATGCCGATTTCCTGCGTCGAAACCCTGCGGCCAAGGTGCCGGTTCTGCGCCTCGATGGCATGTTGATGGCCGAAAGCGCCGCCATTTGCGAATATATCGAAGAGACGCGGCCGGATCCTTCGCTGATGCCGAAGAAACCGGCCGAGCGTCTGGAAGTCCGCAGGTTGGTGAGCTGGTTTGACGACAAGTTCCACAGCGAAGTCACGTCAAAGCTGCTTTATGAGCGGGTGAACAAGAAAATGACCGGCGAAGGCTACCCCGACAGCACAAATGTCAAATCCGGTGCCAAGGCGATCAAATACCACATCGACTACCTGTCCTGGTTGCTGGACCACCGGCGCTGGCTGGCGGGGGATAGCATGACCCTGGCGGATTTCGCCGCCGCCGCGCATCTGTCATCGCTCGACTATATCTCGGATGTGGACTGGAATCGCTCGGCGGTGGTGAAGGACTGGTACGCCAAGATCAAGTCACGCCCGGCATTTCGGTCCATTCTCGCCGATCAGGTGCCGGGATTCAGGCCGCCGTCGCATTATGCCGATCTGGATTTCTGAGCTGGCATCGCGCCGAAAGTAGGGCCAAATGCCCAAGGTAGAGCAGGAAGAACTGAAAAAGCGCCTGGTTGCGCAGGCCCTGAAAGAGGGCTTTGTTGCCGCGCGTATTTGCCGCCCCTGGGACGTGCCGGAGGTGCCTGCCCGATTGCGGGCCTTTCTGGATGCGGGCTATCACGGACAGATGTCCTGGATGGAGGAGCGCACCAACTGGCGCGCCGACCCTGCGGCACTTTGGCCGGAGGCCCGGTCGGTGATCATGCTGGCCGAAAGCTACACGCCCGACGAAAACCCGATGGACGTTGTGGGGCTGCCGGATCGGGCCGCGATCTCTGTCTATGCGCGCGGCAAGGACTATCATGATCTCGTCAAGAAACGCCTGAAGCGGCTGGCCCGCTGGTTGATTGCAGAGGCCGGTGGCGCGCCCGAGGTCAAGGTCTTCGTGGATACGGCACCGGTGCCCGAAAAGGCGCTCGGGCAGGCGGCTGGTCTCGGGTGGCAGGGTAAACACACCAATCTTGTGAGCCGTGATTGGGGTAATTGGGCCTTTTTAGGGTCTATTTTTACCACGCTCGACCTCCCGGAGGATCGGGCGGAGCCGGACCGCTGCGGCTCCTGCCGGGCCTGTCTGACGGCCTGCCCGACCGAGGCGTTTCCCGCCCCCTACCAGCTCGACGGTCGCCGCTGCATCTCCTATCTCACGATCGAGCACAAAGGCCCTATCCCGCTGGAGCTGCGCAGCAAGCTGGGAAACCGCATCTACGGCTGCGACGATTGTCTGGCAGCCTGCCCCTGGAACAAGTTTGCGGTGGAGGCCTCTGATCTGCGATATGCCGCCCGCGCTGGTACGGTGGCGCCCCCGCTCGCGGAACTGGCGCGCCTGGACGATGCGACATTTCGAGAAACCTACTCCGGTTCCCCGATCAAACGCATTGGCCGGGACCGGTTTGTGCGCAACGTCCTCTATGCCATCGGCAATTCCCAAACCCCCGCCCTCAGGCCGGTGGCGCAGTCCCTGTGTTCTGATCCAGATCCGGCGGTCGCCGATGCTGCCCGCTGGGCCGTTCAGAGGCTGACATGACGCAAACAGGCTGGACGTGACGCCGCAGGTGGCTAAACCCGACAGTCAGGGACAGATTACACGAGGTTGCAATGGCGCTGTTGCTTGGGGTCGATACGGGTGGCACCTATACCGATGCCGTTCTCATCCGGGACGAGACCGAGGTCGTGGCCACGGCCAAATCCCTCACCACCAGACAGGATCTGGCCATCGGCATCGGCGGCGCTGTCCGGGCGGTGTTGGACCAATCCGGCGTGGCGCCGTCCGAAGTGTCCCTGGCGGCTCTGTCGACCACCCTTGCCACCAATGCGCTTGTGGAAGGTCAGGGCGGGCGTGTGGCGCTGATCTATATCGGATTTGCCGCTACCGATCTGGAGCGGCACGGCCTGCGCGAGGCGCTGAAGGGGGATCCGGCGTTGATCCTGAGCGGCGGACATACGCATGACGGGAGCGAGGCCACCCCCCTCGATACAGAGGCGCTGCTGTCGTTTCTGGACACCGAGGCCGCCGGTGTGAGCGGTTTTGCCGTTGCAGGCCTGTTTGCGACGCGCAACCCCGCCCATGAAATCGAAGTCGCCCGGATCATCCAGGCGCGCACGGGGGTGCCGGTCACCAGCTCGCATCAGCTGAGCGCAAAGCTCAATGGCCCCAAGCGGGCGCTGACAGCCGTGTTGAACGCGCGTCTGGTCGGCATGATCGATGGTTTGATTGGCCGCGCCGCCGAGACCCTTGATGCGATCGGGGTCCGGGCGCCGATGATGGTTGTGCGGGGCGACGGCGCCCTGATGTCGGCCGAGCAGGCGCGTGTCCGGCCCATCGAGACGATCCTGAGTGGTCCGGCGGCCTCGATCGTTGGCGCGCGTTGGATGACCGGTGCGGAAAACGCGATTGTCAGTGATATTGGCGGCACCACGACCGATGTTGCCCTGATTGAACGGGGCCTTCCCAAGATCGACCCGGCCGGAGCGGAGGTCGGCGGGTTCCGCACCATGGTCGAGGCGGTGGCCATGCGCACGACCGGCCTTGGCGGCGATAGCCAGGTTCATCTGAAGACGGAGGGGCTCGGTGGCGGGGTGACGCTGGGGCCGCGCCGGGTTCTGCCGGTGTCCTTGATTGCCACCGAAGCGCCACAGCTGGTGCATGCAGCCCTCGATGCGCAGCTGCGGGCCACGGTGGTGGGGGAATATGATGGACGGTTCGTGCGCGCCGTCCTCGGCCAGTCGACCGTCGGCTTGACCGAACGTGAGGCCGCCGTCCTGGCGCGCATCGGTACCGAGGTTCACCCGCTGGGAGATGTCCTGCGGAGCCGGATGGAGCAGGGGGCGCTGAGCCGGTTGATCGATCGTGGACTGGTCCAAACGGCCGGACTCACGCCATCCGATGCCAGTCATGTTCTGAACACGGCGTCGGCCTGGGACACGGATGCGGCGCAAAAAGCACTGGCCCTTTTTGCGCGGCGTCGCACCGGCAGCGGGGATGCGGTCGCAAAGGATGCCGAAACACTGGCGCGGATGATCGTGGACCAATTGACGGATCAGACCGTTTTGACCTTGTTAGAGACTGTTTTTACCGAGGAGCAGGCGCAATTTCCCGGCGATCCCCATGTGCTGGCGCGGCATGTCCTGCTGCAGCGGGGGCTCGCGGGCCACAAGGGGCTGCTTGCGATGGAGGCCCGTGTGAATGTCGAGGTGATCGGATTGGGGGCCTCGGCATCGACCTATTACCCGGCCGTCGGAGCGCGGTTGCGGTGCAAGATGATCCTGCCCGAGTACGCAGGTGTAGCCAATGCCATTGGCGCGGTCGTGGGGCGGATAACGCAGCGATGCGCGGGGACGGTGACCTCCCCGTCCGAGGGGCGATACAGGGTGCATTTTGACAGCGGGCCGAAGGATTTCAACGACAGTTCGGATGCGATGGTCGCATTGGAGCAGGACCTCCGGCAGCTTGCCGTCGCAGAGGCCAAGGCCGCAGGTGCGGGGGGCATACACGTCCATGTCGACCGGGATGTAAAAACCGCAGAGGTCGAAGCCCGTGCCGTCTTTGTCGAAGCAACGATCACCGTCGAAGCCAGCGGCCGACCGCGGGTGGCGCGCGGATGACAGGACAGGCCGAACAAATGGCAAAAGCCCCCTCCGGCAGGATGTCCAAACCGGAAGGGGTCGTTCACAGCTGCGCGTATATCAGGCTCTGATCAGGGTTATTCGGCAGCTTCGGACCGCTTGGGCAGCACCCAGTCCGGCCGGGCGAAATGGCAGGTATAGCCATTCGGGAGCCGCTGCAAATAGTCCTGATGCTCTGGTTCGGCTTCCCAGAATTCGCTTGCGGGCGCCAGTTCGGTGACCACTTTCCCGGGCCACAGACCCGAGGCATTGACGTCGGCAATCGTGTCTTCGGCAACATGCTTCTGATGATCGTCGACATAGTAAATCGCCGAGCGGTAGCTCATTCCCAGGTCGTTCCCCTGCCGGTTTTCCGTGGTCGGATCATGGATCTGAAAAAAGAACTCCAGCATGTCCCGATAGGAGGTCTGCGCCGGATCGTAGATGATCTCGATCGCTTCTGCATGGGTTCCGTGATCGCGGTAGGTCGCATTGGCGACATCGCCGCCAGTATAGCCGACACGGGTGGCGAGCACACCTTTGCGATTGCGGATCAGCTCCTGCATGCCCCAGAAACACCCCCCCGCGAGAACGGCACGTTCAGGTTTGCTCATCGGTGATCCTCCACTTGATTGATATAAGCGCCATAGCCTTCTGCTTCCATGTCGTCGAGATGGATAAAGCGCAGAGAGGCCGAGTTGATACAATAGCGCAAGCCCCCCCGGTCGGCCGGCCCGTCGGGAAAGACATGCCCCAGATGGCTGTCACCATGGGTGGACCTGACCTCTGTACGGATCATGCCGAGGCTGCGGTCTTCGATCTCCTGCACATGGGCGGTCTCGACCGGTTTGGTGAAACTCGGCCAACCACAGCCGCTTTCGAATTTATCCGCAGAGGCAAACAGGGGTTCGCCAGACACGATGTCTACATAGAGACCCGGCTCTGTATTATTGAGCAGCTTGCCCGTTCCGGGGCGTTCGGTGCCTGCGTTCTGGGTGACATAGAACTCTTCCTCCGACAGTGCAGCGATGGCGTCGGGGTTCTTGAAAAATGTGGTCATCGGGCCCTCCCACTTGATCTTCTGAGCCAATAGATGGGGTTGGACACTGCGCTTTCAAACATTGAACCGCAAGAGGGCGCCGCCATGAGATCAGCCAGCCCGACAAAAAGTGATGGGTGCGGGCTGTCGGCTGGGTCATCTCGCGCCGGTTGCCACGGGCGAGGCCGGTGCGGGCGGTTGCCGCGAGAGCTGTACGGCGAGGATGCCGAATGTCACGACGCAGACGCCGACGACATCCAGACGCCCCAGGGTTTCGCCCAGAAGCAGGCTGGCAACGGCGACGCCGAACACCGGGTTGAGGAAATGGAAGGTGGCGGCGCGAATGGCTCCGATCCGATTGAGCAGCATCACCCAGATCAGCGTCGCGGCCAGTCCCGGGACCAGCGTGGTATAGGCAAACGCCAGGACCAGCGGCCAGGTCAGGGTGATGTGGATGGTCTCAAAGGCGAGTGCCGCAGGAAACAGCACCGCCGAGCCGATCAGCATCTGCAACCCCACCACCATCATGAAATTGCCGCCGGATGTGGCACCACGCAGGGCAAGTGTGGCGGCCGTCAGCGCGAGAACACCGAGACCGCACAGGCCGATCCCCAACAGATCGACGCCCGCGCTGATCCGGGTGCCCATGATCAGGGCGACCCCGACCACCCCGGCCAGCAAGCCCAACGCGCCAAGAGGCCGGATCTTTTCGCGAAACAGCACAACGGAGGCAAGCGCCACCAGCAAAGGCATGGTCGAGGCGATGATCGCCGCCAGCGAGGCTTCGATCCACTGCATCGCGACGAAATTCAAACCGAGATAGAGCGCATTCTGGCAGATGCCGAACAGGATCGTCGCTTTCCACTGGCTCCGGGACAGATGCCAGGACTGCCGCATCGCGCGGGCAATGATCACACCGATCAGGCCCGAGACAAGAAAGCGCAGCGCGAGCGAAAACAGCGGCGAGGCATCCGCCACAATGATCCGCGCGGATGTGAAGGCAGAGGACCACATCAGGGCAAAGGTCAGCCCCATCACTATTGCTCTCAGGTCCATCAACTGCCCTTCCTGTGATCGTCGCGGCAAGTTAACCAGTTATCTATCTGCTGAACAGGGGGGCATTCGCCCGGAGCGGGATTGCCTGATAGAAAAACCGATCAACAAAAAAGGGCCGCCCCGAAGGGCAGCCCTGAAACAAGCACTCGATCACAAAGGGATCAAGCGTCGCCGTTGACGCTGTCTTTCAGCGCTTTGGCGATGGTCATCTTCACGACCTTGTCTGCTTCTTTCATGAACTTCTCACCGGTGGCCGGATTGCGAACTTCACGCTCGGGACGCTCGCGGCAATAGATCTTGCCGACACCGGGCAAGGTCACGGCGCCACCGCCGGACACTTCGCGGGTGATCAGGTTGCAAACGGCATCCAGCGCGGCGCCAGCGGTTTTCTTGTCGCTGTCCATTTCCTCAGCCAATGCGGCCACAAGCTGAGTTTTGGTCATCGGTTTGGACATTACTTATTCTCCTAGATACTGCCCAACGTGTTGGGGCCTCATCGCGTAACTTTAGCGTTATGTTGTAGGACAACACAACGCGTAGCGAGGAAGATCAAGCGTCAATCAACCGATTTTTCGTGGAAAACACCATATTTTCGCGCTTATAGGAAGGCCGTTTCGTCAAAAGAGCGCAGTTTGCGGCTGTGCAGGCGCTCCAACGGCATCGTTCGCAACTGCTCCATTGCCTTTATTCCGATCAAAAGATGGCGTGAAACCTGCGTCCGGTAGAAGTCCGATGCCATCCCCGGCAGCTTCAGTTCGCCGTGCAGGGGTTTGTCGGAAATGCACAGAAGCGTGCCATAGGGCACCCGGAACCGATAGCCATTGGCGGCGATCGTGGCGCTTTCCATGTCCAATGCGATGGCGCGGGATTGGCTCAGATGCTGGACCGGACCGGACTGATCGCGCAGTTCCCAATTCCGGTTGTCGTGGCTGGCCACAGTGCCGGTGCGCATGATCCGCTTGAGGTCATAGCCCTCGAGGCCGGTTTGCTGTTCCACGGCTTCTTCCAACGCGACCTGTATTTCCGCCAGCGCCGGGATCGGCACCCAGACCGGCAGGTCATCGTCCAGCACATGATCCTCGCGCAGATAGGCGTGGGCGAGGACAAAATCGCCAAGCGCCTGACTGTTGCGCAGGCCGGCGCAATGGCCGACCATGATCCAGGCATGCGGACGCAGGACCGCGATGTGGTCGGTCGCGGTTTTAGCGTTCGAGGGGCCGACGCCGATATTGACCAGGGTGATGCCGCTGCCGTCGGCCCGTTTCAGATGATAGGTCGGCATCTGCGGCATCTTTGGGGTTGGCGGCAGCTCGGCGGTTGCATCCGTGATTTCGGCATTTCCGGTCGACACAAAGCTGGTATAGCCGCTGTTCGGGTCGGCCAGCTGTTCCCGGGCATAGGCCTCGAATTCGGTGACATAGAACTGGTAGTTGGTGAACAGAACATGGTTCTGGAAATGGTCCGGGTCGGTGGCCGTGTAATGCGCCAGCCGCGCCAGCGAATAGTCGACCCGCTGGGCGGTGAACAACGACAGCGGACCAACACCATTCTCGGGGACATAGGTTCCGTTGACGATGTCGTCATTGGTCGTGGCCAGATCCGGCACGTCAAACACGTCACGCAGGGGGAACCGGGCCGCGCCCTCCTGGGGAACGGTCAGCCCCGGGCGCGAGGCAACGGCGAAATGAACCGGCATCGGTGTCTTTGACACGCCGACCACCACCGGCTGATCATGGTTCTTGATCAACAAACCGATCTGTTGCTCCAGATAGTGCTGAAAGAGCTTTGGCCGGGTCACCGTCGTGGTGTAGGTGCCCGGATCCGCCACATGGCCAAAGCTCAACCGGCTGTCCACCTTTGCGTAGGTCGTGGTCGTGAACCGGACTTCGGGATAGAAGGCACGCATGCGACCACCGGGCGCGGCGCCTGCGCTCATCGCGGCCATAAACCCATCACAGAGGAAATTGGTTGCCGCGTCATAAAGCTCGATCAACCGGGCCACGGCGGCTTTGGGATCGGTGAAGGTCTCATCTCCGGGCAGGAGGGGGGTCTTGATGTCACTCATTGAACGGCTCGATTACTGGAATTTTCTTGAATGTGCGGACGTCGACTAGGCCAAGATCGCTGATCCGGAGTTCCGGGATCACCACCAGGGCCAGCAGTGAATGTTGCATATAGGCGTTGTTCAGCCGGCATCCACAGTCCTGCATGGCCTCGACCAGCTTTTGCGCCTTGGCGGCGACTTCGGCGGCAGGCCGGTCGGACATCAGCCCGGCAATGGGCAATTCCACCAGAGCCATTTCCACTCCATCGCGGAACAGGGTGATGCCGCCGCCGACCTCTGCCAGACGATTGGCCGCCAACGCCATCTGCGTCCGGTCGGTGCCCACGACGATCATGTGGTGACTGTCGTGCGCCACGGTCGAGGCCATCGCCATCTCGCCCTGATAGCCAAAGCCCGAGACAAAGGCATTGGTGACGCCGCCCGTGGCCCGATGCCGTTCCACAAGGGCAATCTGGCAGACCTGATCGTCGCCCTCGACCAACCCGTCGCGGACCGGCAGCTCGGCCTTCAGCGCTTTGGTCGGGGCCTGGTTTTCCACAACGCCAATCACATTGGCGGTAACCGAGTTCGCGCCTTGGGGCGCGGCCAGTTCAAAGTCCTTGCCCGTCAGCTCATGGCCCAGATGAACAGTGCCGCGCGCGCTTTGGGGCCAGTCCAGATGCGGGCATTCGACCTTGATAGAGCCTGATTCCGCGACGATCTGTCCGCGGGCAACCACCAGTTCAATGGGCAGCGACCGCAGGTCCGAGGTCAGGATGACATCCGCCCGGCGCCCCGGGGTGATTGATCCGATCTCACGCTCCAGCCCGAAATGCGTGGCGGTGTTGATCGTCGCCATCTGGATGGCCACGACCGGGTCGCAACCGCAGTCAATTGCATGGCGCACCACCCGGTTCATATGGCCGTCATTGACCAATGTGCCGGAATGGCAGTCGTCCGTGCACAGGATGAAGTTCCGCGGATCGAGCCCCTTTTCGGTGATCGCCGTGATCTGCGCCTCCACGTCGTACCAGGCAGAGCCGAGACGGACCATCGCACGCATCCCCTGACGCATCCGCGCGATGGCATCGGCTTCGCAGGTGCCTTCGTGATCGTCCGCAGGGCCCCCGGCGACATAGGCTGCGAAATTGGCTCCGAGGTCGGGCGAGGCATAATGCCCGCCAACGGTCTTGCCCGCCCGCTGGGTGGCGGCGATCTCGGCCAGCATTTTCGGGTCGGCATTCGACACCCCGGGGAAATTCATCATCTCGCCCAGACCGATGATGCCGGGCCAGGTCATCGCCTCGGCCACATCCTCGGCGGAAATTTCGTATCCGGTGGTTTCCAGTCCCGGCGCAGACGGCGCGCAGGACGGCATCTGGGTGTAGATGTTCACCGGCTGCAACAGCGCCTCGTCATGCATCAGCCGGACGCCCTCAAGGCCAAGCACATTGGCGATTTCATGCGGGTCGGTGAACATGGAGGTGGTGCCATGCGGGATCACGGCACGGGCGAATTCCGCCGGAGTCAGCATGCCGCTCTCGATATGCATATGCGCGTCGCACAGCCCCGGCACCATAAAGCGCCCCTCGGCCTCGATCACTTGCGTCTCGGGGCCCGTGCAGTAGGAGGCATCGGGTCCCACATAGGCCACCCGGCCCGCCTTGATCGCAATGTCATGACCGTCCAGCACCTCGCGGGTGTGAACGTTCACCCATTTGCCGTTGCGGATTACCATGTCGGCAGGGGCACGGCCCGCGGCCGTTTCTACCAAAAGAGTGGCGACGTCGGGCCAGCTTGGAAAAGTCGTATGTGTCATGGCCTACTGTTCATGATTGCGATCTGGGGTGCAAGACCCCTATTGCGGGATCATAACAGCGTCATGAACCCCGGGTAGAGCATCAGTTATGAACATCGTCATTCATCACAATCCGCGTTGCGGCACCTCTCGCAATGTTTTGCAGCTGGTGCGCGATGCGGGCTATGATCCGGTCGTCGTGGACTATCTTGAGACCGGCTGGACCCGCCCGCAGTTGCTGGCGCTCTTTGCTGCGGCAGGCCTGACGCCACGAATGGCGCTTCGGACCACGAAATCTCCGGCGGCCGAGCTGGGATTGCTGGAGGAATCCGTCAGCGACAGCGATATTCTCGACCAGATGGTGCTGCATTCCATCCTCGTGAACCGGCCGATTGTCGCCTGCCCGCGTGGCGTGAAATTGTGCCGCCCTTCGGGGCGCGTTCTGGACCTGCTCGACACCTGGCCTGCAGGACCTTGGGCCAAGGAAGACGGTACCCTGATCCTTGATGCCGACGGGAGCCGGGTGGGCGAATAGCCCTTGTTAGAGCCTGTTTTTCGGGACGCGTGTTGCAGGCCGCTGACAGGCGGCGCTTCAGATCCGCATCTGTTGACGGCGCAGGCTGCGGGGGGTGGTGTTGAACTCGCCACGAAACGCACGGGTCAGGGCGCTCGGATCCTCATAGCCGGTGCGAAACGCCACCTCGGACACGCTGATATCAGTCTCTAACAAGAGCTTTCGGGCCAAAATCAGCCTGAACCTGCGGTAGACGGTGGCGGGCGTTGCGCCAAGCTCTGCCTTCATGCGGGCCTCCAGATCCTTGCGGGGGCGTCCGATGCGGCGGGCGATCTCGGGGATTGGCAATGGCGCTTCCAGATTCGCCTGCATCAGATCCACCGCCCGGGCAATGCTGCGGGTGCGGGCGAGGGCGGTCTCGGTGCCGGATCCGCGGCTGTCCGCGCTCATGAACAGGGCCGCCACCTCAAGGCGCAGCGCTTGCCCGTGGGCGCTGCCGATCCGCTCCAGCATCAGGTCAAACGCCGCCAATGCGCCGGTGCAGGTCGTGCGATCGCCGTCCTGAACATAGCGCGCCCGGACCGTATGAACCTCGGGAAAGGCCTCGGCCATCCGGTCGAATTCGTCCCAATGGATCGTGGCTTGCCGCCCGTCCAGCAAACCCGCAGCGGCCAAAAGCCAGGGCCCGGTGTCAAATCCGGCGATGTCGCCATAGCGCGTTGCCGCCGCCCGCAGGGACCGGCGTGTCTGTGCGTGATCGTGGCGCAGGAAATGATAACTCGGCATCACCACCAGCATGTCCCCGCGACACTCTCCCAGACGGGCGTGGGCGGTGACCTCCATCCCGGAGGAGGACACCGCCGTGCCCCCGTCAAGAGACAGAAACCGCCAGCGATAGATCTCTCTGCGTGCCAGGGTGTTTGCGGCCCGCAAAGGCTCCACAGTATTGGCGAGACAATGGGCAGAGAAATCGTCAAACAGCAAAACATCCACCTGCTGCGCCGACCCAAGATCATTTGTCCATTTCTGCATGGTTTTCGCCTTTTCTGCATGAAGTGAACCCTAGGCCAGCGATAGCCTCTTCGGCAAGCGAGCAGACCAGCAAGGAGACGCACCGTGCATTTTGGCATGACAGAAGAACAGTCAATGATCGTCGACACTACCCGCGCCTTTGTCGAGAAAGAGATCTATCCCCACGAGCTGGAGATCGAGCGCAGCGGCCATCTCGACATGGATCTGGTCAAGGACATCCAGACCAAGGCGATCGCGGCGGGCCTTTATGCGGCCAACATGCCGGAAGAGGTCGGCGGTGCGGGTTTGGATACCCTGTCCTGGCTACTGTATGAAAAGGAACTGGGCCGCGCCAATTATGCGCTGCATTGGACCGGCGTCGCCCGCCCTTCGAACATCTTGCTCGCCGGGACCGACGCGCAGAAGGAGAAATACCTCTACCCCTGCATCCGAGGCGAGAAATGGGATTGCCTGGCGATGACCGAACCGGGCGCCGGGTCGGATCTGCGCGGCATGACGGCTTCGGCCCGCAAGGACGGGAGCGATTGGATTCTGAACGGGACCAAACATTTCATCTCGCATGCGGATATCGCGGATTTTGCCATCGTCTTCATGGCAACAGGCGAAGAGGACACGCCGCGCGGCAAGAAGAAAAAGATCACCGCCTTCTTTGTCGACAAGGGCACGCCCGGCTTTTCGGTGCGGGAGGGATACCGGAACGTGTCGCACCGTGGCTACAGCAATGCGGTTCTGGAATTTGACGACTGCCGCCTGCCAGCATCGGCGGTCCTCGGTGAGGTCGACAAGGGGTTCGAGGTGGCAAACACCTGGCTCGGGGCCACGCGACTACAGGTGGCGGCGACCTGTCTCGGTCGGGCGGACCGGGCCCTGGCCCATGCCGTCGACTACGCCGCCGAACGCAAGCAGTTCGGGCAGCAGATCGGCAAGTTCCAGGGTGTCTCGTTCAAGCTGGCCGATATGGCGACCGAACTGAAGGCCGCCAATCTGCTCACCTGGGAGGCCGGATGGAAGTTTGATCAGGGCTCCGTCACCGAAAGCGATATGTCCATGGCAAAGCTCAAGGCGACCGAAATGCTCGCCATGGTTGCGGATGAGGCGATCCAGATTCACGGCGGCATGGGATTGATGGACGAACTGCCGCTCGAACGCATCTGGCGCGACGCGCGCGTGGAGCGTATCTGGGAGGGCACCAGTGAAATCCAGCGGCACATCATCAGCCGCGAGATGCTGCGACCTCTTGGAGGCTGACCATGTCCGACACCCCTGACCCGACCCACAAACCCAATGTGACCATTACCTATTGCATCGGCTGCAACTGGCTGTTGCGGGCCGCCTGGATGGGGCAGGAGCTGCTGTCGACATTTCAGGAACAGCTCGGGGGCGTGACCCTGGTGCCGGGCGAGGTGGGCGGCACGTTCGAGATCACCGTCGACGACGCGCTGATCTGGGAGCGCAAGCGGGATGGCGGCTTTCCGGACGTGAAAGAGCTGAAGACCCGCGTGCGGGATCGTATCAATCCGGACCAGAGCCTCGGGCATCTGGATCGCGAAAATTCGGGTGAACAAAGCTAAATGCAGTCTCTAAACAGGCTATTCAGACCCAAAACCATTGCCGTGATCGGCGGCGGCGCCTGGTGTTCTGCGGTGATCGAGCAATGCCGGAAGATGGGGTATCAGGGTCGGATCTGGCCGGTGCATCCCAAGGCGGCGGAGGTCGCGGGCCTGCCCGCCTATGCCGATGTGGGCGCCCTGCCCGAGGCCCCGGATGCGAGCTTCATCGGCGTCAATCGCTTTGCCACGGTAGAGATCGTCGCGGCACTTGCGGCCCGCGGGGCAGGGGGCGCGGTGTGCTTCGCCTCGGGGTTTCTGGAAGCCCAGGCCGAGGATGCAGAGGGCGCGGACCTGCAGGACAGGCTTTTGCAGGCTGCCGGTGAAATGCCGATTCTGGGCCCCAATTGCTATGGCTTCATCAACTACCTCGATGGGGCCCTGCTGTGGCCCGATCAACATGGTGGCCAACGGGTGGACAAAGGTGTGGCGATTGTCACCCAGAGTTCCAATATCGCCATCAACCTGACGATGCAGACCCGGGCGCTGCCGCTGGCCTATGTGGTGACCTGTGGCAATCAGGCGCAAACCGGCTTGGCCGCCATCGGCGAGGCCCTGCTGACCGATGACCGGGTCACGGCCCTTGGCCTGCATATCGAGGGTTTTGGCGATCTGCGCGCGTTCGAGGCGCTGGCGGCAAAGGCCCGGCAGCTGGGCAAGCCAATCATCGCGCTCAAGGTGGGCAAGTCGGCGCAGGCGCGGGTTGCAACCATCTCTCATACGGCCTCGCTGGCGGGCGGGGATGCGGGCGCCGGGGCGTTGCTCTCGCGTCTGGGCATTCCGCGTCTCGATGATTTGCCGTCCTTTCTCGAAACCTTGAAACTGCTGCATGTGGTGGGGCATCTGCCCTCGACCCGGATTGCGACAATCAGCTGCTCCGGTGGCGAGGCGAGCCTCTCGGCGGATATGGCACATGGGCGCGGGGTGAGCTTTCCGCCGCTGAATGATCGTCAGCGCAGCGATCTGCGCGCGGCGCTGGGGCCGATGGTGGCATTGGCGAACCCGCTCGACTACCACACCTATATCTGGCGCGACACAGAAGCGATGACGCGGGCCTTTTCCGCCATGGTCGATCCGCAGCTGGCCTTGACGATCCTCATCGTTGATTTTCCGCGCGCCGACCGCTGCGACGCGTCGGATTGGGACTGCACGATCCAGTCGGCCATTGCGGTGCGGGCGCAAACGGGACAGCCGATTGCCATGCTCGCCACCCTGCCGGAATTGCTGCCCGAAGGGGTCGCCGAACGCCTGTTGGCGGCGGGGGTCGTGCCGATGATGGGCCTCGCCGAAGCGATTTCGGCCATCGAGGCCGCAGGCCACAGACGTCCCGATGCCCCGCCGGCCCTGTTGTTGCCGACAAAATCACACAGCGACCCCGACCTGGTGCCCGAGGGAGAGGCCAAGGCCTGGCTTGCCCGCTTTGGCCTCCGGGTGCCGCGGGCCAAGCCTGCACGCTCTGTCGTGGCCGCCCGTGCTGTCGCCGCCGACATCGGCTATCCGGTGGTTCTGAAGGGCGAAGGCATTGCACACAAGACCGAGGAGGGCGCGGTGAAGCTGAACCTGGGCTCGGGGCAGGCGGTCAGTGATGCGGCCGTGGCCATGCCCACGGACCGGTTTTTGGTGGAGGAAATGGTTGCCGGGGCCGTGGCGGAGCTGTTGATCGGCGTGGTGAAGGACCCGGCGCATGGCTTCGTGCTGACCCTCGCGGCGGGCGGGACATTGACCGAGATCATGCAGGACGCCGCCTCGGTGCTGTTGCCGGCCACCGATGCCATGCTCGATGAGGCGCTGAATGCCCTGCGGATCGCGCCGCTTCTGGCGGGCTATCGCGGTGCGCCGCCTGCGGACCGAGCCGCCATCCTGCGCGCCATCCGCGCCGTGGAATCCTATGTCCTGGCAGAGGCCGAGGGGCTGGAAGAAATTGAGATCAATCCGTTGCTTTGCACGCCGAACGATGCGGTCGCCGCGGATGCACTGATGCGAAGAAAGGACATATCGCTATGACTGACAGCTCTCCGGTCAAGACCCGGCGCGACGGTGCCATTTTTGAGGTGACCCTGGACCGACCCAAAGCCAATGCCATCGATCTGAAGACCTCGCGCCTGATGGGCGAGGCGTTTCAGAGCTTTCGGGACGATCCGGAGCTGCGGGTGGCGATTGTCACCGGGGGGGGCGAAAAATTCTTCTGCCCCGGTTGGGATCTGAAGGCGGCCGCCGGGGGGGATGCCGTCGATGGGGACTATGGTGTGGGCGGTTTCGGCGGCCTGCAGGAGCTGCGCGACCTGAACAAGCCGGTGGTTGCGGCGGTGAACGGTATTGCCTGCGGTGGCGGGCTCGAACTGGCGCTATCAGCGGATATCATCCTTGCCGCCGAACACGCGACATTCGCGCTCCCGGAAATTCGCTCGGGCACGGTCGCGGATGCCGCCTCGATCAAGTTGCCGAAGCGTATCCCCTATCACATTGCCATGGAGCTTTTGCTCACCGGGCGCTGGTTCGATGTCGAGGAGGCGCACCGCTGGGGGCTGGTCAATGAGATCGTTCCGGGCGCACAGCTGATGGAGCGGGCCTGGGACCTTGCCCGGTTGCTCGCCTCCGGACCGCCTCTGGTCTATGCTGCGATCAAGGACATCGTGCGCGACGCGGAAGATGCCAAATTTCAGGACGCGATGAACCGGATCACCGGACGACAGCTGCGCAGTGTCGATGTCCTCTATGGATCCGAGGACAATCTGGAAGGCGCGCGGGCCTTTGCCGAGAAGCGCGACCCGGTCTGGAAGGGCCGCTGAGGCAGATCAGGCGAGAAGGGGGCAGGCGAGGGGGGCGCTCCCGCCTGCATCCGATGCCCTGGCGGGCCTGCAGATCCAGTTGGGCATGGCGCCGCGCTGACGCGCGGCGCGGCGGTCGCGTCCGGCGCAGTCCTCGCGGCTGAAGCTGCGGGCAGTTTGAGGGGAAATACCACCGTCCAGCCGTGAAACCCTGCGGCCCGGACTTGCATCCGCAGAGCGCTGATCGCATGGTCCGCAGCATGACCCAACAGACGCCTCCTACTCTTCTCTGCCTCGGTTTTGGCTATACTGCCCGTGCTGTGGCCGCACCGCTCCTTGGCGCGGGCTGGCGCATCATTGGGACCACGCGCGACAGTGCAGAGACGCAGCCTGTGGAGGGGGTGGATCTGCTGACATGGCCGGGAGATGATATTTCCTTCGACGGCGTCACTCACATCCTCGTCTCGATTGCGCCATCAGAACAGGGCGATCCGGTGTTGGGCGCAATGGCCGCGCGGATTGCCACTCTGCCGCGGTTGGAATGGGTCGGCTACCTGTCGACCACGGCGGTCTACGGCGATCACGGCGGGGGCTGGGTGGATGAGACAACTCCGCTGTCGCCATCCAGCCCACGGGGCGAGTGGCGCGCCCGGGCGGAGACCGAGTGGCAGTCCATTGCTGACCTGCCTCTGCATATCTTCCGGCTGGCGGGGATCTACGGTCCCGGACGCGGCCCCTTTGCCAAATTGATGTCGGGACGGGCACGCCGCATCGTGAAGCCGGGACAGGTGTTCTCCCGGATCCATGTGGATGACATCGCGCAGGTGCTTCTGGCCTCTGTCGCCCGGCCCAACCCGGGCGCGGTCTACAACGTCTGCGACGATGAACCCGCCCCGCCGCAGGATGTTTTGGGCTATGCGGCCGAGCTGCTCGGTCTGCCGGTCCCCGCCGAGGTGCCTTTTGAGGAGGCCGGCATGAGCCCGATGGCGCGGAGCTTCTATGGCGAAAACAAGCGGGTGCGCAATGATCGCATCAAGGCGGAGCTGGGGGTCAGGCTGCTCTACCCGGACTATCGCAGCGGGTTAAAGGCGGTTCTGGCGGCCGAGGACATGGAACGTTTTGTGCCGCCTGCGGATCCGCCGGGGGTCTGACCGGAGCTTTGAACGGCCCTCTGACCGGACCTTTGACCGGACCAGCGCTCCGCCTTTGCCGGGCGGCATTGGTTCAGATCGCCCCCCCCCGGTGGTCGCCAGCGGTGGTCTCCGCATCCCGCCATTTGCCTATCAGGCGCGACGTTCGCCGATCTGGCTCACACCGAGCACATCAAGCACCCTGGCCTCGATATGCTCGGCATTCATGGCGGCAGTGGCATACATGTCGCTGGGGCTGGCCTGATCGATGAATGTATCGGGCAGGACCATGCTGCGGAATTTCAGGCCTGCATCAAACACGCCCTCGTCGCTCAGCAGTTGCGCCACATGGGACCCGAAGCCCCCGACCGCACCCTCTTCGATGCAGATCAGCGCCTCATGGTCGGTGGCGAGTTGCAGGATCAGGTCGCGGTCCAGAGGTTTGGCAAACCGTGCATCCGCGATCGTCGGGGTGATGCCACGGGCGGCGAGGGCCTCGGCGGCTTTCCTCACCTCGCCGAGGCGGGTGCCGAAGGACAGGATCGCCACCCGCGCCCCCTGCTGGATCATGCGCCCCTTGCCAATCTCGAGCACTTTGGCCTCTTCCGGCATCTCGACGCCTTCGCCTTCGCCACGGGGATATCGGAAGGCGATCGGGCCTGCGTCATGGGCCGCCGCAGTGGCCACCATATGCTTCAGCTCGGCCTCGTCGGCGGCGGCCATCACCACCATGCCGGGCAGGTTTGCCATGAAGGCGACGTCGAAAGATCCGGCATGGGTGGCGCCATCCGCGCCCACCAGACCGGCGCGATCAATGGCAAACCGCACCGGCAGGCGCTGAATGGCCACATCATGCACCACCTGATCGTAGCCGCGTTGCAGGAAGGTGGAATACATCGCGCAAAAGGGCTTCATCCCGCCAGCGGCCAGCGCGGCGGCAAAGGTGACACCGTGCTGCTCGGCAATGCCGACGTCGAAACAGCGCGAGGGGTAGCGCTCTGCCATCAGGTTCAGGCCGGTGCCATCGGGCATGGCGGCCGTGACGGCGCAGATTTTCGAATCCTGTGCCGCCAGCGCCACCAGCGTGTCCCCAAAGACCGAGGTATAGGACGGCGCGTTGGAGGGCGCTTTCTTCTGCTCGCCGGTGACCATGTTGAATTTGGCCGTGGCATGGCCCTTGTCGCGGGCGACCTCGGCCGGGTGGTAGCCCTTGCCCTTCTTGGTCAGCGCGTGGATCAGGATCGGACCGGTGGCGCGGGCCTTGACCGTGCGCAGAACCGGGAGAAGCTGGTCCATGTCATGGCCGTCAATCGGGCCGATATAGGAAAAGCCGAGCGATTCAAACAGGGTGCCGCCCATGGCCATGCCCTTCAGCATATCCTTGGCGCGTTTGGCCCCCTCGCGGAAGGGCGCCGGCAACATCGAAACGGCCCCTTTGGCGGCGGCTTTCAGGTCATGAAAGGGCGCTTCTGTATAGAGGTGGCTGAGATAGGAAGACAGCGCCCCGACCGGCGGTGCGATCGACATTTCGTTGTCGTTCAGGATCACGATCAGCCGCTTGCCCAGATGGCCTGCGTTATTCATCGCCTCAAACGCCATGCCGGCACTCATGGCGCCATCTCCGATCACGGCAATGGCATCTCCCAGCCCCTCGTCGGTGACACCGCCCAGATCGCGGGCAACCGAGAACCCCAATGCGGCCGAGATCGACGTGGAACTATGGGCGGCGCCAAAGGGATCATAGGGGCTTTCGGAGCGTTTGGTGAAACCGCTGAGACCATCCTTCATCCGCAGGGTACGGATCCGATCCCGGCGCCCGGTGAGGATCTTGTGCGGATAGCACTGGTGCGAGACGTCCCAGATCAGCTTGTCCTTCGGCGTGTCGAACACCGCATGCAGCGCCACGGTCAGCTCCACAACGCCAAGCCCGGCACCCAGATGGCCGCCGGTTGTGGAGACCGCAGAAATGGTTTCCTGCCGCAGTTCATGGGCGATCTGTTCCAGCTGTGCGTCACTCATCCGCTTCAGGTCGGCAGGGGTTGCGATCTGGTCAAGGAGCGGCGTCTGGGGCTGGTCCGTCATGATAATCCTGGCTCCTTGCGGCGGCGTGTCAGCTGTCGCGCGAGATAACGAAGCGGGCAGCGTCCTTCAAGGTATCGCTTGCCGCGCCGTAGGGTGCAAGGGCCGCGCAGGCCGCATCGGCCAGCTCCTCGGCCCGCAGGCGCGCCTGATCGAGCCCAAGCAGCGACACAAACGTGGCCTTGCCCGCCGTCGCATCCTTGCGCACGGCCTTGCCCACCGTCGCGGCATCGCCCTCGATATCGAGAATGTCATCAGCGATCTGAAAGGCCAGCCCCAGCGCCTGCGCATACTGTCGCAGCGCGGTCGGATCGGCCCCCGCCAGACGCGCCCCGGCGCAGGCAGACCATTCGATCAAACAGCCGGTCTTGCGGGCCTGCAGGGTGGTGATCTGCGCCAGCGTCAGCGGCGCCGTCGCCGTCTCAGCCGCAATATCGCGCATCTGGCCCGAGACCATACCATCCTTGCCTGCCGCCTCGGCGAGGGTGCGGATCAGCTCCACCGCATGGGGGCCGACATCGGGTTGCGCCAGCAGTTCAAAGGCCAGTGTCTGCAGGCTGTCGCCCGCCAGAACTGCCGTCGCCTCGTCCCATTTGCGGTGCAGCGTGGGCTGGCCCCGGCGCAGGTCGTCGTCATCCATACAGGGCAGATCGTCATGCACCAGCGAATAGGCGTGGATGCATTCGATCGCCAGCGCCGCCTCCAGCGCGGCGGGGGGCGGCACATCGTGCAGCCGCGCGCTCTCCAGCACCAGAAACCCGCGCAGCATCTTGCCGCCGCGCAGCGCATAGGCCATCGCCTGACAAAGCCCGTCGGTTTCCGGCAGGCGTGTGTCCATATGAGCGGAAATCTTCGCCTGCGCCTGTTTCAGCGCGGCAGCAAATCCGGCCGACATCTGCCTCAGCCCGCGTCGAGCGGCTGGGTGCCGGTGGGCTGACCGCCGGAGTCGAGCGTGATCGCCGCGACCTTTTCCTCGGCGCGTTTCAACTCATCCTCGCAGCGCTTCTTCAGCGCCGCACCCCGTTCATAGAGGGCGATGGAGGCATCCAGAGCCACATCGCCGCGCTCCAGCTGGTCGACGACGCGCTCCAGCTCCTGCATCGCCTGTTCAAAGCTCATTTCGGTGACGGGGGTATCGGTACTCATATCGCGGCCTTTATCAATTCTTTCACATGCGCCTGTGCGGCTTCGGCTAGCGCGTTCAGATCATATCCGCCCTCCAAAGTCGAGACGATACGACCCTGACACAGGTCCTCTGCGAGGGTGCAGAGTTCGGCCGTCAGCCAGCGGAAATCCTCGGTTTCCCACCGCAACTGCGCCAGCGGATCATCCTTGTGGGCGTCAAATCCTGCGGACAGGATGATCAGTTCCGGTTTGAACGCCCGCAGGCGTGGAAAGGCCTGCTCGCGATAGGCCTCGCGCATCTGGGCGCTGCCGCTTTCAGGGGGCAGAGGCAGGTTCATGACGTTGCCATGGGCGCCGTCTTCTTCGGGGTGACCGCTGCCGGGCCAGAGCGGAACCTGCTGCGAGGTCACCAGCAGCGCGCGTTTTTCATCCCACAGCAGATCCTGGGTGCCGTTGCCGTGATGCACATCGAAATCCACCACCGCGACGCGGCTCAGGCCATGATGGTCGAGCGCATGTTTGGCCGCCAGCGCCGCATTCCCGAACAGGCAAAATCCCATCGGTGTTTCGGTTTCCGCATGGTGGCCCGGGGGGCGCGTGGCGCAGAACGCATTCTTGGCCTCGCCGCTCAGCACCAGATCAACGGCCCGCACCGCTGCGCCTGCCGCCCGAAACGCGGCATCGAGCGAGCCCGGCGACATCCAGGTGTCGGCATCCAGCTGTATGCGCCCCTCCGACGGAAGCGCACGCCGCAGCTCTGCCAGATAGCCGGAGGGATGGAGACGCAGGACATCATCCTCGGCGGCCATGGGGGCCGTCACCCGCTTGAGGTCGAGCCCCGCCAATGCGTGCAGCACATGTTCAAGCCGAGCCACCTGTTCGGGATGCCCCGGCGGCGTCTCATGGGTCAGGCAGTCGGCGTGGGTCAAAAGCGCGGTGGTCATGGCAGCCCCCTCTCGGTCCTTGAAAACAGTCCCTGTTTGCCCGTCCTGGCGCAGCTTGGCAATCGATTGGCGCAAGTCGGGGGGCGCCTCTCCGCTGACCCGCCCCGCAACATGTCGCGTATCATGGCGGGCATCGCCCGGTGGCCGTCAATCCGGGGCCAGCATATATCCCTCGCCCCGTACGGTTTGCAGATATTGCGGCTGCTTCGGGTTCTGTTCGATCTTGCGCCGCAGTCGGGTGATCTGAACATCGACCGCGCGCTCCTGCGCCTGACCCCGGTCGCGGCCCAGATCTTCGACCAGCTTGGCGCGGCTCACGGGTTCTCCAGGCTGAGCGGAAAAGATCTTCATCAGCTGAACCTCGGTCGAGGTCAGCCGGACCAGATCCTCGCCCTGCCACATTTCGCTGCGTTCGATGTCATACCGGATCGCGCCGAGCTGCAGAAATTTCGGCGTGACCTCCTCGGGGCGGCTTTCCGGCATCCGGCGCAGGATTGCGTTGATCCTGAGCAACAGCTCCTTGGGTTCGAAGGGTTTCGACAGATAGTCATCGGCCCCGGCCTCCAGCCCCTTGATCCGGTCATCGGTCTCGCCGCGCGCGGTCAGCAACAGGATCGGCGTCGTCATGGTCTCGCGCAGGGCGGCGGTCAGCGACAGCCCGTCCTCTCCGGGCATCATCACGTCCAGCACGATGAGGTCGAAATCCAGCCCGGACAAAACCCGCCGCGCATGGGCGGCATCGCGGGCCGCCGTGACCAGAAACCCGGCGCGCATCAGGAATTTCTTCAACAGGTCCCGGATGCGCTCATCATCATCGACAATCAACAGATGGGCGTCGTTGTGGCTCATTGTGGTGCCTCGCGCAGATCGGCGTAGGCGCGGCGCATATCCGCATCCATCATCGCCTCAAGCACTTTCTTGAACCCCTGTACCGCTTCGGGGCCCGCCTGTTTGTAGGCCGCGCGCATGCGGATACGCTGCGCATCCGAGAGCCGCTGTTCCAGGTCCCGGCCACGATCGGTGAGATAGAGATTGCGCTCCCGCTTGTCGAGCGTGCCGACGCGACTGTCCACCAGCCCGTCTTCGACCAGCGCCCGCAGCACCCGGTTCAACGATTGCTTGGTCACGCCGAGAATGCTCAGCAGGTTGTTGACCGTGGTCCCGGGGGCCCGGTTGATGAAATGCATTGCGCGGTGATGGGCCCGGCCATAGGCCAGTTCAGCCAAGATCCGGTCAGGATCGGCCGTAAAGCCTTGATAGGCAAAGAACATTGCCTCGATCCCCTGGCGCAGCTGTTCGTCGGTCAGGAACAGCAGACTCTCGCCGCCAAACCCTGACCCGGACCGCCCGTCCGACATGTCGCCTCTCCTTCGTTTTGCAGGGCAGTTTATGTCAGCATTATTGACATTCCAAGACCTGAGATGTATCGAGTCGCGGGTTTGACGCAATTATGTGACTGAAGTTGCTGGGTATTGCGCAATTACTGAAAATGACACGGCGCTGAAAAGGAACGCGGAATGGCTGGATATGAAGACCGCGACGGTCTGATCTGGATGGACGGGGAACTGGTGAACTGGCGCGATGCCAAGGTCCACATCCTGACGCATGCAATGCATTACGCGTCCTCCGTCTTCGAGGGAGAGCGCGCCTACAACGGCAAGATTTTCAAAAGCCGCGCCCATTCCGAACGCCTGATCGCCTCTGCAGAGGCGCTGGACATGCCGATGCCCTATTCGGTGGACGACATCGAAAAGGCCAAGGAAGACACCCTGAAGGCCTCCGGGTTGCAGGATGCCTACGTGCGTGCCCTGGTCTGGCGCGGCTCGGGCGAGGACATGGGCGTTGCGTCGGCCAAAAACCCGGTGCGCATGGCTGTCGCGGTCTGGGGCTGGGGCGCCTATTACGGCGATGCCAAGATGCAGGGGGCAAAGCTCGACATCGCAGAGTTCAAACGCCCGTCGCCTGAAACCATCCCGGTCCACGCCAAGGCCGCCGGTCTCTATATGATCTGCACCATTTCAAAGCATAAGGCGGAGGCCAAGGGCTGCTCGGACGCCCTCTTCATGGACTACCGCGGCTACGTGGCAGAGGCGACCGGCGCAAATATCTTCTTTGTGAAGGACGGCGAAGTTCACACCCCGAAACCGGACTGTTTCCTCAATGGCATTACGCGTCAGACCGTGATCCAGATGCTGAAAGACCGTGATATCACAGTGCATGAACGTCACATCATGCCGGAAGAAATGGGTGGGTTCGAACAGTGCTGGCTGACCGGTACCGCAGCTGAGGTCACCCCGGTCGGTGAAATCGGCCCCTATAGGTTCGAAGTCGGGACATTGACCCGTGACATTGCCGAAGCTTACGAGGCCCTGGTTCGCAGCTGACCCACCGCCTTTGTTAACACCGTCTTTGTTAAAATGGAAAAGCGCGAAGCCCCGGCTTCGCGCTTTTTCTCTACATGCACCTGCGGTGCAGCTGGGAAAATCGGCACTTTCATCTTTTCCCAAATACCTCGGAGCGCGAGGCAGAGCCTCGCATCAAATCCTACTCCTGCACTGCCGGATGGTATCGGCTCATACGATCTCTGTGGTCACCTCGACATTACCGCGTACCGAGTTGGAATAGGGGCAAATCGTGTGGCCTGCTTCGGTCACCCGTTCGGCGGCTTCGGTATCAAGACCCGGAAGACTCACTTTCAGATGTACCTTCAGGCCGAACCCGCCTTCCTTGCGCGGGCCGATGCCCACGGCTGTCTCCACCTCAACATCGTCCGGGACCTTCGGCAGGCTGTCATCCTGCGTGGTGGCAAATTTCATGGCGCCGATATAGCAGGCCGAATAGCCCGCCGCAAAAAGCTGTTCCGGGTTATACCCTTTGCCACTCCCGCCCATCTCTGTTGGGGGCGCCAGATCAAGGACAAGGTCGGTGCCCTTGACTTTCGCTTGACCGTCGCGTCCGCCGGTTGCGGATCCATGGGCGGTATAAACTGGGGATACGGACATTACGTCAACTCCTTTAATCGCTTGCGATTTGATCGTGTGCGATACAAATAGAAATTCGATCCCCGCATGTCAACCGCTTGCGATTATATCGTGCAAGATTTAATGTCGGGAAATGACCCCAGGCCTCAAAATCGAAGAGCTTCTGTGTTTCTCCGTCTACTCGGTGAATCATGCCATTTCTCGTCTCTATCGCCCGCTTCTGGCCCCGTTGGGGCTGACCTATCCGCAATATCTAGTGCTCGTGGCCCTGTGGGACAGGGATGGGCGGCGGGTCAACGAATTGGGCGCCGAGCTGCAGCTCGATTCAAACACACTCACCCCCTTGCTGAAGCGGATGGAGACGGCCGGATTTCTCACGCGCAGGCGCAATCCCGATGATGAACGCAGCCTGATCGTGGCGCTGACGGAAAAAGGGCGCAGTTTGCAGGACAAGGCGGGCGATCTGACCACCTGCGTGCTGGACGCAATGGGCGGAGATCTCAGCGAGCTGGCGGCCCTGCGGGATCAGTTGCACAGTCTGCGGGACCGGCTGGACAAGGGCTGAGCCACATCAGCCGCCTTTGGGATCGGTGAGCGGCTTGGCCTTGCCGCGCTCCAGCCCCAACCGGCTTTCCCTCCAGACGACAATCCCGTTTGCCGCGATCACGAGGGCTGCGCCCGCGAGCATGACCAGCGAGGGCCATTCGGCAAACCAGACATAGCCGATCACCAGAGCAAACAGCATCGAGACATAGTCATAGGGCGCCAGCAACGAGGCGGGGGCAAAGCGGTAGGATGACGTCACCAGGATCTGGGCGATGGCACCGATAAAGCCGGTGCTGATCAGCAAAAGCAGCATTGACCCGTTCGGGACCACCCATCCGAAGGGCAGGGTCAGCAACGACAGAAAAGAGGCGGTGACGGAAAAATAGAAAACGATGGCTGCGGTTTCCTCGCTCTGCACCATCTTGCGAATGTGGATCTGCACAAACCCGCGCAAGGCAGCCGCCGCCAGAACGAGCATCGCGCCGAGAAAGGCGGTATCCTGCAGCGCCTCGGACTGTGCGAGGCGCGGCGACAGCATGATCAGCACCCCGATCAGCCCGATGGCAACGGCGCTGATCCGAATGACGCGGATGCGCTCTCCCAACAAGAGCGCCGCCAAAACAAGGGTGAAGATCGGTGTCGCATAGCCCAGCGCGGTGACCTCCGGCAGCGGCAGCATTGCCAGCGCGGCAAAGTTCAGCCCCATGGCCGACGTTCCCACCAGGCCGCGCCAGAAATGCAGCATCGGGCTCTTGGTACGCAGTGCGGTGGCCAGATCACCGCGAAGTGCCAGCCAGACAAAGATCACCGGCAACACAAAGAAAGACCGGAAGAAAACCGCCTGACCCGTCGGCACGCTCTGGGTGATTTCCTTGATCAGGCCGGACATCACGGTGAACAGCCCGATGGCGATCACCTTGAGGGTTATTGCCAGGAGGGGTCGATGCGATGTTAAGCTATTTGGCATGTGCGGACCCTGCGCCGAAGCCCCGGGCTTGGCAAGCGGGCAGGATCCTTTTGGTACATTTATTATTCGGCCGCTGTTATTCCACGGCCGAGGCGCCTTTTTGCTCGGGGCTGCAGGACGCGCTGGCGGGGGCGGGATCGTCGCTCCCGCGCCATTCGCGCAGCGCCTGCCCAAGGATCTGCACCGCCGAATTGAGGAACAATCCCGCCATGAGACCCGCGACGATCAGATCGGGCCAGCCGGTCGCGGTGCCCCAGACGCCCAGCGCCGCAATCATCACCGCAACATTGCCAATGGCGTCATTGCGCGAGCAGAGCCAGACCGAGCGCACATTGGCATCGCCGTCCTTGTAAGCGGCCAGCAACACCACCGACAGCAGGTTCGCAGCCAGGGCGAGAAACCCGATCCCCCCCATCACCTGGGCTTCGGGCACCCCGAGAATAAAGAGCTGCCAAACCGTCGAGCCAAAGACCCAGCCCCCCATCAGAAGCAGGCTGACGCCCTTGCCGATGGCGGCCATTGACCGCAGTTTCAGGCTGGCTCCGATCACGGCGAGCGAAATGCCGTAGGTCAACGCATCGCCGAGGAAATCCAATGCGTCCGCCTTCAGCGCCTGACTTTCGGCGATCTCACCGGCTGTCATCTCCACGATGAACATCACCGCATTGATCGCAATCACCGCCCAGAGGCGGCGTTTGTATGCCGTTGAAACGCCGTCGAATTGCGCGTCCTGTCCGCAACATCCCGCCATCGGTCCTGTTCCTTTTCGCTTGTCGTTCGTCCGATTCGGGATCACCCTAGATGCTCTAGTCACTAGAGGTTCAAGAGGTATTCCGCATGTTGTCCATCGGCGCTTTGTCACGGGCCACCGGGGTGAAGGTGCCCACCATTCGCTACTACGAGGACATCGGCCTGATCGCGCCTGCCGCCCGCAACGCAGGCAATCAGCGGCGCTACGATCAGGCGGGGCTGGACAGGCTCGGTTTCATCAAACATGCCCGGGACCTCGGATTCGGCCTTGAAGAGATCGGCGAGCTGATGGGGCTCAACGGAGAACTGGGTGCGGATTGCCATGCGGCGGATCAGATCGCCCGGGCGCAGCTGGACCGGGTGCGCGCCCGGATCACCCGTCTCCGGCGACTGGAGGCCGAACTGGAGCGGATCACCCACCTGTGCGAAGGCGGCGCCGGGGGCACCTGTCAGGTCCTGACCGCGCTGGGCGATCACAGCCAGTGTCTGGGCGACCACAACTGACTGGCTGATCACGATTGACGGGACGACCACAATTGACTGGGCCGCGCGTCAGGTCAGGATCCAGAGCAGACCGTTCAGGGTGAAATAGGCAAGGACGGTGGCCAGCATCGAGGCGAGACTGGCCGCGCCTTCATGTCCGCGGGCCTGGGCAAAGATCGTATAGGTGGTAAACATCGGCATGGCGGCCGAGAGGATCAGCGCGGCCCGGATTTCCGGCGAAATATCGAGCAGCCCGGTCAGGATGGCAACCGCGGCCACCAGAGCGACCAGCGCCGGATGGATCAACAGCTTGCCAATGGTGGCCTGAATCGCGAGGCTCTTGTTTCCGTGCAGAGGCAATCCGGCGAGCGACCCTCCGATGACAACCAGCGACACCGCCCCCGCAGCCGCCGCAAGCATGTCAGTGAAATGAAAGAACGGCGCCGGGAGCGGCAGGTGCAGAACCGCCACAACCAGCCCGGCGATCAGCGCTATCATCGTTGGCATTTTCACCACGTTGCTGAGGATCTTCCACAGACGTGGCGCGAGCGGTTGCACCGAATCGCTGGCGGCGGCTTCCATCAGCATCAGACAGACGGGAATGAGAATCAGCGTCTCGACCACCAGATTCAGCGTCAGCACCACGCCCGCGATGTCGGGAAAGGCCAGCAGCATCACCGGATAGCCGACAAAGCCATTGTTGGGGCAGGTCGACCCCATCACTCCCACCGCCCGCCGCATGGGGTCAAACCCGCGCAATGTGAACAGGCAGAAGGCGACGGCGATATTCAACAGGCCACCGACCAGATAGGGCAGCACATAGGCGGCCTGAAACACCTCGACCGGGTCGCGCTGGGCGATCGTGGTGAAAATCAGCCCCGGCAGGGCGAGGTTGAACACGAAGGAGCCGAGGCTCTTGATGTCGCGGGAGCTGAAGATCCCGCGCCGGACGAACACATAGCCCAACCCGAGGATTGCATAGATCGGAAAGGTGATCGCAAGGATGGCTGCCATGGGGCGGGGCTCAGCCGATCCGCCCCTGATTCTCGCCGATCTGGCCGCGATGCAGCAGCAGATGGTCGAGGATCACACAAGCCATCATCGCCTCGGCCACCGGCACCGCACGAATGCCGACACAGGGGTCGTGGCGTCCCTTGGTGATGACCTCGGCGGCGGTGCCATCCTTGCGGATCGATTGCCGCGGCGTGAGAATGGAGGAGGTCGGCTTGACCGCGAAGCGGACCACCACTTCCTGACCGGTGGAGATGCCGCCCAGGATGCCGCCGGCGTGGTTCGAGGAATAGACCGGCTGGCCGTCGTTGCCCATGAAGATCTCGTCGGCGTTCTCCGACCCTTTCAGCAGTGCTGCGTTCATGCCCTCGCCGATCTCCACGCCCTTGACTGCGTTGATCGACATCATGGCCGCGGCCAGATCCGTGTCGAGCTTGCCATAGACCGGGGCGCCAATGCCCGCAGGCACGCCCCGCGCCACCACTTCGACCACGGCCCCGACCGAGTCATGGGCCTTGCGCAGCGCTTGCAGGTAGTCTTCCCAATCCTGCACGGCTGCGGCGTCGGGGATCCAGAAATCATTCTGGTCGATCACGTCCCAGTCGAAGCGGGACCGGTCGATTTCCATCTCGCCCATGCGGGTCATATAGCCCTTGATCTCCAATCCGGGGACCAGAGATCCGATCGCCGCCCGTGCAACCCCGCCTGCGGCCACGCGCGCCGCCGTTTCCCGGGCCGAGGACCGGCCGCCGCCGCGATAGTCGCGATTGCCGTATTTCTGGAAATAGGTGATATCCGCATGACCCGGCCGAAAGGTCTGGGCGATCTCGCCGTAGTCCTTCGACCGCTGGTCGGTGTTCTCGATCATCAGCTGGATGGGCGTGCCGGTCGATTTGCCCTCGAAGACGCCGGACAGGATTTTCACCGCATCGGGTTCGTTGCGTTGGGTGGTGTTCTTGTTCTGACCGGGGCGGCGTTTGTCCAGCCAGCCCTGCAGCATCTCGGGCGCCAGCGCCACATTCGGCGGACAGCCATCGACGGTAGCGCCCAGCGCGGGACCGTGGCTTTCGCCCCAGGTGGTGACACGGAAGAGGTGGCCGAAAGAATTCATGGACATGCGCGCGGGTCTCCTTTGGTCTGACCCTTTAACGGCAAAGGGCAGGCGGGAAAAGAGATCCGCGCATTAACCTCGCAGAAAGGACAGCAAGACTCCCCTTTTGTTTCGCGCGCGAAACAATGGGTCAGAGATGTTGACCTGTTTTCCCGACGCGCAAGAGGCGCACCGGAGGGGCCGGGTGCCGCCGCATTCCCCACCTTGCCAAGCGCGCCGCCCGGCCCTAGTGTCCACCCTACCTCGGGGTGCGTAGTGAAATACGCTGAGATGCCGGACTGGCGAACCCGTTGAACCTGAACCGGATCATACCGGCGGAGGGAAGGTTTCGGATCCGGCAGTGCAAGACCGCGCCGATCTCCTCCTTGCCTGACGCCGCATTGGAGGACGAGATGAAACCTCTCTTTGTTGCAAGCGCGCTTTTGGCCGCCACTGCCGCCACGACTGCCACCGCCGAGACCCCTGAACTGGTGGTCTTTACCTACGACAGCTTCGTGTCCGAATGGGGCCCCGGCCCGGCCGTCGAAGAGGCGTTCGAGGCGACCTGTGGCTGCGACCTGAAATTCGTCGGCGCCGGAGATGGCGCCGCCCTGCTGGCGCGGATCAAGCTCGAAGGGGGGCGCTCGGAGGCTGACATTGTCCTCGGTCTCGATACCAACCTGACGGCGGCCGCCAAGGAGACCGGCCTGTTTGCCCCCATCGCAGTCGACGCAAACTACGCGCTGCCGATCGCATGGGCGGATGACAGCTTTGCCCCCTATGACTGGGGCTATTTCGCCTTTGTCCACAACGCCGACGCGGCTGCGCCCGCGAATTTCCGGGCGCTGGGCGACAGCGACGCAAAGATCGTCATTCAGGACCCGCGCTCCTCGACGCCGGGTCTCGGGCTTCTGATGTGGGTCAAAGCCGCCTATGGTGACGAGGCCCCCGCGATCTGGGAGGGCCTTTCGGACAATATCGTCACGGTGACCAAAGGATGGTCCGAGGCCTACGGTCTGTTCCTCGAAGGCGAGGCGGATATGGTGCTGTCCTATACCACCTCGCCGGCCTATCACCTGATCGCCGAGGAAGACGGCTCCAAGGCGGCCGCGCTCTTCGACGAAGGCCACTACATGCAGGTCGAAGTCGCAGGCAAGCTGGCGGCGAGCGATCAGCCCGAGCTGGCGGATCAGTTCCTGCAGTTCATGGTCTCGGACGCGTTCCAGTCGATCATACCGACCACCAACTGGATGTTTCCCGCCGTGATGCCAGAGGGCGGGCTGCCGGAGGGTTTCGCAGAGACGCTCAGCGCCGACAAATCGCTGCTGTTGCCCGCGGGCGATGCCGCTGCCCTGCGTGACGAAGCGTTGGACGAATGGCTGAGCGCGCTCAGCCAATAGGCCGCGCCCGCCCGGCATCCCTGCACCCGGTCGCACCCTGGCCCGGAACCTGCGCCGCTCTCGGAGTGGCGCTGCTGGTTCTGGGCACATTGGCGGCCGTGGCGATGCGGGCGGAGGGGGGAGGGTCGGGCTTCGGCCCGGCCGAGGTCTCGGCGCTGCGGTTCACGTTGATACAGGCGAGCCTGTCGGCCGTCTTCAGCGTCGGGCTGGCGATCCCGGTGGCGCGGGCCCTGGCCCGGCGGCGCTTTGCCGGGCGGCGGGTGCTGATCACGATCCTTGGCGCGCCTTTCATCCTGCCGGTCATCGTGGCGATCCTCGGGTTGCTGGCCGTATTCGGCCGCTCGGGCTGGATCAGCGACGCGCTTGGGGTGTTTGGCATCGCGCCGTTGCGGATATACGGCCTGCACGGGGTCGTCATGGCGCATGTGTTCTTCAATCTGCCGCTGGCAACGCGCCTGATCCTGCAGGGATGGCAGGAGATCCCGGCCGAGCGTTTCCGGCTTGCCGCGCAGCTGAATGCCGGGCCGAGGGCCATGTGGCGGCTGCTCGAGGCGCCGATGCTGCGCCGTATCCTGCCCGGCGTCATGGCGGTGATCTTTGCCATTTGCCTGTCGAGCTTTGCGGTGGCACTGACACTGGGGGGCGGCCCGAAGGCGACGACGCTGGAACTGGCGATCTATCAGGCCTTTCATTTCGATTTCGACCTCGGGCGTGCGGCGGTGCTGTCCACGGTACAGCTCGGCCTGACCGTGGTGGCGGCCGTGCTGGCCTTGCGGGTGCCCGTCGGCGAGGGGTTCGGCGCGGGACTGGACCGGGCGGTGGTGCGGTGGGATGCAACAGGCCGCAGCGCGACGGCGCTGGATGTGGTCTGGATCGGGTTTGCGACCCTGTTTCTGATGCTGCCGCTGCTGGCGGTTCTGGTGGCCGGCGCGCCGGGGCTGCTGTCGCTTCCGGCTCCGGTCTGGAGCGCCGCCTGGGTGTCGGTGCAGGTCGCCGCGCTGAGCACGGTGCTTCTGTTGCTGGTCGCATTGCCCCTGTCCGCAAGCATCGCGCTCGGGCGCAGGCAGCTGGGCGAGATCGCGGGCATTCTGGGGCTGGCGGCCTCTCCGCTGGTGATCGGAACCGGGCTGTTCGTGCTGATCTATCCGGTGGCCAACCCGGCCCATGTGGCCCTGCCGGTGACGGCGCTGGTCAATATGGTGATGGCATTGCCCTTCGCGCTGCGGATTCTGGTGCCGCGGATGCAGCAGGTGATGCAGCAGAACGCCCGTCTGGCACTGGCATTGGACATGCGGGGACCGGCCTTCTGGCGCCGGGTGATCTGGCCGAGATGCCGGGCGCAGATCGGGTTTGCCGCCGGGCTCACCGCCGCGCTGTCATTGGGTGATCTTGGCGTTGTCGCCCTGTTTGCCGATCCGGAGACCGCGACGCTGCCGCTGCAGGTGTACCGGTTGATGGGAGCCTATCGGATGGAGACGGCCCAGGCTGCGGCCCTGTTGCTGTTCATCCTGTCAATGGGGGCCTTCTGGCTTCTGGATCGCGGAGGGAAATTCCATGCTGAAGCTTGACGCGGTGACGGTGCAAAAAGGCGATTTTCGCCTGCAAGCCGATCTGCAGATCGCGACCGGAGCCCAGGTGGCAGTGATCGGCCCCTCCGGCGCGGGAAAATCCACCCTTCTGGAGGCCATCGCCGGGTTCTTGCTCGCGCGGGACGGGCGGATCCTGTGGCGCGGGGAGGACATTACCGCATTGCCGCCGGGGCAGCGCCCGGTGGCGATGCTCTTTCAGGACGGCAATCTGTTTCCGCATCTTACCCTGCGTCAGAACGTGGGCCTCGGGATCGATGCGAACCGACGGTTGTCCGCGGCCCAGACGGATGTGGTCTCGGCTGCACTGGCCCGTGTGGGTCTCGGCGGCATGGAGGAGCGCAAACCCGCAGATCTGTCCGGTGGTCAGCAGAGCCGCGCCGCTTTGGCCCGGGTGCTGGTTCAGGGACGCGATCTGTTGCTGCTGGATGAACCCTTTGCCGCCCTGGGGCCGGCCTTGAAGGCTGAAATGCTCGATCTGGTCGCTGAAATCGTTGCCGAGAAGGGGGCCACGCTGCTGATGGTCAGTCACGATCCCCAGGACGCGCGCCGCATCGCAGCCGAAGTGGTGCTGGTCGCAGAGGGGCGCGCTCTACCGCCACTGCCGACCGCCGAGATGCTCGACAACCCGCCGCCCGCCTTGCGGGCCTATCTGGGCGCGCCGCAGATACTTGATCCGGACAGGTGAACCAAGCAGTAGATCGAGGCGCTGATCCGCGCCGCAGCATTTTTTGCGATAGCCCATTCCCAAAGCGACCGGAGGGCCGCTAAGCTCGCGTCAATCCGGGAGATATATTGCCATGAAACTATTTTATTCCGCGGCTTCGCCCTTTGTCCGCAAGGTGATGCTTGTTCTGCATGAGACGGATCAGATCGATGCTGTCGAGCTGGTGCAGGTGGCCACCACGGTGATCGCCCCCGATGCGACGCTGGCCGCCAGCAATCCGCTGGGCAAGATCCCGGCCCTGGCCCGTGACGGCGCGGTGACGCTCTATGACAGCCGGGTGATCTGCGCATTTCTCGATGATCGTGCCGGCGGCGGGCTGTATGCGGGCGGCTGGGACATGAAGGTGCTGGAGGCCACCGCCGACGGCATCATGGATGCAGGCGTTTCAATGTCTTACGAAAAACGCCTGCGGCCGCAGGACATGCAATGGGACGACTGGCTGGAAGGTCAGCGCCGCAAGATCCTCGGGGCCTGCGCCGCCGTCGAGGCGCGCTGGATTCCATCGCTTGCCGGACCGGTGAATATCGGCCAGTTGGCGATGGCGGCGGCCCTGGCCTATGTGGACTTTCGGCACCCGGATGCGGGCTGGCGCGAGGGCAATCCGCAGCTGGCTGCCTGGCTTGCGGAGTTCGAATCGCGCCCCTCGATGCAGGCGAGCCGCCCGGACGCGGCCTGACGGGCGGCTTCACGCGGTGTTAAACAGGAGATGGCACATAGGGCGGGTTATGGGTCAGGAACAGGCGCAGCAATGCAACGGTTCCGTGAAAGAATACCCCTTTCAGGGTGGCCTGCGCTGCTTTGACCGCTAGACGAACGCAGTTTGCAACGCTAGACACGCGGCTGAGTCACCGTGTTCACGATGCGGTGTAAGCGCATGTTTGCCCTAAACGGGCGCTGGAATTGGAGAAAACCTCGTGTCCCACGCAGAAGACCACGAAGGAACCCGGAGAGATTTCCTCTACTACGCCACTGCCGGCGCAGGGGCTGTCACCGCGGGTGCCGCCGTATGGCCTTTGGTCAACCAGATGAATCCATCAGCCGATGTCCAGGCTTTGTCCTCCATCATTGTGGATGTATCTGGCGTCGACGTCGGTACGCAGATCTCTGTCATGTTCCTTGGCAAGCCGGTGTTCATTCGCCGTCGGACCCAAGCTGAAATTGACGAGGGACGCGCAGTAGAGATGAAAGATCTGATCGACACCTCGTCGGAAAACCCCAACAAACCGGGGTCCGACGCGTCTGATGAGAACCGCACCCTGGACGAGGCCGGCGAATGGCTGGTGATGATGGGTGTCTGTACGCACCTCGGCTGTGTGCCGCTTGGCGATGGTGCCGGCGATTTTGACGGTTGGTTCTGCCCCTGTCACGGGTCGCACTACGATACCGCCGGTCGGATTCGCAAAGGTCCTGCGCCGCAGAACCTTCATATCCCGGTGGCCGAGTTCACCGACGCAACCACACTCAAGCTGGGATAAGGAGGCGCACGTATGTCTGGTATTCCGCACGACCATTACGAGCCGAAAACGGGCGCAGAAAAGTGGCTTCACAGCCGCCTGCCCATCGTTGGCTTGCTCTATGACACCATCATGATCCCGACGCCGAAGAACCTGAACTGGTGGTGGATCTGGGGTATCGTTCTGGCGTTCTGTCTGGCGCTGCAGATCGTCACGGGGATCGTCCTCGTGATGCATTACACGCCTCATGTCGATCTGGCCTTTGCCTCTGTTGAGCATATCATGCGCAACGTGAACGGCGGCTTCATGATCCGCTACCTGCATGCGAACGGCGCCTCGCTGTTCTTTGTTGCGGTCTATATCCACATCTTCCGCGGCCTGTTCTACGGCTCCTACAAGGCCCCGCGCGAGATCACCTGGATCGTCGGCATGCTGATCTATCTGATGATGATGGGCACCGCCTTCATGGGCTATGTTCTGCCCTGGGGTCAGATGTCCTTCTGGGGCGCCACGGTGATCACCGGCCTGTTCGGGGCGATCCCGCTGATCGGCGAGCCGATCCAGACCTGGCTGCTGGGCGGACCGGCGGTCGACAATGCGACGCTGAACCGGTTCTTCTCGCTGCATTATCTGCTGCCCTTCGTGATTGCGGGCCTGGTGATCGTGCATATCTGGGCCTTCCACACCACCGGCAACAACAACCCCACCGGTGTTGAAGTCCGTCGTGGCTCCAAAGAAGAAGCCAAGAAAGACACGCTGCCGTTCTGGCCCTACTTCGTGATCAAGGACTTCCTTGGCCTCGCCGTGGTGCTGCTGGTGTTCTGGGCCATTGTCGGCTTCATGCCGAACTATCTCGGCCACCCCGACAACTACATCGAAGCCAACCCGCTGCAGACCCCGGCGCATATCGTGCCCGAATGGTATTTCCTGCCGTTCTACGCGATCCTGCGGGCCTTCACTTCCGAGGTCTGGGTCGTTCAGATCGCGTCCTTCGTGACCGGCGGTATCGTCGATGCGAAATTCTTCGGCGTGCTGGCGATGTTCGGTGCGATCGCCGTCATGGCGCTGGCGCCCTGGCTCGATACCTCGCGCGTGCGCTCGGGCAAGTACCGCCCGCAGTTCAAGTGGTGGTTCCTGTTGCTGGTGATCGACTTCTTTGCCCTGATGTGGCTGGGGGCGATGCCCGCCGAAGAGCCCTATGCCTCGTTCTCGCTGATCGCATCGGCCTATTGGTTCGGCTATTTCCTCGTGATCCTGCCGCTGCTCGGCGTGATCGAGAAACCGGACGCAATCCCCGCCACCATCGAAGAGGATTTCGACAGCCACTACGGCAAGAAATCCGAAGCTACTCCTGCTGAGTAAGAAGAAGGACAGCTACCCATGTTCAAGAACCTTGTAACCGGTGCTGCCTTTGCCCTGGCACTCGTTCCGGCCGCTGTTTTCGCGGCCGGCGGCGAGGGGCACGTGGAGGATTTCGCCTTCTCGTTCGAAGGCCCGTTCGGCACCTATGACCAAAACCAGCTCCAGCGCGGTCTGCAGATCTATACCGAGGTCTGCGCCGCCTGCCACGGGCTGAAGCAGGTTCCGATCCGCACCCTGTCTGACGAGGGCGGCCCCGGTCTGCCCGCCGATCAGGTGCGCGCCTATGCGGCCGACAACTTCGAAGTCTTCGACGCCGAAGATGACGATTTTCGCCCCGCCGAACCCACCGACCACTTCCCCGAGAACAACGGCGTCGGCGCGCCTGACCTGAGCCTGATGGCCAAGTCGCGCGCGGGCTTTCACGGCCCCTATGGTCTGGGTCTGAATCAGCTGTTCAAGGGCATTGGCGGGGCGGAGTACATTGCCTCGCTGTTGATCGGCTATACTGGCGAGACCAAGGACGAAGCGGGCACGACCTTTTACGAGAACACCGCGTTTCCTGGCGGCTGGATCTCCATGGCGCCGCCGCTGTCGGATGAGCAGGTTGAGTTCATTGACGGCCATGCCAACGATCTGCACCACCTGGCCGAGGACGTCTCTGCCTTCCTGATGTGGACGGCGGAGCCGAAGATGATGGCGCGCAAACAGGCCGGTTTTGTCGGCGTGCTGTTCCTCGCCGTGCTGTCGGTTCTGCTGTATCTGACCAACAAGCGGCTCTGGGCCCCTCACAAGGGCAAGAAGACCTCCTGATCTGTCTGTCGGCAGTCTGTCGGCAGCTTGAAATCCTGAAAACCCCCGTGCCGGATCGCCCTGATCCCGCGGGGGTTTTTTCGTGTGGGAGGCCTTTCTGCGGCATCGAGGGGGACCGGTGCTTCGGCTGTCAGGGCCAGGGACCAGACCACGGATCAGGGCCACGGATCAGCGCCAGGAATCAGTCAAAGAAACGCGACAGTGTTCCTGGCTGGGGCAGGGCCTCAAGGATGGTGGCCGCATTGATCCGGGCGGGCTGAGTGCCGTCGACGATGAGATCGTAGGACAGGCCCTCGTTTGCCTGCGCAATGCGCGCGCGTTCAAAATCCGCGGCGGCGCTTCCTGGCGGGCGATCGCCGCGCGCCGTCTCGCGCGCAACAAGCGTCGAAAGCGGCGTATGCAGCCCGACAAAGAACACCTGCTGACCGGCCAGCAGCCGCCGGAGCTCGGCCTGCCAGCCCGGCGTATCAAGGATGTGTTCGAGGATCAGGTCATTGCCCGCCGTGGCAAACCCTGCGACGGCGCGATGAAACCCCGAGAAAAAGGCGGGGCGGGCGGTGTTCCAGTCCTCATAGGCCGATGGCGACCAGGCGCCACTGTCGCGCAGATGATCGATCGACAGATGCAGGAAGGTCCGGCCAGCCGCCTGCTTGCGAATTTCCGCCGCGAGCGTGGATTTGCCGCTGCTGGAGGGGCCATGCAGAAAGAGAACGAGGGCCATCGTTTTCGTCTCCCTCCGGCGGTCAGGCGGTCAATTGGCTGCCGCTGATGCCTGTGATCTTTGCCGCCACCAGCGCCCCTTCGGTTTGCGGCACGGCAAAACGGACCTCGGTGAACTGTTCGGTGCGCCCCATGGTCGGGTTTTCCATCAGCACGGAATGGGTGCGTCCCAGCTGCTGCGCCAGATGTTTTTCCACCTGCGCGTCGCCCGCGGCCCGCAGGCGGGCGGCGCGGTCCTTGATCACCTTGCCGTTGACCTGCGTCGGGATCTTGGCGGCAGGGGTGCCCTCGCGTTTGGAATAGGGAAAGACATGCAGCCATGTCAGATCGCAATCGCGGACCAGTTTCAGCGCGTTTTCGAAATGCGTTTCGGTTTCGGTTGGGAAGCCTGCGATAATATCGGCGCCAAAGGTCATGTCGGGGCGCAGCCTGCGGGCCTCCTCGACAAAGCGGATGGCATCGTCGCGCAGGTGGCGGCGTTTCATCCGTTTCAGGATCATGTCGTCGCCGTGCTGCAGGGACAGGTGCAGATGCGGCATCAGGCGGGGCTCGGTGGCGATGGCCTGCATCAGGTTTTCATCCACCTCGATCGAATCAATCGAGGAAATCCGCAGACGGGGCAGGCCCGGCACGAGTTTGAGAATCCGCATCACCAGATCGCCGAGCCTCGGCGTGGCGGGCAGGTCCGCCCCCCAGCTGGTGAGGTCAACGCCGGTCAGCACCACTTCGTTATAGCCCTTGTCCACCAGCCGCTTGATCTGATCGACCACAACGCCTGCCGGCACCGACCGCGAATTGCCGCGACCATAGGGAATGATGCAGAAGGTGCAGCGATGATCACAGCCGTTCTGGACCTGCACATAGGCGCGGCTGCGGGTGCCGAATCCATCGATCAGATGGCTGGCGGTTTCGGTCACGGACATGATGTCATCCACCAGCACCTTTTCCGTGGCGCCGATGAAATCCGGCCCGCTGGCCATGCGCTGCCAAGTCTCTGGCTGCATCTTTTCGGTATTGCCGATGACCTGGGTGACCTCGTCCATGGCGGCAAAGGTCTCCGGCTCGGTCTGGGCCGCGCAGCCGGTCACGATGATCGGCGCCTCGGGGTTTTCACGGCGCAGCTTACGGATTTCCTGACGGGCCTTGCGCACCGCCTCGGCGGTGACGGCGCAGGTGTTGACCACCACGGCATTCTCAAGCCCGGCCTGTCGGCTCAGCTCTTTCATCGCCTCGGTTTCATAGGCGTTGAGGCGGCATCCGAGGGTGGTGAATTTGGGCGCGCCGGTCATTGGCTGATGCTTTCCAGAAATTGCCGCGTGAAGGTCCCGGTGGCCACATGCATGGTCGGACCGGTCATCCAGACACCATCGTCGCGCCAGTCGATCCAGAGCGTGCCACCGTCAAGATCAATGCGGACCTTGCGCCCGGTGAGGCCCTTGCGCGCTGCGGCAACTGCCGTGGCACAGGAGGATGACCCGGAGGCCAGCGTGACGCCTACGCCGCGCTCCCAGACGCGCATGCGCATGTGATCGGGACCCACCAGATGCGCGACCTGCACATTGGTACGCTGCGGATAGAGGGGATGATGTTCGTAGCGGGGGCCGAACTCGGACAGCGGGATCAGTTCGGCATCGTCGACAAAGAAGGTGCAATGCGGATTGCCCATGCCCGTCGCCGTCGGCGCGCCTTCGATCGGCAGCTCGAGCGTGTCCATGGCTTCGGCCAGCGGGATTTCATCCCAGCTGAGCTGCGGGTGCCCCATGTTGACGGAGGTCAGACCGTCACCGGCGTCCACCGCGACGAGGTCGCCCCGGTCGGTGGTCAGGTGCAGACGGTCCTTGCCGGTATCCTCCATCAGATGGCGCGCGATGCAGCGGGTGGCATTGCCGCAGGCGGCAGAGGTCGATCCATCGGCATTGTAGAATGTCAGATGCGCGTCGCCGCTGCCTGCGGAAATCACCGCAAGCTGGTCAAACCCGATGCCAAACCGCCGATGGGCGATTCCCTCTGCCATCGCGGCAGTGATCTGGATTTCGGTGGCGCGGGCGTCAACGACCACAAAGTCGTTTCCCAGCCCATGCATTTTCATGAACGGCAGCATTTGAGTGTCTCTCGGGGAGGTCATGAGCCGCATATAGACCCGCTGCGGAAATGAATCCAGAGATTGCGGAGAAAACTTTGCAAAAGGGGGTTGACCACATTCCGCCTTGGCCGTAGAAGCCCCCCCTATCGGAACGCAATGGTCGCCATGATCAAAGGGTTCCGGCCTGAAATAAGCGCTTGATCTTCCGAGGTTATTCAGCTTTAAGGGCGATCCGTGAAGGCCGGTAAAGCCTTCAAAAGAGAGTGGGCCGTTAGCTCAGTTGGTAGAGCAACTGACTTTTAATCAGTAGGTCGATGGTTCGAACCCATCACGGCTCACCACTTCTTTTTCCGTGTCACTGACATTGACCAACCAGTGTATTCAAACAAATACCTGCGCAAATCCGATGTCCGACGCTACAGGTCCCCGCACTGTCGCGCGATGGCCCTGGATGGCCATCCCTCCCTTTGTGGCTTCCGGCAGGATGAGCCAGTCCAGTGTCAGGTCAGACACCGCCCGACGCAGCCGCATCCGGGACATCATTGAATGGCGAGGGTCTGGCTTTGCCCAATGGGTGAGGAATACTGTCGAGCCGGGGCATTGATGATGTGATCGTCCTCCATTCGTGGATCATTGCAAACCCAGCGTGGCAGATCGATGCCGTCGGGGGCGGCCACATCATCAAACTCCCCTTTGCGCCCCCTTGGACAGCTGGTTGTCGCCGAGTTGCACCCCAGGCTGCCCGATTTGATCCAGGTGGCTGCTAGTTTGGATAGTAGCTCCGTACCAAAGCGCTTGCTATCAAGCTCCAACCATCTGCGACAACGAAGAACGCCAGCTTGAACGGCAGGGAAACAAGCGCCGGTGGGACCATCATCATACCCATGGACATCAGGGTCGCTGCGGTCACCAGATCGATGATGAGGAACGGCAGGAACACCAGAAAACCGATCTCGAAGGCGCGGGTGATCTCTGACAGCATAAAGCTCGGGATCAATACCGAAAGAGGCGCTTCTTCCGTTGGATCAAGCCCTTGGGTGCCCGGCCGCAAGTCGGCGATGGTGTAGAACGTGTCAGGATCGAGCCTGTTTGCCATAAAGGCGCGAAACGGTTCTATTGCGCGTTCAAGTGCAGGAACGACTTCAATCTGTTCGTCGATCAACGGTGCAATTCCGGTCTCCCATGCTTCGGTAAAGACCGGTTCCATCACAAAGTAGGTCAGGAACATCGCGAGACTGATCATCAGCATATTGGGGGGGGCCTGCTGCAGGCCGATTGCTTGGCGCAAAATGGACAGAACAGTCACCAGGAACGGGAAACAGGTGATCATGATCAGCAGTCCCGGTGCAACGCTGAGCACCGTGACAAGCAGGATCAACTGGATCGTGCGGGCCGAAATCGATTGACCATCGGCGAGGTTGAGGCTCAATTCTTGGGCCAGCGCTACCTGGGGAAGCAAGAGCAGCATGAAAACTGCAGTTGCACCCAGAGCAAAAAATTTCCGTATCATCCCAGTCCGCTTTGCAAATCAGCGATTTCCGTGAGCCGCACAGCGAGCTGTCCAGCCTGATCACCTTCCATTTCTTCAAGCTGTCCGCGCGCAACGAGCCGATCGCCGACATAGAGATCCACCGGATCCTCGACTTTTTTATCGAGCGTGAGGATTGCATTTTCCCCCAGATTGACGAGATCGCGGATCAACGGACGTGCCTTTCCGACGGATACGATCACTTCGACCGGCACCGAAACAAACGGATTGGCGGCGTCGGCGGATTTTGGGTTCAGATCGCCTGTCTCATCCATAGTTGCTGTCCTCTTTGAATTGATAGGAGAAGGCCTCGATCGATTCGCGGATTGCCTCGATCAGGGCCTCGGAATTGAGTTCTCTTTCGCTCTTGCCGACACGCAGCTGCGCCTGGCCCACCGACATACTTGCGTCTTCGCGGACACGCGCATCGACAGTCGGTTGCTCACGAAGAAGCGCGCGTACGGCATTGCTTTCGCCGGCGGCCACAACGACCTCCATTGGCTCGTTGATCTGGCCCTTTGCCATGTCATTGAGCTGATCGATAATGTGATGACCAAAGCTCGCCGCCATCGTGTCTGGCAAAATCACCGAGGTGAGGACCTTGAACATAGGGTCCAATGCCTCGATCAGCTGCGTTTGCGCTTCATGGTAGGTGAAACTGAGATCCTCGAGCGAGCCTGACAGTGCAGCCGATACGCGCGTGGTTTCCTTGTCTTTTGCTTCGATGGCATCATCCCACCCCGCAGTGTAGCCCTTTTCAAAGGACACCAACTTGGCCTCCTCCACCACCTCTTCGGAAACGGAGTTGGCGGGTTCCACGGGGGTTTTCATGCCAAAGTCTTCTAGAAGATGCGCAATGGTCATCAGGCACGCTCCTCATTCTTTTCTTCCAGCCATCCGCGCAGGATCTGCACGGTTTCTTCCTGACGATCCCCGATCATGGAGCGCAGGCGATCCACCGGATCTCCGCCCATGTCGCCGCCAAAGCTGTTCAGGCCATCGCCCATTCCGGGCAAACCGCCCATGCCGCCCATGGGTTCGAATTGTCCGGTGTCCTGATTTTCGATTTCACCATCCAGCGCAATGCCCGCACCAAGGTTGGGGTTCATCATGAAGCCCGCGTCATCCCCGCCCATGCTGGGCAGGCCGGGCAGATCGGATGAACCGGAGCCGTCCGGAGACGGAAGCGCCATGACGTTTGCACCATTGCCGGCGAGGATTGGACGCACGACAAACAGGCCGAGTACAAGCGCAACAATCGCAAGCGCGGCCATCTGAATGATCGACATGACATCAAAGTACAGGTTGTCGAAGAACGATGTTGTCGCAGCAGTGCCCTGCGGCTCGATGTTGAGAAGATCCATCGATTTCAGGGTAATAACGTCACCGCGGTTCGCATCAAAACCGATGGCTGCGGAAATCAATTCGTGCAGCGCTTCCAGTTCGTCTTCGGGACGCGGTGCAAATTCCGTTTCGCCATTGCCGATTTCGGTGGTCACGCCGTTGACCAGAACCGCAACTGTCAGACGTTTGATGGCGCCCGGGCTGCGGATGATTTCCTTTTCGGTCTCGGACACTTCGTAGTTAATTCGTTCCCGTGAGGAATTGGTGTTCGCACGGGACCCTTCACCTGCCCCGGCGTCGCCGTCGGGAATGTTGGAGGCCACGGTGACTTCACCGGCCTGATTCTGAGAACTGTCGGTTCTCTCCTCCACATCGGTGCTGATTGCGACGCGGCTTTCCGGGTCAACCCGCTTTTCCCGGATTGATTCCGTATCCGTGACGGTCTCCACGCTGACTTCGACGACGGCGTTTCCGTGGCCCACCCGCGCTTCGACGAGGCGCATGACCCGTTCGCGAATCGACTGGGACCGGTCATCTGTTCCGGCTCCGGCCGCGGCTGCCGCCTCGGGTGAGCCAATCAAAGAGCCATTGGCATCGATCACCGCAACATTGTCGACCGCGAGGCCCGCGACGGCGGACGCGATCAAGAACCGTATCGCGTTGGCCTGCGCCGGTGTAATCGGTGTCCCCATCGGGGTGACCGAAACCGAAGCCGTTGGTTCAATGGACCGCTGGAAGGGATTGCTGCCCGTGTTGGCAATATGGACTCGGGCCTGGCTGACATGTGGGTTCGCCACAATGGTCCTGGCGAGTTCGCCCTCTTTTGCGCGCCAATAGGCGGCATCAAACATTTGGGACGTGGTGCCAAACCCGCTGAGCGAATCGAGCAGCTCGTAGCCCTTGCCGCCATTGGCTGGCAGGCCCTGACTGGCGAGCGTCATCCTGAGTTCGTCCCGTCTTGCACCAGGGACATAGATTGATCCCCCGCGCACTTCATAGTCGACACCGCTCTGTTCCAGAGCGCTGACAACATCTCCGGCCGTGCTGCTTTCCAGCCCGGCATATAATAGTTGCATGGTCGGCTTGTTGGCCACCATGGACATGAGAAAGAAAGTCAGGATCACGGCGATTGTCGCCCCGATTGCCATCATCCGCTTCCGCGTGTCCAAACCTGCCCAGACATTCTTGATCTGCTGCACATTAACCTCCGTCGCACCGGCGTTCTCTCCGGCCTGCAACCCTTTTCTCCGATTGGCCTTAACATTCGGTTAGTTCCTGTCGGGTTATGAACGGGTTGCACGATGTTTTAGGGATAGCCATGACAGACGCTGTAGCTGATATAGAAACAAATGGGTCCGCGAAAAAAAGTAAGATGCCCCTGATCATAGGGCTCGTGCTTTGTATCGCTGGCGCAGGAGGCGGGTTTTTCGCCGTTCAGTCAGGCCTTCTTCCCTTTGGTAACACGTCTGCACAAAGTGCAGGAGATGGAGCCGAAGAGACGCCAGAAGGCGTGGACAAGGGTGAGTCGGCGGATGAAATCGCCAACCTTGCTTTTATCGAAATGGAACCGATCGTGATTACGCTGCGCAAAGCCAGCGGAGTCAGTCAGCTTCGGTTCCGTGCACAACTCGAGGTCAACCAGGCCGACCAGGTCGAGGTTGAGAAAGTCCTCCCCAGAGTTGTCGATGTCCTCAACAGTTACCTGCGGGCGCTCGAGCTTGAGGATCTGACCGATCCGATGGCGCTGCCCAAACTGCGCGCACAGATGCTACGGCGGATCAACATAGCGACCGGACAAGGTCGCGTGCGTGATTTGCTGATCATGGATTTCGTACTCAACTAGGAGGACAGGATGGAACTTATAGCTGATATCCTGCTTGCGGCCGGAGCACTGGGTGCCGGGTTTTATTGCCTGGTGCTGTCGCGCCGACTGAAGCGGTTCAACGACCTCGAAAAAGGGGTTGGCGGGGCTGTGGCGGTGCTTTCGTCGCAAGTGGATGACCTGAATAAATCACTGGTGTCTGCGCGGCAGATGTCGGACGGCTCCAGCAAGGCGCTGGAGCAACTGACCGGCCGCGCCGAATCGGTGTCTCACAAGCTGGAGCTGATGATGGCCTCCATGCATGACATCGCGCCTCAGCAAAGAACGCAGGCGGAGACCAGCGTCAGCCGCACCGAGGAAAACGACGCTCTGGCCGCGGCCTATGAGGCCGAGGAACAAGAAGAGGCGCCGCAATCCGCCGAACCTCAGGAAGAGGCGAAACCATCCGGCCTGATGTTCGTCCGCCACAACCGAAACCAGAATCGGGTGGCATGATGGCAAAGGCAGACACGTCAAAAAAGATGTATCGGGCCAAGCGCGGCACCTTGATGCTCCTGGCTGTGTTCCTGATGGGGTCCGCGGTTGTTCGAATTGCACTGGAGGCGGCTCCGGCCATCGCGCGGGAAGTCGCCGGAGCAAAGGCTGACACTGAAGAAACCCAGGCAATGGCGCCAGCTGCGGCAGGGGTTCCCGATTCGGCCGAGATGCAGGCGATGATCGCTGCGTTCAAGAAACGTGAAATGATGCTCGCCGAGCGTGAGGCGGAAATCGAAGACCGCATGAAGGCATTGGAGATTGCCGACCAGGCGATCGAAAAGAAACTGCTGGACCTGCAACAAGCCGAGGCGAAGCTGTTGGCAACGCTGAATTTGGCGGATGGTGCTGCAGAGCAGGACGTGACCAAGCTCACCTCGGTCTATGAACAGATGAAGCCCAAGGATGCGGCCGCACTCTTCGAAGAAATGGACCCGAGTTTTGCGGCTGGTTTCCTGTCCCGTATGCGCCCCGAGGCGGCCGCAGGCGTGATGGCGGGCTTGAGCCCTGAAGCTGCCTATACGATCAGCGTTGTGCTGGCCGGACGAAATGGTGAAGTGCCCAAGGAGTAACTTTGGGCGCTCACTCAGCCTTTCTTAACATGACTGGCCTACCTTCCAGACTGTGACAATATTTGGAGCTTACCTATGATCGGTATTGTGGGGATCATTGTGATTTTTGTCATGGTGTTTGGTGGCTACCTGCTTGCGGGTGGTAAACTGGGCATCATTCTCAAATCGCTGCCTTTTGAAATGATGATGATCGGGGGAGCTGCCGTTGGGGCATTCCTGATCAGCAATGATATGGGTGGGGTGAAGCATACGATCAAAGACATTGGCAAAGTCTTCAAGGGGCCGAAATGGACCGCTGAAGATTACCGCGATCTTCTGTGCCTCATGTTCGCGCTGATCAGGATCGCACGCGCAAACCCTGTCGAGGTGGAACAGCACATTGAAGACCCGGAAAATTCCGCAGTCTTCAGCAAATATCCCAAAATCCTTGCCGACAAGGAAGCGATCAATCTGATCAGCGATACGATGCGATCGGCCTCAATGAACTATGACGACCCGCATCAGGTTGAAGAGGTTCTGGAAAAACGTATCGAGGCCAACCTGCATCACGCGCTGCATTCGAGCCACGCGTTGCAAAGCATGGCCGATGGCCTTCCCGCTCTCGGGATCGTTGCGGCGGTTCTCGGGGTGATCAAGACGATGGCCTCCATCGACCAACCGCCAGAGGTATTGGGTAAGATGATCGGTGGCGCTCTCGTGGGGACCTTTCTGGGGGTTTTCCTGTCCTACGGCCTGGTCGCTCCTTTTGCGGGCAAGGTCAAAGCCGTGGTTGAAGAGGACGCACATTTTTACCAGTTGATCCGTGAGGTTCTTGTGGCGAACCTCCACAACCATGCCGCCGCAATCTGTATTGAAGTGGGGCGTCAGAACACGCCATCCCACATCCGGCCCGGGTTCTCCGAGCTGGAAGAAGCCTTGAATTCGGTGAAACAGGACGCAGCATGATTTCGCGAGCAATCGCATTTGTCGCCGCAGGAGTGGTGGCCGGCTATGCAGAAGCACAAACTATTGTTACGCGCTCGGGTGAGCACAGTGACTTTTCACGACTGGTGATGCGAATCCCCAGCGGGGTGGAGTGGTCGCTGACACAGAGCGATCGCACCGCAACAATCAACGTCGGTTCACCGACGGCCTTGTTCAATACTCAAAGCGTCTTTGATCTCATTCCACGAACTCGTATCCAGTCGATCTCCCAGAACGGACCCGGACAGCCGCTTCGGATTGAGCTTGGCTGCGAATGTGTCGTTGATTACTATCAGCAGGCTGACGGTTATCTCGTCGTTGATGTGCGCGAAGGGCGTCCGTTGGAACTCGCCGCGCCTGGCGATTCTTCCAGCTTGCCGCTGACGTTCCCTGTCGGCGGTGGCGGCGGCTACAGTTTCAATCTTGGCCGCCAGGATCTGGCAAGCGCCCGGGTCGCCATGGATCTTGAAGAGGCGGTCGAAGCGACCTTCGGGACTGCTCAGCGGCAGCCATCGCGCACCGGACCGATTGAATTGCCACTGGTTACCAGTTCCCTAACTCAATTCGCGACGGATGACCCAAACCTCCAGAATTCATCGCAAACCGGCGACGCTGAGCCGAAAAAACCCACCGGGATTAAAACCGAAGATGGTAAATCAGAGCCTGCGACGCTGAATGCAGACGCCAGCCTCCTGATGGATTTTGACGAGAATCAACGCGCGGCCATGGTCAATGATTCAGAAGCGCGCTTGCTGCAACAAATTGGTCGGGCCAGCGATCAGGGGCTGCTGAAACCCACAGAACAGCTACAGGAGAACCTGCAACTCGATCCGCTTGGCAACGAGAACAGGCCGCTGAATCCACTCGACAATATTTCTGTCACCTCAGCAATCGATCGCGAAACTGGGCTGTTGGCCGTGGGCGCAGACGGGCAAAAAGAGGCGTCGCATTGCATCGACAACCGGCAAATGGCGATACACAAATGGGGCGGATCGGAGCCGTTTGCTATTCAGATAGGGACGCTGCGGAACCAACTTTTCGGCGAATTTGACGCGGTCAATCGAGGCGCGGCTCTCAAACTGGCGCGGACCTATCTGTATTTCGGATTCGGAGCGGAAGCGCGCGCAACCTTGCGGATGATCCCGGAGGATGACTTGGATCCCAGGTCGCGGGAGATCATGAATACGCTGGGGGATATCCTTGATGCCGCATCCCTCCCTGTGAACACGGTGTTCACCGGGCAGCAAACCTGCCACGGAGATTCTGCATTTTGGGCGGCAATGTCCGATGGCGTCGTGAAAAAAAGCGCGGACACCGACGCAATTCAACAAGCCTTTGCGAAACTTCCTCCCCATCTGCGTGTTCAGATGGGCCCGCGGATGAGTACCCTTTTTGCGGTTGCCGGCGACCCACATGTCGCCAAGGCGGCGCTGCGTTCGGTTGACAGGACCGGCATCGAGGCCGTGCCGGACCGAAATCTGGCCGAAGCAGCAATTGCGGAGCTGGAAGGCAATACCGATGCGGTGGCTCGCAACCTGACCGAGGAGGTCGCAGAGCAAAGTGAAAATACACCCAAGGCATTGATTGAACTGATCGAACTGACGTATCGGGAGCGCCGGGCACTGTCTCCGGATGTTCCCGAGCTCACGGCATCCTATGAGTTGGAAAGCCGGGATACGCCGCTTGGGGCCGAACTGCGTGTCGCCGAAGTTATTGCTCTGGCGTTGACAGGGCGCTTTGATGCGGCATTTGCCCGAGCCGACAAGATGGAACTCCGTGACGGACCCGGAGCTCGGAATACGGTCAACACTCCGATAATGACGCTGCTGACGGAAAACGCCAATGATGTTACATTTCTCAAATATGCGCTGATCTTTGCGGAAGAAGCCGGCGCCACGCGGGCTGGTCAGGTTGGCGACCTGGTGGCGCGTCGTCTTCTTGACCTGGGTTTCGCGGAGCAAGCCGAAGCGCTATTGCGCAAGATGAGTCTTGAACCGGAGAATGAAGATCGGCGTATGATGAGTGCCGAGGCACATTTGGCTATGGATCAGCCGCAGCGCGCGCTGGTTCAATTGATGGGACTTGAAGGGGCGCAGGCAGATCGCATGCGTGCCAGGGCCTTGTGGCGCAATAAAGAATATGAACGCGCCAGTGAATACATGCTGTCTGCCGAAGACTTGAATGAAGCGGCGCGTGGCTTCTGGCATTCCGAGGATCTGACCGCCGCAGAGCAGCTTGATACGGAGGCTGCCCCTTTCCGCGCGGTCGCGGATCTTACCAATGAGATTGATACTGCGGTCAGCGAACCACAGGGGCTTCCCCCCCTGGCAGAGGCGCGCGCCTTGCTGGAAAGTAGCGCAGGTGCCCGGAACTCCATCGAGGAGTTGCTTCGGCAAGTCGAACGGGCTCCCCCATCGGAATAGGACCGCAACCTGGCACTGCATTTGGCCGCTCCTCAGAGCGGCCATTTCCTTTTGCGATGATAACACTTTGTAAACGCTCGAAGCCTAGCGTGAGGATCAGGGAAGAATCCTGATTTGGAACGGGCAGAATGCCAGTGAAACCGAAGACACAGACCGGGGCGGGGCCTCGGAAACAGGATGCCGCAGTGCAAGGAAGCCCCTTGCTGATGCGGCTTGTGGCATTTGAGCATCGAAATTTCGCTCGTTGCCCCGTCAGATTCTCCACCTTCAGCTGCCTATACATCCCCCGCTTTCAGAGGGGATTTTGGGACCGTTTCACTCTGGCCGCATCTGTCGGCCCGCTCCTGATCGCTTTGATATAAGAGAAAAAATCCGTGCCGAAACTATCAGTCAAAGAGCTATTCAATCCGACAATACTACTCGCCATGGCGCTCATGGCGATTATTGTCATGATGATCCTGCCGATGCCGGCCTGGGTTCTGGATGTTGGGCTTGCAACATCTTTCGCGCTGGCGATCCTGATCTTCACGATCACCCTGTTTATCGAACGACCACTGGATTTCTCATCGTTTCCGACAATCCTGCTGGGCTCTTTGATGCTGCGGCTGTCGCTGAACGTTTCGTCGACCAAGCTCATCATCGGGCAGGGTCACAGTGGCACCGATGCTGCTGGCAACGTTATCGAAGGGTTTGCGAACTTTGTGATGGACGGGAACGTCTTTCTCGGTCTCGTTGTCTTTGGCGTTCTATTGATCGTGAACTTCATGGTCATTACCAAAGGCGCGGCGCGAATGGCCGAAGTGGGCGCCCGTTTTGCCTTGGATGGGATGCCGGGCAAGCAGTTGGCGATCGACAGCGATATGTCGGCAGGCGCCATTGATCACGCCACTGCCAAAGAGCGCCGCGAGACGGAGCAGCGCGAGACCACGTTCTTTGGATCGCTCGACGGTGTATCCAAATTTGTCAAAGGCGACGCGATCGCCGGCCTCCTGATCACGCTGCTGAACCTGGTCGTCGGATTGATCATGGGCGTTCTGGTCCATGGCATGCCCATCGGAACCGCTTTTGAGACCTATGCCATTCTGACCGTTGGTGATGGTCTTGTGTCGCAGATCCCGTCGGTGATCATCTCCATTGCGGCGGCTCTTTTGCTCGCACGTGGTGGCGCAACCGGAGCGACGGATACCGCAATTTTTGCCCAATTGGGCAAACACCCAGGCGCGCTGGCAACTGTTTCGGTGTTGATGATTTTGTTCGCTCTGGTGCCGGGGCTTCCGTTCTTGCCGTTCATTTGCGGGGGCGGCGGGCTCGGGTATCTATCGTACCGTATGTACCTGAAGAATGCCGCGGAAGATAAGGCGCTTCTGGACGCCCAGGTCGAAGAGGTCAACGCTCCCGAAAAGGCAAAAGCGCTGGGCGATATTCTCGATCTTGACGATCTTCATCTGGAGTTCTCGCAGGATCTCGTGTCCATGGTGCTTGACCCGGGAACCGGTCTGGATGCTCGGATCGCCAACATGCGCACCCATGTGGCGACGACATTCGGGCTTATCCTGCCCGAAATTCGACTGACCGACGAAGCGGAGCTCGACAACGGCACATATGTCATCCGCATTCAAGGCGTGGAACAGGCACGCGGGATCCTGCATCCGGACATGGTTCTCGCATTGATGCCTGACAACCATGCCGCGCTGCCCTCAGGAACGGATGTGACCGAACCCGTCTACGGTGCTCCGGCGCGGTGGATCGGGACAAAATATCAGGAAGATGCCGCATTGATGGGGGCGACTGTTGTGTCACCGCCTGAAATTCTCGCCACGCATCTTCTGGAAGTCGTGAAGCAGAGCTTCCCGCGATTGCTGACTCTCAAGGCGCTGCGTCGCCTGCTGCGGGAAATGACCGAACTCACGGATGAGTTCCGTTCAAATGGCAACAAGAAATTGCTGGAAGAACTGATCCCGGACAAGGTTCCGATCGACACATTGCATTCCGTGCTGCGCCTGCTGCTTGAAGAACGCGTTTCAATTCGGAACATGCCTCTTATCCTCGAGTCCATTGCCGAGGCCCGTCTGCGTACAACCATGCCGGAGTTGATCACTGAACATGTGCGCCAACGCCTGGGGTTCCAGCTGGTTGCGGAAATGAAACGCGACGATGGCACCATTCCACTGGTGCAGCTGGCGCCTGAATGGGAGGACGCGTTCACGACCTACCAGGTGGAAACGCAATCGGGCCTCGATATCGCATTGCCACCGGATACGTTCAACAAGCTGGTGGACGCGATGAGCGACAAGATCAATCAGGTCACGGAGCAGGGCATCTTTGCAGCGATCGTCACCTCGACACGCCGCCGCCGCTATTTGCGTACCATTCTGCGTTCAAGAGGTATTCTGAACCCGGTTCTGTCCTTTGAAGAGATCGGCATGGAAGCGCGCCCCGCGCTCGTTGGAATGGTGGCCGCGTGAATTTTGTTGGCATCACACCAGAATTGATGGCCCTCTTCGGGGTTGGGTTCTGGCACGCCGCCATCGTATTCCTGCGCGTGGGCGCGATGACCTCGATTATGCCGGCATTCAGCGAAACGTTCTTGCCAACACAGATCCGGATGATCGTCGGGCTGGTTTTCACCGCGATCGTTGCGCCAGCGCTTCCCCAGATCCCCATGCCTCAGAGCGTCATGCAATACGCCGGATTGATCGCCACGGAAGTGGTCGTCGGGCTTGGGCTTGGGATGGGCCTGCGCATGTTTATGCATATGCTGCAGACTGCAGGGTCCATCGCGGCTCAATGTACATCCCTGAGCCAGGTCCTGGGCGGAGCGGGCGCTGATCCGCTGCCCGCGCTCGGAGCGATTTTGTGGATTTCCGGTCTCGCTCTTGCGGTGATGCTGGATTTGCATATCAGGGCAGTAGAGTTGATAATCCGATCCTACGAATTGTTCCCGCTCGGCCAGTTCCCCGATGCGGGCAGTTTTTCCGCCTGGGGTGTGCACCGTGTGTCTGCGACCTTCTCCATGGCGTTCACGCTTTCTGCACCGTTCTTGATCACTGCGGTCATCTACAATCTGACACTGGGGATTATCAACCGCGCCATGCCGCAGCTGATGGTGATATTCATTGGTGCCCCTGCAATTACCCTGGCGGGTCTCGGCCTCTTGATGATCGGTGCTCCGATGATCCTCAATGTCTGGGGCCGTAGCCTTTTGATGTTCTTTGCAAATCCGGGCGCGGGCATGCCATGAGCGCCGATAAAGACGACTCAGACAAGTCATTTGAACCGACGCCGGAGAAACTCCGTAAAGCACGACAGGACGGGGACGTCCCAAAGTCGAACGATCTTCTCCAGGCGGCCTCCTACATGGGGCTCTTGATCGCCTTCTATGCGGCAGGTCGCACCAGCGTAGAACAGCTCGGCACTGTCTTGATGTCGATGATTGATCAGCCTGATCGGCTTGCGCCAGTGTTTTTCGGCGACGGAATCGCGGCTCCGGTAGCCGGGGAACTGATTGCGACCGCCTTCCGTTCAGTGCTGCCTTGGTTCATCGTGCCTGCTGCTCTGGTTCTGCTGGCCGTCTTTGCGCAGAGCGCCATGGTGTTTGCGCCCAAACGGATCGAACCTAAACTCTCGCGCCTGTCGATCATCAAGAATGCCCAAAACAAATTCGGGCGCGCGGGGCTCTTTGAGTTTGGCAAGAGCTTTGTCAAACTGCTCCTTTATTCGATTACCCTCGGGGTCTATCTGACCTGGAAAATACCGGACATGATTTCCAGCGTTGGCTCCGGTGTCGAGACGGTCACACCGTTTCTGGTTCAGCTTGCCATGGAATTCCTGATCCTGACGTTGATGATTTCGCTCGGGATTGGCATGATTGATGCGCCCTTTCAGCAGGCGGAATTCATTCGCAAGAACATGATGTCGCGCAAGGATGTCATGGATGAGATGAAGAACTCCGAAGGCGATCCACATACCAAAGGACAGCGAAAGCAAAAGGGTCGCCAGATTGTTGCCAAGCAGATCAAGGCGGCCGTCGTAACTGCGGATGTGGTGATCGTGAACCCGACTCACTATGCGGTGGCGTTGAAGTGGAGCCGTGTTTCCGGCAGCGCCCCAGAATGTGTGGCCAAGGGCGTGGACGAAGTTGCGGCGGTCATTCGTGAAATCGCGCAGGAAAACGGCGTCCCGTTGCACAGCGATCCGCCCACCGCTCGGGCTCTGTATGCCACGGTGGAGGTTGGCGAGGAAATTGCTGAGGAGCACTATGCGCCGGTAGCCGCCGCCGTCCGCTTTGCGGAAGAGATGCGAAAACGAGCAAGGGAAAGCGTGCTATGAAACAGGACAAGATGCTTGCCCAGATGAGAGCTGTCACCCATGCCGTGTACTTGAAAGAACACGCCAAGGTAAAGCCGATCCTGGACCGAGAAGCACAACTGCGCGGCCAGCTTACCATGTTGAAAAATCAGGTCGAACAGTCCCGTTCCGTGATCAACAGCAGCCATGAAATGAAGGCGCTTGGCGTCGATCTGCAATGGCAGAAATGGCATACGAATGCGCGGCGGGATATCAATCAGGAGCTGGCGCAGATTACCGCCCAAAAGCTCCGCGCCATGGACAAGCTCCGCCACGCGTTCGGGCGAAAGCACGCCGTGGAAACGATGGAAGATCGCCATAAGAGCGAGGCCAAGGAAAAGCGGAACAAGATGCTTTTTGATCGGTTGATGAACCTGGACTGATCAGCGCCCCCAAAGTTACCGTCGCAAATAAAAGCCGCCTTCAGGCATGAAGGCGGCTCTTGTGTCTCTAACATGGAGGTATCGTGGTTTGCTCAGACGTCCTGTCTCGTGATTTCCAGGATCAGTACATCAATCAGGTCAGAACCAAGAAACCGGCGACCTTCTTCTCGTAGTGATGTACGGAGCGGATCCAATACTTCGGATCGGGTGAAGGCGCCGCGAAATCCGCCCATGTTGGCGTGATCGAACAGAACCCGCAGCATGACATCGCGCAGCTTTGGCTCGAAGGAATGTACTTTGGATGCCATCCCGGGTTTGGTTTCCAGGCTCAGCGATACAACCACCAGGGATGCGAGCTGGTCGCGTTCGACGACAGGAATGACAAACTGGCTGCTGATCTTGATGAAATCATTTGGAATGGTCTCATCAACGTCGGCGTCCGCGGCTTCTTCGTGGTCCTCGGAGTCTTCCTTTTGAGATGCAGTCTCTTCGCCGGTTTCGCTGTCTTCACCGGCCTCAGCGGGATCCATCTCTTCAGAAGGAGGTGCGAGCATGATGCCCGCACCGATCCCACCGCCAAGGCCGATCACCAGCAGGAGTATTGGGAGCAGTTTCGACATTATTCGATACCTCAGAATGGCAGGATCGCATCAAGCACCTGCTGACCGTAGCGGGGTTGCTGCATATCGGTGATCTGTCCACGCCCGCCATAAGACACTCGGGCGGAGGCAATTTTGTCGTATGTCACTTCGTTCTGGCGCGAAATGTCATCAGGGCGTACATAGCCGGACACCAGCAATTCGCGCAATTCGAAGTTGACCCGGAGCTCTTGAGATCCGGTGATGGCCAGGACGCCGTTTGGCAAGACATCCACAACAGTGGCCGCCACGCGCAATTCCAGATTTTCGCTGCGGCTCACAGACCCGCTTCCGCCGGAAGAGGACGAGCTTCCCAGATCAACCAGGTCGGCACTGGTCGCACCTTCGGGCAGCTGATCGTTCAGGCGCTGCGGAAAACCAAGGAGTTGCGGAACCTGCATGCTCTCGGAGGAGTTCCGAGAACGGGAGGTGTCATTGGAAATCGACGCCTGTTCGTCGATCTCGATGACGACTGTCAGGATGTCGCCCTTCTTGGTGGCACGCCGGTCCCCGAGCAGAGATTGCCGGGAACCACTCCAGAGCGAAGCATTGTCGACAGCGCGTTGGGTCTGAGACGTCAGGGGCAAGCCTTGATACAGCATTGCCACATGCTCTTGCGTTTCATTCCCGGGGGTGAAGCTTGGCGGTTTGCCAATGTGGTCCATGCGCGCGCAGCCCCCCAGGAGCCCGAGACCGAGAACTGCACATTTTACTGCGAGAATGGGTTTCATTAATCTACCTCAATATTTCCGCTCGCGGTGATCCGGCCGGTGACGGTCGTGCGCGAGGACAGGTTCATGACCCGGATGTATTCGCCTTCTGAACCGCGGCCGAGGGATCGGCCTTCGGTTGTGATCTCAAGTCCGCCGTGGCGGAAGATGAGCTTTACCAGATCGTTGCGGTCGACGATGGCAGGGGCGCCTATGTCTCCGGCATGGATCGGACGGCTCGCGTAGAGCGCAATACGCGCTTCCTGTCCGATCACGTCCTCGGGATTTCTCAGCGCGCCAGGGGATTCGATGTTCTTGTACATCAGATCCTCGGCTGAGATGATTTCCTTGGCGCGGATAGTCCGGGCGGGCACGAGAATTTCGGCCAAAGCGGACTGGGCGAAAAGGACCCCGATGATAAGAGCGAACAGGTGTTTCATCTACCGTACCTGCGTGGTCGCCGACATCATTTGATCGACCGCTGAAATCACCTTGGAGTTCATTTCGTACCCGCGCTGGGCTTCGATCAGATCGGTGATTTCGCGCACGGCATCCACAGAACTGTCTTCCAGATAGCCTTGGCGCATGGTTCCAAGCCCGTCAGTTCCAGGTTCGGTGGTCACGGGCTGGCCGGAGGCCTCGGTCTGTTTGAACAGGTTTCCGCCGACCGCTTCCAGACCCTTTGGGTTGGTGAAGCCGGAAACCGTGAACTGCCCGAGCAGCTCCGCCTCGATGCTGTCATCAAAATAGGCATAGAGTTCGCCCTGGGCATTGATCGAGATCGAGGTCGCGTCCTCGGGCACTGTGATCTCGGGCGAGACCGGATAACCGTCATTGGTCACCACCAGGCCATCAGCGGAGCGTTTGAACGACCCGTCGCGGGTATAGGCCGTGTCTCCCGACGGCAGTGTGACCTCGAAGTAGCCGTTGCCGTCGATGGCAATATCGAGGTCGTTGCCTGTTTGAGACAGGGCCCCTTGTTGCAGATAGATTGACACGGCAGAGGGACGGACCCCAAGACCGAGCTGCACGCCGGTCGGCAGCACCGTGCCATCCGAGGCATTCACGGTGCCCGGTCGTGCGACTTGCTGATAATGCAAATCCGCAAATTCCGCCCGCCGCGCATTGTAGGCGGTGGTGTTCATGTTCGCGAGGTTGTTGGAGATCGTTTCGACGCGCAGCTGTTGCGCGCTCATCCCCGTGGCGGCGATCTTGAGTGCACGCATGTTTATCTCCTATGATTTCATAAGGTTGTCTATGGCCGACCGGATACGTTTATCCTCGTGGTCAAGAAAACTCTGGCCCATTTCGTAGGCGCGCTGCACCTCGATCATCCGAGCCAGTTGGTGAATGGTATTGACGTTGGAGCCTTCGACAAAACCCTGCAGGACTTTGGCGTCTTCGGCGGGAACGGTTTCACCTTCCACCCGGAACATGACGCCGTCTTCACGCAGGATCTGAGCGTCTTCTTCCGGCAGGAACAGGCCAATCTGACCCAGTTGCTGCCCGTCGGCGCTCAGCGTTCCATCGGCCCCGAAAGACACCGTTTGGGCATCGCCAGGCACAAAAACCGGAGCCTGCCCGGCATCGAGAACACGAAACCCATCGGCCGTCACGAGATCGCCGGCAGCATTCGGAGTGAAATTGCCCGCGCGGGTCAGGCGATTGCCCGCAGGCGTTTCGACCATGAAGAAGCCGTCGCCTTCGATCGCCAGATCAAACGTCCCATTGGTCTGGCTCAGGGTGCCTTGTTCCAGCGAGGTGTTGCGGATGTTCGCCCGCCCCATCGACAGGCTTTCCTGCCCTGGCGCCGATTGCACATACTCCGAGAAAATCAGCCCTTCGGACCGAAATCCTGTCGTTGCGGAGTTGGCGATATTGTTGGCCACGACCTGCATTTCGTTCAACAGGCCGGACTGACGTGAAAGGGTAGTATAACCGATGGATCCCATTAAAAGCCCCCTTGGATCAGAGGAATGATACTTCCGTCAAAAAAAGCGACCAGCGTTTGCGTCATGACGCCCATGGTCAGCCAGAAGACGACAAGGATGGTTGCGAGTTTCGGCACAAACGTCAGTGTCATCTCCTGAATGGAGGTCAGGGCCTGGAACAGGCCAACCGCCAGGCCGACCACCAGGGCCACTGTCAGGATTGGCAGGGCCATTGTGATCGCCGACAGTATGGCCTGCCGCAGGGTGTCGTAGAATACGCCTTCGCTCATCATGGCTCAGACCGGCATCCGCAGGATTTCCTGATAGGCTTCAACCACCTTGTTGCGCACGGTCACAGCCGTTTCCACGGCCAGCTCGGTCTGCGCCAGGGCCTGCACCAGCGCATGCGGATCAGCATTGCCCGTCATCGATTGCACCGAGACCTGCTCGCTGTTGATCAGGGTATTGGTGAAATCTTGAAAGCTTGCTTTTGCGTGCTCTTGAATCGTATCGGGGGTGTATTCCGGGTCGATCTTGGTGGCCGGGCGGGCCGCATTATAGCCGGAAGTGGCGTTAATTGAACGAATATCCATTCTGGATCTCCAATCTGTTCAGGTTAGCGACGCAAGAGGTCCATCAGAGCAGCCGACATTTGCCGGGTCTGATCGAACATCTTCAGGTTTGCTTCGTAGGTACGCTGCGCTTCGCGCGCGTCCGAGACTTCGATCATGAGATCGACGTTCGAACCCTCGTAGTGGCCTGTTTCATCGGCCAGGGGATGCGAGGGATCGTAAATTTCCTCCAGGTTTTTGCGGTCCAGGGCCACACGCCCAACCCTGACTTCGCTGACGTCTGTTGCCAGATCGCGCACCGCCTGAAAGGAAACCGTTTTGCGGCGATAGCCGGGGGTATCCGCGTTCGAGATGTTCTCGGACACGTGTGTCAATCGGGCCGCCTGCGCCCGCAGACCGCTTGCGGTCACTGACAGGGCTTTGGAAAAATCGCTCATTTTCTGTCTCCTGATCAGCTGCGGCCGAGGCTGGCGCGCAGGATATTCATGGAAGAGCGGTAAACAGCGAGCGCACGATCGTGCTGCCGTTTCGCCTCAACACCGTTGAGGATTTGCTCCTCCACGGACACGGAGTTGTTATTTGGATCAATGGAGGTGTCGTCAGTGACGACAGCCCAGTCAAACGCGTTTCCGTTTGCGCCATGCAGATGGGCACCGCGCGAGGCCGTCATGTCGCCCTGCGCATCGCCTGCGGCGAAAACTTCCGTGAAGGGTTTGATATCCTTGGCGTGATACCCGGGGGTATCCGCATTCGCGATATTTTCCGAGATAAGCGCCTGACGCTTACCTGCATGGGTCGCCATGGAATAGGCGATATTAAAAACATTCAGTCTTTCGAACACCGGGGCTTCTCCCTCGATCAATTTCAATCAAGGCTTAACCCTGATTCCTTTAGAAATTGTTTTCAGAGGAATGTTGGAGAACCCGCATATGATGAAATCGATCGAAGCGCTCAGCCAGGAATTGGCGAACACGCAGCTCTCTGCCCCATTGGGGCGTGTTACCGGTATTTCCGGCGGCGAGATCGAGGTGTCCGGCCTGGAGCGTCAGGCCCGCATCGGTGACAGGCTCGTGCTTCGTCGCGGCAAAAAGGACGATCTCCATGGTGAAGTCCTGGCGATCGGTTCGGATCATATCCGCATGCTGCCCGATACTGCGCCGGAACGCGCCTCCATCGGGGACGCGGTGCTGTTGTTTCCAACACCGGAGTTCGCCCCGGATGACAGTTGGATTGGACGGTTGATTGACCCGTTTGGCGAACCTCTGGATGCAAATCCGATGTTGCGTGGAGTCGACAGCCGGGACCTGATGGCCAGTCCGCCCAAGGCCGCGTCGCGCAGAGGTCTGGGCAAGCGATTGTCCAGCGGTCTCTCCATTCTGAACACGGTATTGCCGATCGTGACAGGGCAGAGGGTGGGTCTTTTCGCGGGCTCAGGTGTTGGCAAATCCACATTGATGGCGCAGCTGGCGCAAAACATGGAAGCCGATGTGGTCGTCATGGCGCTGATTGGCGAGCGGGGGCGTGAGGTCAACCATTTCGTCAAGGATGTGTTGGGGCCTGACGGCATGAAACGTGCAATCGTTGTCGCGGCGACCTCGGATCAATCTGCGCTGGTGCGCCGTCGATGCGCCTGGGCCGCGATGACGGTTGCCGAACATTTCCGAGATCAGGGGCTGAACGTGTTGTTCATGGCCGATTCGATCACCCGGTTTGCCGAGGCCCATCGGGAAATTGCTGTCGCCTCTGGCGAAGCGCCGGCCCTGCGCGGCTTTCCGCCCTCGGTCACGCCGCTGATCACAGGTCTGTGTGAACGTGCCGGGCCAGGGTCCGATGGGCAGGGCGACATCACCGCAGTGTTCAGCGTCTTGGTTGCAGGTTCCGATATGGACGAACCCATCGCCGATATCTTGCGAGGTGTCCTGGACGGGCACATTGTCCTCAACCGGGAGATCGCCGAACGGGGTCGTTTCCCTGCCATCGACGTGTCGCGCTCCGTATCGCGGAGCCTGCCTGCGGCGGCAACGAAGGAAGAAAACGAAATGATTCTCGGGGTGCGAAAATTCCTCGGCGCCTATGAACAATCCGAGGTCATGATCCGGGCCGGTCTCTATTCCGAGGGGAACGATCTGGTGCTCGATCAAGCTGTAAAGGTCTGGCCGGAATTGGATGCATTTTTTGGGCGTGCTGAACCTGAGGGGATAAAGGCCAGCTTCAACAGACTCGCACTATTGCTGCGACGGGCCGGGTCCAGCCGATAACCCCGCCGTGTGCTGCAGGAAAGGCAGGCGGAAAGGGCAGGCGGAACAGAATCTCAAGCGGCAAATCGGCCTGAGATGCGGCCTCGTCGACCAGATGATTCCGCCACCTACGCCATTGCAGGATCAGACCAGATCGATAGCAATCCGCGTGATGTGCTAGCGAAAGTGCCCCGGTCAGGGCCGGATTTTCCGCGATTCGATCATGCCGCCGGGCTGGATGCGCCAGCTGATTTTATCAATGCCGCCGGGAGGCTCTTCCGATGGCGCTGTGCGGTCGTTCTACCTTGCAGTCTCTACGCCAAGCCCCCAACTTTTCAGCGATGCCTTCAAGGCCCACGAAGCTTGTCTCCTCCGTGGGGTTGGCCCGAACGTGCGAGGCGCTGCACGACAGAGGCGGGCGAGAGATTTGGGACCAGTTGCTAAACTGTAGCGACTGACAAAGGAACGACCCAAATGACAAAGCGGCAACGCTATTCGGTGGAGTTCAAGGCCAAGGTTGCGCTTGAAGCCCTCCGTGAAGAATTGACTACAGCCGAACTGGCCAGGAAGTAAGGCGTTCATCCGACAATGATCAGCGGATGGAAGGGAACGGCGATGGGGCGGCGCTGGTGGTCCCTGAAATACGAGTGTGTCTACCTGAACGTATTCGAGATCGGCTCGGAGGGCCGACGCGGGATCGGCGCCTGGATCACCGACTACAACGAGAGGCGTCTGCACGCCCCTTTTGCGCGGGAATGCAGAATACCTGCAGTGCTTGACACCGCCTCGTTCCCCTTGGCCTTCAGTGGCTCCTACCGGCGCTGAGCATGGCGTGCCACATCAGATGGTTCGGGTTTGGTTGTTGGTATATAGTCAGTCTCTGGTCCACTGGAAAGATGGTTTTCCGCTCGTTTCCCAGCCAGGGTTTTGATCGCTGAGAACTATAACCAAGAACGAGGACGAATTCAGGAGGCACATCACAAACGGTGGCGCTTATCGTACCACGAACTCAGCATGCAGTGCGCCCGCTGCTTTGAGGGTTTTCAATATGTCGATCATATCACGCGGTGCAACTCCAAGGGCATTCAGGCCTGCGACCACCTCTGAAAGCGAAGTTGTTTCGCGCACTTCGGCGAGCTGTATGCCTTCACCATCATTGAGCTCGGCTTCTGTGCGAGGCACAACCACTGTCTCGCCGTCGGCAAACGGATTGGGTTGCGAGACCAGTGGGCTCTCTTCTACCCGTAGGGTGAGGTTCCCTTGCGCGACGGCCACATGCGAGATACGAACATCGCTGCCCATCACAATGGTACCTGAGCTTTGGTCCACGACCACTCTGGCTTTGCGCTGAGGCTCAACGAGAACGTTTTCCATCCGCCCCACAGCATGCGCTGTCGAACGGGAATTGGTCCGTGGGATGTTCACTTCAACCGTGCCAGAATCCCGCATAACCGCCACATTGCGACCAAATTCTGTGTTGATTGCCTGTTCAATCCGGCCGGCTGTCGTGAAATCTGGCTCCCGCAGTGCAAGCCGCATTGAGCTCAGAGAAGATAGGTCGAATTCAATTTCTCTTTCCACACGTGCCCCCGAAGGGATGACGCCCGATGTCGGAACGCCTTTGGTCACGGTTGCGGCTTCGCCCTCAGCGACCGCGCCGCCTGCGAGTATCGTGCCCTGCGCAACCGCGTAAATCTGACCATCCGCCGCGTTGAGCGGTGTCATGATCAGCGTGCCGCCCAAGAGGCTGCTGGAATCGCCAATTGCCGATACAGTCGCATCAATGGTCCCTCCGACCCGTGCAAAAGGCGGCAGTGTCGCGGTCACAAAGACGGCGGCCACGTTCTTGGGCCGAAATTGTTCACCACTCACATTCACCCCGAGGCGTTCCAGGATGTTGGTCATGATTTCCTCGGTGAACGGCGAGTTTCGGAGCCCGTCCCCGGTGCCATTGAGACCGACCACAAGGCCGTATCCAACGAGATCATTGCCTCGGACCCCATCGAATTCGACGAGATCCTTAAGGCGGATTGCATTGGCCTGAACCAGCGTTGGCAGAAACAGGCACGTCATCAGTATGTGAATAAATCTGCGCATTACATGTAGTTCAACAGGTTGAGTTGCGAGGAGCGGACCGTCACGGTATAGAGCGCTTCGAGCTGGAACTGCACTTCTTCGATCCGGCTGGCCGTCTCGGCGGGATCAGCAAGGATCAGATCATTCAGCGTTGTCCCAAGCGAAGTCATCGCTGCAGAGTTCCGAGTTTGGGTTTCCTCAATTCGCGCTTCGATGAAGCCGATATCCGATTGAATATCCGTTAGCCCGGATTGCGCATTCATCAGTTCAGTGCCCGCACGATCGACCAGTGCAGTTGCTTCGACCGGGGACAGGTGGCTGAGGTATTCCCCACTCGCCAAGGCTCCGACCGCGAAGCTTTTCATCGCCTGTTTGAAAGCATCGTCATCTGCCCGCAACGAAAAGTTCACCTCTTCGTTCGAGCCAATGCGAACGGCACTCATGCTGTTGGTCGATCCATTGTACATGATCGCATCGAAACCCGCCGGATCATCAAACCAGTCCTGGACCGCCTGAGTGATGTCGTCGACATCCGTAAGTGCGCCGACTTCAGCGACCAGAGCGGTCATCATGGTATCCGCACTTTCCAATGGGACTGCGCCGGTGTCAGTGCCTGCAAACAGGCTGCGCCCCGAGATCTGTCCGTTCAGGTTGCTGATTGTTTCTTTCAGATATGAGATCGACTGCTGAGACAACTCTTCAGCGGTCGTGGCATTGGACGTGCTGGACAACGACAGGATATTCGAGCCCAGGCTAAGAGCGTTGTCATTTATACGCTCCATATAGCTTTGCGCAGTCGAGGCAAAAAGCGATGCCTCCTGCGCCGCCACCTGGTAGCTGTCGAGCTTGGAGATAGATCTCTCCAGATCTGCGACAAAGCCCAAGTCTCCGCCCAGTTTTTCTGTCAGGTTTGAATTGATCCCCGTGCTCATTTCCTGCGTAAGCGAGTCGAGCTGTTTGTTCAGATCCACCGACCTGGTGCGCAGGAAGAGATACTGCGCCATGTCACCAAAAGACGTCACGTTCATAGCTTAGAGCCCCATCAATTCCTGCATCATTTCATCGATCGCCTGGAGCATCCGGGCGTTCGCGCTATATATCGTTTCAAGCATCATCAGCGTCTGCAGTTCCGCATCGGTGTCGACGCCCTGCTCCAGTTCCCGTGCTTGCATGTCCGAGAAGATCGCAGACGAGAATGCCTGATCTTGTTCCGCCCAATTGTATTCCTGGGTGAAGCTCGTCATCATGTTTGCGGCAATGGAATAGGCACTGAAATCGCCAGATCCAAGACCGGGTGATGTTATTGTATTTGTCGCCTCAAGCGCGGCACCATAGTTGTTGAGGATAGTGGTGTCGCCCCTTTCACCGATCGTTGCGGCGTTCAGACCGTCACGCAGGCGCCAGGTCTCCGCATCACCGCTCATCGAGATCACATTGTTGATCTGAATTCTGTTCGCGATGCCAACTTCATCTGCCGTGTCATAGAAACCGCCAGTGTCTGTAAAGATCCCGGGATCCGTGGCTGCCAGGGTCGGGTCGACAGCCGGGTCCTGAAAGCGGAGGATCAAGTCTCCCGCCATTGTGTCGAGGTCTTCCTGAGCCTGCACAGCCGCGACGTCGCGGACATGGAATTGCGCCGCAAGGCTACCGCCGCCGATTTTGCCATTCAACGAGGTGTCGATTGCAACCCCATCGATCTCGAGCCCCGAGAGCTGACCATTGTCGAGGGTCATGTAGGGGGTGACAAGCGTCGTGTCATCAAAGGTGAATTCGGCAACGGATCCGTCAAGCAGTTTGACACCCGATTGCGTATAGAGCGCGATCTGGTCGTTATCCCGTTCATAAATCTGCACCGGGATGACTTCGTTGATTGAATCGATCAGGTTGTCGCGCTGATCCTCAAGCCCTGCGGTATCCAGCCCGCGTACGCGAGCGGCCAGGATTTGGCCGTTCATATTGTCCAGATCCTCCAAATCCTGCTCCAATCCGTTGATCAGAGAAGAAATGGAATCCTCAGCCTTGTTTCGCAAAGCCGAAACACCATCCGCGGCTTCCTTTAGCGATTCTGCAAGCTCTTCTGCCTGCATCGAAAAATCGTTGAGGCGGGCGTCGGAGTTCGGCAGAGACGTCGCTTCGATCAGCGCGGATTCCATGTCGGTCATTCGTTGCGCGATAGAATATCCATCGTTCACGGTGCCAACGAGGTCCGAAACCCGCGCATAGAAATCCGCCGTCACCGAGTTGGCGGCATATCCTGCCTCTGCTGAGCGGACACTTTTTTGAATTGCCGGATCAACGATGCGTTTCACTGACCCGACGCGCACACCCCCGGCATCGCCGTTGGATTGCAATTCAAGCGTACGGCGATAGTATCCCTCCGTTAGCGCGTTTGCGAGGTTGTCGGAAACAACGGAGGTCGATCTGCTGGCCGCCGAGAGGCCGGTCATGGCATTGCTTAAAGCGGACGATAGGGACATCCGGTATCACCTTCTGTGATTAATCTATGGCAGGGGGTCAGGCGCTGATTTTATCAGCGCTTGATGTTGGTTGTTTCCTGCAGCATTTCATCGACGGTCTGGATGACCTTCGCGTTGGAGGAATAGGCGCGCTGTGTCTGGATCATCGATGTCAATTCACCTGCAACATCAGTTGTTGATTCTTCCTGACGATAGGCAGCAACTGTCCCGGTCGGACCGGTTCCACCATCCCAAAGATAGAACGGCCCACTGGCAGAGGACGGCAAATAGGTCTGGTTCCCCATGGAAATCATGCCGTTCGCGTTTGGCATGTCAGCGATCGGTACCTGGTATACGATCCGGCTGCTTCCGTTGTTGTACAAGACATGCACAAAACCGCCGTCATCAACTTCCACGCCGGAGTAACTGGCTGCTTCAGACCCATCTTTTTCGATCGTCGCAGCAACAAAGGTGTCAGACAATTGGGTCAGGCCATCGTCTTCGCCCGGTATGCCGATTTCCAGTTCAATCGGACCGCCATCAACGTTCACGATTATGGTTCCCGCAGTCGCATCAAATGTGCCACCTGTGGTGGTCGCGACGGAGGCAATTGTACCACCGCCTGTGCGGCTGTCATTGAACGTCAAAGTGTATTCCCCAATCACCGTCGCGCCCGCGTTGGTGGCTGAGTCTGTGATTGTCATTGTCCATTCGTTGGCAGTGCCGGTCGCCTCATACTCGATATTCAGAGATTCGGACTTGCCAAGGTTGTCGTAATATTCGGTCGACATGCTGTGCGGGTCAGCCGTGGAGCCAGCCACACCATCGGTTGCAGGCAGGTTCACGCCAAGTCGGATCTGAGTGGTGGGCGTTCCGCTCAACTGGTTGACGTTGAACTGAATGGCCTCCAGGCCTTCACTCGTATCACGAGCGACCGTTGGAATGGTCTGGTCCTCGCTTGCGGGCCAACCCATCAACACCAAGCCCGAGGACGTGGTCAAATAACCCTCGTCATCAGTTGTAAACGACCCCGTGGTCGTCAGCAGCATTTCAGGTGTAGTACCGGCCTCGACCTCTGCCATCTTTGCGACTGGCAGAAAGCCACGACCGGAAATGGCAAGGTCGGTTGCATTACTTGTTGAAATAAGGGAGCTGCGGTCCGCGATCTGTCGCGTGTTGCTGACGGACACACCTCCGGCGGCGTAGGTTCCGCCGGACTGAGAGACAACCATGGATTCAAATGATGTCTCAACCCGCTTGTAGCCACTGGTAGAGGCATTTGCGATGTTGTCTGAAATAGCTGCCAGGCGAGTGGCGTTCGCGGTCAATCCGGATACACCGGCATTCAGCGAAGAGGAAATAGTCATTAGATACGCCTTTCTGCTGCATCTTCATTATTCTTCTCGGAAAGGCTTACCGCGCTTGTACTTAACGCGCGGCTAACAGATAAAATCCAATGTATCTGTTAGCCGCTTTTTTCTTTCCATTTTAGTTCTGTTACTTCCGGAGGAGCGTGATTTCGATCCGGTTGTTGCGGACTGCCATGGGGTTTGCCGAGGAGAGGTCGCGATCAGCATGGCCGGTGACACGCGAGATTCGCTTGGCCTGCAACCCACCGATTTCGAGCAGTTCGCGGGTGGCATTCGCGCGGGCTTGGGACAGAGCCCAGACCGGGTTGTCGGCGATCACGACCGGCGTCGATGCAACGTGACCGCCAATTGCCGCGTGGTTTTCGACAGAGGACGTCACCCGAGCCACCATACGCAGCAGGTCGCGCATCAAGGCCGTCGGGCGTTCGGTTCCATTTTCGAACAGCTTGGCGTCCTCGGTCTCGAAGAGTTCGATAATCAACCCTTCGTCCGTTACTCTTGTGACGATATGGCGGGCCATGTCGATGCTGACCATACTCTCGCCACCGCGGCCCTTGAGCTCTTCGGCAATCTGGCGGAAGCTTGCCTCTTCCTCGGCATCATTTTTCTGATTGTCAGCGACACCGGAGTCACCCTGTGCCCGGGATGCGTCGACCGGATTTTCCTTGGTCGCGCCAACACCATTCTGTGGTTTCACGTCCTCTGTAAACATCGAGTCACCCTGAAAGGCGCCATTTCCGCCACCGGACACACGGCTCAGCGGGATAGACGGGGAAAAATAATCCGCCAGTCCCTTGCGTTGTTTTTCCGTCGTCGCGTTCAGCAGCCACATCAGAAGAAAGAACGCCATCATTGCCGTCACGAAGTCAGCATAGGCCACTTTCCATGCGCCGCCGTGGTGACCATCGCCCCCAACGACCTTCTTGCGCTTGATAATAACAGGAGCTTCGTTGCTTTGAGCCGTCATGTTCCCACCACCTTTTCTGTTCACCCAAAACCGGGATACAGAGCGGTTCCTTAACCAGGTCTTAACAGATAAAATTGCCCCAAGTATCAGCCGTAAATCACTGGTTTGTAAGGCAAAATCGAGGCCATCCTGGCTTTTCGGAGGTGGGTTGATGGCGCGCTCTGGGCAGTAATGCGACAACATTGTGGCGGGGTGTGAGGCGGGTCAAATTCCCGCCTCTTTTGCCTCTTTCACAGAAGCATGTCGCCGTATGATTCGCGGAGCTTGTTCTTCTGAACCTTGCCGGTTCCACCGAGCGGCAGAGCATCCACGAACACCACGGCGTCCGGGACCTGCCACGAGGCGACCTTGCCATCATAGTGTTTAAGAAGCTCTACCTCAGTGAGAATATCGTCAGATTTCACAACAATAACGACGGGGCGCTCGTCCCATTTTTGATGTCGCGCTGCGATGACGGCCGCTTGTGCCACCTTGGGATGAGACATAGCGATGTCTTCAAGCTCGACGGTGGAGATCCATTCGCCTCCGGATTTGATGATATCCTTGGCACGATCTCGGATAATCATATACCCGTCGGCGTCTATTGTCGCGATGTCGCCAGTGTCAAACCAACCATCTTCCGTCACGGTCGGCTGCTCCTGCCCAAAGTAGGTGTCGATGATCCAATGTCCGCGGACCTGCAGACGGCCATGCGTCGTGCCATCCTCTGCAAGGCACGCTCCGGTGTCGTCGACGATGCGCATCTCTACCCCAAAGGGGGGCCGTCCCTGGCCTTCGCGGATCGCACCCTTTTCCTCTGGGCTGAGCTCGCTGTGCTTCTGCAGCAGCTGATTCAAAGTGCCGAGAGGGCTTGTCTCTGTCATGCCCCAGGCGTGGATCAGGTCAACGCCGTAGGTGTCTCGGAAGGTCGGGATCATAACCGTCGGCAAAGCAGAGCCGCCCACCACCGTACGTTCCAGGCTCGGGATCTTGCTGCCAGTGGTCTTCAGTGCCTGCAGCAGCCCCATCCAGATCGTGGGCACGCCCAGTGCAATGGTGACCTTTTCGGAATCGATCAATCGGACAAGGCTTTCACCATCAAGGTTCGGCCCCGGCAAGACCAGCTTTGCGCCGACTGCGGCGGTAATATAGGGCACTCCCCAGGCATTGACGTGGAACATCGGTACAACCGCCATAACGCTATCGCGCGCGGCCAATGCAAGCCCATCTGGCTGATTGCCGCCCAATGAATGCAGCACGGTAGAGCGATGGCTGTAAAGGACGCCTTTTGGATGTCCTGTGGTGCCAGACGTATAGCAAAGGCTCGACGGGGTGGCCTCATCCAGATCCGGCCAGCTGTAGTCGCCACTCTCGGCCTCCAGGAGGCTGTCGTAGAACAACAGCCCCTCGATCTGTGCTGCGGCCGCATCATCCTGCGGGCCCATCAACACAATATGACGCAGCTTCGGCAGGTGTTCACGCAGCTTTGCCACCGCCGGTACAAAGGTTGCATCAATGAACAGCACTTCGTCCTCGGCATGGTTGACGATATAGATCAGCTGTTCCGGCTTCAGACGGGGATTGAGGGTATGGCAGACATATCCCGCTCCGGCGACGCCAAAATAGATCTCCAGATGGCGGCGGTTGTTCCAGGCGATGGTGCCGCAGCGGGTACCCGGCGCCAAACCCATTCTGTCCAGTGCCGCCGCCAGTTTGCGGGAATTGTCGGCCACATCGGCCCAGGTGGAGTGCGAAATATCACCAGTGGTCTCGACCGAAGCCACAACTGTGCCCGCATGGTATTTGCCCGCATGTTCGATCAGTGAACTGATGGTCAGCGGTTGCGTCATCATCTTACCCAGCATTGGGGGTCCTCCTCTTTCCCGTTTCACTCTGTTATCCGGCCCGTGTCAGCGTTATCCGGCCCGTGTCAGCATCGGGCGGCCTGCAATCATGTCTGCTGCTTTTTCTGCGATCATAACCGTTGGCGCATTCGTATTTCCACCGATGAGGCGAGGCATGATGGATGCATCGACCACGCGCAGGTTCCGAAGCCCCCGCACCTTCAGCTCCGGGTCCACGACCGCATCGTCGTCCCGGCCCATGCGGCAGGTGCCGACGGGATGATAAATGGTATCCGCCCGGTCCCTGATATGCTGTTCCAGAGTGGCGTCGTCCGGTTCGCCATCGAAGAACAGCTCTTTGCGGAGATGTGCCGCCAGGGGGTCCTGTGCCATGATCCGGCGCGCGAGTCGCACGCCACGTTTTAGCACCGACATGTCGTCTGGACTGGACAGAAACTGCGGATCAATAACCGGTGCGGCAAAGGGGTTGGCGCAGGCAAGGGACACGCTGCCCACGGATTTGGGTCGCAAAACGCAGGTATGGCAGCTGACGCCATGCCCCATATGCAGTTTCCGCGCGTGATCTTCGACAATGGAAATGACGAAATGTAGCTGGATATCAGGCCGGTCCCGATCCGGGTCAGTCTTCAGAAAGGCCCCACCCTCGGCAAAGGGGGTGGCGATCAAGCCCCGGCCGCTTCGACGCCATTTCCAGATTTCCTTGAGCAGCGTTCCCGCCGCCGGAAGCGATATGCCGAAATTGTCACGATCCCTGGTCCGATAGGCTAGGATGAAATCAAGGTGATCTTGCAGGTTTTGCCCCACTCCGCGCAGTTCATGACGAACCGCAATGCCGTGTGGTGTCAGATCCTGCGGCCGCCCAACCCCTGACAGCTGCAAGAGCTGCGGCGAATTGAAGGCCCCGCCACAGAGAATCACCTCCTTGCGCGCAGAGACGGTTCGGATGGTGCCCCCTTGTCTATACTCCACGCCTGTCGCCGTCTTGTCTGAAAACAGCACCCGGGTGACATGTGAGTGCGTCAGGACGGTCAAATTTTTCCGCGACATGACCGGGTGCAAATAGCCCGCCGCTGCGGAACATCTTTCTCCTCTGCGGTGACGGTCATGGAATTGGGTGACCTGATACAGGCCGATACCTTCATTGTCGCCGCGATTGAAATCCGGAGTTTCCGGGAACCGAAGCCGCACCCCGGCCTCGACAAAGGCCCGTGACACAGGACGCGGTTCCGATTGATCTCGGACCTGCAGGGGGCCTTGGTCGCCGTGACAATTATCCGCTCCCGATGCATTATTTTCTGATCTGCGGAAATATGGCAGGACGTCATGCCACCCCCATCCCGCGCAGCCCATCGCGGCCCATTCGTCGAAATCCGCTGCATGCCCGCGCACATAGAGCATGGCGTTGATCGCACTCGACCCACCCAACGCCTTGCCGCGCGGCTGATACCCACGCCGACCATTCAGTCCCGGCTGAGGCACGGTTTCGTAGGTCCAATTGTTAATTCGTGGCTTCCCCGGCAGCATGGCGACCGCAGCAGCAGGAGCCCTCACCAGAAGGGAGCTTCCACGACCACCGGCCTCCAATAGGCAAACGGAGATGCCCGGATCTTCGGTCAATCGTGCAGCCAGCGTTGAACCGGCCGATCCGGCGCCAACGATTACATAGTCAGCTTCCACCCAAGTTCTCCTCCACGGCAGTGCCGGTCCCAGACGGCTTAATTCTTCCGTGATCAGCACGCAGAACATGGGCTCTGTCCACGCTTACCGTACGTCAGAGATGGGCGATGCATGGAAGGGTACAGTGTTGAAATTCATAAAGGATGGGCGTCGAACGAGAGACGCCTTCTGATAAAACATCATAAATCATAGAGTTCCCGCGCGACTTGCGGGAGACTGCTCCGAGCCAATGTCGTGGCTTTATTCACACCTGCGCGCACTTCGAGGCCGTGTTTCCGGCGCCGTCAGCGCAAGAGTGGTCTTCTTTCTATGCCATTGGCCGCCTCGGCGCGCCTTCCGGCACTAACCGGCACGATTTCAGATTTGGCGATTGAAATATGGAGGCCAGGTTCCGGCGTCTTCGGCCGCTCAATCAGTTGCCATCTCTTTCCCGGAACAGCTGGGCTGCCTTCCCGAAATCTCCGGAGTGGCGGAAATCAAATGTTAAGGCACTGGAGCTAAGACTTGTGTCATCGAACTGTAATCAATCGCCGTAAACGGGGGTGCGAATCGAAAATATGTCCACCGAAACGCAAAAGCATAATCTGGATTTGCCCAATGCCTTCGCGGATCTAGACCCATTGATTGCCTTTTTTGGAGCCTCCCGAGACAAGGCGGTTGAGGTGGATTGCAGCACTGTATCGGTGATGCCGTCCCGGTGCCTGCAACTGCTTCTCGGCGCTGAGCAACAGTGGCGCTCTGAGGGACTGGGATTCTCGGTCACTAATGTCAACGAGGGATGCAGAAGATCTCTCACTCTTTTGGGTCTCGAGCCCAACCGATTTGAAGACGAGGAAACAGTATGAAAACCAAAGTTTTGGCAATCGATGACTCCCGCACAATCCGGAACCTGCTGGCGGCGACCCTGGAAGAGGCTGGTTTCGACTACCATTGCGCAGTGGACGGTCGTGAAGGTGTCGACATGTACGATGATGTCGCTCCTGATGTCGTGATCACCGATATCAATATGCCCAACCTTGATGGCTTCGGAGTAATTGAAGAGCTTCGTGGTGACGGTATCAATTCCAAAGTGCCGATCTTGGTGCTGACCACGGAGAGTGCGCCCGAAATGAAGGCGCGAGCCCGGGATGCCGGCGCTACGGGCTGGATCACCAAACCTTTTGACGACCAATCGCTGATCTTTGCACTTAAGCGCGTAACGGGAGCGGCTGCATAAGATGTCCGGGTCGATTCAAGATACATTCTTTGAGGAGTGTGAAGAGCTCCTTGAAGCGATGGATGAGGGTCTGACCGCTGTCGAAGGAGGCGATCACGATCCGGAAGTGGTCAATGCGATTTTCCGTGCTGTTCACTCCATCAAGGGGGGCGCGGGCGCATTCGGCTTGGATGAACTGGTGGCATTTGCGCACAAGTTCGAAACGGTCTTTGATGAGGTTCGCGCCAACAGGCTGCAGCTGGATCCGAAACTAATACAGCTGCTGCTGCGCAGTAGTGACCACCTGTCTGATCTTGTGAGTGTTGCCCGAGACGGTGGTTCCACCGACGAGGAACACAACGCGGTTCTGATAGCGGGTCTTGAAGAATACATTGGCGAGGAAGAAGAGGATTTGACCTTCGAGCCTATGGGCCTCGGTGGACCTTCCGTGCCTCTTCCAATCGAAGAAGAATCTGAAAAGACATACGAGATTCGGTTTCATCCGCTGAAAGAGATGTTCGGCACTGGAAACGAACCGTTTTTCCTTTTTCAGGCTCTGTCTGAGCTGGGTCCACTCAAGGTCGTGCTGGACGAGTCAGAACTTCCGGGTTTTGATTCCATGGCGATGGACGAGAGTTACCTTGCCTGGAACATGACGCTTACGACAAAGGAACCCAAATCCTCTGTCGAAGCTGTGTTTGAGTTCGTGGAAGGTCTTTGCGAGCTGGAAATCTCATCAGACACGGACGGTGAAGACGAGGCTGCCGCCTTGGCCGCACTTAATGCAGCATTCGGTTCTCCCGGCGACAGTACCGAACCCGAGACTCCAGTCCCTTTTGACGCGCCGGCCCCCGCAGAGGTAGCTCCCGTGGTATCTTCAGAACCGACAGAAAAAGTCGAGGCTGCAAAGCCAGAGAGCAATAAATCAGAACAGCGCGGACCCAAGCCGACCCTGCGTGTGGATCTGGAGCGGGTGGACCGGCTGATCAACGCGGTCGGCGAACTCATCATCAACCACTCAATGCTGGCACAGCAGATTGCCAATCTGGATGTAGCGGACCTCAGGGACGTCGAAACCGAATTGGAAGGTTTTAAAAACCTTGCGCGCGACATTCAGGAGGGCGTGATGTCGATCCGCGCCCAGCCTGTAAAGCCGCTGTTTCAACGCATGGCCCGCATCGTGCGTGAGGCTTCGTCAGCCACTCAGAAGTCAGCCAAGCTGGTCACCGAAGGTGAGAACACCGAGGTGGACAAGACGGTGATTGAACGTCTGTCTGACCCGTTGACCCATATCCTGCGAAACGCCGTGGATCATGGCGTTGAGAAACCGGAGGCCCGTGAAGAAGCTGGGAAAAATCGTATAGGAACTATACGGCTGTCAGCGTCGCACCGGTCTGGCAGCGTCTGTATTGAGATCCGCGACGATGGTGCAGGCGTCAATCGTCCTCGCGTCAAGCAGATCGCGATCGAAAAGGGGCTCATTCCGGAAAACGCGGAACTGACGGACTCCGAAATTGATAACCTATTATTTCTTCCGGGCTTTTCGACGGCGAAAGAGGTATCCAATCTCTCCGGTCGTGGTGTGGGAATGGACGTTGTCAAAAACGCTGTTAGCGCGCTTGGTGGGCGGATCAATATTTCATCAACACCAGGCAAGGGGTCGACCTTTACGATCATTCTGCCTCTGACGCTTGCTGTAATGGATGGGATGGTTGTGTCAGTTGCGGATCAGACGATGGTTGTTCCGATCACTTCCATCATCGAAACAATGCGTGGCAGCGATGAAATGATAAACAGTCTCGGTGCGGATGGAACCCTTTTGTCTATTAGGGGGAACTTCGTTCCAATTTGCGATGTGGCCGGTGCCCTTGGCCTTCGCAAACCTGACGGCGACCAGCCACCCGGCGTCTATCTATTGGTCGAAACCGAAACCGGTCAGCGCAGCGCCTTGGCGGTCGATGATATTCATGACCAACGGCAAGTAGTGATTAAGAGTCTTGATGGCGTATGTGGGAACATTCCCGGTGTCGCAGCGGCGACGATCCTGGGTGATGGCAAGATTGCCATGATTTTGGATCCGGAGAGCATCATCGCAGCCTCCCCTACATCGGCCACATTTGATACAGAGCGGAGAATGAGCAATGCAATCGCAAGCTGAAGTTAAAATCGGCGACCAGGAGGTCAAACACGCGCAGCAGAGCGAGTTTGTCAGCTTCACGGTTGCGGGTCAGGCCTTTTGCCTGAAGATCACCCAAATTCGAGAGATCCGTCGATGGTCCCCGGTTACGATCCTGCCACATGCCCCAGTGGATGTTCTGGGCGTAATGAACCTGCGCGGCGCGGTCATCCCGATTTACGATCTATCCGCTCGCTTCGGTCTACAGCAAACAGAAGCAAGTGAACGAAATGTGGTTATTGTCGTAGCTGTTGACGGCAAACCGGTGGGACTACTCGCCGAATCCGTATCCGAGATCATCTCGATCAATCCGGAAGAAATTCAAGACACGCCCCAAGTTGATAGCCGTCATACGATGGAGTACATTCAAGGCATCATCTCTCATGATGACACGATGGTTCGTATCATCAACCTGGACGCAGTGATTTCCGTTCCGGAGCAAGGCCTGTCGTGAGTATCGCTGGACGTGTCGAACCCATTGATGATGGTGTCAGCCTGTCTGATCAGGATTTCGAAGCCATCGCGCAATTTGCGCACAAGCACTTTGGCTTGGCGATGTCGCCGAGCAAGAAACCGCTGGTGTCATCAAGGCTTTCTCGAAAATTGAGAAAGCAGAACATCAAGGCATTCGGAGACTACTTGAAGCAATTGGATGGACCAAATGCCGAGAGTGAGCGCAGTGAACTTCTGTCTTTGCTTACAACAAATGTAACGCAGTTCTTTCGCGAGCCTCATCATTTCGAGACACTTCGCAATGACGTTCTCCCTCCCCTTATTGCGCGTGCAAAAAAGGGAGGAAGAGTTCGGATTTGGTCTGCGGGATGCTCTATAGGCCAAGAGCCCTATACAATCGCGGCGGTGCTGCACTCTATGCTTCCGGATTCTGATAAATACGATATCAAAATCCTCGGCACCGACATAGATCCAGTTGTGATCAGGACTGCACAAGAAGCGCAGTACCCGATTGAGAACTTCGAAGGAGTGCCCAAAGAGTACAAGATGCAGCTGGAACCGGGCAGCAAGCCCGAGACTGCCAGAGTACCACAGAATCTCCGCAATAAGGTGACTTTTGGTACCCTAAACCTGATCCAGCCCTTTCCCTTCAAAGGCAAATTCGACGCTATTTTCTGCCGCAATGTCGCAATCTACTTCGACAACCCTACGCAACAGAAAGTGTGGCACGCCTTTCAGCGATCACTCACATCTGGTGGCTACCTGTTTATAGGCCACTCCGAGCGCATGTCGGGCCCTGCGGCTCAACATCTGAAAACAGTTGGCATCACTACTTATGTCAATACTCCTGGCTAAATCGCACTCACGGTTAGGCAAGACGAGAACACGAGGAAATAGACGATGAGCTTAAAAGACTCTTTGCGCGTGATGGTTGTCGACGACATGTCGACGAGCCGAGGTATTCTTACCCAATGTCTCGACGAACTTGGGATTAAGAACTATCTCGTTGAGAATAATGGACAATCAGCGTTCCAAAAACTGGCAACCAACCCAGTTCATTTGGTCCTATCGGACTATAACATGCCCGGTATGGATGGCTTAGGGCTTCTGCAAGCTGTAAGAAGCAATGCATCTACGCAACGCGTTGGATTTATCCTCGTAACTGGGAAACCCACTCCTGAGGTTATCGAGGTCGGCAAAAAGTTGGGGTTGAACAACATTATCCGCAAACCCTTCACGGTTGCGTCTATGCGTCAAGCTATTGAGCAAGTGGTGGGGCGCCTGTAAAATGGACACGAACTCTTCTAAGCCGCTCGATACGGTGTATGCCAATTCGGCGCGCGAAATGCGCCAGCTGCAAAGCCAGATTCAGCAACTGGAAGATACCGTATTGACCATAGTTGAGCGACGCACGCCGCCAACCAGTGCAGAGATTCGAGAGCTGCAGGATTTTGATCTTATCTCGCAAACACTCGGTGGTTTATCCACTTTTTTTGATAAGCTAAGAGAACAAGTGGGTACACAAGATTGTACTGACATCAACCAAGCGACTGAAAGTGTTACTCTGCAAAAATTGCGTGATCGATTGCGCGAGAAACAAGAGCTCTTTGAGCTCTAGGTACAAAGAGCTTTTGGCGTTTCTGTCGAACCAACTCCAAGAGAATGAACAACGGCCCCTTCACTCATGTAGCGGCCGTTGTTCACGCTGGCAGAGCGACACTGGGGTATACGGGCTTTGTTGCGCTGGACCTGTCGCGGGATTGTGCCGCTCCTTTGACCACGTATCGTGTCGCAAAGGAGAACACAGATGGCATTACGACCGACGGAAGAATTCCGCGCCGAAGCAGTGCGTGTAGCGTTGACCAGCGGGCTGCCGCGAAAGCAGGTAGCTGCCGACTTTGGAGTCGGCTTCTCGACGCTGAACCGCTGGATACAGCAAGATCGGCGCAATCCTGAGAAGCCGGCCGTCCAATCCGATCTTGAACGCGAGATCGCCGAGCTGCGGAAAGAGAACCGTATGCTTCGGGAGGAGAGGGATGTGCTAAAAAGGCCACCCAGTTCTTTGCGGAGCGAAGCAAATGAGGTTTTCCTTCATCGCAAAGAACGCTGACATGCTGCCCATCGAGCGGCTGTGCCGGATCATGAATGTCAGCCCACGAGGATATCGGGCATTCCGCCGCCGTCCCCTCAGTCTCAGCCAGCGCAAGGATATGGTGGTGCTGGCCCATATCCGGGAACAGTTCCGTCTTTCTCTGGGCAGCTATGGCAGGCCCCGAATGACG
>MPDC01000020.1 GCA_001874255.1 Alphaproteobacteria bacterium MedPE-SWcel
CGATCAACCCTTGCCCCGCGGGAGCCATCCATACATGGTCCGAGGACAATGCCGAGCGGATATGGCGGAAGAGAACCGTCGACTGAAGCGCATGTATGCCGAGATGGGCATTCAAAACGACCTGCTGAAGGTAGTGCTTGGAAAAGAGCGTTAAGGCCGTCTCAGAGGCAAGAGATGGCCACCCGCTCCGCGATATGGAGGCTGCACGCGTGGCCAAAACCTCTCAGCAGCGCTTCTTCCCGACGTGCTACGGGCCCGAATATGTCAGTGGAAAACTGATGGCGTGGCCCGAGAAACGCAACGTTCGGCTGGAATACATCCAGCCCGGCAAGCCGCAGCAGAACGCTTACATCGAGCGCCACAACCGCACCGTTCGTGGCGAATGGCTGGCCATCGGTGGGATGACCTCCGCTATGAAACTGAGAACAGCCGCATGAATTCTGCGGCTGGACCCCATTAAAAATGGGAGGATTACCCCGGGACTGCGTATCTGACCAGCAGGGATGGGCCCCCAACAATATGCAGGCGCAAGCGCACCACGGATCAACGGAGTGCGATGTTCTTCATACACTTAGCCGCGAAGCATCATAAGAGCGGCATTGCCGGAGCTATAGCCACTGCTTATCGATTTCATCTGAGCCCGGGTCAGGTACATATTGACCAAATCGTCCATCTTGTCCCCTGCGATGAATTCGGACGGTTTGTCGGTTCCGAGGATGTCCTCGGCTTTTCGTTTGTAGACTTCTACAGCCTGGTCAATATCCATCTGCCCGATCTCACTCGGCAGACCCAATGCCACCTGCATAAAGTCGGTCATCGCCTGTTGCCCCATGATGGTAAACCATTGCGATGTGGCACTGGGCCCATCGTCCTCGTCATTCATGGTGCGCAACTCTTCCAGGGCATCTTCAAACGCTTGCTCTGCATCCGTGTCATCAGACTGAAACAGGATATCCAGCTCTCGCTCTGCAATTTGCGCGTAATAGGTCATGAAGAATTCACTTTCCCCCTCGGCGGCAGCATTCGCACGATAGGCGTCGGTGACCAGGCCGATTTGGTAAGGTCCGGTGAGTTCCCTTAAATCATCGGTTCCAAAAAGCTCAACCGCCTGATCCTTATAGATCGCCAGCTGTTGGTCGATGGTCAGGGTATCGAATGTCGAGCCGGCATCCAGCTCGCTCTGAGCAACAAGATCTGCAACTGCGGCATCGACATCAAGAGCGGTTTTCAGGAAGCGTGGGACGCCGCTTTGACCCATTGTACTGAACCATCCGGCATCAATAGCCGCAATGTCCTGTTCGGAACTGGTGTCCGCGACGGTGTCTTCCTCGCCATAAGAGAACTTCAGAATCGTTTCAACGGTGCCCACATTGGCAGAAATTTCGCTATTCCGCATGCCGGAGTCGGCAGCCTTTTCGCGGTAGACGTCCAGAATATCATCCATGTTCTCGCTACTTGCAAAAACATTTGGGTCGTCGGTTCCAAAGGCTTCGATTGCCTTTTCACGGTAAAGTCTCATCGCTTCACTGGTGTCGCGATCCGCGATGTCATCCGGTAGTTCGAGCGCAACTTTCATGAACTCTGCCAACGGCTCCTGCCGTGCGATGTAGGTCCATTCCTCATTCAGAGCCGAATCCCGGGACACCATCTGATCCAAAATCCGTTCAGACAGGTCTGCGGTGGCCGTGATTTCATCGCTGGGGTCGCCATCAACCGTCGCGCGGGTCTTATAGGCCGACAACACCACGTCCTTGTTGTCAGGCGAGAAGAAGACAGTCGGGTCGTCGGTGCCAAAAACAACCGTGGCCCTGTCGCGATAGGCCTGAATTTTTTCCTCTTCATCCAGCCCGGAAACAGATGCAGACATGCGAAGCGTCGTGTTGAGGAAATCCGTCAAGACGTCTCGTTGGACGATGTCTTCCCATTGATCCTCAACGGATGTGACCCCGAGGTGCTCTTCCTCTTCGCCGGTGATGTTCTCCAGCGTCGAATTGAACTCTCTGAGCGCGCGCTCTTTCACGCTGAGTTGCGAGACATCGTCCGCATCTGGTTCGCCAAAGACTTCGATCATCGCGCGTTTGGCAAACAGCGCGGTGCGGATGGTTTCGTCAACTTCACCAACCGCTTCCTCGAAAGAGGCGGATTGGAAACTGTCGATCACACCCTGCATGGCCTTGGAATCTGTGGTCTTGGGGGATTGACCTGGGCCGAAGCCAAATGCCTCCGAGAACTTTACGTACCGTTCGTCGTTCATCGTATTGGCAAGCGCGTCGTCGGCCGTCGTGCCCTCGTTCAAGGCCCGCTGCAAAAGCGCACGGTAGTTGATTTCTTCTTCCAGCCCGAACGCCTTGACCGCCACCTGAAGAAGGCGGCGGTCGTCGAGAAGGTCATCTGTGGAAGTCACTCTGCCGATATTCTCGGCAAAGTACTCGCTATCGTTTTTCAACTGACCTGCTTGTATGAAGGCGTCATATTGCCGGTCATAGGTCGATTGTAAGAAATTCCAGCCCGCAACCCCAGATGACGGAATGAGCGGTGTGAAGCTCATTGCGATCTGACGGCCATGAGCCGCTCCTCTCGTGGCAGCAAGGCGCGCAATGCCTTGAGGCAGCGATAGTGATTGTTGCTGATCACCGACTCGGTTGCTTCTGATAGCGCCGCGCGACTGTCCGGGTCGGTAAAGACCTGGCTCAGTTCCTCGATGCGACGCAACATTGGCAGACGGTCTTCTTCGGGGTCGACATCCCCGGAGAGCACCAGCTGGGCTGCGTAGCAAACACGACGTACCGGCGTATTTGCTTGTTCAGGGTGAATCGCATCACGCAAACGCAAGATATTTGCATCAGGTGTTACGATGGATAAGCGACTGCGGCGATCTCCGTTCTCGATCACGGCACCGTTGACCAAAACGCGCTCTTTCGGCGCGAGTTTAAGGACCAATCCACTCATTTTCAGGACGCTCCGCTTCTTAGGCCACGCATGATGGCCGTGTTGATCTCTACAAGCGGCTCGACCGTGGCCTTTCGAGCCAGGACCTTGCTGCTGTGCTCACGCGTGAAGCGAGCCAAATGAAACAGACGTTGTTTCAGCTCGGTCGGCAGCTTGTTGCCGTCCTTCGCCAGATCTGAAGTGAAGAGTGTCCATAGTTTGCGGTTGTCGGAGACAGCTGCAACAAGCTCCTTGAAACCGTCAGAACCCTTGCCGTCCGCCACAATCATGCGATGTGTGATACGGGCCAGGATTTCATATTCGGTGTTCCGTGCAGTACGGGTCGGGGCTTTTGCCGCCGCATAGGCGCTCTTCGCCTTTAGAAGGGCATTCACGTGTTATCCTAACGTTTTATTATTCACTGGTTCTCAGAGACGTAGGTAGGCACCTGGGACCCTTCTCAGGGCCCCAGGCGAAAGGCTATTTAGCGGAAGAGCTGTTGCAGCGAGCTCGGCGCTTCGTTGGCAATTGTCAGCGATTGGATTGCAAGCTCTTGTTGAGTCTGCAGGGCGCTGAGACGTGCGGAGGCTTCTTCCATGTTGGTATCGGTCATGGTGGAAACACCCAGGGTCATGGAGTCGACCAGATCGGCCACGAACATCGACTGGTCATCCAGGCGCGCGGCAGAGGCACCCAGAGCAGCGGCGCCGGTGATCGCAGTCTGCAGGAAGGTTTCGATCTCACCCAGCGCAGAGGCGGCAGTGGCCGTGTCGGTGATCGAAGTCAGGTTCGTTGTGAGATCCAGGCTGGATTCGAAGTCGACGGTCGCGATGGTGATCTCCACAGCGGAGACGGTACCACCGGCGCCAACACGGTCGAGGGAGGCCAGGACGCCCATCTCGGTTGTGGTGTTGCCATCGATGTCGGATGCCAGCAGGTTCGCGCCATTGAACTGAGCGGCCGAGATGATTGCCTCAACCTGTTCAACTTTGGACGTGATGTCTGTCTGGATTTTCCCGTGATCTACGTTCTCGGACTGAGCAGAAACGATCAGCTCCTTGATCTCGGTCAGTTTCTCAACGATCTGTTCCGCACCGGCAGAGGCAACGGCAACGGTTGCTTCACCGATGGCGAGACCTTCTTCGATCGCTTCAAAACCGGCGATGTCGGATTCCATGGTCTTGGAGATCGCCCAGACAGCAGAGTTGTCTTTGGCGGTACCGATTTCTTTGCCGGTGGAGATGTTGGACTGGGTGGTGTTCAGGTCATCGTTCACAGACTTCAAAGTCTGGAGTGCAACCATTGCGCCATTGTTCGTCAGAATGCTGGACATAGCATAAGTTCCTTTAATACGGGGCAGTTTAACCCCTGATTTGGTATCTCAGCTTCGTTGCCGAAGCTCTCTCTGTCGTCTTTCTGACCTTGCTTCACCTATCGGCTTCCGCGCCACCTCAGTCGAGATGCAAGGCGACCTTGGCGTATCAGGTCCTAAGAGAGTGCTAATGGTCCAATTTGCATTTTTAAAATTGTCTCCAATTCCCGGTGGGTTAGGCGCGCTTTTCCAGCTTCAGACTGCCTGTGGTTGTAAATTGCGTCTTCCGTCCGGAGCGGTCATAGACTTCCAAACCCCGGCGGACCTTGCGTAATTCTGCCATTCGGTTTGCAACGGCCTTGATGCCTTGCATGGCGCTGCCGAGTAGCTCCTGGTTGCGGGCGACTTTATTGTTCACGGTGTCCAGCGCGGATTTTTCCAGGTCGCTGATCATGTTGAGCTTGTCAAACAGCGCTTCCTTCTGGTTCAGCAGGCCTTCCAGCTTATGCAGCTGCCCCTCCTTCAATGCGGCGCGTTCCTGATCGAGAATTTTGTCGAGAGACGCGATCAGCGCCTGAGGTGTTTGATCGGTAAGTGTGCTCATTCTTGAGAGTCCTTCAGTGAATTGTAGATGGATTCGGCCAGCCCGATGCCGCCGCTTTCGGCCATTGCCCGGGCTTGTTCGTTGACCAGCAAGCTGGCGAACTGATCTTCGCCCGAGCCGCCGCCAAAGGCCTCTGGCGCTTTTCCAAGGCCTGCTGCTTTTAACATTTCCGAAAGAAAGGATGCTTCCAGGTCGATAGCCGCTTGACGCAACGCGGCGTCTTTTGGGTCCGCGACCTGTTGCAACGGGGCCGCCGCCGTGGGCAGCGAAACATTTGGTACGGGCATTTTGCCTCTGTCCTTGCATCTGTGTCGAATTCTTCGATTTTTCCAGTTTTCGCAAAAAGCGGTTAAAAATAATGTAACCGGTTTGCGATATTCAAAGGCTACACGAGATAGAACATCCGGTGACCCATGTTTATGAACTTCCTTTCGACTCAATCAGTTGGCAGTAAGCCTGTTGAGTCGCCGCCACGATCTGACACGTATCGGAAATCCGGCGACTCCTTTGAGTCGGCCATGAAGCGCGCGGCCAATGAAACACATCAAAAGTCACGAGATGCGCGGGACACCAAGGCAACTGATCCGAAAGAGCGGAAAAAAGCTGACGCCCTTGAAGACCAGGCACCGGGCAAGGATACGGACACAGCATCTGACGCGCCGCAACCGGTATCTGAGAATACCGAGACGGATAGCACTGGCTCCGCGGAGGTTGCCGCGGTTGAAGGCGCCTCTCCGGACACCGTGATGACGCCATCAGAGGGGAATACATTCTCAGATCAGGCCGGTGACCATCCGGACGAGGTGGTTGAAGAGCATCTGGCGGTTTCGCAAAATCCGAACGCTTCCAGTCAGGGAGCGGAAGAGATTGCGCCGGGGTCCATGGTCAAGACACCAGGAGATCGCGCGGTTCCGGATGCCATGGGTAAGCAGATGTCGGCAAAGCCCGCTCCGGAACCGGTCTCGCCTGCGGCGGGACAGGCCGTGCCGCCGGACGATCAATCGACCCAACCAGGCGAAAATGTACTGGTCGAAGGGGAGGCATCCGATACGGAAGAGCCTTCACTTCCGGTATCTCGCACCGGCGTACTGGATGATCCGAAAGGGCGCGGCAGTATCTCAACGACCCTAGAAGCGCATCGCGAGACATTGCGCCAACAGCGCCCTCTCACGGGCGCAGCCGAGGCCCGGGAGTCTTCGAAAACAGCCAGGGATCCTCAGGCGGGAACGACCGGCAAGGGCGATGACGCCTCTATACGTTTGCCGGGAATGCCACCGGCGTCGACAGCCCAACAACCCGTTGCGGCGCCTGCAGTCGCCGAGGCGCAAGCCCGGCCAGATAGATCGGATGCTGCCGCGCAGACACCGTCGGTGAGCCAGGCGTCGGGCGCTGCCTTCGATGTGCGGACGCAATCGACGAACGTTCAGGTGCGGCCAGCTCTGACAGGGGGCGCATCAGCCAGCGGTGCCGCGACGCAATCTGCGGCGACCGGCACGGTCTTGCAATCGACCTCCGCCGTGGTGACCAGCGTGTTTGGCACCTCGGACAGTGCCATGACGGGTGAAGATGTGCTCACGCAGCGCGGCGCAGAGAGCTTTGCCTTGCCGCAGTTGCTGGCTGAGGCCTCCGTGCGGTCCGGGGCCTCCAGCTTTCGCGCGGAAACGCCCCGTCATGTGGCGCAGCAGCTGGCCGAGGCCGTTGCCACCAATGGCAAGCGCAACATTGATGTATCGCTGAACCCCCGAGAATTGGGTCACGTGAATATGCGGGTCTCGACGTCGGAAACCGGCGTCATGGTCGTGATCCAGGCCGAACGGCAGGAAACCGAAGATCTGATGCGCCGCCACATTCAGGACCTGGCGCGTGAATTCAAGGAGATGGGCTTCTCCGACATCTCTTTCCAGTTCGGCTCCGATACCGAGGCCGGGCAATCGGGGGACGGGGAGCTGGCGGATGAGTCCGGTGGCGCCGGGCTGAAAGGCGAGGGCGATGCCGCCGAGGGCGAGCCTCAGGGGCTGCCCCTGTCACAACAACTCAACATTTCGGCCAACGGGCTGGACATAAGGATCTGAGAGAATGACCACTGAAATTTCCAGTCTGAGTACGGCCAGCACGGTCAGCTCGTCGGCGACCCAATCCGCCACATCGGCGCTGTCGTCCGACTTTGAAACCTTTTTGACGCTGATGACGACGCAGGCCAAGTACCAGGACCCGCTCGAGCCGATGGATTCGTCGGATTATACCGCCCAGCTTGCGCAGTTCTCGTCGGTTGAGCAGCAGGTTCTGACCAATGACACGCTGGCGAGCATGCTGACACAATTGTCCCTCACCAACATGTCGCAATTGACAGGTTGGGTCGGCAAGGAAGTCCGGGCTCAGGCGGCTGCGCATTACGATGGATCCACCCCGATCTCCGTGGCGCCGAATCCGGCGGCCGTTGCCGATGAGGTGCAACTGGTCATCTATGATGACACCGAGGCGGAAGTGGGCCGCATTGAATTGCCGGTCTCCGCCGAACCCTACATGTGGAACGGCGAAGGCGCAGACGGAGAGGCGCTTCCGGACGGCAATTACACATTTGTGGTCGAAAGCTATTCCGACGATGAGGTGATCCTGTCGGAAGTCGCCGAAGTCTACGGGCTGGTCGAAGAAACCCAGAACGTAAATGGGGAGGTGGCCTTGATCCTGCAAAGCGGAACCGCCATCCTTGCCTCCTCGGTCACGGCGCTGCGCGAGCCTGATACGGCATCTTGATGTCCGCGGGCGCTGCTTTTTGATCGGGACCCTATGGCCGCCGGGGACAGGCGGCGATCCGACCGTGGAGCGCAGTCCTGACGACCGCAACCAACGACATTGCATCAGCCCTGTTTCGCCATCTGGCGGGGCAGGGCTGGCGCCTTTCCAGCCCCACCGCCTTGTCCGGTGGGCGCAGCAATCACGTCTGGCAATCCGGTGACATCGTTGTCAAACTCTATCGCCCGTCGCGGGAGAATCCGCTTTTTGCCAATGACCCGGTCCGCGAGCGTCAGAGCCTGCAGGCCCTGAGCGGCACCGGAATCGTGCCACGCTACCTGTCGCACGGCAGATGGCGGGGGCAGGACTGGTTGATGTACCGCCATCTGGCGGGGGCGCCATGGCGTCAGGACACCGCACATGTGGCGCGTTTGTTGGGGATTTTGCACGATCAGACCGCATTTGACGGGCTACCGGCGGGGGCGAACGGATCGCAGGCTCTGGCCGCGCAGACCAGGACAATTCTGGCGAGCTGCGCGCCGAGCGGGCTGGATTTATCCCCCTTGCGGCCGCAGGGTGTGGTCCCGCCGACGCGCCAGACGGGCCTGATCCATGGTGATCCGGTGCCGGGCAATCTGGTGGAATATGACGGAACCCTCGCGTTGATTGACTGGCAATGTCCGCAACGCGGTGATCCGGCGGAAGATCTCGCCCTGTTTCTGTCCCCGGCGATGCAACTATTGTATCGCGGCCGGCCACTCGGGCGGGAGGAAGAGGCGCAGTTTGCCGCTGCCTATCCGGACCGTCGAGTGGTGGCGCGGTATTTTGCGTTGAAGCCGTGGTTTCATTGGCGGATGGCAGCCTATTGCATGTGGCGCAATGATACCGAGGCGCTCGATCTGGAGGTCTCGGCGCTTCAGTCCATCAGGCCGAGCACCGCATAGGCGGGCGGCATCAGAAGGCGGCGGGCGCGGCCCAGCGGAAACCGGGGCATCCGCTGCAGGAGTTGCGAATAGGGCACGTCGGGTGCCTTGTCCTGAACGAGATCCGCCAGCAACCGGCCTGCGTAGCTGCCCATTGCCACGCCATTTCCATGGTAGCACAGCCCCGCAAACAGGCCCGGGTGGTCCGGGACCGGCCCGACAAAGGGCACGAGGGTGCGCGACAGGCACACCATGCCGGACCACATGTGCGTCGTCTCCACCCCGTGCCAGGCCGGAAACAGACGATCGAAATGGCTGCGCAGCAGCTTGCGAATCTTCGCTTCGGCCCTGGGCGAGGACATCAGGCCGCCGCGCATTCCAAAGAGAAACCGCCCGTCCGGCATCAGGCGAAAGTAATGCAGCATGTGACGGGTGTCATAGGCCATCTGGGCGCTGGTCCAGCCCTGCGCGGCCTGTTCATCTTTGGTCAGGGGGCGGGTCACCATGACGGTGGATTGCGCGGGCATGTAGCGGCCCGCCAGCCAGGCGGGAATCGTCTCGCTGGAATATCCATTGGTGGCAATCACCAGCCGTTTGGCAGAGATCCGGCCCTTTGGGGTGCGGGCGTGCCAGCCGGTGGTGTCATGTCGGACATCGAGCGCCGGGGTGTTCTGATAGAGATCTGCCCCGGCCGTCCGGGCGGCATCTGCAAGGCCAAACAGATATTTGCGGGGGTTCAGCGCAAACCCGACCGGTGTCGTCAACGCGCCGTGGAAGCGGCCGCCAAGGCCGCGCGCCGCAAGCTCCGGTCCGTCGATGAACTCCGCGCCGGATGTTTGCGAGTCCCGGAGCAGTGCGGCGCGGGCTTTGGCGCTGTGGGCCATGAGTGTTTCGCCGTCTGAGTGGGTATCTGCCTCTATGCCATGGCGGGCGATCAGACGGTCTACCAGATGGACAGCTTCTTCCTCGCCCGCCTGATAGACCTGTGTCTCCCGGGACCCGTGCAGGCGCTCCATTGCGGCGCTGCCCAGTTTCGCACCGCCAAGACAGCAGAAACCACCATTGCGCCCCGAGGCCCCCCACCCCGGTGTTTCTGCTTCGATCACGGCCACATCCACGCCGGCCTCGGCCAGATGAAGCGCCGTGGACAGGCCGGTAAAGCCGCCCCCGATGATCGCCACGTCGACATGGTGGGTGCCGTCCAGTTCCGGCCAGACCGGGGCCGGGCAGGTCTCATCCCACCAGCAATTGGTCCGAGGACCGGCGCCATAGGCGTAATCCGGGAAAATCCGCCGCATCATGACGTGCGGACCGCTTCCTGTTCTTCCTGCCGTTGTTTCACCAGGGCGCGTTTGCTGACCAGCGAGGCGGCGATGACCCCGACGGTCACGATGGTGATCATGAGTGTCGACAGGGCATTGATTTCCGGCGAGACCCCCAGACGCACCGCCGAGAAGATCTTGATCGGCAGCGTGGTGGCGGCGGGTCCCGTGGTGAAGGACGCGATCACCAGATCATCCAGCGACAGGGTGAAGGCAAGGAGCCAGCCGGAGACGACGGCGGGCGCGATGATCGGCAGGGTCACCAGGCGAAAGGCCTCGGCGGCGGAGCAGCCCAGATCCAGCGCGGCTTCCTCCAGCGAGCGGTCAAAGGTGGCCAGCCGCGACGACACCACCACAGAGACGTAGCACATGGAAAACGTCGTATGCGCCAAAACGATCGTCAGCACGCCGCGGTCCAGGCCGATGCCGATGAACAACAGCAGCAGCGACAGACCGGTGATCACCTCGGGCATCACCAGCGGCGCGTAGATCATGCCGGAAAACAGGGTGCGCCCCAGAAACCGGCCGCTGCGAACCAGCACATAGGCGGCCATCGTGCCCAGCACGGTTGCGATGGTCGAAGAAAAGACGGCGACTTTCACCGTGACCCAGGCGGCCTGCAGCATCGCCTCGTTCTGCATCAGCTCGCCATACCATTTGGTCGAGAAGCCCGCCCAGACCGTCACCAGTTTGCTTTCGTTGAAGGAAAACAGGATCAGGATCAGCATCGGGACATAGAGGAAGGCAAACCCGAAGGTCAGGGAAACCACATTGAAGACGCTCAGGCGTTTCATTCTTCGCTCTCCTGTTCCTTTTGCTGGTTCCGCTGAAACAGCACGATGGGCACCACGAGGATCAACAGCAGGATCACCGCCACGGCGCTGGCCACGGGCCAATCCCGGTTGGAGAAGAATTCCTCCCACAGCACCTTGCCGATCATCAGCGTGTCGGATCCGCCCAGCAGCGAGGGGATCACGAATTCGCCCATCGCCGGAATGAAAACGAGAAAGCAACCGGCGATGATGCCGCCCTTCGACAGCGGGATGGTGACCAGCCAGAAGGCCGAAAGGCGGGAACAGCCGAGGTCCTCGGCGGCTTCGATCAGGCTGTCGTCCATCCGCTCCAGCGCGGCGTAGATCGGCAGGATCATGAAGGGCAGATAGGTGTAGACGATCCCGATATAGACCGCCGTGGTGGTGTTCAGGATCTGCAGCGGCTCCGACGCCAACCCGCTCCAGAGCAGGAACTGATTGAGAAAGCCCTCGTTCGACAGAATGCCTTTCCAGGCGTAGACCCGGATCAGGAACGAGGTCCAGAACGGCAGAATCACCAGCATCATCAGCGTCGGGCGCCATTCCTCCGGAGCGCGGGCCATGCCGTAGGCGATCGGATAGCCGACGATCAGCGTCAGCGCGGTCGACGTCAGCGCAATGCGCAGAGAGCTGAGATAGGCTTTCCAATAGAGGTCGTCTTCGACAAGCCAGAGGAAATTCTCGAAATCCAGCTCCGCGATGAAGGCCCGGATGCCCTCGGCCCAGTCGAACTGCGGAAAATAGGGCGGGCGGGCGATGGCGGCATCCGACAGCGAGATTTTCAAGACGATGACAAATGGCACCAGGAATAGCGCCAGCAGCCAGATGTAGGGGATGGCGATCAGGAGGAAACGGCGCATCAGTTCGCCAACAAGACGCCGCCAGTGGCCGTCCAGGACAGCCAGACGGTGTCTTCCCATGTGTAGTCCCGGCGCGAAATCCGGCGGGTGTTTGCCGTTTGCGCCTTGATGATATCGCCCGTCGGCAGCTCCACGTGATAGGTGGACAGGTTGCCGAGATAGGCAATGTCCAGAACCTTGCCCTGAACCGCATTTGCAGCCTCGGCGGGGCGTTCGGCGCTGATGGTGACCTTTTCGGGCCGAATGGCAAGGTGCGCGGTCTGACCCTCGGCAAAACCGGTTGGGGATTTGACCCGCAGGGGCTCGGCCCCGTCGCGCCAGTGCAGCGCGAACGTGCCGTCCCCGGTGGCGGAGACCTTGCCTTCGATCAGATTTACATCACCAATGAAATCAGCGACATAAACGGAATTCGGTGCTTCGTATATGTCGGCCGGAGTGGCCACTTGCATGACCTGCCCATTGTCCATCACCGCGACGCGGCTGGCGACTGTCATCGCCTCTTCCTGATCATGGGTGACGATCACAAAGGTGGTGCCGGTCTTTTCCTGAATGTCCATCAGCTCGAACTGGGTTTCCTCGCGCAGCTTGCGATCCAGCGCGCCGAGCGGTTCATCCAGCAGCAGCAGTTTCGGTGCCTTTGCCAGGCTGCGGGCCAAGGCCACACGCTGCCGTTGGCCGCCGGAGATCTGATGCGGCCTGCGGCGGGCGAATTTCTCAAGCCGCGTCAACCGCAGCATTTCCTCCACCCGGGCATTGATTTCAGGCTTGGGCATGCCTTCGCGCTTCAGGCCAAAGGCGATGTTTTCCCAAACGCTGAGGTGGGGAAACAGAGCATAGGACTGGAACATCATGTTGACGGCCCGCTGGTTCGGCGGGACGGGTACAATATCTTGACCGGCCAGGAAAATTTCACCCTCGGTCGGGGTCTCGAACCCCGCCAGCATCCGCATCATGGTGGTCTTGCCACAGCCCGACGGGCCCAGCAGCGCAAAGAACTCGCGTTCGAAAATATCGATGGTCAGGTTGTCGATCGCGGTAAAGTCGCCAAAGCGTTTGGTGACGTTCCGGAACTGGATCAACGGTTTTTCGGCCAAATCGTTCCAGGGTTCAAATACGGGTATTGCCAAGACTGCCCCCAAGCGGGCAGCAGAATGCCGACCCGTCGTCGTTTGTCAGGAACGGCAGGGCGGCGGGCGCCCTGCCGGATTTGCTGGCCTGAAACAGCTCAGGTGCCGGATTTTACCCGGGTCCACAGACGGGTCACGACCCGTTGGACTTTCTGCGGATAGGGGCCCTTGATATAGGTGTTTTCCAGGGCGTCGGGGGTCGGGTAGATCGCCGGATCGCCGATCACGTCTTCGGCCAGGAACTCCTGCGAGGCCTTGTTGCCATTGGCGTAGTAGACGTAGTTCGATGCGGCGGCCATGTTCTGTGCATCGAGAATGAAATCGATGAACTTATGCGCCGCCTCCGGGTTCGGGGCATCCTCCGGGATTGCCATCTGGTCGAACCACATCAGGGCGCCTTCCGATGGGGCATTATAGGCGATTTCGACGCCATTGTCGGCTTCGGCAGCGCGGTCGCGGGCCTGCAGAATGTCACCGGACCAGCCGAATGCGACGCAGATATCGCCATTGGCCAGCGCGTTGATGTACTCGGAGGAGTGGAATTTCTGGATGTAGGGACGCACCGCTTCCAGAACGCCGGCGGCCTTTTCCAGATCATCCTTGTCGTGGCTGTTGGGGTCGAGGTCCAGATAGGTCAGCGCGGCCGGCATCATCTCGTCCGGCGCATCGAGGAAATGCACGCCACACTCGCCGAGCTTTTCCATATTCGCCGGGTTGAACACCAATTCGAGACTGTCGATAGGCGCATCATCACCGAGGGCTTCGGTCACTTTGCCGATATTCGCGCCAATGCCGGTGGTGCCCCACATGTAGTTGATCGAATAGGCGTTTTCGGGGTCAAACCGCGCGGTGCGGTCCTGAATCACGTCCCAGACGTTGTCGAAGTTCGACAGTTTGTCCTTGTCGAGCGGCATGAACACGCCAGCCTGGATCTGGCGCTGCAGGAAAGACCCGGTCGGCACGACCACGTCATAGCCGGAGCCCCCAGCCAGCATTTTGGTTTCCAAAAGCTCGTTGGAATCGAAAACGTCGTAGATCAGATCGATCCCGGTCTCGTCTTCGAATTTGGCCAGAAGCTCTTCGTCGATATAGTCCGACCAGTTGTAGACGCGCACTTCTTCCGCGGTGGCGGCAACGGTGCTCAATGCGATGGCGGACACGATGGTGACCGTTTTCAGTGTCATGAGAAACTCCCTGTGAGTGCCAGTGTCTTTTTGACCGGCTATGGGCTATTTTGATCAAGTTTTGCCGCATCCGGCAAGACACTTTATGTTTTCATCTGTATTTCCTTCGTGCAAGCTGCACAAAAAATAGAAGGACCCATGCTCGGTGAATGTGCCAAACTCTGCCTCCATTTCCCCCGCCGAAGGGGGCGCCAAACTGCCCGCGCATGAAGTGGTCTATCAACGCCTGCGTGCACAGATCCTGTTTGGCGAGCTGGCGCCGGGGCAGGCGGTCACCATTCAGGGGCTGGTCGAGGCGCTCGACAGCGGCATGACCCCCGTCCGCGAGGCGATCCGCCGTTTGATCTCGGATGGGGCGCTGGTGTTTCAGGGCAATCGTCGCGTGTCGGTGCCACAATTGCGGGCGGATGATATTGATGAGCTTGTTTATGCAAGAAAAACAATAGAATGCGAACTTGCGCGCCGGGCGGCGACACGGATTGAAACGGCTGAAATCGATGTGTTAGAGGACCTCGACCTGGCCCTGGACAAGGCGATCGCGATCGGGGATGTGGCCGGATACCTGGCGTTGAACTACCAGTTCCATACCCGGCTCAATGCCCAGTCGGAGGCGCCCATTCTGGTCGATCTGGCCGATCGCCTGTGGTTACGCTTCGGACCGTCGTTGCGGGTCGTCTGCGGCCGCTTCGGCACCCAGAGCTTTCCGGACCGTCACAAGGACATCCTGGAGGGGCTGAGGAAAAAAGATGCGGATCTGGTGGCTCTGGCCGTGGAACGGGACGTGCTGCAGGGGATGGAGCAGGTTCGGGCGGGGCTGACCCCGGTCTTCTGATTCGATTGACAGTCCCGTTTTTGATCATATTCTGAGGAAAATTCCCGCTCAGGAGTGACCTCTATGACCGCCATTACCAACCATCTGCCGACGGCAGAGCTGCAGGCGCTGGATGCCGCGCATCACATGCATCCCTTCACCGCCAATGGCGCGCTGGCGCACAAGGGCGTGCGGGTGATCACCCGCGCCTCCGGCGTCACCCTGACCGACAGCGAGGGCCACGAGATCCTCGATGCGATGGCGGGCCTGTGGTGTGTCAACATTGGTTACGGGCGCGAGGAGCTGGCCGAGGTCGCCGCCCGACAGATGCGCGAACTGCCGTATTACAACACCTTCTTTCAGACCACCCATGTGCCGGCCATCGCTCTGGCCGCCAAGATCGCCGAGCTGGCGCCGGGGGATCTGAACAATGTCTTCTTCGCGGGCTCCGGCTCCGAGGCGAATGACACCAACATCCGGATGGTGCGCCATTACTGGGCGATGAAGGACAAGCCGACAAAGTCGATCATCATCTCGCGCAAGAACGCCTACCACGGCTCTTCGGTCGGGTCCGGCTCGTTGGGCGGCATGTCGGCCATGCACGCGCAGGGCGGGCTCCCGATCCCCGACGTTCACCACATCAATCAGCCGAACTGGTGGGCCGAGGGCGGCCCCATGAGCCCCGGAGACTTTGGCCTCGCACGGGCGCAGGAGCTGGAACAGGCTATTCTGGAGCTGGGCGAAGACCGGGTCGCGGCCTTCATCGCCGAGCCGGTGCAGGGGGCCGGGGGCGTCATCGTGCCGCCCGCCACCTACTGGCCCGAGATCCAGCGCATCTGCGACAAGTATGAAATTCTATTGATCGCGGATGAAGTCATCTGTGGCTTCGGGCGCACGGGCGAATGGTTCGGCAGTCAGACCCTGGGGATTCGTCCCGACATCATGACCATCGCCAAGGGCCTGTCCTCGGGCTATGCGCCGATCGGGGGCTCCATCGTCTCGGATGAGGTCGCAGGCGTGATCGCCCAGGGCGAATTCAACCACGGCTACACCTACTCCGGCCATCCGGTGGCGGCGGCGGTTGCGTTGGAAAACCTGCGCATTCTCGAGGAAGAAGACATCATCGGCCACGTGCAGCAGGTCGCCGCCCCCTATCTGAAGGAAAAATGGCTGGCCCTGGCCGATCATCCGCTGGTGGGCGAGGCCAATATCGTCGGCATGATGGGCTCTCTCGTTCTGACACCGGACAAGGCGCGCCGGGCGGCTTTTGCGGCCGAGGCGGGCACCGTGGGAGTCATCTGCCGCGAACGGTGTTTTGCCAACAACCTGGTGATGCGTCACGTGGGGGACCGGATGATCATTTCACCGCCGCTGGTGATCACACCGGAAGAGATCGATACGCTGATCGCCCGCGCCACCACCTCGCTGGATGAATGTCTGGCCCAGATCGAGGCAGAGGGTCTGAACGTGCCCGCCTGACCTGCGGTGGTCGATAAGCGACGTCGACCACCTGAAAACATGTCGTTTTTGGGTGGTCCGGCGGGCTGATCCGGGCGAATCTCCTTGTTTTTCAGCGAGGTCGTTTTCTCTGTTGAATTCAAATCGCAGGTCAGACGTGCATTTTGCCGCCTCAATCGGCGCAATTTGGCCTGTGATGCCCTCTTTTTGGAGTCGAACGACCTGCAATAGCGGAATTGAACAGGGGACGGTTGCGCCGGGTTGCCCTTGTGTGCTTACAATTCCGTCAAGAAGCGCGGAAAAATATCCGGCACGAAGAAAAAAAACGGGGAGCCTGCTTTTGGCTGATGCGTCGACGACAGATGCGTTCGTAGAGTTCGAACGCGTGCAAAAGAGCTATGACGGCGAAACACTTGTCGTCAAAGACTTGAACCTCACCATGCCCAAGGGCGAGTTCCTGACCATGCTCGGGCCGTCGGGCTCCGGCAAGACCACCTGCCTGATGATGCTGGCCGGGTTCGAGACCGCGACCCACGGCGATATTCGCCTCGGCGGCACCTCGATCAACAACATCCCGCCGCACAAGCGCGGCATCGGCATGGTGTTTCAGAACTACGCCCTGTTCCCGCATATGACGATTGCCGAGAACCTCAGCTTCCCGCTGGAAGTGCGCGGAATGGGCAAATCCGAACGCGAGCAAAAGGTCAAACGCGCCCTCGACATGGTCGAGATGGGCACCTTTGGCGGCCGTCGCCCGGCGCAGCTTTCGGGCGGCCAGCAGCAGCGTGTGGCCCTGGCGCGGGCCTTGGTGTTCGAACCAGAACTGGTGCTGATGGACGAACCGCTCGGCGCGCTCGACAAGCAGCTGCGCGAGAAGATGCAGTTTGAAATCACCCATCTGGCGCATCAGCTTGGCATCACAACGGTCTATGTCACCCATGACCAGACCGAGGCGCTGACCATGTCGGACCGCGTCGCCGTGTTCAACGATGGCCGCATTCAGCAGCTGGCGCCGCCGGATCAGCTCTATGAAGAGCCCGCGAACAGTTTTGTGGCGCAGTTCATCGGCGAAAACAACACGCTCGAAGGCGTGGTGAAGGAAATCGGCCAAGGCCGCGCTCTGGTGCAGCTGGACGGCGGCGAAGTCATCGACTGCATGCCCGTGAACGTCACCGAAGCCGGACAGCGCACCCGCGTATCAATCCGTCCGGAGCGGGTGGAATACAACAAGGAACGCCTGCAGGAGGGCGCGCATACCCTCAAGGCCGAGGTGCTGGAATTCATCTATATGGGTGATATTTTCCGCACCCGCCTCCGGGTGGCGGGCAATGATGAATTCATCATCAAGACCCGCAATGCCCCGGACCAGGTTCGTCTCAAGCCCGGACAGCAGATCGAGATCGGTTGGCTGCCCGAGGACTGCCGCGCGCTGGACGCCTGACGCCAGCTCCGGCCGCGCATCGGAACCCCTGGCGCCATTCAACAGACCGGGGGACGAAAAATCAAAAATACAGTGTCTCAACAAGGAGTATACACTCATGAAACTGCGTAACCTGACAGCACTTGCTGCTACGACCGCTCTCTGCGCGCCGATGGCCTTTGCTGCGGATATGGCCGACGAAATGACCATCGTGTCCTGGGGCGGAGCCTATTCCAACTCCCAGATCAAAGCCTACAGCGAACCCTATGCTGAAAAGACCGGCGTCACCATCATCAACGATGAAAGCTCCGCCGAAGCGGTGGCCAAGCTGCGCGCCATGAACGAAGCGGGCAATGTCACCTGGGATGTGGTCGACGTTGTTGCGGCTGATGCGATGCGTCTGTGCGACGAAGGTCTGGCGATGGAAATCGACCCGGACGAGCACCTCGCGGCCGCCCCCGATGGCACCTCCGCAGAGGATGATTTCGGCGATCTTCTGGTCTCCGACTGCTTTATCCCGCAGATCGTCTATTCCACCACCTTCGGCTATCGCACCGATCTGGTTGGCGACACGCCTCCGTCCAAGATCTGCGACGTGTTCGATCTCGAAGCTTATCCCGGCAAGCGCGCGCTGGAAAAGCGTCCGATCAACAACATGGAATGGGCCCTGCTCTGCGACGGTGTCGCCAAGGATGACGTCTATGACGTGCTGGAAACCGAAGAAGGTCAGGAGCAGGCGCTGGCCAAGCTCGACACCATCAAGGACAGCGTGATCTGGTGGTCCGCCGGTGCCGATACGCCGCAGCTGCTTGCCGATGGCGAAGTCGTGATGGGCTCCACCTACAACGGCCGTCTGTTCTCCGTGATCGAAGAGCAGGACCAGCCGGTTGCCATGCTCTGGGACGCGCAGGTGTTCGATCTGGATGGCTGGATCATTCCCGCAGGCCTGTCGGACGAGCGTAAAGCCCGTGCGCTGGATTATATCTACTTTGCCACGGACACACAGCGCCTGGCCGATCAGGCGAAATACATCTCCTACGGTCCGGCCCGTGCCTCTTCCGCTCCGCTGGTGGGCAAGCACGCCGAACTGGGCATCGACATGGCACCGCATATGCCGACCGATCCCAACAACGCGCAGAACACGTTCCTCTACAACTACGAGTTCTGGGCTGACTATCGCGACGATATCGACGCGAAATTCCAGGCGTGGCTGGCCAAGTAATCTGGCCTGACGTCTTTGCCGGAGAGCGTTTCGCGCTCTCCGGTTCCCTCTCCGGCGCGGCGCCCGATGGCGTTCCGGCGGCCGTGGAGACCAAGCCCGCTCCTGTTCATCGCGCGGGAAAAAAACAGGGACAACCATGAGTGACACAACTCAATCCGGCCCGGTCCTCTCGGCTGATGGCACGCCGCTGAAACGCAGCCTCGCCCGCGCGCTGAGGATGCAGAAGGTCCGGGCGCTGATGCTGATCGCGCCGCTTTTGATCTTTATCCTGCTGACTTTCATTCTCCCGATTGCGGATATGCTGTTCCGCTCGGTCGAGAACCGCATTGTCTCCGACACGCTTTCCGAAACCGTCGTCACCCTGCGGGATTGGGACTCTGTCAACGGCGAGGCCCCGGAAGAAGCGGTCTATGAAAGCCTCTATTACGACCTGTTCGTGGCCGCCGAGGCCAAGGAACACACCAAACTCGGCACCCGGCTGAACTACGAGCAGACCGGCATTTCGTCGCTCTTCCGCAGCAGTGGCCGCAAGCTCGATGACATTGGCGAAGACCACGTCAAGGCGATGGAAAAGGCCGGTGGCGGCGCGCTCAAGGACGAGGCGCTGTGGTTCGAGATCATCACCGGTGGCGCCAGTGGCGCAGGCAATACCGCGCTGCTGGAGGCGCAACGGACCAAGATGGCGCAGCTGACCGGCGAGGATTTCTCCGCTGATATCGGCTTTGTGCCCGGTGCGGAATTCTCTGATCTCTTCCCGCGCACGGCCATGGCCTACACCGATTTCGCCCTCTTCACCGCCGTGCTGGACGAGGATGTCGTCGCCGAGGAAGACCCCTGGGAGACGGTCTTTGTCGCCTTCGCCCAAGAGGTTCAGGTCCCGGGCGGAGCCGAGAAACTGGCCGCCTATACCGGTCCCGGCGCGGCCGAGCTGACAGCCGCGGCCGAAGCGCTGGCCGATCTGGAGCCGGTGTCCTTCAAGGCGAGCTTCCTCGATCTCGACGAGGACTGGGGCGATGTGGGCAACTGGCGCACCATTCAGACCTACAGCCCGACCTATACCAGCGGCTATTTCCTGAATTCCATCGACATGCAAAAAGGCGTCGATGGGGCCGAGGCCCGGCCCGAAAACCAGCAGATCTATATCACCCTGTTCAAGCGCACGATGTTCATGTCGCTGGTCATCACCGGCTCCTGCATCGTGCTGGGCTACCCGGTCGCCTGGATACTCGCGAACCTGCCGACGCGCTCGGCCAACCTGCTGATGATCCTGGTGCTGCTGCCGTTCTGGACCTCGCTCCTGGTGCGGACATCGGCCTGGAAGGTGATGCTGCAGCAGCAGGGCGTGATCAACGACGTGCTGGTCTGGCTCGGGCTGGTGGCGGATGATGCCCGGCTGGTGATGATCAACAACCAGTTCGGCACCATTGTGGCGATGACCCACATCCTGCTGCCCTTCATGATCCTGCCGATGTATTCGGTGATGCAGACGATCAACCCGACCTATCTGCGGGCGGCGAAATCGCTGGGTGCGACCAACTGGACGGCCTTCTGGCGGGTCTATTTCCCGCAGTCGGTGCCGGGCATTGGCGCGGGGTCCATCCTCGTGTTCATCCTGTCGATCGGCTACTACATCACCCCCGAAATCGTCGGCGGCACCAAAGGTGTCTTCATCTCGAACCGGATCGCCTACCACATCTCCTCCTCGCTCAACTGGGGCTTGGCGGCGGCGCTCGGGACCATCCTTCTGGCGGTCGTGCTGCTCCTTTACTGGGCCTACGACAAGATCGTCGGCATCGACAACGTGAAGCTGGGATAGATCAGATGGCATTGACACCCGTTCAAAATCAAACGCCTGCCTTCACCGCATCGGTGTCGGCCTGTGCGGGGGCGCTGTTTGGCCTCTTCGTCGGCACCGCTCAGGGCTCCGGCCTGCTTGGCCTGCTGATCGGCGCGGTCCTGCTCGGGGCGATGGGGTTCGTCTTCACCGGCCTGATCGCGCAGGCGAAACCGGTCCGCTGGGCCACCGTCGTGGTCTTTGCCCTGGTCGGGCTGGTGGTCGGCGGCCTGCCGGCGCTGGTGCTCGGGGCGCTGTTTGGCCTCTTTGCCGGATGGTTCATCTTCTGGCTGGCGACCTCCAGCTACCGCAAGCATCTGGTGCCCTATCTGACCCCGGGACAGGTGTTGTGGCACTATGGTTTCCGGGTGATCTGCGGCGCCATCTTCGTGTTCCTGATTACGCCCATTCTGGTGGTGATGCCGCTCTCGTTCAACGCCGAGGACTTTTTCACCTTCACGCCGGAAATGCTGCGGTTCGACCCGGCCGGCTATTCGCTCAAACACTACCGCGATTTCCTCACCAACGAGGGCTGGCAACAGGCCCTGTGGAACTCCCTGCGCATCGCGCCGATGGCGACGATCCTGTCGGTGGGCTTCGGTACTCTGGCGGCGATCGGTCTCAGCCAGCCGCATGTGCCGTTCCGCCGGGCCATCATGGCGGTGCTGATCTCGCCGATGATCGTGCCGCTCATCATTTCGGCGGCGGGGATGTATTTCTTCTACAGCCGGATCGGCCTGCAGGGCACCTACCTCGGCGTCGTCCTGGCGCATGCGGCGCTGGGCATTCCCTTCGTGATCATCACGGTCACGGCGACGCTGGTGGGCTTTGACCATTCCCTGACCCGGGCGGCGGCCAATATGGGCGCGGGCCCGATCACGACCTTCTTCCGGGTGCAGATGCCGCTGATTCTGCCCGGGGTGATCTCCGGCGGGCTGTTTGCCTTCATCACCTCCTTTGACGAGGTCGTGGTGGTGCTGTTTGTGGGCTCTGCCGGACAGAAAACCCTGCCGTGGCAAATGTTCATCGGCCTGCGCGAACAGATCTCGCCGACGATCCTCGCCGTGGCCACGATCCTGGTCGGTATCTCGATCTGCCTGCTGACCACGGTCGAGCTGCTGCGCCGCAGATCAGAGCGGCTGCGGGGCATGTCGCCGAGCTGATCCGCGTCCCGCCAGCGCCTGAATATGCAAAAAGCCCTGCCAACCCGCAGGGCTTTTTGTCATTTCACGGGTTTGATGCACCCGGGAGATCCTGAAGTGAACCGGCCCCGGCCACCGCCGTCAGCGCAGTTTCTTCAGCAGGCTGAGCGATGCATAGCCGTCGGGCACCATCCCGCGCGCGTTCTGAAAGGCGCGGATCGCCGCGATGGTATTGGGACCGATCTTGCCATCCACCCCTTGGGTGCTGAAACCGGCCCGGGTCAGCCGCTTTTGCATTTCCTTGCGCTCGGAAAAGGTCAGCGCCCGGTCGCCACGGGGCCATTTGCCTTTGATCTCCGGCCCCCCTTTCAGCCGGTCGCTCAGGTGGCCAACCCCGATCACATAGGCGTCGGCGGTGTTGTAGCGTTCGATCACCGCAAAATTCTTGAAGATCATGAAGGCCGCGCCGTTGCCGCCTGCGGGCAGCAGGATCGAGCCGCTGCCATAGTTCGGGACCGCCTTGCCATCCACGCCGCGCACCCCCAGCCTTGCCCAGTCGCCGGGGCTCTTCTTGATCTTGCGCGAGGCCAGCGCATAGTTGAACCCCCGGGGCAAGGTGACCTCGACCCCCCAGGGCTGGCCCTTCACCCATCCGAACCGCTTCAGATAGGCCGCAGTCGAGGCCAGGGCGTCCGAGGGGTCGTCAGACCAGATATCGCGCTTGCCATCGCCCGTGAAATCCACCGCATAGGCGAGGTATGAGGTCGGGATGAACTGCGTGTGCCCCATGGCGCCGGCCCAGCTGCCGGTCATGGTGCGCGGCGCGACATCGCCGGATTGCAGGATCTTCAGCGCCGCGATCAGCTGCGCCTCAAAGAACCGCCCGCGCCGCCCGTCAAAGGCCAGGGTCGCCAGCGACTGCACAATGTCATTGTCGCCGCGATAGGTTCCGTAGTTGCTCTCCAGCCCCCAGACCGCGACCACGACTTCTTTCTCGACGCCATAGGCCTGTTCGATCCGCTCCAGCACCCGCCGTTGCTTGCGCAGGGCGCTCCGTCCATTGCTCACCCGGCTGTCGGAGGCGGCGCTGTCGAGATATTCCCAGATCGTCTTGGTGAATTCGGATTGGTTGCGGTCCCGTTTGATCACATCCGAATCATAGGTCACGCCGCGAAAGGCGCGATTGAGGGTCGCCTGGCTGATCCCCTGTGCCCGCGCGCGCCCCTGAAAGGCCCTGACCCAGGCCTGAAACCGGCTGTTGGCGGCGGTATCGATCGGCGCGGTGACGGCCGGTTTGGCGGCCTCGGCGGCGGCGGCGCGCGCCAGCGGCCGGATGGTGCTGTCGGCGGCGGCCAGAACCACCGGTTCGTTCTGTGCTGCCGGCCGCATCACCGGGCGTGGCGTGCCCGCCGGAGCGCCCTGTTCCAAGATTGCCGCCTGCATCGCGCCCGCCGGAAAGACGGCCCCGACACAGAGCGCTGCTTTTACCCAACTGCGCATAATAACCTCAACACCTGCTTTGCTCGTTATGACCACTCTACGCCGGGACGGGCCCGCACAAAAGCTCTCTCGTCCAGGCGCTGGATGCTGCGCGTCGCTTTGCCCATCTGCCACCGCGATCACGGCGCGAGGCGTCTCGGCCCCCGGTAGGGAGATACCCCTTGCGGACGATAGGCGCCCTCCGGCGGCCTGTGGCGTCCGGGCCTATTTCCGGCGTCGGGTTACCTTGCGCTTGACCTTGGCGGCCTTGTGCTTGGCGCGCGCTGCCTTGGGCCGGTCCGCCGTGCGCCCTGCGGGGCTGCGACGGCGGCCCCCTTTGCTGGCAGCGCCCCCCCGGCCACTGGGCAGCTCGGCATCTTCAAGCGCCAGCAGCTCCAGCTCCAGCCCGCCGGTCACAGGCGCCGCCTGCGTCAACCGCACGGTCACCCGCTGCCCGATCGAGATCAGCAAGCCGGTGTCGGACCCCATCAGGGTTCCCGCCTGCGGATCAAAATGGAAGTATTCCCGCCCGATCGTGCGCACCGGAATCAGCCCGTCGGCCCCGGTTTCATCCAGCTTCACAAAGGCCCCGAAGCGCGCGATGCCGGAAATGCGGCCGGTGAACTCATTGCCGACCCGTTCCGCCAGATAGGAGGCCAGATACCGGTCGGTGGTGTCGCGTTCCGCCAGCATGGAGCGCCGCTCGGTCGCGGAAATATGCGTCGCCGTGTCTTCCAGCCGCTCGATTTCGTCTGGCGAGAGCCCGTCCTTGCCCCAGCCATGCGCGGTGATCAGCGCCCGATGCACGATCAGATCCGCATAGCGACGGATGGGCGAGGTGAAATGGGCGTAATTGCGCAATGCCAGGCCGAAATGGCCAAAGTTTTCCGGGAAATAATAGGCCTGCTGCATCGAACGCAGGGTGGATATGTTGATCAATTCCGCATCGTCGGTGCCCGCTGCGGCATTCAGCAGCGCATTCAGATGCCGGGTCTGCAGCACCTGCCCCTTGGCCAGATTGAGCCCCGCCGCCCGCGCGGTTTCACGCAGGTTGTCGAGCTTTTCGGTGCTGGGTTCCTCGTGTACCCGAAACAGCAGCGGCTGGCGCTTCCGGGTCAGCTCCTCGGCGGCGGCGACATTGGCGAGGATCATGAACTCCTCGATCAGCCGATGCGCATCCAGCCGTCCGCGAAAGTTGACCGAGGCGACCTTGCCGCTGTCGTCCAGGACGATCCGGCGCTCCGGCAGGTCAAGGTCCAGCGGCTGGCGGCTCTCCCGCGCGGTCTTCAGCGCCCCATATGCGGCATAGAGCGGCTGTATCACCTCCTCCAGAAATGGCGCGGTCCGGTCAGTGGGGGCGCCATCCATCGCGGCCTGCACCTCGTCATAATGGAGCGAGGCCTGCGATTTCATCAATCCGCGCACAAAGCGGTGGCCGATCTTGTTGCCTGCGGCATCGATCTGCATGCGCACGGCAAGGCAGGGTCTCGGCACCCCCTCGTGCAGCGAACACAGGTCGCCAGACAGGCGATCCGGCAGCATTGGCACGACCCGGTCGGGGAAATAGCTGGAGTTGCCGCGTTTGCGCGCCTCGCGGTCCAGCGCCGTGCCGGGTTTCACATAGGCGGCGACATCTGCGATTGCGACCCAGATCACATGGCCACCGGCGTTCTTTGGATCGTCATCGGCATGGGCAAAGCAGGCGTCATCGTGGTCGCGCGCATCGGCCGGATCGATGGTGATCAGGGGCAGATCGCGCAGATCCTCGCGCCCCTTCAGGCCCATCGGCCTGGCACTGTCGGCTTCGGCAATGACCGCGTCGGGGAAGTGATCCGGGATGCCGTGCTGATGAATGGCGATCAGCGACACGGCCTTGGGGGCGGAAGGATCTCCGAGCCGCTCGACCACGCGCGCCTTCGGCAGGCCGAGACGGGTCTTGGGACCGGCCTGTTCCGCTTCGACCAGCTCGCCATCCTGGGCACCATGGGTATTGGCCTCGGGCACCATCCATTCGCTGGCGCTGGCCTTGTCGATAGGCAGGATGCGCCCGCCTTCGGAGCCCTGGCGATAGATGCCGAGAATGCGTTTGGGGTTGGTGCCGATGCGGCGGATCAGCCGCGCCTCGTAATTGTGGTCCTGCTCCTGCACGACGGTCAGGCGGGCGAGGATGCGGTCGCCTTCTCCCAGCGCGGGATCGGAGGCGCGGGTGATCATCATGACGATGGGTTCAATGCCCTCGCCATGCCATTCCAGCGGCCGGGCGAACAGATCGCCGTCGTCATTCGGCGCTTTGACCTGCAGGATGGAGACCGGTGGCAGGCGATCCGGATCGCCGTAGCTGCGCTTGCGTTTTTCCAGATGGCCCTCGGCCTCCAGTTCTTTCAGCACCCGCTTGAGGTCAATCCGCTCAGCGCCTTTGATGCCAAAGGCCTTGGCTATGTCACGTTTGGAGGTCTGGGTCGGGTGGGCGGAGATCCATTCCAGAATCTCGGCCTTTGTAGGGATGCGCGCCATATCTCTGCCCTAGCATGACGCAGCCGGGACGTCATGCCGAAAAGCGCGGTGCTGACGCAAAGGGCAGGGCTCCCGCCCGTCGGTCGATCATCTGACCAGATGATCTCCTCCCGTTGGGCCGGGCGCCATGCCTGCGGCATGGCGGGGCAGTCAAGGACCCGGCGACCAAGCCTCGCCTTTTGCACGCCTGCGGCGCCACGGGCGGTACCGCAGCGCGCCCGTCAGGGCGCGCTGCCGGGCCCAAGGGCCCGGCCTGTATCTATGATACAGGCTCGGCGCGCGGGAGAGCCACCGGATCGGAACAGACAGTGCCATCCGTCCCCGGCGCTTCGGGATGTGGTCGTCGCGGGCGCGGTTCGCTATGTCAGGGGACGCCGCCGTGGGAGAAGACGTATGAGAAGACGTGGGCCAATGCTGCAGAAACAGCGCTCAGACCAGTGATTTCACCATGTCACGATGGTCGATGCCAGCGTCCGGATAGATCGGGCCGTAGGCTTCGAAGCCAAGTTTCTCATAAAACCCCAGCGCATGCAGCTGCACGCCGAGCTTGACTTTCGAAACCCCCTCGCGGCCTTGCGCCTCTGCCACACAGGCCTCTATCAACCGGGCGCCGAGGCCGGTGCCCCGGGCGGATTTCACCACGCAGACACGGCCGATCTTGGCGGTCGCCCCGTCAAACAGGATCCGCGCTGTGCCCACCGGCGCCCCGTCCTGTGTCGCCAGCACATGGACCGCACTGTCATCCAGCGCATCGCGTTCCTCTTCCACCGGAACCCCCTGTTCCCCGACGAAGACCTCGAACCGCAACTCGAGACAGCTGTCGAGATCCTCGGTCACTGCAATGCGGAATGTCATGCGAAATAATCCTGCAGGATACGTGTATAGATCGACTTCAGCTGGTGGATCTGCGCCACCTCCACGCATTCATCGACCTGATGCATGGTCTTGCCGACGAGGCCGAATTCCACCACCGGGCAATGCGCCTTGATGAACCGGGCGTCAGATGTCCCGCCGGTCGTGGACAATTCGGGCTGCTGGTTGGTTTCGGTCTGCACCGCCGCGCTGACCAGCTCCGACAGCGCACCAGGCGGCGTGATGAAGCTCTCGCCGGAGATCTTCACCTCCATGTCGACCCTGAGACCAAATTCCTCGGCCACGCGGTCGGCCTCGCCCTGCAGCCACTCTGTCAGCGACGCCCCGCTGTGCAGCTCGTTGAAGCGGATGTTGACGGCCGCACGGCTCTGCGCCGGGATCACGTTGGTGGCCGGGTTGCCGGTGTCGATGGTCACGATCGCCAGCGTGGAGGCATCGAAATGGGCGCTGCCCTCATCCAGCGCATGGCCCGCCAGCCGATCCATCAACCGTGCCATGCCAGTCAGCGGATTATTGGCGCGATGGGGATAGGCGGAGTGGCCCTGCACCCCAGTCACCGTGAACCAGGCCGTCATCGAGCCGCGACGGCCGATCTTGATCATCTCGCCCATCCGGGTCGGGCAGGTGGGCTCGCCCACCAGACAGACGGACATCCGTTCGCCCGCCGCGTCCATATGGTCCAGCAGCGCGGTGGTACCGTCGATGGCGTCACCTTCCTCGTCGCCGGTGATGGTCAGCACCACGGCACCCTCCGGCGGTGTCTCCCGGACAAAATCGATTGCGGCGGCGGCAAAGGCGGCCACGCCCGATTTCATGTCGGTGGCGCCGCGCCCGTACATCACCCCGTCGACCACCTCGGCGCCGAAAGGGTCATGGGTCCAGGCCTCCGCATCGCCAACCGGCACCACATCGGTGTGCCCGTTAAAGCCAAATGTCCGGTCGTGTCCCTTGTCGCCCCAGCGGGCAAAGAGGTTGCAGACCCCGCCCCGATCCGCCCGCGCACAGGAAAATCCCGCCTCGGTCAGGACCCGCTCCAACAGCACCAGCGCGCCGCCCTCTTGCGGGGTGACCGAGGGGCAGCGGATCAGGTCGGCGGTCAGCTGAACGGGATCTGTGGCGGTCATGCGGGGTCTCCTGAGTGTGTTTCGGGACAGGATCTAGCGCGGTTTCGGGGGCGGGTGCAATCGGGCGCGGCGCCTGTGGCCGAAATGCGCGGTTGCGCGGGGGCGATGCAGGCCGGGTCCTGACAGCGCCGCGCCAGCATGCTAGGATGCGGCCACGAACAGACCGAAGCATGGACCGGGGCGGCGACAAGATCGCCCGGACGTGCGCCGAGCAGGACCATGAAACATCCGGACCGGAACCATTGGGTCAGGGGACATTCCTCCAGCCAGCGGTGTCGTGCCCGAGCCATGGATCGCCCTGCCGCGCGCCGCCCTGTCCGGGAACGTCGGGACTGAAACTGAGGGACGCGCCCTGGGCAACAAGGCCGGTCAACGTGCCGCCCGGGGTGCACGACACAAGCCGGCACCGGTCAAAACAGGCCGACACAGGCCAAAACAGGCTAAAATAGGCCAAAACAGGTCGGCAAAAGGCGCAGACCGGACCGGCGCGGCAAGGAGCAGGATGACGGACAGGGCAGTCATGACGATGCGGATCAATCCCCTCTGCGGGCCGGGTCAGCCATGAGCTGGCTTGGCCTCTGGCACCGCGACGCGCAATATTTCGACGCCGCCGGGCTGACACCTGAGGGCGAGCGCAGCCGCCTGCTGCTGCAGGACGCGGATGCGCTGCTGGCGCGCGGGTCTCTGGTGATGGAATTCCACCTGCCGGACAGCCGCAAACTGGCGCCTCTGATCCGGTTCGAACAGGGGGGCGACTGGCCGTTTCACCTGGCGGTGACAGCCGTGCCCGGAGCCGGGATCAATCTGGTGCTCGATCACTATGGCGGGTCGTTGCGCCGGACGGTGAAGCCTGCGCTGACGGCAGGCGCTGATGCGCTGCGCCTGACCTATAGTTGGGACGCGCCTTCCTTTCGTGGCAGGCTGGCGCTGGAACGGCTGGACGGGGGCCGGGCCGATATCCTCGAGATCGAGGCCCCCCGGCCCTGGCGCCTGCAGGATCTGCGGAACCTGCTGACGGGGGCGCGACCGGGGGGGAGCGCGGGGGCGCAACCGGGCTTTGTCGCGCAGAATGTCGACTATATCGCCCTGTCTTCCGATCTCGAACCGGTTGGCCCGATGCCGGGACTGTCGCCTGATACGCCATTGGAAACCGACCAGGGCCCGCGCCCCATCGGCCAGCTGAAGCGGGGCGACCTGTTGCGCAGCAGCTCCGGCAAACTGGTGCCGGTGCTGCATGTGATCGCGCGGCAGGTCCCGGCCTTCGGGGCTTTTCGGCCGGTGCTGCTGCGGGCGCCCTACTTCGGGTTGAAGCAGGACCTGCAGGTCGCGCCCTGCCAACGCCTGGTGCTGTCCGGCACGGATGTGGACTATCACTTTGGCTGCGACGCGGTGCTGGCCCCGGCAGAGGTTCTGGCCACCACCCGCATCGCCGCGCCGGTCGGGCGCAGCAGCGTGCTGACCACCTATATGCAGGTCGTCCTGCCGGGGCAGGAGGTGCCGGTGGCGGCCGGGCTGGGCGTCGAAAGCCTGTTTCTTGGGCGCATTCGGCGCGACCCGGTGGCTCTGTCCGCGAGTCTGCTTGCGGGTCTTGATCGCAACAGCCTGCCGGAGCACGCTCCGTCCTGCTGCCCCGTGGTCCGCGCGTTTGATGCCGCAGTTCTGACAGAACAGCGCATTGCCTGAGCGGCAGGGCTTGAAAATCTCGTTCCATCCCCTCTAAGGCATGGTTATCGCTGCCCGAAAGTACCGAACCATGAATCTGCGCCTCATTTGTTTTTGCCTGGTCACCGGCCTGATGACCCTGCTCCCGCCCGCGACCCGCGCACAAGAGGTGGTGGTCAACACCGTGACCCGGCCGCCGTTCTCCATGCCTCTGGGTGGGCAGGAAACCGGCTTCACCCTGGATCTCATGCGCGAAATCGCGCTTCGGCTCGGCTGGAACATGCGCGTCAACCGGGTCGACAGCTTCGCGCAGATGCTCGACGAGGTGGAGCGCGGCGAGGCTGATCTGGCGGCGGCCAATATCTCCATCACGGCGGGCCGCGAGGCGGTGATGGACTTCAGCCAGCCGATTTTCGAAAGCGGTCTGCAGATCATGCTGCATACGGACGACGTGTTGCAGCCCAGCCTGTTTGCGGCACTGCTGTCCTGGGATCTGTTTGCGGCGATCGGCATCGCCTTTGTCCTGTTGTTGATCGGCGGCATGCTGATGTGGCTGTTCGAGCGCCGGTCGCAGCCCTATTTTGACCGTCCCCTGAAAGAGGCCTGGTTTCCCTCGTTCTGGTGGGCCCTCAATCTGGTGGTCAACGGTGGTTTCGAGGAACGGGTGCCGCGCAGCCTGCCGGGGCGGATTTTCGGGCCACTTCTGGTGCTGTCCTCGCTGTTCATCGTCTCGGTCTTTGTCGCCAAGATCACGGCGGCCATGACCGTGGAGGCCATCAGCGGCGCGGTGAATTCGGTCAATGACCTCTACGGCAAACAGGTCGCGACCATTCAGGGATCGACCGCTGCGGGCTTTCTGGACCGGCGCGAGATCGACTATGTGGCCTTTGCCGGGCTGGACGAGCTGCTCGACGCGTTCGAGACCGGCCAGACCCGGATCGTGGTCTTCGATGCGCCGGTTCTCAACCACTATGTCCAGACCCGCGGCGCGGGCATCGGGCAGGTCATGAGCGGCAGGTTCCTGACCGAATACTACGGCATCATATTCCCGCAGGGCTCCGGCAATGTGGAACCGGTCAATCAGGTCCTGTTGTCGATGCAGGAAGACGGCAGCTACGACACGCTATATCGCAAGTGGTTCGGCGCGAGCCGCTGACAGCCCTGACAGCCCTGACCTCCCGCACCGGCCAGTTTTCCGGCCTTTCCGCTCTCCCTGATCTGCGCTCTCACCGGCCTGTCCAGCGTCCCGGCCCCGCTAGTGGAACGCCGCCTCATCCGCCTGCGGCCCCTCGCCGTAAAAGGGCGTCATCTGGGCCACGATGACAGAGTTCTCGTCCAGCGCCCGCTGCATCAGGGCGCGCTCCTCGGCTTCGATCTCATGGCCTTCTTCCTCGCGCTCCGCGATGGTGCCATAGCCGGTGACATCCAGGGGCGCGGTATCGGCCTGTTTCAGGATTGCGACGGTTTCACGCACCGCTTCGGCCTCGTCCACGCCGGAGGCATAGATCATCAGCGCCGCACCAGTGGCGTCAGCGGGCAGGCCGTCGCCGTCTTTGCGACCGATTTGGACCAACAGGGTGTAGACTTGTTGACGGGAGGGTTTTTTCTGTGTCATGCGTCCTGCATTAGACGGGGGCGTGTAGTCAGGTCAAACCAAATTGACTACAGTTTATATGAACTCCCGCTGTTGTTTTCCGTGTTTTTTACTTCCAGCCAACGCGGACGTCCGGGCTTCGACGTAGAAGAAGCGTTCTTTGTTGCCAGAAACGGTGATCAGCATGCCAATAGCACAGGAATTACCGATCGATACCAATGCCACGGCGGACGAAATGGCCGAGGCGATGTTCGGGAACGGTATTTCAATTCAGTCCTCCAGCTACACGGGCGCCCAATCCGCCTCCGGGATCTACAGCAACGGGGATGCGGTCGCCCCGGATGTCACGCCCTCGGACACCGGCGTCATCCTGTCGACCGGGCGCGCCACGGATTTCACCAACAGCTCCGGCACGACGAACACCAATACCTCCTCGCGGACCACGACCGAACACGGCACCCCCGGCGATGCAGGCCTGAGCGCAATCGCAGGCGGTACCACCTATGATGCGGCGGTCTTCGAGGCGGACTTCGTCCCCGAAGGCACCACCCTGTCGATGCAGTTCGTATTCTCTTCCGAGGAATATCTGGAATATGTCGGCACCGGCTTCAACGATGCGGTGTCGGTCTGGGTCAACGGGGTCGAGGCACAGCTGGTGGTGGGCGATGGGGACATCACCATCAACAACATCAACACCGGCTCGAACGAGAATCTCTATATCGACAATCCGCGGGACGATGACCCCTACAATACCGAAATGGACGGGTTCACCGTCACGCTGCGGCTGACCGCGCCGGTCACCGCGGGCGAGGTCAACACGATCCGCATCGCCATCGCGGACACGGGCGATGCGAGATATGATTCAAACCTGCTGATTGCCGGGGATTCGATCCAGACCGCCCTGATCGCGGGCGATGACGAGGTCGAGGTCGGCGAGGGCGAAACGGTCACGCTCGATGTTCTGGGCAATGACAGCCAGGCCAACGGGGCCGAGCTGGCGATCACCCATATCAACAATCAGGAGGTGACAGCCGGCAGCACGGTGACGCTCGCCTCCGGCGAAGTGGTCACCCTGAACGCCGATGGCACTTTCGACATCACCGGCCAGGACGATGTCGAGGAGGATGAGACCACGGTCTTCACCTATACGGTGGTGGATACCGAAGGCAATTCCGACATCGGCTATGTCGACCTGACCACAACGCCCTGTTTTGTTGCGGGCACGCTGATCGACACGGACAGGGGCCCGGTGCCCGTCGAGGCGCTGGCCGTCGGCACTCAGGTGCGGACCCGCGACCACGGCAGCCAGGCCATCCGCTGGATCGGCCGCTGCACGCGGCTGGCCACCGGGGCCAATGCGCCGGTGCGGATCGCCCGCAACGCCCTTGGCCACCACGACGACATCGAGGTTTCGCCCAGCCATCGCATTCTGCTGCGGTCTGGTGCGGCGGATATGCTGTTCGGCCACAGGGAGGTGCTGGTTCCGGCCCATCATCTGGTCAATGGCACCACGATCCGGCGCCGCGAGGACGGGCTGCCGGTGACCTATTTCCACCTGCTGTTTGATCGCCATGAAATCATCCGTGGCAACGGGCTGGAGAGCGAGAGCTTTCACCCCGGCAAGGCCAGCCTTGACGGTCTGGATGCGCAAACCCGGGCCGAGTTCTTCGACCTGATGGGCGACAGCTGGCAGACCTATGCTCCGATGGCGCGGCCGACGTTGAAATCCTACGAGGCCAGAGTGCTTCTGACGGCGGATCAGTAGCGGCTGCGCATGCGATAGCCCGGATGAAAGGTGATGCGGGCGAAGGTGACGGGGACCTCCTGAAACCAGGTGGACCGTTCCATCTGAAACAGGGCGGTGCCGGTCGGGCAGGCGAGATATTCCGCCAGGGTCGCATCCGCCGCCGTCGCTGTGAAACTCACTTCGGCATTGGAAAAGGGCACCGCCGCCAACAGCCACTCGCCGGGGGGGACGGCGCCAAAATCGGTCTCTGCACTGTCCGGCACCGCCGCAATATTGATCCAGCGATCCTCAAAGTGGAACGGCTGACCATCGGCGTAATGCATCGTTTCCAGATGCAGAACCTCCGATCCCGGCGCCAGGTTCATCTGCGAGCCGAGCCAGCCCGGCGCCGGTTGCAGATGCCGCGAGACCAGCGCATAGCGATAGGCGGCATTGCGGTCTTCGACCAGACGGCGGGCGGTTGCGATGTCCAGCTTCGCCTGCTTCACCGGCTGCAGGGTGACCCGGGTGCCGCTTTTGCGTTTGCGGTCGATCACGCCCCGCTCCGCCAGTTCGCGCAGCGCCCGGTTGACCGTCGCCCGGGCACAGCCGAATTCTGCCGCCAGATCCGCCTCGGTCGGCAGCAACGCCCCTTGGTCCCAGACCCGCGCCTCGATCCGGCGCATGACCTCGTCCCGCACCTCCTGAAAGCCGGTTTTCTTTTGCTGCGGCACCTCTGGACTCCGTCTTTGATATATACTCTGGCTTGACTAGCCTATGTCTGCGCTTTTGTGCAGCGATACTTGCAGGCCCCGGCAACCTCCGCTTCGGTTTGGTCAGGGTCAGGGTCAGGGTCAGGGTCAGGGTCACGGTCAGGGCCGGGGCCGGGGCGGTGGCCGAGGTCTTGGCGGGGCGGCCGTTCCGACCTTCCCCCTACAGGGCCGCCAACAGGCCGCTGATGGCCGCGCGGTAGCGGGTCACAATCGCATCGCGTGCCACATGGCGGCCGTCGCGCACCATATGGCGCCCGGCTGCCCAGACATCGGTGACCGTATGGTCGGCGGCGGCAAAGCACAGCCCGTCGAGGATCTGCTCCGGCAGCAGGCCGAACAGGGCCGGGTGGGACCGGTCGATGGCCACCAGATCGGCCAGCGCACCCACTTCGAGACGGCCTGCATCGCGCCCCAGCGCCTGTGCCCCGCCCTGTGCGGCCCCGAGGTAGAGGGTCTCGCCCACGGAGCCCGGCCCCCGCACCAGCAGATTGCGGCCCAGATCGCGCAGCCGTTGGGAGTATTCCAGCGTGCGCAACTCCTCGACCAGCGAAATCCGGACGTTGGAATCCGACCCGATGCCAAACCGCCCCTGTTCGGACAGATAGCCGGTGCCATTGAAGGGGCCGTCGCCGAGGTTGGATTCGGTGATGGGGCAGAGCCCCGCCACAGCGCCGCTCCGGGCCAGGGCGCGGGTTTCCGCCTGCGTCATGTGGGTGGCGTGGATCAGGCACCATTGCGCACCGACCGGCGCGGCGCCGAGCAGCCATTCGACCGGGCGCGCGCCGAGCCAGCCTTGGATTTCCGCCACTTCGCGGGGTTGTTCGGCGATGTGGATGTGGATCGGGTTGCCCTCGGCGAGGGGCAGGACCGCAGCGAGGTCATCGGGGCAGGTGGCGCGCAGGGAGTGCGGCGCGATGCCGACCCGCGTGTCGCGAGGCAGGTCTTGCGCCGCACCGCGGGCGGCGGTGACAAGATCCGAAAACCGCGGCACCGTATTGCCAAACCGCCGCTGGCCGCCAGCCAGAGGGTGTTTCTGCGCCCCGCCATAGCTGTAGAGCACCGGCAGATGGGTCAGGCCGATCCCGGTCTCCGCCGCGCCCGCCATGACCCGGATGCTCAGCTCTGCGGGGTCCTCGTAGGGCCTGCCGCCGGGCTGGTGATGAACGTAGTGGAATTCTCCGACGGAGGCATAGCCCGCCTCCAGCATCTCCATGAAGGTCAGCGCGGCAATCGCCTCGTATTGATCGGGCGTGAGGTGATCCAGAAACCGGTACATCAGCGCGCGCCAGGTCCAGAAACTGTCCTGCCCGGCAGCGGGCGCGCGATGCTCTGTTCGGCCGGCCATCGCGCGTTGAAAGCTGTGCGAGTGCAGATTGGCCAGCGCAGGCAACAGAACATCGGTGCGGAGATCTCCGGCCTGTGCCGCGGCACCTGTGGCGATCCGGGTGATGGAACCGCCATCGAGGGTCAGCCGGACGTCGCTGGCCCAGCCGGAGGGCAAACAGGCGGTGGCGGCAAAAACGGTTTGCATCTGTTCCCCATATGTATAGACATAATGATGTTATGCGCATAATGTTTGCCGGGCAAGTGAAATCGAAGGGGGCGAAATGGGTGATCATTACGTGCTGACCGAGGCACATCTGGCCAGGATGGAGGGGCCTGCCCCATATGGCAGCCTCGCGGCGGGGGCCGTTGCCGTGTCGGCAGGGCGCATCCTCTGGTGCGGGCCCATGGCGGCCGTGCCCGATGCCTATGCGGACTGGCCCCGGCATGGGCTGGGGGGGCGGCTGGTGACGCCGGGGCTGATCGATTGCCACACCCACCTCGTCTTTGGCGGCGACCGCGCCGGCGAATTCGAGATGCGCCTGAAGGGGGCCAGCTACGAAGAGGTCGCGCGCGCCGGTGGCGGCATTGTCTCGACGGTGGCGGCGACGCGGGCTGCGGACCTCGATGCCCTCGTGGCCGACGCCCTGCCTCGGCTGGCGCATCTGATCGCCGAAGGGGTGACCACCGTCGAGGTGAAATCCGGCTATGGCCTCGACCGGGACACCGAGCTGACCATGCTGCGTGCGGCCCGCAGGCTGGGGCAACAGCGAAATGTGACGATCCGGACGACCTTCCTCGGGGCCCACGCGGTGCCGCCGGACTATGCCGGGCGCGCCGATACCTATCTGGACGAGGTCTGCCTGCCGACCCTGCGCGCCGCCCATGCCGAGGGGCTGGTCGATGCGGTGGACGGGTTCTGCGAGAATATCGCCTTCTCCACCGCTCAGATCGCCCGGGTCTTTGACCTCGCGGCCGAGCTGGACCTGCCGGTCAAACTGCATGCCGAGCAGCTGTCCCATCAGGGCGGCACCGCGCTGGCCGCCAGTCGCGGCGCGCTGTCGGTCGATCACGTGGAATACGCCACCGAGGCCGACGCAAGCGCCATGGCCGAGGCAGGCGCGGTCGCGGTGCTGTTGCCCGGCGCCTTCTATACGCTGCGCGAAACGCAAGCACCGCCCGTTGAAGAATTCCGCCAGCATGGTGTGCCGATGGCGCTGGCGACGGACTGCAATCCCGGCTCCTCGCCGCTGACCTCGCTGCTGCTGGCGGCGAACATGGGCTGCACCCTGTTCCGCCTGACCCCGGAAGAGGCGCTGGCGGGGGTCACCGTCCATGCGGCCCGGGCGCTGGGCCTGGCCGACCGGGGCCGCATCGCGGCGGGGCTGCGCGCGGACCTGGCGATCTGGGACGTGCAGCACCCGGCCGAGCTGGCCTATCGCATGGGGTTCAACCCGCTTCATGCCCGGATCGCGGGCGGCATACTGGAGACACCCACATGATCGAGATGATCCCCGGCACGGTGACCCTCGCCACCCTTGCACAGCTCTGGCGCAAGGGCACGCCCGCCCGTCTGGATGCATCGGCCCGCCCGGCTGTCGAGGCCGCCGCCGCCATGGTGGCCGCCGCCGCCGCAGGCGATGCGCCCGTCTATGGCATCAACACGGGCTTTGGCAAACTGGCCTCCACCCGGATCGCGGCCGGGGATACCGCCACCCTGCAACGCAACCTGATCCTCAGCCATTGCTGTGGCGTCGGCGCGGCCCTGCCGGAGGACAAGGTCCGGCTGATGATGGTGCTGAAGCTGCTGTCGCTGGGGCGTGGGGCCTCCGGGGTGCGCTGGCGGGTGATCGAACAGATCGAGCAAATGCTGGCGCGCGGCGTGATCCCGGTGGTGCCCTCGCAGGGCTCTGTCGGCGCGTCGGGGGACCTTGCGCCGCTGGCCCATATGGCGGCGGTGATGATCGGCGCGGGCGAGGCCACCTTTGACGGGACCCGCCTGCCCGGAGCCGAGGCCCTGGCGCGCGCCGGGCTGGAGCCGATCGTGCTGGGCCCGAAGGAAGGCCTCGGCCTGATCAACGGCACGCAGTTCTCGACCGCCTGCGCCCTGGCGGGGCTGTTCGAGGCCTGGGATCTGGCCGAAGCCTCCATCGCGATTGCCGCGCTTTCGACCGACGCGATCATGGGGTCCACCGCGCCGCTGATCGCCGAGATTCACGCCCTGCGCGGCCATCCGGGCCAGATCGACGTGGCCCGCGAGATGCGCCGGATCATGGCGGGCTCCGAGATCCGCGAAAGCCACCGCGACGGCGACACAAGGGTGCAGGACCCCTATTGCATCCGCTGCCAGCCGCAGGTGCTCGGGGCGGCGCTGGATGTGGTGCGCATGTCCGCCCGCACGCTGGAGGTGGAGGCCAATGCGGTCACCGACAATCCGCTGGTGCTGGTGGGTGAGGGGCGCATCGTGTCGGGCGGCAACTTCCACGCCGAATACGTGGGCTTTGCCGCCGATCAGATCGCCCTGGCGCTGGCCGAGATCGGTGCCATCGCGCAACGGCGGGTGGCGCTGATGGTGGACCCGACGCTGTCCCACGATCTGCCGCCGTTTCTGACGCCGAACCCCGGGCTGAACTCCGGTTTCATGATCGCGGAGGTCACAACCGCCGCTTTGATGAGCGAGAACAAACATCTCGCCAACCCCTGCGTCACCGATTCCACACCGACCTCCGCCAATCAGGAAGACCATGTCTCCATGGCCGCCCACGGCGCGCTGCGGCTGGGGCGGATGACCGCGAACCTGTCGGTGATCCTCGGGGTGGAGCTGCTCTGCGCGGCACAGGGGGTCGAGGCGCGGGCGCCGCTTCGGACCTCGGCCCCGCTGCAGGATCTGCTGGCCATGCTGCGGGCCGAGATCCCCAGTCTGGGCGAGGACCGCTATCTGGCACCGGAGATCGAAACCGCAAGCGCCATGGTGCGCGACGGCCATGTCGCCCGCACCGCAGGCATCGGGCTGCGCCCATGATCGAGGTCACGCAAGGCACCTCGCCGCTGATCCTCGGACTGCCCCACACCGGCACCGAGGTGCCCCCGGAGATCCGCGCCACCTTGAACGACCGGGGGCGGGCGCTGGCCGATACCGATTGGCATATCCACACCCTCTATGACGGGCTGGTGCCCGAGGCCAGTACCCTGCGCACCCCGATCCACCGCTATGTGATCGACGTGAACCGCGATCCCGAGGGCCGGAGCCTCTATCCCGGTCAGAACACCACCACGCTGGTGCCGCTGACCGATTTCGATGGCAATCCGATCTGGACCGAGGTGCCGGATGAGGCCGAAATCTCCCGCCGTCTGGCCCGCTATCACGCGCCTTATCACCGGGCGCTGGAGGCGGAAATGACGCGGGTGGCGGCCATCCACGGCTTTGCCATTCTCTATGATTGCCACTCGATCCGGAGCGAAATCCCCTTTCTGTTCGCGGGCCGCTTGCCGGATTTCAATGTGGGCACCAACCTCGGCCGCAGCTGCGCGCCGGACATCGAGGCCCGGGTGATAGCGCGCTGTCAGCAGGCCGAGGGATATACTTCGGTGCTCAATGGCCGTTTCAAGGGTGGCTGGACCACGCGCCACTACGGCCGCCCCGCCACCGGCTGGCACGCGATCCAGATGGAGCTGGCCCAGGCCACCTATTGCGATGAATGCCCGCCCTGGACCTATGATCCCACCCGCGCCGCGCGTCTGCGCGCCCCCCTGCGCCGCCTTCTCACCGACCTGTCAGACTGGAGACCCGCATGAGCGATCCTCGCAAGAACACCCGTGACATCTATCCCGCGACGGGATCCGAAATCACCGCGAAATCCTGGCTGACCGAGGCCCCGATGCGGATGCTGATGAACAATCTGCACCCGGATGTGGCGGAAAACCCGCACGAGCTGGTGGTCTATGGCGGCATCGGCCGCGCCGCCCGCACCTGGCAGGACTTCGACCGCATCGTCGACAGCCTGAAGACGCTGGAGGAGGACGAGACCCTGCTGGTGCAATCGGGCAAACCGGTGGGCGTGTTCCGCACCCACAGGGACGCGCCGCGGGTCCTGATCGCCAACTCCAATCTGGTGCCTCATTGGGCCAATTGGGACCACTTCCACGAGCTCGATAAAAAGGGGCTGATGATGTATGGCCAGATGACTGCCGGGTCCTGGATCTACATCGGCACCCAGGGCATCGTGCAGGGCACCTACGAGACCTTCGCCGAGGCCGGCCGTCAGCACTATGGCGGCGATCTGACCGGCAAGTGGATTCTGACCGGCGGCCTCGGCGGCATGGGCGGCGCGCAGCCGCTGGCGGCGGTCTTTGCCGGCGCCTGCTGTCTGGCGGTGGAATGCAATCCCGCGTCGATCGACTTCCGCCTGCGCACCAGATACCTCGATGAGAAGGCCGAGACACTGGACGAGGCGCTGGCGATGATCGACCGCTGGACCCGCGCCGGCGAGGCGAAATCGGTGGGGCTTCTGGGCAATGCCGCCGAGATCTTTCCCGAGATCCGCAAACGCATGCAGGCCGGCGGCCTGCGCCCCGACATCGTGACCGATCAGACCTCGGCCCATGATCCGGTGAATGGCTATCTGCCGCTGGGCTGGACCATGGGCGATTGGAAACAGCGCCGCGAAAGTGATCCCAAAGCGGTGGAAAAAGCGGCCCGCGCCTCGATGAAAGTGCAGGTCGCGGCCATGTGCGCGTTCCACGCCGCAGGCATCCCCACCGTGGATTATGGCAACAATATCCGTCAGATGGCGCTGGAAGAAGGGCTGGAGACCGCCTTTGATTTCCCGGGCTTCGTCCCGGCCTACATCCGGCCGCTGTTCTGCCGTGGCATCGGTCCGTTCCGCTGGGTTGCGCTTTCGGGTGATCCCGAAGACATCCGCAAGACCGACGCCAGGATGAAGGAACTGTTTCCCGACAACGAGGGCCTGCACCGCTGGCTCGATATGGCCGCCGACCGGATCGCCTTTCAGGGGCTGCCCGCCCGGATCTGCTGGATCGGTCTGGGCGATCGTCACAAGGCGGGCCTCGCCTTCAACGAGATGGTCCGCACCGGCGAGCTCTCGGCGCCGGTGGTGATCGGGCGCGATCACCTCGACAGCGGCTCTGTCGCCTCCCCGAACCGGGAAACCGAGGCGATGCAGGATGGCTCTGACGCGGTTTCGGACTGGCCGCTGCTGAACGCGCTGCTCAATACCGCCTCCGGGGCGACCTGGGTGTCGCTGCACCATGGCGGCGGCGTCGGCATGGGGTTTTCGCAGCATTCCGGCGTGGTGATCTGCTGTGACGGCACCGAGGACGCCGACCGCCGCATTGCCCGCGTGCTGTGGAACGACCCGGCCACCGGTGTCATGCGCCACGCCGATGCAGGCTACGAGATCGCCAAGGACTGCGCCCGCGAGCATGGTCTGACGCTGCCCGCGATCCTCGGCTAGGAGCGGGCCAGGGACGGGCCGGCAACGGGCCAGCAACGGGGCAGGGCCAGGGACCGATCAGAAACGGGCCAGAAACGGATCAGAAGCAGGGCGGGCGGCACCCTGACCTGGGCGCCGAACGCAAAACAGGCAGCCGAAACTGCCTGTTTTCACATTCTGCCATCCGGCTCACCAAGTAGCTGCGATCAGTCGCGCAGCAGCTCGTTGATGCCGGTCTTGGAGCGGGTCTTCTCGTCCACGCGCTTGACGATCACGGCGCAATAGAGGTTGATGCCGTTCTTCGAGGGCATGGAGCCCGCGACAACCACCGAATAGGGCGGCACTTCGCCATACATGACCTCGCCGGTTTCGCGATCGACGATCTTGGTGGACTGGCCGATGAAGACGCCCATGCCAAGCACTGACCCCTCGCGGATGATGCAGCCCTCGACCACCTCGGAGCGCGCCCCGATAAAACAGTTGTCCTCGATGATGGTCGGCCCGGCCTGCATCGGCTCCAGCACGCCACCGATGCCGACGCCGCCGGACAGGTGCACATTCTTGCCGATCTGGGCGCAGGAGCCGACGGTGGCCCATGTATCCACCATGGTGCCCTCGTCGACATAGGCGCCGAGGTTCACAAAGGACGGCATCAGCACCACGCCGGGGGCGATATAGGCGGATTTGCGGACAACCGCGTTCGGCACGGCGCGAAACCCGGCGGTTTTCCAGTCGGACTCGGCCCAGCCCTTGAACTTGCTGTCGACCTTGTCCCACCAGCCGGACCCCTGCGGGCCGCCGGATTGCTCTTCCATGTCCTTGATGCGAAAGCCGAGCAAGACGGCTTTTTTGGCCCACTGGTTCACATGCCAGTCGCCCGATGCCTGCTTTTCCGCAACCCGCAAGGTGCCACCGTCAAGCGCGGCGAGGGTTTCCTCGATGGCGTCGCGGGTTTCGCCGGTTGTGGCGGGGGTGATAGTGTCACGGGCCTCCCAGGCGGCCTCGATTGCGGTTTCCAGCTGCGCGTTGGACATGTGTTCCGGCTCCGGGTTTTGTTGGATTCGCGCGCTTATAGCCGCAATTGACGGGCAGGTCATGCCCAGATCGCAGCCCCAATCGCGGGCCGTGGACACCAAAGCCCCAAACGCCGCCTGCCAGAGAGGCCCGCCCGCCTGTCCCGACTGCGCCTGCCCTGACTGTCGCGCCTGTCCCGACTTGGACGGTCCAGCCTGAGAAACCCGCCTGACCGATCCGCCTGACCCAACCGCCTGACCCATCTAGCTGAACCAGACTAGCTGACCCGGCGCAGGTGGTCGCGCAACAGAACGCAGGCGCCTTTGCTGTCCTGCCGGCGCACCGCATCCAGAAGCGCGGCATGGTCGCCGTCGGGGCGCGGCACCCAGCGGTCTTTCCAATAGGCAAACAGATGGCGCGCCGCGGCGATATGCAGATCCTCCACGGCCGACAGCACCCGCGGCATCGCACAGGGGGCCAGCAGGCACCGGTGGAACTGGCGATTGCAGCGGTCCCATTCGAACATGTCCACGGCGGCGTCACAGGCCAGCCGCGCCAGGTTCAGCTCGCCCAGCGTCTCGGTATCGTGGCGGGCCACCGCATGAGACAGCGCCAGCACCTCCAGCGCCACCCGCATTTCGATCACTTCGCGGATTTCCGTGGGCTCCAGATCGGTCACCCGCATCCCCCGGCGGGGCACGGATTTCGCCAGCCCCTTGGCCTCGAGCCGCAGGAAGGCCTCGCGCACGGGGACGTGCGAGGCCTCATATTCGCGGGCGATGTGATCCTGTCGCAGCTTTTCACCTGCGGCGAGATCGCCGGTAATGACCCGTTCCATCAGGGCGCGAAAGATCTTGTCGGCGGTGGTCTCACTCATGTCTGCTCGATAGGCTGCACGGTGCCGCGCCGCAAGGGTTTGTGCCGTTCAGCTGAACGAGACATCCAGCTGTGTGGCGGGATCGCTCAGGGGTTCGGGGTCGATATTGCCGCCACAAAGCAGGACCGCGACCCGCTCTCCGTCGGCGGGCAGGTAGGCCCCGGACATCAGGGCCGCGAGCGCCGTGGCGCCGGCCGGCTCCACCAGCAGACGGTGGTCCCGCCACAGCGCATGCTGCGCCGTCTCGATGGCCGCGTCAGAAACAATGACGCTGGGGGTGCGCAAGTCATGGGCCAGCTCAAAGCACAGGTCGCCGATCCGCCGCGCGCCCAGCGCATTGGCCGCGATGCCGCTGACCTCCACATCCACCGGTTTGTGCGCCATCAGCGCGGATTTCAACGTGCAGGCGGTGGCGGGCTCCACGGCCACCACCTTGCGCCGCTCCTGCAGCCAGCCCAGCGCACCGCCGATCAGCCCGCCGCCGCCGACCGCGACCAGAATGGTGTCGGCCTCCAGCCCCTGCGCCTCCCATTCGGCAAACAGCGTGCCCTGCCCGGCAATCGTTTCGGGCGCATCATAGGCGTGGATCTGCATCGCGCCGGTCTGCTGCTCCCAGCTGCGGGCGGCCTCCAGCGCATTGGCATAGGCGCCGGGCACCACCTCCAGATCGGCACCGGTAGAGCGGATCAGGTCGATCTTGGTCTGCCCCGCGATCTCCGGCACGTAGATCCGCGCCTTGTGGCCCAGGGCGCGCGCCGCAAAGGCCACGGCGGCGCCATGGTTGCCACCGGATGCCGCCACCAGACCGGCCTCCGGCACCGGATGCGACAGCAGCGTATTGAACGCCCCGCGCGCCTTGAAGCTGCCTGCGTGCTGCAGCTGCTCCAGCTTGAGCTGAACCGGATAGGCCAGCCCGAAGCTCTGCACGGTCACGGTCGGGGTTGCCACGATATGCGCCGCAATCCGGGCACACGCTCCGGAGATCAGGGGCTTCCAATCCATCATCTTGCCTCGTGTCTTTGCAGTTGCGGCGAACCCTAGGCCATTCCTGACCGGAGGCAAGAGGCCTCGCGCTGGTTTCGGCGCTGGTTTGGCCGCCGTATCCGGGCTATGTGGGGGGCTGATTATTGGTTTCCCAACACAGGCAATATTGACATATGAGTGACGATCGCCACAGCAGTTTCCCCGACGCAAGCTCTGACCGCAACCGCGCAGAGCACGTGCCCGTAACCCCCCAGACCCAATCCCCGGTCTATCAGCTCGCCTTCGCAGACGAAGGGTTCCTGTGCCGGGAGGAGCTGCGCCCGGTGCGTCTGCAGCTGGAGCTGCTGAAGCCGCAGCTGATGCTGGACGAGCGCGGCATCGAAAGCACCGTGGTGATGTTCGGCGGCGCCCGCATTCCCGCCCCCGCCGACAAGCACAAGGCCCGCACCCAGACGCTCGCCGATCTCAGCCATTTCTACGACGAGGCCCGGCTGTTTGCGCAGAAAATGACGGAGAAGTCGAAGACGACCGGCGGGCGGCGGCATGTGGTCGTGACCGGCGGCGGCCCGGGCGTGATGGAGGCAGGCAACCGCGGCGCAGTGGACGCGGGCGGCGATTCGGTCGGCCTCAATATCGTGTTGCCGCATGAACAGGCCCCGAACGAATACGTCACCCCGGACCTGTGCTTCAACTTCCACTATTTCGCCATCCGCAAGATGCATTTCCTGATGCGGGCCGAGGCGATCTGCATCTTTCCCGGCGGATTTGGCACTCTGGATGAAATGTTCGAGGCGCTGACCCTGATCCAGACGGGCCGGATGGAGCCGATGCCCTTCGTGCTGTTCGGCCGCGCTTTTTGGGAAAAGATCATCAACTGGGAGGCGCTGGCGGATGCCGGCACCATATCGGATCAGGATCTGGAGCTGTTCAAATTCGTCGAATCCGCCGATGAGGCGATCGCGGTGATCGAGGCCTGGAACCCTGAACCGCCGCGCCAGAGCCTGCCCGGCCGCGATCGCTGAGCCCACCCGCGCCGTCCCCGGCACGCCCCAACATCAACCCGCGCCGGGACAGTCCTCGGCGCGGTGCGACCTTGGCGGGCTGAACCGCCGTCAGACCATGTCGGCAGGCAGGACGCCGATGGCTTCGCCGCGGGGCAGGCGCGTCAGGATTTGCGCACCGTCCTCATCCTGCACGGCCAGACCGTAGCCGCGCAGGCGAAACCGCCATTCGCGCGCGCTCAGCGCCTTGCGCCGCTCTTCGCGCACCAGTGAAAGAATGCCGTCGTCCATTGCTGTGACCTGTTGTGCAAACATTGTCGTGCCTCTTTTCTTTTTCTGCCCGCTCGGGGGACTGTTTCTGATTCCGAGACTGTCGGCAGGAAATGGCGCAAATTTTGCATAACTTGGGTAAGAATAAGGCGCCCCGATCTTGCGGCACGCCTCTGGCATTCTTGGAGGATGTCAAAACGCAGCGAAAACCCAGTCCGAACGCAGCCAAAACCCAGTCCCAGTCCCCGCCTCTGCCGCGCAGATGGTCCCGAGATGGCCCAGAGATGGCGCTGCGGATCAGCGGCGGCGGGCCAAATCCCCGGCTCAGGTCAGGCAGGCTCAGGTCAGGCAGGTTCAGGTCAGGCAGGCTCTAGGCTTTGGCCACGCCTGCCTCTGCCTCGATCTGCTTGCGGCTCTTGCGGGCGCGTTCGGTGGCGGATTTCAACTGCCCGCAGGCGGCCATGATATCATCGCCCCGGGTCTTGCGGATGGGCGAGGCATAGCCCGCCTGATAGATGATATTGGCAAAGGCCCGGATCCGGTTGTTCGACGACCGTTTGTAGGGCGCGCCGGGCCATTCGTTGAACGGGATCAGGTTGATCTTGGCCGGGATCTTGTGCCGCTTGATGTGATCCAGCAGACGGTGGGCATCCTCATCGCTGTCGTTGACCCCGTCCAGCATCACATATTCAAACGTGATCCGCTCGGAGTTTGACACCTTGGGATAATGCGCCAGCGCTTCCAGCAGGGTCTCGATATTCCAGCGCCGGTTGATCGGCACCAGCACATCGCGCACCTCATCCGTGGTGGCATGAAACGAAATCGCGAGCAGACAGCCGATTTCCTGCGCCGTGCGGGCAATTTCCGGCACCACACCCGAGGTCGACAGGGTGATGCGACGGCGCGACAACGAAATCCCCTCGGGGTCCATTGCGATCTTCATCGCATCGCGCACATTGTCGAAATTGTAGAGCGGCTCGCCCATGCCCATCAGCACGATATTGGACAGCAACCGCGTCTCGTCCTTGGGCGCGCCGGGGGTTGGCCATTCCTCCAGATCGTCGCGTGCCATCATCACCTGACCGACGATTTCCGCCGGTGTCAGATTGCGCACCAGTTTCTGCGTGCCGGTGTGGCAGAAGGTGCAGGTCAGGGTACAGCCGACCTGGCTCGAAATACACAGGGTGCCGCGATCGTCCTCGGGGATATAGACCACCTCGACCTCGTGGCCGCCGGCGATCCGCACCAGATACTTGCGGGTGCCATCGGTCGAGACCTGCTTGCTCACCACCTCGGGGATGCGGATTTCAAAGACCTCTTCCAGCTGGGCCCGATAGGCTTTGGCGAGGTTGGTCATCTCGGCAAAGTCGCGCACGCCCCATTGGTAGATCCACTGCCAGATCTGCCCGACCCGCATCTTGGCCTGTTTCTCCGGCGTGCCGTTTTCGATCAATACCTCCCGCATCCGGTCACGGGTCAGGCCGACGAGGTTGATCTTGTCCCCCTCCGGCTCCTTGCGGGGCAGGGTCAGGACGTCTTGGGTAATCGGCGCGGAGGCGGTCATGAGGCGGACTCGCTGGCTTGGGGATAAAATGGGGTGGATGCGGCTCTATATAGGAGAACATCCAAAGATCAAAAGGATTCTGCGTAAAAACCGACACTCGACCGGCAACAATGCAGCCAGAGCACTGTCGCGCCTTTCATCTTTTTCCAAATACCGCGGAGCGCGAGGCAGCGCCTCGCACCCGGCACACCTTCCTGGCGCTGACCGGAAAGATCGAGCGCCAGGCCGCGCACCACAGGCTGCGACCCCCCGGGGATCAGCGACAGCTGTCAGCCAGCGCAGCGTTTCTCTGCATCCTCGATCGCGGCGGTAAAGCCGAGCAGAGAGAAGGTGTCCTTGGTCTGGGTCCCGCGCGAGGATCGCGCCGTCAGCACCGCATCGGTGCCGCGTTTCATCGCGGTGATGATCTTGGCGTCGTCGGTGGGGGTTGCGGGCCAGGCCCACTCGCCTTCGGTGAACAGCTCGAATTCCGCGTCCCCGATCAGCATGTTGACGGTCGATCCCGGCGCAAACGGATAGCCGCCGGTAAAGGTGACCTGACCCTTGTTGTCATTGTCCGGGCGGTAGAAAACGAACAGGCGGACTTCGCTGCGGCGCACGGCGACCACACGGCCATCGCGGGTGTTCACCATTTCCTTGGGGGCCGAAACGCCGATGCATTCCCGCGGCGAGGTCTCCTCAAAGACGCTCCAATCCACATGCGCGCCCACACGGTTTTCGGTTGTTGCTTGCTGTGCGCCCGCCGAGGTGGCCATGCCAATCAGCAATAGCGCGCCTGCCAAGCGACGAAGATTCAATGCCATTCGTCCCGCCTCCAAGACTGTCTTGTCTTTAATGTCCCACGGCCGTTTGCAGTGTTTGTGCACTGTCTTTGCCCGTATCTCATGATCGTCGACACAAGCATATTAGCGGATCGAGGGCCATGCGCAAATGACGGATTTGGCAGGATTTCGCCGCCTTTTCCTTGAATATGCACCGCATCCGATGTCTGCTGCCCTTAATTCTTCTTTTATGCACGAGCACAGCCATGACGTCTGCACCCCCGCCCGCATCCGCCCCGACCTCAGCCGCCGTGCCGCTGGCCGAAATCTGGCGCGGCACTCTGCTGGAAAGCCTGCATCTGGGCCATGCGGTGGTGGCGAACGGCAAGGGCGAGGTGCTGCGCAGCTGGGGCGATCCGGCGGCGGTGATCTATCCGCGCAGCTCCTGCAAGATGATCCAGGCGCTGCCACTGCTGACCTCCGGCGCGGCGGCCCGCTATGGGCTGACCTCTGAACAGCTGGCGCTGTCCTGCGCCTCGCACAACGGGGCGCGCATCCACGTGGACCGGGTCGGCGACTGGCTGGCGCAATTGCAGCTCGGCGAGGCGGATCTGCGCTGCGGGCCGCAGATGCCGCGCGACCCGGAGGTCCACCGGGAGCTGATCAAATCCGATGACAGCCCCTGCCAGATCCACAACAATTGCTCCGGCAAACATGCGGGCTTCCTGACCCTGGCGCAGCATCTGGGGGCCGGGCCGGAATATACCGCGATCGACCACCCGGTGCAGCAGGCCTGCCGCGCCGCCTTCGAGGAGGTCACCGGCGAAGACAGCCCGACCTTTGGCATCGATGGTTGTTCAGCGCCGAATTTTGCCTGCAGCCTGGCGGGTCTGGCGCGGGCGATGGGGTGGTTCGCCTCGGCGCACCGGCGCTCGGGCCGGGCCGATGAGGCCGCGGTGCAGCTGCGCACCGCCATGGCCACCCACCCCGCGCTGGTGGCCGGCGAAGGGCGCGCCTGCACGGCGCTGATGCGTGACATGGGGGGCAGGGTCGCGGTCAAGACCGGCGCCGAGGGGGTGTTTGTCGCCATCCTGCCGGACCAGGATCTCGGCATCGCGCTCAAAGTCGCGGATGGCGCCACCCGCGCGGCGGAAACGGCCATTGCCGCGCTTCTGCTCAGCCTCGGGGCGCTGAACAAGGACAGCCTCGCCGCGAAAACCTATGTGAACGCGCCGATCACCAATTGGAACGGGCTGCACTGCGGCGAGATGCGCCCCGCCGCAGAGCTGCTCTTCGCAGGCTGAGACACCGGTTGGGGCGCCACAGATGCCTGACTACAGATGCCTGACGACAGATGCCTGACCATAGATGCCTGACGACAGATCGCGCGGCATTCCGGGCCCGGTCACATCTCCATTTCGATGATCTCGGCGACCTCGATGGTGCCGGAGCCGTCGCTGACACTGGGGCAGCCCTTGGCCATGGCGCAGGCCTCATCAAGGGTTGCCGCCTGCACCACGGTAAAGCCCGCCAGCGGGTTCGCGCCGCCGCCATCGACGACGCCGTCGGCGCTGACGGTTTTGGACAGGCCGACCGGGTTACCGGGGATGGCGACGGCATCGCCCATCTCCTGAAACCAGGCCATCCAGGCGGCCATTTCCTTTTGCTCGTCTTCGGGGGTCTCGGGCGGCTTGCCGCCGTGATAGGCGAAAATATACTGGGGCATCGGCTTTCCTCCTCAACCGGACCGCTGTTCTGGCGATCCTGCCCCGAGGCTACGCCCCCTTGACCGGAATCAGCAATAGCCTGCTGGGGCTGCGGGCTGCGGAAGGGCACGCGGGAAAATTCAGGTCAGATCCCAGATCAGCTTGATGGCCAGACCCACCGTGGTCAGCACCAAAAGCGGTTTGATGATCCGTGCGCCCTGCTTTTGCGCCAGACCCGCGCCCACCCGGGCGCCGGCGATCTGCGCCAGCCCCATGGCGAGGCCGGTGATCCACCAGGGCGTCGCAACCACCGCAAAGGCCGCCAGCGCGCCGGCATTGGAGGCAAAGTTCAGCATCTTGGTATGGGCCGTCGCCTTCAGCACGCCGTAGCCCGCAAGAGAGACAAAGGCCAGCATGTAGAAACTGCCCGCCCCCGGCCCCAACAGACCGTCATAGGCGGCGCAGAGCGGCACCATCGTGGCGGCAAACATCACCGGCGGCATGCGCCGGGCGCGGTCCTCATCGCCAAGGCCCTTCTTGGTGGCAAAGAACACCGCGATGGCAATCAGCAGCACCGGCAGCGCATAGCGGATCAGCTCGACCGGCAGCACGGTGACCAGCAGCGCCCCCGCGATGGCGGCGAAAAAGGCGATCACCGCCGATTTCCATTGCGCCCGCAGGTCCACATGCCCGCCGCGGGCATAGGACAGCGCCGCCGTCGCAGCGCCAAACAGGCCCTGGATCTTGTTGGTGGCCAGCGCCGTCACCGGATTGGCGCCGGCAATCAGCAGCACCGGCACCGTGATCAACCCGCCTCCGCCGGCCACCGCGTCGATGAACCCGGCCACAAACCCCGCCACCATCAACAGCAGCAGGGTCTCGATACCCACTTCGAGCATGTCTTTGACTATCCTTTGAAATCAGCGCGGGCATAGCCCTGGATATAGAGCAGCGCAGACAGATCGCCGTGGTTGATGCGGATATCGCATTCCGCCGCGACCGAGGGTTTGGCATGCAGCGCAACCCCCGCGCCGGCCCGACCCAGCATGCCAAGGTCATTGGCGCCATCGCCCACCGCCATCACATCGGCGGCGCTGAGGCCAAGACGAGCGGTGATCTGCTCCAGCGCCGCGACCTTGGCGTCACGGCCGAGGATCGGGCGGGCGACCTCGCCGGTCAGCATTCCCTCTGCCACCAGCAGCGTATTGGCGCGGTTCTCGTCAAAGCCCAATGTCTCTGCCACCCGCGCGGTAAAGGCGGTGAACCCGCCCGAGACCAGAGCCGCATAGGCGCCCGCCGCTTTCATCGTCGCCAGCAGCGCCGGGCCGCCGGGCATCAGCGTGATCCGTGTGTCCAGCACCTCGGCGATCACCGTCTCGGGCAGGCCTTTCAGCAGACCGACCCGTTCGGTCAGCGCGCCCTCGAAATCCAGCTCGCCATTCATGGCCCGGGCGGTGATGTCCTTCACCCGCGCGCCGACACCGGCCTCATCCGCCAGCTCGTCGATGCATTCCTGCCGGATCATGGTGCTGTCCATATCCGCCAGCAGCATCTTCTTGCGCCGCCCGGCGGCGGCTTGCACCACGAGATCCACGCCCATACCCTGCAGCTCCGCCCAGACGTCCCAGCGGTTGCCGGGGATCTCGGCCAGCGCAAATTCCGCCGCGATGCCGGGATCGAGCCAGAGCGCCTCGCCACCGCCCCAGGCATTCCTGAGCGATTCGACCAAAGTCGGCTCCAGCGTCGGGCGGTCAGGGTTCACAAGCAATGTGGCGACATACATGTCAGTCTCTCCGGTCAAAACGGCCTGCCTTCTCTTAACGGGGGCTTACCAGAGGTGCCAGTGCCGACCCCGCGCGACCGGGAAAGTTTCCGATCGGCGTCATCGGGGGTCGCGTTTTTTGGTCAAAGGGCCGCAAACGGGCGATTTTTCCAGTTGCAAGCCGGGCCGCCGCCGCATAGCCCTGTCGGCGGGACACCCTTCCCCAACGAAGGGCGCTTATCTGGAAGGATAGCATCAATGGCTATTGAACAACCGGCAACGCGGCCGGCAAATCCGCGTTTTTCTTCTGGCCCCTGTGCCAAACCCCCCACCTATGATCTGTCCAAACTCGCCGGCGCGCCTCTGGGCCGCAGCCACCGCGCACCTGTCGGCAAGGCAAAACTGCTGGCCGCCATCGACGGCACCCGCGAGCTTCTGGGCATCCCCGAGGACTACAGGATCGGCATCGTGCCCGCCTCCGACACCGGTGCGGTTGAAATGGCGATGTGGAACCTGCTTGGCCCGCGCAAGGTCGAGATGATCGCCTGGGAAAGCTTTGGCGCGGGCTGGGTCACCGATGTGGTGAAACAGCTGAAAATCGACGCCGAGGTGAAGACCGCCGACTATGGCGAGATCGTCGACCTGACCACCGTGGACCCGAAAAACGACGTGGTGTTCACCTGGAACGGCACCACCTCCGGCGTGCGCGTGCCCAATGGCGACTGGATCGCCGATGACCGCGAGGGGCTGACCATCTGCGATGCGACCTCGGCCGCCTTTGCGCAGGATCTGCCCTGGGACAAGCTGGATGTCACCACCTTCTCCTGGCAAAAGGTGCTGGGTGGCGAGGCCGCGCATGGGGTGATCGTTCTGTCACCGCGCGCGGTGGAACGGCTGGAAAGCTACACGCCCGCATGGCCGCTGCCAAAGATCTTCCGCCTGACCAAGGGCGGCAAGCTGATCGACGGGATCTTCAGGGGCGAAACCATCAACACCCCGTCGATGCTCGCCGTCGAGGATTACCTCTTTGCGCTCGACTGGGCGCGCTCTGTCGGGGGCCTCAAGGGGCTGATCGCGCGGGCCGATGCCAATGCGGCGGCGATCCATGCCTTCACCTACGCCAATGACTGGATCGACAATCTCGCCAGCGATCCGGCGACGCGCTCCAATACCTCGGTCTGCCTGAAATTCACCGACAAGCGGATCAAGGACGGCGCCAGCTTTGCCAAGGCCGTGGCCAAACGGCTGGATGGCGAAAGCATCGCCTGGGACATCGGCGCCTATCGCGACGCGCCCGCCGGTCTGCGGATCTGGTGTGGTGGCACCGTCGAGACCCGCGACATCGAGGCAATGCTGCCCTGGCTCGCCTGGGCCTTCGAGACCGAGATCGCCGCACAAGGCTGACAGGATGCGCCCGGCGGTGACGCCGCGGCGCAGCCCTCCCCCGTTTCCAATTTCAGGCCGCCTGTCGGCCCCCGCAGACAAAGGACCACGACCATGGCCCCCAAGGTACTCATTTCCGACAAACTCTCCGACGCCGCCGTGCAGATCTTTCGCGATCGCGGCATCGATGTGGATTTCCTGCCCGATGTGGGCAAGGACAAGGACAAGCTGGCCGAGATCATTGGCCAGTATGACGGCCTTGCCATCCGCTCCGCGACCCGTGTCACGCCGACCATTCTGGAGGCCGCCACCAATCTGAAGGTGATCGGCCGGGCCGGGATCGGCACCGACAATATCGACAAGGACGCCGCCTCTAAAAAGGGTGTGATCGTCATGAACACCCCCTTTGGCAACATGATCACCACGGCCGAACATGCCATCGCCATGATGTTCGCGGTGGCGCGTCAGGTCCCCGAGGCCTCGGCCTCCACCCATGCGGGCAAGTGGGAAAAGTCCAAATTCATGGGGGTCGAACTCACCGGCAAGACCCTCGGCGTGATCGGGGCGGGCAATATCGGTGGCATCGTCTGCGACCGGGCCCGTGGCCTGAAAATGAAGGTCGTCGCCTATGATCCCTTCCTCTCCGAGGAAAAGGCCAAGAAGATGCAGGTCGAAAAGGTCGAGCTGGACGAGCTGCTGACGCGCGCCGATTTCATCACCCTGCATGTGCCGCTGACCGAGCAGACGAAGAACATCCTGAGCCGCGAGAACCTCGCCAAGACCAAGAAGGGCGTGCGCATCATCAACTGTGCCCGTGGGGGTCTGGTGGATGAGGCGGCTCTGGCCGAGGCGCTGACCGCCGGTCATGTCGCGGGCGCGGCCTTTGACGTGTTCTCTGTCGAGCCGGCCAAGGAAAACCCCCTGTTCGGCCTGCCGAATGTGGTCTGCACCCCGCATCTTGGCGCCGCAACCAGCGAGGCGCAGGAAAACGTTGCCCTGCAGGTCGCCGATCAGATGGCGAACTACCTGCTGACCGGCGCGGTTGAAAACGCGCTCAACATGCCGTCGGTCACCGCCGAAGAGGCCAAGGTCATGGGCCCCTGGATCAAGCTGGCCGAACACCTCGGGGCCTTTGCGGGCCAGATGACGGACGAGCCGATCACCGCGATCAACGTGCTCTATGATGGCGTCGCCGCCGAGATGAACCTCGAGGCGCTGAACTGCGCCACCGTGGCGGGGATCATGAAAAAGGTGAACCCGGATGTGAACATGGTCTCGGCTCCGGTTGTGGCCAAGGAACGCGGCATTCAGATTTCGACCACCAATCAGGACAAATCCGGCACCTTCGACGGCTATGTGAAGGTCACCGTGGTCACCTCCAAACGCGAGCGGTCGGTCGCGGGCACCGTCTTCTCTGACGGCAAGCCCCGGTTCATCCAGATCAAGGGCATCAATATCGACGCCGAGGTGGGCGCGCATATGCTCTATACCACCAACAACGACGTGCCCGGCATCATCGGCGCGCTGGGGCACACCATGGGCGATATGGACGTGAACATCGCCAACTTCACCCTCGGCCGGTCCGAGGTCGGCGGCGAGGCGATTGCCCTGCTTTATGTCGATGCTCCGGTCCCGGCCGAGGCGCGGGCAAAGCTGGCGGAAACCGGTCTGTTCACCCAGATCAAGCCGCTGGAATTCGATGTCGCCTGAACGCGGGGCCTGAACGCGCGGCCTGAACGAAAGGCCTGAACGCGGGGCCTGAATGCAGGGCCCGAACGAAAAAGGCCTGCGCGCAGGGCGCCCTCGAACAGGAACAGGCGGGCTCATCGAAAGATGGGCCCGTTTTGTCTTGCACCCCTGCCGCGATTTGTCTTTGGTGCAGCAAAAGGCCCTATTTGTTTCTGATTTTCCACGACCCAGCCCACAAAGACCCAGCCCACTATGACACCGCCCCCCACGACCCAGTCCTCTGGGGGGGACCGACCATGAAAGCCTCAAAGCCATGACCAGACCCATCTACGCCATCGGCGATATTCACGGCCAGACCGAGCAGCTCGACCAGGCGCTGGACCTGATCCTGGCCGATGGCGGTCCCGAGGCCGAGGTGGTGTTTGTCGGCGATTACGTCGACCGTGGCCCGGACAGCAAAGGCGTGATCGAACGGTTGATGCAGGGTCAGGCGCAGGGGCGCAACTGGACCTGTCTGCGGGGCAACCACGACCGGCTGCTCTGCTGGTTCATGGAGGCCTTCCCGCGCGAGGATCCGTTCCTGCCGGTGGAGCTCTATTACCTCCACGACAGAATTGGCGGCGCCGCGACGCTGGCCTCATACGGGGTGGACTGCGCGCCCCGTGATCGCAAATGGGCGGTGCACAGCGCGGCGCGGGCGGCGGTTCCGCAGTCCCATCTGGACTATCTCTCCTACCTTCCCATGACCTATCAGACCGGCGACCTGCTGTTCGTGCACGCGGGGATTCGCCCGGGGGTGGCACTGGCCGATCAGGACGAAGAAGACCTGTTGTGGATCCGGCAGGGGTTTCTCGACGATCCCCGCGATCATCCCTGGCTGGTCGTGCATGGTCACACCGCCGAACAGCAGCCCGTCCACTATGGAAACCGCATCGATATCGACTGCGGCGCGGGCTACGGGCGGCCTTTGGTGCCGGTGGTGTTCGAGGGGCGCGAGGCCTGGTGCCTGACCAAAAACGGCCGGATAAAGCTCAGCCCGTCCGCTTGAAATTCCGGTGATCGGCGGAAATCCCCGCCTCTGGCGGTAGCGGTATTGCGATTTTTACCGCATGGGTTGTATACTCGGGGCGTACGGCTGACGCGCCGACCGATCTGCAGTCCCCAGCGGAACGGCTCCCTGGAACAAGTGGCGCTCGGCCGTACCTCACGGTGTCCACTCCAAGGCAGGTCCCAACGATCCGGGACCTGCCTTTTTTGCGCGCCCTCACATAGGGTTAGGCAGGAGTTCACTGGGGGTTCACGGGCAAGTCACGGGCAAGTCACGGGCAAGTCACGGGCAAGTCACGGGCACTTCACGGGCAGTTCACGGGGGATAGCCGGGGACCACCGGGACAATACCGGAAGAACACCGAGGTCTCTGCGGCACAGTCGCCCCCGGAAGGCTCCGATCAGACCTGCGTCCAGTCCAGCACCACCTTGCCGCTCTGGCCGGACTTCATCGCGGCGAATCCCCTGGCGAAATCATCAACCGCGAACCGATGGGTGATGACCTTGCTGACATCCAGCCCGTTCTGCAGCATGGCGATCATCTTGTACCAGGTCTCGAACATCTCGCGGCCGTAGACCCCCTTGAGCGTGATCGCCTTGAATACGATCCGCGACCAATCCACCGGCGATTTGCCCGGCGGAATGCCCAGCAGGGCGATCTTGCCCCCCATCACCAGCGCCTCGACCATCTGGTCCAATGCGGCCTGATTGCCGGACATCTCCAGCCCGACGTCAAAGCCCTCTTTCAGACCCAGCTCGTGTTTGACGTCCTGCAGATCCTCGGTGGCGACATTCACCGCCCGCACCCGCGTGACCTGCTGCGCCAACGCCAGCCGGTCCGGGTTCACATCGGTGATCACCACATTGCGCGCGCCTGCGTGACGCGCGACGGCGGCGGCCATGATGCCGATCGGCCCGGCGCCAGTGATCAGCACATCCTCGCCCAGCAGATCAAAGCTCAGCGCCGTATGCACCGCGTTGCCCAGCGGATCGAGGATCGCGCCGATGTCGTCCGGGATGTCCTCCGGCAGGGGCACCACATTGAACGCGGGCAGCCGCAGATACCGGGCAAAGGCCCCCTGTTCATTGACGCCAATGCCGCGGGTGCCGGGGTCGAGGTGGAATTTGCCCGACCGCGACTGCCGGCTGTCCTTGCCGATCAGATGACCTTCGCCGGAACAGCGTTGCCCCACCGCAAGCCCGGTCACATTGCGGCCCAGCTCGACGATTTCGCCGGCGAACTCATGGCCCGTGATCATCGGCACCGGCACCGTATGCCGGGCCCAGTCGTCCCAGTTCCAGATATGAATGTCGGTGCCGCAGATGCCGGTCTTGTTGACCTTGATCAGCACCTCGTCGGGGCCGATCTCGGGCACCGGCGCCTGCACCATCCACAGACCTTCCTCGGGTTTGGATTTTTCCAGCGCTTTCATCGTGTTGGGCAGCATCTCAAATCACTCCGCAGGCCTTGCCGGCCCGTTCAAACGCACCAAGCGCCCGGGTCAGCTCGGCCCGGGTCAGGGCGGCATTCATCTGGGTGCGGATGCGGGCCTGCCCTCTGGGGACGACCGGAAAGAAAAAGCCCGAGACATAGACCCCTTCGTCAAACAGCGCCGCCGCCATTGCCTGCGCCAGCTTGGCGTCGCCCAGCATCACCGGGATGATCGGGTGTTCGCCGGGCAACAGATCGAACCCCAGCGCTGTCAGCCCATCGCGCCAGAAGCGCGCGTTTTCAAACAGTTGCGCCCGCAGCGCCGCGCCGTTCTCGACCAGACGCAGGGCCTCGATCCCGGCGGCGACGACCGCAGGCGGCAGGGAGTTGGAGAACAGATAGGGCCGGGCGCGCTGGCGCAGCAGGTCGATCACCGGTTGCGGCCCGGCGATATAGCCGCCGATGGCGCCGCCCAGCGCCTTGCCGAGGGTGCCGGTCAGAATATCCACCTCGGTGCCGAAATGGTCCGGGGTGCCGGCGCCGCGCGGCCCCATGAAACCCGTGGCATGGCAATCGTCGACCATCACCACCGCGTCATGGCGGTCGGCAATCTCGCGGATGGCCGGCAGGTTGGCGAGGGTGCCATCCATGGAAAACACCCCGTCCGTGGCAATCATGATGTGCCGCGCACCCTTGGCCCGGGCGGCTTTCACCTGCTGCTCCAGGTCGTCCATGTCGGAGTTGGCATAGCGATAGCGCTGCGCCTTGCAGAGGCGGATACCGTCGATGATCGAGGCATGGTTGAGACTGTCCGACACGATGGCATCTTCCGGCCCGAGGAGCGGTTCGAACAGCCCGCCATTGGCGTCGAAACAGGCGGCAAAGAGGATCGAATCCTCCGTGCCGAGGAATTGCGCCAGCCGCTGTTCCAGCTCTCGGTGCAGATCCTGCGTCCCGCAGATGAACCGCACGGAGGCCATGCCATAGCCCTTGTCGTCCATCACGGTCTTTGCCGCCGTGATCAGATCCGGGTGATCGGCGAGGCCCAGATAATTGTTGGCACAGAGGTTGATCACCTCCTGGTCGCCGACGGTGATGTGACCCGCCTGCGGCGAGGTGATCAGCCGCTCGCGTTTATAAAGACCGTCCGCTTCGATCTGCGTCAGGGTTTCGCTGATGTGGCTGAGAAAGGCAGTGGTGGACATGAGCAGGACTCCGGCTGTTTACCGAAGTCTGTCATATTGGATGTGCATCCGTAAAGACGGAATTTACGTGTATTGCGGAAATTTATCCGTGATTGCGGATTCCGTGCCATCCAGCGGAAATTTCGCGCGACGTCCCGTGGCCGGGATGTCCTTTTGCGGCTGGATCAGCCATTTTTGACGATCAGGAACACCCGCGCGGCGCCCTCCGGCGCCATGATCGCGTGGGTCACATCGGCGGCATAGCGTGCGGTATCGCCGGGAAACAGCTCCTCGCGGACGCTGCCCGAGGTCACCACAACGGTCCCCTCCAGCACCGTGAGCTGCTCCTGCGTGCCCGCGCCATGGGGCGGGCTGACCAGTGCCCCATCCGGTTTGAAGCGGATATCATAGACCTCATGGCCGCCCACATCCTCGGGCGGAGACAGGATGGCGATGCTGCAATGGGCGGATTTGTTATCTATCACAGGGGTTTGCGCTGACCGGAGCACATTGATCCTGTCCTCCGCGTCGCGGGTCTCAAGCAGGCCTGCGAAATCCACCTGCAAGGCCCGCGTCAGGTTCCACAGGGTCGCAATCGTGGGCGAGCTTTCGCCGCGTTCGATCTGGCTCACCATGGAGCGGCTGACCCCGGAGAGGTTGGCCACCGCTTCCAGGCTCAAGCCCTGCGCCCGCCGCGCCTCTTTCAGGCGCGCAGGCAAAAGGGTTAATATATCATTTGTCGTATCCGTCATAACGGAGTCATGGCCTGCGGCGGCGGAGCTGTCAATGACGGGACGTAGCGCGGGACAGCACTATGCTGCGGGTGCATACTGCGCGGCAACAGATACGAGGAGAGAGAGATGACGGATATCGTGATTCTGGATGGCGCGCGCACGGCCATCGGCACCTTTGGCGGAGCGCTGTCCGGCACCGCGCCCATCGACCTTGGCACCGTGGTGGCACAGGCCGCGATGGAGCGGTCCGGCGTCGAGCCGGCCCAGATCGGCACCGTGGTTTACGGCCATGTGATCAATACCGAACCGCGCGACATGTACCTGTCGCGGGTGGCGGCGATGCAGGCGGGCGTGCCCGAAAGCGTGCCCGCGATGAACGTCAACCGTCTTTGCGGGTCGGGGGCGCAGGCGATTGTCTCGGGTATTCAGGCGCTGATGCTGGGGGATGCGGACTTTGCCCTGACCGGCGGCGCCGAGAGCATGTCGCGCAGTCCTTTCATCCTGCCCGCGGCCCGTTGGGGCCAGAAGATGGGCGATGTGAAATCCCTCGACATGATGCTGGGCGCCCTGAATTGTCCCTTTGGAACCGGGCACATGGGGGTCACTGCGGAAAACGTGGCGGATGAACATGACATCACCCGCGTGCAGATGGACGAGTTTGCCATGGCGAGCCAGACCCGCGCCGCAGCGGCCATCGAGGCGGGCTATTTCAAGGATCAGATCGTCCCGGTCGAGGTAAAGGTCAAACGCGATCTGGTGCCGTTCGAGGTGGACGAGCACCCGAAAGCCACTTCGATGGAGGCGCTGGCCGGGTTGCGGGCGGTGTTCAAGAAGGATGGTCGGGTGACGGCCGGCAATGCATCCGGGATCAACGACGGCGCGGCCGCGCTGGTGTTGGCGCGCGCGGATGCGGCAGAGAAGGCGGGGCTGAAACCAAGGGCGCGCGTGCTGGGCTACGCCCATGCCGGGGTGCGGCCAGAGGTGATGGGGATCGGACCGATCCCCGCCGTCGAGCAGTTGTTGAAGCGGATCGACATGACGGCCGGCGATTTCGACCTCATCGAATCCAACGAGGCCTTTGCCGCGCAGGCGCTGGCGGTGAACAAGGCGCTGGGGCTGGATGCTTCCCGGGTCAACCCCAATGGCGGGGCGATTGCGCTGGGCCATCCGGTGGGGGCAACGGGCGCCATCATCACCGTCAAGGCGCTGTACGAGCTGGAACGGATCGGCGGCAAACGGGCGATCATCACCATGTGCATCGGCGGTGGTCAGGGCATCGCACTGGCGATCGAGCGGCTGTGAGGGGCTGCCTGGGGTAGGGGCTTTGCCCCTCTGACCCTGCGGGTCATTCACCCCAAGGTATTTGAGAAAAGATGAAAGGGCGCGGCTGCGAAACATGATGCGGCTGCGCCCTTTGGTGTTCTGGGGTTTTGTGTTCTGGGGTCCGCGTTCAGAGCAGCTGGCTGACGAGCAGAGTTGCGAGGACACCTGCAGCGGCGCCGAGCGCTGCGGCGCGTTTCCAGGAGCGGCGCATCGGCTGCGGCTCGGGTGTCTGGGCCTGGGCGATCAGGGCGCGTTCCACCAGACCCGGCAGGCGGGGGCCGAAGCGGGCAAGCACCATGGCGGTCTTGCCGAGATCGGAGGCAATGGCGCGCGGGCCGATGGAGGATTTTATGTAGTCCTCCACCACCGGTTTGGCGACATCCCAGATGTTGATGCGCGGATCCAGCGAGCGGGCCACGCCTTCGACCACCACCATGGTGCGCTGCAGCAGGATCAGCTCGGTACGGGTTTCCATGCCAAATCGTTCTGTGACTTCAAAGAGATAGTTCAGCAACCGCCCCATCGAGATGTGAGAGGCATCCATGCCGAAGATCGGCTCGCCCACGGCGCGCAGGGCGCGGGCGAATTCATCCACGTCCTGAGTGGCCGGCACGTAGCCTGCCTCGAAATGCACCTCGGCCACGCGCTGGTAGTCGCGTTTGATGAAGCCATAGAGGATCTCGGCGTAGACCCGGCGGGTATAGAGATCGATATGCCCCATGATGCCAAAGTCATAGGCGATGATGTCACCGTTTGCGGCCACTTTCATGTTGCCCTGATGCATATCCGCGTGGAAAAATCCGTCGCGCAGGGCGTGGTTGAGGAACAGCGACAGCACCCGTTCGCCCAGCGCGCGCCGGTCGTGGCCACCCGCATCCAGCGCGTCATTGTCGCCAATCGGCAAGCCGTCGGCCCAGCCCAGCGTCATCACCCGTCGGGCGGACAGGTCCCATTGCACCGGCGGCAGGGCGAAGCCTGCGTCGCCTGCGGTATTTGCGGCAAATTCCGAGGCGGCTGAGCTTTCGAGCCGCAGGTCCAGTTCGCCGCGCACGACGCCGTCGAAATGGGTGACCACCTCCATCGGGCGCAGACGCCGGGCGCCGGGGGCAAAGAGCTCTACGATCCGGGCGGCGAAGTAGAAGGCATCCACGTCCTTGCGGAAGGCGCGTTCGACCCCGGGGCGCAGTACTTTGACCGCCACATCCAGCCCGGTTTCCGCCAGCCGGGCGTGGTGCACCTGTGCGATGGAGGCGGCGGCGATCGGTTCGGAGAATTCGGAAAAGATCTCTGAAACGGGGCGACCCAGTTCCTTTTCGACCTCGGCCATGGCGATTTCGCGCGGGAAGGGCGGCAGTTTGTCCTGCAGCACGCGCAGCTGGTGGGCCATGTCATCGCCGACCACATCGGGCCGGGTGGAGAGGACCTGGCCGAATTTGATATAGGCCGGACCCAGCGCGGTCAGCGCCCGAGTGGCGGGCGGCAGGCCGGGGTCGCCCTTGTAGCCGAGCCACTGAAACGGCCAGCCCAGCGTATAGGCGACCATGCGCAGCGGCGCCGGTGCGTCAAAGGCGTCGAGCACCACATTCATGGCCCCGGCGCGGACCAGGGTGGCGCCGGTGCGGATCAGGCGGATGATGTTGTGAGGGCCGCGCATGGGTCAGATCTTCCAGCCGGAATGCAGGGCGGCGATCCCCATCGACAGGTTGCGGTATTTGGCATTTTCAAATCCCGCCTGCCGCAGCATCGACAGGAATGTGTCCTGATCGGGGAAGTTGCGGATCGATTCCACCAGATACTGGTAGCTGTCGTAGTCCCCCGCGATCATCTGGCCCATGCGCGGTATGACATTGAAACTATAGAGATCATAGAGCTTCTGCAGCCCGTCGTTCGGCAGCTGGCTGAACTCCAGCACCATCAGGCGGCCGCCGGGTTTCAGCACCCGGAAGGCTTCGTTCAGCGCGTCCTGCGGGCGGGTCACATTCCGAATACCAAAAGATATCGTGTAGACGTCAAAGCTGTTGTCCTTGAACGGCAGGGCCATGGCGTCGCCGGTCACCCAATCGAGGCTCTCTGCCATCTGTTCCGCTTCGGCGCGTTTGCGGCCCTCTTCCAGCATCGGCGCGGTGAGATCCAGCACGGTGGAATGGCCGTAGCCCGCGCGTTTCAGAAACCGAAAGGAAATGTCGCCGGTGCCGCCCGCCACATCCAAGAGCCGCTGTCCGGGGCGCGGCGCCAGCCAATCCATCATCGCGTCTTTCCAGACCCGGTGGATGCCCATGCTCATCACATCGTTCATGACGTCATACTTCGAGGCGACGGAGTTGAAGACCCCCTGCACCCGGCCCGCCTTTTCGTGCTCGGGCACTGTTTCAAAGCCGAAGTGGGTGGTGCTGTCAGAATTCTCGGTCATTTGGCTTGCTGTCCTCGAAGTTTCGCCCTTGTTATAGGGCGCGTAGGGGGCAGCACAATGCGCCCATCTGTCAGGGAGCCATCTAATGCCTGAATTGCCCGAGGTCGAGACGGTGATGCGGGGGCTGCAGCCTTCGATGGAGGGGGCGGTGATTCTGCGGGCGGATGTGAACCGGCCCGATCTGCGCTGGCCGTTTCCCGACCGCATGGCCGAGCGGCTGACGGGGCGCCGGGTTGTCGCGATGCGGCGGCGGTCGAAATACATCCTGGCCGATCTGGACAGCGGCGAAACGCTGCTGGTCCATCTGGGCATGTCCGGCCGGATGACGGTGTCGGGCGATCCGCTGGGGCAGTTCGTGCATGACCACCCGGCGCTGCAGAAACACGACCACGTGGTGTTTCATATGGACAATGGGGCGCAGGTCACCTTCAACGATCCGCGCCGGTTCGGGGCGATGGATCTGCTGGACACGGCGACGGCAGAGCAGCACAAACTGCTGTCGGTGCTCGGGCCGGAACCCTTTGGCAACGGGTTCAACGACTCGCATCTGATCGCCGCCTTTGCCGGGCGCCGTACACCGGTGAAATCCGCCCTGCTGGATCAGGGAATCATCGCCGGGCTGGGCAATATCTACGTCTGTGAGGTGCTTTTTCGGGCAGGTCTTTCGCCACGTCGCGAAGCGGGGCGTATCGCAAAAAACCGGGTGGCGGCGCTGGTTCCGATCATCCGCCAGGTGCTGCACGAGGCGATCGAGGCGGGGGGATCCTCGTTGAAGGATTTTCGCCAAGCCAATGGAGAACTTGGGTATTTTCAACACACATTCGATGTCTACGGGCGGGAAGGCGCGCCATGTCGCCGCGCAGGATGTGATGGTAAAATCGGTAGAATCACCCAGTCCGGGCGGTCGTCCTTCTACTGTGGCAAGTGCCAAAGATAACTTGAAAGAGGACGCCGCCGTGATAAGGACTCGGATTCAGGAACAACAACCGAAAGCGAATTGTCATGGCCTATGAGACGATCAACGTCGATATTCAGGACCACGTCTGCCTTATCAAGCTGAACCGGCCTGAGGCGTTGAACGCGCTTAATTCTGTCCTTCTGGGCGAGCTGTGTTCAGCCCTGGAAGAGGCGGACGCCAGCGACAAGGTACGATGCATCGTCCTGACCGGATCGGACAAGGCCTTTGCCGCCGGGGCGGACATCAAGGAAATGTCGGAGCTGAGCTATGTGGATGTGTTTTCATCCAATCTGTTCGCTGACACCAACGACCGCATTGCCGCCATCCGCAAGCCGATCATCGCGGCCGTTGCGGGCTATGCGCTGGGCGGCGGCTGTGAAGTGGCGATGATGTGCGATTTCATCATCGCGGCCGAGACTGCGAAATTCGGCCAGCCGGAAATCAATCTGGGCGTGATTGCCGGCATGGGCGGCACCCAGCGGCTGACGCATTTCGTGGGCAAGTCCAAATCCATGGACATGAACCTGACGGGCCGTTTCATGACGGCGGAAGAGGCCGAACGCGTCGGTCTCGTGTCTCGTGTCGTCCCGGCCAAGAAACTGATCGAAGAGGCAATGGCGGCTGCCCAAAAAATCACCGAGAAATCGATTCTCACATCGATTGCGGCCAAAGAGGCCGTCAACCGGGCGTATGAATTGCCGCTGAGCGAGGGCATGCTGTTCGAGCGGCGGGTCTTTCATTCCATGTTTGCCACGGAAGATCAAAAAGAGGGCATGGCTGCTTTCCTAGAAAAGCGCGAAGCTCAGTTCCGGGACAAGTAGCTATTTATGGGGAGGGGCGAGACGGTTTCGCCCCTGTCCTACCGGTCAGGTTCGCCGCTGTCCTATCGGTCAGGCCGCTGACCGAAGAACCGGGCGATTTTGGTTTTGCGATACTCTGCACAAAAGAAGATCGTGCCTTGGCGCTCCGGCTGACATTTTCGGGTCCCGGCTCGGGATCCGATGGTTGGCCTGGAGTGGTGGCCCACAGATATGGCCCGAGATGTGGCGCAGAGATGTGGCGCAGAGATTTGGCGCAGAGATTTGGCTCGGACATGTATGTGGAATGAGGCGCAATGCTTGCTTGCGTATCCGCCGCGAATCCCGTAGAAGCCGCCGCTATACATGCGCGTGCAGCCCGCTCTGGCTAGAATCACACCCGATGGATCTGATCCGGGTTCGGCTGGCATACGCCATTTTTGAAGACAACGAACCCGTAGATAAGGTCAGTACACCATGGCAAATAGCCCTCAGGCAAAGAAACGCGCCCGTCAGAACGAAAAGCGTTTTGCTGTCAACAAAGCTCGTCGTTCGCGCATCCGCACATACCTGCGTAAAGTTGAAGAAGCCATCGCATCCGGCGACAAGGAAGCGGCAACCGCGGCCCTGCGCGCCGCGCAGCCCGAGCTGATGCGTGGCGTCACCAAAGGCGTATACCACAAGAACACGGCATCGCGGAAAATCTCCCGTTTGTCCGCTCGCGTGAAATCGCTGGGCTGAGTGATTCCCGGGGGCTGTCTCAGGCCAGCTCAACGGGCAGCCCATTGGGCAACTCAATTCCAGATTTCAACATCAAAAGGCACCGCCCCGGCGGTGTCTTTTTTTGTGTGAAGGATTTCGGTCACTTCCATCGAGTCGTAGAGATTCTTTGCCGAGGAATGCCGAGTCAACATCATAGTTTCGTTGCCGCTTCCGGTTCGAAATTGTTACCAAGGGTACAGCGATTCATTCGCTGGGGGGACAGGCTGCTCGCGACGATTCTAACGGGCATTAGAGTCGTTGAAGCTGGTGACATGCATGCGCGTGCACCGGTCTGGTGATCTATAGGCATATCATGCCGATCGCCGCGCTATGGCATCTGTCCTGATCAGTGAGTTAAGGGCCAGCGTTTTTACGCCGCTGCGACAGTATTACGTCAGCGCGTTTGTCAACGTTGTTTTCGGTTTTCGAAACACGTGAAGGCCAGCTTGCTTGCAGGCTGGCAGCGCTCTCTTTGTGTCCGATTGCTGTCGGATGTTCTGAACTGAACATCCGAAACGGGACGAAACGACAGGCCGGTGAAATCCGGGCTATAAACACAGGATGCGTGAGGCGCAGCATGACAGACGACACATGGGGTCAACTAAGACAACGTTTGCTAAAAACGGTTGGGAAGAACAATTTTACGACCTGGATCGAGCCGCTGGAATTTGCGCAGGTTGATGGCGGCGTGGCAACGTTTCACGTGCCTACGAACTTTATGGGCAACTACGTCAGCCAGAACTTTGCGGACCTGATCCTGCATGAATTCAATATGTCCGGTGAGCCGGTGCAGCGTCTTGCCTTCAAGGTCGCCGCCAATTCACCGACCCGCCCCGTGCAGCCCACGCCTGCAGAAGCGATCGAAGCCTCGTCGGCCTCTTCTGCGCCAACCCCGGCCTCTCGTGGCCCGCAAGAAGGAACCGTATCCGTGAAATCGCCGCTGGATGATCTGCAGGCTGCTCCACTGGATGCGCGGTTCACCTTTGACAGTTTCGTGGTCGGCAAGCCCAACGAGCTGGCCCATGCCGCGGCCCGCCGCGTTGGCGAGGGTGGCCCGGTGACCTTCAATCCGCTGGTGCTGTATGGCGGGGTCGGGCTCGGCAAGACGCACCTGATGCACGCCATCGCCTGGGAGCTGAAAGAGCGGAACCCGGAGCTGAACGTGCTGTATCTGTCGGCGGAACAGTTCATGTACCGGTTCGTGCAGGCGCTGCGCGAGCGCAAGATGATGGATTTCAAGCATCTGTTCCGGTCGGTGGATGTGCTGATGGTGGATGACGTGCAATTCATCGCCGGAAAGGACTCCACCCAGGAGGAATTCTTCCACACGTTCAATGCCCTGGTGGATCAGAACAAGCAGATCATCATCTCGGCGGACCGCGCTCCGGGCGAAATCAAGGATCTGGAGGATCGGGTGAAATCCCGCCTGCAATGCGGTCTCGTGGTGGATTTGCATCCGACGGATTACGAGCTGCGTCTGGGGATCTTGCAGACCAAGGTGCAGCAGAACCTGAAGACCTATCCGGATCTGCAGATTGCCGATGGCGTGCTGGAGCTGCTGGCGCATCGGATCTCGACCAATGTGCGGGTGCTGGAGGGGGCGTTGACCCGCCTGTTCGCCTTTGCCTCGCTGGTGGGGCGCGAGATCGACATGGATCTGACGCAGGATTGTCTGGCGGATGTGCTGCGCGCGTCGGAGCGCAAGATCACCGTCGAGGAGATCCAGCGCAAGGTGTCCGAATATTACAACATCCGCATGTCCGACATCATCGGCCCCAAGCGTCTGCGGTCCTACGCGCGGCCGCGTCAGATGGCGATGTATCTGTGCAAACAGCTGACCAGCCGGAGCCTGCCGGAAATCGGGCGGCGTTTTGGTGGCCGCGATCATACGACCGTCATGCATGGTGTGCGCCGGATCGAAGAGCTGAAGACGATCGACGGCCAAATCGCCGAAGATGTTGAAATGCTGCGCCGCTCACTGGAAGCGTAACGCGCCCTGAGGCAAACGGGCAGGCCGCGCCTCACATCGGTCTGGCCCTTCTTTACCGGCTCCGGGTGCCCTCCGGGGCCGGTTTTTCATGGGGCGGCCTGAGGGAAATCAGGCGCATCTGCCATTGTTTTGGGACTTTGTGAGCACATGCGGCTGTCAGCCCTTGACGCCCCTCCCAAACCCTTGGAGAAATCAATAAAAAACCTTGTGTTGAAGGGTGGGGGCGCTAATCTGCCGGTCCCGGCCAAAGGCCGTTCGCCCGAGACTGCCAGTCGAAGAGGAATGAGGGACATGAAGATCAGCATTGAACGCGGAACGCTTCTGAAGGCTGTGGCTCAGGCACAGTCGGTGGTCGAGCGGCGCAACACCATCCCGATCCTGGCAAATGTGCTGATCGAGGCCGAAGGCAGCGATGTGATGTTCCGCGCGACCGATCTGGATATCGAGGTCGTGGACAAGGCGCCTGCGCAGGTCGAACGGGCCGGGGCGACAACGGTGGCGGCCACGACGCTGCATGAAATCGTGCGCAAGCTGCCGGATGGGGCGCTGGTGACGCTGACGGCGGATGCCGCGTCGGGCCGGTTGACGGTGGAGGCGGGACGGTCGAATTTCTCGCTTGCGACGCTGCCGCGCGAGGATTTCCCGGTGATGGCAAGTTCCGAGTATCATTCCAATTTCACCGGCAAGGCGGCGATGCTGCGCCGGTTGTTCGACAAATCGAAATTCGCAATCTCCACCGAGGAAACCCGCTATTATCTGAATGGCGTGTATATGCATGTGGCCGACGGGGAGTCGGGGCGAAAGGCGCTGCGCTGTGTTGCCACCGATGGTCACCGGCTGGCCCGGATCGATGCGGATCTGCCGCTGGGCGCCGAGGATATGCCGGGGGTCATCGTGCCCCGCAAGACGGTGGGCGAATTGCGCAAGCTTCTGGATGATGACGACATGGATATTGCGGTGTCGGTGTCGGAGACCAAGGTCCGCTTTGCCACGCCGTCGATCACGCTGACGTCCAAGGTCATCGATGGCACCTTCCCCGATTACACGCGGGTGATCCCGGTCGGCAATACCCGCCGTCTTGAAGTGGATGCCAGCGAGTTTGCCAAGGCGGTCGACCGCGTGGCGACCGTGTCGTCAGAACGCTCGCGGGCGGTGAAGCTGCAGCTCGACGAAGACCGGTTGATCCTGTCGGTCAATGCGCCCGACAGCGGCGCGGCGGAAGAAGAGCTGGCGGTGGCCTATAATGACGAACGGTTGGAGATCGGTTTCAACGCCAAATATCTGTTGGAAATCGCCAATCAGGTGGACCGTGAAAACGCCGTGTTCATGTTCAATTCGTCCGGCGATCCGACCCTGATGCGCGAAGGCAGCGATGAAAGCGCCGTCTACGTTGTCATGCCGATGCGGGTTTGATGTGCCGGTCTGATGTGCCGGTTTGATGTGCCTTGCGGCACGGCCTCCGGCAGAGGTATTTTTGAAAAGATGAAGAGCTGACGCCTTTGCTCGCCCTGACCTCTCTGTTCATGTCTCATTTCCGCTCGCATTTGCGGGCGGATTTGCATTTGGACGCCCGTCCGGTGGCCATTCATGGCAACAATGGCGCGGGCAAGACCAATATCCTTGAGGCGGTGTCCCTGTTTTCGCCCGGGCGCGGGCTGCGTCGGGCCTCGGCTGCGGATATGGCGCGGCAGCCCGAAAGCCTTGGCTGGAAGCTGCGCGGGGTGCTGCAGACCGACACCCAGACCTATGAGGTCGAGACGGTTTCGGAGGCGGGGAATGCGCGGCAGGTCCGGATCGACAACAAGGCCGCCAGTCAGGTGGCGCTGGGGCGCATCGCGCGGGTGGTCTGGCTGATCCCGGCCATGGATCGGTTGTGGATCGAGGGGGCCGAGGGGCGCCGCCGGTTTCTGGATCGCATTGCGCTGAGTTTCGATCCTGATCATGCCGAGGCGACGCTGGCCTATGAAAAGGCCATGCGGGACCGGAACCGACTGTTGAAGGACACTGTCAGGGATGCGGCCTGGTACAGGGTTCTGGAGGGGCAGATGGCCGAGGCCGGGCATCGCATTCATCAGGCCCGGGTGATGGCGGTCGCCCGGTTGCGGGCGGCGCAGGCGGAGGCGGAGACGGCCTTTCCCGTGGCAGAGCTGGAGCTGATCCAGGCCGAGGGCGACATGCCCGATAGCGCGGCGGATCTGCGCGCGGCGCTGGAGGCGGGCCGGGGGCGGGATCTGGCCGTGGGGCGCACGCTTGTGGGGCCGCACCGGAGCGATCTGATCGGGAGCTACGCGGCCAAGGGGCTGCCGGCAAAGGAGTGTTCAACGGGGGAGCAGAAGGCGCTGCTGGTCTCGCTTGTTCTGGCCAATGCGCGCGCCGTGCAGGCCGAGGAGGGCGCGGCGCCGATCCTGTTGCTGGATGAGGTGGCGGCGCATCTGGATGCGGGGCGGCGGGCGGCGCTCTATGATGAAATCTGCGCTCTTGGCACGCAGGCCTGGATGACGGGCACCGGGCCGGAGCTGTTTGCCGAACTCGGGACGCGCGCCCAGCATTTGAATGTTGTGGATCATGACGGAACCAGTGAGGTGACGCTGCTGTGACGCTGAGCCTATGGGATCTCGTGATTTATGCGGGGGGCGTATTCGCCCTGTTTCTGACGCCGGGGCCGGTGTGGCTGGCGCTGGTGGCGCGGGCGGTGGCGGGCGGCTTTCATGCGGGCTGGCCTCTGGCGCTGGGGGTGGCCATTGGCGATGTCTTCTGGCCGCTGGTGGCCATTCTGGGGGTGAGCTGGATCACCGCGGCGTCAGCGCAGATCGCGCTGGTGCTGAAAGGGGTCGCAGTCCTCGTCTTCCTGATGATGGGGATAGCAACCATCCGCAGCGCGGGGGCACCGATCGCGACCAACAGCCGCCTGACGCGGCCGGGGCGCTGGGCCGGGTTCGTGGCGGGGGTGATCGTGATCCTCGGCAATCCGAAGGCCGCATTGTTCTACATGGGGATTCTGCCGGGGTTCTTTGACCTGTCGGCGGTCACCGGGCGTGACATTGCCGCCATTTGCGGCGTGTCGATGGTGGTTCCGTTGCTGGGCAATATCCTGCTGGCCGGGTTCGTGGGCCGGGTGCGCGAGGTTCTGCGCTCGCCGGTGGCGCTGCGGCGGATGAATTTGGGCGCCGGTTATCTGCTGATCGCGGTGGCCTGCATCATCCCCTTCACCTAGCCCCTCACCTAGTCCCTCGCCTCGGCGAGCCATATGCGCAGATAGGGCAGGATCGCCTCGGCGGGCGGTTGCTTTTCGTGATCCATGCAGAAGCCGATGGCGAGAACGTGGTTGAGAAAGGCCTGTATGCCTTCGGCGAGGAGGATCGGGTCCTGATCGGGCCGCACCTGTCCCCTGGCCTGCAGCCCGGCGATCCAATCCGCGAACATGGTGATCTGCCGCAGGAAGCTCTGGGTTATGAGCTCGTCGATTTCGGTGCCGGTGGTGCCGGAGTAGCGCAGCAGGAGGTCGAAGATCACGCGATCCTGCGCAATGAAGTCCAGCAGGGGCGCCAGCAGGGCGGCGATGTCGCTGGTCTGTTCCGGTTTCGGTGCGGCGTCCATTTCATCAAGGAATTCGGTGACCCTCGCGCCGAGAATCACCGCCAGAAGGCCGTCCTTATCGCCGAAATGGGCGAAAAAAGTACCCTTGGCGACGCCTGCCTGTGCAACGACATCCTCGACACGGAGGGCGGAGTAGCCCTGGTCCTCGACAATGGATCGCGCCACCGTCAGCAGCTTGGCCCTTGTTTCCAAACGACGTTTCTGCGGTGCGCGGGGCATGCCCAGATGTCCTTCCGACTCATAAAATGACTTCGGTCAATTTATATATTGACCAAGGTCACGTTTTGAGGAACAAGTGACCATGGTCATGTTTATTGTCACGGAGCCCCCAATGTCTATGCGAAAAATCATCCTGCTGAATGGTCACCCCGGCGATGCGTCGCTCAACAGAACCCTGGCCGAGGCCTATTACGCGGCGGCGACCCATGCGGGCCACGAGGTCCGCTATCACAACCTGCCTGCCATGGAGTTTGATGCCGACTACGGGTCCGGCGGCTACAGCAATCCCAAACCGCTGGAGCCCGATCTCGAAGCCTTTGCCGCCGATCTGGAATGGGCGGATCACGTGGTGCTGACGACGCCGCTGTGGTGGGGCGCGATCCCGGCGAGGCTCAAGGGCGTGTTTGACCGCGCCCTGCTGCCGGGGCGGGCCTTTGACACCCGAAACCCCTCGGCGCTGGGTGTGCCGGCGCCCATGCTCCGCGGCAAGACGGCGCGTGTCTTGCTGACTTCGGACACGCCGCCGATGTTGCTCAGGCTGATTTACAGCAATGCGATCAAGAAGATCCTGTCGCGCCAGATCTTCGGTTTCGTGGGCATCAAACCGACGCGGTTCACCTCCTTTGCGCCGGCCTCGCATCCGGTCGACTCGCGGGTCAGGGAGTGGTGTGAAAAAGTCTCGGCACTTGGTGCGCGCGGAGCGTGATTCTGCCAAGAAAAAAGGGGGGTTGCGCGTGACATCCCCCCCCGGACAGCGTATAAAATCCGAAAGCAAGAATAGGAAAGCGCGAATGTCCGAAAACGAGCAAACCCCGGCAGAATATGGCGCAGATTCAATCAAGGTTCTCAAGGGGTTAGAGGCGGTTCGTAAAAGGCCCGGAATGTACATCGGTGACACCGATGATGGCTCCGGTCTGCACCATATGGTCTATGAGGTGGTGGACAACGGCATCGACGAGGCGCTGGCAGGTCACGCCGACCGCGTGACGGTCACCATCCATGCGGATTCCAGCGTCTCGGTGAGCGACAACGGGCGCGGCATTCCCGTCGACATCCACCACGAAGAGGGCGTTTCTGCGGCCGAGGTCATCATGACCCAGCTGCACGCCGGCGGTAAGTTCGACAGCAATTCCTACAAGGTGTCCGGCGGTCTGCACGGCGTGGGCGTCTCTGTGGTGAATGCTCTGTCCGATTGGCTGGAGCTGCGCGTCTGGCGCAACGGCAAGGAGCATATGGCCCGCTTCGAGGGCGGCTATACGACCGAGCACCTGAAGGTGATGGGGGATTGCGGCGACCGGACCGGAACCGAAGTCCGCTTCCTGGCCTCGCTCGAGACCTTCTCGAACCTGGAATTTTCCTATGAGACGCTGGAAAAGCGTCTGCGCGAACTGGCGTTTCTGAACTCCGGCGTGCGGATCCTCCTGCGCGATGAACGTCCGGCCGAAGCGCTGGAAATCGAGCTGTATTACGAAGGCGGGGTGAAGGAATTTGTCAAATACCTCGACCGGTCCAAAAGCCCGGTCATGGAGGCGCCGATCTATATCCTTGGCGAAAAGGACGATATTGGCGTCGAGATCGCAATGTGGTGGAACGACAGCTACCACGAAACGGTACTGCCCTTTACCAACAATATTCCGCAGCGGGACGGGGGCACCCATGTGGCCGGCTTCCGCGGTGCGCTGACCCGCACGATCAACAACTACGCCCAGACCTCCGGCATCGCCAAACGGGAAAAGATCAGCTTTACCGGCGATGACGCCCGCGAGGGGCTGACCTGTGTCTTGTCGGTGAAAGTGCCGGATCCGAAATTCTCCAGCCAGACCAAGGACAAACTTGTCTCCTCCGAGGTGCGCCCGGTGGTCGAGAGCCTGATGAACGAAAAGCTGGCCGAATGGTTCGAGGAAAACCCCAATGTTGCCAAGCAGGTGGTCGGCAAGATCATCGAGGCGGCTCTCGCGCGCGAGGCGGCCCGCAAGGCGCGCGAACTGACCCGGCGCAAAACGGCGATGGATGTGAACTTCCTTGCAGGAAAGCTGAAGGACTGTTCGGAAAAAGACCCCTCCAAAACCGAAGTCTTCCTCGTCGAGGGGGATTCCGCCGGGGGCTCGGCGCAGACCGGGCGCGACCGTCAGACCCAGGCGATCCTGCCATTGAAGGGCAAGATCCTGAACGTGGAACGGGCGCGGTTTGACCGCATGCTGGGGAGCCAGGAGATCGGCAATCTGGTGATGGCGCTGGGCACCGGCATCGGGCGTGACGAATTCAATATCGACAAGCTGCGGTACCACAAGATCGTCATCATGACCGATGCGGATGTCGATGGCGCCCACATCCGGACGCTGCTTCTGACCTTCTTCTACCGGCAAATGCCAGAGCTGATCGAGGGCGGCTATCTCTACATCGCGCAACCGCCGCTCTACAAGGTCGCACGCGGCAAGTCGGAGGTCTATCTGAAGGATCAGGCCGCGATGGAAGAATACCTGATCAATCAAGGGGTTGAGGGGGCGACCCTGCGGTTGGGCAGCGGCGCAGAGATCGCGGGTCAGGATTTGACCCGTGTCGTTGACGAGGCGCGCCGTCTGAAACGCCTGCTGGACGCCTTTCCGACCCATTACCCGCGTCACATTCTCGAACAGGCGGCCATTGCAGGCGGGTTTGTGCCCGGCGCGGTCGACGCGGATCTTCAGGGTGTGGCGGACAAGGTTGCCGCGCGTCTGGACCTGATCGCGCTGGAATACGAACGCGGCTGGCAGGGCCGGATCACCCAGGACCACGGTATCCGCCTGGCGCGCATTCTGCGCGGCGTCGAAGAGGTCCGTACCCTCGACGGCCCGATGCTGCGCTCGGGCGAGGCCCGCAAGACCGGAAGCTTCACCCAGTCGCTGCAGGAAATCTACGGATCGCCGGCTGTGCTGCACCGCAAGGATCGCCAGCAGTATATCCACGGTCCGCTGGAGCTGTTGAAGGCAATCCTCGACGAGGGTGAAAAGGGGCTTTCCTTGCAGCGCTACAAAGGTCTGGGCGAAATGAACCCCGATCAGCTCTGGGAGACCACGCTGGACCCTGACGCGCGCACCTTGCTGCAGGTGCGGGTGGACGACATGATCGAGGCTGATGATCTGTTCACCAAGCTGATGGGCGACGTGGTCGAGCCGCGCCGTGAATTCATCCAGAAGAACGCGCTCAGCGTCGAGAACCTGGATTTTTGACCGAGTTGTAGAGAAGCGGATAAGTTTGCGTGGCGCGCATAAGTTTGCGCGTCATGGGTGACGCATCAACGCATGAAATGTAATTTAATCAATATCTTACGCGATTTTCGCGAAGGTATCGGTCTTAGGGGTTTGCAACAGGTTCGCCGCTTCCCTTTTCGAATCCGAGTGAACCTTCAAATTTACTTTCAATCAAGCCATGGCCACTGCCCATGACAGCACACACGTGGTTTTCTACCCGCCCTTACAATCTAAGTTTTTGTATTCATTTCGGCTTTGTTGCGCAAAGACTGTAAAGCGCGGACTTCCCCTTTCCCCGGACGCACTTATCCCACAGGCTCTGTGACGGGTATGCCGAGCGCGGTGTAGCCGTTCAGCACGGCGGCGCGGATCTGAAGTTCGGCGACCTGGCGATCGAAGTCGCGCGCCATGAGGCTCTGCCCCAGCAGCTTCACGCAATGCATCCAATCGTCGGGAAAATGATCCCCCCGGATCATTTTCTGACCCTCCTCATATCTCGGCGCGGCTTCGGCGGTGGTATCCGCTCCATTTTCTCCAGATGGGGCGGCCAAGGTATTTCGAAGCGCGCAACGCTTCGTTCCGAGCGATGGCCCCCACGGTTGATGGCGTCCACGGCTTTGCATTCTTGCGCGGCGGTATGACGGCATGGGCGCCGCGGTCGGCGACGGCGTCATGGCACTTGCGCGTATCGTAGGCTCCGTCAGCGGTGATCGATCCGATCTCCACGTCGGCGGGGATCTGGTTGAGCAACTCTGGCAGCATAGGCGCGTCCCCGACGTTGCTTCCGGTGATCTCGATGGCTCGGATCTCCAGCGTCTGTTCGTCGACGCCGATGTGGATCTTGCGCCATAGACGGCGTTTCGCGCCGCCATGCTTGCGGGCATTCCACTCGCCTTCACCCTCTGCCTTGATGCCGGTGCTGTCGATCAACAGGTTCAGCGGCCCATCTGAGCCGCGGTAGGGAATGGTCACGGACAAGATCTTCTGGCGCCGGCTCAGTGTGCTGAAGTCGGGCACCGCCCAGTCGAGGCCGACCAGGCGCAGGAGGCTTTCAACGAACCCGGTCGTCTGTCGGAGCGCCATGCCGAAAAGGATTTTCATCGTCAGGCATGTCTGGATCGCGGCGTCGCCATACAACGGCTGCCGGCCTCGCTTGCCGGTCGGCGGCGGCACCCAGACCATGTCCGGATCGAACCAGATCGTCAGGGAACCACGCTGCTTCAGTGCTTCGTTGTAGGCCGGCCAGTTCTTGGTCTTGTAGCTCGGCGGGATCCGTCTGCTCATGCACGACAGCTACCACGCTGGATTCACCAGATGAATCCCTCACCCAGCCTTTGCGCAACAAAGCCGTGTGGCGGCGTGCTCCGCCATCATGGGTGCATCCAGATCCGGGCAGCCCTCCAAAACGGCCCGGATATGCTTTGTCGAGGATCAGGCAGTGACGTCCAATACGACGCGCCTGACCTCCTGACCTGGCCTTGCGGGATCGCACGGTCCGGTTGTGGCAGGTCCGACATTGTCGCAGGCTGCATCATCGCATTGAACTTGTCCATCGGCCGGTCGCTGTCGATGCGGTTTCACGCTGGGATGCGATTCTCGAAGGGCTGCAGACCGGGGGGGG
>MPDC01000021.1 GCA_001874255.1 Alphaproteobacteria bacterium MedPE-SWcel
AACCGTGCCTCAACGCCGCCGGTGAGGGGCTGTCTACTGATACCCGGAGAAACCCGCAACCCCATAATTCAAAAAACGCACAGGAAATGTGAAGTTTCTACAATTACCAAGCACAAACAACGCCTTACGCAGACATCACCGCGCCCAAAACCCACAACACACCCCAACAGCCTCCCAAACGCCCCAACCCAAAACACCCCAAAATCACCAAAACACAGCCTTATCCACACACAAACCAAACTTACCCACAGACTCACAAACTCAAAACAACGAACAACAACCGGAGACGGTAGCTGTGACGCAGGGCCGCGCGGCCTGAGGCCAAGGCACGAGCGGACCGAAACAAGAGGTCGAACACAGGCGCGTCGAACATGTGGCATCCGAGGTCAGGCAAACGGTGAGCCTGCCGCCCCAGGCGGCAAGACAACAGGGTTTCGTTAAATCAGCCAAAAGGTTGAGATAATGTCCCGGCACTTCACGGGCGACATTACAGACACGGGGCCGGTATGTTCCCATTGCCAAAGGAGCCAACACAGGACTTTCCCATGACCAATTTGACAAAGACATTTGTTTTCATCATCGCACTTGCCACATCACAGGGCCTTGCAGGCCATTTACCTGCGCAAACGGCGCCGGAGGTGGTCAACGGCCAAATCGCAGATGAGCGTGAGGATCTGGCGCATTGTGAAACAGATCAGACCTGTCAATTCGCCGATAATCTGGCCGGCGAGACCATTGATATGGCTTTTCCCACTTCGATAAATGACCAGATCACGGATTGATCCGGGACCGGTCGCAAGCAACATGATTTATGTGGCAAAGCCAAAGGGGCAGATCGTAGCGATCTGCCCCTTTCCTGTTCTGTCTCGCCAAGTTCTGTCTCGCCCTGTTCAGTCTCGCCCTGTTCAGTCTGGCGCGCGTCCGGTCCGGCCCCCTATTCGGCGGCAAGCTGTGCAGTAACCTTTTCAACCCGAACCGCAGAAAATTTGAATTCGGGAATTTTGCCATAAGGATCAATCGCCGAATTGGTCAAAATGTTGGCGGCCGCCTCGACATAGGCAAAGGGCACGAACACCATATCCTCTGCAACGGCCCGATCGGCGCGCGCCATGATGTCAATGGACCCCCGGCGCGTGGAGAGACGGACCATGTCCCCCGGCTCCACCCCCAGCGCCCGGAGGGTGCGCGGATGCAGCGAGCAATTCGCCTCGGGCTCGACCGCATCCAGCACCAGCGACCGCCGGGTCATCGAGCCGGTGTGCCAATGTTCCAACTGGCGACCTGTGGTCATGATCATGGGATACTCCGCATCGGGCGCCTCATCCGGCGGGATCACATTTGCAGGTGTGAACTTCGCCCTCCCCTCCGCACGCGGGAAACCATCCCCAAAGACGATTGCCTGACCGGGGTCTGTTTCATGCAACGAGGGATAGGTAATCGTCTCGGTCTCCAGCCGGTCCCACGTGATGTTGTCGAGTGACCGCATATTCACTTTCATTTCGGCAAAGACTTCGGACACATCCGCATATTGCCATGGCAACCCAATCCGCTGCGCCAGGGCCATGGTGATTTTCCAATCCTCACGCGCCTCCCCCGGAGGGGCGACTGCCGGGCGGACGCGCTGGACCTGACGATTGGTATTGGAGACTGTGCCGTTCTTTTCGTACAATGTGGACGCGGGCAGGATCACATCGGCATAATTCGCCGTCTCCGTCAGGAATATATCCTGAACCACCATCAGCTCGAGCTTTGCAAAGGCATCGCGCGCATGATCCACATCAGGATCGGACATGGCGGGGTTTTCCCCCTGAATATACATGCCCCGGATATTGCCGGCATAGACCTGATCGACGATCTCGGTCACGGTGAGGCCTTTCTCGCTCGAGAAATCCCCTCCGCCCCAGACATCCGAGAAGGACCGGCGGACGTCATCCGATGTCACTGTCTGATAATCGGGCAGGAACATCGGCACCAGTCCGGCGTCCGACGCGCCCTGCACATTGTTCTGCCCACGCAGAGGGTGCAATCCGGCGCCTGATTTGCCGACATTTCCTGTCATCAAGGCCAGCGAGATCAGGCAGCGCGAATTGTCGGTTCCGTGGATGTGCTGGCTGACGCCCATGCCCCAAAAGATCATGCCCGCCCTTGCACCGGCAAACAGACGTGCCACGCGGCGCAGTTGTTCCGGCTCGATGCCACAGATGGGGGCCATCTTTTCCGGGGTGAACTGGCGCAGGTGCGCCTTCTCTGCCTCCCAGTTTTCGGTCCAGCGATGGATATACTGGCTGTCGTAGAGCTCTTCCTCGACGATCACATTCATGATTGCATTGAGCATGGAGACATCCGCACCGGGGCGGAACTGAAGCATCTCTTCCGCGTGGCGGCGCAGTCCGACCCCGCGGGGATCCATGACGATCAGCTTGCCGCCCCGTTTGGTGAACTGCTTGAAATAGGTCGCCGCCACCGGATGGTTTTCGATCGGGTTCGCGCCGATAATAATCGCGACATCCGCGTTTTCAATTTCATTGAAGGTCGCGGTAACCGCCCCCGAACCGACATTTTCAATCAGCGCGGCCACCGAAGAGGCGTGGCACAGGCGCGTACAGTGATCGACATTGTTGTGTTTGAACCCTTGGCGGATGAACTTCTGAAAAAGGTAGGCCTCTTCATTTGTACATTTCGCCGACCCAAAGCCCGCGACCGATTTGGGGTCTTCGGCGCGCAGCCGCATCAGGCCCCGGGCCGCGACATCCAGTGCCTCGTCCCAAGTCGCCTCCCGGAAATGTGTCATCAGATCACCGGGATCGACATTCATGCCCTTGGCTGGCGCGTCTTCGCGTCGGATCAGCGGTTTGGTCAGACGATGCGGATGGTGGATATAGTCAAAGCCAAATCGCCCTTTCACGCAGAGGCGCCCCTCATTGGCGGGGCCGTTGATCCCCTCGACATATTTGACCTTGCCGTCCTTGACCTTGAGCGACACCTTGCAGCCCACCCCGCAAAAGGGACACACGCTTTCTGTTTCGGTGTCGAAATCTGCACGATCACCGACCTGGTTATCATCAACGACAGAGGCCGGCATCAGCGCCCCGGTCGGGCAGGCCTGCACACATTCACCGCAGGCCACACAGGACGACGTTCCCATCGGGTCGGCGATATCAAACGTCGGATAGGCATCATGGCCCCTGCCCGCCATGCCGATCACATCGTTCACCTGCACCTCGCGACAGGCCCGCACACAGAGCCCGCAGGAGATACAGGCATCGAGGTTCACACTCATCGCCACATGGCTGTCATCAAGAAGGGGGATACGGCCCTCTTCCAGCTTTGGGAACCGCGACTCTGTCACCCCGTTCAGCTCTGCCATGTCCCAGAGATGCGAGGATCTGTCATGCGCCAGTTCCGGTTCCGGCTGGTCGGCGACCAATAGTTCCATCACCATCTTGCGGGCATTCGATGCCCGTGCGTTGTTGGTGACAACCACCATGCCCTCGGACGGTTCGCGTATGCACGAGGCCGCCAGAGTTCGTTCGCCTTTGATCTCGACCATGCAGGCGCGGCAATTTCCGTCAGGCCGATACCCCGGCTGCGGCTTGTGACACAGATGCGGAATCCTGAGCCCGCGACCATTGGCAACTTCCCAAATGGTCATGCCGGCATCCGCACGCACTTGCTCGCCGTCGAGCGTGAAGGTGATTTGCTTCGGCATATCTTATACCTCCTCGGGGAAATGCTTCATGGTCAGACGGATCGGGTTCGGCGCAGCCTGACCGAGCCCGCAAATGGACGTATCCACCATGGCTTGAGACAGCTCTTCCAGCAGCGGCTGGTCCCATTTTTCGGCCTGCATCAATTTCACCGCCTTTTCGCAACCGACGCGGCACGGGGTACACTGACCGCAGCTTTCATCCTCGAAGAAGCGGAGCATATTGAGCGCCGCATCCCTGGCACTGTCGTGATCGGACAAGACCACCACCGCCGCGGACCCGATAAACGATCCATGCGGTTGCAAGGTGTCAAAGTCCAACGGGATGTCATTCATATGCGCAGGCAGCAGCCCGGAAGAGGGTCCTCCCGGCTGGTAGGCCTTGAAAATATGGCCATCGAGCATACCGCCCGCCGCGTCGATCACATCCGTGATGGTGGAGCCCGCAGGCAGAAGATGCACGCCCGGTGATTTCACACGCCCGGACACCGAATAGGAGCGAAGCCCCCTGCGGCCGTTCTTTTCAACCGCGTTCAGACATTCCGGTCCTTCACGGTTGATCTTGCAGATCCAGTGCAGGGTTTCCACATTGTGCACGAGGGTCGGACGACCAAAGATGCCCACCTGAGCCACGAATGGCGGGCGATGCCGTGGCTCGCCCCGCTTGCCCTCGATCGACTCGATCATGGCGCTCTCTTCGCCGCAGATATAGGCGCCTGCCCCGCGACGCAGATCGATATATCCCGGCTCGACCACCCCTGCCTCCTCGAGCGCACGGATCTCTGTTGCGAGGATTTCAAGAACTGCCGGATATTCATCGCGCATATATATGAACGCCTTTTCGGCCTCTACCGCCCATGCCGCGATCAGCATCCCCTCCAGGAAAACATGCGGAATGCGCTCCAGATAGTAGCGATCCTTGAAGGTCCCCGGCTCTCCTTCGTCGCCGTTGACCGCAAGATATCGCGGCCCCTCGTTCATACGGACAAAGCCCCATTTCTTGCCACTCGGGAAGCCGGCTCCGCCCAGACCACGCAAGCCAGCCGAGAGCACTTTTTCCTGGACCGACTCCCAGTCACCATTGCGCCGCAGATCCGCCAGAACCTCGTACCCACCGGCCATCGCGTATTCGCGATAGGTCTGATAGGGCGGCAGATGGACATGGGTGTCCCCGTCCGCCACCGCAGCCTCGGCCTTTGCCAAGGTGGCGTGATCAATGTGATTGTGACCGATTTCCAGCACCGGCGCGGTGTCACAGCGCCCCATGCACGGCGCCCGCAGGACCCGCACCCGGTCCGGATCCATCCCCTGTTCGAGCGCCTGTTTGAGCTGTTCTGCCCCGGCGAGTTCACATGACAACGAATCGCAGACCCGAATAGTCAGCGCAGGTGGCGGCGTCTCGCCCTCCTTGACGACATCGAAATGGGCATAGAAGCTGGCGACTTCGTAGATTTCCGCCTGACCCGTCCGCATTTCCTCGGCCAGCGCCCGAATATGGGCCGCCGAAATATGGCCAAATCGATCCTGCACCAGATGCAGGAATTCTATCAACAGATCGCGGGTTCTAGGACGATCACCAAGCAGGTCTCGTATATCAGACTGCGCCTGATCATCGAGCTGACGCCCTTTCGGGGTTTTGCGTCCTTTCCCGCGTCCGGATTTCCAGACGCCTTTCGTGTTGTCCAGAGGTGCCATGGGTCTCTCCCAGCTCAGGTGCCTTTGCACCGGAGTCCCACCCCCGCCCCTCTTGGTCAAATCTGAATACCCAAAGCCGCAATAAGAAAGTTTTATCGTGCATCAGCGGCGATGACGTCTTTCAGGGCCCGAACTGTCGTCAATTCGGTCTGCCTCTCGACAGAGGCAAGACAGATTGGCCGTGTCTGATCGGGGTCGACCAGGCGCACGGCCCGGGTGCCGTCGAGCGGGCCCAGCGCCTCGATCAACGCCAGCGGCAAGATGGCGGCCACCGACCCGGCCCGCGCCATCACAATCGACGCCATGAAACCGGTCGACTCGGACATGATTTCGGGTTTCAGGTCCAGATCCGCAAAAATCCGGTCAAGGATGCGCCGGTTCTGCATTTGAGGTTCCAGCAGGCTAAGCGGCAGATTGGCCGCCTCCTGCCACGAGATCGCATCTCCGTAGCCCGCCAGCATCGGCTCACTGGCCAGCAGGACGTATGTTTCATCGTAGAGCGGCAGCAGATTGATATGATCGCGTCCGACACTGTCGCTGTAGGTGACACCGACATCAATTGTCCCGTCGTAGAGACGCTGCTGGATGCTGAGGGAGGTTGTCACTTCGAGACGCGCCAGAACGCGGGGGTGCGCCTGGTGCAGACGATTGATCAGTTGTGCCGCATAGGAGGTCGCGGTCGGCACCACCCCCAGAACAAGCGTGCCCGTGACTTCGCCGCGCGCCGCCGCGATTTCCTGATCCAAAGCCTTCGCATCGTCCAGAATACTGCGGGCACGGTCGACAATCATCTGCCCTTCCCCGGTCAGCCCCTGGAACCGATTGCCGCGACGCACAATTGACAGGCCCAACTTGTCCTCAAGGCTGCGAATCCGCATGGAGAAGGCCGGTTGCGACATGTTCGATGCCTCTGCCGCCTTGGCAAAATGACGATGACGCGCAAGCGCCGTAAGCAATTGCATATCCTTGAGCTCGATCATCGCACTGTGTTCCCCTTACCCGCAGCCTAGAAACCGAAATCCCGGCCCTGCCCGAAATTCGGTGATTGAAAAAGACATTACATTTTTATCCTGTGCCACTGCCGCCGGCCCAAAGCCCCTCACCTGCAACCTTCATGAAGGATGCGTCCTGCAACGTATTGGGATCAAGATGTTTATTGCCGTGTCTGGCGCGAACGCCGTCGGCAGAGGAACACGGGCCGCAGGTCGACCGCTCCGGAGCAACCCGACATCACAAGCGACTGGATTAATTGACTAGTAAACTCTGTGCGATACGCCAGTCGGAATGAAGTCTACCGGTGCCTCGGGCATGAAGGAGTTAAATCGTGCGTTTTGTCATTTCTGTTACCGCCATGCTGCTTGGATCTTCCGCCTTTGCAGATGAATTCACCCCCGCTCTTCAGGCCTATATGGAAGCTGAGATCAGTGGTTGGGCAAACTCCCCGGACATCGTGGCCGCGATCAATGCTCAAAACGCCGCCCACGCGGGTTTGACACAGGCCCAGATCGACGAGATGGACAAGAATTGGCGCGCGCAGGTCGGTGATCCGACGAGCACAATGATCGCTCCGGTTCTGGATCATCCGGTCTCCGATCTTCTCAGAGCCCGCATCGAGAGCTCCATGGGAGCGATGACCGAGATTTTCGTGATGGATGAGCATGGTCTGAATGTTGCGGCTTCCGATATGACGTCGGACATGTGGCAGGGCGACGAGGCCAAATTCCAGGACACTTATGGCAAAGGTGCCGGGAGCGTCCATATCAGCAACGTTGAACTCGACGAATCCACCCAACGCTATCAGGGCCAGGTCTCCGTCACCGTGGTTGATCCCGACTCAGGTGCCCCGATCGGAGCAATTACTGTCGGTCTCGACGCAGAGAGCCTTCTGTAAATCCGTTCACATTCAGTCAGAGAGATGGGAACATCCATGGCAACAATGGCAACAACTCCTAAGATCAGGGGCTCATCGGTCTTTGCCAAGATTGGGCTTCTGATAGCGGCCGCGACGCTGGTCACGGCAACCTTCATTACGGTCGCCAACAAGATTATCATCGATAAAGCAGTGCAGGAGGGCGTATATGCCCTCGGCGCAAATATGACACAATCCATTGCGTCCCGCAGTGGTGGTGCGATCCGGTTTGGCGATACCGAAAAACTCTCCAGCAACCTGCAGGCCGCGTTGGAGGCCTCGGAAGGCCGCGCGCATCATGGTGTTGTGGTCAACATGGACGGAGAGGTCATTGCCTCTTTCGGAGAGGCCGACGAAAAAGAGACTGCGGATCTTGCATCCATTGGCTACACATCTGCGCAAACCGGCATGCCCGAAAGCACCGGCGACGGCAGCTTTGCGGCGGCACCGGCAACCACAACCAAAGGGACAGTGGTCGGAGCCGTAGCGATCCATTGGTCGAGCAAAGCCGCCAAAGCTGCGGTCCTTCAGGATCAACTGCTGGCCTACGGAATAGCATCGTTCCTGTTCCTGGTGATGTGCCTGTTGTCGGCATTTGTGCTGCGCCGCGTAATCAGCCTCCCCCTCAAGAACCTCGGCAAGAGCATCGACGTCATCGCCGAGGGGGATTACACACAGCCGGGAGAATACCTGACCCGAGCCGATGAAATCGGCAGCATTTCTCGAAATGTCGAGAATCTCAAGCAACAGCTGGCTGAAGCACGCGACCTTGAAGAGGTACGTAAACAGCAGCAACAGGTGCAAGAACAGGTCGTTGATGCTCTGAACCATGCCCTGAAGCAAATGTCAGACGGCGATTTGACCCATGCGATCAGCGAGCCTTTCACGGAAGAATACGAAACCCTTCGTCGTCACTTCAACTCCACACGTGCTACGATGGTCAGTATCATAGACTCCGTCATCGAAAGCTCCGAGCGGATCCGTTCCAGCGCTGAACAGATCAGCGTCTCCTCTGGCGATCTGTCGCAACGTACCGAAAGCCAAGCCGCCACCTTGGAAGAAACGGCCGCCGCCATGGAGGAGCTGAACAGTAGCGTACGCTCTGCCGCGGAAGGCGCCCGTCATGTCGAGAGCATCATGGATGACGCCCGTTCGACTGCCGAAGAAAGTGGCAAAGTGGTTTCTGATGCCGTCGATGCGATGTCCAAAATCGAAGCGTCATCCAGCAAGATTTCACAAATCCTCACTGTCATCGACGACATCGCCTTTCAAACAAACCTGCTGGCCCTGAACGCAGGCGTGGAAGCGGCCAGAGCTGGCGAAGCCGGCCGCGGGTTCGCCGTTGTTGCCTCAGAAGTCCGGGCCCTCGCGCAACGCTCCTCTGATGCCGCCCAGGAAATCAAGAGCCTGATTGTCGAAAGTACCGAGCAAGTCGGCTCAGGCGTGCGGCTGGTGGGGCGGACTGGCGAAGAGCTCGAGAAAATCATTGTCCGAGTTGGAACTATTTCCAGCCATGTCAGCGATATTGCGACTGGAGCCGAGGAACAGTCGACCACGCTAAATGAGATCAACACTGGCGTATCGCAGCTGGATCAGGTTACTCAGCACAATGCCGCTATGGTCGAAGAAACGACTGCGGCAAGCCAAGTGCTCCGCAACGATGCGGCACAGCTTGCCCGTGTTGTGGCAGTGTTCAAAACCGACGGAACAGAGCGCCGTGTCGATGCGCTTGATCAAGCCCCCCCCTCGCCAGAGCCAGTAGCCGAAATCGAAACCCAGGATGTGGAGGTTCAGGACGTGGAGGCTCAGGACGTAGAGCCGGAGCCCCAATGGGCTGAACCGGAACAGTCTGAACCGCAGCCACAGGTGCTGAAACAAGCTGCAGGCTGGGACGATTTTTGACAATCTCGTGACCCGTCGTTGACAAAAGAGGCGCCGGTGGATTTTCACCGCGCCTCCTTTGCCGTCAAGAAGATGTGCCGCCCAGAAAAGACGTCTTTGATCAACTCTCTGGATCCTGCGTTTATTTGTTCGCACCGTCCAAGCTATGGCTCCTTGCTGACCCTCGGTGTTTCACTCGTCACGCTCGCCCGCCGGGGCTCGTGTCCCCCAGAGGCGCACAGCTTGCGCCGCACAAACACCCGAGAATCTGAGCCGGATTGCCTCTTGCGCAGTACATCCTGCATTGCAAGAACACGCGTCACGCGGCATCCAAGAACCACGACTTGGCATTCTCATAGCAGATGTTGCGAACCAGCTCATCCAACAAGTCGGTATCATCTGGCAGATGCCCGGTTTCCGACCAACGGCCGATCATTCCACACAACAGCCGTCGAAAATACTCGTGCCGTGGAAACGACAGAAACGACCGGCTGTCGGTCAGCATGCCGAGAAACGTCGACAATAGCCCGATCTGGGCGAGGCTTCGCATTTGCGTTTCCATGCCATCCAGCGTGTCATTGAACCACCAGGCTGCACCCGCCTGAACCTTGCCGGGCACAGATCCATCCTGAAAAGTCCCGGCAGTTGCCGCCAGTACGGGATTACGCCCGGGGTCAAGCCCGTACAAGATCACGCGAGGCAATGCTCCGTCTCGATCCAGCCGGTCCAGCAACACCTGCAACGGGCCCGCCATATCGGTGTCGCGCAACGAATCCCCGCCCGCGTCGGTGCCGACGGCGCGGATCAATCTGGTGGACCCGTTTCGAACAACATTCATATGACATTGCATCACCAGCCCACGGTCTGCATAGGCGCGCCCAAGCGCATCAAAGAGTGCTGCGCGATGCCCGGCTGCGGCCTCTGGGGTCACCGCTTGTCCGGCCCGAGCCCCCTTCAGCGCACTGTCCAGAATGCCTGCTCCGGGGATATCGGCAGCGTCAAGATAATTGATCCCGTGGTCGGCCGCCCGGCACCCGTGAGACACAAAATGATCGAGCCGCATCACAAGTGCCGCAACCAGGTCCTCGAAACTCTGAATTGGATGGGTCAGCGCTTCGAGACGGTCGATATAGGCTGCAAAGCCGCCTGCCTCAATTTGCACGGCTTTGTCGGGACGGAAAGTGGGCACCACCTTTATGTCCAAGCCTGCCATGGCCGCATGATGCTCCAGCGTGTCGACCGGATCATCCGTCGTGCCGACCAATTCGACCTTCATCCTGCGCAAAAGACCCTGCGCACTAAACTCCGGTTGCTGCAGGCAGGCGTTGGCTGTCTCCCAGACGTGATCCGCAGTCGATGGAGAGAGCACGGTGCCCGTCAGGTCAAAATAGCGCCAGAGTTCCAGATGTGACCAATGGTGGACCGGGTTCAACACAGCGCGGGGCATCGCCTCGGCAAAGGCATCGAATTTTTCACGCCAGTCTGCATCTCCGGTCACACGGCGCTCGTCCGTGCCCGCCCAGCGCATGACCCGCCATTTGTAGTGATCATGAGCCAGCCACATTTCACCAATACTGCCCCAGCGTCGATCCTGTGCGATTTCGGCCGGGGACAGGTGATTGTGATAGTCGATAATCGGGAGACCTCGCGCAATGTCATGATACAAGCGACGGGAGGTCTTTGTATCCAGCAAGAAGTCGGCATTCAGAAAACCGCTCATGGCTGCTGCTCCGTAAGTGACATGTCTAGCACCGGCCCGATCCCCTTGGCTTGGATTTGGGTGAAAACGCTGCGCACGGTATCCGTGAAGGTCTCATTCGGTATCAACTCCGCGGGGATCAGATCAGTCAGACCAAAGATCGCCGCGACAGGATCTGCCCCTCTTGCGGCCAGTCGTAGCTCGTCTCGGCGAGGATCATCAATTGGCCCGAGACTTTGGAGACCTTCGATCCAGGCTGCAAGGGCCAAGGCCGATACGGACCAGGGGCGCCCGGCCTTTAGGTTCGATGCGACGGGTGCAAACAATCGCTGTGGCATTTTCTGAGAACTGTCCATGGCGATCTGTACGAGTTGGTGTTTCAAGCGGGTATTGCCAAAACGCGCCAACAGATCATCCGCATACGCGGTCACATCCACATCCTCGGGCAAGCGCAGGGTCGGCGCCTGTTCCCGCAACATCAGTTGCCGTATCGCGCTGCGCAACGGTGGGTTCCCCATGCAATCCGCAACCGTCTCATGACCGAGAAGCTGCCCGACCCAGGCCAATGTTGTATGCGCCCCGTTGAGCAATCGGAGCTTCATTTCCTCAAAAGGCTGCACATCCGGCACCAATAGTGCCCCACCCGCGGCAAAAGGAGGCGGTTGGCCGACGAAGTTATCTTCGATCACCCACTGGCGGAAGGGTTCACAGAGAATGGCATTGTCATCCTCCCGGCCCAACGCCTCCGTGATCAAGGCGCGGCCGTCTTCGGTCATCGCCGGCACGATCCGATCCACCATGGAGGACGGAAAGCGGACCCTGCGTTCGATCCACCCGGCGAGGTCGCCTCCCTTGGCGCGGGCGAACCCCAGAACGGCGGCCCGTGTCAATGCCCCGTTGTCTGGCTGATTGTCACAGGACAGTATCGTCAGCCCCTCTCCACCGGCTGCTCTGCGTCGCTCCAGCCCGGCCACGATCACGCCGATGGCCGTCTGCGGGAGGTTTGTCCCGTCAAGATCCGCCCGGATCGCGCCATTTTCCATATCGAGGGCTCCGCCGCGGGTGCAGTAGCCCTTTTCGGTGATGGTCAGCAGGATCAGCGACAGGTCCGGTGCGGCGATCAGATCGGGCAAGGCGTCCGCCCCGTCCCGCGCGGGATGACAGGTCCCGCAGAGCACGCCGATTTGGCGCAGAGACATCGTCTCCCCGTCCGCCTCGGCAACATGATAGAGCCCATCTGCCGTATCCAGCTCCGAAAGCGCCTCTGCCCCGGAATTCAGCCGGGCGGCGACCACGCCCCAATCGCCACCGGCCGTGCCGAGACCTTGGTTCAGGTAGACCATCGGATGTGCGCGTGCAAACGCGCCAAATCCGATATGCAGGATGCGGGGACGCAGGAGCGCAGGGTCAAAGGGCACAGGGACAACAGCAACAGTCACAGCGTGATCCTTCCATTCCGATCTGAGGCCAGCACCAATTGGCGACGCTCACCGGCCGGCAGAATGACATCGGCCTCGCGGATCACCGGCTGCCCCGGCCCCTCCCGCCGAGTGGCAAACCGTATGTTTGTCTCGTCACTTTCCAGATCAAGTGACGTCAGGCACCAGTCGCCATCCCGCGAAACCCCGTCGTCTTCGAACAGCAGGCTGGTATCACGCGCGCAACCCTTTCCTGGAAACAGCGCCAGATGTCGCGATTTCTCCGCCTCTGGCGCTGCCCGGCTGCCGCCGTCGCCCATTGGAATGACGCTGCCGCCTCGGACGAACACCGGGATCGTCTCGAGCGCAACCGGCACCTCGAGCCACTGCCCTCCCTCGTGCCAAATTCCGGTGTGGAAATCCCACCAACCGCCGCTGTGCTGCGGGAGGTAGACCGGGCGGGTCTCCACATCTTTGTCCAGAACCGTCGCAACCAGAAGGTCGCGCCCGAGGAGGAAACCGTCCGTATCTTCCCAGGTTTGCGCGTCCTGCCCGAAGTCCAGAAACAGCGGACGCAGCATCGGCTCGCTTCGCTCTGCTGCCTGCCACAGACAGGTGTAGATATAGGGCAGCAAACGGTAGCGCAGCCGGATTGCGTCCCGGATCAGATCGGTCACCTCCGGGAACATCCAGGGTTCATTCACCGTGCCGTCGTCATTCCAGGAATGAATGGTGAACCGAGGGTGAAACACTCCGTTCTGGACCCATCGGACAAACAGCTCCGGCTCTGGACGCGGTCCGGAAAATCCACCGACATCATGGCCGATATTGTAAAAACCGGAGAGGTTCATTCCCAATCCCATGCGCTGGTTCCAACGCAGGGTCTTCCAATCGGTGCGGTTGTCTCCACTCCAGGTCTGGGCATAGCGCTGCAGCCCCGGCGCACCTGATCGACTGATCAGATAGGGGCGTTTGTCGGGCGCATGTGCTGTTTGCGCCTCCTGCGAGGCCCGGGTCATCAAAATCGGCATCACCGGGCGCATCAATGCCACATCGATCGGGCTGCCAAAGCCCGCGCATTGCGCGTGACGGTCCCAGATTTCGTATTCGTTATTGTCGTTCCAGGTGGACCCGATGCCCCGACGCAGCAGCGATGAGGTGACATTGGATTTCCACCATTCAACAGTGGCGGTATTTGTAAAGTCGAGATGTGAACCTTCGTCATCCCAGAACACCGACCGCTCCGGGCCGGTATTTGCATCCGCCTCCGGGCTTGCATGGATGAACAGCCCGGCATCGGCCACGTCACCGTAGCGTGGGTGGTCCTGCAAAAGGCAGGGTTTGATATTGGCGATGAGCTGTACGCCCTCATCCGCAAAACGCGCCGCCATACCTTCGGGGTCCGGCATCTTGTCGTCATTCCAGTTGAAGACGTAACGTTTTGCGCCGATCGATGTATATCCGGATGACATCTGAAAGCTGTCACAGGGAATGTCGTGCTCTTTGATGCGGGTCAGAAACCCCTCCAACTGTACCTGAGCATCGGCGGCATCCGTATAGGACATCGTCGACCCGGAATAGCCAAGGCTCCAGCGCGGCGGAAAGGCCGTGCCACCGGTCAATTGCTCCTGGCGTTTGACCAGGGGCAGCACATCGGGCGCCCAGGACATATAGAAATCAAGGTCCCCGTCCTCCGCGCGGTAGACGCGGTAGGGAGCATGATAGTTGTCCAGCTCATTGCCGAGATCGAACCAGCAGCTCGCAAGATTGTCGTAAAATATTGACCAGCACCCGGCCTCTGCGGTGCGCGTGATGGTGAAAGGCACGTGTTTGTAAAGCGGATCTGTGGTTTCGGCATCATACCCCATGGCATCGAGATTTCGCATCTCGTAGCGCCCGCCTGCCCGGTCGAGAGGCCCCGCCTTTTCGCCCAGGCCGAACACCTGCTCATCTGCGCTGCGAGACAGGAAATGGGCATGGGCATGATCGCGCAACCCCAGATGCAGCCCCCCGGTAGAGCGGTCCTTTGCAAAGCATTGCCAGCCATCTGTGCCATCGCGCACCTCCCAGACCATCTGAAGCGGTCGCAGAATTCGCAGGCGCAGCGTGTCACTGGCGATCGTCACGTCATCCGCGCTCGCCTCGACTTTGGCCGCGGGACAGCCAAAGCCCGCCATCGCGTCCCGGCTCCGCCCCTCCCAGGGGGCATCGCCACCAGGGGCAATCGTCCAGCTGCGATCCAGGCGCCAGTCGCCATCCTTCTGCAAGGACACCCGAAACAGCGTATCCTCAAGAACCGACACGCGAAGCAGGTGCCGCCCTTCGACACGCAGGGTCACCCCGTGTTCGGTTTCTGACATCAACTCCCAGGACTTGAGACTCTTCATTACTGATATCCCAACAACAAGCGTGGCAGGGTGAGGCTGATCTCGGGAACATAGGTGACCAGCATCAAGAGACCGAACAAGACGGCGTAGAAGGGCAGCAACGGCCTGATGACCTTTGCGATCGATGTCCCTCCGACCGAGCAGCCGACGAACAGCGCCGATCCCACAGGCGGCGTACAGATCCCGATACAGAGGTTCAGCGTCATCACGATGCCGAAATGAACCGGATCCATGCCCAATCCTTTGATCACGGGCATGAAAATCGGGGTGAAGATCAGCAATGCCGGGGTCATATCCATGAAGGTGCCGACGATCAGCAGCGCAACATTGATGGCCAGCAGGATCGCAATCGGATTGTCCGACAGCCCGAGCAGGAAGTCAGAGATCGCAAATGGAATACCACCGAAGGCCATCACGCGGCTCATCGCGATGGAGGCTCCGATCATGAGAAGCACCACCGAGGTGGTCACCGCACTTTCGATGAGGATGGCAGGCAGATCCCTGATCGTGATCTCACGATACCACACCAATGCAAGCAGCAGCGTATAGATCACCGCAGCCGCCGATGCTTCGGTGGCGGTAAAGACGCCGGATATGATCCCGCCCATGACAATGACGATCAAGCCGAGCGGCAGTGCCGCATCACGTGCGGAAACCAGCACCTCACGGAAGGCGGGGCGCGGCGCCACAGGATACCCACGCCGCTTGGCAATAATGCCCGCAACGAGCATCAGCCCGAGCCCCATCAGGATACCGGGAAGATAGCCTGCCACGAATAGCGCCGCAATTGAGGTGCCGCCGGTGATCAACGAGTAAACGATGAGCGTGGCCGACGGCGGGATCAGCAGACCCGTCGGGCAGGAGGCGATGTTCACAGCCGCAGAAAAGGCCGGATCATAGCCTTCTTTTTTCTGCAGCGGCGCCATGACGCCTCCGACTGCCGCCGCTGACGCCACAGCTGACCCGGAAATCGACCCGAACATCATGTTGGCGATCACATTGCAATGGGCCAACGCGCCCGGAAGGCGCCCGCCAAGAACCTTGGCGAAATTGATCAGCCGCATGGCGATGCCGCCACGGTTCATGATGTTGCCTGCAAGGATGAAGAAAGGGATCGCCAGCAGGGTAAAACTATCCAGACCAGAGGCCATTTGCTGCGCGACGATAAACAGGGATTGATCAACCCCCATGAACAGCAGGAATGTCGCGGTCGTGGCAATCCCGATGGAAAAGGCAATCGGAACACCCAAAGCCATCAGGACGGCAAAGCTGCCAAAGAGGAGAAGTATTGCAGTCGTCATATCAGCGCAGCCTTAATCCAGAGGACCGCCGAGAGGCTGCGGGGCCTCCCCGGCGTCAGAGGAACCGGGGCCGTCGCGCCACAGCTCGAACGCGAAGATCGCGCAATAATAGAGAATGACAGCGCCCGCAAAGGGGATCGCGCCGTAGACATAGCCCATCGGGATCTGCAACGCGGGCGTGACCTGCCCCGAGGCAAAGGTCTTCCAGACCAATTGGCCGCCCCCCTTGATCATCACCAGGGTCGCAAAACCGGCAATCGCAAACAGCGTAAAGCCCTCGGACACGCTTCGGGCACGTCCCTTCAGGTTCTGCGTGAGCAGATCAATGGCAAGATGCCGCCTAAGGCCCATCGTGTACGCGCCACCAATCAGCGCCAGCCACATGAACAAAAAGCGGGCCAGCTCGTCCGTCACCGTGCTTGGGGTGCCGAGAATGTAGCGGCTGACAACCTGCCAGCTGACACAGGCCACGAGCGTGACAAAGATGGCAGAGATCACAATTTTCAGGACCAGATCGACAGCGGCTCTCATAGGGTGGTCCCTTCCCCACAGATTTGGGTCTTTGTACTCGGCGTCATTGTTCCCCTCCCGCGGCGGACTCCCAATTGCTGGCGCAGACCCTTGCGCAGGAACCCCAATTGGTCAACCAATTTATGCCTCTTGTGTCAATTCAACATATTTCAAGCAAGTTTTGGTTGACTAGATTCCGATTCTAGGAAAGTTTCTCGGATTATTGGTTGACCAATTTACTGTGGTCAGGCCGAAACACTTTGGGAGGAGAGACCATGACCCCGCATTTCACGACTGCCCTGTCTGCCCTTGCGCTCGCCGCGATGGCAGGCGCCGCCAGTGCAGCCACATTGAAGCTGAACCACAACAACCCGCCGGATCACCCGGTCCATATCTCCATGCAGGTCATGGCTGACCGGATGGAAGAGCTGACCAACGGCGAAGTGAAGATCCAGATCTTCCCCAACGCCCAGCTTGGCACCCAGCGCGAGTCGATGGAACTGGTGCAGAACTGTGCCCTCGAAATGGCCCGCTCCAATGCCTCCGAACTCGAAGCCTTCGAGGAAAGCTATTCCGCGCTGAACCTGCCCTATATCTTCTCGTCCGAGGAGCATTTCAACACGGTCATCACTGGCGACATCGGTCAGGACATCCTGAACGCTTCTGTCGATCAGGGTTTTCGTGGCGTCGCCTTCTACACCGAAGGGGCCCGGTCATTTTACGCGCAGAAACCGATCCTGTCTCCGGCAGATCTGCAGGGCGTGAAGGTCCGTGTCCAACCCAGCCCATCCGCGATCCGCATGGTAGAGCTGCTTGGCGGTAGCCCGACACCGATTTCCTGGGGCGAACTCTACAGCGCGCTTCAGCAAGGTGTTGTCGACGCGGCAGAAAACAACCCGACCGCATTGACCACCGCACGTCATGGCGAAGTGGCCAGCGATTTTTCCCTCGACGAACACACCATGATCCCGTCGGTCGTCGTGATGTCCAACTGTGCCTGGGACGCGCTGACGCCCGAACAGCAAGAGGCAATGCATACAGCAGCACTGGATTCCATGGCAGCACACCGCACCGCGTGGAATGCCGCCTCGAATGCAGCCATCGACGAGGCGAAAACCTCCCTTGGTGTTGAGATCCACACCGTCGACAAAGCCCCCTTTGCCGAAGCCGTCCTGCCGATGCACGAGGAAGTCGCCGCGAAATCTGAAAATCTCGCCGACCTGATCGACCGCATCAAAGCGATCAAATAAGCAACAGGCACAGGCATCAATGTTAGAGAGATCCGAACTCGCAGACAATGCACTGCAAGCGCTGCATGATGAGGACTACGACCGTCCTTTCAACACGCAGACCCTCAATGCAGACACCCTGATCTTCACCCGCGGTCGCCAGGGGCAGTCGCTGGACGGAGACTGGAACTTTTGCGTAGACCTTCTGGACACTGGCCTCCGGCAGAAATGGTTCGCCATGACGCCCGAGCAACCAGAAGCGCGGATCGAGCCCTGGGACTATGATCCCTACATGGGCGAAACGGTGCCTGTGCCGTCCTGCTGGCAGATGCAAAAGGAGAAATGGTATTTCTTCGAAGGCTCTGCCTGGTATACCCGATCATTCGAGCACGCCCCGAAAGCGGCGCGCCGACAGGTCCTGCGCATCGGCGCCGCGCAATATGATTGCAAGGTGTTTCTGAACGGGGAATTCATCGGAAACCACTATGGTGGCTCGACCCCGTTTTGCGCGGAATTGACCGATACCCTGAAGGCGGGCCAGAATTGGCTCATGCTTTGTGTCAACAATACCCGCACGTTGGACCGTGTCCCGATGCGCAATACGGACTGGTTCAACTACGGCGGCGTCTACCGCGAGGTCACGCTGTTTGACCTGCCGCCGGTCGTTGTCCGCGACATGTTCGTGCGGCTTGAACACGGTCGCGTCCATGTGTCGGTCAAGGTCGACGGAGCCATTGAGGCCGCGCAGCTTTCCATTCCTGAACTCGGGGTCGAGACGCCCGTCCCGCTCGTCAATGGTGCAGGCGAGATCGTATTGGACATTGCCCCGGAGCTCTGGTCACCGGATCATCCGAAGCTCTATGATGTGCGACTGACTGCGGGCGAGGATCAGGTCAGTGACCGCATTGGCTTCCGCACCATCAGTCGCGACGGGACGGAAATTCTGCTCAATGGGGATCCCATCTTCTTGCGCGGGATTTCTGTCCACGAAGATGATGTTGAAACAGGCAAGGTCACAAGCGAAGAGGACCTGCGCCGTCGTTTTGCCCATGCCAAGGCGCTCGGCTGTAACTTCCTGCGTCTGGCCCATTATCCGCATCACGAACGCGCTGCTGAACTCGCCGACGAACTTGGCCTGATGCTGTGGGAAGAGGTGCCGGTCTATTGGGCGATCGATTTCGCCAACCCCGACACGTTGCGCGACGCGGCAAACCAGCTGCGTGAGCTGGTGCGCCGGGATCGCAATCGCGCCAGCGTCATCATCTGGTCGATCGGCAACGAAAACCCGGATACCGACGCGCGTCTGAATTTCATGCGCCATCTTGCAGAACTGGCAAAGGCGGAGGATCCCACACGCCTCACCTCTGCGGCGTGCCTCGTCAACCACGCCCATTTGAAGATCGAGGACCGGCTCGCCGCGCATATCGATATCATTGGGCTCAATGAATACTATGGCTGGTACGAAGAAAATTTCGATGAATTGGCAGAAATAGGCCGCAACTCCGCCCCGGATCGTCCGGTTGTCATCTCTGAGACGGGTGCCGATGGCGACAGCAGCGGCAAAGGCCCGGAGCGTGGTCTGTTCAGTCTCGCCTATCAGGAAGAGGTCTATCAAAAGCAGATCGCAACCCTGCGGGAATTGGATTACGTCAAGGGCATGTCGCCATGGCTTCTATATGATTTCCGGGTGGAGCGGCGTCAGGGGATCTTCCAGAGGGGCTGGAACCGAAAGGGTTTGATTGCCGCAGACAAAGAAACCAAAAAGCCCGCGTTTCATGTGCTCGCCGCGTATTACGCCGAACGCGCCACGCAAGAGGAACGGCTTGCCGCCAGCCGGAAAGGAACGCCAGCATGAGCCCATATCGACGCTATCAGGACGTCGCGCAAGCCCTTCGCAATGTCATCAAGGCGCAGGGTTTTGCCGTCGGGGACCGTTTGCCACCAGAGCGGCAATTGTCGGAAACGCTGTCTGTTTCGCGGTCTCTGGTGCGCGAGGCCTTGATCATGCTCGAGATCGACGGGCTGGTGGAGGTGCGCAAGGGCTCCGGTATCTATCTGGCCACCCCGTCCGCGACCAAGGCACCGCCCGAGCGGGATGATATCGGACCCTTTGAGCTGCTGCAGGCCCGCCAGTTGCTGGAAAGCTCCATCGCGGCCTTTGCTGCGGAAATGGTGACCAAGAACGATATTGTCCGAATGCGCGAGGCCCTGGACATCGAGCGCGCAGATATCGAAGCGGGCAGCAACGATCACTCTGGCGACGAGCTGTTCCACCGCCTGATCGCCGAGGCGACGCAGAATTCTGTCCTCGTGGACATGGTGGACGAACTGTGGCGCAAGCGAGACCAGAGTCCGATGTGGGCAAAGCTGCACACCCGGATTTTTGACGCGGACTATCGCCTCAATTGGCTGGATGACCATCAACAGATCCTGACAGCTTTGCGCAACAAGGATCGCGATGGCGCCGGCGCCGCCATGTGGCAGCACCTTGCTCATGTGCGCGAAACCCTGATGGAGCTGTCGGACGTCGATGACCCGGCCTTTGACGGGTATCTGTTCCAGCCGGTCTCCGCCCCGAGCTGACACCGAACGACCCCAGTACATCTCCTGCCGCGCGCCCTGCGCCCGCAACAGACAACGACAAGAGGACCGCATGATCGAGACCTGGCGCTGGTTTGGCCCGAACGACCCTGTGACGCTGAGTGACATCCGCCAGGCGGGTGCCACCGGCATCGTCACGGCCCTGCATTCGCTCGCCAATGGCATCGTCTGGCCCGCCGACGCCATCGCCGCCCGCCGAGATATGATCGCAGCCGCCGGTCTGCGCTGGGAGGTTGTCGAAAGCGTACCTGTGCACGAAGATATCAAACGCGCAGCAGCAGGCTGGGAGGAAAAGGCCGACGCATGGGCACAGACTTTGCGCAATTTGGCAGACTGCGGGATCACGACAGTTTGCTACAATTTCATGCCACTCCTGGACTGGACCCGAACTGATCTGTCCTACGAACTGCCTGATGGCGCGCGCTGTCTGCGATATGATGCGGTGGACGCCGCCCTGTTCGACATTCATATCCTGAAGCGCGCCGGAGCGGAACAGAGCCACCGCGCCGATATTGTGACGCTTGCCCGCGAGCGTTTTGCCGCGCTCACCCCGCAAGCGGCGGAGGCTCTGACGCAGACGATTATTGCCGGTCTGCCCGGTGCCGAAGAGAGCTTCGACCTCGACGGTTTCCGCACCCATCTGGCCCTGTATCACGATATCGACGCGCCGCAGCTCCGCGCCAACCTCGCCGCATTTCTAGAGCGGGTCGTGCCGGTCGCAGAAGAGGTCGGTATACGGCTCGGCATTCATCCCGATGATCCGCCTTTTTCGATCTTCGGCTTGCCGCGTGTGGTTTCCACGGCCGACGACCTGCAGGCCATTCTTGATATGGCAGACAGCCCTGCCAATGGATTGACCTTTTGTACAGGCTCACTCGGGGTCCGAGCTGACAATGACCTGCCGATGATGCTCGACCGCTTTGGAGCCCGCGTGGCGTTCCTGCATCTGCGTTCCACCCTGCGTGAGAAGGACGGCATCAGCTTTCACGAAGCGCCGCATCTGTCTGGAGACGTCGACATGGTTGCTGTCGGACGTGCTGCCTTGGCCGCAGAAGCCATTCAGGGATCTGCGCTGCCTTTCAGACCGGACCACGGCCACATGCTGGCCCAGGATCAGCGCGTCGATAGCACACCCGGCTATCCCTACATCGGGCGATTGCGCGGGCTGGCCGAATTGCGCGGCGTCCTGCACACGCTAGAAAACATCGGCTGATCTTCTGCAGAAATTTCAGGAACGACAGTTTCGACCGGCCGCCAGAGCCCAGTTGGGCATGAGGTCCGACCTCAAGCTATCCGGCGGCCAGCAATAGGGGATCGCAGTGGCCCTGGCCTTCATCACAGCGGGGCAAGGCGCGCGAGAGCGAACACAAGCTACCGAATACGACTTTTGCGGACGATCTGCGCGCAGCCGCAACGATCAAGCAAATACCTGGCCGCCTTTTCAGCTCCGTACAGCACGTAGCATGCGCATCATACTGAAACTCTGCCCAACCGTCACGCAATCGCGCGTTCGAAACCCTCCTGGCCGCCTTCCCCTGCAAAGTCGTCGGTTGCGGAATGCGCGTCAGCCGAATGCGAAACCGCAAAATTCGCCATCAGATCGACCAGTTTTTTCGCATCCGCGCTCAATAGCTGGCCGGCAGCATTCGTTTCCTCAACCATCGCCGCGTTCTGCTGAGTCACCTGATCCAGTTGTGAAACCGCGATATTCGCTTCTCCCAAACCGGTTGCCTGCTCGCTTGTTGAATCTGCTATATTGCTGACAAGGTTGGAAATATGAGTAACGCGCTCTGAAATATTTTGCAGCGCCTCTCCGGCTCGACCAACAAGATCAACCCCGGATTCCACTTGAGTGGAACTTTTGGAAATAAGCGCCTTGATTTCTCGGGCCGCGTCCGTCGTTCGCTGCGAAAGACCGCGAACCTCCGATGCCACAACTGCAAACCCGCGCCCGGCGTCGCCTGCGCGAGCCGCCTCAACCCCCGCATTGAGCGCCAGTAGATTGGTCTGAAACGCGATGTCATCAATCACGCTGATGATCTGAGAAATCTGCGAGGAACTGTCCTCAATATCCCTCATGGCATGAACGGCATCCTCGACCACTCTACCGCTTTCAGAGGCCTGCGCGCGCGCTTCGTTGGTCGTGCTTTCTGCGTCTCTCGCCCCCTCCGCTGCGGACCTGACGCTGGCCGTAAGTTGTTCAAGTGCCGCCGCCGTTTCTTCCAGTGTTGCTGCCTGACTTTCGGTGCGATGAGACAGGTCGTCCGAAGCCTGATTGATTTCTGACGACCCATTGCGAATGGATTCGGCTACATTCACCACGTCAACCACCGTCATATTGAGCGTGTGTGCCGTCGAGTTGAAATCCTGTTTCAACTGAGCATATCCATCCGTCATTTCCTCTTCGATGCGATACGTCAGATCGCCACTGGCCAGTCGAGCGAGACCGTCGCCAATGGCGCCGACTGCCGCAGTTTGTTGCGCTTGATTGGCGACGCGTTCCTCTTCCGCAACGCGGGTCAGTTCCTCTTTTTCCACCAAACCATCACGGAACACGGTCAATGCACCCGCGATCCGGGCAATTTCATCGCTGGAACGGTCAAAGCCTTTGACCGGGCTCATATCACCTTGCGACAACCGTTCGGTGGTCAGGCTGATTGCATTGAGGGGGCGCACAATAAGCATGTGGCTCAACAAAAGCGTCCCGACAACAAAGCCCATTGCGACCCACCCAAACTGCTCGAGCCTGCTTTTCAACTCCACTGCGTTGCTGGCAATTCCAAGAGCCTGCTCGGTAATGCTGTTCTGGCTCTCCAAACCGCGCACGGAGGCCAGGCTCGCAATCTTGAGAACCGCTTCGACCGTATCTCCAACGGCTTGGGCGGCTGCGAGATCTGCCTCGATTGACTTGATGCGGAAGAAGGCCAACCCGCTGTCCGGCGCAGCCATCGCAGAAATCCCGTCGAGTTGTTCAGTGAACTGTCCCTGACCGAACTCCCGGTACCCAGCCAGAGCTTGGGCGGCTGCGAACATTGTTTTTTCGGCGACTCTCGCTTGCTCGACGTTTTCAGCAGTTGCAATTTTGAGCGCTTCAATCTGAAAGGCGCTGAGCCAGGAATTGATCTCCAGCAAGGTATTCATGAATGCGACTTCATTGTCGAGAAGGCCCTGAATGGCATCGCGGTTTCCGGTTGCTGCGTCATCTGCAGCAATGGTCAGCTCGAACACCATGTCATCAACTGCCGCCGCAAGCATCTTGTCAGCCGATTGCCGCTTGGACAGGATCAAATCGCTGGCGACGGGTCGTCCAGCCGAGCCTTGCGGCTTCAGAAACTCGGCAACGTCTTGCAGATCTTCAGACACACTTAATCCGGCATCGGAGGTTTCCAGAACGTCCATGGATACCATCAACCGGTCATGCGACGAGACCGAGAGATCCGTCAGTATCGACAGCATGGCACTGTCCTTGGTCGTCGCCATTGCCAAGGAGATACCGGTCAAGAGATTGATCTCCGCCCGGATTTCGAGAAGCGATTGCAAGGTGGCAAATTTGCTTTCGACAAGATCCAGCATCGTCTCTTCGATAGAAGAAATCGTGTCGTCCCCTTGCATCGAAATATTGAAATAGGCATCGTCCGCGGTTTCCAGCAAGATACCCTGAAGTTCCGCCGCCAATTGCTGTAGTTGCAATGTCATTGAATTCACACGACTCGAATTCTCAAATGCATTTGCTCTGGCGTCGATGGAAATTGTCAACGCGTCCGATACCTGTTTCTGCTCTGCTGCGAGTTCGGCACTCTGCTCTTGTGGCAGGGCCTCTACGGCAGCCAACAGCTTGACAGCAGAGGATTCAACCACTTTGGACGCGGCTGCCAGATCCTCCACGTTGCGGGCCATCAGCACCCGGATCATGGCATCCTTGGTCTTGTTGGCTGACATGATCAGAGCGTTGCTCTGAGCCAGCTGGGGCAGATTGCTCCCCGTCATTTTTCCGACTTCTTCCGATACCCGATCAAGGGATTGATAAGTCAGATACCCCGCCCCGCCAGCCGTCAGCATCAATGCGACAAGAATAAATGTGATCTTGCCACGAATACTCGACAGGACATTCAGGCGGCGAAGGATTTGGAACCCCTTTGAGCGGATCATGGTGGTACCTTTTTGATGGAGATTTGCTACTTCTCCTGCCCAATGGCCGGGCAGGAGTTTGGCTTGCGTATGCTCAAAGCTTACGATTTCACGGGCACCGTCTAAGGGTCAGGAGCCGCCGCCGGCGACGATAGGTTCAAAGCCACCATCGGCCGTAATGCGCGTCAGGAAGACGTCGTCCATACCCTGATTGTCATCCGCACCGAAAATCATCGAGACACCACCGAGGTCTACAGTGCTCAGATTGGACAAGGCGGCAAGGTAGCTTTCCCGCGTCAGATCCTGGCCTGCAGCTTTCAGACCCTCAATTGCGAGACGGCCGACGATGTAGCCTTCCAATGTCACGAAACCCGGGTTGGCGTCGGCATCAGCTGCCTTGAGCGCCTCTGTATATTGAGCAACTACAGGAAGCGATGCATCCCATGGGAAGGGGACCACCTGGCTGATAATGACCCCTTCACCCGCATCGCCCAATTCCTGAGCCAGCGCATCAGAGCCGACGAATGAAATATTGACGAAAGTGGACGCGAGTTTCATCTTGCGGGACAGTTTGATGAATTCGGCTACCGGCTTGTAGGCGCCGACCATCACAACCGCGTCCGGTTTCGCCTTCCGGATCGCCAGAAGCGCCTTTTTCACCGCGGTGGTGTTGCGTGTGTATGTGCCTTCAGCAGCCAGCGACATGCCGCGCTTTTCCAAGGCCGCATTGACGCCTGCAAGACCCACGCGGCCAAAGCCGTCGTCCTGATACAGGATCGCGACGGAATCCATGCCCTGTTGGTCTACAAGATATTCGATCCATGCCTCGGTTTCGGCAAAATACGTGGCGCGTACATTGAAGATGTTGCCATGGCTTGCGTCACGCAAGAAGCCGGCGCCGGTGAACGGGCCGATGAACGGCATGTTCGCTTCGGTCGCAATCGGTTGCGTGGCCGAAGATGTGGGGGTGCCCACCGCGCCGATCAGACCGATATGATTGTCACCTTCCACAACCCCTTTCACGAGACCTGCGGATTTGTCCGGTTCGTATCCATCATCCATACTGTCGAGCTTCAACATACGGCCATGCACACCACCCGCGGCGTTTGCCTCCTCAAAGGCTGCAGTAATGCCGAGGCGCATGCCGGTTCCCAGAGCCGATGCCGGCCCTTCGAACGCCGCAACCTGTGCGAATGTCACGCTGTCATCTGTCACGCCCTGCCCGGCGGCTGCGAGGTGTGGAAATGCCAGTAGCGTTGCCGCTAGCATTGTATTTCTAATAAACATAGCTGGAACTCCAATAAACCCGAGTGATCTGGCTGATTTTGTCTGCGACGTGAAACTTGCGTGAGTTCATTTAAGAATTTGATAACTTGGGCGGCACGGTCCGTATCAAGTAAATAAAAATTGACGCTCCGCGACCGAATGCCCAAGAAGCCACGCACAATTGTCCAACCTGTCCGCGCTGCGACCGCAACCACAGCCATCAGCCGCGCCGGGACTTCGAAAGCGTTTCATACCCTGTGGCGGCCGACCTCAGGTCTCTGATTTTATTGAACAATGGTCGCCACGACCAGGCCAGACACACGGCGTGAGACGGACCACCCACAGGGTCGGCAGCTCCCTTCAAATCAGTTTTTGCAAGATGTCGCGGCGGAACCCCGCCAGAGTCGGTGCCCTTTGGGTGGTCCGCGCCGAGCCTGTGAACAAAATCGATTGAAAATCTTAGTACTTGCCTGCGGATCTCAACCGGGCGATCAATCTCACCTTCGGGAGCGGATTTCGCACCGTTCCATTCCTTTGTCTCCACTGTCGCAAAGACCACCTCAGAAGAAAGCCCAAATTAACATGTTCAAACAACTCGGCCAGCGGGCCACGCCAAATGCCAAAAAATACCTCCAGCAGCTTTGCAAGCACTTTGGGCATAAGGTCGACGTCACATTTGACGAAACTCAAGGCCGCATTTGCTTTCCGTTTGGGCCGGTTCATCTGACTGCGACGGAAACGACGCTTCAGGCCGACTTGACCGGAGAAGATGAAGAAACCCTGAGCCGCGCACGGCAAGTCATTGATTCACATCTGGAGCGCTTCGCGTTTCGGGAAGGTTTTTACGAATTGAACTGGGAGCCAGTCACCGTGGCTGACACGGCCAGCTGACCCCAAACTTACCGTTTTTGCACCCGCCAGCCGAACCGACTGTGTCTTCTGTACCAGACTTAACAAGAAGTTTCACAATCGACCCACGCGCCTTGACATGCACTTGCATGTCAAGGCCATCAAACTGTATGATCTGCGCCAACAGCCAGCCGTCTGCCTCGAGCCAGCCTGAACTAAACAAAGATTTGGGACCTCGAATGATAGCTATGAACACCTCTTTGCGTGCCCGTCTGCTGTGTGGTGCGGTCGCAGCATTGCTGCCCTTCGCACCAGCCGTAGCGCAAACGACCTCCTCTGATGTGATAACTCTTGATCCGATCCATGTGCGCATGAATGATCCGGTTGGAGACGCCGCAGACCGTGCAACCGCAGTCTATGTTGCGGACGCGGAACTGGAACGCGCCCGCTTGGGCGATCTGAAAGATCTGTTTGCCGGGCTGGCCTCCGTGTCAGTCGGCGGCGCCATCCCGGTTGCGCAGAAGATCTTTGTGAACGGCATCGACATGCTGAACCTCACGATCGCAGTGGATGGCGCGCTCCAGAACAACCGCGCCTTTCACCACGTCACGGCAAATGCCTTTGACCCCGGCGTGCTGAAGTTCGCCCGGGTCGACCCGGGTGTGGCTGCCGCAGATACCGGCCCCAACGCAGTTGCCGGCGCTGTGATCATGGAAACCGTCGATGCCGGAGATGTTCTGGGCGACGACGACACCTTTGGCGGCGGCTTCCGCTTGGGATACGGCAGCAACGGTCAGACCATCAGCGGTTCGGTCACGCTTGCGGGGCGCACCGACAGTGGCTTCGAAGTTCTGGCCTATCTCAAACGCGCGGTCGGCGACGACTACAAGGACGGAGACGGCAACACCGTTCTTGGCACTGGCGCAGATATGAAAAGCCAACTTCTGAAGTTCGGTTGGGAATCGCTCGAAGGCCATCGCGTCGAACTGTCGGGCCAGCAAATCGTCGACGACGGAGCCCGCCCCTACCGCGCCAATATCGGCAGCGTCATTGGCGGCAGGCCCACACCGCCCACGCGGCTATACGAGACGACGCGCAGCAATTTCAGCCTTCGCTACGAAAATCTGAACGATTTTGGCATGTGGGATCCCGAACTGGTTCTGGGATTTTCCGAAAGCGACATTCGCGTGCCGGAGCCCTATCAGAGCACGGGCATCTCCAGCACGCTGTCCTTCAAGGCGCAGAACACCTTCCACCTGTCTGACAGCAAAACGATCACCGCCGGCATCGACTACTACAAGAAAAAGTCCGAATACTCCGAGCCCGGCAGCGCGGTGAGCGAAGAGGGTGCCAAGAACTTTGGTGTGTTTGCCCAGCTTCGGATGGAGCCGAGCGAGCAATGGCTGCTGTCCGGTGGGCTGCGCTACGACTGGCAGGATTTCGACGGTCTGGGCGACTATGAGACCTCTGATAACGGGGCCAGCGGCAACGCATCCGTAACCTATCGTATCTCGGACCGCCTGTCCGTGCGGGCTGGCTACTCGAGCGTATTTGGCGGCATCCAGCTGGAAGACAATTATGAATTCTGGCGCGCCTGGACCTACGATGGCCTGCGGAGCGCCCGTGCGCAGAACTATATAGCCGGGATCGATTGGACCAATGACAGGCTGACGCTGGGCGGCGAGATCTTCCTGACCGAAATCAATCGCGCACGCAGCGGTGGCTCCAACATCGACTTCGAAAGCAAGGGCTACAGCCTCGGGGCGACCTATGGTTGGGATCTGGGCTTCCTGCGCTTCACCTACATTGACAGCGAAATCAGCGTCAACGGCGCAGCCACCGGCAGCTACGAGGCGCTGGATCTCGGCGCTCCGCTGGGTCAGGTCATCGCATTGGAAGTCCAGCAAGAGCTGCCCGCATATAACCTCGTGGTGGGCGGGAACCTCGATATGGCGTTGGACTATGACGACACTCAGGACACCTCCGGTCTGGGTCTCGAAGGGTATGAGGTGATCAATCTGTTCGCCGAATATACGCCCCCCGCCCTTACGGGTGTAACGGTGCGTGCCTCTGTCCAGAACCTTCTGGACGCCGATTATGCGGACCGCTCCACCTATGGCGCCGACTACACCTCGGTTGTGGCGCTCAAAGAGCCGGGACGTTCGTTCAACCTGGAGCTGATCGCGCGTTTCTGAACGCTGGATGAGATCAAGACAACAAGCAAAGGCCCCCACGCGGGGCCTTTTTCACGTCACAGGGATGCGATCAGGACAACAGCTTGATCATGAGTTTTGACAGGGCGTAGGCCTCATCCGTGGTCATCAGCCCGGAGAGTTCCTTCTGGATTGCCGACATATACCCGGGCCAGATCCTATTGTGCATACCAAGCCCCTGATCCGTCAGGAACAGAACCTGTTTACGGCGACCGTCACTGATATAGGTCCTCTTGATCAGCCCTTTTTCCAGCATTCTGCCGACGTGACGCGACAAAGTGTATTGGGCAACGAACAGTTTTGCTTCCAGTTCAGCCATCGGCTGTCCGTCGTCCCCGGCCCGAGCCACCTCCAGCAGGATTTCATACCAGATCGGATCGCTGATGCCTTCTGCCTTGAGCGCACGGGAGATATCCGGCAGGAACTTTCGATGCGCCCTCATGACGTTGAACCAGACCCGGTTATAGGCGATGGCTGGATCTTCATCGCCAAAAAACGCGGTGGCCTCACGCGCAAAAGTGGTATTGTCCATTATGGGCTCTGCTTCCTGCGAGACGTTAACGACCGTGGGCATCTGACAATCGCCCCTGATCCTAACGGTTTGTGATCGAAGTGCAATCTCGGCCAGGCCAAAGACCGTCTCCGCATGGCCCATCTGTGTTCTACGCAATGGCAATGTGGCACTGACTGACCTCCGGCCTGCATGCCCGTCGAGGTCACGATCACCAACCGGGAGGCGGCCCGTCAGTTTCATCTCGGGCAGCGGTGCTTCCCGCATCGGAGCCTCGCATAGACACACTGGCAGAACCGGCCTGGCGCAGCGCACAAAAAATAGACAAATAAAATCCGTTCTGCACTATTGAAAGAAATTTCCGGGCTTCGCTCACATAGATGTAGCGTTGGATAAAAATTTTCCCTTTGGTAAAATAATTGGGAGATCAGGAATGCTCGATATTATCGTCAGACAGGCAAATCTGCCAGATGGCCGTGGCCCTTTGGACATCGCGATCCAAGGCGACAAAATCGTTTCAATAGAGACGCATATCGACGCCGAAGCGCGTGAAGAGATTGACGCGAGCGGACGGCTCGCCTGCCCTCCCTTTGTTGATCCACATTTTCACATGGATGCCACGCTGAGTCTTGGCACCCCGCGGCTCAACGTGTCCGGGACCCTTCTTGAAGGAATAGCGCTCTGGGGCGAACTCAAACCGTTGCTGACACCGCAGGCCGTCATGGAACGTGCCTTGCGGTATTGCGATCTGGCCGTTTCCCAAGGCCTGCTGTCGATCCGCAGCCACGTCGATATCTGCGATGACAGGCTGACAGCCGTCGATGCGCTGGTCGAAGTCCGCAAACAGGTCGCGCCCTATATTGACCTGCAGCTCGTCGCCTTTCCTCAGGACGGCCTGTACCGGTCGCCCAATGCCGAAGCTAACCTCCTGCGGGCGCTCGACATGGGCGTGGATGTGGTGGGTGGCATCCCGCATTTCGAACGCACCATGGCCGATGGGGCCCGGTCGGTCACGCGCCTCTGCGAGATCGCGGCAGAGCGCAATCTGATGCTGGACCTGCATTGTGACGAAAGCGACGATCCCCTGTCGCGTCACGTCGAAACCCTCGCGGCAGAATCGACCAGACTCGGTATCGGATCACGCGTTGTGGCCAGTCACGTGACCGCTATGCACTCATATGACAACTACTATGCGACCAAGTTGATCCCGCTGATTGCAGAAAGCGGGATACATATTGTCCCGAACCCGCTCATCAACATCACCCTTCAGGGTCGTTCCGATACATATCCGCGGCGGCGCGGTCTGACCCGGGTGCCCGAGCTGCGGGCGGCGGGGGTCAACGTGGCGTTTGGCCAGGATTGCACCATGGATCCGTGGTATTCGTTGGGCTCGGCCGATATGCTCGAGGTTGCGCATATGGCCGTGCACGCGGTTCCCATGACCTCCCGCGAGGCGATGGAATGGACGTTCACATCCGTGACCCAAAATGGCGCGGCGGCACTGGGTCTGCCCGACCCTACCCTCCGACAGGGAGGACCGGCAAATCTGGTGGTTCTGCAGGCCCGCGACCCCATTGAGGCCGTGCGGCTGAAAGCGACCCGGCTCGCAGTCATCAAACACGGTAGAATCCTCTCACGTACGGCGCCGCGCCTGGCCAGCCTCACGCTGCCCGGCCGGACGCAAATGCTAGATCCCGCGGCCTATGCGCCAGTGGCATCTGATCCGCTCAATTGACTTCACTGTAGACCCGCAAAAAGGAAAGCCCCGTGAAACCAGCCGTAAACCGCCGCCAACTGCTTGTTGGTGCTACCGCCACACTCGCCCTGCCTGCCTATGTCCGCCACGCCGGTGCGCAATCGCTCACACGGGTCGCAGGCGTCCACATGTCCCCGGTCGAAAACGCCTGGAACAGCCGCATCCATTTGGCGTTTCAGACCGCCGCCGAGGCTGGGCTCATCACATATGAATTCTCGGAGGGCGTCGCGCCGACGGATTATCCCCGTGCCATGCGTGAATATGCCGAGAGTGGCGCACAGCTGATTTGGGGCGAATCCTATGCAACCGAGCGTGAGGCCCGCGAGGTCGCGGCCGACTACGCGGACACCGCCTTTCTGATGGGGTCCTCTGGTGGCCCACAGGGCGACAATTTCGGCGTCTTTGGCACCCGCAATCACGAAGCGGCCTATCTGTCCGGTATGCTGGCCGGAAAAATGTCCGAAACCAATGTATTCGGCTCGGTCGGCGGGTATCCAATTCCCGAGGTCAACCTGCTGATCAATGCGTTCCGCGCCGGCGTCCGCGAGGTCAATGCCGATGCAACATTCGTGAATGGCTTTATCGGTGCATGGTTCGATCCTGCGCGCGCGAAAGAGGCCGCGATGGCCCAAATCGATGCCGGTGCAGATATCCTGTTCGGGGAGAGGATCGGCACCGCAGATGCGGCTCAGGAACGCGGTATCAAGGCAATCGGTTCCCTCATCGACTATACGCCCCGATATCCCGGCACCGTCTTTGCCAATGCGATTTGGAACTATGGCCCGACGATCGAGGCAATCGTTGCCGACATTCAGTCAGGTAAACCGGTCGGGCGCGACTATACCGAATATTCGTTCATGGCCCATGGCGGCAACGAATTGATCTATGTGGCCGAGGATGTCCCTGCGGATGCAATTCCTCCCATGGAGGCCAAGGAGGCAGCAATTCGCTCGGGTGCCTGGGATGTTCCCATCGACAACGACGAACCGGCGTAAACGCAGTCCGGTATGAACGATGCCACAGCCCTCGCTGCGGCCATTGCCGACGGGCGCACCAGCGCCTGCGCGGTGATGGAGGCAACATTGGCCGCTTGCGAAACGCAGGCGGCTCTTGGGGCTGTGGTCCATCTCGACACGGCGTTGGCCCGCGACCGGGCCCGCGCTGCGGACGCAACGCCCGGGGAAAAGAGAGGCCCGTTCCATGGCGTTCCTTTCCTGGCAAAAGACCTTGGTGCAGCGGCCTCCGGCCTCCCTGTCGCGGCCGGATCGGCAGCATTGCGCGCCAAAGCCGAAATCCCCACGACCAACAGCCACCTGTTCCAGGCCTTCGGCGATGCCGGGCTGCTGGCCTTCGGAGTGACGGCCACGCCGCCGTTTGGTCTTGCGCTCAGCAGCGCCCCGCAGGACCGTCCGGAGGCCCGCAACCCCTGGAACCCGGCGCTCACTCCGGGGGGATCATCCGGAGGGGCCGCCGCCGCCGTCGCCAGCGGCCTCGTGGCCATTGCTCATGCAACAGATGCGGCGGGTTCGATCAGGGTGCCCGCGGCATGCTGCGGGCTGGTTGGGCTCAAACCGTCTCGCGGGGCGGTTCCCGGAGGCCCTGACTTTGGCAACCACCTGATGGGGTTGGCATCCGAATTGGTGCTTGCGCGCTCCGTCCGCGACGTCCGATCCGCCCTTGAGGCCGTTCACCTGCCGCTGCCGCCCGTCGCGCCTCCCACGCGGACGCGCATTGCTCTGGTGCGGCCCGAGCGCTGCGACGCAACCCAGTTGCGCGCGGTGCAGGCCGCCGCCGACGCCCTGGCGGATGCAGGGTGTCACATCACTGAGGCCACCGCGCCGGATGCAATGGGCCAGGAGGCGCATGACATTGCCCGTCGCATTCTGTCTGTTTCGCTGGCCGAATGGATGGCGGCCCTTGAGATCCCTGATGACGCTCTGCCTGCTCTGGCAGCCAGCGTTGTGGCCGAGGGGCGCGCAACCTCCGCCGCCCAGCTGTTCGCAAGCGCACGTCAAATGGCCAGCCTCTCCGAGAGTGCCCATCGCGCCCTGTTTGCACAGGCCGATGCGGTGCTGATGCCGGTCCTTTCGTCTTTTCCGCCACCTGTCGGAGCGCTGGAGATGACCGATAGCGATCCCGACGCTCATTTTGCCCGCATGGAGCACTTTGCCCCCAATGCGGCCCTTGCCAATGTGGCCGGGTTTTGTGCCATTGCCCTGCCCTTCGGCATGGCGGATCAGCTGCCGCTGGGCGTGCAGTTGCTGGGCGCTGCCGGCTCTGATTTTCACCTGTGCCAACTCGCCGCCCAGATCGAAGCCCGCGCCCCGACGATTGCCTTCCCAGGGCCGATAGCAGGCCTGCCGACATGACCGGTCCCGTCCTGGAAATGCATCAGATCACCAAACGCTTTGGCTCCTTTACGGCCATCGACGATGTGACCTTGACCCTTGGCGAGGGGGAAATTCTGGCGCTGCTCGGGGAAAACGGGGCCGGCAAGACCACCTTGATGAATATTCTCTTCGGTCACTATGCGGCAGAGGCGGGACGCGTCCGCGTTCTTGGCACGGATCTCCCGTCTGGCCGGCCGCGCGCCGCGATCGAGGCAGGTGTCGGCATGGTCCACCAGCATTTCGCGCTGGCCGGGAACCTGACGGTCCTGGACAATGTCATGCTGGGGTCGGAATCGCTCTTGCGGTTGCGCTCCGCGCGGGCCGACGCGCGGCGGAAACTACTCCGGATCGCAGATCGTTTTGGCCTGCCGGTAGACCCGGAGGCACAGGTGAACCGCCTGTCCGTGGGGGAACGCCAGCGTGTCGAGATCCTCAAGGCATTGTACCGCGATGCGCGTGTTCTCATCCTCGATGAACCCACCGCCGTGCTGGCACGCCCCGAGGCCCAGCGCCTGTTTGAAACCCTTCGCGAAATGGCAGCCGAAGGGCTGTCGCTGATCTTTATCAGCCACAAGCTGCAAGAGGTCATGGCAGCCTCGGACAGAGTCGCGGTTCTGCGCAGTGGCCAGATGATCGCGGAACGGAACACGGCCGAAACCAGTGCCGAAGAATTGGCGGAATTGATGGTGGGGCGCAAAGTCACCCGGCCCGTCCGTCAGGCTCATCCCCTCGGCGCACCGGTATTGGTGGCACGCAACCTCAGTATTGACGACGCTGGGGAAACGCAGTTGCAGGATGTCTCTTTCACCGTGAACGAGGGTGAAATCCTCGGCATTGTCGGTGTGTCCGGAAACGGTCAGGCCACGCTGAGCCGGATGCTGTCGGGGCTTGTGAAACCGACGTCTGGAACGATGACATTGTCCGGGACGGATATCCGTATGCTCGGCCCGCGCGGGCTGATTGCTGCGCGCGCGGGACGCGTGCCCGAGGATCGACTGGCCGAGGGCGTCGTTGCCGATTTGGCCGTTTGGGAAAACGCCATTCTCGAACGGATCAGAACCCCCGCGTTCTCACGTCATGGCTTTGTCCGTCGCGCGGCCGCCAAGGCCTATGCGACCGAGCTGATCACCCGCTTCGACATTCGCGGCGCAACACCCGAGACACGCACCGGGCAGCTTTCGGGGGGCAACGTGCAAAAGCTGATCCTGGGACGATGCCTGTCAATCGGCCCGAAGTTCATTCTCGCGAACCAACCCACCCGTGGCCTTGATGAAGGTGCGATTGCAGCCGTACATGAAACATTGTTGGAGGCCCGCAGTCAGGGCGCCGCGATCCTGCTGATCTCAGAGGAACTGGATGAAGCCGTGGCCCTGTCTGATCACATTCAGGCCATCGTCAAAGGGCGTCTGTCGAAACCCGTCCCCTCCGCCGAGGCGAACGCACAGAAACTGGGGTTGATGATGGCCGGAATTTGGGAGGGTGACGACCATGCGGCTTGAGCGGCGGTCCCACGTCCCCCTGCACATCGTTTTCATCGCACCGGTGGCTGCTGTCTGTGTAGCCCTGTCTCTTGCGGCCGGGTTGATCGCGGCAGCAGGCGTGAACCCTCTCACCGCATATATGGAGTTGTTGCGCGGGGCGCTCGGCTCGCGTTTGTCGATTTCCGAAATGTTGACCAGAGCCACGCCCCTGATTTTCACAGGTCTTGCCGCAGCCGTCGCGTTTCGAGCCCGACTGTGGAACATTGGCGCCGAGGGGCAATTCTTCATGGGGGCCCTGATGACGGCCTGGGTCGGGCATTCACTTTCCCTGCCGGGGCCGCTCGGCGTCGTCATTCTGATGCTGCTCGGGATGGTTGCCGGGGCTGCGCTTCTTGCCGGACCCGCTGTGATGCGCCTGCGGTTCGGGGTGGACGAAGTGGTCACCACCCTGTTGCTGAATTTCATCGCCCTCCTGTTTGTCGGATTGATGATCGAAGGCCCGCTGCGCGATCCTCTGGCGTTCGGCTGGCCCTCGTCTGTTCCCGTCGATGGGGCCTACCGGTTGCCCGATCTCATCCCTCGCACGCGTCTTCACTACGGTCTGATTGTCGCAATCGGTGCTGCGGGCGCCGTCTGGCTGCTCTTTTCGCGTACGGTTTTCGGCATGGAGTCCCGCGCCACCGGCCTGAGCGCGCCTGCGGCCAGATTTGCGGGCATTTCCCTGCCTGGAACGCTCATGGGGGTCGCTGTTTTGTCCGGCGCGCTGGCGGGCCTGGCCGGGTCCGTAGAAGTGCTCGGGGTGACGGCCGGTGTAACCACGACCATGTCGCCAGGTTTTGGCTACGCAGGCATCGTGGTCGCGATGCTTGCCGCGTTGCAACCGGCCGGGGTCGTCGGATCCGCCATATTCGTCGCGACGATCTTTGTCGGGGCCGATGCCATGAGCCGCGCCACCGGCGTGCCGAGTTTTATCGCGGATGTCATTGTGGCGCTTTGCCTTCTGTCGATGCTTGTTGCGCTGCTATTCACTACTCATCAGGTGCGCAGATGATCGACGCAATAGAACTGTTGCTGAACACAAATCTGTGGGCCGCTGTCCTGCGGATCGCAACGCCGCTGATCTTCGGCGTCCTCGGGGCATTGCTGTGCGAACGCGCAGGCGTGCTGAACCTCGGAATTGAGGGGATCATGACCATGGGCGCCATGACCGGATGGCTGACCGTCTTTTTGGGGGGCGACCTCTGGATGGGGCTCATGGTCGCCGCAATCGCAGGCGGGTTGATCGGGCTGCTGCATGCGGGGCTGACTGTGCCGCTCGGTCTGTCACAGCATGTATCCGGTCTCGGCATTACCTTGTTGGCCTCGGCGGTGTCCTACTACATCTTCCGGCTGGTTGTGGACGTCGGCAATCTGCCCCCCACAATCGAGCCCTTCCGCGCCGTTGACATTCCCTACCTGTCGGATCTGCCCGTCATAGGTGCCATATTATTCTCGCAGACAGCCCCGACCTATCTGGCGCTGATGGCCGTCGTGGTGATGGCCTACATTCTGGCGCATACCCCGCTCGGGACCGCCATCCGCATGACCGGAGAGAACCCACATGCGGTCGAGGCACAGGGCCTGAACCCCATGCGCATCCGCATCGGCGCGGTCGTTGCCGGATCCGCCCTGATGGCCGTCGGAGGCGCGTTTCTGACGACCGCGGCCTTCAACAGCTTTTTCCCCGAGATGGTACAGGGGCGCGGATGGATATGCATCGCATTGGTGGTCTTTGCCTCCTGGAAGCCCGGAAAAGCGCTGGTTGGGGCGCTGCTGTTCGCCTTCTTTGATGCCTATCAACTCCGTCTGCAGACTGTGATCGACGGGGTACCATATCAGCTCTTCCTGATGGCACCCTACGTCCTGTCCATCGTCGCCCTGGTCCTGGTCGCGCGCCGGGCGCAGGTTCCGGCCGCCCTCATGGCACCCTACAGACGCGGCGAACGATAGGGCCTGCGCCGCAGACCCAGGGGCTACCATCAGACGCGTCACAGCGGGAGAGGCCGAGGCCATTTTGCCGGCCATCGGCGCTTCGGGAGGTGGAACTCCAAATCCTGAATTGCCAAACGCCCAGTTTTTCGGCAGTTTTATTCAGATGGAGACCCTTCAATTCACACACAACACTTTGCTCGTGGTGATGTCGGGCGTCGTGGCGCTGGCTGCGGGGTTCACCGGTCTGTCCCTGACCCGGAACCTGTCGCAAAAGACCGTGACGCAAAGAAAGTTCTCCGTGGCTTTGGCAGCAGTGGCCCTGGGCGGGGGTATTTGGTCCATGCATTTCGTGGCAATGCTGGGTCTGCAACTGCCGGTGCAGTTCTTTTATGACGCGGCCCTCACGCTGATTTCGGCGCTGACGGCGATCCTGATCGTGGGGGCTGCGTTGATCCTGCTTCATTTCACAAAACGGACCCCGCAGATGATCGCGCTGGCCGGCACCATCGTCGGCGGCGGCGTCCTTGTGATGCACTATATCGGGATGGCCGGGCTTGAACTCTGCCGCGCCATCTACACGCCATTCGGCATAATCATGTCATCCGGTGTTGCAATCGGCCTGTGCATACTGGCCTTCGGGGTTGCCTACGGCCAACGCACAAACCGGAACATCTTTCTCGGCACATTGTGCTTTGCGATCGCCGTCTGCGCGGTTCATTTTCTGGCGATGGCCGGAACCAGCTTTGTATCCGAAGCACCCGTGATGGATTTCGGCCCGAGCATGAGCAATGAGGTGCTGGCGCTCGGGGTGATCCTGTCGAGCTTTGTCATTTTCGGGGCTTTCCTGTTGGTCAGCATCACCTATCTGGTGCCCGCCTCCACTCCGGCAGAGGATACCCCCGCCCCTGCGGAGGCAATACGCCCCTCCCACAGCGGCGACTTGCACATCCCCTGCGAACGCGATGGGATCAAGGTTTTCGTCCCCTTCAGTGACGTCGCAATCGTGCGCGCAGATGGCCATTACACCCAGATCTATACCGAACAGGATCGGCTGTTCTGCGCCTGGCCGATCACCGAGGCGACCAAGCGGCTCTTGCCTGCCGGATTTCTGCAGACGCATCGCAGCTACCTGATAAACCCGGCGAAGGTGGCCCAGTTCGAGCGGACCAAAGACAAGGGCCGCTGCATCTTTGAGGCGACAGGCCTGCCCCCGGCACCGGTCAGCCGTTCAAAGCTGCACGCGATACAAGATGCGTTGACGCTCCCGGTCGGCGCAACTCGTGCAGGATAGCGCGCATTTCGTGCAATATGGCTGTCTTTCACGAGTTTTCTGAAGCCATCGCGGATCTTCGACTGCAACCTACTGGATAGCGAGACAGTGAGCTTCCAGGGAGGAGAGCCAATGATTCCAGCGGCATTTGAATATTACAGACCAAGCGATTTGGCAGGGGTCATTGAACTCCTTGAAGAACACGGAGACGACGCCCGCGTCATGGCCGGCGGGCACAGCCTGATCCCGATGATGAAGCTGCGGATGGCAGACGTCCCGCATCTGATTGACCTGCAGGGCATCTCCGGTTTGTCGGATATCACCATTGATACGGAGAGCATCCGGATTGGCGCGCTGGTCACGCAGACCAATATCATCTGTCATGAGGATCTGGCGGCAGCGGCGCCCATCCTGCGCGAAACCGCTCTGCAGATCGCGGATCCCCAGGTCCGCAACATGGGCACAGTCGGCGGCAATGTCGCCAACGGCGATCCCGGCAACGACATGCCGGGCCTGATGCAATGCCTGAATGCCAGCTTTACCCTGATCGGTCCCGATGGCGAACGCAATGTCGCCGCACGCGATTTCTATGAGGCGGCCTATATGACCGCCCGCGAAGACGACGAGGTGCTGACCGCCGTCACGATCCCCTTGCCGGAGGGCGGCTACGCCTATGAAAAGCAAAAGCGCAAAATTGGCGATTATGCCACCGCCGCGGCGGCCGTGCAGATTACCAAGATCGGCGAGACTTGTGCCTCCGCATCCATCGCGATGACCAATCTGAGCGACATCCCGGTTTTTTCCGAGGCCGCCAGCACCGCGCTGGTCGGGACATCTGTCGACGATGCCGCCCTGAAGGCGGCAGTCGGCGCAATGCTGGGCGATATCGACCCGACCGAGGATAACCGCGGTCCCGTCGCGTTCAAAAAACACGTGGCCGGCGTCATTCTGCGCCGCGCGATCCTGCGTGCCTGGTCGCGCGCGTGAGGGAGGGAAAAATGTCCAATAAAATGCACATCAAGCTGAACGTGAACGGCAAGGCCGAAGAATTCCTGGCCGAACCACGGGAATTGCTGATCTACACCCTGCGCGAGCGTCTCAATATCACCGGCCCGCATATCGGCTGCGAAACTTCCCATTGCGGGGCCTGCACCGTGACCATCGATGGCAAATCCGTCAAAGCCTGCACCATGTTCGTCGCCCAGGCCAACGGTGCCGAGGTCACCACGATCGAGGGCATCGGCGGTCCGGACGACCTGCATCCGCTGCAGACCGCGTTCAAGGAACACCACGGGCTTCAGTGCGGATATTGCACGCCGGGGATGATCACCCGCGCGACCAAGCTATTGGAGGATATCCCCAACCCGACCGAAGAGGAAATCCGCTTCGGAATGGCCGGAAACCTGTGCCGCTGCACCGGATATCAGAATATTGTGAAATCCATCAAAGCCGCCGCCGCCGAGATGAATGCCGCGAAGGAGGCTGCAGAATGAAGGACGAAGTCGAAAGCCGCGATGATCGCGTCGCCAATCTCAAAGGCATGGGATGTTCCCGCAAACGGGTCGAGGACGCTCGGTTCACCCAAGGCAAAGGCAACTATGTCGATGACATCAAACTGGATGGCATGCTGTTTGGTGATTTTGTCCGCTCCCCCTATGCGCATGCACGTGTGGTCAGCATCAATACCGAAGAGGCGCTGAAGGTTCCGGGTGTTCTGGCAGTGCTGACCGCGGCCGATCTGGAACCCCTGGGGCTGCACTGGATGCCCACCCTGGCCGGTGACAAACAAATGGTGCTGGCAGATGGCAAGGTTCTGTTCCAGGGTCAGGAGGTCGCATTTGTCGTGGCCGAAGACCGCTATGCCGCCGCCGATGGGATTGAGTTGGTCGAAGTCGAATATGACGAGCTTCCGGTGATCGTCGATCCGTTTGAATCGCTGAAATCGGATGTTGTCCTGCGTGAGGATCTCGACCCGAAGGCCGACGGCGCCCATGGGCCCCGCAAGCACCACAATCACATCTTCACCTGGGATGCCGGCGACAAGGAGCCCACCGAACAGGTGCTAGCCGAGGCCGACGTGGTCGCGACCGAATCCATGTACTACCATCGCACCCACCCCTGCCCGTTGGAAACCTGTGGCTGTGTCGCCTCGATGGACAAGGTCAATGGCAAGCTGACGCTGTGGGGCACCTTTCAGGCACCGCACGCAATCCGCACCGTGGTCTCGCTCATCTCCGGTATTGAAGAGCACAACATCCGCGTGATTTCGCCCGATATCGGTGGCGGCTTCGGCAACAAGGTCGGCGCCTACCCGGGCTATGTCTGTTCTGTCGTGGCCTCCATCGTGACAGGCAAGCCGGTCAAATGGATCGAAGACCGGATGGACAACCTGATGACCACCGCCTTTGCGCGGGATTATCACATGACCGGCAAGATCGCGGCCACCAAGGACGGCAAGATCACCGGCCTGCACTGCCATGTGACCGCTGACCACGGCGGCTTTGACGCCTGCGCGGACCCGACCAAATTCCCGGCCGGCTTCATGAATATCTGCACCGGATCCTATGACATCCCGACCGCCTACCTCGAGGTGGACGGCGTCTACACCAACAAGGCCCCCGGCGGTGTCAGCTATCGCTGTTCCTTCCGCGTGACCGAAGCCGTGTATTTCATCGAGCGGATGATAGAAGTCCTCGCGATCGAGCTGAACATGGATGCGACAGAGCTGCGCCGGATCAATTTCATCAAGAAGGAGCAGTTCCCCTACAAGGCCGCCCTGGGGTGGGAATACGACAGTGGCGACTATCACACCGCCTGGGACAAAGCCCTGAAGACAGTCGATTATGAGGGGTTGCGCGCCGAACAGGCCCAACGGGTCGAGGACTTCAAGGCCGGGAAAACCCGCACGTTGATGGGCATCGGTCTGAGCTTCTTTACCGAGATCGTCGGCGCCGGACCGGTCAAGAACTGCGACATTCTCGGGCTTGGCATGTTTGACAGCTGCGAGATCCGCATCCACCCCACCGGCTCCGCCATCGCGCGGCTTGGCACTATTTCCCAGGGACAGGGCCACGCGACCACTTTCGCGCAAATCCTGGCCTCGGAAATTGGCCTGCCTGCCGACAGTATCACCATCGAGGAAGGCGACACCGATACCGCCCCCTACGGTCTGGGCACCTACGGGTCGCGCTCCACTCCGGTGGCCGGGGCTGCGACCGCGATGGCCGGGCGCAAGATCCGCGCCAAGGCGCAGATGATCGCGGCCTATCTGCTCGAGGTTCACGACAATGACGTGGAATTCGATGTGGATCGTTTCGTCGTCAAGGGCGCGCCGGAGCGGTTCAAGACCATGAAGGAGATCGCCTTTGCCGCCTATAATCAGGCCATTCCGGGGATCGAGCCGGGGCTTGAGGCCGTCAGCTACTATGACCCGCCGAACATGACCTATCCCTTTGGCGCATATGTCTGTGTGATGGACATCGACGTCGATACCGGCGTGCCGGAAATCCGCCGCTTCTACGCGCTGGACGACTGCGGCACGCGGATCAACCCGATGATCATCGAGGGCCAGGTTCACGGCGGTCTGACCGAGGCGCTCGCGGTCGCTTTGGGTCAGGAAATCGCCTATGATGACATGGGCAACGTCAAGACCGGAACCCTGATGGACTTCTTCCTGCCGACCGCGTGGGAGGTGCCAAACTACGAGACCGACTTTACCGTCACCCCCAGCCCGCACCACCCCATCGGGGCCAAGGGCGTCGGCGAAAGCCCCCATGTGGGCGGCGTGCCGTGTTTCTCCAATGCGGTGCAGGATGCGTTCCGCCCCTTTGGAAACCGTCACACCAACATGCCGCATGACCATTGGCGGATCTGGCAGACGGCCAACAAACTTGGCCTGCACGGATAGAAGAGGACGCAGGGCGGGAGGTGGTCACTGCCCGCCCCTGCGAGCACACAGATGATCTGGACAGATTTACAAACCGCCCTTGGGCGTCAGGGCTATGTTGCTTCGGACGACCTTGCTGTTGCGCTCCACCTTGCCTTGTCGCTGGGCCGTCCTCTGTTGCTTGAGGGGGCCGCTGGCGTGGGCAAGACCGAAGTGGCGCGCAGCCTCGCCACCGCGCGCGATACCCGCCTGATCCGGCTACAATGCTACGAGGGGCTGGACGCTGCACAGGCGATCTACGAATGGAACTACCAGCGTCAGCTGCTGTCCATCCGGGCCGCCGCCGAGGATGGCGAAACCGGCAAGGCGGTCGAAGCGCGGATATTCTCGCGGGATTTTCTGCTGGAACGCCCCTTGCTGGCCGCCATCACTCAGGACAGCCCCCCCGTTCTGCTGATTGACGAGATCGACAGAGCCGACGAGGAATTCGAGGCCTACCTGCTGGAGATCCTGTCGGACTATCAGGTCTCGATCCCGGAGTTGGGGACGATCACCGCCACCACCCGTCCGATCGTCATTCTCACCTCCAACGGCACCCGCGACCTGTCCGACGCGCTCCGCCGGCGGTGTCTCTATACCTACGTGGACTACCCGGACCGCGAAACCGAGCTTGCGATCCTCAAGGCCCGTTGCCCCGACATCGAGGCCCGGCTTGGCGCGCAGATCATCGGCTTTGTGCAGAAACTGCGCGCGGAAGATCTGGAGAAAACTCCCGGCGTCGCCGAGACGCTCGATTTCGCCGCAGCCCTGATGGGGCTCGGGATTGCGGATCTGACTACGAACCCGACAATGCTGCAGTCGGCGCTGACAACCCTGCTGAAGACCCAGACCGATCAAGCCCAGATTACCCCCGAAGTCGCCGCGCGCATTGCGGGGCGCGCGGCATGAGCCGGGTCACCCGCTTTGCCGGGCGCGACCCGGGCCCCACAGCGCGGATTGCGGGGTTCATCGCCCATCTACGCGAGAACGGCCTGCGTCTGGGGGTCGCAGAGGCCGAGCTTTGTCTTGCCGCCCTGACCGAAGTAAACCCGGTCCAGCCCGCACAGGCCCGCCGCGCCCTGCGGGCCGTCTGTACCGGCTGCAAGGAAGAGGCCGAGCGGTTCGACGCGCTGTTCGACAGCTATTGGATGGATGCTGGCCGGGTGAAGCAGAAGGTCATCAAAAGCCCCTCCTCCGCCATGAGCGACGATGTCCACTCGTCCCGCGAAGCCTCCGGTCAGGCAGCCAAATCAGCCGGCGCGGCCACCGCGCCCGATGACGGTCAGGACGAAGCCGACAGCGACGGCACCGGCAAGTTGATCGCGACAGAGGTCCGCAATCTGTCCCGCAAGGATCTGCGCGACATGATACGCCCCGACGACATCGCCGAAGCCGAAGCCATTGCGCGTCGCCTTGGGGTGGCCCTGCGCGACAGGCGGTCGCGCCGCCGGATCGCGGCACGCAAGGGCGACCGGCTGCATTTCCGCAAGACCATTCGCCACAGTCTGGCGACCGGCGGCGAGCCTGTTCGCCTGCTGCGCAAACGTCGACCGGATCGCAGCCGCAAGATTGTCGCCCTGTGCGATGTCTCCGGATCGATGACGGTCTATTCACGGGTCTTTCTCGCGTTTCTGGCCGGTCTGATGCGGGCCGACAGCACGGCAGACGCCTATCTCTTTCACACCCGGCTCGTGCGGATCACCGAGGCCCTGCGCGACAAGGACGCGATGCGCGGGATCGGGCGCATGTCGCTGATGGCGGATGGGTTTGGCGGCGGCTCCCGGATCGGTCCATCGCTTGGATTGTTCGCCGAGACCTATGCCAGGCGCTTTGTCGACGGGCGCAGCGTTGTCCTGATCCTGTCCGACGGCTATGATACTGCCCCCCCCGAGCTGCTCGGTAGGGCCTTGGCTCGATTGAAAAAAAGAGGCTGCAAGATCCTCTGGCTCAACCCGCTCAAGGGCTGGCGTGACTACGCTCCGGTGGCCGAAGGCATGGCGGCCGCGCTGCCCCATCTGGACCTGTTTGCCCCGGCAAACACACTCGCCGACCTTGCCGATCTGGAACAGGAGCTGGCATCCCTATGACCCCGGCCGAGCTTCAATCCAGCGACCTTGCACAGGCAGCACAGGAGCTGCGCGCAAAGGACGAACCATTTGCCTTCGCCACCATCGTCCGCACGGCCGGGCCCACGGCGGCCAAACCCGGCAGCAAGGCACTGCTGAGCGCGGATGGTACGATCCTCCATGGCTGGCTCGGGGGCGGCTGCACCCGCGGCGCCGTAAAACGCGCAGCGCTTGATGCCCTGAAATCCGGCACGCCGCAGTTGGTGTCGGTGGCCCCGGAGGATCTGCTGGCGGAAAAAGGTGTCGCGCCCGGCGAGGAAATCGACGGTACGCGTTTCGCCCGCAATGGCTGCCCGTCGCGCGGCACGGTGGACATATTCATCGAACCCTGCATCCCTGCGCCGCAACTTGTCGTGCTTGGCGCCTCGCCGGTCGCCGAAGCCCTCAGCCGTCTGGCCCCACAGTTTCACTGGACCACCGGGTCGGTTCTGACCTCCGCGCCCGATGAGGCAGCATCCCGGCAGCAGGTCATCGTGATCGCGACACAAGGTCAGGGCGATCTCGAGGCCCTGACCCAAGCCCTGTCGTCACAGGCGATCCATATCGCCTTTGTCGGCAGCCGTCGCAAATTCGCCGCGCTCGCCGAAAAACTGGCATCCCAAGGCCTGCAAAGGCCTGCGATTGATGCGGTCAAAGCGCCGGCCGGACTGGATATCGGCGCGGTCACGCCCGAGGAGATCGCGCTCTCCATCCTGGCAGAGCTGGTCTGCGTGCGGCGCGACAGGGTGAAGCAGCATGACCAAAGCTAGCGTCGCCACGATCCGTCCGGCAGCGGGTCAATCTCCGCGCATGGGGGCGCGGAACAAGCTGCTGTTGACGATCACCAGCATCCCCATGATCCGGATCTGGAGACAGCTCGCAAGATGGCGGCAGAAGATGGCCCTGTCTCCCGAACAAGCGGATCAGCTGTCCCGCATAAAATTTCCATGTTGCTAAAAGAGGACGCCCAATGGAACTCGCTGACGAAATCATCATCAATGCCCCAAAAGACCGCGTGTATGCGGCGCTGAACGACCCCGAAGTTCTGCAAAGATGCATTCCCGGCTGCGAAGAGCTGGTGCAACATTCCGAAACCGAGCTGGAGGCGAAGGTCGTACTGAAGGTCGGCCCGGTCAAGGCGCGTTTCAGCGGGGATGTGCAACTGGACAAAAGCGGCGCACCGGATGCGTTTTCGCTGACCGGTCAGGGCAATGGAGGAACCGCAGGCAATGCCAAGGGCGGAGCCGATGTCACGCTCACCGCGAACGGCGACAGCACGATATTGCGGTATGAGGCAAAGGCCGCGATCAGTGGAAAACTGGCGCAGCTCGGAAGCCGCCTGATTCAGAGCACGGCCAAGAAACTGGCCGCCAGGTTTTTCAAATCATTTCAGGACATCATGGAAGAGGATGCCGTTTCCTGAGCCAATCCCCCACGGCCCAGAGAAGTCCCGCTGATTGGAAATGCGGCCCTGCTGGTCTGGCAGGGCCGCGCGATGATGCGACGAACGGATGCGGGCGGATGTCGCAAAGGTGGACATCCGGAAGACGCCCCTGCCCTGATCGGCATCATTGGCCAAAGAGCGCGATCAACCCATCCGCATATGCTCCGCGCCAGACAAAGCCATCGTGACCGGCGCGATATTCGCGCCAATGGCTCTCTGCTCCCAAAGCGCGAAGAACGCCATGGACCTGCCGCGACGTTTCGCGAATTTCATATTGGCCATCGCTGCTGGTCTCGAAATGACCCGCAGCAATGAATGCCCGCAGCTCCGCCGCATCTCCCTGCGCAATCAGCCTGTTGGCCACATAGCAAAGGCCATTGTCCGCGCGCTCCTGCCCCTCTGGCGACCACCAGTAGGACCCCGACAGCGAGATCACCGCCCCAAAGCGCTCTGGCTGATCCAGCGCGGCGTTGGTTGACCCGATACCACCATAGCTTGCACCGGCAAGCACGGTGCGTTCGCGGTGGTGCGCCATGCCGAATTTACCAAGGACATGCGGCAGGAGTTCATTGGCAAGGAAGGCGCTGAATTTCGGATTGCCCGGCAGCTCTGCGCCGCGGTGCGCGACATCGATCGGATCGACGAACACGGCCGCCACCGATGGCAGCGCGCCGGAGAGGGTCAGGTTATCCAGCATGCCAGGGATCTGCAGTTCCGAGATCGCGCGCGGCCCGTCGAACATGAAAAGCAGGATCGCATTCTGATCGGCAGGGTCAAAACCCGGCGAGCGATAGAGGCTCACCGCCCGCGTATTGCCGAGGATCTCGGAAGTGAAATCTTCCGTTCTGAGGTAGGATTTCGCGCTGGGGTCGACTGGGAATCCCGGCTGTACCGGCGCGTCCCTCAGGCTGACGGTGGACCATTGATGCCAGCGGTCAGAGGCGTCCGGCGGCCAAGGGGAGGGATTGGCGGGATCTGCAGCTGCGGTTGCAAGAATGGCAATCCGCTTCTGGCGCCAGGGCGCGTCGAACTGCGGTACATCCGGCGCCAGGCGGTAGGACAGCCGGGTGTCCCAGGGCACTTGGTAGCTCTTGAACCAGATATCAGTGGTCCCGAGCCGGTTCAGCCAGTCGTGATCCGAGGAGGGTCCCCCCAACAGGCGCACATTGTGCAACGCCCCCCGGTACAGAAAGGTGAGCATCGCCTTCTCCCCCTCCCCTTCGACGAGCGGAGTGCCATTGGCCGCGAGTTGGGTCCAGATTGCATCTTTGCTTTTCCCGGCCGCCAGCTGTTTTTCCGCCTCGCGCAGAGCCGGACTGTCGGGAATGGATGTCGGAGCGGTTTGATCCGCGTTCAACGGCCGTCTCGTCAAGTGAAGGTCATAGGCCGCGCCTTCAGCCCCGACGAGCTCCAGCCTGCTTTCCTCTGTCTGGGCCACGAAATGAACCCGCTCGGCCCCTCCGGTTGCTTGCGCCAACAAACGCATCCGGGGCTGCTCTGCCTCATTCTGATACAGGGACAGATCCTGTCCCGTCAGGGTGCCACTGAAATACTCCCCGGCGCGGGCCTCCAATTCGATGACGATGCTGTCCTGCGAAATCGTTCCACGGACGGACACATCCTGCCCAAAGGCCTGAAGCGGCAGGGTCATGGACCCCACCGCCGCAGCCAGTGCCAACTGTCTCACCCGAGGCATCAGAAGGCAAAGTCCAGAGACGCTGTTACCGTCCGCCCGGTGCCTACGAAACATGCGTAGACGGACGCGCAGGAGGCGGCGTAGAACTCATCCGTCAGATTGCGTATGTTCACCTGCGCCTTCATGCCCTCTAGCGACGGATTGCCTGCGCCGAAATCATAGCTCAGCGCCAGATCAAACAGGGTGACATCCGGGACCGTAAAGCTGTTCGCCCCGTCGCCCTGGCTTTCGCCGATATAGCGCACACCCGCGCCGAGCCCGAACCCATTGTCCATTTCATAGTTCGCCCAGATGGACGCCTGATGGCCCGGCAGGCGCGAAGGCGTTTTCCCGACTTCGTCCGAACGGATGGACTCGGCCACGGTGGCATCCAGATAGGAATATGAGGCAATGACATCCAGTCCTTGGGCAAGCTCCATCCGGCCTTCGAACTCGAAACCCTGGCTGTCGATCTGACCGGTCTGCTCATATCCGCCGAGGCTCGAATTGTAGTTCAGCACGCCCGTCTGTGTGATGTCAAAGATGGCAGCCTGGGCAAAGAAACGCCCGTCCTGGGACAGCCACTTTACCCCCGCCTCGATCTGTTCGCCTTCGGTTGGGTCAAAGGCCGGGTTCCCTGCCAGCGGCGACTCTGTCACCGGCTCGAAGCTGGTCGCATAGCTGATATAGGGCGCGACGCCATTGTCGAAAGTATAGAGCGCCCCGATATGGCCCGTCAGCGCAGTGTCGTCAAAGCTCGACACGCTGTTGCCGATGTTGTCGGTGATCTCTGTGTCAAACTTGTCCAGTCGCAGACCGGCAGAGAGCTGCAGCGCCCCCAGTTCGATCCGGTCCGACACATAGATGCCCGACTGGCGCGCAACGGTATCTGTATCGCTCTGCCGATCGGTCAGCGGATAGTCGGCCGGGTTGAGACCATAGGCAGGATCACGCCAGTTGAGCGAGGGCACCGAGAAGTTGAACCCCCAGGCGTAGTCCCGCTTGTTCTGTTGCATGTCGAGACCCACAAGCAATGTGTGGTCGGCGGCGCCGGTGCTGAACCTCGTCTCCACGCCGACATCCAGCGTCAGTTGGAACAGATCGTCGGTGCCGCCCGAGGCGGTCCGGGAAATGGTTTCCTCATCGGCCGCGAGCGATCCCCAGGTCAGGGTGCGGTACTCTGACGTGATGTCGGTCGCCCGGAAATTCGCGCGCAGCTGGCTGCTTGCACCGAGATCCTGTTGATACTGAACCGACACTGCATTGGTATAGCGTTCGGATTTCTGGAAACTGGGGTCCGAAATCAGGAATTCGGCGGGAATATAGCCGAAGGCGGTCGGGTCGACCGTGCCGAGTTTCTCGCGGAAGTTCCGAAACCCTGCTTCGGGATCGCTCTGGCTCAACACGGAAACGGTCAGGCTACGACTGTCATCCGGCGCCCAGGTCAATGACGGCATGAAAGCATATCGACGCTGTTTCAGCCCATCTTCCGGAGTATCTGCCTGCCATGCGGTCCCCGCAATACGCCAGCTCAGCGTATCGTTATCGGCAAAAGTGCCCCCCATATCGAAGGACAGCTCGGCACGGGCGTCGGATCCGACAGCGACGCGTCCCCGGCGGAAGGAGTCCCCCGTCGGACGCTTTGTCGCAAGATTGACAATTCCGCCCGGATTGGCCTGCCCGTAAAGCACGGAGGCCGGGCCCTTCACCACCTCAACCCGCTCCAGCAGCCAGGGGTCTATCTGGCCAAACGAATTGGTTCCGAACGCCAGCCCATCGACAAAGCGGGGCACATAGCCGAACCCACGCACATACATCTCATCATGCAGATTGGAGGTGCCGCGATACTCGGTAAAGACGCCCGGCGTAAAGCGCAGCGCCTCGGCAACTGTCTCGGCACCCTGGGCCGCAATCTGATCAGCGGGAACGACGTTCACCATCTGGTCGATCTTTGTCAACGCCACCCCGGTCTTGGTTCCACTGCTGCTCGTCTTGGCGATATAGCCCTCGACGGGTCCGGCCGGATCTTCGCCAGCGACGTTGATCGGCTGAAGTTCAATTACGTCCTGCGCATAGGCGGTCAGCGGCAGCGCAACCGTCATCATCAGCGCAGCAAAAGCCGCGCGGCTCCCAACTCTGGTCATTGATGTCCCCTTCTGTCCCAAAATCCGGCTTGAAATGTCAGAAATTTCCGCCGCGGCTCAGCCGTTGAATACTTGAGCCATTTAGGCAGGTATTATAGGGTATGCCTCAGCTCGTCGATGATCAGAGCATTTGCCCAATGGACAAATACCTTTGATTTCGCGCCACCCCTTAACTTGACAACCAAATTGGATTGGCGACATGGCAATCGACCGGTTTCCCGGAAATCTGCGCGTCGGAGTGCTGAACAAGAGAGTGGACGGCGTCCTGGGCAATGATCCGCGCAAGGCAGAGCCCAAGGTCTCGCTGCTGTGCCTTCTCTCCGGATTTCAGAAGTTTCGTCTTGGCACGCAGGCGTTCGAACTCGACGCGCGCCGACAGCCCCATGCGATGCTGTTCCACAGCAAGGTCCCGCTCAGTGTCGTCTACGAGGTCAACCTTGGGCACCCGCTCATCAAGACGGTTGTGTCGCTGTCGCCGGAATGGATCGACATGCTGGACGGCGGCCAATTGCCGGACATGGTCTCGGCGGATGCAACTCTGGACTATCGGCTTTGGCACCCGGCCCCGGGGATGACGGCGCTGGTGAACGATCTGGTCGAGAGCACCTCTCGCATGTGCCGGATGACACTGGGTCTCGACCTTCTGAACCACGCGGTGGAGGATCTGCGCGCGCTGTCGCAAAACGACAGGGCCCGCGTGCAAAGGGCCCGCAGCTTTATCCACCAGAATCTGCACCGCAGTATTTCCTCCCGGGATGTGGCCCAGGCCTGCGGGATCGGGCTCAGAACCCTGCAACGGTTGTTTGCAGATCATGAAGGCACCAGCCTTGGCGCCTATCTGCGCTTGCGTCGGGTCGAGGCCGGGCGCGAGGCGATCGTTGGGCTCGGCCTCAGCGTCGCCGAGGCAGCCTACCGCGCCGGCTATTCAACGCCAGAGAATTTTGCCACCGCCATCAAGAGAGCCTACGGCGTGGCGCCGTCACAGCTGAGGCCGCCGGAAGAAACCTCGGCCTAGCCGCCCCCGGCCTCAGACAGGCGTATCAGACAGGCGCATCAGGCCAGAACAACCGGGCGTCCGTCCACGACCCGCAGGGTGGCATCAGTCTCGAACACGTCCTTGATCAGCTCCGGCGTCACCACGTCGCGAGGGGCCCCATCGCCACAGAGGCGTCCGTCTTTCATGACCAGGACCCGATCCGCATAGGCGGTCGCGACATTGATGTCATGCAAGACGATGATGATCGTACGCCCCTTTGCATCCGCAAGCTCTCTGAGCCGCACCATAAGCGACCGCGAGGCCGCCAGATCCAGATTGTTCAGCGGCTCGTCCAGCAGCACATAGTTGGTGTCCTGGACATATGTCATGGCAACAAAGGCGCGCTGCCTTTGTCCGCCGGACAGCGTATCAAGGGACCGATCCGCCATTGCCGACAGTTCAAAAAGGCCCAGCCCTTCTTCGACGAGGCTGCGATCCTCTTTCGTCGGGCGCCCCCGGTGATAGGGGTAGCGGCCAAAGCTCACCAGGTCGCGCACTGTCAGGCGGCTGGTCGCATGCATCGTTTGGGGCAGGATTGCCAAGCGGCGCGCCAATTCCCTGTCGTCGCTTTGCCCCACGGTCAGCTCGTCCACCGTGATCCGTCCCTGCTGCAGGGGCAGCAACCGCGCCATCAGCGACAATAGCGTGGATTTGCCAGCACCATTGGGGCCAATCAGCGCGACAATACCACCGAGCGGCACCCGCAGAGAAATATCGGTCAGGATCGGCGCGTCCGCGATGCGATATGTCAGATTGTGAACTTCGATCAACGCTTCAGTCCTTTCAGCAACAACAGCAGGAACACCAGACCGCCCAGGAACTCCACCACCACGCTCAGCGGGGTCGAGAAGGAGAAGACACGCTCCAGTGCCCATTGCCCCCCCACAAGGATCACGCCGGCGATCAAGGCGCTGCCGGGCAGCAAGACGGCGTGGCGATATGTCGGCAGCACCATGTAAGTCAGGGCAGACACCAGCAACCCGAAGAAGGCCACCGGCCCGACCAGTGCCGTGGAGACCGAGACCAGCACCGAAATCAGCAGGAGCGCCCAGCGTTGCCCCTTGAGCGGTGGCTCGCCAAGCGAGGTCGACACAACCGGGCCCAGCGCCAGCACGTCAAGCCGGTGCCGCATCCGCCAGGCAAACGCCAGCGCCACAAGACACAGCGCAGCCGAGACCCCCAAGAGGTCCGTTTCTGCCCGCGCAAAACGCGCGAAGGACGCAGCCTGCACCACCGCATATTCATTCGGGTCGATGACCCGTTGCATCAGGCCGGTCACCGAGCGCAGCATCACGGCGAGCACGACACCCGTCAGAAGCATCCGCATCAGATCATCCCGCCCCCTGCGCAACAGAAGACCGAACAGCAGGATCGCAGCCCCGCACATCAAGGTGGCATTGGCCAGCATCAACAGCCCGGAATCCAGCCGTTGATAGGTCGGCGCTCCCAGGAAGACGACCGCCGTGGTCAGGATCAAGACATAGAGAGCATCAAACCCCATGATCGATGGCGTCAGAATGCGATTGCCGGAAATGGTCTGGAACATCACCGCCGCCACCGCCTGAGACGCGCTGATCAGGAGCAGCGCGGCCAGCTTCTTGCCCCGAAACATCAAGGCGAATTCCAGGCTCCCCTTCACGTCCGTGAACAGGTAGCCCAGCGCACAGAGGAGAAGCAGAACAGAAAGTAAAACCAACCGCCTAGGATACATGCGGTTCCCTGCCATACAGCATCCAGAGGAACACCGCCGCCCCGATGATGCCGATCACGGTCGCAACCGGTACTTCAAACGGATGCACGACAAGCCGGGCAAAGATATCCGCAGCCAGCACCAGCCCGGCCCCGGCCATTGCCGTCAGCGGCAGGCTGCGCCGCAGGTTGTCCCCGGCGATCCGGCTAACCAGGTTCGGAACCACCAGCCCCACAAACGGGATCGCTCCGACCGTCACCACGGTCAGCCCGGTGACAATCGAAATCACCACAAGGCCGCTCAGCACCACTTGGCGATAGTTGAGGCCGAGATTGAGGCTCACCGATTCTCCCAATCCAAGGATGGAGAATTGATCCGCCACCAGATAACTCAGGCCTGCAGCGGCACCGGCGATCCACAACAGTTCGTACCGGCCGCGCATGGTGCCCGAGAACTCCCCCGTGAGCCAGATGCTGATATATTGCAGCATGTCGAGCTGAAATCCGAAATACACCGCTGCCGACCCGATCACACCGCCGTAGACGATCCCGACCAGCGGCACCAGCAGCGTCTCTTCTGGCGGCAATCGACGTATGATCATGAAAAAGCCGATGCTTCCGACCAGCGCTGCCAGGGCTGACAAAGCCATCTTTATCCCGATGACCGCCGAGGGCAGAAAAACCGACACCATCAGCAGGCCCAGCATCGCGCTCTGTCCGGTGCCAGCGGTCATTGGCTCCACGAACCGGTTGCGCGCGATAAGCTGCATGATCTGCCCCGCGATCGCAAGGGATGCACCGCTCAGGATGACTGCGAAAGCACGCGGCAAGCGGCTGTCCCAGATCAGCTCCCAGGCCTCCTGCGACATGAGGTCCGCAGGAACAAGCGGGGTCGCTCCGACAAAGAGCGACCCAAGAAACAAGAGGCCAAGGGCACTCAGCCCCGAAACCGCGCGCGACATTGCTATTCAGTGTCCTTTGAACCCGGCTTCGATGTCAGAAAGCGTGCGCATCATCGACTGAATGCCACCGCCGGAAATGTAGATATCCGCGGCGTTGAGATAGATGATCTGATCGTTTTTCCAGGCACTGGTTTCATGCACCAGCGCATTGTCGAGCGTGGTCCGCGCATCCTCGCCCGGTTGTCCGACCGCCGCGAGACGGTCAACCACGATCAACCAATCCGGGTTCACTGTCTGGATGAACTCAAACGAGATGCTTTCACCATGCGTGGAATCGCTGATCTCCATGGCGGCCTCCGGCAGGTCCAAAGCACTGTGAACCCAGCCGAACCGGCCGGCCTTGCCGTAGGCAGAGATTTTCGGGCCATTGGTCAGCACAATCAGCGCCGTGCCCTTGTCGGCGATCGCAGCCCGCGTGTCTGCCAGCTGGCTGTCAAATGAGGCGCGCAGCTCAGCCGCCTTGTCCTGCCGATCAAAGATCTGACCGTAGGTCTCCAGACGCTGAAGCCCCTGGCCAATCACATCTTCCCAGATCGTCATGTCAATTGCCGGCGCCAGATCTGCCATCGGGTCCAGCTGGTCCGCGCTACGGCCCCCGATGATGATCAGATCGGGTTGCAGGGCGTGGACGGCTTCGAAATCGGGTTCAAACAAGGTCCCGAGATCTTCTGCCTTGTCTGCCACATCCGCAAGGTAGGTCACATAGAGTTTCTCAGGCGCGCCCGTGACCTCAACCCCCAGTGCCGAAATCGTATCCACCGCCGCAATATCGAAAACGGCGATCCTTTCGGGATGTGCGGGAACCTCTGCGGCTCCACGGTAGGTCTCAACAGAGATAGTCTCGGCGGCAAAGGCCGGCAGGGCAAAAAGCAGCGCAGCGCCGCACGCAAGCGATCGAAACATCGGAAAGGACTCCAGGTCATTTCAAAGTGTGGATAGGGTCGTGTTATGCTGGCTGGTGCAGATGCAGATGCTGGCGGTGGGACCCTGCCACAAGCATTTGAAAATGGCCATGGGCATTTCGAGAAAAGCCATCAGCGCATTGAGAGATCATGCGGGATCCGCGTGCCGCTTGGGTGCCCTTCTGTCGCGCGGCCCGCATGTCCTGCCTCGCAGGCCCCACAGATCCCCGTGACCTGTCCAATGGCCTTATCCGGTGGCTTTCAGCCTGTGTGCAATGGCCTGCAGGATCACACAGTTTGTGTTGAGGTCACTATAGGCCGACGTCGGCTGACCGGATTTCACGAATATACTGGACGCATATCCATTGCGCGTCTTCGCGGTGTTGCGAACATAGGCCCGCAGCAGTTCCGAATAGTCGTGCGGCTTGTAGGCGGACCACAGGAATGCCGCCTTGCTGCTGACCACCAGGTTTTCTTCGACAAATGCGCGGGTGCGGTATTCTGGTTCCAGATCAACCGAGTCTATGGCCCAGATGCGTGGCGCGGCATCCAGTTGCAGCCCCTGATACAGAAACCAGGGGCTTTTGTTGATCGCCCCCTCGGACACACAAATGAGACGACCTGTTTCGTTGTAATCTTCCAGTTGCGCAGAAAACAAGACATCCGCCAGATAGGCGCTTTCCGGCGACATTCCCAGTTCCATCGCTTCCAGCAACAGAGGCTCTGCGCCGAAGGGGCCAATCCGTGACGCCGCTTCCAGCAGCGCCATCTGCCCATCCGCCTCTGATCGTCCGGCCAGGACCTCGTAGGGCGATTTCACCTGTAGGCCCCAGCGCCGAAAGGCACGGGCGGCATAGTGCGCACTATGAGAAATATAGGTGCTCTTCAGATCCCCCTCCAGAACCGAGTATATTTCCCCGCCCTTGATGATTTTCTTGAAATCATAGGAGGCGACAAGCTCTGTCAGACGGTCGCCAAAACCACTGTTGCGGCGCAGATTGTCCAGCGAGGACAACAGACGGCCGGCGTCGCTGCCATCAAAGTCCCTGTTGCCCCATCGCCTCCGGTCTGTTCTGATCCAGCCCTGAGGCAAGCGCCGGTCATCGGATACGCGCCCGGCAATGTTGGGCAGGATCTTGGAGACTGCGGTCTCCAGTCCCGTCTCATCAATCAGCCCGATCTGGGAGGCCGCGACCAGAGCGTTGATGTGGCTTCCGACATCCCACATGGTCACCGCCTCAAGCAGCTCGCCGCCGGGCGCGAAGTTTACCGTCGCAGGACAGAGACCCGTTTCCGGGTTGGTGAATTCCTCCAGATACCGCCAGGCCACGGCCGCATCCTGCAACAACTCGTCCCGCACCGCCTCCCCGACCCCGGGTGCTTTTGGCACGATTGCGGGACGGGCTGCCGCCAGGCGCCTTTGGCGCAGGCACATCGGGCTCTCCGGAGCAATCAGGCGCGTATAGTCGTCAAGGCTGCGAAAAACCGTTATTCCATCCGAAGGCAGGCTTTTCAGATGCTGCGCCAAATCCTGCTGTGCCCGTTCATCAACAAAAGCCTCCGGGTGCAGCACGATCAGCTGATCCTTCACCCCGGCAAAAACGGCCGGAAGTGCCTCGCGAAGGAGAGGCGTTTTGATGTCCCGGTGCGGGACCGTCAGGATGCCGTCCTTGCCAAGCCCGGGGGCGGCTGCGCCCACAGCGGCCCGCACACCGATACCCGGAGCCAGCGGCCGTGCCGTGCGCACATTGGCCAGACGCCCGTCGCCCCCCGGTGCAATCTGTACGGGAATGGCAGTTGGCCACGCCTGATCGGCGCGCGCTCCGAATTGATCTGCGTCGGTCTCCACCCATAGCCCGGCATACTCCGGCGGGCCTGAGGATCCCAGATCGGAACCTTGCGTATAGGGGATGTTCAGCCGCTCTAGCGTGGACTGCAATCCAGTATAGGCCCAACGCTCCGGACCGGAGAGCGCCATTGGATCGACCAGATGCAGGCAAATGACCCGCTGGAACTGATAGGCGTCCCGCAGCTGCAAGTCATAGACCTGCAAGAGTGACCGCTCGCCTTCCAGCTCTTGCTGTGACAGGGCCTCCGCAAAGCGCTCTGCTGCGGCTTCGGCCTCAGCGAGGGGCATTTTCCCGAATGCCGCTGCTGACATGTAGTAGACCGTTTGCGTACCGGGGGCGCTCGGTCCGGTCGTCGGCGGCACGCGTATATCACACAGGGTGCCGCCAAACAGCCGCGCAACCCCATTGTCCCAGGTCTCCGACCGCACCTCGCTGCTCCAGGCCGGAAGGCTCAGGACATTGAAAATCCCGGCGGAACGAAGCGCCTCTGGCGACGCGGGTCGGGGCACGCTGCGGCAGGCCAGCGTCTGCACACGAAGGGGCGCGGGCAAGCTCTCCGCGACCGGAGCCAGCATCCCCTGCAGGGCCTGCACCGCATCATGGGCTGCCCGGGCCTGAAAATACTGCGACCGATCTGCGAGGTCCGGCAGAAATGGCGCGATTTCAATGCTGCTGCCGCCGAGCAACAGACCGGACAGCAACCGGGCAAGAGCACTGTCCGCGCCAAGGGGCCGCCCCGCGCCATCATAAGGCGACACAAGGCAGGTGACGGGAATACTGCGTGCCCCAAAGGCATCCAGAACTCCGATCAGATGGGAAAACGAGGTCTGCCAATCCACATGGGCTATGACAGGATAGCCCTGCGGCGCAACCGCACCGCGAAACCCCTGCGCAAAAGCGCGGACCGGGACCACAGTTGCCCCGGCGCCCGCCACGATTGTCTTCAGAAAGCCTCTGCGTTTCATATACGCGCCGTGACCAGGCTGTAGTCCCGTCCCTGCCGCTTCAGCGCGCCCCAGCTTGCCAGACGCCCGGTCGCGGCGCGCAAAACCGCCCGAATGACCGAATAGTAAAGCAGCGGACGGTAGAACACCCGTTGCACCGGATAGAGCAGCAACGACCAGAGACTTTCGTCTTCGTCCCGGGCCAGCGCGAAGGCCGCGATCAGGAACTCCAGCGCAGGCAGTGTGAAGTAGGCCCACAGATATTGCGCTGACTGGGTGCCGATATTGCTGCCGATTTCGCCCGGACCACCTGCCATGACCAGTTTGTAGAGCATGATCGCGACGAACAGATCCGCAATGGGCGCAAGCAGCGGAAACAGATACCCGAAGATGAACATGTCGGGGATGGAGAACAGGCCGATCATCCGTCCTTGGAATATGGAACCTTTGTGTTTCCATGCGCTCTGGAACATGCCGAAAGACCACCGCAGGCGCTGCTTCAGCAACTGGCCAACCTGTTCGGGGACTTCCGTGTAGGCCCGGGCACGCGGTTCGTAGACGATCCGGTAGCCGGCCCGGTTGACCTGAATGGTCAGATCCGCGTCTTCGGTCAAGGTGGCATCGCTATAAAGCCCGGCCTTGCGCAATGCCGAGACCCGCCATGCACCAAGCGCCCCGGGGACAACCAGAATGCCATTGACCAGATCAAAGGCCATACGCTCCACATTCTGCGAGGTCGCGTATTCGAAGGCTTGCATGCGGGTCAACAAATTCACCTTGTTGCCCGCGATGATTTTCCCCGCGACGCCCCCGACCTTCGGGTCATTGAAATGCTTCACAAGCTGAGTGATCGCGTTGGTCTTGATCTGCGTGTCGGCATCGATGCAAACGACGATATCGGCGTTCACGCCCAGCAAAGCCCTATTCAACGCGCTCCACTTTCCCTGATTGGGCTGTGAGATCAGGCGCACATCCTGTTTGTGGCTGAATTTGAAGACTTCGTTCAATGTATTGTCGGTGGACCCGTCGTCCACGACAATGATTTCGATGTTCTTGTAGTCACTGGCCCGCACGCTTTCGATACAGGCGTGGATGACCTCTTCTTCATTGTGTGCCGGGATGATCACGGCCACCCGCGGCGAGACCAAAGTGACCGCCTGGCGCCCCTTCCAATTGAGAACCGCGAGAACCAGTATGAAAACCGAGCGGATCACGCCGATGGCCAGTGTGACCCAGAACAAGGTCACAACAAAGGTTTTTGCACCGGCGACCGCCGAGAAGGACACGCGGTCAAAGGTCTGGTGCCCGCCTTCCGCAACCGGCATCAGATCTGCACGGTTGGTGCCCAGCAAGTCTGCCATGGTCGTGAAACTATAGCCCCGCGCGCGCAATTCCGAGATGATCATCGGAACCGCAGCCACGGATGCTTCGCGATTCAGGCCGCCGTCATGCAGCAAGATCACATTTCCCGCGCCGCGCTCGACCTCCCCGACCACGAAATCGGTGATCTGCCGGCTGCTCCACCCCTCCCAGTCCCGCGGGACGATATCCATTCCGGCGATACGGAAGCCGCGCGCCTCTGCCGCCTCAAGCGGCCTTACGCGATCGGCACTGATCGGCCCGCCGCTGCGCTGGAACGGCTCACGGTAGATGGAGGTCTCGCGGCCGGCCGCCCCTGCAATGATCTTGTCCAGCAAGCTGAATTCCAGATCCAGCCGTGTCTTGGAAATCTGATCCATGCGCGGGTGTGAAAAACTATGGGCCCCGATTTCATGCCCTTCATCGATCACCCGTTTCAGAAGGTCGGGCGCATCCATGATGCTTTTGCCGGTCACAAAGAAGGCCGCAGGCGTCTGCGTTGCCTTCAGACTGTCGAGCACCTGCGCCGTATTGGTCGGGTGCGGCCCGTCGTCGAAACTCAAGACCACCTTGCGCCCGGTCGGTTTCCCGTAACGCTCCATCCTGTAGGGACGCGGCATGAGGTCATAGACCTGAGACGTCACGCGCCCCGTCTCAGCATCAAAACGCACCTGTCGGATACCCGGGGACTGTCGCGCTCCGACCCGCAGGAAAGCACCTTCTCCACGGTAGCCGACGAAATTGTCGAGCTGAACGACGGCCAGATCCGCGCTCAATTCATCCTGTGTCAGCTGCTGCCCGCGCAGCACGGTCCAGACCCCCGGATCCTCCTGCCCCAGGGACCACACGCCGATGCGTGAAATCCCGAGAGAGGAGAGAGCCGTGATTTGATTGTGCAGCGTGGCGGCATCCTGCAGCCAGATCTTGTGGGTCAGCCCCCCGGAGTCCTGAAAGGCGCTGAAACTGCCCGAAGTCTTTTCGCTGAACCGAACGGTGGCCCCGGCCTCTGCGATCTTGTCCATCGCCAGGGCATAGGGCAGCACAGTAGGAAGAGGTGCGCCCGACACCCACTCTACGGCAAAATTTCCAAGTGCCGCGACCAGCTTGTCGTGCCCCAGCGCCTCGGCCGCGAGCCTGGCTGTTTCAATGAACCAAGCGTCCGGAGCCATTGGACCGGGCGCGGTCCCCACCCAAGGCTCACTGAACATCTTCAGGATGACCTTGTCAAAAAGCGCCATGCTGTCGGCGTCTTGCCACAAGCTTTGGGTCGCACTCAGAATGATGCAGCTCTGCAGGCCTGCCCCATCGAACCCGGCGGACAGGGCAGTCAGAAACGGGCGCAGCCCTGGCAGGTCAGCGGAGCTCAACTCCATGATTTCGATACAGGCGCCCTGCGAATAGAGCGGCTGCAACTGTGCGACCAATCCCGCGACAATGTTCGGTCCCTCGGCGCCGAGATTGGCGAAGAAACCCGGTTTGTCCGCGCCGGGATCGAGCGTGACAGTTGGCATCAGCTCCGGAACCATACGCGATGTTCTGCGAAATTCCTCTACCGCCATCCGCGTGTAGTGGTTTTCCATGGTGGTCACGGAGGTCGCCCCATCCCATGTGATCCGAAACCACTCCGGCACCAGAACGCCGATCGTGTTGCAGCTGTCCTTCAGAGACAGATGAGCCCAGTCGAAGGACGTCGGCAAATGGGCGAAGACCACATCGTTGGTCGGATCCGCCATTGCCGTCAGATAGGGTTGTCTGGGCTGTTCGCACCCGGCGCTGCTCTCCAGTTGTGGCTGGAGTGAGGCGAGCCTCAGGTTTTTCATCGGCTGCGATGCAGGCGTCTGGCGCACCACAGCCCGGCTTTCGCCGCCCCAATACTGGCTCAGGTCACTATAGGCCGTCTGCCACGATACCGCCCCATTGAGGAAGAGCACCAACCACAGGCAAAGACCCAGAGCCAGCACGCAGATCCCCCTCCTGAGCCTGCGCGCGCGCAACTGCCGCGGATCGGCAAAGACCTTTACCGCATTCCGGCCGGACGTCAGGTTTTCATAGTGGAATGCAAATCTGTTCACAGGGATGTGTCCCCGCAATGCATTGATATCACGATCAAATGAGACGAGACAATTCTCGTCGGAGATATGGTTTCAACTATAACAGGCACGGTTCCCTCGAACCCGGTGCAAGCTCCAGTCAATCTTCCGACATACCGAAAACGAGGTCCCCACCCCTCACGGACACGCCAGCTCTGAAGCCCCAATGGGTTAGGTGGCAGAATCCCGCCTGCGGGAGCCTTTGTCAAAATCTTCTTAATTTTTAGTCCAAAACTCTACAAATTTTAGACAAATTTCGGTATCAATATACCTGCTACGGCGCTGATTGTGCACCAATCGGAATTTAACAGCCGAACAGGCCCCTCATCGTGACGCTTGATTCGCCATTTTCCCCTTGCCAAGCGTCCGCAAATCAGCGCGGCAGCGCGGCTTTGATGATAGATCGGGGGATGGTAGATCGGGGGGTGGTAGATCCGGGAATGGTCGATCCGGGAACGATGGCGATCCCGGAAGGTGACAGCCAGATTGGAAACCTCAGCGCGCCGGAGCCTCATACAGGGGACTCGCGGCGAGAGTGTCAGGGCAGAGCGATCTGTTCAGGATATTTCTTGATCAACTCGACATTCTTTCGGGCGCCCGCAGCCTGGGCACGGGCCATGACAGCGACCGTCTTGCTGACCGCCTGCATTCCCTCATGCACAGTCACCCCCGAGCCCGCAGCCAATGGGCGATAGGCACCAGCTGCCGCGTCAAGGCGTTCAAGAAGATCAACCGCAGTGGACAGATTGGAAGCCAGAGCGGCGAGGTCCTGCGTGAGCGCATTCGCCGCGGGTTCCTGATCCTCGGGCGTCACACTGTCAGTCTGGCGCGCGGTCTCAAACAGCTCCGGTTTCTGCCACTCCTCGAGTTTAGTCAGTTCCACGAGGCACCGGTCAATTGCCGGTGTAGTCATGCTGTCCGTATCGAGCTTTGGCGTGGCCGATTTGGCAGCGGCGGCCTTGAACGCGGTCCAGCTGCTGATCGTCAGGGACGGCTTGCCGGGATGCCAGTTGCCGTCCATCTTCTTTTCGACACCGAGCACCGTCGGGTCGTCCTTCAGTTCATTTTCAAGATACGCAATCAGCTTGACACAGATGTCCTTGTCGTTCTTGAACGCCTCGACCGAGAGACCGGAAATCCGCAGGGCATTCTGGGCCGAGGCATCGCCCATGATCGATGCACCATAGGCGATACAACATTTCGCCAGGGTCGAGTTCAATCGCAGCGCCGCGCGAGCTGCCTTGCGGTTGCCGGGATTGTCCCGCGCCTTCAGATAGGCCGACCAACCGTTCTTGATTGCAACCTCAGTGTGCATCTTGAAGCCGAACTCAACCACGGCAGAGGCCATCTTGTTGGTGCTGGCAACGATCGAAGAGACCCCGGTCGGGTCAAAGAGCTTGGCCGCCTCAGCGCCCAGCGCGACAGAATCAAAAGCCACCTGTATCCGCGCGTGATTGAGGTGAATATAGCAGTTTCCGAGGGTCTGCTCGATCGCAGGTGCAGTCCCCGCCCGAGCCGCGAATGCGGTTCTCATACTGTCCACCCAGGCGTTGTGAACATCTGCGGCCTTCTCCATCTTGACCAGATCCACAACCAGCTTTTGCAGCATGACCGCAAGGCCCGCACCCGGGACGATTGCCGCGGCAACCCCCAAGGCACCGGCAGTCAGCGTGTTCCAGAACTCCGCCTGTTGCCGAAGCTTGGCGGTATTGGCCATGGCGCGGTCGATACACTCCTGCGCCCGGACCAGCTCTTCTTCTGTCTTGCCGGTGATATCCGGGTCGGGAAAGGCGTCGGAATACATCTCCTCAAACCCGACCAGCTCCGCATCGGCCTCGGCCAGGAGTGCGGCCATGCCTTCGGGCGAGAACGCCGCCTCCAGCTCTTTGCGGGCGATGGCCTCCTGGCTGAGTGCGATTTCATCCTCGAGATCGCGCCCTACGGATTCCGCTTCGCTTTCGGGTTTCAGCGTCGTCGCCGCTTTGTTCAGATTCGCCAGAGCAGTGTTCACGCTGCTCATCATTTGAGCCGTACCACTGTCCCGCGCGCGATCAGAGCCGGACTCCGTATAGGCGCGTTTGAAATGGTCCAGTTGCTCAATTTGCTCAGGCGTCATATCGCCCCTTAGCCCATCGTACATCTCTTCACTGAAACCGATACTGAAGCCCGCAGCCAAGCCATTCATCATGAGAGCGGCAGTTTGACCTGCGTTTTTGTCGACGAAAATCGCCTTGCCCAGGGCTTTGACATTCACACCGGAGGTGATGCCAAGTTTCAGCGCGGCGGCGAACTGCTGCTGCGCGGCAATGTAGTCTTTCCGCTCATCAACCGCATCTTTATAGTCCGCCTCGGAGCCGAAGTCAGATTCGTTCAGGTCAGCATAGGATTTGTTCGCGGAGGCCACGATTCCAGTGGCAATCGCATCGCCGAGGCCGGCGATGACTTTCATGATTTCGTCAAATCCGCCCTCGTAATTCCGCTCGTGGAATTTCTGCCCGATGACAACGAGCTGCGGCAGAACCTTTGCGCTCTTGAAGGCGGTGCTGATGGCGCCCGTGGTGAACGCGACTTTTGCCTTGGACTGCGCATCTGAAGGATTGGACTGGCTCGCGGTCATCGCGGCCTGAACCGTCGCCATTGTCATGCTTTCGGCAATCGTCAGCGCCTGAGAAATCGTCTTGGTCCATTTGTCCAGCGGCGCGGCTTTGGAATGACGGTGTTCTTCGATCAACTCCACCGTCGACAGACCCCCGATCACCACCGCCGTCGCGGCTTTTGCGATCATCTCGTCGGTACCTGCGATGGCAATCTCCTTGTTGCGCGTAGCAATAAGGTCCCCCAGGCGTTCTTTTTCAGCGGGATCCGTCGCCGCCGATTCCTGTGCCTTGAGTTCGATCAGCTCCTGCTTCTTGTCGGCGACATCCATCGCGTCTTTTGCCGAGAGCACACCCGCTGTCAGCGTACCGGCGAGCTGCACACTTTCCTTGGCAATTCTCATGCCCAGCTTGAAATTCTCGCGCCCGGTCGTCGTTGTTGCGGAAAACGCCTCGATCTTCTTTTCATAGAATTCCGCAGCGCCGTTGAATGCGATGGCATGTTCGGAAAATTTGTCCGGGACGACATTGTCCGGAATAACGCCCGCGCGGACCAGCGGTGTCCAGACCTCCCGCCGTATGTCGTCATCATCGAACAGGGGCATGCCGTCCGGGCCGATCTGCAGCTCCATCTTGCGTTGCGCTTCCAGTGCCTGCTCATACCCCTGACGCAGTTTTTGCAACGCGACCGGATCAATCGACCGGGTATCTTCGCCAATATCTTCCTTGGTGTCGATCTCGACATCCACGAGCATCGCCCATTTGCCCAGTTTCGCGTTCTCCAGATCGCCCTGGTTCGCACGCCAGGGGATTTGGGTGACATTCTTGTCCTGCGTGCCAAGCAGCTGCCGCCAAGCCTTTGTAATAGCGTGAGGATGATTGTCGTTCGTGATGATCAGCTCCTGACTTTCGCCAATCGTGTCGCGAACACTGTCCAGATAATCATCCATCGCCCCGAGGAATTCCTCACGACCGGCCGCGCGTTCCTGTGCAAGCGCATAGGCCGCGTCATCAAGGTTCTTTCCGGATACATATTCAACCCAGTCGAATTCAACGCTTGTCAGTGGCATATTCTGTCCCCGGTCAAAGTTCCCCCCGTCGGCCCGTTATGGCGCGAGGTGCTTCAGAATTTCTGTTTCCATATTCAGCATGGTGGCTGTCAGCTGCACCCAGGTCTGCCCGCGATCCAGCGGATTGTTCCTGTAGACCTCGAACGCCGGATCGGTTTCCAGCCGGGTACGGATGCGCCTGACCTGCTTCAGCGAGTCCTCGCGGAGCTGCGCAATGATCGCTTTTTTCTCCTTGAGCGGCAGTTGCCCGTCGGCGTGATCAGGATCGCGCAGGTTCGCCAGGCGCTGCGTCACCACCGGATCGAAAACCAGCACACCTGTCTTGTCGCCCTGGCACATGTTCAGCACCGCATTGACGGCTGCAACAGCGGCCTTTGCCTCATCTTCGTCCTTGCGCTCATCATCGGAGAATTTTCCGTTCAGCATTTCCTGAACCTTGCCCGCGGCCACGGCGACCTTGGCAACGGAAGAGCGCATTTTGGTCTGCCAGGCTGCGAAATCGAAAAACCATTCGCGCATGGCAATTTCCTGTGCGTTGGTGACATCCGCAAACAGATCGCGCCAGTTTTTGGTCGCATCCATATAGTCCTGGCCCGCGCGCTTGTAGTCCTTGGATGACTTGAGGTTCTGACCGATCGCGTCATAGGTGCCGTCCAGCGCAGCCGCGATGGACGCGTACTCGGTATAGTTGGCATGGGTTTCCAGGCTGTTCTCTTCCAACCAGTCCTTCACCTTTTTGCGCTCTTCCTTGCACAGGCGCTTTTGCTCTTCGGCGAACTCATAGTCGTTGCGGGCCTCCATCGTGCCTTCTTGTGCCTCACCAAGGAATGCCGCCATCCCGAGCAAAAACCCCTCCGGATCGCTCGCCTTGTTGGCCAATAGATTGTCCAGCTCGACAAGGGACCCTGCCAGCTCAGCCGACAGCGCATCCGCCCGGCGCTGCACCTCATCGACCGAAGGGCGCGACCGCGTTTCCAGGGCCTCCCTCAATTCCAGAAGCGTGGCACGAACCTTGCCCTGAGCGCCGGAGAACCTCTTGTCGGCGTCCTTCAGATAGGCAAGCGCGCCGCGAATAATGTCAGGCGCCGCCTGCAGTTGCGCCTTTTCTTCTTCGGTCTTCGCATCAAGATTGATCGAGGTATTCGCAAACAGATCCTCGGGCTTCATCTTGGTCAATTGCGCAATTTTTGCCCCGACATTGGCCTCTGTCCCGTTTTTGTCCGCCGAAAGATCCTGTTCGATCTCATCCAGCTTTCTTTTGGCCACCCCGTGATCTTCACGCAGGGATTCTGCTGCAGGCTTGTGAATCTGGTCGAATTTATCGTGGAGCGCACGGGCCTCGCGAACCACATCGGCCGGTTTCTTCGACCCTTCCCAACTGTCTTTCAGCCGGTCGAACGCCGCCTTGTCCGCGCCATAGCCTTCGGGGCGCCAGTCTTCAAAAAGCACCCGCGTCTTGACGGCGGCCAGGTAGTCGGACACCCGCGTGATTTCGTCATAGGCGGCCTTGTAGGCATCACCGTCCTTGATCTGTTCAAGCAGCTCCTGAGCGGCGGCAGTCGCGGCATCCAGCATGTCGGCGCAGCCAGGGGCATTTGTTTCCGACAGCAATTCGAGCATCTGCATCTGCTGACGCAGCCGCGTCATATCCTCTCGCGGAACGTTCTTAAATTCGTCGCCCCTGCGATCTATCATCAGGTTGCTATCAGACGCTTCCTTCATCTTGATCTCAAAGAACTTTTTCTCACCGTTCGGTTCAGTGATTGCGATCACACGATCCTCGGGCAGATCTGCCAGCAGGCTCAGGTCTGTAATCTCCCGGGTCTGAAAAATGTCCAGCATCTCGCGTTTGATTTCCGCCGCCTTGGCAACAGCCGCCGCCTTCGCTGCATTGTCCGTTTCCACCACCACCGGGTCACTGTCGGGGACAGTCGCGTTCACAATGTCGCCTTCGAGCGTGCTGAGAGCCTCTGTCGCGGCGCTCAGATCGGGATCGGCCTGTAGCTTCTGCGCATCGCGCATGGCCTTGATGTCAGACAGCCGATCGCGCAGCGCATTGTCGGTATCGCCGCCCTTTCCCCAGAGCGTGTCGAGCAGCACACCAACCGATACCAACGTCCGGTCAAAGGCGTCGAACGGGTCAGGTGAAGCCGCCTGCGGCGTCGGCAGCGCGAAATGGCGCGACGCGGCAAAGGTGTGATACAGGGCCAGGGCATCGGTGCGGAGCATCTCCGCCTCGTCATATTTCCCGGCAGTGGCGAGCGCTTTTGCATTGGTGATCATCATCGTCAGCGTCGCAAGCTGATCTTGATTGATGTGCGTGATATCGGGTTCGCTCAGGAACATGCGCGCTTCGGGGACCACCGTTTCCGATGCTTTGGTGTAGGTTGCGAGGTCTGTATCGAGGCGTTCCAGAACCTCTTCCTTGTAGCGGCTGCTGTCGCTGTTCGTCGGGGCCGCCGGCTCGATATGGCGCGCGTCGACCGGTTTGGACTGCAGATAGGCCTGAAACGCGTCTTCCGGCGTTGGACTGCCGTCACGGATCGCCGCCATCAGGAGATTGACCGCCGCCCCTTTTGCCGCGATGCCTTCGATCCGGTCGATCCGGTCTGCCGTCTGCTCCTTGTAGGCAATCAGCTGGTCCTGGCGCTGCTGCAGCCCTGCCTTTTGCGCTTCGATCGCACGCAGTTCTTCGGCGAGGCGCTGCCGTTCCTTGAACCCGTCTGCGGCGTCCAGCCTTCCAGTCACGGAGGTGATTTTATCCGTCAGCGCGTCAATCCCGGTCTGGAGCTTGTCGACGGTCTCGTCCATCTGGGCCTGCCGGGCCACCTCGCGGCCGGCAACCGGATCCCGGCCCGCCAGCTCGGTCAACCGGTCCAGTACCCCGTCCCGCATTTCCTCAACGATGGACAGCAGATCGCGGATTGGGGCTGCACGATTGCTTTCAGCCGCCCGCATAGCCGAGGTCAGATCAGAACCGAGTTCGGTCAATCTATCGCTGGTCGTGTCCTCGGCGGCTGCCTCGCCCCGAAGCTCTTCCAGCGTCTCCGCAAGGCCTGTATGAATACCCTCCAAGGCAGAGACCGCCGCCGCACGCGTGTTTTCAGCTTCGTCGTCGCCCTCTATCGAACGTTTCACAAGAGCAGGTGTCAGAACGCTTTCGCCGTTCAACTCCCTCATCCCCTCAAGCTGGCGACTGGCCATATTGATCCGGTCTAGCAGCAAGGCTGCATTTGCCTTGCGCTGCTCTTCCTCACTCAGATCCTCCCTGCGCCTGTCGATCGCTTCGGCCGTAACGCCAGCGCGCATATCTATTGTTGCAAGCCGCCCCTGAATGACCGACAGCCTTTGGGTGCCCTCCTCAAATTCCGGGCTATCTCCCGGTGCATTGTGGACCCTGCTCGCGATGTCGCGGATCTCAGCTTCGGTCTGCTGTATCCGAATCTTCAGATCCTCCATCTGGTCCCAATAGGCGGAATATTTGGTCACAAGATCACCAAGAAGCGCATCGGTTTTCTGCTTCGCGTTCACATATGCAACGTATTGCTTCTTGATATTGTCCTGATAATCGCGAACCTTGGTCTTGCTGAGCATTTTACGCCGCAGCGCCTTTGCGATCCCTTTGGACACAATCGCATTCTTGCCGAGCCATTTCGACAGAAAGGCCAGCTTCTTGGTATCCAGATCGCTGACGGTGATCGATGGATTGTCATCAGGCATTTTGCGCTCCATTCCCTGCAGCCGTAATTCGTGGGCTGGCTCAGGCCGTGTGGCGATGAAAAGTCAGACCGGTTGGGCGGCCTCATCAAAAAATCTTCAAATCTGTTCTCAGAGCAGGATCGCCAGCGTCAGGTCACCGGCTCCTTTTCCTTATCGAGTTCTTTGGCAACCGCCTCCAGCGCAGCCACTGCAACCTTCCGGATCTTGAGCCCGGAAACAAACCCGTTCCCTTCATCGATAATGGCGAATATTCCGGAGTTCAGCTCGGCCATATAAGTGCTGATGGCATTTCGGCATTTCTGACGCAAAGGGCCACGCTTCAGAGGGTCCGCTTCCTGGATCAGATCGTCCAGCGCATCCTCGAGCGTTTCGTCGATGGGCGCGAGGTAGCTGTGCAAATCTCCGACCGCCTGCTCTATCCCCTCGAAATCATCACCGTCGCAGGCGGATACGATCTCCTGGCCAAGCTTCGTCATTTCAGCCTTCAGCAACGTCCTGGCCCGGCTCCAGAGCAGCCTGGTCTTGGTGAAATCCACCAACTGGCTCTCCGGCGAACTGTCCTGCGCCTTGTGCTTCTGGAGAGATTTTTTCAGGGCCTCTTCCAGCCGATTGGCGATTGCGATCGCTTTCTTGTACTCCCCGACAGAAGCCGTTTCGTCGGCCATTTGCATTGCCGCCCGCAACCGCTGAGCATCCGGCACATCGGCATTGAGCGCCTTCAGCAAGACAGGCGACAGCCTCCCCCAGAGCGTTTCCCACTGCTTTTGGAGCGGATCGATGGCGGTCTGACCGGCGAGCGCTGTTTCGATCGCCTTGATTGTGGCCTCGGTGCCGGCAAGATCCTTTCCGCGCAGCTTCTCCGCAGCCATCCCCCAGGCCTTCATCAGTTTTTCATTGGCGGGCGGCTGGGCGGATTGGCAAAGGGGTCGCAGATCTTTCAGCTTTTCCGCAAGCGCGGTGGCGGACTGTCCATTTTGATCCCCACTGGCCTGCGGTGAGACATTTCGATTCTTCTGGAGGCCCGCTTCGATTGCCGCCACCAGCTTTGCAGCGGCATCGGTGTCGCCAGCCCCATTCTTGTCCAATGCAGCCTTTGCCGCTGCCTGAAGCTTGGTACGCTCGGGGCCGGTCAGTTGCCGAATTTCCGGCACAAGGGAAAGAATACGTTGGTGCAACGCCCCGGCCACTGGATCCGGCGCCTCATTTCCGCCGTCCTCCCCGAGGTCGCCGTCCGGGTCATCATCATAGAAGGCATCGTCCGGCAAGTCCTCAATATCGGAATCGATGACATTGCCATTTTCGTCCAAAATCTTGACGTTGTAAGGGGCCTTTTGTTTTTTCAGCCACTTCTTCAATCGCTTGGCCAGGGCCGGGAGTTCCCGCTGGCACGTTAGAACCATGTCCTTACTCTCAACAGAGCAGAGGCCATAAGCGATTTTATTGATGCCACTTTCTTTTTTAACGCCACGCGCGACGACTTCAGGGGCTAATTTCTTGTGCAGGGCAAAGAAAAAACTGTCCCCGTCCGATCCCGGTGCAACCGCAAACGCGAGTGGCCGCTTCTTGGCAATTTTGACAAGCTTTTTAAGTTCGGTACCTTCGACCGAAAACTCACCCATAACATCCCCCCGCCACAACAACGGCGCTGCCAATTCGTTGATGGTCCCAATACAGGCACATCCTGAACCGTGCACTGACGTTGCGTCAAGGTTTAAAGGCGAAACCATCCACCGAAGCGCCACCAAAGAGCAAGGTCGCGCGCGCCCTCCGCCGCACGGCCTGACCTATCGGAAATGGCCAATCTGCCTGACCGCGACCTCAGATCCCGGTGTTTCGCAAGCGGGAAATCGCGTCCCGGACGATGGCCATTTGAAGGAGAGGCAGACCGGATCAAAGGAGCCGTCAACCGGCCCTCTCAGCAAAGAAAAAGGAGGCGATGATCGGCCCGGTCAGTCGTCTCCAACTGTTGCAGATCAACGAGCACTGCAAATCACGCCAGAGCCGATCCGGGCCACATGCGACTGACGAGTGACGACTGACGACTGACGACAGGCGAACCCTCCCTCATCCTTTTTGTCGCGGAAACGCTTCGACCCCGAGCCGTCATTTAGAACGTTTGACATCCAGTCGCGGCGATTTCGCCAGGTTTGACCGGGTAGTTCGGCTGTGGATTGAGGACGACGCGCTGAATGCCGGTGATGCGTCGCATGCAATTATCAACCCAGGCCTCATCAATGCCGCGGCCACCTACATATATATCGATCCAGTCGTGCCCTTTATGACCACTGTGACACGGCCCATTCTGTGGATTCGGGCCGTCACCGCAAAGGTCTTCGACGATTGCGTATTTTTGCAGGTTCTCGATGTAGAAGCGGGTCCCGGCCGGATAGTCCATGATACTCCTTCCGCCTCTGCGAATATGTCCGACCGCAAGCGTAACGGGGTCGGCATAGGTGCCTGTGCCGCCCGCAGAGCGATGGATGACCGGACGCGCAATCTGGGCTGAACCGCGCGGCGTATTGTCCCAGTAACTGTATCCGGTCAAATACATATTCAGGCTTTGCTCTTGCTTCACGGTCCTGACGTCCCGGGACGAGTAGGGCATCCTGTCCCCCAGGCGCAGATGGGTCCCTGAACGAGTCAACGTGTCATAGTTGACCCGTGGTGCATCACCGCAAGCCGAGAGAGTCACAGCGATCGCGAAACAAGCGACAGACTTTAAGAGATTACTCATTACTTCACCATCCTAACGAACTGAGTAGTAGGCTCCGGAACGAGATTGTTTCCCGTTCCGAAACAGACTCAGAGGATGGAGTGGGATGGCTTGCGATTGGATTAACCATCCAAGTGGTCACAAAATAAGTTTGCAAAAATTCACATAGGCGAATTTGAAATGGTGGCGTTGCATAACTCGGCGTGAGGACCGGGTCTTTACCATCCGTGGCTGGTCCACGGCACGCCGAAGCGGGCAAGGCGTCAGGGTCGATGACGGCCTGAAACGGAAAACGGGCAACAGTTTCCTGCCGCCCGTATCCTACAATTCAGAACGGCTCCGCAGCGGCCGCCGGGCCTTTGGTCCCGGAGTGGGGCGCTATCTCGCTCTCGGCCTGCAAGGGCAATGGCACCCTCCGCGTTACGTCCCGTCTGTCTCCACGTCATAGGCCATGTTCAGCACTTCAGTCGCCGCGATCGCATCGGCACGACCGCCTCCGCTCGGGGCGGCGGCCCACCACGCAGCGGTAAATGTCGCCCCTGCGTAGTTTCTGTTGACGGCGCCAATCCGGCCACCGATCGCCAGCCCAGCGGAGGTGTAGGTCGTCCCCGATGTTGTCGTCGGCCCGGTATCCTTCCCTGCCTCGTAGAGGTCAGGCCCCGCCGCATACAGGCTGAGAATGCCCCGCAAATTGACCGCCCAGCTGGGTTCGAAAACGTCAGGGGTGTACCCGATGGGCGCCGCGTTTCCGCCACCGCTGATCGTTATGACACCACCGCGCGAGAGTAGACCCAACGTGTTGGCCTGGCCGCCCATCAAAACCCGGTTTCCAGCATCGGCACAGAGGCCACAGAATAGGTAGGCAGACCCGGACTGGACCGTCACGCTCGTATCTTTGAGCAAGACGTTTGGGTCCTTGAGGCCCCATGCTGGCCGGTTGCCTTGTATGCATATTTGTGGATCGCCACTGTTGTCCGTGACGATATACGCGTTCCCCGTGCCTTCGGGCACCATTGTGCTGCCCGATCCGGTGGCGTCATAGATCTTTGTGACCCAGGCCTCATTCGCGTTCAGGCGAGCGTGGGCAAGCAGTGCGGCATAGTCCAGGTAGCCGTCGGAATCGACGCCAATGTTGGTTGTGGACGTGCCGTTATCTACCTCGATCACGTGGCCTGAGTAGTGCGACAGGGCGCGGTGCAGGGAGTATACACGATCCGGTTCCTCCGACAGGTCATCAGCCCAATCCACCAGCCTGTTCGGCGCCGCAGCGCTTGTCTCTGCAATCGCCAGACCGTCAAAGGCGGCGGTCCCCATCGCTCGGTAGCCGACATTGTTGTAATGGATCTGTTCCGTCGGATGCTGCATCCCAGACGGCCCTTCGACATAGGCAACATAGGGCAGACGGTTGGCGATTTCCCACAGGCAGGCCGAGATCTTCGCGTCACGCAAAATGTTTGTCGCCGACCACTCTGGCGGCGGGCTGGTCATCACCCACGGAGCGCTGGGAGCGCCCCACCGATTTCGAATATCGCTCATCGCCGTCATGCCGCGCGAAATCAGGACGTGATGATCGGCGGGCCGGTCATTCTCATTCATCGGATATCCGAAGAAGATCGGGTCCAACACTGCATATTCCGCATAGTCCGACGCCGCCAATGCAGTCTCGAAACCGTTTTGAATCAGAGATTTGCCGTTTCCGCTGTCATCAGCCAGCGCCTTGTAGAGCGCCCCGCTCACGTCAGTTGCCGTGCCTCCGTCCTCTGGGTCCCACGCCGGGCCTGTCCCATCGGGGTCCCAGGGGCCGCTGCCTGACTGGTCGCCGCCGGTCCACACCCCCCGCGCCCCTACAGCCATCGGGACAATGACGCAGACCACGTTCTGAGCATCCGCAACGGCCTTTGCAAAGTTGATTGCTGGCGATGTGCTCGCCGGGGTCGAGGCATTTGATTGGTTGCCGCCGGGCCGTGGAATACCGGTTGTCGCGATATCAATCGGCGCGATCGAGCCCGCAGACCCATCGTTGACATTCCAGATCACAACGCCCTCGGGGCTGTCGGCACTCGTCAGAACCGCACCTGCGCTATCGTCGCCCCCGGCTGCCCGCACCTTGCAGGCCATGCCGATCGCCGAACGCCGCGACCATTTCGCCAGCGCCGTGATCGAGCGCGGCGGGCATGACAACCATACCCTCGCCACCTGCGTCTCGACAGCTTCGCACCGTCGATAACGCTATGAAAAGAGGTAAGGCCGCATGACCGATCTTTACACCATGGCGCAGGATCTGCGCGCGCTGGTGCCCTTGCGCCGCATCATCGGCTTCAAAGCCCTCGGCGGCCAGTTCCAGAAGCCGGAACGCCCGCCGATGGTTTTCGATGAACTCTGGTGGTCGGCGTCCCTGGCCGGGTTGACCGGCAGCGGCCTGACCTGCCGCGCTTCGGTGGATGACTGGATCAGCCAGGCTCTTGCCCGCACGCGCCGTCGCGCCGCAGATTGCCGCCCGGAGTGCAACTGCAATCGGTTCTATAACTCGATTGATGATGCGAGTAATCAAACCCAAGCGTCTCTAATCGAACTATTCGTCTATTTCCTAACAGTTGAACTCGGACAGGATGCAGCAGCGCCCAAGGACGTGGATCAGTGTTTTGTAGACTGCGATCTGACGCCTCCCAAGGCAACGTCGGTGCGCCTGTCGGAAGGTACTAAGCGCACGAAAACCAAGCCTCAAAAATACATCAAGTCTGGCGATGGATATAAGTTACAGCGTCACATGCGCGAAATGCTTTCGAAAAAGCTCGGAGCGGAAAAGACAATCATTCAGACGAGCGCAACACTCCGCTCGTTGGAGTATAAGCTTCCCGATGGCAGTGCGAAGGCCTTCCTTGCTGAGACGCTGGACTGTTTTGAGGCAGGTGCGAGCCGGGCTACAATAGTTATGGCGTGGATTTTGACGGTAAACCATCTATTCGACTACATCCTCAAACACAAGCTTAACGAGTTCAACGCAGTGTTGGCGAAAAACACAGACAGGCGTGTGAAGGTGGCTGCAATAACGCAGCGTGATGACTTCAGTGATATCCCCGAGGGTAAGTTCATCGAGCTTTGCCGTAGCGCCAGTATCATCTCAAATGATGTTCGTAAGATCCTTGATCAAAAGCTTGGAACGCGAAACACAAGCGCTCACCCCTCTGGCGTGAAGATTACACGTAGCAAGGTCATCGATTTTGTCGAAGACCTCATCGAAAACGTGGTGCTGAAATACACACTCTAAAATTGCTGACCAATCTGTCGTCCGGATTTGTAGGTGGTTCGGTGCAGGTGGAGAGGCATATCTCTAAGGCCTGCGAGAGGGATCCAAGGGGCAACGATAGCCCCGTGGTCGTGTCCAGCTTCGATCAAGCTGGCGGTATTCAATCGGCGTACGGTTGACCTATGGGGTGTTGGGGAGAGAGGCATCTCCCCGAGGAGAGATCAAACGGCGATATGTTTGCATGGTCTTGCGATGGGTCAATTCCAACTCATGACCATCCGCATAGGGGGATGCAACGGGGGCGCGCAGCGGACCCCCTTGCCAAGATTGTGTGGTACTACCACACACATCTTGCAGTACCTCTTAGTACTGTAAGGTGCCCGAAGGGATCGTAGCGCAAACGGGTCACTGACCCACATCTCGCAGTACCTCTTAGTGGACCTGTCCCTTTCACGTGCCGCCCCAAGTTCTCATTTACGCCGCCTGAGCTT
>MPDC01000022.1 GCA_001874255.1 Alphaproteobacteria bacterium MedPE-SWcel
GATGACGCCCCTACTATGAGTTCAACAAGAGTCGCAGTTCAGGTATCGCTCACACCGTTTGCACGCAACTTTCACGTCATGAGCGCCGCAGGATCGAAGACTGGTGGCACGCCAAGAACCCTGTCACCGAGATGGCGCGTGTTCTGAAGCGTCACAGGTCGACGATCTTTTGGGAGATCAAACGCGACTTCTGGGTCGACAATGCTTTTGAGAATTGGATTGCGAAGACTCGTCTATCTCATTGAAAAGCTTGGAGGCGGCGTTTCTTGAGGCCCGACAATGTGCCTTTGCGGTTTTGGGTTGCTCCATTGCCGCCCTCTTCCTGATTTTTGCAAAAATCCCGGTGTATTTTAACTGTTTCTGACAGATCTGGACGGGTCCCAGCTGTCCTTCCTTTGCAGTCTTGTCTGTTTGATGCGCAGGCGATCGCCTGACCTCTGTATTTGCGAAAATATAGGCACTCTGGACAATGCTCAGCTTTTAATGGTGGCTTCTTGCAAATCGAAGAGCCGAATATTCATAATATTTAATGCGATTTCCATGAAAATTCATTGTTTCTGAGAGGAGAGTTAACCTCATGATTAATGCGTCGGAGCGTTTCGCCTAGCTCGAGACCGACGGAACCTTGACTGTTAGGTGGCCAATCCCCGCAAAATGAAGGGGCCTGCATTTGTGCAAGCCCCATTTTGCATATATGAGGTGCGTTTAGACTTAGAAGAAAGCCTGCAGACCTGTCTGAGCACGCCCAAGAATAAGCGCATGCACGTCATGGGTGCCCTCATAGGTATTGACCGTTTCCAGGTTCACCATATGACGAATGACCTGGAACTCGAGACTGATACCATTGCCGCCGTGCATGTCACGGGCGACGCGGGCGATCTCCAGTGCCTTGCCACAATTGTTGCGCTTGACGATTGAAATCATCTCTGGCGCCGCGTTGGCCTCATCCATGAGCCGACCTACGCGCAACGAGGCCTGCAAACCCAGCGCGATCTCCGTCTGCATATTGGCCAGCTTCAGTTGATACAGCTGTGTGTTTGCCAACGGGCGTCCGAACTGATGCCTGTCCAGTCCGTATTGACGTGCCGCATGCCAACATGCTTCGGCCGCCCCCATTACGCCCCAGCTGATGCCATAGCGCGCACGGTTCAGGCAGCCAAACGGACCTTTCAATCCTTGGACATTGGGCAGCAGAGCATCCTCGCCCACATCGACGGCATCCATCACGATCTCGCCCGTGATCGACGCGCGCAGAGACATCTTCTTGTCGATCTTCGGTGCGGAGAGGCCCTTCATTCCCTTTTCAAGGACAAACCCGCGGATCTTGCCGCCATGGGCTTCTGACTTGGCCCAAACGACAAAGACATCCGCGATCGGTGCGTTGGAGATCCACATTTTTGACCCGGTCAGGCGGTACCCGTCAGAGGTCTTGACCGCACGGGTCTTCATGCCAGCCGGGTCCGATCCGGCGTCGGGTTCCGTCAGGCCAAAACAGCCGATCCATTCCCCGGACGCCAGCTTTGGCAGGTATTTCTGGCGTTGCTGCTCGCTGCCATAGGCGTAGATCGGGTACATCACCAGGGAACTTTGCACCGACATCATCGAACGATAGCCACTGTCGACCCGCTCGACTTCGCGCGCCACCAGACCGTAGGAGACATACCCGCCGCCGAGCCCGCCGTATTCCTCGGGGATGGTGGTGCCGAGCAGACCCATTTCGCCCATTTCGCGAAAGATCTCCGGATCCGTGTGTTCTGTCTGAAAGGCCTCGGTCACGCGGCTTTGCAATTTTTCCTGCGCATAGGCCCGCGCAGAGCTCTCGATCATGCGCTCATCTTCGGTCAATTGGTCAGACAGACGGAATGGATCTTCCCAATTGAACTGGCCCAGATCGGGCGCGTCTTTGGCACGTAGTGTTGGTTTTTGATCCGACATCAGGGGAGCTCCTCAGAAAAACTTGCCGGAACATTAATGCCGAGCGGTCCGGAAAAACAGCGAGACTTTCGCAACGATATATGACAAAAGATCATAGATGACTGTACCGCGCCGATTTCTGCCATCGATAGCCTCGCTGCGTGCGCTGGAGGCGTTGGACCGCCTCGGCAGTGCCTCTGCTGCAGCGACGGAACTGGCGCTCACTCAGGGCGCGGTCAGCCGTCAACTGCAAGCCTTGGAACGTCAATTGGGACTGGAGCTGGTGGTCCGTGACGGCAAGAAACTGGTCCTGTCTCCGGAGGCCTCGGCCTATGCGGAGGAAATCCGACAGTCGCTGGACCGGATCGTACAGGCGACGCTGCAGTTGCAGGCGCAGCCTCTGGCCGGCAGTCTGAGCCTCGCGATCCTGCCGGCTTTCGGGATGCGCTGGCTGATGCCACGGCTGCCGGAGTTCTCACGCCGCAATCCGGATGTCACGATCAATATGTCGACCCGGTTGGTGCCATTTAACTTCGCCAGAGAGAGCTTTGATGCCGCGATACATTTTGGCCGTGCGGACTGGCCCGGAACCGAGGCTTTGCTGCTGAAGCATGAATATCTGCTGCCGGTTTGCGCTCCGGATCTGCAGAACCGCTATTCAATCAGCACCCCGGCGGATCTGCTGCAGATGCCCCTCTTGCATATCCAGACCAGACCCGAGGCATGGGCCCATTGGTTCACCCGAAATGCGGTTCCCGTCGCGGGTCAAATTGCGGGCAGCACCTATGATCAATTCTCAACAATCAATCAAGCCGCGCTGCATGGGTTAGGGGTGGCCCTGATGCCGGACTATCTGGTCGAACAGGATCTCGCGACCGGACGTCTGGTCGCGCTCTATCCTTCAGACGAAGCGATTGACGGCGCCTACTACCTTGTGTGGCCGCGCGCCAAAGCACGCAATTCCAGCCTGCTGCGGTTTAGGGACTGGCTGGAAGGCCAAGCTCAGCCCGAAGATCCCCTGCCCCGCTGACGGCACCTGCCCCGCAAACGGCAAACGGCCCCGACATGCCGGAGCCGTTTTGATCTGTCGCGATGTGATATCCGGACTAGCCGAGGGCGTAGCCCGCGCCGCGTACGGTGCGCACCGGATCCTCGCCGCCATTCTGGGTCAAGGCCTTGCGAAGACGGCCGATATGGACGTCCACAGTCCGCGTGTCGACATAGATGTCGCGCCCCCAGACCCGATCCAGAAGCTGCTCCCGGCTCCAGACCCGACCGGGTTTTTCCATGAAGGTCGACAAGAGACGGAATTCGGTCGGCCCCAGTTTCAAAGGGTGTTCGGAGCGGCTGACCTTGTGGGTTTCGGCGTCCAGAACGATATCGTCGAACTCCAGCCGCATGCCCACCGTTGCCGGCCGCACGCGCCGCAGTTGGGTGCGCACCCGCGCCATCAGTTCAATCACCGAATAGGGTTTGACCACATAGTCATCGGCGCCGGTTTCCAGACCGCGGACCTTGTCGACTTCTTCGGAGCGGGCGGACAGCATGATGATCGGAATGGCGCGGGTCTCGGATCGCGTCTTCAGGCGGCGGCAGACCTCAATGCCCGTGAGGTTGGGCATCATCCAGTCCAACACGATGATGTCGGGCATGTCCTCGTCCACAAGAAGCAGCGCCTCTTCCCCGTTTTCCGCCCTGATCACCCGGAAGCCGTCGGCTTCGAGATTATAGGCCAGAACCTCACGCTGGGCCAGTTCGTCCTCGACGACCAGAACAGTTGGCTGATCGACTGCCATGGCTAAACCTCCTGGGCCGAAACCGAAGTGGTATCCGCCTTTGTGCGTTCCTCATCAGGCTTGTTGCCGGTCACGAGATAGATCACCTGCTCTGCCATCGCTGTGACGTGGTCCCCCATGCGTTCGACATTCTTGGCGATGAAATGCAGGTGCATGCAGGAGGTGATGTTGCGCGGATCTTCCATCATATGCGTGAGGAATTCGCGGAACAGGGCGTTGTACATCTGATCGACATTGCGGTCCCGGTCGATGACGTCGCGGGCCAGCTCGGCATCGCGCTGGATATAGCTGTCCAATGCGTCTTTCAGCATCAGTTCGACTTCGCGCGCCATGCGACGCAGCGCGGCGGCGCTGTCGGCAACCGCCGGACCCTGAACCAGAACGCCGGTGCGCTTTGCCATGTTCTTGGCATAGTCCCCGATACGTTCCAGATTGGCCGAGATCTTCATGACGCTGAGGACAACGCGCAGATCAACGGCGGCAGGCGCCCGGATCGCGATCACCCGCGCGGCGTCTTCGTTGATCAGTTCTTCCAGCCCGTCGATTGCGGCGTCGTCCTTCACGACCTTTGCGGCCAGTTCCTCGTCACGGGTTTCGAGGGCACGGGCAGCTTCCATGATGGCGGCCTCGACAAGCCCGCCCATTTTCATGATCCGGGCCTGAATTGCTTCCAGATCCCGGTCGAACGCGGATGCGATATGTTGCTCTTCCATGAGACTGTCTCTCTGCCTTAGCCGATACGGCCGGTGATGTAGCTTTCGGTGCGCGGATCTTCGGGGTTGGTGAAGATCTGGCCGGTGGGGCCGAATTCAACCAGGTTGCCGAGGTGGAAAAACGCGGTTTTCTGGCTGACACGCGCGGCCTGTTGCATCGAGTGGGTGACGATCACCACCGAGTAGTTTTCGCGCAGCTCGTCGATCAGCTCTTCGACCTGGGCGGTGGCGATCGGGTCCAGCGCGGAACAGGGTTCATCCATCAGCAGGACTTCGGGTTCGGTTGCCACGGCGCGGGCAATGCACAGACGCTGTTGCTGACCACCGGACAGACCGGTGCCGGGCGACTGCAGACGGTCCTTGACCTCGTCCCAGATCGCCCCGCGGCGCAGGGATTTCTCCACGATCTCGTCCAGCTCGGCCTTGTTGCGGGCCAGACCGTGAATGCGGGGACCATAGGCGACATTGTCGTAGATCGATTTCGGAAAGGGGTTCGGTTTCTGGAACACCATGCCCACCTGCGCGCGCAGCTGCACCGGATCGACGCGTTTGTCGTAGATGTCCTCGCCTTCGAGCAGGATATCGCCGGTCACCCGGCAGATGTCGATGGTGTCGTTCATCCGGTTCAGGCAGCGCAGGAAGGTCGATTTACCGCAGCCCGACGGACCGATAAAGGCGGTGACGGTCTTGTCCTCGATTTCAACGTTGACGTCTTTGATCGCGTGGCTTTCGCCATAGTAGACGTTGACGTTCTGAGCGGCGATCTTGGTACGTTGGGTTTCCACGGTGTTATCCACTACTGTCATATCGTTCATTGTAAATATCCCCCTTACCAGCGGCGTTCAAAGCGGCGGCGCAAGATCACGGCCAAGGTGTTCATGGTGATCAAGAAGACCAACAGGATGATGATACCGCCCCAGGCCCGCTCGTAGAATGCCGGGTCGGCGCGTTTGGCCCATTCGTAGATCTGAGCGGGCATTGCAGAGTTCGGCGACAACAGGCCCGACGCGATGCTGTCCGGCGCGTTTGACGCGATGAAACCCACCATGCCGATCAACAGGAGCGGTGCGGTTTCTCCCAGCGCCTGCGCCAGGCCGATGATGGTGCCGGTCAGGATGCCCGGCGCCGCGAGCGGCAGCACATGGTGAAAGACGGACTGCATCTTGGAGGCGCCCACACCCAGGGCGGCGTCGCGGATCGAGGGCGGCACGGCCTTCAGCGAGGCGCGGGTCGAGATGATGATCGTCGGCAGGGTCATCAGGGTCAGCACCAGACCGCCCACCAGCGGCGCCGAGGACGGCAAATGCATGTAGTTGATGAAAACCGCCAGCCCGAGAATACCGAAGACGATGGATGGCACCGCCGCGAGGTTGGAGATATTGACCTCGATAATGTCGGTCAGCCAGTTCTGCGGTGCGAACTCCTCAAGGTAGATCGAGGCCGCGACGCCGATGGGCAGCGCCAGTGCCAAAACCACCAGCATCATGAACAGGGATCCCAGCATCGAGACCCCCATGCCGGCGGCTTCGGGACGGGCGTCAGACGCATCCGATCCCAGAATGAACGCGAGGTTGAAGGTCTTCTCCACCACACCTGCCGCGACCAGCGCATCCACCAGATCGAGTTGCCCGGCAGAGATGTTCTTGTCGTTGCCAATGCTGTCGCGGCTGACCCGCCCTTTCAGGTAGCCATCGACGCGGCTCTGCGCCAAAAATCGGAACTCGACCGTTTCCCCGATCTGTCCGGGGTTTGTCACCACATATTCGCGCAGGGTCGCGGCGGCGTCCTTGGACAGGATACCGGCCATGTCCTTGGCCTTGAGCGGCGTGTCGATCCCCAGTTCGGTGACTTTTGCCTCGATCGCGCCGCGAATGATCGGGGCGTAGCCGAAGGTGGTCACCTTCTTGATGTCGTCGATATCGCGATTGCCGTTCTTGTCGAGCTTGCTCTCGAGCAGTTCGACCTGAAGCGTCACAAAACTCTGCTGAAAGGCGCCAAGGCCCTTGCTGAAGATCGTGGTGACCAGCACCAGCAGCATCAGCAGACCGATGGCGATGGCGCCGATCCCATAGGCTTTGAACCGGGTTTCAGCAGCATTGCGGCGCTTCGTGCGATCACTGGGTTCCAGCAGCGACTGGCCGCGTTTCTGGGGCATCGGCGTCTCGCCGGATGCGGGCGTTTGGCTGAGGTCAGTCATCAGTCGTACTGCTCCCGGTATTTGCGCACGATATAAAGCGCGAGAACGTTGAGGCCCAGAGTGAGCACAAAGAGGGTCAGCCCGAGGGCGAAGGCCACCAGCGTTTCGGGGCTGGCAAAATCCGTGTCGCCCGTCAGCTGGCTGACAATACGGGTGGTGATCGTCGTCATGGCCTCCAGCGGATTGCCCGAGAATTTGGCAATCGCGCCGGCGCCCATCACCACGATCATGGTTTCGCCGATGGCCCGCGAGGCCGCCAGTAGAACGGCACCGACGATGCCCGGCAGCGCCGCCGGGATCACCACCTGACGCACGGTTTCGGATTTGGTCGCCCCGAGCCCGAGAGAGCCGTCCCGCATCGCCTGGGGCACCGCATTGATGATGTCATCCGACAGCGAAGAGACAAACGGAATGAGCATGATCCCCATCACCAGCCCCGCGGTCAGAACCGAGGTCGCGCCGGTCATCCACTCCACCCCAAGGATACCGTCTTCGCCCCGACCGAAGAACCGGACCAGCGCAGGCCCGACCGTCAGCAGCGCAAAGAGACCATAGACGATGGTCGGAATCCCCGCGAGAATTTCCAGCAGCGGCTTGGCAAAGGACCGGGTCGCGGAGCTGGCGTATTCGCTCAGGTAGATCGCAGCGAACAACCCCAGCGGCACAGCCACCAGAAGCGCGATGAGCGAGACGTAGAACGTCCCCCAAAGCAGCGGCAGGATCGACAGCTCCGAGTCGCCGCGGAAATTCGGCGCCCAGGTTCCGCCAAAAAAGAAGTCGGTCCAGGGATGCAGGGTGAAGAAATTGCGGGTCTCGAACAGCATCGACAGCACAATGCCGATGGTCGTCAGAATGGCCAGTGACGCGGCGATGATCAACAGCGCCATGATGCCCTGTTCCACCACGTTGCGGGCGCGAAAATCCTTGTGCGTGCGCCCGTAGGACCATGCAAAGCCGCCGATGGCGACCAGTGCCACGACGATGGTCATGAGGGTCGTGCCGGTGTTCGACATGGAGCGGTAGGTCTGGGCCGCGCGCATGACCTCGGGGCGGACATCTGCCCCCAGGGCGACGCCCACTTCGCCAAGACGGCCGCGCACATCGGAAAACTCGGTCCGCACGTTACGCGCTTGTTCCGGTGTCATCGCGCCCTGAGCGACAGCTATATCCAGCCCCTCGGCGACGCGGCGCACATCGCTCATGACCAGGCCCAGCGTGGTGCCTTCGGGCACGGCGTCCTGCGGGATCATCTGCGACACGCGCGTATCGATCAGCATCGGCTGCAGCAGCAACCAGACGGCCAGGATGCCAAGCGCGGGCACCAGAGCCGACAGCGCGACATTGTGCCCATAGTAGGAGGGCAGTGAATGGAGGTCCTTCGGGTTTCCGTTCGCGGAAACCAGCGCGCGGTTGCGTCCGAGAAAGAACCCGGCGACCGACAGTGCGATCAGGACGAGAACAAGCCAAATGGTGGGCATCAAGAGCTCCGTTCGACGATGCGAAGTAGGGGTCTAAGTAGGCGACGACTGGGGGATTCGAACTGCGGGATTCGAAAGAGGGTCCGAAAGGGGGATCCGACGGTGTGAATTCAATTCGAAACGAAAGGCCGGGGCAGCGAACTGCCCCGGCCAAAAAACCTGCGCGGGGCTCTTAGGAGTTGCCGCCCATGGTGGATTCAGCTGCAACAGATTCCTGAGTCTTTGCCAGTTCCGGGTCAGCAACGAGGCCGTATTCGGCCAGCGGGCCATCGGGGCCTGCAACTTCGTCGGAGACGAAGAACTCAGCAAATTCTTTCACGCCGGGGATCACGCCGATATGGGCTTTCTTCACGTAGAAGAACAGCGGGCGGGACACAGGGTATTCGCCGGTCGAGATCGACTCGGTCGAAGGTGTGACGCCGGACATGGTTGCAACCTGCAGCTTGTCGGTGTTGTTCTCGTAGAACGCCAGACCAAAGACGCCGATGCCATCCTTGTTGGATTCGATGCGCGCCAGGGTCTCGGTGTAGTCGCCGTCGATGTCCACCGAACGGCCATCTGTGCGCAGCGCGATACAGGCTTTCTCGGCCGCTTTCTTGTCGTCGCCATTGGCGGCTTTATACGCTTCGAAATCGCCGGTCTCTTCGCAGCCTGCGAGGATCACCTTGTCTTCGAAGACTTCGCGTGTGCCGTGCTTGGTGCCGGGAACATAGGCTTGGATTTCCTGCGCCGGCAGGGCTGCGTCAACCTCGTTCCACATTGTGTAGGGGTTGTCGACCAGCTCGCCGTCAACAACAACCTGCTTGGAGATCGCCTTGTACCACTGAACCGGCGTGAACTCAAAGGAGTTGCCGTTGATGTCAGAGGCAAACACGATGCCGTCATAGCCGATGCGCACTTCGATGATGTCGGTCACGCCGGCGTCGGCACAGGCCTTGATCTCTTTTTCGCGGATCGCGCGGGAGGCGTTTGCGATGTCGATGGTGTTTTCGCCAACACCTTCACAGAAACGCTTCAGGCCAGCGGAGGAGCCGCCGGATTCAACAACAGGAGTCGGGAAGTCGAAGTTCTCGCCAAAGGCTTCGGCCACGATGGAAGCGTAGGGAAGAACGGTGGAGGAACCAGCGACCTGCACTTGGTCACGGGCGACCGCTGCTGTGGCAGAAACAGCTGCGATGGCCAGGGTGGATGCGGTCAGTTTCACAAAGGACATATACGTCTCCATGAGTTTAAGAAGTTTACGATCACCCCCAAGATGATCTTGTGCCCGTCGTAGAAGGCGCAGGTATGGCTTTTGTGACAGTTGTGTAACAGTAATATGACGACCGCCCCCTTTGAGTGAGAAAAAACCGAAATAGTTGCGCTCGTTTATTGGTTGGGGGTCCGGGAGGATGGGAAACGGTGGCAACAGGCCGGGTGTCGGCGTGAAATCCTTAACCGCGTGTAACAGGGTGAGTCTCTGCCGGGGGCCGCATCCCACAGGCATATCCATCCGCAGGCGGAGCAGAGGCGCCGATCTACTGCGGCAGGATCACGGTAAAGGTGGCGCCCTGCCCCAGGTCGCTTTCGACGCGCAAACGCCCGCGGTGGCGGTTGATGATGTGTTTCACAATCGCCAGACCCAGCCCCGTCCCGCCCAACTCGCGCGAGCGATGGTTGTCCGCGCGATAGAACCGTTCGGTCAGGCGTGGCAAATGGACCGGGTCGATGCCCGGGCCGTCGTCGATCACCTGGATGCGCACGGCCGGACAGCGCAGGGCCGGGTCGCGATCCAGCACGGTCAGGACCACGGCGACCTCCTTGCCGCCATATTTCAACGCGTTTTCGATCAGATTGGTAAAGACCTGCTGGATCTGATCGGGGTCGGCGGGAATTTCCACCGGGATTGAGGGCGCCTGCAGCCGCAATCGCGTACCTCCTGCCTTGGCCAGAGGTTCCAGTGACTTGATGGTGGATTGCAGCTGGTCGACAAGATTGATCCGGTCTTTGGGGCGGACGCGCTCTTCGCTTTCGACACGGTTCAGAGACAGCAGATCCCCGACCAACCGGTTCATCCGGCTGGCCTCGCCCTCCATGATGGTGAGAAACCGGTCACGGGCGTCGGCGTCATTGCGCGCCGCACCGCGCAGGGTCTCGATGAAACCCATCAGCGCGGTCAACGGGGTCCGCAGCTCGTGGCTGACATTGGCGACAAAGTCGCGCCGCATCTGACTGGCCTGTTCGCGGTCGGTGATATCGGAGAAACAGAGCAGAACCGCGCCACCATTGACCGCACCAACGCCGGGCACATAGCGCAGGGTCACTTCGAATGTGGTGTCCTGCGCGCCGTCATTGGAGAGATGCCGCGTCGTGCGGGGCTGACGATCGAGCAGGCAGGTCTCGATCGCGGTGGTGACGCTGGGCTGACGCAGGATGGTGGCATAGTGCCGCCCGATGATCTGCGGCCCGAGGAGCGTCGCCCCCTCGGTATTGGCCGCAATGAACCGTTCGGTCTGATCCACCAGAACAGAGGGGAGCGGAATCGCCGCCAATACCCCTTCGATCAACGCCTGCGTCATGCCTGTTGTCCCGTCCCTCTTGCCCCGGCTTTTTCATCGTGGCGACCTCTGTAGCCCGCCAATGTAACTATGACATGGCAGCGCGAACCGCCTGCTCGAAGATACCGCAGAGCGTGTCCGGGTCCTCGAGGCCGACAGAGACGCGGAAGAACCCTTCGGTCAGACCCAGACCGGCCCGCTCCGTTTCGCTCAGGGCGCGGTGCGACGAGGACGCCGGATGCGACAGCGTGGTCCCGACGTCGCCCAGCGTCGGCGCAAAGGACAGACCTTCGGCGCCGCGGGTAAAGGCATTGGCCACCTCGCGCCCGCCCTCCAGTTCAAAGCTGACCATATTGCAGCCCCTGCCCTTCAGCAGATCAACCGCGCGGGCGTGATCCGGGTGATCTGTGCGGGTGGGATAGATCACCCGCTTGACACCGGGCAGCCCGGCCAGATGATCCGCCAGACGCGCGGCGGTGGCCTCGGCGCGGTCGAACCGGAGGTCAAACGACAGCATCCCCCGTTCCGCCAGCCAGCAGTCAAAGGGGCTGGCCGTCATGCCGGTGGTCACCGCGAAGATGCGCATCCGGTCATTCAGGGCGGCGTCCCTGGCCACCACATAGCCCAGCATGACATCGGAATGACCCGCCAGCAGCTTGGTCACCGAGTGGATCACGATATCGGCGCCATGGTCGAACGGGCGGAAGGCGCGCGGCGTGGTGAAGGTGTTGTCGACGGCCAGCAGGATGCCCTGCGCCTTGCAGAGCGCCGCAAGCCCGGCAATATCCGCGATGGCCAATGTCGGGTTGGACACGGCTTCGACCAGGATCAGCTTTGTTTCCGGGCGGATTGAGGCGCGCACTGCGGCCACATCGGCGGGGTTGGCCAATGTCGTGGCGATGCCCAGACGCGGCAGGTCCTCTTTCATCAGCCGCAGCGAGCGACCATAGAGCTGATCGCCCCCAATGACGTGATCGCCGGCCGACAGCAGCCCCAGCAGGACGGCCGACACGGCGGCCATGCCGGATCCGGTGACGACCCCCCCGGTCGCCCCCTCCATGTCATCCAGCCGCCGGGCAACGACATCGGCATTCGGATGGCCTTCGCGGGAATAGGTGTAGCCGTGCACGCGGCCTTCGTATTGATCATCCAGCGCGTCCGGCGTTTCCGACGCATAGACCACGGACGGGCTGAGCGGGGTCACAACCGGATGGCTTGCGCTCTCGGGCAAACCATGAGGGCGCATGACGGATGGGCGGGAATTCTTCACGTTCAGATCTCCTTCAGCTCCGCTTTGAAGCGGCGCATATTGTCCTGATAGTGCAATGCACTGGCCGCCAGCTTGGCGACCAGTTCCGCGTCGACGCTGCGGACCACTTTTCCGGGGGCCCCCATGACGAGCGAATTGTCAGGAATGTCTTTGTTCTCGGTGATCAGGGCACCCGCCCCGATCAGGCAGTTCTTGCCGATGGTCGCCCCGTTCAGGACGGTGGCCCCCATGCCGATCAGAGTGTTCTCTCCGATCGTGCACCCGTGCAGCATGACCTTGTGTCCGATAGTGCAATTCTCTGCGATTGACAGCGGATAGCCAGCGTCGATGTGCATGACGACGTTTTCCTGCACGTTCGAGCCACGGCCAATGCGGATTTCCTCGTGGTCGGCCCGGATGGTGACGCCAAACCAGACCGAGGCCCCCTCCTCCAGGACAACCTGACCGATCAGGTTGGCATCCGGCGCCACCCATGTATCCGGGTGAATGTCGGGGCGGTGATTGCCAAGTGCATAGAGGGTCATGTCAGCTCATCGAACTCCTGTTGCAGATGTCGCGCGTGCTCGATCAGCGTCGGTTGCTGAATGCGTCTGAGGCGCGTGGCCTTGATGATCGTGCGCAGGTTGTCTTCTGTCTCGTCGAGATCCTCATTGATCAGCACATGATCATAGGACCCCCAGTGCGAGATCTCGTCCCAGCTCTTTTGCATGCGGCGCTGGATGGTCTCGGGATCGTCCTGTCCGCGGCTTTCCAGCCTGCGGCGCAATTCGGTGATGGATGGCGGCAGCAGGAAGATCGACAGGGTGTGTTTGCCAAGATCGGAATTGGTAATCTGCTGCGCCCCTTGCCAGTCGATGTCGAACAGAACATCCCGCCCGGCATTGATCGCCTCCTGAACCGGAGCTTTGGGCGAGCCATAGAAGTTTCCGAACACATGCGCATGTTCCAGCATCTCGCCATGGGCCACGTCATGCTTGAACGAGTCGACGGTGACAAAGTTGTAGTCCTGCCCGTCGACTTCGCCGGGGCGCGGTTTCCGGGTCGTGGCAGAGACGGAAAAGCTGATGTCTTCATCCCAGGCGCGCAGCCGTTTGGCCAGCGTTGACTTGCCCGCGCCAGACGGCGACGACAGTATAATGAGAAGACCACGCCGATGCGCTGGTGTTTGTGCCATGAAGGGTACCGCTCCTTATTCGATATTCTGGACCTGCTCGCGCATCTGGTCGATCACGGTTTTGAGTTCCAAACCGACTTCGGTCAAGGCCGCGTTCTGTGCTTTTGAACACAGAGTGTTGGCCTCGCGGTTGAATTCCTGCATCAGAAATTCAAGCTTGCGCCCGATGGCGCCCCCCTGACCGATCAAAGCACGGGCCGCCTCCACATGGGCGTTCAGCCGGTCGAGTTCCTCGGTCACATCCGTTTTAACGGAAATTATGGCCAGTTCCTGCGCAATCCGGTCTGAATCGGCCCCGTCGCTGTTTTGCAGGATCCGCGCGAGGTTCGTCTTCAGGTTCTGTTCGATCAATGGACGGCGCGCGGCGGCGCGCTGGGCGGCGGTGTCACACAGGGCCGAAATCTGATCAAGCTGGGCGATCATCACCGCCGCAAGAGCCGCCCCTTCTACCCGCCGCATGTTAACAAAATCGGTCAGAAGTGAGTCGAATTCGGATAGAAGTGTCTTCAACAGGGGGCCATTGTCCTGATTTGGCGTGCTCATATCCAGCACGCCCCGCATCGCCAGGATATCGGTTGCGCGCACCGGCGACAGCGCCAGACCAAGCCGATCCGCTTCCGCCTGGGTCTCCGCGATCAAGCTCAGAGCCACCTTCAGGGTCGCCGGGTTCAGCTGCATCTGCGCCTTGCCGTCCTCTGCGCGCACCAGGCGCAGGGTGACCGAGACATTGCCCCGTACAAGCTGTTTGGAGGATCTGGACTTTATTTCTTTTTCAAGACCTTCCAGCCATTCTGGCACTCTTGTCCGAAGGTCGAACCCCTTGGCATTAACAGACCGAATGTCCCAGGTCCAGGTGACTCCGTCCTGTGCGCCCTGCCCCGAAGCAAAGCCCGTCATTGAGTTCAATGTCATGTCTGACCCTCCTGCCTCCTGCATACAGCTCGACCCGGCCGGGTCAATGGTCGGCGGCACCGGAACAGGCGTGAACGCAGGCGGCGACTATACGATAGTGTTAACCATCGCTTAAACTATTGGTCCAAACTTGAGTAAGATTGTGTCATGTTAACTCCACGGTAACTTCATCGGCGTTAACACTTGGACATGAATATCTTGCCAAGTTTCGATGCTGAAACCGGATGCAGCAGAGGACGAGAGAAATGATGTTTCGCGGTCAAGACGGCACCGACACAAAGACTGAACAGGACAAGGTGGTAGCAATGGATCGCTTTCGCAGCCGTTCAAATTTGTCACCGTTGCGTCAGGCTGAGGCCTATTGGTCTGCGCTGCGTCAGGGTGATGAGATCCCGAGCCGGTCTCAGGTTGATCCGCGGGGCCTCGAGAACATTCTCAGCCAGACCTTCATTCTGGAGCGCGTTGCGCCAGGGATCGCCCGATTCCGCCTCGCCGGCCAGAAGGTAAACGAGCTCGCCGGTATGGAAGTGCGTGGGATGCCCTTGACGGCGTTCTTCACCGCCGATGCCCGCAAGAATGTCAGCGCATCGCTGGAACATATGTTCGCTGACCCGTCCATCCTCGAGTTCGACCTGAAGACAGAAGCCTCCCGGTTGCGTGGTAGCCGTTCCGCCCGGATGATCCTGCTGCCCCTGCGCAGCGATCTGGGCGATGTCAGCCGGGCGCTGGGCGTTCTGGTTTACGACGGTGGCGCCAGCCGGGTGTCGCAGCGGTTTACCGTGGAAAAATGCGATATGCGTCAGGTTGGAAAAGCCCCGGCTGCGGCGCAGAAGACGGATGCCAAAACGCCCCGGCGTGGTCTGGAGCCGAGCCTGCAAAACCTGCCGCGCCGCGATCTGTCTGCCAAAACGCCTGCGCCGACCGAAGGTTTCGCGGAATCCCGCCCGGCCTTTGAACGCAAATCCGGCAGCTTGATGGAGGAAGCGCGGTCGCTTCTGGATCGTGCGCGCCGTGAGAACAACGATGCATTGACCTCTGTGCGCCCGCCTGCGGCTGCCATGTCGCGGAGAGAAACCGACAAGAAATCGCCGGTATCGCTTGAAACCGTGGCGACAACGGATGCGGAAAAGCTGGTCTCGCGCCCGCCGCGCGGTGGTACATCGCGCAAGGCGGCGTCGCACCTGCGTTTGGTCGTTTCTCGGGACTAATCGTTAAAATTATATTCGAAGTCTCGTCGAATACTATTAAGTTTCAACCTACTGGACATAGACGTTGAAGCATTGACGCCCGGGCGCAGAACGCCCCGGGCGTTCTTTTTAGTATGCACCATCCGCGCCGGACTCCCAAAAAAACGGCCCGTAAAAACGGGCCGTTCTTCTTGTCAGTTGGAAATGGGGGGTCAGATCGCGGCGCGGTTGTCGTCGCGCGTGCGCAGTCTGGAGACTTCTTCTGCAACAAGAAACGCCAGTTCCAGCGATTGGCTGGCGTTCAGGCGCGGATCACAAGCGGTGTGATAGCGATCGCTCAGGTCCTCTTCGGTGACATCGCGCACGCCACCGGTGCATTCGGTCACATCCTGGCCGGTCATTTCAAAATGCACCCCGCCCGGAATCGTCCCTTCGGCCTGATGAACCCCGAAGAAGTCACGGACCTCGCGCAGGACGGAATCAAAGGGCCGGGTCTTGTATCCGGTCGCCGATTTGATCGTGTTCCCGTGCATCGGGTCGCAGACCCAGGTCACATTTGCCCCTTCTTCTTTCACGGCCTTGACCAGACGTGGCAGATGCTCGCCTGCTTTTCCGGCGCCAAAACGTGCAATCAGCGTCAATTTGCCTTCTTCATTGGCAGGGTTCAGCTTTTGCATCAGAATTTTCAGATCCTCAGCGGTGGTCGTCGGGCCGCATTTGAGGCCGATGGGGTTCAGGACACCGCTGCAGAATTCCACATGTGCGCCATCGGGCTGGCGCGTACGGTCGCCGATCCAGATCATGTGGCCGGACCCCGCCAGCCATTTCCCGGAGGTCGAATCAAGCCGTGTCAGCGCTTCTTCATATTCCAGCAGCAGCCCTTCGTGGCTGGTGTAGAATTCGACCGATTGCAATGTATGGGCTGTTTCAGTGGTGACACCCGCCGCCTTCATGAAATCGAGCGTATCGGTGATGCGATTGGCCATCTCACGATATGTTTCGGCCTTTTCGCCCTCGGTGAACCCCAGCGTCCAGGCGTGAACCTGGTGAACATCAGCATAGCCGCCGGTCGAAAAGGCCCGGATCAGGTTCAGCGTCGCGGCCGCCTGCGTATAGGCCTGCAGCATCTTTTTCGGGTCGGGGATACGGGACGCCGGCGTGAAGGCCAGCTCGTTGATGATGTCACCGCGATAGCTCGGCAGTTCGACCCCGTTGACGGTTTCGGTCGGAGCCGAGCGCGGCTTGGCAAACTGGCCAGCCATTCGGCCCACTTTGACCACCGGCACTTTGGCGCCATAGGTCAGCACCATGGCCATCTGCAACATCACCTTGAAGGTGTCGCGGATCGCATCGGCGCTGAATTGTTCAAAGCTCTCGGCGCAGTCCCCGCCCTGCAGCAGGAAGGCCTCACCACGACCGGCGGCCCCCAGCTGGGCCTTCAGACGTCGCGCTTCGCCCGCGAAAACCAGCGGCGGGTATTTGGACAATTGCGCTTCGACGGACTGCAGCGCGTCCTGATCCGTATACTCCGGCATCTGGACCCGCGGCTTGTTCCGCCAGTTCGTTTTTTGCCAATTGCTCATGGCTTTCACTCCGAAAATGACTTTGAAACCCGGTTTTACGAAAGTAAGCGTATATAGAAGAGCGCCAACAGTGACCAGTTTAGAATTTCGATGTCTTGACCCGGGTGCAAAGCTGTGAGCAGGGTTTTTGAATTCGCGACCCTGCGTCGCCCGAAACTTCCGGCACCGTCTACCCAGACCCGTTTTGTAAGGACCCGGCCATGCAAACCAAACCAGAGGCTCGTCCTGAACTGATTTCAGGTGGTAAACACCGCCGGTTTACGTTTGTCCTGTTGGATCAGTTTACGCTGCTGTGCTTTTCCGCGGCAATGGAATCCCTGCGCATCGCCAACCGGATGGCAGGTCGCGATCTGTATTCCTGGAAGCTGCTGGGCGAAGGCGGTGACACGGTTACCTGTTCTGCCGGAACGGTTTTTCACGTGGACGCCGACCTCGAGGAACTGCCGCGCGATGATACCATCATGCTGTGCGGCGGGATCGAAGTGCAAAAGGCCACCACAAAGAGGGTCCTGTCCTGGCTGCGGCGTGAGGCGCGCAAAGGTCTGACGATTGCCGGATTGTGCACGGCCTCCTACTCGCTGGCCAAGGCCGGTCTGCTGGACGGCAAGCGGGCCACGATCCATTGGGAAAATTCCGACAGCTTTTCCGAAGAGTTTGAGGATGTGGATCTGACCAAATCGGTTTTCGTGATCGACGGCAACCGGATGTCGACCGCTGGCGGGACCTCCTCGATCGACCTGATGCTGAAGATTGTCGCGGAGGACCATGGCGAAGAGCTGGCAAATATGGTTGCGGATCAGCTGATTTATTCTTCGATCCGCACGGATCAGGATACCCAGCGCCTGTCCATTCCGACCCGCATCGGTGTGCGCCATCCAAAATTGTCGATGGTGATTCAGATGATGGAAAACAATATCGAGGAACCCATCAGCCCGTCGATACTGGCTGAAGATGTGGGCATGTCGACCCGCCAGCTGGAGCGGCTGTTCCGTCGCTATCTCAATCGCAGCCCGAAACGTTATTACATGGAGCTGCGTCTTCAGAAGGCGCGCAACCTGCTCATGCAGACCGATATGAGCGTGATCAATGTGGCGCTGGCCTGCGGGTTTGCATCCCCGTCGCATTTTTCCAAATGCTACCGCGCCCATTATGACACCACCCCCTATCGCGAGCGCGGCAGCAAAGGCGTGCGGCACATCCCGTGACCGGCCGTTCTGGGCCATGCGGCACTCAGAAACGCTGTGGTTTGCGCAGCTGATTCCGGACGCCCTGAGCGTGGCTGACAGCGGAGGCCGGGAATTTCTCCTATTGTGCTGAGGGTGTTGGCAGCTTTCACTCATCTGCGAAGACGCGGTGCTGAACACTCTTTCCTTTCCGGCGGGGCTTGCATAGGGTTCCTGTTGAACAGGATTGTTCCAACATGGGAGTTTTAAAATGAAAAAACTGCTGACCGCGACCGCAGTCGTTGCATTGACTGCTGGTTCCGCATTTGCGGGGGGGCATGCGAAGGAAGTCAAACTGGGAATTCTTCTCGGTTTCACGGGCCCGATTGAATCTCTGGCCCCTGCAATGGGCGCCGGCGCTGAACTGGCCATGGCAGAGGTCACCGAGTCCGGCAAGCTTCTGGATGCGGCCAAAGTAACACCGCTGCGCGCCGATACGGGATGTATCGACAATGGCCTCTCCACCGCCAATGGCGAGAAACTGCTGGCCGATGGCGCCAGCGGCATCATCGGTGGTGATTGCTCGGGGGTGACCGGCGCGATCCTTCAGAACGTGGCGATTCCGAACGGCATGGTCATGATCTCGCCCTCCGCAACATCTCCGGGCCTGTCGACCATGGAGGACAACGGCCTGTTCTTCCGGACCGCTCCTTCTGACGCGCGCGAAGGTCAGGTGATGGCCGAGATCCTGCAGAACCGGGACATCGATTCCATTGCCCTGACCTACACCAACAACGACTACGGCAAGGGCCTTGCTGACGCGATCCAGTCCTCCTTCGAGGCCGTGGGTGGCGAAGTGACCATCGTGACCGCCCATGAAGATGGCAAAGGCGACTATTCCGCCGAGGTTGCGGCCCTTGCGTCCGCTGGTGGCGATATTCTGGTGGTTGCGGGCTATCTGGATCAGGGCGGCCTCGGGATCATTCAAGGCGCGTTGGACACCGGTGCATTTGATACCTTTGGTCTGCCAGGCGGCATGATTGGGGATTCCCTGCCCGCCAATGTCGGCTCCGATCTTGATGGCTCGTTCGGCCAGATTGCCGGTTCGGACAGCGAAGGTGCCGAAGTCTACGCGAAAATGGCGGCCGAAGCCGGGTTTGACGGCACATCTGCCTACTCGCCCGAATCTTACGATGCGGCAGCGCTGTTCCTGCTGGCCATGCAGGCCGCGGGATCCATGGATCCAGCCGAATACGGAGCGAAAATTCTCGAGGTTGCCAATGCACCGGGTGAGAAAATCAACCCGGGTGAGTTGGGTAAAGCGCTTGAGATCCTCGCCAATGGCGGCGAAATCGACTACGAGGGCGCAACGGGTGTCGAACTGATCGGCCCGGGTGAGAGCGCGGGCTCCTACCGTGAAATCGAAGTCAAGGATGGCAAGAACGCCACCGTCGCGTTCCACTGACGCGGACCTTGTCTTGAGCTTGAAAACTGATCAGCCCGGGAGCCTCAGCGCCTCGGGCTGTTCCAAATTAAAAACGGTCGCACAGAAACACGCGACAGGGGAAAACATGATATGATCGTCGTCGAGGAGTTGCACAAGCACTTCGGCGGGTTCCATGCGGTTGATGGCGCGTCGCTTGAAATCGCAAAGGGGTCCATTACCGGTTTGATCGGGCCAAATGGCGCGGGAAAGACCACGCTTTTCAATGTTGTAGCCGGGGTTCTTCCACCAACGTCAGGGCGTGTCCTGATGGATGGAGAGGACATAACCGGTTTGCCGCCGCACGAGCTGTTTCACAAGGGGCTGTTGCGCACCTTTCAGATTGCGCATGAATTTTCGTCGATGACCTGCCGTGAGAATCTGATGATGGTTCCGGCGGAGCAGTCGGGCGAGACGCTGTGGAACACCTGGTTCGGGCGCAAGCGGATTGCAGACGAAGAACGCGCCTTGCGGGCCAAGGCGGACGAAGTGCTGGAGTTCCTCACCATCAGCCATATCGCCGACCTCAAAGCGGGTGAGATCTCCGGCGGGCAGAAAAAGCTGCTGGAACTGGGGCGCACCATGATGGTGGACGCAAAAATCGTCTTTCTCGACGAGGTGGGCGCCGGTGTGAACCGCACCCTGCTCTATACCATTGCCGATGCGATCAAACGCCTGAACGAAGAGCGCGGCTATACCTTTGTGGTGATCGAACATGACATGGAATTCATCGGTCGCCTCTGTGATCCGGTGATTGTGATGGCCGAGGGCAAGAAGCTGGCCGAGGGCACGCTCGACGAGATCAAGGCCAACGAGCACGTCGTCGAGGCGTATTTGGGCACGGGACTGAAAAACAAAGATAAACTGCAAGGGGCGGACGCATGAGCGAACCCTTTCTGATCGGCGAGAACATGACAGGGGGTTACGGCAAGGGCCCGGACATCCTGCACAATTGCACGATCGCCGTGAATCCGGGCGAAATCGCCGTCATCGTCGGCCCGAACGGGGCCGGTAAATCGACGGCAATGAAGGCCGTGTTCGGCATGCTGACCGTGCGATCCGGCTCTGTCCGGCTGGCGGGCGAAGATATCACGCAGCTCAGCCCGCAGGACCGGGTGGTCAAGGGCATGGGATTCGTACCGCAGACCAGCAACATCTTTGCCTCCATGACCGTTGAAGAGAACCTGGAAATGGGCGCCTTCATACGGACGGATGACTTCTCGGCGACGCTGGAGCAAGTCTATCATCTGTTCCCAATTCTCAGGGACAAGCGCAATCAGGCCGCGGGCGAACTCTCTGGCGGGCAGCGGCAACAGGTCGCCGTCGGCCGCGCCCTGATGACAAAACCCAAGGTGCTGATGCTCGACGAGCCGACCGCCGGTGTGTCCCCGATCGTGATGGATGAGCTCTTTGATCGTATCATCGAAGTTGCCCGGACGGGTCTGCCGATCCTGATGGTCGAGCAGAACGCCAAGCAAGCGCTTGAAATTGCTGACAAAGGATATGTCCTCGTGCAGGGGCGCAATGCCTATACCGGCAGTGGGCAGGATCTGTTGGCCGATCCCGACGTTCGCAAATCCTTCTTGGGGGGCTGAGCCATGGACTTTCTCAATGCCCTTGTGGCGCTTTCCAACTTTGTCCTGGTTCCGGGAATTGCCTATGGCAGTCAGCTGGCGCTCGGGGCGCTTGGGGTGACCCTGATCTACGGAATTCTGAGGTTTTCGAACTTTGCCCATGGCGACACCATGGCCTTCGGGACCATGGTCACGATCCTCTTCACCTGGTGGTTTCAGTCCCTTGGCATCAGCGCCGGGCCATTGCCCACCGCGCTGCTGGCCCTGCCCTTTGGGATTCTGGCGACGATGGCGCTTGTGGTCGGCACCGACCGCGCCGTTTTCCGTTTCTATCGCCAGCAAAAGGCAAAGCCAGTGGTCTTCGTGATGGTGTCGCTTGGTGTCATGTTCATGATGAATGGCCTGGTGCGGTTCATCATCGGTCCCGGAGATCAGCGGTTTTCCGATGGCGAGCGGTTCATCATCAAGGCCCGCACCTTCAAGCAAATGACCGGCCTCGATGAAGGCCTCGCGATCAAGACCTCGCAAGGAATTACTGTCGTGACGGCCATCATCGTCGTTGCGGTGCTGTTCTGGTTCTTGAACAAGACCCGAACCGGGAAATCAATGCGCGCCTATTCCGACAATGAGGATCTGGCGTTGTTGTCCGGGATCAACCCGGAACGCGTCGTGATGTACACCTGGCTGATCGTGGCCGTGTTGGCGACCGTGGCAGGCACATTATATGGCTTGGACAAATCATTCAAACCATTCACATATTTCCAACTCCTCCTGCCGATTTTTGCCGCTGCCATCGTCGGTGGGCTTGGCAGTCCGCTGGGGGCGATCGCAGGTGGTTTCGTCATCGCCATGAGCGAAGTGATCATCACCTACGCCTGGAAAAAAGTGGCGAAATACCTTCTGCCGGAGAGCCTGGAGCCGGACGGGCTCGTGCAGCTCCTCAGCACCGATTACAAATTCGCGGTCTCCTTCGCGATCCTCATCGTTGTGCTGCTGTTTAAACCGACCGGTATCTTCAAAGGAAAAGCGGTATGAACCAGACAGTGAAACACACGCTTCTGTTCGCAGCCGTCGGCTTGCTGCTCCTGTTGGAGGGCACAAGCACGGCCTTCGGGGTCTTTTCGGGATCCTGGAATTCGTCCCTCACGATTCTGAACATGGGTCTGATTTCCGCGATCATGGCCTTGGGGGTCAATTTGCAATGGGGGTTTGCGGGTTTGTTCAATGTGGGCATCATGGGGTTCACCGCGCTTGGCGGGCTGGCCGTGGTCCTGATCGCCACCCCAGCCACGCCGGGTGCCTGGGACGCCGGAGGGCAACGCATTCTTCTGGCGCTGATTCTCGGGGCAACGACGATTGCCGCCGCGATTTTCGTCTATCACAGGATGGCTGGCAAACGCGCGCGCCCGCTTGCGATGATTGCGGTGCTCGTCGCCGGTTTCTTCCTGTATCGTGGAGTGTTGGACCCCGGAGTTGAAGCCGTCGAGAGCATCAACCCAGCGCTGTCCGGCAATATCGGAGGACTGGGGTTGCCAGTTCTTCTGGCCTGGCCCGTGGGCGGTATCCTGGCGGCCGGTGTGGCATGGATTATCGGCAAGACCGCGCTTGGACTGCGGTCCGACTATCTTGCGATTGCCACGCTGGGGATTGCCGAGATCATCCTGTCCGTCCTGAAGAATGAGGATTGGCTGTCCCGCGGCGTCAAGAACGTCGTTGGCCTGCCGCGTCCGTTGCCGTATGAGGTGGATCTGCAGAATGATCCCGCTTTTGTGGAGCAGGCCGCGGCCTGGGGATTTGATGCCACCACGGCCTCCACTCTTTATGTCAAACTTGGCTATTCGCTGCTGTTCACCGCTGTTTTGCTGGTGCTGCTCTGGATGGCGCAGATGGCGTTGCGGAGCCCATGGGGGCGGATGATGCGCGCAATCCGGGACAATGAGGTGGCCGCCAATGCCATGGGCAAGGATGTAACCAGCCGTCACCTGCAGATCTTTATCCTGGGGTCCGCGATTTGTGGGATCGCCGGGGCGATGATGACCACGCTCGACAGTCAGCTCACGCCGGGCACATATAATCCGCTCCGGTTCACCTTTCTGATTTGGGTCATGGTGATCGTTGGCGGGTCCGGCAATAATTTTGGCGCGGTACTCGGTGGGCTTTTGGTCTGGTTCCTCTGGATCAAGGTGGAACCGCTGGGGATCATGCTGATGGATCTTCTCACGGCTGGCATGGCCGAGGACAACGGTTTGCGGGTTCATCTTCTGGAAAGCGCCGCCCATATGCGGCTCTTTACGATGGGCCTTGTGCTGCTGCTGGTTCTCAGGTTCAGCCCCCGCGGTCTGATCCCTGAAAAGTAACGATCAGGCGCCACCCCGGATACGGGCGGCGCCTGGATACGCCAAAGGATGCGTCCTCTAGCGACCTTTGAACAGGCCGCCGAGAATTCCGCGCACAATCCGACGCCCGGTCGTGCCCTTCAATTCCTTGATGACGGCCTCCGACATGGCGGAGGCAAAGCTGTCCTGGCGGCCAAACTTGCGCGATGTCGACCGCCCGACCCGGCCGCTGCTGTAGCGGCGCGCGGCACTGAATTCACGCACCATTGGATCCGGAGTAGAGTCGGCCTTCTCTTCCGCTTCGGCGGCCTCTTTCGCGGCCTGATCGGCCCGCGCCTTGAGCATTTCAAAGGCCGATTTGCGATCCACGGGCGTGTCATATTTCCCGGACATGTCTGATGCTTGCAGGACGGCCTTGCGCTCGGCTGCGCTGATCGGACCCAGTTGGCTGGAAGGAGGCCGGATCAAGGTGCGCTCCACAATACCGGGAACGGCCTTTTTCTGCAGCATCGAGGTGACCGCCTCGCCGACACCGACCTCTCGGATCGCGTCTTCGGTCGGAAACCGGGGGTTTTCGCGATAGGTTTCCGCAGCGAGCTTCAGCTTTTTCCGGTCGCGTGCTGTAAACGCGCGCAGGGCGTGCTGGATTCGATTGCCGAGCTGCCCAAGAATATCCTCGGGAATATCATCGGGTGATTGCGTCACAAAATAGACCCCAACCCCCTTGGAGCGGATCAACCGGGCGACCTGTTCCACCTTGTCGACAAGGGCCTTGGGGGCGTCGTCAAACAGCAGATGGGCCTCGTCGAAGAAAAACACCAGCTTCGGCTTGTCCGGATCGCCCACCTCGGGCAGCGTTTCGAACAACTCGCTCAGCAGCCACAGCAGAAAGGTCGCATAGAGTTTCGGGGCCGCCATCAGCTTGTCTGCGGCGAGGATATTGACCATCCCCCGCCCGGCCCCGTCCTGTCGCATCAGATCCGACAATTCCAACGCGGGTTCGCCGAACATCTTGGCGCCCCCCTGATTTTCCAGAACCAGAAGCCGCCGCTGGATGGCGCCGATGGAGGCGGTGGAGACATTGCCGTAGCGCAGCGACAGGCTGTCGCGGTTTTCACCGACCCAAACCAGCAACGCCTGCAGGTCCTTCAGGTCCAGAAGCGGCAGACCTTGTTCATCGGCGAGACGGAAGGCAATGTTCAATATCCCCTCCTGCGCGTCACTCAGCTCCAGCAGTCGAGATAGCAACAAAGGTCCCATCTCAGCCACCGTCGTGCGCACCGGATGTCCCTGATCCCCGAAGAGATCCCAAAAGGTGACCGGCACATTATGGTAGGCAAAGTCGGTAAATTGGATTTTTTGCGCTCTTTTAATGAAAGCGTCGTGAAGAGAGGCTTCGGCGCTGCCTGCCTTGACCAGACCAGAGAGGTCACCCTTCACGTCGGCGAGGATAACGGGCACGCCTTCGTTTGAGAAACTCTCTGCAAGGATCTGAAGAGTAACGGTTTTACCAGTTCCGGTTGCCCCTGCAACAAGGCCGTGGCGGTTGGCATACTTCAGCGTCAGATGCTGTGGAGTCGCATAGCCCTCACCACCCCCACCGATAAAAATTTCCTTTGGCATTCCTTTATTACTCCTAAGACCGGTTATGAAATGAAAATACAATGTTAACCTATAAGTGCCAGTCTGAACGTGCTCGCTGGTTCCAATGCGGTGAACCGGCGGACATTTCCTCCCTGTCAGACTGGCCGTGCCTTAGTGCACGGCCATTTTTTTCACAGAACGCAAGATGCTGGCGTCTGTTGTCATATTTTTTCAGTAAAAAACGCGCAAAAGGGAGCTTTGAAGCAGTTCCTGATTTTTTTTGTTATTCGATGTTGACCAAGCGCGAAAACGCTCGTAACGTTCTGAATAATAACTAAGTCGGCCAGTCCGACGGGGAGAAGAATTTGCAAAAAGGGGGCTTCCGGCCCCCTTTTTCATGTCTAGGATTCAAGTCCTGCCAGCTCTAGGATTCAAGTCCTGCCAGCCGTCCAGCAAGCAGCCCGATCAGCCACCCCGTGGCGTGGCCCCAGAGCGGGGTCAATGCGATCGGCGAAAACCCGGGAATAACCCGGGATTCGCCTTTATTTTCCTGACACGTCCAAATGGTCATGGTACACGCGGACGATAGAACCAAACAGAAGAGGCATTCATGTTGAAATCCCTCAGCTCGCTCTCTTTTGCGCTTATTCTGGCGGCGGTTTCGCCGCTCCACGCGCAAGAGACGACCGATCAGGATGCTGCGGAAACATCTGCAGAAACCACAGAGAACAGCACCGAAGCGCAACCCCAGAATGCAGACCAACTGCTGGATCTGGGCACACCGAATGACGCAGCCATGCGTGTCGGTCAGCGCTATTCCAAAGAGAAGTTCGGAGACTGGGATCTGGCTTGCGTTCACACCAATTCCGGCGATGATCCCTGCTCCCTGTTGCAAGTGCTCCTCGACGAAGAAGGCGGTCCGGTTGCAGAAGTGTCCCTGTTCCGCATCGACCAATCCGGTGGCGGTCTTGCCATTGCCGGCGCGACAGTGATCGCCCCTCTGGAAACGCTGTTGCCTGCCGGCCTGTCAATCTCGGTCGATGGCGCACCGGGAAAGCGCTACAACTTTTCCTTCTGCAACACCGCAGGCTGTGTCGCGCAAATCGGCCTGACCGAAGCGGACATCAATGCGTTCAAACAAGGCAGCGAAGCCGTCTTCAGCCTGCGTCCGGCGCCGTCGCCTGACACATTGGTTTCGGTGAAAATGTCGCTGACTGGCTTTACGGCCGGCTACAACGCCGTGGATGTGGTAAAGCAGTAAACCGATCCGCTGAATGAACGGAAAACGCCCGCTTCTGGATCCTGATCCGGCGGGCGTTTTTTGTGGAGGATAGGGAACCTGCCCTCCATGAGGTGCGCAGGACGCGAGCGGTCTGTGTCAGATCCGTTTCAGCGCCAGAACAGCGTTCAAGCCACCAAAGGCAAAGGCGTTTGTCAGGGCCACATCGACCTTCGCCTCTCGGGCTTCGTTTGGAACCACATCGAGGGCACATTCGGGATCCGGTTCTTCATACCCGATCGTCGGAGCAATGATCCCTTCTTGCAAAGCCATGATACAGGCGAGTAATTCGACTGCGCCGGTGCCGCCGATCAAATGACCATGCATGGATTTTGTGGATGAAATCAGCAGGTTATCCGCATGCGGCCCAAACACATCGGCAACGGCCGCACATTCTGTTTTGTCGTTTGCCGCGGTGCCGGTGCCATGGGCGTTGATATAGCCGACCGCGTCCGCGTTGATCCGGGCGTCCTTCAGTGCACCCGAGATCGCGCGCGCGGCGCCTTGTTTGCTGGGCATTACGATGTCCGCCGCGTCGGAACTCATGGCATAGCCAATGACTTCGCAGAGGATTTCGGCGCCCCGCGCGCGGGCGTGTTCGTATTCCTCAAAGACAAAAATGCCCGCACCTTCGCCCTGAACCATCCCATTGCGGTTGGCACTGAACGGGCGACAGGCATCCTTTGACATCACCCGCAGCCCCTCCCAGGCCTTGACGCCACCAAAGCACAGCATCGATTCAGAGCCGCCGGTGACCATGACCGGGCTCATGCCGCTGCGCACCATCTGAAAGGCCTGCGCCATCGCATGGTTCGACGAGGCACAGGCGGTCGAGACCGTAAAGCTCGGCCCCTTCAGGTTGTATTCCATCGACACGTGGCTGGCGGCCGAATTGTTCATGAGTTTCGGAACGACAAAGGGGTGGACCCGGTTCTTTCCATCCTCATAGACCGAACGATAGTTGTCGTCCCAGGTCGAAACCCCACCCCCGGCCGTGCCCAGAACGACGCCGGATTTCGCGGCAAGGTCACCGGTGAATTCAAGCCCGGACTGGTGAATGGCCTCGTCTGCCGCAAACAACGTAAACTGCGTGAACCGATCATAGAGCGCCATTTGCTGACGATTGAAACGGCCTTCGGCTTCGAAATCATGAACTTGCCCGCCGATTTGAATGGCGAGCCGCTCGACATCGCGAAACTCCAGCTTGCCTATTCCGCAGCGGCCCTCCCGCATGGCCTCCCGCGTTGCGGCTGCCGAATGTCCCAGCGCATTGATGGTCCCGGCGCCGGTGATCACAACCCGTTTCATCTTTTGTCCTTTTGCCAGGGAACGCGCCCGGGGCTCAGCCTTTTGCGGCGAGCAGCTTGTCGATACCGGCAACAATGGCCGCGACATTTGTGATATCGAAATCACTCTCGCTTGGTTCGTTCGCGTTAAAGGGGATCGAGATGTCAAATTCTTCTTCGATGGAGAAAATGCTCTCGACCAAGCCGAGGCTGTCGATTCCGAGGTCTTCCAGAGTGCTGTCGAGGGTGACTTCTGACGGATCCAGCACCGCCTGTTCGGCGATGATTGCGATGACCTTGTCCTGCGTGCTCATAAAAGCGGCTCCTGCGGGATATAAGACTGCCTGAGGTGTACTAAGTGCCGCTCTATTTGAAAACAGCCTTTTTCAGAGCGTCCAAATCCCGGAGCATGCGCGGCAGTCGGCGCTGCGCCTTGTAGATTTCCGTATGGGTGTCCATCTTGACCGCTGGATAGCCCATCATCACCCGACCGGCTGGGACATTGGACAGGATCTTTGTCCCGCCGCCTGCGATCACCCGATCCCCGATGAGTGTATTGTCGCCAACGCCGCACTGCCCGCCCAAGACGACATTGTCGCCGATCGTGACCGATCCGGACAGACCAGTTTGGCCACAAAGCAGGCAGTCGTTGCCGATGCGACAGTTGTGGCCAATGTGCACAAGGTTGTCGATCTTGGTTCCATGACCGATTTCCGTGTCACGGATCGTGCCGTTGTCAATTGTGGCGTTTGCGCCAATTTCGACGTCATTTCCAATCCTTACGGAGCCAAGCGAATGTATTCTGACCCAGGATTGCGCCTTGGCTTCGCCCTGGTCGCCCAATGTCTTGCGGACGTTTTCGGCGCCGGAGGTTTCGGGCGTCACATAGGAAAATCCATCTGCAGCGATCCGGGCGCCGGGCTGGGCGCGAAACCGGTCGCCAATGGTCACGCGCGCCCCGATGGAGACCATCTCTCGCAGGATGGCGCCGGGGCCGAGGGTGACGTCCGCCCCGATGAAGCACTGCGCCCCGATGATGGAACCGGCCCCGATCCTGGCGCCGGGGCCGACAACCACCAATGGACCGATGGTCACATCCGCGCCGATATCTGCATCGGCATCGATAACAGCAGAGGGGTGAATGCCTGCTTGTTCCCGCTGGCCCGGATCGAGCAGGCGGGTTACGCCCCCCATCGCCAGACGGGGGCGAGAGACAAAAATCGCGGCCTCCAGGCCCATCGCCTGCCAATCGGCACCCTCCCAGAGAAGAGCCGCCCGCGCCTGCCCGGCCGAGAGCGCCTCGGCATATTTTGGTGACATCGCCATGGCGAGCGCATCGGGCGCCGCGTCCTGCGGCTCGGCGGCGTGAGTGATGACCAGATCAACGGTTCCAACAGCCTCTGCACCTATTGCATCGGCAATCTCGCGTATGGTGAACATCGGGCCATTCCTCCTGAACCGGATCTGGCCCGAGACTTACCCCTGAACGCCGGGAAGTGCCACCCCTGCCCGCTCCAGAGCCTCCCAGATTTTGGCATCCCGCCCGTATACATCGCGGCGGAATTCTGTGCGCCCATCCTCCGAGACAAAGGCCGTCCGGTAGATGATGTGCACCGGCACTTTGGTCTGCAAGTCGACCTTGGTCTCCTTGCCGCTGTTCAGGATACGGTGAAAATAGTCCTTGGGGTTGTCGGTCTGCACTGCCAGCAGGGCATAGGCGAAATCGAAGGGATCCTGCAACCTGATGCACCCATGCGAAAAGGCGCGCACCTCCCGGCCAAACAGGCTTTTTTGCGGAGTGTCATGCAAATAGATATTGTATTTGTTTGGAAACATGAACTTGACCAGCCCCAGCGCATTGCTGCGGCTCGGGGGTTGGCGCATCGCGAATGGAAAACTGCGGGCTGTGAATTGGGTGAAATCGACGCTGTCACGGCTGACCACGCGCCCACGGTTGTCGGTGATCTCTATATAGCTGTGGGCGTTGGGGTTGTTCTTCAGCTTCGGCAGATATTCCTTGGTGACGATGGACCGGGGCACATACCAGCTTGGGTTGATGACCATATGTTCCATCTCGTCGGAGAACTCCGGCGAGCGGCGATCGTGGCTATTGCGACCGATGACCGAGCGGGTCACAAAAGTGACCTCTCCCTTGTCGATGATCTTGGCGGTGAAATCGGTCTGATTGACAAGGACGTGACGCGCGCCGCGGTCCGGCGTGAGCCACCGTTCACGTTCCATGGCAACGACCACGGATTTGATCCTGTCGGTCACCGGGCGGTTCAGCTCTTTCAGAGTGCCTTCACCGGCGATGCCGTCAACTTCCAACCCGTGCGCCGCCTGGAACCGCCGCACGGCATCTTCCAAGTTCAGATCATATGATCTGGTCGCCGTGGGATCCAGGTACCGCATTTCCACAAGACGGTTTCGCAACGCGACGACGGTGCTACCGCTGTCACCGGGCTCCATTTTCGTGATCGGAACCGAGGTCCCCCAGCCGCCCGCAGCGAGAAGGGCTTCGAGACGCAATTTCTCGCGGAGCAGCGCACGATACTGCGGTGAGGATGGGACCAGACCTTGAAGAAAGGCATAGGGACGGTTCGTTTCAATGCCGCGCAGGAAATCTGTTGCATCAACTTTGCGCTTCACACGCACAATGCCGTCGTCGAGGCTCGCAGGATTATTCACCAGACCAGTCTGGAGATCGGTGGCATATTCCACAAGCGCGCGGCTCAGCGCCACTTCGACGGCGCCGAGATCGCGGGTGGATCTGGCCGCGCGCATCTGTTCAATCAGGTCAGCCGCGCGCAGCGACATGTCCGGCAATCCATGCCTGGACGCTTCTTCAAGGGCCTGAAGCAGCGCCTGCCGTCTGGAGCGTGCCTCTTCGGTGTTGGCAGTCCACAGTGGCTCATACCCGGTCTCACGGTAAAATGTCGCGACGCTATCGTCTTCCCAGGCCATTTCCGCCACGGCCTGCCGAAACCCGGTCGTCGAAGCCGTCGCACCCGAGGCCAGGATCAGCGAGGCTCCGAACACGGCCGCCAACAGGGCGCCGGTGACATATGATTTGATTTGGGGAGCACGGGCCGACGACATTTTAATAAACTCCAAAGACATAACGAATATTCCGGGTAAACCGTAAAACACAGTAGGTAAACGCTTCCCTTGCAAGTCCATTCACATTTCCATCAGGCGTGGGGATCCGGACACCTTGATGCCGGTAAACGCCAGTATCCGGCTTTTGTTCCGCGCCCCGAGGGGGAAAAACGGGCAGGTTGTCCCCTTTTGCGCGAAATTTTGCCGAAAAACCGCCCCTTTCTGGCCCGTGGCCATTCAAGAGTTGGCAGCTGATTCTTCGTGTGGCATATATCAATCGCGCAACAAAGCGTGAAAAAACCCGGTTCAATCGGGAACTGTGAAACAAAAAGCGTACGGGACAACGCTCCTCACATGGCAAAAAATACTAACGGGGTTTCCCGTCGAGCACTCTTGAAGGCCTTCGCTGCAACGACAGTCGCAGCAGCGCCCACCTACTCACAAGCCGCCGGTTTCCTGCGCGGCGGCGGCGATATCCGCCGCATTCGGATGTACTCCGGCCGGACCGGTGAACGTCTTGACATGGTTTATTGGATCGACGGCAGCTATATCAAAGATGCCGTGAAAGAGGTGAACCATTTCATGCGCGATTGGCGCACGGATCAGGTCAAATCCATGGACTTGCGCACGATCGACATCATGGCCGCGTCTCATAACCTCCTTGATGTCACGGAACCGTTTTTGCTTCTGTCCGGTTACCGAAGCCCCCAAACCAATGCCATGCTGCGCAGCCGATCCCGAGGCGTCGCCAAGAATTCGCTCCATATGCAGGGACAGGCCGCGGACCTGCGCCTGTCCTCCAGGTCGGTGGGCCAGATGGCTCAGGCGGCGCTCGCCTGCAAGGCAGGTGGCGTGGGCCGCTATTATGGCTCCAATTTTGTTCACATGGATTGCGGTGTCGTGCGCTCCTGGCGCGGCTGACAGCGCCTCATAATCGACGAATATGATTTAAGAGATTGCCGCGTGGTGACGTATCACTGCGCGGTTTGCCTTTTGTGACACCCGCAGCCCAAGACGGTTTCTGTCCCCGTCACGCAAGGAAATTCAGGCGCGTGCGTTTTTGCCATTGCAGTGCTTTTGGTGGACGCGTATATCCGCCCACACAGATGCACCTGTAGCTCAGCTGGATAGAGCGCTGCCCTCCGAAGGCAGAGGCCAGAGGTTCGAATCCTCTCAGGTGCGCCATTTTCCCTTCCGCCTGTAATCCTGTCGACAGCCCGCCTGGCGATAACCCCATGACGCCGACATGCTGTCGTGGGCGTCACGCCATGTCAGTCGCGCGGTCATCCGGCCAATCGTGATCTCTCATTTGCGGTCGGCGCCAATTCGGCATCAAGGCGCGTTTCTATGCGCGCAATGCAATCTTGCCGCAAGCTCCGCTTGATCTCCGCGTAGGCTTGCGATGGCAGTGCGGCCAACTTGCGGGCTTCCTTGAGCGCATACCCGTGGAGATCCTGCAGATCATCGGCGATGATTTCGACGAATTGCGCATTGCGTGCGGCGATTGGGCCCAATCTCTGCCCAGTCAGCATGAGCCTGCGCTGCGTATTGGTATCCAGCACCGCCCGCGCGATTTCCATCAAGGCCGTCGGGTAGTGATGTCCCTGTTGAACCTCGATCATCTCAAAGCTGGCCCGTGAATGCGAGACGCGGAGATCGCTCGCCAACACAAAGAACATGCCCGCCCCGGAACAGCGCCCGACCGAGGCGATGACCACAGGTTTCGGGCACGCATATAGCGCAAGAAACGCGGAATTGAGATCGGGCTCCAGGGTGGCGGGGTCGGAGATCTCCGGATCGAGCCCGACAGAGAGATCCATGAACGGGCTCGTCAACAAGATGGCGCGCACCTCTGGGTCCTCGCTCAGTTGCCGGATCTCCCGTTCAAAATCATTCAAGAACTCGGCCGTAAGCTGGTTGTCCGGCGCGTGACCAAGTTGCAGTTCAGTTACTCCATCGCCGTGCAGACGGCGGTTGAGCCATTCTTCGCGTTCCATAGTGCCCCCAAGATCCCAATAAAACGGCGCGCGGCTCTGGCCACGCATCCGTCTGATGCGACTCTGCGAGCTGATCTTTGCCAATCTATTACCGGCGCGGGAAAATCCGTTTTGAATTGTATGGGTTTCCGTGTCAGTCGGACGTCACTCCGGCGATTGATCCAAGGCCTTCAGGCCGGCCTCGGCAAATTCCGGCACCAGCTTCCCAAGCTTGACAGCGCGGTCCGGGTTCGACGCATTGCCGTCCAGAGCGCGTTTAAGAACGCCCTGCAAGATCGCGGCCATGCGGAAGAAACTAAAGCCGACATAGACGCCGAACTTGTCAATTCGGCCGATCCCACGCCGGTCACAATAGGCTTGGATGAAGGCCTGGTCCGACATCAGCCCTTCTGCGTCGCGGTCCACGCCAGCCAGCCCGCGCCCTTCGGGTCCGACCGGCATCTGCCATTGCATGATGACCGCCGCAAGGTCCGCGTAGGGGTGACCGATTGTCGACAGCTCCCAATCCAGCAGGGCCCGGCAGGTTTTCCCATCGGGCGAGAAAATCATATTGTCGATGCGGAAATCGCCATGCACAAGCGTGCGCTGGCCGTCATCTTCGGGCAAGCTGGACTCCAGACGTGCGATCAGCCTGTGCATGGCCGGTCGATCCTGGGTTTCAGACGCCTTGTACTGTTTCGTCCACCGCGCCATTTGACGCGCAAAATAATCGCCCGGGGGGCCAAAGTCCGTCAGGCCAACCGCGTTCAGATCAATGTCGTGCAACGCGGCAAGCACCCGGTTCATCTCGTCGACCGGAGAGCGGCGCTCCGACACAGAGAGGTCAGGCAACCGGGGATCGTCAAAATTCCGGCCATCGACATGCGCCATGATGTAAAAGGCGGATCCAATCACGCTCTCATCCTGACACAACAGATGCATCTGCGGGACCGGGACCGGTGTCTGCCGCAGAGCAGATTGCACGCGAAATTCCCGGTCAACGGCATGCGCGGATTTCAGGAGGTTTCCCAGAGGCTTGCGGCGCAGAACGTAGGTATGAGAATCGGCTTTCAACAGAAATGTCGGATTGGACTGACCCATCGCAAATTTATTTGCGCTGATGGGGCCATCAAAGCCAGGAAGGCGGCCTGCGACGTATTGCGCGACTGCGTCCAGATCCAGATCGTTGCTTGCCTCGGCTGTCACGCCCGGAACTCGCGTGCCAAGGCTTCGCCCGCCTCATTGTATTCGCCCGCGATCCGGTCCACCAGTTCGGCGACGGAACAGACCGCCTTGACGGAGCCAATTCCCTGCCCCGATCCCCATATTTCCTTCCAGGCTTTCGGCTTGTCGCGATCCCCACCAAAGTTCATCGATGTGGCATCGGCCGTCGGCAGATCATCGGGATTCATACCGGCATTGCGAACGGACTGCTTCAAGTAGTTGCCCCAAACCCCTGTAAAGAGAGAAGAGTATACAATCTCTTCGGCGGTGCCATCGACGATCATTTGTTTGTACTCGGGCTGCGCATTTGCCTCATGGGTGGCAATGAAGGGTGAGCCCGCATAGCCGAAATCCGCTCCCAAGGCCCTCGCTGCAAGCAGGGCTTCGCCACTTGCGATCGCACCGGACAGGGCGAGCGGTCCGTCAAACCATTGTCGGATTTCGCGGATCAGAGCAAAGGGCGACTGCTGCCCGGCATGGCCACCGGCGCCGGCAGCGACGGCAATCAAGCCATCCGCGCCTTTGTCGATCGCCTTTTTCGCAAAGGTATTGTTGATCACATCGTGCAGGACCGTGCCGCCACAGGAATGCGCCGCGTCATTGACCTCTGGCCGTGCGCCCAAGGATGTGATCCAGACAGGGACATTCCAACGCGCGCAAATCTCCAGATCGCGCTCCAGCCGGGTGTTGGACCGGTGCACAATCTGGTTCACCGCATATGGGGCGGCGGGATGATCTGGGTTCGCCTGATTGTGGCGGTCCAATTCCTCGGTAATCCGTTTGAGCCAGGCCTCAAGCAGGATCGGGTCCCCGTCCTTTTCCCGTGCGTTCAAAGCGGGAAAGGCACCAATGATACCGGCCTTGCATTGGGCGATCACCAGGTCGGGGTTGGAAATGATGAACAGCGGCGATCCGATCAGTGGAATACGAAGCCCCTGCAATGGCGCCGGTAGTCTTTGCTCTTGTTTGCTGCGAGCTGTAATATCTTTCATTTCAATGTCCTCCAGGAGAATTCTCAGGTGGCGCGGCAGGGGCAACACCGGCTGAACTCTCTGTTTCGTTTGGCAGGAGGATGGCACTTCGCACCCAATGGCACAACGTGGCACGTTTCATTTGGACTTCACGTCATTTTGGGTCACTTACGGTCCGACAATGCCACGCTACCGACAGGGGTTGCGCTGATTGCTGAAGAGCTTTTGACTTTCCAGTCATTTGTTTTAATGAATGCTTTCACGCGTTTCTCACATCTTTCGGTGGCGCAGTGGGGTGTGGAAATGGCAAGGTCCCAATAGTTGCCTGGCGCGAAATAGAATTGACGGCATCGCTGGATCGGCGTCCGGTGACGACACAAAGGACAGATGATGAAGAGTGTACTAATCCTCAACGGTCCCAACCTCAATCTGCTTGGCACCCGCCAGCCGGAGGTCTACGGCTCTGAGACCCTCGCCATGGTTGAGGATCGATGCCGTGGTCATGCCGAGGCTCTGGGGCTCGCTGTGACCTGTGTCCAATCCAACCATGAAGGCGTCCTGCTGGACCACATCCACGCGGCCAAAGGGACGCACCACGGGCTAGTGCTCAACGCGGGGGCCTATACGCATACGTCGGTTGCCCTGATGGACGCGATCTATTCAGTTGAGCTTCCGACGGTTGAAGTTCACCTCTCAAACATCCACTCTCGCGAAAGTTTTCGTCATAGGTCCTATATATCGAGGGCTGCCATCGGTCAGATCTGCGGCTTTGGCTCCTTTGGCTATCTTATGGCTCTGGACGCTTTGCAGCAGCACTTTTCGGGTGGCGCACCTATATGAAGCTGTCCGACTATCTTCATCTGCTGACACAGTTCAAGACCATCGAAGAATTGTGGCATGCGCATGTGTCGCAGATGGGTCGGTTCGGGTTTGACCGGTTGCTATATGGCTACACGCTGTTCAAGACATCGACGTCACTGGGGGATCCAGACGATTTCGTCATCCTGAGCAACCATGATCCTGAGTATCTGGACGGCTTTCTATCGCAGGGGCTCTACTCAAACGCGCCGATGCTGAAGTGGGCCCTGGAGAATGAGGGATACGCAAGTTGGCGCATTGCTCAGGACATGGCGGCGCAAAACCTGCTCGATGCCAAAACCCGAGAAGTTTACGAATTCAACCAACGCATGGGGGTTCTCGCTGGGTATACCATCAGTTTCAACTCGGGCACTCAGCGGTTCAAGGGGGCCATCGCACTGACCGCGCGGCAGGAGCTCAGCCAGGACGAGACCGATGAGATCTGGGCAGAACATGGTGGCGACATCGTGCTGATGAACAATGTCGCACATCTCAAGATCCTCACCCTGCCCTATAGTGCACCGAACCGGGGGCTGACAAAGCGACAGCGCGAGGTTCTTCAATGGGTTGGTGATGGAAAAACGACCCAGGACATTGCCATTCTGATGGGTTTGACCCCGGCCACGATCGAAAAGCACCTTCGGTTGGCGCGCGAGACATTGTCGGTTGAAACCACCGCGCAGGCGATACTGAAAGCCGCCCTGCACAATCAGATGTACACGGTCGAAAGTTGATTCGATTTCTGCACAGCTGATCGTCCCTGAGGGGCTGAACAGAACCATTTATTAAGAAAAAGTTAAGAAACACCCCTCCAAGGTAAGGAAATCAGGACTTTTACTGCCTGCGTAAAGGGGTCATACTTCACATGTTCCGTGAGTGGTGGCTTGGCCTGGGGACTGTGGGGAATGATCCTTGTGATTGCGGGGCTCTCTGACCTTTTTCGACCGTCGGCGTGTATTGTTCCGCGCCGACGGTCGTAGCTTATGGTCACATCTCAATATTGATCACATCCCAATCCATATGATCACATCTCGATACAACACCCTTACACCGGGTCGTGGAGCCGCGACGCTTGCCTCGCTTCGCGGCTTGTTTCGGGCCCGTTTCGCGGCCCGTTCGAAAACCGAACGAAAAAATCCCGGCGCAGAGAACTGGCCGGGATCGTAATTGTCAGCTGTTTCTGGGGCGATCAGCCCTGAACGGCTTTGGCGACTTCTGCTGCGAAGTCTTCTTTTTCGACTTCGATGCCTTCACCAACTTCGACACGTACGAAACCGGTGATGGTTGCGCCTGCTTCTTTCGCCGCAGCTTCGACCGTCAGGTCGGGGTTCACCACGAATTGCTGGTTCAGCAGGGTGGATTCCGCCACGAATTTCTTCATGCGGCCGTCGATCATCTTTTCGATGACCTGCTCAGGCTTGCCGGATTCGCGCGCGATATCCATCTGAACCTGACGTTCTTTTTCCACCAGCGCCGGGTCCATATCCGCTTCGGACAGGGCGGCAGGGTTGACGGCTGCAATATGCATCGCGACCTGCTTGCCGATGGTCTCGGTGCCGCCGCTCAGCGCAACCAGAACACCGATTTTGCCCATACCCTCGGCAGCTGCATTGTGCACATAGGAGACGACAGTCTCACCTTCGAGTTGAACCATCCGGCGCAGCGTCATGTTTTCGCCGATGGTGGCGATCTTGTCCGTCAGCGTGTCGGCAACGGATTTTCCATCCAGATCGGCAGCAGCCAGTGCCTCGATCGAGTCAACACTCAGAGCCGCCTTGGCGATGCCGCCAACCATGGACTGGAAATCAGCGTTCTTGCCAACAAAGTCGGTTTCGGAGTTCACTTCGACCGCGACCCCTTTGCCGCCCTCGACGACAACGGCCACCAGGCCCTCTGCAGCGGTACGGCCGGATTTCTTGGCGGCTTTCGCCAGTCCTTTGGTGCGCAGCCAATCCACAGAAGCGTCCATGTCGCCGCCGTTTTCTGTCAGTGCTTTTTTCGCGTCCATCATGCCTGCGCCGGTCATTTCGCGCAGTTCTTTTACCATTGCTGCAGTGATTGCCATCTTTAGGCTCTCCTCAAGTCAAATGCGGTTTGGGGCAGGTCTACCCTGCCCCACATGTCAAATCTATGACACGCTGTCGGTTCAGGCGTCAGCTTGCTCAGCGACGGCCTCTTCGACGGGTGCCTCTTCCAGTGCACCAAGATCAACGCCGGCAGCGCCCATCTGAGCGGTCATACCGTCCAGAGCGGCACGGGCCACCAGATCGCAATAGAGCGAGATCGCACGGGCCGCGTCATCGTTGCCTGGGATGATGTAGTCTACACCATCGGGCGAGCAGTTGGTGTCAACAATCGCAACAACCGGGATGCCCAGCTTGTTGGCTTCGGCGATGGCGAGAGCTTCTTTTTTGACGTCGATGACGAAGAGAAGGTCAGGCACGCCACCCATGTCGCGGATACCGCCGAGAGACGCTTCGAGCTTCTCCTGGTCACGTTCCATGCCGAGACGCTCTTTCTTGGTCAGGCCTTCGGCGCCGGCAACCATACGCTCGTCGATTTCCTTCAGGCGGTTGATCGACTGGGAAACGGTTTTCCAGTTGGTCAGCGTGCCACCCAGCCAGCGGTGGTTCATGTAGTATTGCGCGGATTTCTCTGCGGCTTCGGCGATCGGGCCTGCGGCCTGACGCTTGGTGCCGACGAACAGAACCCGGCCACCTTTGGCGACGGTGTCGCGGATCGCGGTCAGAGCCTGGTCCAGCATCGGAACAGTCTGCGTCAGATCCATGATGTGGATGCCGTTACGCGCGCCATAGATGAAGGGACCCATGCGTGGGTTCCAGCGCTGCGTCTGGTGGCCAAAGTGAACGCCAGCTTCGAGCAACTGACGCATGGAGAACTCGGGAAGAGCCATGCTATTCTTTCCTTTCCGGTTTTATCCTCGGCGGGGGTTCAGAAGCGGGAGCTTCCAACCGGCGGTCTGTCCGGGATGTCTCCCCGGATCAGGCCAAACCCCGCCTGCGGGTTTGATGGCGCGCGTATAAGTCAGGTTTTGTCGAGGCGCAAGGACAAAAGCGCGCCTCTTGCGGTATCGGTCTATGGCGCCGGTGGCTTCGCCCTGAGGCGCGCGTGACCCTTGCGAACAATCTCTTCGCAGGCCGCGGCCAATTCCTTGCGCGTTGCAAAGTCCCGTACGGCGACAGGGGCGTGATACATCAGCTGAACCGAACCTTGTGGATGGGCGGCCAGGACCTTCAGGAAATGGGGCCCGAAATCCATTGCGCCCCACCAGCCATAGAACCGCGGATCGGCCCCAGCCGGGGCATGAAACACGACAGAGACCGGTTGAACATAAAGGCCCTGCCGCAGGACCGGATCAAAGAGCGAGGCAAAGAGCGTTGTCTTGAATGGCAGCACCTGCAATCCGTCGGTGGAGGTCCCTTCCGGAAAGAACAGCAGCTTGTGACCTGCCTTCAGGCGGTCTTCGAACAGGATCTTCTGGGCGGCGGCTTTTCGTCTGTCGCGATCGATAAAGACGGTGCCGGTGGCGCGCGCCAGCCAGCCGATACCGGGCCACGATGCGACCTCGGACTTGGAGACGAAATATATCCGTTTTCTGGCATTGAGAGCAAAAATATCGAGCCATGACGTATGGTTCGCCACCACGATACCCGGCTCGCGCATGCACTTGCCCTCGGCCTGAAACCGCAGTCCCAGGATCCGGAAGGCCGTGCGGCAGACCACCATGGTGAGAAACGGCGTCACGGGTCTGTTCACACCGCACAGCGGGCGTTCCACCATTCGGATCAGCAGCAAGAGAAGCAGACCGCCGAAGACCAACAGGGCCAGCGTCAAACCGCGCAGCCCTATCCGGACCCAGCCGAGGGCCGGAATTCTGACGGCTTCAGCCGGGGTGTCGCTGTCCCAGCTGACGTTCATTCAGTCCCGCGCCCCTGAGTGTACAGGCGGCTTTGACGCATGTTCATGCGTTCGGTGTCCAGGATCAGACAGACGTCGGTTGTATTGAAGGCGTGGTCGATAAAGGCCCCGTCTCCGACGAATCCCCCCAGCCGGAGGTAGGCCTTGATCAGGGAGGGGACTTTCAGCATCGCACGGCGGCGATTGATGTCCTCCTCGGCCAAAAGGTCCATCGGCTGATATACCCTTGATTTCACGCGCAAGTCTTCCGGAGCGAGATGGGTGTGGTGCAGCAGGGCCAGAGGCTCCATCAAGGCCTTGATATCGGTGCCGTGAAACGAGGCCACGCCAAACAGGACCTCGATTTCATGCTTGGCGACATAGGCCGCCAAACCGTTCCACAAATAAAACATCGCCATGCCACCGCGATAGTCCCGATGCAGGCAGGACCTTCCCAGCTCCAGTAGCTTTCGCCCGGACCGGCGCAGCGCGGAGAGATCATATTCGTCTTCGGAATAGAACTGACCCAGTTTGTCGGCCTGATCACCGCGCAACAGCCGATAGACGCCGATCACCTCGCCCGTTGCGTTGTCATAGACCAGCATATGGTCAAAGAACGGATCAAACCGGTCCTGTTCCAGCCCGGCGTCATGGTCAACCATCTCGCCGCCGCCGCCAAGCTCGCGTACGAAAACCTCGTAGCGAAGCGCTTGCGCGGCCTTCAGATCATCTTCTGTCTCGGCAATCTTTACGGAAAACTGCGACGCTCCGTCGTGCATGATACTGCTCAATCCCTGGTCTGTGTCCGGCAGATACCTCATTGGCGTATTCACACGCAAGATATATGCTGACTTGCTCCCGGCGCGTTAACGTTTCATAAACCGTTTTTATGGATCAAAGACAGGAACCAGTGCAACGCGGGTGCCGTCAAAGACGACCTTGCCTTGTTCGGGGAAATTGACCGTGATTTTCTCGCCGATGTTTGATTGCACCTGTCCCAGGCCCCACTCTGGGCGATCGGGATGGCGGACAAACATGCCAGGTGCCAGAATTGCATTGAGGTCGTTCATATATGGATGGCCCGTTTTGGAGGAATGTTATGAGTGTAGATAGCGCCAATCTGGCCGCGTTGGTAGGCTCTCGGATTTGCCATGATTTGATCAGCCCTGTCGGAGCCATCAACAACGGTCTGGAGCTTCTTGGCATGTCCAATTCGCTCGACGGTCCTGAATTGGAACTGATTTCAGACAGCGTAAACAATGCCAACGCCCGTATCCGTTTCTTTCGGATCGCGTTTGGCGCAGCCGGTGAACAGGATCTGGGCCGGACTGAAATCATCAGTGTGCTTGCGGATGTCAGCAAAGGGGGGCGTATCAAATACAATTGGTCCTCGCATGAATCCGCCGCCCGCCGCGACGTGCGTATGAGCTTTCTCGCCGGTCTATGCGTGGAAAGCGCCCTGCCCTATGGCGGCTCTGTTCAGATCCTGCGCAGCAGCGACAGCTGGACCGTTGTCGGCGAAGGACGCAAGGTCAATGTGGATGAGACTCTGTGGACAGGTCTGACCGACGGCGAGCAAAAGGCCGATATCACACCTGCGCTGGTGCAGTTTGCACTGCTGGCCGAAGCGGCAAAACAGGCGAACCGCAGCCTGACCTTTGACCAAAGCCTTGAAAAGGTGTCGATCAGCTTCTGAGGACGCGTGGGCCGACACTGCCACCCCGTTTGGAAAACGCCGCTGCACCCCAGCGGCGTTTTTTGTGTGAATTCGGTGCTAGTTACGCACGGTCCCGTTGCCGCGCACGAGATATTTGAAGCTCGTGAGCTGCGTGGCCCCAACGGGCCCGCGTGCATGCATCTTGCCGGTGGCAATTCCGATCTCGGCCCCCATCCCGAATTCGCCGCCATCGGCAAACTGGGTAGAGGCATTGTGCATCAGCACCGCACTATCCAGTTCCGCAAAGAATTTGGCGACGGCCTCTTCGTCTTCGGTGATGATGCAATCCGTATGGGCGGAATGAAACGTCTGGATATGGTGGATCGCGTCGTCGATGCTGGCGACTTGTTTCGCCGCGATGATCGCATCGAGATATTCCTTGCCCCAATCCTCCGGTGTAGCGACGACCATGCCCTCAGGCCCGGGCAACCTCTGTTCGGCATGAATTTCGACACCGTTCGCGGCCAGAAGTTCCAGCACATCGCGGCCAATGGTTTCCGCGATATCCTGATGGATCAGAAGGCATTCGGCAGCCCCGCACACGCCCGTCCGCCTGGTTTTGGCGTTCAGCACCACATCGATCGCTTTCTGGGGATCTGCCGCCTTGTCCAGATAGATGTGCACGATGCCTTCGAGGTGGGCAAAGACGGGCACCCGCGCCTCGCGCTGGACCAGCCCCACAAGCCCCTTGCCGCCGCGGGGCACGATCACATCCACATAGTCCGTCATCGTCAGCAATTCCTGTACCGCCGCACGATCGCGGGTCGGGACCAGCTGCACCGCATCCTCGGGCAGATTGGCCGCCCGCAGCCCCTCGACCAGACAGGCATGGATGGCCTGCGCGGAATGCAGACTTTCGGAGCCGCCGCGCAGGATCACTGCATTGCCGGATTTCAGGCATAGCGCACCCGCATCAGCGGTGACATTGGGCCGACTTTCGTAGATCACGCCGATCACACCCAGCGGCGTGCGAACCCGCTGTATCCGCAGTCCCGACGGTTGCGTCCAGTCCTCCAGCACGGCGCCGACCGGATCGTCCTGCCCGGCCACAGCCCGCAGCCCGTCCACGATGCCCTGAATGCGCGGTTCATCCAGCATCAGCCGGTCCATCATCGCCGGCGAGAGGCCTTTTTCGCGGCCAAAGGCCAGGTCCTCGGCGTTGGCTGCGATAATCGCATCCCGCCGTGCCCAGACTGCATCTGCCGCCGCGTTCAGCGCCGTTTCCTTGCATTTTGCACTGGCCGTTGCGAGCTTTTGCGCAGCGAGCTTTGCGCGTTTGCCGATGTCGGCCATGAGTGCAGGAATATTTTCCAGATCTTTCATGTCATTTGCCCTTCTTTGTCCCTCTGGGGGATCGGGTCTCCCGGCCAATAGGCCAGAGGGTCACCTTGTGAGGTTCACAATGGCAGGATCACACGGCCATGTCATCCCGGTGGATCAGCGCCGCCCGCCCGGAATAGCCGAGGATGGCCTCGATTTCATCAGAGCGGTGGCCTTGGATGGCGCGGGCCTCTTCGGCTGTGTACCGGCTCAGGCCCTGACCAAGTTTGCGCCCGTCCGGGCCGAGGATGGCCAGCGGATCACCGCGGCCAAAATCACCCTCCACATGACGTACCCCTGCGGGCAATAGACTGTTTCCTGTCATCAGCGCTTGTGCCGCGCCCTTGTCCACGGTGAGCACGCCCCGGGTTTTCATCGCGGCAATCCACCGCTTGCGGGCCGCTTGCGGATCCCCATGGGCCGTAAACCACGTCGAAGCCGCGCCCAGATCAAGTGCTCGCAACGGCGACAGCACGGAGCCTTCGGTGATGGCCATGGCGCAGCCCGCGGCGGTGGCCATCTTGGCCGCCAGCAATTTCGTGATCATACCGCCCTTGGACAGGCCCGAGACCCCGTCCCCTGCCATGGCTTCGATTTCGGGCGTGATGGTGGTGATCCGGTCAAACCGTTTGGCGGCAGGGTCAAGCGCGGGATTGGCGCTGTAGAACCCGTCAACATCGGACAGCAGGACCAGCACATCCGCCCCCACCGTCACGGCGACCTGAGCCGCCAACCGGTCATTGTCGCCATAGCGGATCTCATCGGTGGCAATGGTGTCGTTTTCATTCACGATCGGCACCGCTCCGAGGCCGATCAGGGTCTCCAGCGTCGCGCGCGAATTCAGGTAGCGGCGGCGGTTCTCGCTATCCTCAAGTGTCACCAGAACCTGGGCGGCCGTGATGCCATGCGGGGCCAGAGCCTCCTCATAGGCGCGGGCGAGGCGAATCTGGCCCACGGCGGCGGCGGCCTGGGATTGTTCGAGCGGCAAGTCCGTCCGCGGCAGTCCCAGCGCCCCGCGTCCCAATGCGATGGATCCCGACGACACGAGAATGACGTCCTTGCCCGCAGCCTTGAGCCAGGCCACATCCGCAGCCAGCGATACCAGCCAGTCCTGACGCAGGGCGCCGGTCTGACGATCAACCAACAGCGCCGAGCCGATCTTGACGACGACCCGGCTGGCAGCACTCAGGGTTGCCAAGGAGTGTCCTCCTCCTCGGAGGCTTCGGCCTGTTTGATCCGCAGGCGATCGTCGTCGATCTGTGACCGCACCGCACGCAGGACCGTATCCAGACCTTCGCGGCTGACGCTGGACATCATCAGGACGGGCGCCCCCACTTCCGCCTCGAGCGCGGCGCGGGCCTCTTCGCGTTCCTCGTCATCGAGCGCGTCGATCTTGTTCAATGCGGTGACCCGGGGCTTGTCCGCCAGCGCGCCGCCATAGGCCTCTAGTTCGTTGATGATGGTGCGGTAATCCGTGGCAACCGTCTCTGACGTGCCATCCACCAGATGCAACAGAACCGCGCAGCGTTCAACATGGCCGAGGAACCGATCCCCGATGCCGCGCCCCTCGTGGGCGCCTTCGATCAGACCGGGAATGTCGGCCATGACAAATTCCGTATTGTCGATCCCGACCACCCCGAGATTTGGGTGCAAGGTGGTAAACGGATAGTCGGCAATCTTGGGCCGCGCATTTGAGGTCGACGACAGGAAGGTGGATTTACCGGCATTCGGCAGGCCCAGCAGGCCCGCGTCGGCAATCAGCTTCAACCGCAGCCAGATGGTGCGCTCCACACAGTCCTGACCGGAGTTCGCCCGGCGGGGCGCCTGGTTGGTGGCGGATTTGAAATGCAGGTTCCCGAAACCGCCATTGCCACCTTTGGCAAGCAGAACCCGCTCGCCGATGACCGTCAGATCGGCCAGGACGGTTTCCTCATCCTCATCAAGGATTTCGGTCCCGACCGGCACCCGCAGCACGATGTCGTCGCCGTCTTTGCCGGTGCGCTGGCGCCCCATACCAGACTGGCCGTTCTTGGCAAAAAAGTGCTGTTGGTAGCGAAAGTCGATCAAGGTATTCAGACCGTCGACGACCTCCACCCAGACCGAGCCGCCCTTGCCGCCATCGCCCCCGTCAGGGCCGCCGTATTCGATGTATTTTTCGCGCCGAAAGCTGACGCACCCGTTCCCGCCGGCGCCGGAGCGAATATAGACCTTTGCCAGATCGAGAAATTTCATGAGTAAGCCTCGGTGTTAACACTTGGTCGCCAATACTTGAATTCAGGGGATGGCTCAACCCTGGGATCGCTGGCCAGAGTGACCATCCGACCGGCAAAATTGCAGGCCCGCCCGATTGCGCGCCTGCGGGTACATTTCCTGTCTACTGTCCTGCCTATAGTTTGCGGCTATAGGTCCAGGTCGGGACATTCGCGTTGCGTGCGACAGAGTAGCTTTCGGCGTCGCCAAGATATTCAAACCCGCAATGGGCCAACACCCGTGCCGAGGCCGGATTGTCCTGGAACACGCTTGCAAACATCGTGGCATCGTTCAGCGGGTTTGCCTCCACGAGGAGGCTCACCGCCATGGACGCCAGGCCGGTATTCCAGAATGGCGGCGCCACCCAATAGCCGACTTCGGACTGGTTGCGATCCATCGATTTCAGCGAGATGACTCCCATCAATTCGGAGTTCTCGTCCTTGGTGCCGTCCATTGCCCAGATGAATTCGCCCTGCTCGGCCGACATGCCACGGGTGACATAGGCCTCCGCAGCGCCGGGAGGGTACGGATGCGGGATCGGGGCTGTCATCTTTGCAACGCGGACATCCCCGGCATAATGTTCAATCAACCCAGTATCCGACAGCCGAAGAGGCCGCAGGTCAAAGCGATCTGATTCAATGGTGGCCTGTTGATCCAATTGATCCAAAACCATGGTCTCGCTCCTCCTCAGAAACATGACATCGACACTGCCGGGAAACGCTCCTCCGCCGACGTGCCGAACAGATGGGACGCCGACGGACAGGAAACAAGTCGCGCGACGCTGCGCGGTCCCTCACCATGCCGCCCCATATGAACCATCCCCAAATGGCCCAGCCAAAACGAAAAGAGGGACCGGTCGTATAACCGATCCCCCTGAAGATTTTACTACCCTTTGGGTTCCGGTTTACTCAGCGGCCTCCGCCGCCGGGAGAACCGAAATAAAGGTGCGGCCCTTGAGGCCCTTGTGGAAGGTCACGTGACCATTGGCCGTTGCAAAGATCGTGTGATCTTTGCCGATACCAACGCCTTCACCCGGCCAGAACTTGGTGCCGCGCTGACGTACGATGATGTTGCCTGAGATGGCGGACTGGCCACCATACAGCTTCACGCCAAGACGGCGACCTGCGGAGTCGCGACCGTTACGGGACGAACCGCCTGCTTTTTTATGTGCCATTCTTGTCTCTCCTTAGCCTTGAGCCAGCTCTTTGGCCTGCTCAACCCACTCGGGTTTGATCTTGACGGCCTCGATACCAGCAATGTCGTCGTCGGACAAGGCTGCGATCTGAGCGAAGGTGGTGAGGCCAGCGGCCTCCAGCTTTTTGGCGGCGGCAGGGCCAACACCGGTCAGCTGGGTCAGATCGTCAGAACCGGCGGCTGCAGGAGCAGCTTTCGCAGCGGCCGCTTTCGGAGCAGCAGCCGGAGCCGCCTCGCCTTTGCCGGTCGCCAGTTTCACGCCAGATGCATCCGCGCCCGAAGCCAGGATATCAGTGATCCGGACCAGAGTCAGCTTCTGCCGGTGACCGACAGTGCGCTTGGAGGAGTGCTTACGACGACGTTTGACGAAGTTGATGACCTTGTCACCTTTGACCTGATCGATCACTTCTGCCTGAACTGCGGCGCCGGACACGAAGGGCGCGCCCACGACAGGTGCATCACCGCCGAGCATCAGAACGTCATTGAATTGGATGGTTTCGCCAGCGTCAGCAACAAGTTTTTCAACACGGAGCACATCGCCCGCCTGAACCTTGTATTGCTTGCCGCCAGTCTTGAGGACTGCGAACATAGTCAGTCTTTCCTTTTCTAACCGCGTCCTTCGGTCCCCCGGCCGGGGCGTTTGCGACAGGGGTTGACCCCTGTCACCTGGAACAGCGCGCCCCGATCTCGGGACGGTATGACAAAATTACCCCGGCGCGGGGATTCCGGGCCGGGATGCGCGCTTTTGCCGTCCATCCCGCCATATGTCAACCCGTTTTCACAGAGCCCTTCCGAAAATCGAACAATGACCCCAGTTCAGAGATCCTGAACAGGCTGCAAGTCCCGCATCCGGTGCGCCAGCTCTTCGAACCGGTTGGCCTGGATCTCGAATTGGACCGCATTCAAAAGCTCATAGACCTCTTTCATCAGCGGGTGTTTCAAGGCCGCCACATAGGCCCGCATGTCCTCTACAGAGAACCCCTGATAGGTGACAGCCGAATTGGCGAGGTTGGCGGCCGACATCGCGCGATGCATTTCTCCCTCCTGCTCGCGCAACAGGGCCCGCAGCCCCTCCACATCGACCTGCAATTCGACAATTCCGGCGGCGTTGGCGGCCATCAGAAAACGCACCTGAATTTCCTGAACCGCCCGGATGGCGCTCTCTGTGCCGCCAATTGCGCTGTTCATTTCCTTGAAAATGCCGATGCGGGGATCGTCCCGCGCCGCCATTTGCGCGACCAAACGATCACCTTCCTCGCGCGCAGCGGTGCCGTCGTCCAGTTGTGCGGCGTTTTCGACCGCGACCAGCCGTTGTCCCAGATCCGAGGCATAGAATTCCGCCGCGTGAAACAAGGCGTCGGTCGAAAGCGTCTGCTGGAGAATTTCCAGAGCCATGTCATGCATTATGACAGGGTCGAACACATCCTCGGCCAACCGTTCCCACTCGAGGCCAAAGTCCCCGACCTCCGCGCCCAGCATTTGGGGAGCTTCGCCTGCGGACTGTGCGATGCTCTGCAGTGCGACATCAAATCCGGTCACTTTCAGAAAAGCCTCGATCTGGGCCGGTTCTGCGGCGGGTGTCCTAGTCGGCAGCACCAGAAACAGGCAGGTCACTAAGGCCACGGCACCGCGCAAAAGCAGGGCTGTGAAAACGGCGGGGCGAAGGGTCGCGTCGGGGGGTAAGCTCATGCAGCAAATGTAGGATTGAAACTGAGACACGCAAATAGAAATTCGATTTTCTTGAACGGGTTGCGAAATCGCCTCTTGCACAGGCCTGAAATCGCCTTTAAACGCCCTCACACCCCCCGCGGAGAGGTGCCGGAGTGGTCGAACGGGGCGGTCTCGAAAACCGTTGAGCCTGCAAGGGTTCCCAGGGTTCGAATCCCTGTCTCTCCGCCACAAATCCCTATGAGATCTAAGCAAATTCCCGAAGCCCGGTGCATGGGCTCGGCTCGCGTCGTGTAAGGCCCGAAATTTCGGCGGTTGTTCTCGTCACGTCGTCGCAGAGCAGGTTATCGAAGACGTTCGGGTGGCTCTCGGACTGTTTCACCTCGGGCTGAGTGCGTCTGAACCGAAAAAGGGCCGGACAAGCCGACCCTTTCAATCTTCGCGTGTCGCGTGTCCGGAGGTCACGCGCGGCGGCGGCGGCCTCCGGAGCGGCCACCCCGGCCCCGTGATTCTTCCCCCTCTTTGAGCGGAGGTTTGTTGAACTTGATCCACTCGCCGCCGTGAGGGTCATTGTTGGTCAGGAAATTGGCCGCGCGGATCGCTTCCATTTCCTTGCCGGCGCGGGGCTTGGTGGAGCCGAGACCAAACAACGTCACAAAGGTCTCATCATCCATATCTTCCGGCAGCACGATCCCACTGGCCGCGACCAGCTCTTTCTTTTCAGCGATCACTTTCTGGGTCACCGGCAGCGCAACGGGGTTCATGATTGCCGAGGTCATCCCGGCCCCCATCGCCATGGGCAGGAAAGCATTGTTGATGCCGTGCCGGTTGGGAAGCCCGAAAGAGATGTTTGACGCGCCACAGGTGGTGTTCACGCCCAGCTCTTCCCGCAGCCGCCGCACCAGGGCAAAGACCTGAAGACCGGCAGTGCCCATCGCGCCAACCGGCATCACCAGCGGATCGACGACGATATCATGGGCGGGAATACCGAAATCGGCGGCCCGCTGCACGATCTTCTTGGCGACCTCGAAACGGACATCGGGATCTTCGGAAATCCCGGTGTCATCGTTCGAGATCGCCACAACAGGAACATTGTATTTCTTCACCAGCGGGAGGATCTGCTCCAGCCGCTCTTCCTCACCGGTGACGGAATTCAGCAGCGGGCGGCCTTCGCAGACCGCCAGTCCCGCCTCCAGCGCGCCCGGCACCGAGGAGTCGATGCAGAGCGGAACGTCGACCAGCCCCTGCACCAATTCGACGATCTTGGTCATCAGCGGCGGCTCGGTTTCGTTTGGGTTCGGGTTCGAGTTGTAGACGACGCCCGCGTTGATATCGAGGACACTGGCCCCGGCCAGAACCTGCGCCACCGCGTCCTTTTCCACCGTGGAGAAATCGCCGGCTTCCAGTTCCGCGGCCAGTTTCTTGCGCCCCGTCGGATTGATCCGCTCGCCGATAACGCAGAAGGGCTCGTCAAAGCCCAATACAGCGGTTTTTGTCTTTGACTCTACGACAGTACGGGTCATGGTTTATCCTTGCTGTTTGGCTGGCTGCGTGCGCGCGCCGCCGTTGTTGATTGCCCATGTAGCGTTGGTCTTGATACCGCCAAGAGGGAAGAAGTGGACATTGGTGATGTTGAAATCGGGGTTGTCGGCCTTGTAGGCTGCCAGCTCGCTCAGCACCTCGGTCGGTTCGTAGGGCAACATGAGCTTGGTCACGTCCATGGCCCGTTTTTGCAGCACCTTGAGCGAAGGCCCGACGCCGCATGCGATGGCAAATTTGATCAGCGTCTGCAGTTTTGCCGGGCCCGCAATGCCGATGTGAATCGGAAGGTCGATCCCCGCCTCCCGCAGGCCATTCGCCCAGGCGATGATCGGCTTGGCTTCAAAGGCGAACTGGGTCGCGAGCGCCATCCTGGCGTCAGTGGTTTCAGAAAACCGCTGCTTCCAGCGCAGCGCCTCGGTGACGTTGGTCATTGAACCGTCGGGATCGATATCCTTGTTGCCCTCGGGGTGGCCTGCAACATGCAGATTGGTGAAACCGGCTTTGTCGAACAGGCCCGTTTCCAACAGCTGCATGGAGCTGTCGAAATCGCCGTGCGGCGTGGTGACGCCACCGGCCAGCAGCAGCGCCTGCTTCACATCCGCCTCTCCCTGATAGCGGGCGATCCAATCGCTCAGCGTGGCCTTGTCGCGGATGATCCGGGCGGGAAAATGCGGCATGACCGGATAGCCGTCGTCGTTCAGCCGCTTGGCCGTCGCGACCATTTCCTCGATCGGGGTGCCTGCGATATGCGCGATGTAGACACGGGTGCCTGCGGGCAGAAGCTCGCGGAAATCCTCGACCTTGTCCGCGGTGCGCGGCATGATCTCGATGGAATAATCCGTCAGGAACGCCTCGAGCTGCGGGTTGACTGTGACCTCGGCCTCAGTCGCACGTTTCTTGAAATTCAACAAAGCCATGGCGGCCTCCCAGAGTGAGGTGCGGGCGATCATGCCCAACCGTCGTTTGCGATCAGCGCTTTCAGGCGGTCCTGATCGAATTCCTGTTCCAGACGTGTAGCCTCGGCCTCGGCAATCTGGTCCGGCTCTCCCTCCACCGCATAGGGCGCCGCTTTGCGCCATTCCGCAAGATAGGCATCGCTGTCCTTTGCGTTCACCTTCATGGCCGCGCGGTCGATGGCTTGTTCAAACCGTTCTTCGAGCTGCCGTTTGGACCCCCGCCGCCCCTTGCCCACGATGACCTGAGCGGGGATGTCGCGCCAGTAAACAATGGTGACGTCGGGCATTGCCGTTCCTTCCTGATACGTCTTCGTATCGCGTTTCTAATTCGCCGCTGATCGCTTGGTGCGTCGGATTTCGACAACAAAGGTGGGAGGAGCGACCTTTCCCCGGCGATGGTATTCTTTCCCCTGCCCCGTGACCACCGCTGCCGCTCGTCAAATTATTCAACAAAATCATGAGCCGTTCTGAGAGCGCTGCGCGTTTTGTCCCTGTTTTCGCCGTGTTTTCAACTGGCCTGACTGTCGCGGTCTCTTGCACAGCCGCACAGGCAGCCGTAGGGTTGAGCCAACACGATAATCGGAGGGCGTGATTCATGGCGCCCAGGCGTTCCAAAGGTACAGGAGCGTTTCCCAGAGCGGTTGAGACACCTGTACCAGCCCGGCCGGATCCGGATGCGCTCTATGCGGCGCTGGATCTTGGTACGAATAGCTGCAGAATGCTGATTGCCCAGCCAAAGGGCAGCGGCTTTCATGTGGTGGACAGTTTTTCCAAATCGGTGCAACTGGGCTCCGGTCTGGAAAAAACCGGGCGTTTGTCCCGGTCTTCCATGGCGCGCACGATTCAGGCGCTGCGGATCTGTCAGCAGAAAATCTCTCGCAACCGCGTCAAACGCATGCGGCTGGTCGCCACCGAGGCCTGTCGCAGGGCGAAGAACGGCCGTGATTTCATGCGCCAGATCAAGCGGGAAACCGGTCTGATGATGGATATCATCCAGCCCGAAGAAGAAGCGCGCCTGGCCGTGATATCCTGTGCGCCGCTGGTGTCGACCAAAACGGAACAGCTACTGGTGGTGGATATCGGTGGCGGGTCGACGGAACTGGTGTGGATCGACCTGTCTTCGATTGCACGGCGTGACCGCCCCTCGGCGATCATGCGGCTCCATGCCGGGTTTCACAATTCCGACAGCCCGTTTCCGGCGGCAAAGGTCGTCGATTGGATCTCGGTTCCGCTCGGCGTGGCGACGCTGCGGGATCAGTTCAACGACGTCGAGGATGACGCCGCCCGTTTTGCACTGATGAGTTGGTTCTTCGAGGAAAACCTCGCGGATTTTGCCCCCTACAAGGATGTTCAGGCGCGCGAGGGCTTTCAGATTGTCGGCACCTCCGGCACGGTCACCACGGTTGCAGCCTCTCATCTGGGGCTCAAACGCTATGACCGCACCAAGGTGGACGGGTTGCGGATGACGTCTGACCAGATCGACAAGGTGATCCGCAGCTATCTGGAGCTCGGCCCTCAGGGACGGCGGCGCGACCCCCGCATCGGCGAGGACCGGCAGGCCCTGATCATGTCCGGCGCCGCGATCCTGCAGGCGCTGTTGCGCTGCTGGCCCACCGACCGCCTGTCGGTGGCCGATCGCGGCCTGCGCGAGGGGCTGCTCTATGCACAGATGAGCGCGGACGGTGTTTTGGAAGACGGCTCTTTCTGATAGGGATGAGATCAGGTATAGCGCCCCATCCGCATCCCGATCCGCATGCGGGGGCCGCAGGCGAGAGGTTTGACCATGGCAAAGACTCCGACAGGAAAAAATACGTCAGGACGCGGCCAGCGTGACCTGACCGTGAAGGTCAAGACCGCGCGCGGACGCACGCTCAGTTCGACCCGCTGGCTGCAGCGGCAATTGAACGACCCCTATGTCAAACGGGCCCAGATCGAGGGCTACCGGGGGCGTGCGGCCTTCAAGATCATGGAACTGGACGACAAGTATCGGTTTCTGGTTCCGGGCGCCCGTGTGGTCGATCTCGGCTGCGCGCCGGGCGGCTGGGCTCAGGTGGCGGTGCCGCGGGTGAACGCTCTGGGCGAGAAGAGCGGCAAGGCGGTCGGACGGATCATCGGCGTGGACCTGCAGGAGGTGGAACCGCTGGCCGGCGCCGAGTTCCATCAGCTGGATTTCATGGATGAAGGCGCCGATGACCAGGTCAAGGACTGGCTCGGTGGCAATGCCGATGTGGTGATGTCCGATATGGCGGCCTCCAGCTCGGGGCACAAGCAGACAGATCACCTGCGGATCATGTCGCTGTGCGAGGCTGCGGCCTATTTTGCCTTTGATGTGCTGGAGGACGGCGGCACGTTTGTCGCGAAAGTGCTCGCCGGCGGGGCCGAGGGCGAGCTGCAGAAACTTCTGAAACAGAAGTTCAAATCGGTGGCCAATGTGAAACCCCCCTCGTCCCGCGCCGACAGTTCCGAGAAATTCGTCGTCGCCACCGGCTTTCGGGGCTGACCGCGCCCCTCGGGCCCCGGCTACCTGAACACGGAGCGGGCGCCCGGTGCCTTCAACGATTGAACCGCCATGTCGCGCATCTGCAGCACGGCGTCCTCGCTACCCTGCGCCGGTTTCCGCTTGGCCGACAGGGTCCTGCGACCGCCGTTGCCGGAATTGGCATTCGGGGACAGCCGCGAGAGTTCCAGCAAACGTTGACGGCCCTTGTCTGCACTGAATTTTGCCATTGTACTCGTTCCTCGGATCACTCACCTGCGCCATGTGTCACGCGGAAACTGGCCCGCGCGGCGTCCGAATTATGGCAAAATCTGCACCTGTGATGACAATTGCGCCTATCTCGGCTCTGATCCGCTGCGGGCCTTGCGGTCGCTGTCGAGGACGCCGTTGATCTCGGCCCCGAAAATCAGGATTGCCGCGTTCAGATACAGGAAGATCAACGCGGCCATTGCGCCGGCGAGGCCTGCATAGGTGGCGGAATAGCTGGCGAAACTGGACACATAGACTGCGAAGCCAAAGCCGCCCCCCCACCACAGGATCAGCGTGATCACGACACCGGGAAAGATCTGCCCGAAGCTGGCCCGCTTTGGCAGCAGAACCAGATGATAGAGAAAGACCGCGGCCACCGGAACCACGGCAACCACCAGCCCGTTGGCTCCGTTTTCCCAACCGCGCAGAAAATCGAGATCCGGAAAGAACCGGGCCAGGAACCGGGCCGCCAGAGGCAGGACCAGTTCGAACACCGCCGCCAGCAGCAATCCGAACCCGCCCAGAATGACGAGGCCGACCGACATCAGCCGGTGCTTCCAGAAGGGCCGGGTTTCCTCCTGGCCATAGGCCCGCAGCAGCGCGATGCGGATCGCATCGACGCCGTTGGATGCAAAATAGAGCGCGAGAATACCACCAAGGGTCATCAGCCCGGTGCCGGAATTTTCCAGAACCGCGTAGACCTCGCGCGTGATCGGCTTTGCAACCGAGGCAGGCCAGCTGCCGAACACGAGGTTGACCACATCCTCAACCACGATGCGATGTGACAAGACGCCGGCAATCGCGCCGCTGAGGGCGACGGTAAAGAGGATGAACGGAAACAGCGCCATCATCATCGACATGGCAATATGGCTGCTGAGCACCCAGGCGTTCTTGCGATTGAAGCGGCCGACCGCGCGGCGCAGTATCCGCAGCACCCCTGCGCCTTTGTATCCGATCGCCCCGATGGCCATGTCGCTCTCCTGAAATCCGATGTGAAATTGCGTTTGATTGAGCGGTCAGGAGCCGGCACGCCGGGCACCGTTTGCAAAGACCGTGCGCATGATACTGACCAGAAACGCGGTGCTGATGCCAAAGGCCAGCATGCCGTTCATGGCCGCAAAGGAGGCGAAAATCCGGTGGCCGCTGTCGAGGACAACATCGCCGTAGCCAAGTGTCGTATAGGTCGCCACCGAGAAATATACCGCCGTGTTCCAGTCGGCGAAGGTTTCCGCCTTCACCATCAGCGCCGCCGACCAGATCCAGACCTGAGCGGTATGGGCGGCGACGACAAATCCGGTGGAGATCAGCAAGCCCCCCAACCGCCGCAGATTGCCCAGATGGTCGGGAACCCGACGGTCGTGGCTGCGCAGCGCCTGCCCGCACCACACCAGCATCGCGGCCTCCAGCACCAGACAGACGCCAAGGACCAGCCCGCCCCACCAGATCTGCTGGATCAACGTCATATGATTGCGGCTCCTTGATCGGCCTGCCCCAGACCCGTTCCTGCACCTGAAATGCGACCGTCGACGGGCGCTGCGCTTCGTCGCAGCTTAGAAATTGGCACTTGAACATGCAATGCTTGCACGACATCCATGGATCAAGATGTTGGTTCAGGAGACATTCCGATGCTCATGTCCATAAAAGATCTGACCCGGAGGTATGCCGGACAGAACCGCGATGTGCTCCGGGGGGCGTCGTTTGACCTCGCCCGTGGCGAAAGCGTCGCGCTGACCGGCGACAGTGGCTCCGGCAAGAGCACGGTCCTGCATCTGCTGGCGGCGCTTGACCGTCCGGACAGGGGGCAGATCCTGTTCGAGGGCACCGATATCTCCAACCTGTCCGATGCGGCCGCGTCAGAGCTGCGCCGGGGGCGAATTGCCCTCGTCTTCCAGCAGTACAATCTGGTGCCCGCGCTCAATGTGGCGGAGAATATCTCCCTGCATGCCCGGCTTGGGCGCCGGTTTGATCCGGCGTGGACCGAGACGCTTGTCCGCCATCTCGGCCTGTCCGGTCTCCTGACCCGATACCCGGAGCAGATCTCTGGCGGGCAGCAGCAGCGGGTGGCGATTGCACGATCCCTGGCGGTGCGCCCGGATCTGCTGCTGGCGGATGAGCCGACGGGAAATCTGGATGAGACGGCCAGCGCAGAGGTGCTGCGGCTGATGCTGGATCTGGTGAGCCGCAGCGGCAGCGCGCTGTTTCTGGTCACCCATTCGCCGCAGATCGCGGCCCGCTGTGACCGGCATCTGCATCTCAGCGGCGGGCAGGTGCGGTCGGCGGCGCCATGATCCATGTGCTTGGCACCATGTTTCGGCACTGGCGGCGGGCGCCTCTGCAGCTTGTTCTGCTGATCGCAGGGCTTGCCTTGGCCACGGCCCTGTGGTCGGCGGTGCAGGCGATCAATGCCGAGGCGCGGGCGTCCTATGGGCGGGCGGTGGAACGGCTCGGGACCGGCGGCATGGCGGCCCTCACCTCGCCCGAGGGGGCTATCGCGCTTCAGACCTATGTGCGCCTGCGGCGGGTCGGCTGGCAGCTGTCGCCGGTGCTCGAGGGGACATGGGCGCAAGGGGGGCGCTCCGTCACCCTCCTGGGCGTCGATGTGCTGAGCTATCCCGGCGCCCCTGCCATGGTCACCGCCGCCGAGGCGGACGGCAGCCTTGGGCCCCTTGGGGTGCTCACGACGCCCGGGGTGATGTTTGCCCATCCCGAAACGCAGGCCGCGCTGGCAGGGCTGGACCAGGAGGCGTTCCGGATCCTTCCCCTGCCCGACCTGCCGCCCAATCTGGTGCTCAGCGATATTTCGGTTGTCGAGGGGCTGCTGAACAGACCGGGGCAGCTCAGCCGGATCCTGATCCTGCCGGATCAGCCCGAGGGCCTGCCCGCCCTGAGCGTGCTCGCGCCGCGATTGCAGCGCAGCAGCACGGATGACGGCCCATTGGGAGATCCCGGCAGGCTGACCCGGAGTTTTCACCTCAACCTGACGGCCTTTGGCTTTCTGTCCTTTGGCGTTGGGCTGTTCATCGTTCAGGGCAGTATCACCCTCGGTATCGAGCAGCGCCGGGGCACGATCCGGACCCTGCGATGTCTGGGGGTTGCGATGTCGGGATTGATGGCGGCCCTGCTGTTGGAACTGATCGTGCTGGCGCTGGTGGCAGGCGGTCTCGGTCTGGTCGTCGGCTATAGCCTTGCGGGGCTGCTCCTGCCGGATGTGAGCGCAACGCTCCGGGGGCTATACGGCGCGCCGGTGGACGGGACGCTCTCGCTGCGCCTGTCATGGGTGGTTTCCGGTCTCGGGATGGCCTTGGCGGGAACGCTGCTGGCGGGGCTGCAGGCGCTGCTCTCCCTGCGCCGCATGGGGCGGCATCTGTCTCAGGCCTCCTATGCCACCGCGCGGCTGAACAGGACGCATATCTGGATCTGGTGCCTGAGTGGTGCGGGGCTGATCAGCCTCGGCGCGGTGGTCTTGCAGGTCGGGTCCGGTCTGTTGGCCGGTTTCGTCTTTCTGGGGGGGCTGATGCTCGGCAGTGCGGTGCTGCTGCTGCCGGTCCTGACCCTGCTGCTGCAGGGGATGCGTCGGATGGCGCGCTCGCCCGCGTTCCAATGGCTGACCGCAGACAGCCAACTGCAATTGCCGGGTCTGTCCCTGTCGCTGATGGCGCTGCTGCTTGCGGTGGCCACCAATGTCGGGGTCGGAACAATGGTGTCGAGTTTTCGCATGACCTTTGTCGACTGGATCGATCAACGTCTGGTCGCCGATGTCTTTGTCGAGGTGGAAACCGACGCGCAAGCGCAAGCCGTGATGCGCTGGGCAAAGGCGAACGACGCCCGCAGCCTGCCGCAGTCCTACAGCGATACACGCTTGAACTCCGCCCCGCTGCGCATCTATGGCGTGGTCGATGACCCGCTGTCTCGCCGCGACTGGCCCCTCGTGCGCGGAGCGCCGGATGCCTGGGACCAGCTTCACAGCGCAGGCGCGGTTTTTGTCAACGAACAGCTGGCCCACCGCGACGGTCTGCAGCCGGGCGACCGGATGACATTGGGGCCGGATTGGTCGGCACCCATCGCGGCGGTATATTCCGATTATGGCAATCCCGACGGGCAGATCATCATGTCACTTCCGGCCCTGCGCGCACATGTTCCGGCGCCCATCGTGCGGCGCATCGGCCTGGTGCCGACCGAAGCCACGCACCCCGGTGATCTCGGACAAGGGCTTGCACGCGATCTCGGGATCTCCGCCACCGCGATCCGGGACAAGGACATGATCAAATCCCTGTCCATTGCCGTCTTTGACCGCACTTTCGTGGTCACCGGAGCGCTGAATATCCTGACATTGGCCGTTGCGGGCTTTGCCATGCTGACCAGCTTTCTCAGCCAATGGAGCCGTCGCCTGCCGCAGCTGGCTCCGGTCTGGGCCATGGGAGTCAGCCGGGCCCGGCTGGCGGGGCTGGAGCTGCTGAGAAGCCTCGGGTTTGCCGTTTTGACATTCGCATGCGCCCTGCCCCTCGGGTTGGGGCTGGCCTGGGCGCTTTTGAATGTCATCAATCTGGAGGCCTTTGGATGGCGCTTGCCGATGTATCTGTTTCCGGCGGAATGGGTCCGCCTCTTCCTGTTGACCTGTCTTGCGGCCGGGCTGGCTGCGGTGGTGCCGGTGCTGCGCTTGCTGCGTCTGTCTCCGGCGCGGCTGCTGGAGGTGTTTTCCAATGACCGCCTCTAGATCCCTAGGGGCCCTGATCCTCGCGGTTTTGATGCTGCCGGGCCTTTGGTCCGGGGCTCAGGGACAGGGCTATGCCAATCTCGGCAGCGACGCTGCGGGGTTCGCCGTCCCGGATCCTGGCAGGCAGCTTCAATTCCCGGCCGACCACGGCGCGCATCCGGATTTTAGGGTCGAATGGTGGTATCTGACGGCCAACCTCCGCACCGAGGCCGGCGCGGATCTGGGGGTTCAATGGACATTGTTTCGCTCTGCCCTCGCCCCGAATGATGCCGAGGGGTGGAAGAACCCACAGATCTGGATGGGCCACGCGGCGGTGACGACCGCGACCTCCCACAGCTACGCCGAGCGATTGGGTCGCGGCGGCATTGGCCAGGCGGGGGTCCTCACCGATCCGTTTTTGGCGTGGATTGATGATTGGTCGCTGACCTCTTCGGACGATACGCTGGATGATCTGGCAGTGACGGCGCGCGGCCCGGGGTTTTCCTATGATCTTGCCCTGCAGCAGCAGGGCCCGCTCATCTTTCATGGCGACGACGGCTATTCGGTGAAATCCGAGGACGGTCAGGCCAGCTACTATTACTCGCAGCCCTCCTATCGGGTCACCGGCACCGTGACCCTGCCACGCGGGCCGCTCGCGGTCACCGGTGAGGCCTGGCTGGACCGGGAATGGTCCAGTCAGCCACTGGCCCCCGATCAGAGCGGCTGGGATTGGTTCTCATTGCGCTTTGACAGCGGAGAAAAAGCCATGGGCTTCGTCTTGCGTGGCGACCGGGGCGATTTCACCTCCGGCAGCTGGATCGCGGCGGATGGCACGCTCAGCCCTCTTGCACCGGGCGAATTCATCGCCACACCGCGCGTCTGGTCCGAGGTCGCCGGGCGGGACATCCCCACGGGATGGCAGGTTGAAATCCCCGCGCGCGGGGTTTCGGTCAACGTGGCGGCGCTCAATCCCGAGGCCTGGATGGGAACATCCTTTTCCTATTGGGAAGGCCCCGTCACCGTCATCGGGAGCCATCAGGGAACCGGATACCTGGAAATGACCGGCTATGGCGATGAGCGTTCCAGCAACCCTTCGGACCGGAAATAGGCCCGCGCCGCGCGATGCAGCGGCGCCGTCTGATAGGCCTCGACCATCTGCAGTTCATCGAGGGAGGCAAAGGCGGGATGGGCGCGCTTCAGGCTGTCGAGATCGCTCATGATGCTGCGCACGAGCGAATTGACCACCCGCAGGCTCTGCCGTCGTGTGGTGACCAGGGTGGCGGCGAAGCCGAAGGATTGCACCGGATCAGGGTTGCCACGGTAGAGGTTCCCGGGAATTTCGGCGAATTCATAGACGTCGCTTTCTACGACAGTTGCGCGAATTTGCGTCTCATCCAGCGGCACCAGAACGGAATCGCAGGCTGTGGTTGCTTCTTCGACAGAGGCCGAGGGGTGGCCGACCGCAAAAATCATGGCATCGAACGCCCCCGCGCAGAGCGCTTCGGACTGCGCTTCGGCAGGCAGCTCATGGACTTCGGAAAAACTGTCCGCTCCCCACCGCAGTGCCGTCATCAGGACCTCCATCGTGGCCCGCTGACCGGAGCCGGGGTTGCCGATATTGACCCGCTTTCCGCGCAGATCCGAAAAGCTGGCAATGTCGGCATCCGCCCTGGCGACGACGGTAAAGACCTCGGAATGGAGCGAGACCAAGGCACGCAGATCGCCAAACGGCACCCCGTTCGCCAGATGCGGTGTGCCCGCATAGGCCCGCGCCTGCCAGTCTGACTGCACGATGGCGAAATCCAGCCCACCGTCGCGCAAGGCCCGCAGGTTGTCCAGCGACCCTGCGGTTTCATCGGCGGTACAGCGAATGCCGTGGCGCCGCCGGTCCTTGTTGACCAGACGACAGATCGCCGTGCCCAAGGGATAATAGAGCCCCGACACCGAGCCTGTGCCGATTGTGATGAAATCCTCGGCCTGCGCGGGAGGTGATGTCAAACCACCACAGCCGATCGACACTGCCACGCACAGTGACAGGGCCCTGATCCTCACTCGCATTCAAACTTCCCCCCCAGGTGCCGCTCTGCGCAAAATTTCAAAGGGGTGAAACTCTGTCAAGCCGAATAGCCCCCCTCGCAAGCGCGGCTGCCCCCGCTTTCAGGCGCCGCCAGAGGCAGGATGTCATAAAAGAGTTAATCAACATCTGTAGCTGAGCACACGTGTCCCCGGAATCATCCCCGGGCGCAACTCCGGCATCGACATGCAGGCGCTGCGCCCGGGGTGGACCCGAGGGGATCCGCGCGGCGCGCTGTCATTTGCCTGTTTGAAAACGATGGCAGTTTGGAAGCGTCCTGACAAACAAACACGCTCCGCTCTTGGGGTATCAGACTTGGAGATGTCGATGACATTCTGGAAAATCGCAGCGCTGAACGCCGCTGTTGCCATTTCGGCCACCGCAGCCTGGGCCGAAACCGAAATCACCCTGTGGCACGCGATGGGCGGCCAGCTGGGCGAAACCGTGAACAAGATCGCCGAAGATTTCAACGCCTCGCAGGATGACTACAGCATCACGCCGGTCTTCAAGGGCTCGTATGAAGAGACCCTGACCGCAGGTATCGCCGCCTTCCGCGCGGGCGAGCAGCCCAACATCATGCAGGTCTTCGATGCCGGCGCCGCAACCGTGATCGGGGCCAAGGGCGCAACCATTCCGGTTCAGGACCTGCTGACCGAGAACGGTGTTGATTTCGACATCACCGACTATATCTCCGGCGTCCGCTACTTCTACGCCGACAGCGACGGCAAGATGATCGGCATGCCGTTCAACTCCTCCTCGCCGATCATGTATTTCAACGTAGACGCGCTGGCCAAAGCGGGCGTTTCTGCTCCGAAAACATGGGAAGAATTCCAGACCGTGACCGCCCCCGCGCTGAAGGACGCAGGCTATATCGCCCTGTCCCAGTCGCACCTGCCCTGGATCTTCACCGAAAACTTCATGTCTCGCCACAACCTGCCGTTCGCGACCAACGACAACGGCTATGACGGCGCCGAAGGCACCAAGATCCTCGTCAACAACGACGCCATCAAGGCCCATTTCACCGCTCTGACCGAGTGGAAGGAAAATGGCCTGTTCGAATGGTACGGCACCGGCTGGGGCGACAACGCCACACCGTTTGAGGAAGGCGAAGTCGCCATGTGGCTCGGCTCTTCCGGCTCTTTCGGCGGGCTGATGAAAAAAGACCTCGGCTTTGACTTCTCCGCCACCGTGCTGCCCTATTGGGAAGCGGTGACCACCGAGCCCAAGCAGACCTTCATCGGTGGCGCGTCGCTGTTTGCCATGTCCGGTCATGACGCCGAGGAAAATGAGGCCGCGGCCAAGTTCTTCCAGTATCTGACCTCCCCCGAGGTGCAGTATTTCTGGCACAAGGAAACCGGCTATGTGCCGATCACCGAAGCCGCCTATGAGCTGGCCAAGGAAGATGGCCACTACGACCGTTTCCCGGCCGCCGAAGTCGGCATCCAGCAGCTGTCCCTGCCCGGTGGCGACAACACCAAAGGCTACCGCATGGGCTTTTACGTTCAGATCCGCGACGTGATGAACCGTGAATATGGCCGCATCCTCTCCGGCGAGACCTCGGTCGAAGACGCGTTCGCCAATATCGAAAAAGAAGCCAACGACCTGCTGGCCCGCTTTGCCAAGACCCAGGGCTAAGCTGACCTGACACAGGGGCAACCCGCGCTGCGTGCGTGGGTTGCCCTCTTTCTTTTTGCCGATGGAAGACCTCTTATGAAACGTGCCGGATTTACCACTGTCTGGCTGCCCGTAGCGCTTTTGCTGCCGCAGTTGATGATCATCGCGATCTTTTTCTACTGGCCTGCAGCCTGGGCAGTGCAGTCTTCGTTCTACCTGCAGGATCCCTTTGGGTTCGGATCCACATTTGTCGGGGTCGAGAATTACACCGATTTGATGACCAATTCCGAATACGGCAAGGTGGCGCGGTTCACGTTGATCTACACCGTCCTGGTCACGTTCTTCTCTCTCGCGCTGGCGTTGCTGCTGGCGGTGAAGGCGGACAAGGTCATTCGGGGGGCCAAATCCTATCGCACGTTGCTGATGTGGGTCTATGCGATCGCGCCGCCGGTTGCGGGCTTTTTGGGGCTGATGTTCTTTGACCAGCGCAATGGACCCCTGACCGAGATGTTCCAGTTCTTCGGATGGGAATTCCGCCTCGGCGCCGATTTCAATTCGACCGCCACCGCGATGGTGATCGTCGCGGTCTGGAAACAAATCCCGGTGAATTTCATCTTTTTCCTGTCCGGACTGCAGTCGATCCCCAAAGCCGTCCGCGAGGCCGCCTTGATCGACAACCGCTCGGCCACGGGGCGGTTCTGGGACGTCACCTTCCCGCTGCTGGCGCCGACCGCCTTCTTCCTGTTGATCATCAACATCACCTACGCGCTGTTCGACACCTTCGGCATCGTCGACACGCTGGTCCGCTCGGAGCCGGGCAACAACCCGGTCACCTTGGTCTACAAGGTGTTCGTCGACGGGTTCCGCGGCAACGATCTGGGTGGGTCCTCGGCGCAGTCGGTCATTTTGATGATCCTCGTTCTTGTCCTCACCGTTTTTCAATTCCGGCTGATCGAACGCCGGATTCACTATACTTGAGAGGGACGCGACTATGGCAGATCTTACCCAATCGGACGGTGTCCTCTCCGCCACCACATCCCGGCAGCGCCCCCGGATCAAGCTGCGTCACATTGCGGATCACGCGATTCTCATGGCCGGCGCCTTGCTGATGGTCTTTCCCGTCGTGCTGGTATTGATGACCACCAGCTTTTCCGATGCCGACATCGCCAAACACGGCCTGCAGCTGGGGTTCGAAGGCAATATGCTGGAAAACTTCGAAGCGGCCATGTTCGAGGCCTCGGGCTTTACCAAAACCATCACCGGTACCCGGATGCTGATGAATTCCATGATCCTCGGCCTCGGCTTTGCCATCGGCAAGATCGTGATCTCGATGATGGCGGCCTATGCCATTGTCTATTTCCGGCTGAGATTCGCGACATTCGCCTTCTGGATCATCTTCACGACCTTGCTGCTGCCGCTCGAAGTCCGCATCCTGCCGTCCTATGAGGCGATCCAGAGCCTCGGGCTGGCCAATACCTATACAGGTCTGATTGTGCCACTGATCGCTTCGGCCACGGGGACGTTCTTCTTTCGCCAGTTCTTCCGGTCGATCCCCGAAGAACTGGTGGAGGCCGCGCGGATTGACGGCGCCGGGCCGGTGAAATTCTTCATCGATATTCTGGTGCCGCTGAGCCGCACCATGATTGCGGCGATCTTCATCATCATGTTCGTCTACGGCTGGAACCAGTATCTGTGGCCGACGCTGATCACCACCGATGAGGGCCTGTTCACCCTTGTGCGTGGCATCAAGCAGATCGTGCAGGTTCTCAGCCAGACCGGCGCCATGATCCCTGAATACGGCAAGGCGCTGGCGCTGTCGCTGATCGCGATGATCCCGCCGGTGCTGATCGTCATCTTCTTCCAGAGCTGGTTCGTCAAGGGCCTCACGGAATCCGATAAATAAGGAATAGAACCAATGGCACAGGTAACCCTGGACCGTGTCCGCAAGACCTACCCCAATGGCCACGACGCCGTGCATCCCTGCAGTGTCGAAATCCCCGACGGCGAGCTGGTCGTGCTGGTCGGCCCGTCGGGCTGCGGCAAATCCACCTTGTTGCGGATGATCGCCGGGCTTGAGGACATCACCGATGGCGCGCTGTCCATCGGCACCGAAGTCGTGAATGATCGCGACCCCGCAGACCGCAATATCGCGATGGTCTTTCAGAACTACGCGCTCTACCCCCATATGAGCGTGGCAAAGAACATGGGCTACGGGCTGAAGAACCGTGGTGCCTCCAAATCCGAGATCGAAGCCAAGGTACAGGAGGCCGCGCGCATCCTGAACCTTGGCGACTACCTTGACCGCCGCCCCAGCCAGCTGTCGGGCGGTCAGCGTCAGCGCGTGGCCATGGGGCGGGCGATCGTGCGCGATCCGGAGCTGTTTCTGTTCGACGAGCCGCTGTCGAACCTCGATGCCAAGCTTCGCAACCAGATGCGGATCGAAATCCGCGCGCTGCAGCAGCGCCTTGGCGTCACCTCGGTCTATGTGACCCACGATCAGGTCGAAGCGATGACGATGGCCGATCGCATCATTGTCCTGAACGAGGGCCGCGTGGAACAGATCGGGACGCCGACCGAGATCTACGAACATCCCGCCTCGACCTTTGTCGCCGGGTTCATGGGGGCTCCTCCGATGAACCTGATGCTGGCGCAGATCGCCAATGGCGGGCTGATGCTGGGCGGCGACACCCGTCTGCCCTTCGCCGCACCCGCCGTTGCGACCGATACCGTGCTGGTGGGCTTCCGCCCGGAGGATGTGCGTCTTGGGGGCGACGGGGCGACGATGCTGCAGGTCGAGATCATCGAGGAGCTCGGCGCGCATCGTCTGCTGCACGGCAAACTTGGCGATCAGGCCTTCTCTCTCAGCGTCGGCAAGGACGAGGCAGCCGCCCTCGGCCCGCAGCCGATCACGCTGCCGCAGGACCGGATACATTTCTTCCACCCCGAGCGCGGCACCCGGATCTGAAGCGTCCCCGGCCTCGGCAGAAGCTCCGGCGAGGCCGCATGTGCTGCCGACCAGCCGATACCCGGCACAAATGACATGGGTATCGGCTGCTTGGGGGCTGGCCTTCCTCCTGACACGGCCGACAAGCGTCTGAGTGTCCAATGTCCAATGTCTGTGAGGCGGGTCTGGAGGCCAGGTCTGGGGTCAGGTCTGTGAGCGATCCGTCAAAATGAAAAATGGCCGATCTTGCGACCGGCGGTTTTCTCTAGCGAAAGCAATGCTTTGCGATGGTACCCAAGGCCGGGGCATTGTTGCGCAAATCGGTTGAGGGTCAGACTTCCCCTTACCCCGAACAGACTCATCCTAGCGGCACTGTAACTGGTATGCCAAGAGCGGTGTAGCGGTTGAGCACACCGACGCGGACCTGGATTTCCGCGACCTGGCTGCCAATGCACCATAAGTTTGCACACCCAAATGATTCGGCGTCGATGCGCTTGGAAAATTCACCATAGATTCCAGAGTGTTGAGATCCATCCCATAGCGCCGCAAAGCATAAGCATGCACAGTTGACACATAAGCATGCACGGCGGTGGCCAAAAAAAGGGCCCGCGATGCGAGCCCTGAAACCTCCATACCGGTATTGGCCAGCCGCTATTCGTCCAGCACCATCTCCATGAGTTTGTCGCCGTCGATCATGTCGCGATAGCCGGGTGCGGTGAAGGGGTACAGGCCCTGAGGCAGGCGGGAGTTCTGGGCATAGGCCTCGGAGAAGATCTCGATCGTGGCGGTCTTCTGGCCCTGAAGCCTGCACAAGCCTAAGGCGCGGATCAGCAGCTCAATGACGAGGCCCCACCTGGAGGCGCAGGCAAAATCGAGGCGCTGCAGGAAATAGACGTCAACAAGGTCTTCGACATCGATATCGGCGCGTTCGGCATAGGTATAGATGAGCTTGTTCAGCTCGATCATGTCGGGGTCCTTTGTTGGATCAGCGAACCTGCCAAGGTTGATCTTATCGAAATGGATGTGGGAGAGGAGATGGGCGATTTGCTCTTCAGAGTTCACATGGCTGGCCAGAACCGGGACGCCTGAAAGGATGAGCATCAATGGCCATTCGGGTTCCTTCATCAGCGCCTTGAAACGGTCGAGGAGCTTTTCGTTGGACTTTGGGCCCGACGTAAAGGCGTGTTGGCATTCATCATAGTAGAGGCCGATGACGCCCTGTTCGCGGCATTGATGGCGAACCATGTTCCAGAATTCACCCTGGGTGCGCCGAGGATTCGCAGGGTAACCGAGTGCCTCAAGAGTCTTGTGGCCAAGATCTTTCCAGCTGATCGACCCGTCAAGCTTGCAGTAGATGATTTTACCCGACTTCCCATTGGGCATCGCGGTCATGCTAGCGTTGAATTCCTCCACAAGCCGGACAGTTTCGGAAGTCTTGCCGACTCGTGACTCTCCGGTAACCAACAAGCCGCGCGCTTCGAAATGCCCACCGATGGATGCTTTGACATAGTAATCGTGCAGACAGTTTTCAAAAGCTTCACGCAGCTTTGCCGCGCGCGGGAAAGTGTAGTGGCCGCGCTGCAGAGCAAGTGATGCGTTGACACGGTTCGGGTCGATAAAACTCATGGGTATCCTTGGGATGACTGACAATCTTCACGAGATATGGTTGTTACGATAGTTCACCCTTCTGGGCGGGGCGGCCGAGCCTGACAGGGGTTTCCGAAGGCGGGTTCTCCGCCTTGGGCTTCGATTTCCTGGCTGGTATTGCTGGCGTAGAGGTCGGCTCCGCAGGCTCGTGGTCGATTAGAACTGCATCGCCGAGCGGCAGGATCCCAGGGCCCGAGGTTGCAGTGGCCAAGGTGCCTGGGGCGACCGTGTCGATCGGCACGTGCGTGGTGACCGGCCGAGATGAGGCAAACAGTACCCTGGCCTTCTTGCGGGCTTCGTTCGCGCTGATATAGCTCTTGGGAAGCCGCCGCTCGACCCCGATTTTCTTGAGTCGATCATGTCTCTCGAGGCGAACCTTTGCGATCCGGTCTTCGTAGAGCGTTGTCAGCTCGGGGTTTTCGCGCCGGTAGTGCGTCATCAGCTCGAGGAATTCGGATGCGGTCAGATCGGCGAAGACGGTCGTCTGCAGTGCCAGCTTGTATGGCTTTGGATCACGCGGGATCACTGCGGTTGCAAAGTTCAGATCGTCCGGGTCGATATAAATGGTGACCTTGCCTTTATATTGCTCGCGGGCAGTCTGGAATTCATCCGACGAATAGAAGAGACCTTCCAGAACCCGCACACCCTCATCGTTGGGTTGCAACTTGAATGGCCAGCCCAAGTGGATACGCCGGAGATCTTCATCCAGCAGACGAAACGTCTCCCTGGTCTCATTCAGCTCTTTGAAGACCTCGGCAGGTCGGCGTCCCCCCATCCCGACGCCCATGTGTTTCAGGGACGGGTATTCATCGATGAAAAACTTGGTCAGGATTTCATAGAGGAGGTCGATATCCAGCACGCCCGATGCCTTCGCGTCATAGCCGGGCAGCTCTCCTGCTTTGCGACCCGTGTAGCCGTGAAGCAGTTTGAACAAGACGGATTCGGTGGTGCCGAACATCCGCTCAACATACGGCTTGTCGGCGGAGGCATGGGTCCGCACATCGGTATTTGCCGACGCGATCCCCATGAGCGCGGACTTGACCTCGGCGTTCCGCAGGCCAGTACCATTGTCATTGCGCACCATGCCGAGCCCCATGGCCGACATAGCCTCGCCCTCGCAACCGTAGATGCGCTTCTCGCGGGTCTTGTCGCGCGTTGCCATCCGCAGCAGCTGCATCGTGGCTTCCGCTTTTGGCTGGTCGCTGACAACCCAGGCCAGCGGCATACGTGTTGCGACATCGATCATCACAAGGATGCTGAGGCGGCTGCGGATTTCCTCATCCGCCCATTCCATGGCCATCTTCATATCTTCAGACAGCGTATGCCAATAACCCTTGGCCTTCGCTGACGTAATCAATGACGCCCGACACTCGTCCATCTCGCAGAATTCGCCGATCATGAGCGCGCGCACGTCCGAGCTGCTGCGGCCCCGCTTGTTGCGCGCATAGCGCTCGCCCTTGGTCGCGACCATGTATTCGCTCGGCGTGAGCAGCCCCTTGCGATGACGGAGAACGGATTGATGAGAGGGGATCGGGAGAGCGGCCAGATCGTTGATCGCCCGCTGACGGTTTTCTCTGTTGAGCAGCGCTGCAAGGTAGCCATGCACGTTCGCCACCGACGGTCCCTTGAGATCCAGGCCGATCTCCTCCCACGCCTCTGTCATGAGTTCTTTCAGACGCAAGGGCAGACGTGGCGTCTCGTTGCCTTTCAGGTGGTCAAGTGTTGCCAGCCCAGCGATGACATCATCACCGTCCTGGAGACCCTGATAGATCCCGTAGTATTTCCTCAGCGTCCGCCCTTTGTAGAGAAACCAGCTCTTCTGCCGGCCGCCCTTCAAGGTGGCTGCACCCAGATGCACACGCTCGCCGAAAAAGGCCTGGACGAGCGGACGCAAGAACTTCCTGTTCGCGGGGTCGTTCAAGGCGCCGATGGAAATCCGGAAGTCCTCATTGCCCTCGACAATGGTCCGGTGCCGATGGAGCTCGTCGATCGCCCTGCATGACGCGTAGTGGAAGCGGCCATAAGTCTGTTGTTCATCTGAGAGTTGGGCAGCAACGCTCAGGCCACCCAGCCTGAGCTTGGCACTTCCCTCCGGCAACAGCTGCGAAGGGGCGAAAGTCACGGCGCCGGATTTCATCATTTCGACGAAGGACGAGAACCCAAGGATACTCATCTGGCCGCCCGTCGGGTCCGCCAGCTCATAGCCTTGCGCACGGACCTTGTGGAGCAGGAGGTCACGCCCCTGGACCACGATTTCGGTTCCGGCTTCGAAGTTGTAGCGGGGCGCGATCGTCATGACGCAACCTCGATGCGCGAGCATTCCGCGATGACGTGGTCAAGGTCTGCGCTCAGCGCACCCCGCGCGATTAAAGGCGAGCACGCGCCGCCCATCAACGAATGTCGCGAGCATGTCGTGGGTATAGGTCCGCCGCTTGTTCCATTCATCCCTGAACTTCACGGACAACGGCTGAAACTGCAGATCGTACAGATCGGGAGACAGCAACAATTCATGAGCTGCTGCCGCTTCAGCGGCACTTTCGGCGATGCCAACTTCGGGCCTGAAATCATTGGCCACGGTCCGGAAGGTCATCCACACGCGATGCGAAGAGGAGCTACGGAAGCCAGGATTGCGGACTCCATCGAACGGCAGAACGCCATGGATCTGCCCGAGCGAGATCTTGGACTGCCGAGGCAGCTTGGCTGGTGAGTAATTCCAGCTATCGTGATCGATGGTCTGATCGGTAGACATGACTGCTCCGTTCCCGGAACAGCGTTGCGCCGGGTGCATTTTTGTTTCTTTTCAAGAGGACACGCCACTCTTGCCACGCTCAACCGCTATGGGTAGCGTGACAGATGTGATGATGCGGCAGTACCTCTGCTTCTGGTGCCCGTCCTGGGCGAAATTCTGAACTGGCCCGTCTGATGATGATCGGCTTGGCCATGCGCGTATTTTCTGGGAAGTCGGTGAAAAACCCAACTGAAAATGGCATTCTCAGTTTCGGAACATGTGGAAAACCCACTTAAGTATCTGAATATTAATATGGAATTGGGGCCACGCCTAAGGCCAGTCAGTGGAGGACTGGTCTATTCTGTTGGTCCGAGCCCAGCTCCAGCATCCGTTTGACGGTCCGGATGTTGATCTGATGGCCTGCCTCGAGCGCCCCAGCCAGCGCGGCCGTGATGGCCGCTGAGATAGCGGGCGAGAGCTGCCGCTTCTCGGCCTCACGCAGGACGAGTTCATTGATTTGTTCCTGGGTGGGAGACGGGACACTGACGATGCGGATCCGTGACACGAGCGGTTCCGGCAGGCCGCGCAGGCTATTCGAGGTAAAGACCCAGTTGATAAACGACATGTCGAACTGGTTCTGGAAATATGGACAGGTCCACCGGCTTGCAGTCAGGTCTTCGAGCAGCGGGAGAAGCGCATTCGGCAAACTGAAAGACCGGCCCTTGTCGGACATGACCGAGCCAGATTTCTCTATCTCGTCGATGATGACGAGCGGATTTGCAATCTGCCGCATCAGCATCAAGCTCACGAGCCTGCCGGGGCCGGCGTTTGACCAGCCGCGTTGACTTCCTACAAGCCCGAAACTGGCATTCTCACCGGTAGCATCCACGATCATATCCGGCGTTTCCAAAAGCTGCGCGAGTCGGCGTGCCCATGCGCTTTTGCCGATGCCCGGCGGGCCATCGAGAAGAATTGGCGCAAATCGGGCGCCGGGCATGCCACCTGCCAGGTTATGATGAAGGCTGCGCCAAACAAGGGTTGTCGCTTCCGCGATCCAGGGAAACTCCGCATGAAGCGCCGCTGCGATCTCGTCGATATGATGCGCCGAGCGCAGGTCGAATATATCGGCACCGTCGCGGCATCCTTCCAGCATCGCGCGGTCTTCTCTTGAAAGTCGGGTTGGCTCGACTTCCTTCAAATGGTGGCGGTGGATCTTCTGCGCCCATCGCCTGATCCGGATCTCGAGCGATTTCGGGAGCTCATTCTGCGGGTAATGCCATAAATCATTTTGGGCAGCGCGCTCTTCCTGGGGGGGGCCTTCTGAAATCTGCCGCTTGTCCTGCAAGTCGGTATAAAATCCCTTGAGACGCTTGATGATCGCGGCCTCGTCGAGTGCCGGATCGGGCTGTTTGCTCAGGATAAAGCGGATTTTGGACATGGATGCGGTCTTTCTGCATAGCTCCACCACCCGACATGATCAGGTTCATGCCGATGTCGTGCCAGGTTGGTGAGAGGGGGATGAAAGCGCTGCTATAACGATGGTCGACTTTGGCGGTCGTGCAGTCGTCGCAGGGCTAGATTAACGTTTTTGTGTGTGATGGTTCGCAGTCGTCATGGGGCAGTCAAAAAGGAACATGGTGGATTTTTCCATGGCCTCTGGAGTTGAATAACATTCGGAAAGATCACATCGCATAGATTCGATACAATTTCAACTAGCTGATTTTAAACGATAAAAACCAAGCTCTCGAATTGAATTTCGCATTTACAGCATCTGGACGACGAGGGTCATGCACAAGATATTGGGTATCTGCGAGCAGAAATTCAACTTCTTGAATGAAGTGAACTTCAGACCCGTGCGGAGCAGCTTCAAAACATATGCGAAAACTGATTAGTAAGTGACTGTCCGCGCAGTCAGGCGCAAAAATTCCTCCGTGCCAAGTTAGTCATGCCAACGTAGAAACTTGCTGCTGTCACAGCTATCGGACGCGCGCACGTCTTTGCGAAGTTATCTACGACTTGCTCTATGACGGGAAGACGGGCCTATCCGGCGGCCAACTCCGACACCGTGCGCCCGCCTTAGACGGCTTCCAGCGCCACCCGGGCCTCGAAGTCCGCGTCATAGTTCCTGCGTTTCGACATGTTCTGATCTCCTCGTGCTTGGAGACCAGCAGACTGCAAATCGTAGCTTACGTCACTGTCCGATTTTCGGGAAGCAGCTCACTGATTTCTACCTATTCTGTTGATCTACACGCGGGTTTTGGCTTGTGACGCGAGATGGCGGTTGAATCGCCCCGGGTCTGTCGGAGACCATCAACTTAAGTAAGGATGATGGTTATGACAAAAAGCAAAATGGCAAATCGCTACTCACCTGAGGTCCGCGCGCGTGCGGT
>MPDC01000023.1 GCA_001874255.1 Alphaproteobacteria bacterium MedPE-SWcel
TTGACCCATCCGCTCAAGGTCTGGGGAATACAACCGATCTTGGGTGCAATAGCCGCAATCGCGCCCGCCTGCGTTTCGTATGAACCTTGATGCTCAAACACCATCCGGACCGCACGTGCGCGGACCTCAGGCGAGTAGCGATTTGCCATTTTGCTTTTCGTCATAACCATCATCCTTACTTAAGTTGATGGTCTCCGACAAACTCGGGGCGATTCAGTGCGCCTGATTCGTGAAAGGGCTCGCCCGTTGGCTATGAGAAGAGACGGCGTAAACTCGAAAAGGCAAGTGTCCAGAAAGTTAGGGGCACCTCAAGCCACTATCCCGTGATCATCTCAGAGGCCGAGGTGCTTGACCCGGGCGGCAAGGAGAAGTTGCGCGGCGGGATGAAAAAAGGAGCGAGGCACGCCGTCTGCCGTCGACTTTTGCGTCCTTCCAGGGGGCAATGCCGCGGCGTCGGACCGATTGAGGTTGAGAGTGAAAAGTGTCGCCGGTGACGGCGGCACCTTTGTTGTCAGATCCTAAGTGTCGCGCATTCTGAGTGTCGCACCGGGGATCATATCGCCGGGGATCACACGCAAAGGGGCGCTGGCCTCGTCCTCTTCTGACTTCGCGGCGTCAAGCAGTTCCAGCGCCTCAGTCACCATCCTCTCGATCGGTTGGCGTACGGTTGCCAGACGGTATGGCGCGCGTTGGCCTTCGCGTATGCCATCAAAGCCCGCAAGCATGATGTCTTCCGGTATCGACATGCCGAAATGCCCGCGCAACGCATCGGCGCAGCCAATGGCCATGACGTCATTCGCTCCGAAGACGGCATCAGGCCAGTTCGGCGAGGGGCCGTCAAAACGCGCCAAGGTGGCGCGGTAAGCGCCAGCATAACTGGACTGCCCATCAATTTCTTCGATCTCTACACCGGCTATCGCATCGAGACTTTCGCGAAAGCCCTGAACACGCGCCTTGCTGGTGGAGCCCTTGGGATCGCCGCGCAGAACCAGAAAACGCCGTGCTCCCGCAGCATGCATGCGCCGCGCCAGGGCACCCGCGCCAGCGACATTGTCGCATACCACTGAGGGGATATTGGCACCGGGGACCTGCCGGTTGTACATGATGACCGGAATGCCCAAACCCTCGGACAGCTTGACCATCGTGGAGGTTACACTGGCTGACGTCACCACAACACCGTCCACGGGATACCGAAGCGCCTGCATCATGACCTCGTCGCTGTTCTGCTCTTCCTGAACGGTGAAGGCGAGGACCTGCCGCCCGGTCTGCTGGATCTGTTCGACGAAACACTGGAGGGTTTCGGAATAGAAGGGATTGTTGAGGTTCCCGCTGATGACCGCGACGATCTTGGAGGATCTGCGCGACAAGCTGGACGCAAAAACGTTGGGAACATATCCGAGTTCCTGTGCCGCTGCCAGAATGCGCTCACGCTTTTCGTTGGTGATCGATGCACCGGGCGTGAAGGCGCGCGACACGGAGGGTTGTGACACGCCGGCGGCCTTCGCCACTTCATAGGAAGTGATGCGAGGTCTCTTGGATCGGGTGCTCTTTCGCTCAGTCATTCCTGCTCCGGCATAAACAATCACAACAGGATCATTGACAGGTTGAGAGCGAAACGCAAATAAGTGAGCGCATTCGCCGGACCGGACGTGTGGATAGACGTGTGGATAAATGGCGCGCCGATATCAAACGGATGCACACTGATAAATCGTATAAAGGCACTTAGCCTGCGATCTGTTTGCACCTGCGATACCGCACGCCCAAGACGACACTGCCATGGCCCGCGCGCAGGAAAAGCTCCCGGTCTACACATCAAAACCAGAATGCACTGCGCCCGGCGCGCTCTTTGATATCCGCAAGTGTGCCGCGGATAAGAAGATGCGGTCGATCCCCAACACCTCAGGCGCCCCGCGGGTGAGCATCGTTCGCAAGTCCCTGCCGCGAATTTTGTTAGTCCCGAACAATCGGCTTTGCCGCCACTGGAAAGCGGTCGGGCACCCGGCCTAGCGCTGCAGATGGCGGGAGAGGCATCCATCCCATCAAATGGCTGACGCAGGTCCGGATGCCCCTTATTCGGCGTCGTCCGGCATGTCGCCCCATTTCTTTTCAAACTCCCAGACTTCGGAAAATCCGATGAGTGTGTTGAATTCCTGAAAGTCGAACAGCGGCACATCCGGCGACAAAGATGTGCCCGTCGCCTTCAGGCTCCTCAGCGCGGTTTCAACTGCTGCAGCGGCAGCAAGGCCGGTGAGAGCAGGGAAGATGGCAAGGGAATAGCCGATTTCTTCCAACTGGCTGGCCGGAAGGATCGGTGTGCGTCCGCCGTCTGCCATATTGGCCATCATGGGGGCATCGATCCGCGCGCAGGCCTCGCGCATCTCGTCCTCAGTGTCGAGCGCCTCCAGGAACACCACATCGGCGCCGGCGTCCCGATAGCGCAACAATCGCTCAACTGCGGCGTCGAGCCCTTCCATTGCCTTGGAATCGGTGCGGGCGATGATCAGGGTGTCGGCCCCATTGCGAGCATCGCAGGCGACTTTGATCTTCTGCTCCATCTCCTGTGACGTGATCACCTGTTTATAGGGCGTATGCCCGCATTTCTTCGGAAACTGCTGATCTTCCATCTGGATCGCGGTGGCGCCTGCGCCAACATATCCGCGCACGCAATGTGCCACATTCAGCAAGCCGCCAAAGCCTGTGTCGGCGTCCGCAATGATTCCCGCATCACAGGTCCGCGCGAGCGTCTGAAGCCGACGTAACATCTCGGTATAGGTCGTGATGCCCGCGTCCGGCAGCCCCTCGACCGAGGCGGTCCCCCAATAGCCGGAGGAGTAGACAAAATCGAACCCGACCTTATTGGCGACCACGGCTGAAATCATATCGTGAATGCCCGGTGCGGTAACGAACTGCCCCGCATCCAACGCCGCTTTGAGACTGGGTTTGCGCATGGATTAGTTTCCTCTTTGAGTTATTTTTCTCGGAGCCGTGCGCTCCGTTTCTCCTTGGGTGTCGCCAACGTCGTGGGTTCCTTTGAAGACACAGGCCGCGGAAAGGACATGCGCGCGCATGATCGCTGCGGCCCAGTCTGCCTCGCCGTCGCGGATTGCGGTGACCAATTGCCGGTGATCCGACAAGGAACGATTGACGTCTTCTTGTCCGAACAAGCGGTAGGATCGCACCAGAAACCCGAGGTCCATCAGGTTGAGCGCTATGTTCTCGATCCGCCGGTTGCCTGACATCCGCAGGATGTGGCCGTGAAAATTGCGGTTCATTTCGGAATAGCCGTGCACGTCGCGCAAGGGGGCACCGGCGGCCCCTTCCATGCGGTTTGCGAGGTCTTCGAGGATCGCAATGTCATCGGCGGTGGCCGCGCGCGCAGCTCGGGCCGCGGCTTCGGATTCGATGATGGCGCGGGTCTCGAAGACATCCCGTGCATCCTGGGCCGACCAGCCTTTGACTAATGCGCCCGCATGGGGGGAAAGCGTGACAAACCCCTCTGATGCCAGCCGATGCAACGCCTCGCGCACCGGAGTGCGGGAGACGTTCATTGACTTGGCAAGCGCCCCTTCGGTGAGCCTGCTCCCGACGCCGTATGTCCCGATGGATATCTCATCGCGCAGGGCCTCATACACACGCGACGAGGCTGTCGTGTTGGTTTTTTTATCCGCGATGTCGTTTTTCAGGGGCGTCGTCGCCATGGAACGTCCTCCGGCCGCTGCGCAAGGGCGCGCCTGTGGTCTAAACTGGGGTGAGCTCTGATTTTGTATGCAATATATGAGATCGCTATCGATTTATCTATCGATATTTGACTTATTGTATACGATGGTGGAAATTGCGTGCGAAGCAGAACCTGCGCGGCGATGCCTGCGGCACGCGATCATAGCCCGGGGAGGGGAGCAGACATGCGTTTTGAAACTGGCGGCAAGCCTCTTTTTGCTGCGTTGATCGCATCCGTGTCGACCAGGTCGGGATCCGCACGGAGCAGCTCCGGCGTGCAGGTCGCGGCCTCGCGCTCAGACCCGCGTCGCGCCGAGTAGGAGAGCGTACGTGACGACGATCCGTGACGACGATCCGTGACGATGATCCGTGACGATGAAGAGACAGCGCAGTGACCCACCCAAAGACACGGCACGCGTCCCGTACGAGCCAGATTGCCCTTCCGACCGTTTAACCGAGGATACCTTCCCATGACACAAACTCTCGCGCCCTTCTCTTTCGACACCCCAGGCTCGATGCGCGTGGAATGGGGCGGCGCGGCGCGGATGGGCGCGTTGTTGCAAGGCTGGTTTGCGGAACGCAACGTGCTGATCGTGACGGACCGTTTCCTGAACGAAAACGGACTGTTGGCGCCTGCCATTGCGTCGCTGGAGGCAGAGGGTTTTTCGGTCACCGTTTTCGATGATGTGGTCGCCGACCCGCCAGAACATATCGTGACGTCTTGCGTCGCGCAGGGGAAAGCGGCGGGCGCCAACCTTGTTCTGGGGCTTGGTGGTGGGTCCTCAATGGATATCGCCAAGATTACCGCGCTGATGCTCGCGTCTGATCAGCCGCTCTCGGAAATGTACGGGATCGACAATGTGCGCGGCGACCGGGTGCCGCTCGTTCAGGTCCCAACCACTGCGGGCACCGGATCAGAGGTGACCAATATCACCATTCTGACAACCGGCGAGACAACCAAGATGGGAATTGTGTCAAAGCAACTCTATGCCGATCGCGTCTTGCTGGACGCCGAGTTGACGACGGGATTGCCGCAGGCCCAGACGGCGGCCACCGGGATCGACGCCATGGTCCACGCAATCGAAGCCTTCACCAGCCAACACAAGAAAAACCCGCTGTCAGATGTTTTCGCGCGCGAGTCGCTGCGGCTGATGAGCGCCAATTTACTCGCCGCCTGTACAGATGGGAGCAATCGCGAGGCCCGTGAGGCCATGTTGCTGGGGTCCAATCTCGCCGGGCAGGCTTTTTCCAACAGTCCCGTCGCGGCCGTCCATGCGCTGGCCTACCCGCTGGGGGGGCACTACCATCTGCCGCACGGCCTGACCAACGCGCTGATGCTTGGCCCTGTACTGCGCTACAACATGACGGCCGCAGCCAGGCTGTATGCCGAACTGGCGGATGTCGTGCTTGGCCCCTCCGACGAGGGCATTCAGGCCCGGTCGGCCAGTTTCGTGGCCTTCATGCAGGATCTCATGGAACGCTCCGGCGCGCCCCTGCGCCTGCGCGACGTCGATGTGCCCGAAGCCGACCTGCCGATGCTGGCCAAAAGCGCAATGCTGCAAAGCCGCTTGCTGGTGAACAACCCTGTGGCGGTGACCGAGGACGATGCGCTCAGGCTCTACCGCGAGGCGTTCTAAGCGATTGAATGCGCTGCGAGCAGGGAGGGGCAGGTCCGGACAAACTGTATAGGCTGGACAGGCCAACGGGACACTCATCGGGTTAAAGAAGCTTCCTGGTTCGCCGGCGTCGCAGTCGGCGCAGCGCAGCAGGCAGGACAGAAGATCGGGCGGATGGCACGCGCGCTCTGGTCTTGGTCGTGTCGTCAAAACCCCGACCGGGTTCATGGCCTGGCGGACACCTTCCTGGCGGGCTTTCACCCGGTCCGAGAGTGGATCGTCCACGATGCTGAGGTCGGGAACGGTCTGGACCTCCCACTCCGTGGGCGGGTTTGGGCGCGACCGTCATTTGCCGGTGTCTGGGTCGCGATTATTGATGAGCCGGTTCCAGATCAGGCGGCCAATGTAGAGGTCATTGTTCAAGATGCCGGTGCCGCGCTTGATGTTCCCTGAAATCGTCGAGGGGTTCCCGACCCCGGTGCCCTGGCCACTCTGCGGCGCGGCAATGCCTTCGGCGTTCGGTGCCGCAGCAATGGTGCGTGCCGATTGGCCCCCGGCATGGCGGCCAACATGTCGCCGAAGTGCCGCATGGCTTGCCTCTCGTGACATCGGCGATGCCAACGCACTGCCCGAAATAGATGGAAAAGGGGCGTGGCGCGACAACGTCTTCGTGGAGCGCCTCTGGAGAACCATAAAATACGAAGAGGTCTACCTGCGGGTCTGCGCCAGCGTCTCGGAAGTTCGCGCCGGGATCGGCCGCTATCTCGGCTTCTACAGCAGACGCCGCCCACATACATCGCTTGACGGCAAAACGCCCGATTGGGCCTCCTTCAACCAACCGATGCCCGAAGCGGCCGCGGCTTAACCGGGGCGGAAATCCACTTAGAAAAAAACCGAAACCTGTTCAGATAAACCGAGCCACCTCTACCCGCCTTGCGGCAAATCTTCGCGACAGGCGTGCCTTGTTCGCCCTGCATCAGGATGAATGTCCTCTGCGCCGCCGCGAGCTTCGATGCGTTCATGCGATTCCACTCCTTCTTCCAGCCAGGAAAACTTGGCGGAAAGCTCCAGCGTCATTCGATCCAGTGTTCAGGGGGAAGAGCATTCGCCATGGTCCGGGGGCGAAGGTGGGAAGTCATCTGTCTTCACAGGGCAGAAATGGCCGAAACGGGGTGATCGAAATTTGGGCACTTCGCTGCAAGGAGCTCTGCGGGAAGATCGAATTCCCCGGTTGCCACAAAATTTGTGTTGAGGTTCAAATGGACATGAACAAGAAACTCAGATCAAGTCGGCAGGTTACTTACCATGCTAACTTTTCCGAAAAGCTCATTACAGGATATGCTATGACCCGTCTGACCTCTTTGGCCGCTATTGCAGCCAGCTTGTTGGCCTCCTCGCTTTCCGCAGAAACGCTGACCATCTCTTGGTGGGGCTACAACGGTGACAAGCTCAATGCGAATATCATCGAGCCGTTCAAAGACATCTGCGGCTGCGACGTGGTATTTGAGACCGGCAACAACGCGGATCGCCTTGGCAAGCTGACCGCGCGCAACGGCAAAGGCGTCGATGTCATCTATCTGACAGACAGCTACAGCCAGGTCGGCATCGAAAACGGGATCTTTCAGCCTCTGGACCGGTCCAGACTCCCCAATGTCGGCAAGTTGTACGACATCGCTCAGGACCCCCAAGGCGGCTATGGTCCGGCTTACGCGGTGGGCCGTGCCGGGATTGTATATGACAGCGCCCAGGTGGCGCCGCTGACATCCTGGGCGGATCTCTGGCGTGACGATTTGGTTGGCCAGGTTTCCCTGCCGGGGATCACGACCACTGCCGGTCCGATGGTCGTTATGCGCGCCGGTTCCGTTGCCGGGACGGATGCTTTGACAGACAGCGAAGGTGCCTTTGCCCAGATCGAAAAGATCAAGCCGAACGTGGTCAAGAACTACAACACCGGCTCCGAGATGGTGAATTTGTTCTCCACCGGCGAGGTTTCCGTGTCCGTTGCACAGGATTTCGCGCTCTATTCGCTGAAAAAGGCGGTCCCGACGATTGAATGGGCTGAGTTGGAAGATGGCGACATCGCGACCCTGAACACTGTGAACATTCCAGTTGGATCCGAAAATGTCGATCTGGCCTATCAGTTCATCAACTTCATCCTGTCCACAGAGGTTCAGACAAAGAACGGGGCAGAGGGTGTCGACGCTCCGGTCAATACCGAGGTCGAACTGACGCCGGAACAAGCGGCCGTCTGGACCTATGGCGCCGAAGCAATCGCGAAACTGAACCGCATGGACTATTCTGCGATGAACAAGCACAAGGCGGACTGGATCGACAGCTGGAACGAGATTTTCGGCTACTGATCACATAAACCAGTCACACAAATCCTGGGGCGGATCACACCGCCCCTTTGACATTGGTGGAAAAATAGAATGAAAAACCGCCTGCTGCCGTGGGGATTGGCTTTGCCGGCCATTCTGTTGGTGGCGATCTTTCTGGGCTTGCCTGTGATTGAAACGCTTCTGACGACCTTTGCGGACCCCAAAGGAGCCTTCGCGCCCTATATCAAGTTCTTCAATTCGGGCTTCCGGCGCACCGTACTCTGGCGGACAATGGAAGTGGCAGTGATCACAACGGTTCTGTCGGTCCTGATTGGCTTTGTGACCGCCTGGGTCGTGGCAAATGCCCCCGCCAAAGCAAAGAGCTATCTCATTATCGCTGCGGTTTTCCCATTGCTCACCGGGGTTGTCGTGCGCAGCTTCGCCTGGCTGGTCATCCTCGGCAAAAACGGCATCCTCAATTCACTCCTGCTGGCGCTCGGCATCATTTCCGAACCGTTTTCAATGCTCTACACCCAAGGAGCCGTCATCGTGGCGATGGTCTATCTCTTCGTACCATTGATGATTTTGACCTGTGTCGGTGTTCTTGAAGGCATCCCACAGGACCTGACCGATGCGGCGGCCTCGCTGGGCGCCACACAATGGGGCGTATTCAAGCAGGTGATCCTGCCCATGGCCGTGCCGGGATTGATCGTTGGGGCCGTGCTTGTGTTCACAGGCTCTTTTACATCCTACGCCACGCCCCAGCTTCTGGGCGGCGAGCGGCAGATGATGATGGGCACGTTCCTGCATCAACGGGCCATGGTCGTGTTCGACTGGGTCGGCGCGTCGACCATTGCGGCAATCATGGTTGTGGTTACTCTGGCGACGGTCCTGTTGATGTCGAAACTCGCCCGTAAACTCAATCCGGTCGCAGGCTGAGGGGCAGGGCACATGAAACGCAAATTGCACCCCGCCCTGATCGCCTTTGCCGTATTGGTGTTCATCTTTCTGACCGGTCCGCTGGTGATCATCATCGGGTCATCGCTGTCGTCTTCCGAGTTTCTGGAATTCCCGCCGCAAGGCCTGTCTCTGCGCTGGTATGAAAACGCGTTCGATATCTCGGCCTTCCGCCGGACGATGGGGACGTCTTTCTTTCTGGCGGTCGCCGGAACTGCGCTTTCCATGCTGGTCGGCGTGCCCGCGGCCTATGCCATGGCACGCTACCGTGTGCAGCTCCCGGGGTGGCTCGGCAATGTGTTCGTTCTGCCGGTTCTGATCCCCGAAATCGTTCTGGGATTCTCGATCATGAAGACGATCACCACCGGCTATGAGGTTCCCGTGCTTCCCAGCCTGCTGATCGGCCATGCGCTGCTGGTGCTGCCCTATTGCGTCCGCGTCACCGGAGCCTCACTGAACTCGTTCGACTTCTCGATCGAAGAGGCCGCTGTCTCCTTGGGCTGCCCCCGCTGGAAAGCGTTCTTCATCGTGATCCTTCCCAATATCCGTGCCGGGCTGATCGCCGCGTTCATCCTCGCGTTCATCACGTCTTTGAATGACGTGTCGATCTCCCTTTTCCTGACAGGCCCCGGTGTTTCGACACTGCCGATCCAGCTGCTCGCGCATATGGAGCAGTTCTTTGATCCGACAATCGCTTCGGTTTCCGTTGTCTTGATGTTCATCACCGTTGGCGTGATGGCTGTCGTGGAACGGACTCTTGGCCTCACCTTCCTGACAAAGTAGCCAGACATGACCGTATCTTTGACACTTGAAAACATCACCGCCCACTACGGCAAGACTATGGTTCTGGAAGATCTGAACCTTCATGTCGGCGAAGGCGAGCTGGTCTCGCTCCTGGGTTCTTCCGGCTGCGGCAAAACCACCACCCTGCGACTCGTGGCGGGGTTTCTGGAACCAACGGCCGGTCATATCAGGCTTGGGGACCGGGATCTGACCCGGTTGCCATCCCATGCGCGCGATATCGGGTTGGTGTTCCAGACCTATGCGCTTTTTCCGCATCTGAGCGTCAAGGACAATGTGGCCTTCGGCCTCAAGCAACGCGGCATTGCCACGGCCGAACGCAACAAGCGGGCGATGGATATGGTCGAACGGGTTGGGCTGTCCGGTTTTGCGGATCGCTATCCGGCCAATCTCTCCGGGGGGCAACGGCAGCGCGTCGCCCTCGCCCGTGCACTGGTCATTGACCCGCCCTTGTTGATGTTTGACGAGCCATTGTCCAACCTTGATGCCAAGCTGCGCGTTGAAATGCGGGTCGAAATCCGCCGCCTGCAACAAGCGAATGGCACCACAGCGCTCTATGTGACGCATGATCAGGAAGAAGCCTTCTCCATATCGGACCGTGTGGCGATCATGAACAAGGGGCGCATCATGCAGCTGGACACGCCCGAAGTGCTGTACTCCCGACCCGCGAATGCCTTTGTCGCGGATTTTGTCGGCTTTGAGAATGTGATCGAGGCAGTCGCAACCGGAGAGGACGGCGACATGATCCTGGCCGAAGCGGGGGGCGCTCTGCTGAAGCTGCCGAAATCGCATTTTGAACTGCCGGGCAAAGAGTTCCTGCTGGCCGCCCGTGCGGATGGGCTGACGGTGACGGCGGCACCGGGTGAAGGCCTGCCCGCAACGCTGGGCTTGCGGACCTATCTGGGCCGCGCCTACCAATACGTCTGCGAGACACAGGCCGGGACACTGACTGCAAATGGCCCGTTGGGTGCACCGCTGGAGACCGGAGCCAATGCGGTTTTGATCCCGCAGCCGGAGCAATGCTGTGTCCTGCCCCGCGAGGCGCTCTGAATGTATCTGACCAACGCCCGCATTCTGACCATGGATGCGGAGCTGACCGAGCATGAACGGGGCTGGATCTGCATCGAGGGTGACCGCGTCATCGCCCTCGGTGCCGGAGACGCCCCCGCGGCTGGCCTCGACATGGGAGGCGATCTGATCATGCCCGGCATGATCAACAATCATGTTCATCTGGCGATGTCGCTGTTCAGGGGGTTGGGCGAGGATGTCGATGACCGCCTGATCCGCTATATCCTGCCGCTCGAGCGCGCCCTTGTCACAGCAGAAGTGGTCGAGGTGGGCACCGCGCTTTCCACGCTCGAACTCATTCGTGGCGGGGTCACCACCGTTGCCGACATGTATTACTTTGAGGATCGCGTAGGAGCCGTGCTGGATCACGCGGGGCTGCGCGGGGTTCTGGGGCAGACGCTGGCCAATTTCGATGCACCCGACCACAAGAATATGGACGAGGGATTTGCCCGGATCGAAGCCCTGCAGGATGCGTATAAGGATCATCCGAGACTGACGGCCTCTCCCGCCCCGCATGCGCCCTATTCAACCGGGCTGGAGGTCATGACGCGTGTCGCGGAGTGGAACGCGGGTTATGACCTGCCGGTCCAGATGCATCTGGCCGAGACCAGACCGGAATTGCAATGGGCGCAGGAAACCTATGGCCTCAGCACCGTCGAGGTTACCGACAGAGCGTCTCTGCTGAACAGCAATCTGGTGGCCGCGCATCTGATGTACCCCTCAGATTCTGACATGGATTTGCTGGCGGAGCGGGGCGTTCACGGCGCGTATAATGCGCGTTCCAACGGCAAGGCCGGTCGCGGGATCGCACCGATAACAGAGTTGCGTGCAAGAGGGATGTCCGTAGGTCTGGCGACCGATGGCCCGATGTCGGGCAATATGCTGGATCTGTTCTCCCAGTTCGCACCCGCCGCAATGTTTCAGAAGATCGCGCAGAAGACCCGCGGCGCCATGCCCTGCACCGATATCATCGCCATGAGCACGTCAGAGGCCGCAAAGACATTGGGTCAGGAGGATCAGATCGGATCGCTTGAGGTCGGCAAACAGGCGGATCTGATCCGCATTTCATTGGATGATCCACGCCAGCAGCCGATCTACGACATCTATTCGACGCTGGTTTTCGCCACGCTGCCAACCGACGTACAGGCAACCATGGTCGCCGGGAAATGGTTGATGCAGGACCGGAAGGTGCTCAGCATGGACGCCGCCAAAGCAATGTCGGACGCCAAACAGATGGCGAACAGATTCAAGGCCAAAATCGTCGAAATTGACAGGTTGCAGTCAGAAGGGAGCGTCTCAAATGGTTGACGAGATTCTGAATTATGCCGAGGCAAACATGAAGGCCTCGCTGGACCGGCTGTTTGAACTGATCCGCATTCCCTCCGTCTCGACCGATCCGGCCCATCGCGAGGATTGCAGACGCACGGCCCAATGGCTCGCGGCCGACCTGAGGAGTCTGGGCGCCGATGCCTCTGCCCGCGAGACGATCGGACACCCTATGGTTCTGGCCCATTTCGATGCCCCTCGGGGCAAGCCGAAAGTTCTGTTTTATGGGCATTACGATGTCCAACCTGCCGACCCACTGGCGCTGTGGGACGGTGATCCGTTTGAACCGGTGCTGGTCACCGGTCCCGACGGCAAGCCTGATATTCGGGCGCGCGGGGCCTCGGACGACAAGGGCGCGATGATGACCTTTGTGGAGGCCTGCCGGGCCTGGATCGCGGTGCGCGGCGCATTGCCCATCGGTGTTTCGGTCCTGTTTGAAGGCGAAGAGGAAAGCGGCTCCCAGTCGCTTGGTCCTTTTCTCGCCGAGACGGCGGATGAGCTGGCCTGCGATGCGGTTCTGGTCTGTGACAGCGATCAATGGGATGCGGACACTCCGGCCATCACCACGATGATCCGGGGCATTTGCGGACAGGAACTGACGCTCCGAACCGCGCAGCGTGACCTGCACTCCGGGATCTATGGCATGGCGGCGCGCAACGCCCTCACGCTGATGTGCGACCTGATGGCGAGCCTGCGTGCCCCGGATGGTTCGGTGGCCATAGATGGATTTTATGACGGGGTGGAGGAACTGGATCCGCTGGTGGACGAAGCTTGGAGCGAACAGCATTTTGAGGGTGAGACATTCCTCAATGATATCGGGCTCAGCATCCCGGCCGGCGAAATCTCCCGCACGATCCAGGAACAGGTCTGGACCCGGCCAAGTCTTGATTTGCACGGTGTTTGGGGCGGCTACACCGATCCGGGCTTCAAGACGGTCATCCCCTGCGAAGCCCATGCCAAACTGTCGTTTCGCCTCGTGGCAGGGCAGGATCCCGCGCGGATCGCAAAACTGTTCCAGGACCATATCAACGCGCGCCTGCCAAAGGACTGCAGGGTCGAATTTCACGACCGCACCATGGGTCAGCCGATCGCCCTGCCTGTAAATTCACCCTATCTTCAGGCGGCTTTGGCCGGGCTGAAAGACGAATGGGGCACGGCGGCGATTTCGGGCATGGGCGGCTCGATCCCGATCATTCCAAAGCTCAAGGAGGCCACGGGAGCAGATGCGCTGCTGGTTGGATTTGCCGCTTTGGACAACCGCATTCATGCACCGAACGAGAAATTCGACCTCGAGTCCTTTGAGCGCGGCATACGCTCATGGATCCATATCCTGCAAAGGCTGTCAGAGCTATGACACGCGTGATCATCGACACCGATCCCGGGATCGATGATGCCATCGCGATCCTCTTTGCCCTGAACCACGCCGAACTTGACGTTCTGGCAATGACGACCGTGGCCGGCAATATCGGCCTTGACCGCACCACATGGAACGCGGGCCGCCTCGCGGCATTCATGGACCGTGACGTGGCGGTGCACCCAGGCGCCGACGGCCCTTTGCAAGGCAACGCCATCAACGAGGAGCGGATTCACGGCGATGACGGGCTGGGCGGCGTCGCGTTTCCCGAGCCTCGGGGCCCCGCTTCGGACATTGGCGCGACAGAGGCAATGGCCGATCTGCTGAGCCGCCATCCGGACCAAAGCATCACGGTGATGACACTGGGCCCGCTGACCAATCTGGCGCGGTTGATCACGCAGGACCCCACGGCCGCGCACCGCATAGGGGCGGTTGTCAGCATGGGGGGCGCCATCCACGAGCCGGGCAATATAGGCCAAAAGGCGGAGTTCAATATTGTCTGGGATGCGCATGCGGCCGACATCGTGTTCCGGGCGGGTCTGGATCTCACGCTGGTGCCCTTGGATACGACGCGCAAATTTCGGGCCGACAGGGCCTATCTGAGCGCATTGCGGAGGACCGGACAGAAGGCGGCCATTGCCAGTGCGGATCTTATCGCGGCCTATCAGGATCAGAAAAACATGTCCGGGCATAGCCGCCCGCTTCATGATCCATGTGTGCCCCTGCTGGTCACCGCACCCACGGTGTTCGATGTTCAGCCGATGGACGTGTCCGTCGATACAGATACCGGCGCCATCAGACCGGGCGACTGCCGGGTCAAGGTCTCAATGGGGCTGGATGCGGAGGCCGCACGTCAGATCCTGTTGAGCGGACTGTCCTGAGACCCCGGAGATCAGCGCAATCCCTCTTTTACCAATGCACACCAGAAACCGACGCCGCCCGGCATGCAGGCATCGTTGAAATCATAGGTGGTGTTGTGATGCTGGCCCGCGGGTCGCATCTCACCTATGCCGAGATGCACATAGCAGCCTGGCACCCGGCTGCTGAAATCGGAAAAGTCATCGTCCGGAGTATTTGGATCACGCTCGGTCACCAGCATCTCCGTCCCGAGGTCCTTGATGATCGCACGGCGGGCAATTGCGGTTGGTTCATCGGCGTTGATGACTGCGGCGGCGCCTTGCGAATACACCACCGCGCGCTCCAATCTCGCCCCCGGGCCTATCCCTTTGATTTCATCGGCAATATACCTCAGTAAGAAATCCAAGAACAAGGGATAAGCACGTGCGACTTGATGTCTGGCAGGACCTGCATGATGATCTCAGACCCGGCGTACAGGCCGATGGCGAGACATTTGCCGCCGCGATGGGTGGAAAACAGCTGCTGCTGCCGATCCGAACCTTGCCAGATGGCCTCCGTGGCGTGGCATCTCTCGTCCTGAACCAAGCCAGCTTCAGCGTGCTGGATGCGATTGCCGATCACGTGGCCGCCCAACTGCACCCGCATGCCCCCGACATCATCGTCGCAATGCCGACCCTTGGCCTGCCCCTCGGCGAAGCACTGGCCCGACGTCTGGGCCACAGGCGCATGGTGCCGCTCAGCACCTCACGCAAATTTTGGTATGATGACGGGCTGTCCACCCCAATTTCGTCGATCACCTCCCCCGATCAGGTAAAACAGCTCTACGTGGACCCACGCATGGTGCCGCTATTGCAAGACGCGCGCGTTGCAGTGGTTGACGATGTGCTCTCCAGCGGCAAGAGCATGGGCGCAGCACTGAGCCTCATGACCAAGATAGGTATCGCGCCGCATGTGATTGGATGCGCCATGTTGCAGGGCGAGACATGGCGCGATGTTGTCGGGCGGACTCCGGTTTGCCATGCCATTCACACGCCGATCCTGACCAAGACAAAAAATGGGTGGACCCAATGAGCAATCCGGAACTCTCCCCGCAATACGAGGCGGATCTGCGGCGTGATCTCATCGACGTGGCGCTGGGCAAGCGCCCTGCAGACAGGCTGCTGCGGCTGGACAGATTGCTGGATACGGGCACGGCGCTATGGCGGGAGGATGTGGAAATCGCCATCTACCGGGGCCGCGTCGCCTATGTCGGTCCCCGAGGGAGTTATATCGGCACAGCAGATGAGGTCGTTGCGCGTCCGGGCCTATATGCGGTGCCCGGATTGGGAGAAGTCCACAAACACATTGAATCCAGCCATGTCACCCCGGAATATGAGGCACGCCTTGTATTGCCGCACGGCAATACCTGGACCTGCGAGGCCAGCCACGAATTCTCCAATGTTGTTCCGGACAGAACGCTGGATTTTTGGGAAGCCGCGCGCAAGGCAGGCTCACATCTCAAGATATTCCCCCTCCCCGGTTCAGCGGTTCCCCCCACAGCCTGGGAGCATGGGGCCCATTTGGATGGCGCGGACCAATCGCAGTTCCTGTCGCAATCCCCATGGGTTGCCGGCCTGGATGAGGTCATGGACTGGCCCGCGGTCAAAGGCCGTGACAATCCGGCCCACGAACGTCTTTGGTCAATGATCATAGCGACCTGGACAGCACGCGCCGTGGTCGAAGGGCATGCGGCCGGCATTCGGGATCTTCCCAACATCAACGGGTTCGCGGCCTCCGGCATCGCGTCTGATCACGAGGCCTGGACCGCAGAAGAGGCGTTTGAAAAACTGCAGGCAGGTCTCTTTGTGGAAATCCGCATTCACACCGGTGAAGAGATCATCAAGGGCCTGCTGGACCGTGGCCTGAAGGACTGGTCACAGGTTGCATTGGCGACGGATGACCGTCCCGCCTCCGAAGTTTTTGCGACAGGGGCCACAGACCGAAATGTCCGCATGGCGATCAACGCAGGTCTCTCGCCGGAAATCGCGGTCCAGCTGGTCACGATCAATCCAGCCCGCCACATGCGCCTGACCCCATGGGTCGGCTCGGTCACACCCGGACGCTTTGCAGATCTGGTGCTGCTGTCGGATCTCGAACAGTTTGAAATTGATCAGGTCTGGGCCGATGGCAGGCAGGTTTCGCGCGGCGCCGAATTCATTGCCGACGTGCCGCAAATCGACTGGCCGGACTGGGCCACGCAAAGCATCAATATCGGCCGGGACCTGACGGCTGCGGATTTCGCGATCAAGGCGGCGCCGGGCCGAGACACCATGCAGGCCGCCGTCTTGCGACCTTTCCACTGGGCGGATGATTTCCTGACGTTTGAAATGCCGGTCCGCAACGGAGAGGTCCAGCGTGATGCGTCCAGAAACCTGACGAAATTCGCGATCATTGACCGCTACAGCGGCCTGGCTTCGGTCTCGAAAATGTTCTGGCTTGGCTGCGGTCCCCGCGATGAGGACACCGCTCTGTGTTGCTCGATGGCACATGACAAACACAATGTCTGGAGCGTTGGCTCGTCAGATGAGGCGATGGCCCTGGGCGTCAATACCCTCGCAGAAATGGGCGGCGGTTGGGTCCTGATCCACAGGGGAGAGGTGGTTGCCAAAGTCCGCTACGAAATTGCCGGTCTGATGACAGCACGCCCCGCAGAACAACTGGATGCCGAGATGCAAGCGCTTTATCTCGCTGGGAAAAAAGTCGACTGGATGTTCGAACCAAGCTTCCATCCCCGCTGGGCTGCGGGATTTCCGGACCGTTTGGCGTTTGCCACATTGACCTGCTCTCCATGGCGTTGGAACCTGGTGGCCCCTTCAAAACACGCGCCGGAAGGCCTGGTTCAGGTGCAGACCGGCGAGACCCACGCTGTTGTGTGGTGATCCCGGCGCGCTCCGTTCCTGGCGACCGCTGTCGGCGATGAGGATCTGGTGAACTGCAGCGCCGAGACGTCATCTGCTCTCGGTCTGTGCGCTGGAGGAGGTGTCACACCAGCGCCGGACCCCCTGTCTGCAATCAGATCAAGCGGCCGTGATCCAAGCCTACGTCGCCTCGCGGGGGCATGCTCCCAGACATTTAACGTGTGATTTATTCTTTTCGCCTACTTTTGGTGCCTATTGTAGAGAGACCGAGGCGCGCTTTGGTTTCGTCGATCAAATTACCGGGGCGAGATCGTCATGCCGTTGGCTTGGCCGGACCTGCCGACCATCTTTTTATTGGAACGATATTCATGAATGGTGACCTCATCAGAGAAACAGCGAACGATAACCGTTGGATAACGGCCGTTCTGAGCGCCAATCAGGCGGTGTGGGACCACGACTTCGAGCGGAATCAGCACTACCTGTCGGACACCTGGCGCACCTTGCGTGGACTCACGATCGACGATGAGATCCCACTCACGACGGAAAGATGGCTCACAACCATTCACGAAAACGATGTCGCCCACTTGACCGAGGAATGGCGCCGGATCGATCGCGGCGAGACGGACATCATCAATTACAAGTTTCGCCAGCGGCACAAGGAGGGGCATTGGGTCTGGTTCCTCAGTCGTGGGCGCGTGGTGCGGCGTGATCCAAACGGCCTGCCGGCGCGTATCGTCGGAACCGACACGGACATAACCGACATCAAAACCGTCGAGCTTGAAAGCCAGCGGATGGCGCAACGTCTCGCCGTGGCCATGGAAGCCGCGGGGATGGGGCGCTGGGAGCTGAACCTCGATACCGGCGAGGCGTATTGGGATGATCGTCTGTTGCAGATGCTGGCCATCAAGGACGGGAAGAATTATCGCCCCGGTGAAGATTGGCTGCAATTCGTTCACCCCGATGACCGAGACGAGGTTTATCCCTACCTCGCTGACCGCGTCGAAAAAGGCCTGGATATCGAACAGGACTATCGAATTCTGACCGCAGAAGGCGAGACCATCCACATACGGGCCCTGGCAAATTTCGCGCAGACTGCTGAAACCGGACGTCGCTACTATGGCGTGAACCTGAATATAACGCGCGACAAGCTTCAGGCAGAGGAACTCGAAAACGCCCGCGCGCTACTGGAATACGAGAGCCGCCACGATGCTCTGACCAAACTCGCGAACCGTCGAAAACTGGATGAAGCCTATTCAGAGCATGTCGCGAATGGCCGGGGTGGGGTGTCCGTTCTGCACTTCGACATTGATCATTTCAAACAAATCAACGACACGCTGGGGCATGATGCGGGGGACGCAACGCTTCAACATGCGGCCGGTGTGCTGCAGCGTCACATAACCGGCAACGCCCTTGTCTCCCGCGTGGGTGGAGACGAGTTCGTGGCGTTGGTGTTCGAAGTGCTGGATGAGCAAGACTTGCAGGCCATCGCAGAGGCAATCATCCGCGAGATGTCGCGACCATTCTACTATGGCGCACAGAAGTGTGCGATCGGCACCAGCATTGGCATTGCAACCAGCCAAGATTGCAATGCCGCAAACAGCAGCCTTTTCATCGACGCGGATCTTGCCCTCTACGAAGCGAAGAAGGCCGGACGCGGCCGGTATTGCTTTTACTCCCCCTCGATGAAGGAAGAAGCACGCTTCCGGAAGAAGACCTTTGATGAACTCTCCGCCGGCATTGAGCAGGGTGAAATCACTTGCTATTACCAGCCCCAATTTGACGCGGGCACATTGGAACTCTCGGGTCTCGAGGCCCTTGTTCGCTGGGAGAGAGAGGGGTTCGGACTGATCCTGCCCCACCAATTCCTCGGTGTTGCCGAGGAGATGGGCATTCTTTCGGAAATCGATCACCTGGTGTTGCGCCGGGTGCTTCACGACATCGAAAAATGGGAAAATGCCGGGCTCAAGGTCCCGCCGATCTCGGTCAATGTGTCATCCAGTCGGCTGAACGATCCCACCTTTGCCGATCAGCTTCGAACCTTCGACATCCCGGCGGGGATGCTGTCTTTTGAACTGCTGGAATCCGCCTTCCTGGATACGAAGAACAACGTGGTTGATCGAAATCTCCGTGCCATCAGTGACCTTGGCATCGACATTGAAATCGACGATTTTGGGAGCGGCCATGCGTCGATTGCCAGCCTTTTGACCGTTTCTCCCAAAAGGCTAAAGATCGATCATGTTCTTGTGGGCCCGATGTCGACATCCGAACGCCAGCGGGATTTGGTGAAGAACATAGTCGGCATCGGCCACATGCTTGGGATCAAGGTCGTCGCAGAAGGAGTGGAGACCTCCGCGCACATCGAAATCCTGAAGGCGATGCGCTGCGATTTCCTTCAGGGCTTTGGGCTGTCCCCGCCAATGGACGGGCAGAGTATGGGCCAGTTTCTCGCGGAACAATTCGACACGCGCGTCGCCTGCAAGCAGGCCTGACGGCTGTTGGTTGCTTCCTTCGGCGTTGCCGCAAATATCGGCAAGGACTCCCTGTGCGAAATCAACGATGTCGCGGACGGCCACGCCGAAGCGCCTCTCTCTCCGCCCGCGTAGGGCGAACCGGTCGGGGCAAGTCGCAGCGCTGCGCAAACATGGTCTGGCATGGGGTGAAGACCGACAGACTCGGCCGAACCAACACGGTCCCGGACGCCGCAATCCAGAGCTGTTTGACGCTGAAAGTGCTAGTCGGTCGCTTTCTTCACGAATTTGCTTTTGAGCCCCATGGGTCCGACACCGGGTACCTTGCAGTCGATATCGTGATCGCCATCCACCAGACGTATGCCGCGCACCTTGGTGCCGACCTTGATAACGGCTGACGACCCTTTGACCTTGAGATCCTTGATCACGGTCACGGTGTCGCCATCTGAAAGGACATTTCCGACACTGTCGCGCACCATTGTCTCGCCCTCCTCTGACCCATTGGACGGAGGGGCCCATTCATGGCCGCATTCGGGGCAGTTCAACAGGGCATCCACCTGGTAGGTATAGGTGGAGGAACACTCGGGGCAGGGGGGCAAAGTCTCTGTCATGCCAAGTCCTTACTCTCATCAGCTGGCCGCGCCTAGAGGGGCGGTTCACGGGTGTGCAAGTTTATAAGCGGTCCCGTTATGCCTCGCCGGGATCGTCCAGATACATGCGCCAGTTGTGCTCAGGCGCAAATCCCAGCATCTCTTCGGCCTTTCTTATCGAATAGAAGGTCTCATGCGGGGCCATCTCTGCAGCCGGGATATCCTGATAGTACCGTTCGATGATTTCCGCGGTGGTCAGGTTCACGGAGTGGTCCCGATTTGCAACGTTGAAGATCTGAAACCCCAAACCATCGGTCTGCAGGCACCGCTCCACCATCTGCCCGAGATCGCGCGCATCGATATAGGCAAAGATATTGCGCCGCCGCAGATCCGGGTCGGCCATATAGGCGGGGAAATTCGCCTTGTACTCGTGCGGCTCGACTACGTTGTTGATCCTGAGGCCGTATATATCTGCACCCGTGCGGCGCTGGAAACACTGGGCGGTGACCTCGTTGGCAACCTTGGACATGGCATAGCTGTCCTCGGGTACGACCGGGTGCTCCTCGTCAACCGGCAAATAGAGCGGCTTGCGTGCGCCGGCGGCAAAACACACGCCATAGGTGGTTTCCGAGGAGGCAAAAACGACTTTGCGGATTCCGGCCTTCAGCGCGGCATCGATGACGTTGTAGGTGCCGATCGTATTGATCCGATAGCACTCGTTGTCCGATTTCATCAAGAGCCTCGGGATGGCTGCGAAATGAACAACGGCATCAAAGCCGGGCGGGGAGGGATGGTCCTCCATTTCATCATATCCGGCCCAGGCATGCATCACATCGTGCATCTGGCCGGCATCGGTCATATCCGCCAATCTGTTGTCGACGCCGGGAAGGTCCAGCGGGGTCACATCCACGTTGACCACCCGATGTCCCTGCGCCAGCAAATATGTGATGGCGTGACGCCCGGCCTTGCCGGAGCCGCCAGTGAAAAGAATGCGCATCTTGATCCTCCCGGTATGTGTTGACGCCAGGATAACGCTAACAGTGGCAAGGTCCAGACCAGTCGTTGTTTTTGGGACGAGCGCCGCGTATCAGGTGAACTCTGCCCTGTGTTCTCCGCATCCGAGGATCTGAAAATGACACCGTCGTCGCCAAAACCTGCCCACATGCTCTTTGATCTGCAAGGATTGTTGTTCGGCATCCTCATGTGCAGTCTTGGCGTCGTGTTCCTGAAATCCGCAGGCCTGGTGACGGGCCAGACGGCAGGCATGGCATTGCTGTTGTCCTACTTGCTGCCGCTTGAATTCGGGCCGTTGTTTTTTGCGATCGGCCTGCCTTTCCTGATACTCGCATGGACGAAACGCGGTGTCCGGTTTGCCTTGCGGACAGTCATGGTGGTGGTCGGAATTTCCGCAGGTGCTCAGATCCTGCCTCTGTTCATGAGTTTCGCGACACTGACCCCGAGCCTTGCCGCGATACTGGGCGGTGCCTGCAGCGGAGCCGGATTGATCGCGATCTTTCGCCATAATGCATCGGCGGGCGGGATGACCATTCTGGGCATTTTGATCGAGCAGCGAACCGGCTTCAAGGCTGGCTGGTTTCAGTTGCTGATTGATGCAGGCGTGTTTGCTGCTGCCGCGTTGGTGTTGTCGCCCGGGCAGCTGCTCTATTCCTTCATCGGTGCGATGATCACCAATCTGATCATCGTGTGGAACTTCGACGTGGCACAAAGCGGCACGGGGCGTCCGGGGTATGGCCGGTCGGCCCCCAAATAGGCGCGCGGCCGGCCGGGGCAATCAAACAGTCAGCCTGATGCCCTATATAGCTGATGCCCTGTATCAATGGTCGCAGACCACCCACGCCTCGGCCATGCCGGATGCTGGAGATCGCTTGGAAATGGGTATCGACAGCTCTGCGAATCTCGGCTAGCGTCCGCCCATGACCCAACAGTATGTCCAGTTTTGGTATTACTTTTATCCGCGCCACATGGCGGACGGAGGGTTTTCTCGTTTCTGACACCGACTGACAGAAATATCAGATGACTGCACCAGACCGCCCCCGACCAGGGCGGTTTTTTGTTTCCGGCCAGGTTCGACAGGGGCTCTTCTTCAAAAGGACCCGAACAATGACCACCTCGCCTGCCCCCGCGACGACCGACCTCCGGATTACTGATATGCAAGAGCTGATCTGCCCCGATGCGCTTGCGGTGAAGCATCCGCTCACCGACAGGGCCCGCACGACAGTCCTGACTGCGCGCGCGCAGCTCCAGGGCATCCTGCAGGGGGCGGATGACAGGCTGGCCGTCGTTGTCGGCCCCTGTTCAATCCATGATCCCGAGGCGGCCATGGAATACGCACGCCGTCTGGCGCCTCTGCGCGCGGAACTGGCGGGGCAGCTTGAAATCGTGATGCGGGTCTATTTCGAGAAGCCCCGCACGATTGCGGGCTGGAAGGGCCTGATCAATGATCCTGATCTTGACGGGTCATTCCGGATCAACAAGGGGCTGTCGGCGGCCCGCAGGCTGTGTCTTGAGTTGAACGAGACAGGCGTGCCGGTCGGCACCGAATTTCTGGACGCTTCGGTGCCGCAGTATCTGTCTGATCTGGTCAGCTGGGCAGCCATCGGAGCGAGAACCACCGAAAGCCAGATACATCGCGAAATGGCGTCCGGGCTCAGTTGCCCGGTGGGGTTCAAGAATGGCACCCGCGGCAATGTTCAGATCGCGATTGATGCGGTGCGGTCTGCCGCTACGCCCCATCATTTCATGGCTCTGGCAAAATCCGGGCTGGCTGCGATTGCCGCAACCGCGGGCAATCCGGATTGCCATATTATCCTCCGGGGCGGTGGCGGAACAAATTATGATGCAGACAGCGTCGATGCCGCCTGCAAAATGGCCGAAGCTGACGGGCTCCGGCCTCAGGTGATGATCGATGCCAGTCACGCCAATTCCGCCAAGGATCCGGCGAGACAGGGAGAGGTTCTGAACGATGTCGGGCGCCAGATTGCCCAAGGCGAAACCCGGATCACAGGTGTGATGATCGAAAGCCATCTCGTGCATGGTCGGCAGGACCTGCCAAAGGATGGAGACCTTGGAAAACTCACCTTCGGTCAGTCAGTTACCGATGGGTGCATCGGCTGGGAGGAAACAGAGACACAGCTTCGTGCCCTGGCACAGGCGATTGAAGACCGTCGAGCGGCCGCTCGCCAGCCTGCGGGATGACATAGTGCCGGGGCAATGTGCTGGGGCAATTTGCGCCGAATTGCCCCGGCATCCCATTTGCGATCCTCTGTGAGGTCGATCCTGTGGCCTGATGGGGAGGGGTTTGAACGGTCGAGATATCCCTGTTGCCGCCACGCGACTTGCATTCCACAGTGCTGCTCCGCATATGCTTGGGAACCAATGCCCTAAGATCGGAGGCCTCATGGTCCGTGTCATTGCCACCACTTTGTCGCTTGTTCTGGCTTTGAGCCTGCCGCTGCTTGGTCAGGCGGAGACCAAAGTCCCGCAAAGCCAGGCTGAAATCTCGCTTGGATTTGCTCCCTTGGTCAAAGAAGCCGCTCCGGCGGTGGTGAATATCTACGCAAAGATCATTCGCCAGGACAGCCGGCGCAGCCCTTTCGCCAATGACCCGTTTTTCGACGATTTTTTCCGCCAGTTCGCGGAGCCGCGAGCAAGGGTGCAGAATTCGCTCGGCTCCGGGGTCATCCTGTCGGCCGACGGGGTGGTCGTGTCGAATTACCATGTCGTCGGTGAGGCGTCGGATATCCGTGTGGTGACCAACGATCGGCGAGAGTACGAGGCCGAAGTCGTTCTGGCCGATCAGGCGTCAGATCTGGCAATCCTGCAACTGAAGGACGCCAGCGACCTGCCCTATCTGGAGTTGCGCAACAGCGATGCCGTCGAAGTGGGCGAGTTGGCACTGGCGATCGGCAATCCATTTGGGGTCGGACAAACGGTGTCCAGTGGCATCATTTCCGGTCTGGCACGGACCGGGACGGGAGGCGGGCAGGGCTTTGGCTATTACATCCAGACCGACGCCCCCATCAATCCGGGCAATTCCGGCGGGGCGCTCATTGATGTGAATGGCGACCTGATTGGGATCAATACGCGCATTCTGAGCCGGTCGGGTGGCTCCAACGGGATCGGCTTTGCCATTCCGGCGAATTTGGTGCGAGAATTTGTACGCCAGGCACAGAGCGGAAGTCCCGAGTTCCGCCGCCCTTGGGCGGGGATGACCGGCCAGCCTGTCGATGCCGATCTGGCCGAGGCTCTTGGTATGGGCCAGGTGGATGGCATGCTGATTTCGGAACTCCACCCGCAAAGCCCGTTTGTGCAGGCGGGGTTCGAAGTGGGCGATGTCGTCACGGCCGTTGACGGTCAACCGGTGAACTCGCCTTCTGAAATGGCCTTCCGCCTATCGGTCGCCACTCTGGGAGGGGAGAGCCTGATCACGCGGGTCCGTCAGGGACAGGTGGAGATCATTCCGGTGACCCTGAGTGAGGCGCCGGACAATCCTGTTTCGGAGCCTGTTGTGCTGAATGAACAGACGCAGATGCCGGGCCTGGTGATCGCCCGGGTGAACCCGCGGGTCATCAACCGGCTGCAGTTGCCGCTCTCTGCCGAGGGGGTAGTGGTCTTGGATCCGGGCCCCTATGCGGGGCGGGGCGGCGTGCAGCCTGGGGACATTTTGGCCGCGATCAACGGGCAGCGGGTGGAGCATCCGTCAGATGTGCCCCGCCTGCTGCGCGATAGCGGTCGGTGGATGCAACTGGATCTGGCGCGGCAGGGGCAGCGCGTGTCCCTGCGGTTCAGGTTGTAGTCAGATGCCGGATCTCTTTGACAGCGAGGGCGCGGGCGCTGAGACCGGGCAAATCGGGGCCAGCGATGCATCGCGCCCGCTTGCTGACCGGTTGCGGCCCCGGGCGCTCACAGAGGTGGTCGGGCAGGAGCAGGTCCTGGGTCCCGAGGCGCCGCTGGGCGTGATGCTGGCGTCCGGCAGTCTGTCGTCGCTCATCTTTTGGGGGCCGCCCGGGGTCGGAAAGACCACCATCGCGCGGCTGCTGGCCCAGGAAACCGACCTTCATTTTGTGCAGATCTCAGCCATTTTCACAGGTGTCCCGGATCTGAAAAAGGTCTTCGAAGCGGCTCGGATTCGCCGCCAGAATGGTCAGGGCACGTTGTTGTTCGTGGATGAAATCCACCGTTTCAACAAGGCGCAGCAAGATGGGTTCCTGCCGCATATGGAGGACGGCACCCTCCTTCTGGTCGGGGCAACCACGGAGAATCCGAGCTTTGAGCTGAATGCGGCACTGCTGTCGCGCAGTCAGGTTCTGGTACTGGAGCGGCTGAGCCTTGCGGATCTGGAACGGCTGACCCAGCGCGCGGAACATGCATTGGAACGTGCATTGCCGCTGCAGCCGGAGGCACGCGAGGCGTTGCAGCAGATGGCCGATGGCGATGGGCGCGCGCTCCTCAATCTGATCGAGCAGGTCTCGGCGTGGAAGGTTCCGTCGCCACTGGGGCGCGACGCGCTTGCCACCCGGCTGATGCGGCGCGCCGCAAAATACGACAAGTCAGGTGATGAGCACTATAATCTGATCTCTGCCCTGCATAAATCCGTACGGGGGTCTGATCCTGATGCGGCTCTCTACTGGTTTGCCCGCATGCTGGAGGGAGGCGAGGATCCCCGCTATCTAGCCCGTCGTCTGACCCGAATGGCGGTCGAGGATATCGCATTGGCCGATCCCCAGGCGCAGTCCATCTGCCTGCAGGCCTGGGACACCTATGAACGATTGGGCAGCCCCGAGGGCGAACTGGCGCTGGCGCAGGCGGTGATCTATCTTGCGCTCGCCCCGAAAACCAACGCGGGCTACATGGCCTACAAGGCGGCGCGCAGGCTGGCCAAGGAGACGGGCTCGATGCCGCCGCCCAAACATATCCTCAACGCGCCAACCAAGTTGATGGAAGAACAAGGCTATGGTGCGGGCTATGCCTATGATCACAACGCCGAGGACGGGTTCTCCGGGCAGGACTATTTCCCCGAAGGCGTAAAGCGGCCGGTTCTGTACCAGCCCGTGGAGCGTGGCTTCGAACGAGAATTGCGCAAACGGACAGAATTCTTTGCCAAAAAGCGGATGCAGCGGCAAAAGGACGGTCCATAGCCCGCTGCCGGGTTTGCGCGATCAGGTGTGAGGTCGCGGCAATAAGGCAGGTCAGAACAGGTGATGCCTCTTGGGTGGATTGAACCGGATCGGCCGTCTTCTTTCTGGGCACGCCAGCCTAGGCGAGAACGCGGACCCATGTGCCCATGCCCGCCGCGTGATGGGACAACATGTGGCAGTGCAAAAGCCAATCGCCCGGATTATGCGCCTGAAACGCAATCTCGCGGGTTTCCCCCCGCAACATCAAAAGCGTGTCGCGGAGCGGGCCGAGGCGACCATCGGAATGAACCTCGGAAAAATGCATACCGTGCAGATGCATGGCGTGGGGGAACTGCGTGTCGTTGATCATGCGGATGCGGACTGTTTCCCCCAGCGCCGCGGTAAGCAACGGGTCTATTGGGCGGCCGACCGTGCTGTTGAGCGCCCAGAACTGCCCCCTTTGCGCCAAGTCCCGGCCATCTCGCGCCTCACCTTCGAAATCCGCGCTTTCCAGCCATGCCATGGCACCGCCCTGCATCCTGAGATCGACACGGCGGGCGGAGGACAGGCTGATCGGAAAGTCCGGGTTCGGCGCGAGGGGCGGGGGCGCTGCGCGGCGGGCAGAGCTGCCTGACGAGACCGGGAAACGGACCATTTCGTAGCCGCCGTCTTGTTCGAACTGGAGGAGAAAGGCGTCCTCGCCGTCTGGTGCCGTCACATCGCAAAAGAGATCCACGCGCTGCGCCGGGGCGAGGACAATGCGGTCGGAGAGTGCGCGCGGGCTGGCGAGCGGCATGCCGTCGTAGGCCATGATCCAGCCCTCAAGGCCTTGAAGCCCCAGTGCAAATATGCGGGCGTTGGCACTGTTTATCAACCGAAGACGCAGGCGGTCGCCCCGGCGGACAGGCTGCGCCGCATGCAGGCTGCCGTTGACCAGAAGCACATTCCCCAGGCGACCGGCATGAGACAGGTCATGGGGGGCTGTGAAAGTGTCATCCACCTGCGCCTCTGCGGTGACACGCATGTCATCGATGACCAAAGGAAGATCCTGATCGACGTCGGGGGCATCTGTTTCCGCGACGATCAAAGCGCCTTGCAGGCCGCGCTCGACCTGTTCCACGGATTGGGCATGGGAATGATACCAATATGTCCCCGCGTCCGGCAGTGCGAAATCATATGTGAATCGCTCGCCGGGTTGAATGGGGGGCTGCGTGACGCCGGGTACGCCATCCATCGCGTTGTCCAGGCGGATGCCGTGCCAATGCAGGCTGGTGGGCTGTGGCAGTTGGTTTTCGACCTCGACGCGCAATCTGTCACCCTGCGGCAGACGCAGGGTTTCGCCCGGCATTGAGCCGTTGACACACCACAAATTCGTTTCCGGGTAGCCCTCGGGAGCAATTTGTTGCGAGGCGGGGGCGAGTTGCAAGTGCCGGACTTGCGACGCCCGGGCACGATGCGGCAGCGCGGGAGCGACCGAAAGAGCAGCGAAACCCGCGAGGAAACGGCGGCGGCTGGACAGCATGGGTCGGGGTCTCCTGTTGATCTGCATGCGAGGGTAGCCAAACGGAGGGAGCGGGCAAGTCTTCCATCCACTGGAAGCTTACGCGATTGTGATCTCCCTTGTCCTGGTGGCGGGCGGGAAGTCGGACCACATGTCAATGTCGGCAAACAGGCAGACAGGCAGGTAGCCTGTCCTGCGCCTCGTGCAATGCGGCCATGGGGCCGCAAAACTTGACATCCGCCTCGCTCCGCGCGAAGGACGCCTGCATGTTGATATCCGTTCTGAATGTGGCGCTTGGTGGCGCAATCGGCGCCAGTTGCCGGTATCTGGCCGGTCTGGGAATGATGCGGCTGTTGGGGCCGACCTCATTCCCGTTGCCGGTTCTCAGTGCGAATGTTCTTGGCTCCGCCGTGATGGGCGCCTTCATCGTCCTCGCTGCGCACAAAGGCCTGACCCATATGTCACCCTTCGTGATGACGGGGCTGTTGGGTGGGTTCACGACGTTTTCGGCCTTCTCGTTGGAGGCTGTCACCTTGATTGAGCGCGGGGCCTATGGTCATGCCGCGCTTTACATTGGCCTGTCTGTAGGCCTGTCCATTGCAGCCCTTGCCCTTGGCATGATGGCGGCCAGAGGAGTGCTGACATGAGCGGCGTGCAAATGATCACCGTCACCGAAGACGATGGCGGCCAGCGGATAGACCGCTGGCTGCGTCGCTTGTTTCCGCATGTCAATCAGGGCCGCATCGAAAAGATGTGTCGCAAGGGCGAGCTGCGGGTCGATGGCGGGCGGGTGAAAGCCAGCTCCCGCGTGGAAACCGGACAGGTTGTTCGCGTCCCTCCCCTGGCCGAGTCGGATCTGAAACCGGCCGAGCCACGCCCGGTGCATATTTCCGAGGCCGATGCCAAGATGATCCGCAACTGCGTGGTCTACAGGGACGACGATGTGCTGGTGTTGAACAAACCTGCGGGCCTCGCGGTCCAGGGCGGGTCCGGGACCACCAAACATGTGGACGGCCTGTCAGAGGCGCTGCGCTTTGACGCCGAAGAAAAGCCCCGCCTGGTGCACCGGCTGGACAAGGACACCTCTGGTATCCTCGTGCTTGCCCGCACGCGCCGTGCGGCGCAGGGGCTGACGGCCGCGTTCAGGCATAAAAACACGCGCAAGATCTACTGGGCGTTGGTTGCCGGCGTGCCGACACCGTATCTGGGCGAGATCAAGACCGGTCTGGTCAAGGCTCCGGGGCACGGCAAGTCGGGCGAGGGTGAGAAAATGATCCCCGTCGATCCGCAGGACATCAATTCCACTCCCGGCGCCAAACGGGCGCATACATTCTATGCGACCCTGTACCGTGTGGCGAGCCGTGCCAGCTGGGTGGCGATGGAACCGGTGACCGGCCGGACGCATCAGCTGCGTGCCCATATGGCGGGTATGGGGCACCCCATCGTGGGCGATGGCAAATACGGGGGATCCGGTCAGGAAAACCTCGGCGATGGTTGGGGCGCGCAGATGGGCGGGCTGATCTCGAAAAAACTGCACCTGCATGCACGGCGTCTGCAGTTCGAACATCCGATCACCGGCAAGGTCATATCCGTGACGGCCTCTCTGCCTGATCATATGAAAGAAAGCTGGGACACCTTCGGCTGGACCGAAGATCTGGCGGATGATGATCCTTTCGAGAGCCTGTTTTGAGCGAGGTCGGACGGGCAGGGCCGCAGGATGGCCCGTTGCGGCTGATTCTGTTCGATGTGGACGGCACTCTGGTCGACAGCCAGGGAACGATCGTGGCCTGTATGGCCGAGGCCTTTTGTGCCGAAGGTCTGACCCCGCCCCCGCGTGAGGCGGTGCTCTCAATCGTCGGACTGTCGCTGCCACAGGCATTGGCTCGGCTGGCGGCAGAGCACTCCGGCCAGATGCAGGCCGCGCTCGTTGATGGCTACAAGCGAGCGTACCAGGCAGCGCGTCTGCGCGAGGGAGCGGCCCATTCCCCGCTGTACCCGGGCGCGCGGGCGACCCTGGAGGCGCTGCATGCGGTGCCGGATTACATTCTGGGTGTCGCGACCGGAAAGTCGCAGCGCGGTCTCGATGCTCTGATCGAGGTGCATGGTCTGGATATGTTCGTGACCCGACAGGTCGCCGATCACCACCCGTCGAAACCTCATCCGTCGATGATCTACACGGCGCTGTCCGAAACAGGTATCGCACCAGAACATGCGGTGATGATCGGAGACACCAGTTTCGACATGGACATGGGGCGAGCGGCAGGGGTGACAACGATTGCTGTCGACTGGGGCTACCACCCGGCAGAGACGCTGGGCGCGGATCATCTGCTGACGCGTTTTGACAGGCTGCCGGGCTTGCTGCAGCAGCTCTGGGCGACTGACTGAAGAAGGACACTGACAGATGAGTGAATGGAAACAGAAACGATTCTGGACATCCGTGGGGGTGGAGGCGGCCGATGACGGCTTCGCTGTGACCCTGGATGGGCGGCGGGTCAAAACACCGGCCAAGACGCTGCTGGTTGTCCCGAGCAGGTCCATGGCGCAGGCGATTGCCTCTGAATGGGATGCCCAGCAAGATGTTGTGAATCCACTGTCCATGCCCCATACGCGCTCTGCCAATGCGGCGCTGGACAAGGTCACGCCACAGTTCTGCGAAGTCGCGGATATGCTGGCTGAATACGGGGATAGCGACCTGTTGTGTTACCGGGCGGAGTCTCCCGAGGAATTGGTGGCCCGGCAAACCGAGTTCTGGGATGCGGCGCTGGATTGGGCCGCCGACGCGCTGGGCGCGCGGCTGGTGCCGTGTCCGGGCCTGCTGCATGTGCCGCAAGACGATGCTGCGCTTCAGATCTTGCGGCGGCAGATCCACGACATGTCGGCATTCCAGCTTGCGGCCTTTCACGATTTGGTTGGGCTGAGTGGATCTTTGATCCTGGGGTTTGCTGCGACAAAGGCCTGGCGGCCGCTGGATGACATCTGGTCCATTTCCCGCCTTGACGAGCATTGGCAAGCAGAGATCTGGGGCGAGGATGAAGAAGCTCAGGCCCAGGAGGCCGCGAAGAAACAGGCTTTTCTTCATGCCGCAGCATTTTATGCACATGCCTGAAACGCCGATAGAGAGCACCCCTGTCGCAACGTTGTCGGGCAGGCGCGATCCGTAGCGGTACAGGCAAATGATTCCATGTGTGATACTCGGCATCTTGCGAGGATGCCGTTGTCGCAATTGTGACAGTCAAATTCGTAAAAAAGACGCCTAAATTTTGCCAGAAGCCCCGACGGGATGCTCAAAAGCCCATTGAATTCGGTGATCCTACCCTTGACGTTTGTTGATGAATCCGCCCAAACTCGGCTGCGAAAACGGGGCGAACCCCGTTTCACACAGCCTGCCCCGTGACGGGGGAGGCGACAAAGAACCACCGTTGTCAGGTGGGTAGTCAGGAAGAGGTAAAAATGAACAACTCCGTATTCTTTGGTGCGCTGACCGTGGCCGGTCTCGCCGCCGGTGCCGCAGCTGCTGGTACACTGGACGACGTCAAGGCCCGCGATAAGCTGAACTGCGGCGTCACCACCGGTCTCGTCGGGTTTGCCGCGCCGAATGCAAACGGCGAATGGGAAGGTTTCGACGTTGCCGTGTGCCGCGCCGTCGCCGCTGCTGTCCTGGGTGACTCGACCAAAGTCGAATTCGTCCCCACAACCGGCAAGACCCGCTTCACCGCGCTCGCTTCCGGCGAGATCGACATGCTGGCCCGTAACACAACCTGGACCTTCTCGCGCGATGTCGACCTGAAGTTCGAATTCGTCGGCGTGAACTACTACGACGGTCAGGGCTTCATGGTTCCCAAGGAGCTGGGTGTGTCCTCCGCGAAGGAACTTGATGGCGCGACCGTCTGCATCCAGACCGGCACCACCACCGAGCTGAACCTGGCGGATTTCTTCCGCTCCAACAACATCAGCTACGAGCCGGTTCCAATCGAAACCAACGCCGAAGCGCAGCAGCAGTACCTTGCCGGTGCTTGCGATGTTTTCACAACTGACGCGTCCGGTCTGGCCGCGACACGCGCGACGTTCGATGATCCGACGGTGCATGTGGTTCTGCCGGAAATCGTTTCCAAAGAGCCGCTCGGCCCGCTCGTTCGCCATGGCGACAACGAATGGGGTGATGTGGTCCGCTGGACTCTGAACGCGCTGATCGCTGCCGAAGAGCTGGGCGTCACCTCCGCTAACCTCACCGAAATGACGTCCGGCACCAACAACCCGGAAGTCAACCGTCTGCTCGGCACCGAAGGCACCCTGGGCGAGATGCTCGGTCTTGAAGCGGACTGGGCTGTCAATGCTCTGTCCGTCGGTGGCAACTACGGTGAAATCTTTGCGAAAAACATCGGTGAAGACACCCCGATCGGTCTGGCGCGTGGCTTGAACGCACAGTGGACCGATGGTGGCCTGCTCTACACACCGCCATTCCGCTAATATAGCATCCGGAAAAGGGCGTGGGATGATCCCGCGCCCTTCTTCCTCCTAAAAAACGAACGCTGCGGCAGATCGCAGAGCGGGGCAAACCCCGCCGAGACGACAGGAACCGCAGGCCTCGGGGATCCCATCATATGTCGACTTTGTCTGACCTGCCGAAAGAGAGTTTTCGGCTGTCTATGCTTATTAACGATACCCGCTATCGTTCCCTGACGTTTCAGGTGATCGCGGCCATCGTTCTTGCCCTGTGTATCTGGTACCTCGGCAACAACCTTATACAGAACCTGCGCGCTGCGGGTCTGAATATCTCATACAACTTCCTCGGCGATCCGGCCGGCTATGACATCAACCAGCGATTGGTTGAGTACGACAGCCAGTCAAGTCACGCCCGCGCCGCTCTGGTCGGCGTCCTGAACACGCTGTTGGTGGCCTTCTTGGCCTGCGTGACGGCGACGGTCTTCGGCGTGATTGCAGGCGTCCTGCGCCTGTCGAAGAACTGGCTCGTGTCCAAGCTGATGATGATCTACGTGGAGATTTTCCGGAATATTCCGGTCCTGATCTGGATCATCATCATCTTCACGATCATGACAGCTGTGCTGCCGGGACCTCGGGCCTTTCGCGGGGACAACGCCACAAGCAGCATGCTGTTTGATGCCTTCGCGTTCACCAACCGCGGGATCTATACTCCCGGTCCCTATTTCGAGACCGGCATTTTCGCCAACGCGGCCCTGAACTGGCTCTTGGTACTTGCCGTGCTGGTTGCGTCGTTCTTTGGCGCCCGTAAAATCAACGCCTGGGCCACGGCCAAGCAAGAGGCAACCGGTATCCGACCGAACACAAGAGCGATGATCCTCGGTGTCTGGCTGATCCCCTTTGTCCTGTTGATGCTGATCATGGGGCTGGCATGGGAAGTTCCCGAGCTCAAAGGGTTCAACTTTTCCGGTGGCCTGAAAATCGGCGGCCCACTGATCGCTTTGTGGTTTGCATTGTCGATCTACACAGGGGCCTTCATTGCCGAAAACGTCCGTGCGGGGATCCAGGCGATTTCCAAAGGTCAGACAGAAGCCGCGGCAGCCCTCGGTCTGCGTCAGGGCCGGATCATGAACCTGGTGATCCTGCCGCAAGCGCTGCGTGTCATCATCCCTCCGTTGATCTCTCAGTATCTCAACATCACGAAAAACTCGTCGCTGGCGATCGCCGTGGGCTATGCGGATATCACCGCGACTTTGGGTGGCATTACGCTCAACCAGACGGGCCGCGCCATTGAGTGCGTTCTGCTTCTGATGCTGTTCTACTTGACTGCGTCGCTGCTGATTTCGATGGCGATGAACGTCTACAACTCTTCGGTCAAGTTGAAGGAGCGCTGAGACATGAGTGACCAAACAACCAACTCCGTCGCCTATGTCGCCGAAACGATGCTGCCGGAGCTTCCGCCTCCGGCGCGCGAAACGGGTGTCATAAAGTGGCTGCGCCAGAACTTGTTCTCCAATTTCGCGAACTCGATCCTGACCCTGGTGTCTTTGTGGGCCATCTATGTCCTGCTGAGCAACACGTTGCCGTGGATCCTGAACGGCGTCTGGACCACAAGTTCGCTCAACGAGTGCCGCGAAGTGCTGGACAACAAGGTCGGCGCCTGTTTCTCGGTTCTGACTGAGCGTTGGCATCAGCTGCTGTACGGCTTCAAATATCCAATCGATGCCTATTGGCGGCCGAATTTCGCGCTCGTGTTGTTGCTCGTGGCAGCGGCACCGGTCCTGTTCTTCGACCTGCCGCGCAAGATGCTGGCCTTCACCGCCGTCTATCCGTTCATTGCCTTCTGGTTGATCTGGGGCGGCACGATCATGACCCCGATCGTGGCCTTCATTGGCTTCGCGGCAGGCGCTGCGATCTTCCAGATCTACGGCAAGAAGAGCTTTGCCATCGGGTTCTTTGGTGCAATTGGCGCCGCGCTGGTCGTCTGGATCGTCGGCGGGGCCTTGATCCCCGAGGGCGCCTCGGACTCTGCATGGCTTTCGGCGGTCCCCTCCCGTGACCTGGGCGGCTTTATGCTGAACCTGATGCTCGGCGTGACCTGTGTGTCCCTGTCGCTGCCCTTGGGTATCGCGCTGGCGCTCGGGCGTCAGTCGGACATGCCATTGATCAAATGGATCTGCGTGGTCTTCATCGAGTTCGTGCGAGGCGTGCCTCTCATCACGCTTCTGTTCGTCGCCTCGGTGATGCTGTCGTATTTCTTCCCGCCGGAATCGACCGTCGATCTGTTTCTCCGGGTGGTGATCATGATCACCATGTTCTCTTCGGCCTATATCGCCGAGGTGATCCGGGGTGGCTTGGCCGCTTTGCCAAAAGGACAGTACGAAGCCGCAGACAGTCTCGGGCTGGATTATCCGCAGGCCATGCGCTTGATCATCCTGCCACAGGCGCTCAAGATCTCCATACCGGGCATCGTGAATGTGGCGGTGGGCTTGTTCAAGGACACCACGCTTGTTTCCGTAATCTCCATGTTTGACCTGGTGGGCATGATCCGTGGTCCAGTTCTCGCCTCTACCGAGTGGAACGGGGTCTACTGGGAGCTTCTTGGCTTCGCTGCGGTTCTCTTCTTCGTCGTATGTTACGGCATCTCTCAATACTCTCAGTGGCTCGAGCGTCGTCTCGCCACAGATCACCGATAAGGAGTTCAACATATGTCTGAACTGGCAATCGAACGCGAAATCGACCGCTCCAAAATGCAGGTCTCGGATGAGGTCGCGATCCAAATCTCCAGCATGAACAAGTGGTACGGATCTTTTCACGTGCTGCGCGACATCAACCTGACCGTGAACCGCGGCGAACGGATCGTCATCGCGGGCCCGTCCGGCTCGGGAAAGTCGACGTTGATCCGGTGTCTCAATGCGCTGGAAGAGCATCAGGCGGGCAAGATCCTCGTTGATGGCACCGAGCTTTCCAATGATCTCAAGAACATCGACAAGATCCGGTCAGAGGTTGGCATGGTGTTCCAGCACTTCAACCTGTTCCCGCATTTGACGATCCTGGAGAATTGCACGCTGGCCCCGATCTGGGTGCGCAAGACGCCGAAGAAAGAGGCCGAAGAGCGGGCGATGCACTTCCTTGAGAAAGTGAAAATCCCCGAGCAGGCCGACAAATACCCGGGCCAACTGTCGGGGGGGCAGCAGCAACGTGTGGCCATCGCCCGCTCGCTCTGCATGATGCCGCGCATCATGTTGTTCGACGAGCCGACCTCGGCGCTGGACCCGGAGATGATCAAGGAAGTGCTCGATACGATGATCGAACTGGCGGAGGAAGGCATGACCATGCTCTGCGTGACCCACGAGATGGGATTTGCCCGTCAGGTGGCGAACCGGGTTATCTTTATGGATGCCGGTCAGATCGTCGAACAGAACGAGCCTGAGGAGTTCTTCAACAATCCGCAAAGCGAACGGACCAAGTTGTTCCTCAGCCAGATCCTCGGTCACTGAGAATTCTGACAGAACTGGAAAGAGGTCGGGCTTCGCGGTCCGGCCTCATTTTTTTGGGTAACCCGCAAATAGGGTCAGAGAGCTGGCCTGTGGGATGTTGTCCGTCCCGTGACCGGATTGGCCAACAGCTGCAGCCCTGGCTGGTGCAGATCCGGCACGTGCCGAGGGGGCTATTCGCCAACCAGCTCGCGCGGGACCACGAAATCCAGCACCTTGCCGGTCCCCGATTGCAGCTCTTGCCAGTCCTCGATGTCAAACTCCACCAGAAGGGTTGCGCCGGTTGGGTAGTCCTCAAAGCGAGAATGAGGCGGCGGGTATTTCACAATCTGATGGGCAAAGTCGCGCAGACCGGGATTATGTCCGAGCAACAGAACACGGGGCTTTGTCGCTTCCCGGAGTACGTCGAGGATGATCTGCGGCGTCGCATGATACAGACGCTCGGTATAGATTGCAGGGGCGTCAATTTTCATCAGATCGCAGGTCTCACGCGTGCGCTGCGAAGAGGACGATAATATCTGATCCGGCAGTAAACGCTGATCTCGCAACCAGGCCCCGAGCGCCTCGGCCGAACGGCGGCCCCGGGCACTGAGAGGGCGAGCGTGGTCACTCGGCGAGTCGTTGTTCCAGGCGGATTTGGCATGACGGGTCAGGACGAGGGTACAGGTCATAAGCGGTGAAAATACCTCATGTGATGGGCGGTCTGCGCGGGCGGTCGCCCGGCACCGATGCTGAGGGGACAGGCCCGGCGTGCAACACATCCTGATGTCATGCACTCCGCGCCTTCACGCGTATCAAGGTGGTTGTGACACGCTGCCAGTTTGTAGGGGCCCCCGTCAACCAATGCGTGTGCCGGACATGCAGAAAGGCATGGTTTCTCTGCACAGCTTTCGCATGGAGAGACCGCCAGCCGAGGTTTCGGAATATCGAAAGTCTCGTCGAACAAAAGCGCTCCTCTGTAGGAAATCATCATGCCCACCTCATCATGCACCATCATCTGCGACGGGGATGTGAAAGCGCGCCCAGAGGCAAGCGCCCAGGACACAAAGGGCACGTGAGGTGGTCCCGTGAAGGGATAGTATGCCTGCGCGCCGAAAGTGGCCGCGAGGCGTCCAATCACGCGTTCGGACCAGCGATCGACAGGATCTGCGGCGCCATCCTGGCTTTCGGGTGCGGCCGTCAGCGCGTCCCAGAAGCCGGAGCCTGTGCCGATCAGAATCAGGGTTCCCCGCGCGGCGGCGGGTACAGGCACAGGTTCAGGATGCAGCGCCCCGTAGATCATCAGACCCAAGGGCGCGAGCGCGTCGGACAGACGCTGGTAGAGCGCGCTAGAGGGGCAGGGGGAGACTTTTGCCGACATGCCACCAGCTAGCCGCACCTTCGCGGACTTGGCAAGGCTGGAGGCGTGCCGGGGTGATCTTCACCGCTTCGGCGCGCCCTGGCGTCAGCCGCGAATCATGGATCCCGCGCCGTGGTCGGTGAACAGTTCCAGAAGCACCGCATTCGGCACCCGACCATCGACGATCGTGCAGGCGCGGACGCCGCCTCGCACGGCATGGACCGCCGTTTCCGTTTTGGGAATCATGCCGCCCGCGATGACACCGGCATCTGTCATGGCCTCGACGTCAGCGGCCGTCAGTTCCGTCACCACCACGCCCTCGGCGTTCTTGACGCCGGCGACATCGGTCAACAGGAGCAGCCGGTCTGCTTTCAGGGCGGCGGCGACGGCGCCGGCGGCCGTATCGCCATTGATGTTGAAGGTCTCGCCCTCCGTACCGGCTCCGATCGGCGCGATGACGGGGATGAATTCCTTTTCGAACAGATTCCGCAGCATTTCGTCGTTTACCGCCGATGGGGTGCCGACAAAGCCCAGGGCGGGATCGGTCACCTCGCAGGTGATCAGGTTCGCATCCTTGCCGGAGAGGCCTATGCCTTTGCCGCCTTGGGCGTTGATGGCTTGCACGATACGCTTGTTGACCATGCCTGAGAGCACCATCTCAACCACATCCATGGTGGCCTTGTCGGTGACCCGCTTGCCGTTCACGAATTCGGATTTGATCTGCAGCCGCTCAAGCAGCGAGTTGATCATTGGACCGCCGCCATGCACGACCACCGGGTTCACGCCCACCTGACGCAGCAGCACCACATCGCGGGCAAAGCTTTCCATGCCTTCGTCGCTTCCCATGGCATGGCCGCCAAGTTTGATGACGACGATGGCGTCATCGTATCGCTGCAGGTAGGGCAGCGCGCTTGACAGGGTTTCGGCAGTGGCAATCCAGTCGCGGTTCATGTCTCGGGTCTTCATCGCTGTCAGGTCCTGAGGCGGCCCGAAAAAAGGGCACGGGGTGTTACAAGCGTGTTACGCATTTCTGACCGGCCTGCCAAGTGAGGATCGGGTGGGCCATTCCCATTGCGGTGCCCGACTGTGGTGCTAGTGTTGCAGCCGCAGCATTCTGCTTCTCGAGAAGGACCAGCCCTATGCGCCGGAAAACCCTGCTTCTGACTGGTGCCAGCCGCGGTATTGGCCATGCGACTGTCCGCAGGTTCAACGCGGAAGGATGGCGGGTCATTACCTGTTCACGCCATCCATTCCCCAAGGAATGTCCCTGGGGCGGCGGTGCCGAGAACCACGTCCAGCTTGATCTGTCGGACCCGTCGGACACAATAAACGGCGTCGGTGAAATCCAGGACCGGCTCGACGATGGCAAGCTGGACGCGCTTGTGAACAACGCCGGTATTTCGCCGAAGGGTCCCGACGGAGAGCGGCTGAGCACGCTGACCACGGACCTGATGGATTGGGCCAAGGTCTTTCATGTGAACTTTTTTGCCTCGGTGGTTCTGGCACGCGGATTGCGGGACGAGTTGGCCGCGGCCAAAGGATCGGTGGTCAATGTGACCTCCATTGCCGGCAGCCGCGTGCATCCCTTTGCCGGCGCGGCATATTCGACATCCAAAGCGGCCCTTGCGGCGCTTACCCGCGAAATGGCGCATGATTTCGGTCCGTTGGGCGTGCGGGTCAACGCGATTGCTCCGGGCGAGGTGGAGACCTCGATCCTGAGCCCCGGGACAGATAAGATCGTAGCCCAACTGCCGATGCGGCGTCTTGGTCAGCCGTCAGAGGTCGCAGATGCGATCTTCTTCCTCTGTTCCGAGCAAAGCTCCTACATCTCGGGAACAGAGATCGAAGTGAATGGCGCACAGCACGTCTGATGCGGATGGGCGCACCACGGATTGCTGCACCACCGCCGGATGGCCCGGACCGAGACAGTCCGGGCCGCTGCGCCTAGCTTATCGCCCGTTTCAAAGCAGGTACGTTTGACAGGATCAAGACGTCCACTGCAAGGACCGCCAGAAGGGTGATCCCGACCAACGGGAAGGCCAGCGAGGTGAACAGGCCGACCAGGACTGCCCCTTTCCAGAATGGCAGATCTGCGGGCATCGGCGGTGCTGCAAGGCGACCCGCTTTGCTCGGTCGACGTTTGACCCACATCACCAGCCCCGAAATGCAGACAAAGATCACCGCCAGGCAAAAGAAGACGTTCAACACGAAATTCCAGAGCCCGACCAATCCCATATGCAGCGGGATCCCCACGGCCATTGCCTTTCCGGCCCATGAATAGTCGTCGTATTTCACGTCGGCCAGTATTTTCCCGGTGAACTGATCAATGTGCACGGTCCGGTCGATGAAGGGATTTTCGCCGTCGCCGGACATGCTGTCACGGTTCAGGGTCCAGACCCCGCTCTCGCTGGTGGGAATCGCGACCCGAAACCGCCCCTCCATCCCCAGTTCGCGCCCAAGGCCAATGACCGCGTCGAGTGTGACAGCTTGGCCCGCAGGCAGCCCCGTGACCCCCGCATCGGAACCGGAGGCGGGCATGGGGGTCTGTTCCAGGGCCCACGGTACATCATTTGTATTGCCATGGTTCAGATGCGCTGCATGGGTCGTGTCGGACAGGGGCACGGCATCCCATTTCTGGGCCGGGAAGGTCGACCAGGCCTGCACGAACTTGCCCCCCCAGACGCCGGTCCAGGACAGGCCGGAAATCAGGAAGACAATCAGCAGCGCCGAGATCCAGAACCCGAGAACCCCGTGCAGGTTCTTCCAGAGCGCGCGTCCCCGCGCCCGAACGTTCGGAACCAGCGCAGCACTCCAGTTGCCACGGGGCCACCAAAGATAGAGACCGGTCATGACCAGCACCAGCCCGAGACCGGCAGCGACTTCGATCAACCGGTCGCCGGTGTCTCCGATCAACAGGGACCCGTGCACATTATCCGCCCAGTCGTACCAGCCTGCACGGCGGTCCCAGATCTCGATGACTTCGCCCGTATATTGATTGAGCGCGACCATCTGATTGCCGCCCTCTTCTGGGGCAATGCGAAAGACCACCGCGAGATTGTCGTCTTTTGGACCGATCCATTCAACGATCTGCCCGGGCTGCGCGGCGCGGGCAATCTGCATTTGGGTGGTGGTGGGCAATTCGGTTGCGGTCGGCTCGACAGGGATTTTTTCCCCATCGCGGCCATCGACCTGAGTGATGAACATCATCATCAGACCCGTGACGGCCAGCATCAGCAGAAATGGGATTACATAGAGGCCAGCATAGAAATGCCAACGCCAGGCGGCGAAGTAAAATTTCTGCGACAGGCTGTTCGGCGACGGACGGCTGTCCGCAGGTGTGGTTTGGCTCAGTGCCATTGAAGAATTCTCCAGACCAAAAGATGCCGGACCGCAGGGGCCGGGACATCAGGGACATTGTGATTTTTGGATCAGGAGAATGCGGGGGGGCCGCGCGCGTCGTAATGCCAGTAGAAACCGGCGCTGTGATGGGTGAACGGACGCCGCAGCCACAGGTCCTGCTCCGGCCCCATGAGGGGAACGGGGATTCCCACGGAGGAATGGGTGACGACCGGCATATGGAGCGCAAAAGGACAGCCGCCGGGGCCATCCCCGGTGTTGCCGTGCGGGGGCTCTTGTTGTGGCTCGCCGAGGTCGACCCAACGTTCCTGCGAGCCGTCCTCGGTGCACAGAACCAGCAGGACCTTGCCATCATCGCCTGCAAACGGCATCAAACCCGCAGGAATGAGGCCCGCCGCGAGAATGGCGACCAGCGCCAGATATGGAACGAGTCGGCGCAGAGCTTAGTCCAGATGCGCGATGATCGACCGCAGGGTTGCGATGCCATCGCCTTTTTCCGAGGAGGTGAGCACCAATTCCGGATATGCGGCAGGATGTTTGGACAATGCGCCCCGAACCTGGTCCAGAATTTTCTCGCGGTCCTGCGCTTTGACCTTGTCCGCCTTTGTCATCACCACTTGAAAGGTCACGGCGGCGCTGTCCAGGAGGGACATGATTTCCTCATCCACCTTTTTCACGCCGTGCCGGCTGTCGATCAGCACAAAAGCGCGCCGAAGAGTCTGCCGACCGGACAGATACTGCTTCAGCAGCTTCTGCCACTTTTCGACGACGGCCAGCGGGGCATTCGCATAGCCATAGCCGGGAAGGTCAACCAGGTAGAGCTCCGGGCTTTGCACGAAAAAGTTGATCTCCTGCGTCCGGCCGGGGGTGTTGGACGCTCGCGCAATTCCCTTTGTGCCGGTCAGCGCATTGATCAAAGATGATTTTCCGACGTTGGAGCGACCTGCAAAACAGACCTCTATCCTGTCCGCAGGCGGCAGGCCGGACATCGCGACCACACCCTTTAGAAACTCTGACTGCCCGGCAAAGAGCTTGCGCCCGGTTTCGAGAGCGAAGGCGTCGGGCTCATCAGTGAGCGGGAAGGGCAGTTGCATGGTGAGGATGGCCTTTTGGCTGGCAGGATGGGCCGTCTTCTACCACCGCCAGAGGCGCGGCCACAATGGAAAATGCCGCGCACAGGGCGCGGCATTTCAGGAGGTGCGGCGAAGACTTACTTTTCTTCGGTTTTTTCTTTCCGTTTGAAGCTCTTCTTGATGTTGCCGAAGACATCCGGCGAATATCCGTGGCTGCGCATGATCAGGTACTGCTGCGAGAAGGTGATCACGTTGTTGGTGATCCAGTACACAACGAGACCAGAGGCAAAGCCGCCCAGCATGAACATGAACACCCAAGGCATCCAGGCAAAGATCATGGCCTGAGTTTCATCGGTCGGAGCCGGGTTCAGCTTCTGCTGCAGCCACATGGAAACGCCCAGCAGGATGGGCAGGATACCGATAAAGACCAGCGCCAGAAGGGACTCGGGAGTTGGCGCGCCCCAGGGCAAGAGACCAAAGAGGTTGTAGAGCGAGGTGGGATCCGGAGCAGAGAGATCGCGGAAGGGACCAAAGAAGGCGGAGTGCCGCAATTCCAAGGTCACGAAGATAACCTTGTAGAGCGAGAAGAAGATCGGGATCTGGATCAGGATCGGCAAGCAGCCCGCCGCGGGGTTCACTTTTTCCCGCTTGTAGAGTTCCATCATCTCCTTCTGGACCTTCTGGCGATCATCACCGGCGCGTTCGCGCAGTTTCTCCATCTCGGGCTGGAGTTCCTTCATCCGCGCCATCGAGGCATAGGATTTATAGGCCAGGGGAAAGACGAGGATCTTCAGGAGGAAGGTCAGCGCGATAATGGCGACGCCCATGTTGCCGATCGCGCCATTCAGCCAGTGCAACACGGCAAAGATGGGTTTGGTAAAGAAGAAGAACCAGCCCCAATCGATACTGTCGAGGAAGCCTTCGATGCCGCCTCGCTCATAGTCGCGGATGGCAGCCCATTCCTTGGCGCCGGAAAACAGCTGGGTTTCGGTGCGCGCACTTTCCCCAGCGGCGAGTGTCATCGTCGGCAACACCACGTCGGTCTGGTAGATATCCCGCCGCTCGTCGTATTTCGCGATGGCGCGGAAACTTTCACCAGGGGCAGGGATCAGGGTGGACATCCAGTAGTGGCCGGTGAACCCGATCCAGCCATGGTTGGCAACGGCGGTTACCTGTGCGCGCGATCCGTCGCGCGGGTCCGGGTCGAAATCGGTCATGTCGTCGTAGTCGATTTCCGACAGTTCGCCGTCGGCCATGCCCACGACGCCTTCATGCAGAATGAAGAAATTCGCGAGCTCTGCAGGAACGCCATGGCGGGCAAGGGTGCCATAGGGTGCCAGCGACACCGCGCCGCCGCCCGAGTTGGTCACTGACTGCGCCACAGTGAACATATAATCGGCGTCGACGGCGATCTCGCGCGTGAAGGTCAGACCGCTGCCGTTGTCCCAGGTCAGGGTCACAGAGGAGTCCGGCGTCAGGAGTGCGCCTTCTTCGGCTTCCCAGAGGGTATTCGCGCCCGGCACGTCATCGAGGCCGAGGCCCGTCCCCGGGGCCCAGCCAAACAACGCATAGTAGGCGTTCGGCTGACCTGCGGGGGACAACAGGCTCACGATGGGCGAATCGTCGTCCAGTGTTTCGCGATAGTCCTTGAGTTGCAGGTCATCGATACGTCCCCCCTTGAGAGAGATCGAACCGGCAAGGCGCGGCGTGTCGATCGAAAGGCGCGGAGCGTCTTCGACGGGCTCGACGGTGGAAGAGGTCGCATCCGCGGCCGCTCCTTCGGTTGCCACGCCCGCACTGGGAGCCGTCGCAGAGGGCGTTCCAGTGCTCGCATCTGGCGCGTTGTCGCTGACCTCGATGGTCGGTTCCGGCGCGGGTTCCGGCTGGGGAACAAAGGCATACCAGCCGAGGAGAACCACCGCGCTCAGGGCAGTTGCGAGAAGTAGATTCTTGTTCTGATCGTCCATCTGGACCGCCACCTCATGCATGCAAAGACAGGGTGTGGTTCAACAGAGGTCGGTCGGTAAGGTCAAGGGAAATCCGGGTCTCGTGTCGGACTCAGGTCAGCAAAACCTGAAAAACATGAGAAATTCCGGGTGGACACCGACTGTCTGCCACTCTCGCGCCAGGCGCGGGCTACCGAACAGAGAAGAGCGCTTGATTGAAGAACACAGGAACAAAGCCCACTGCGGCCTTGTCAAATCTCCTACCGCTCAGTGACGGAGCCGCCCGATCAGGGGGGCATCCTGCAGTTTTGCTTCATGACCAATCACCCAGTCCAGGGTCTGGTCAAAGGGCATCGGGCGCCCGATCCCGAAACCCTGCACGTGATCGCATCCCAATTGCGCCAGCAGGGCATGCTCGCCGACGGTTTCGACGCCTTCGGCCAGCGTCTTCAGTTCCAGTCGCTCAGCCATCGTCAGCACGGCTGCGATGAGTTTCTGCTGTTCCGGATCATGGTCGGATTTCGTGACAAACGAGCGATCAATCTTGATCCGAGACACGCGGAACCGGCGCACCGATGCGATGGAGGCATGCCCGGTGCCAAAATCGTCAAGATCGATATGGCAGCCCATTTCACCGAGGGTGGTAATATTTCGGGCAACCACTTCGTCCGGCTGGTCCGTCATGACCGTTTCGAGAACTTCAATCGTGAGTCTGTCCGGACTTAGGCCAAACCGGTCGAGTTCCCAGCGGATACGATTAACCAAAGCAGGGTCACGCAGTTCGTCGGTCGCGAAATTGACCCCGACCGACGGTACGGTGAGCCCGGCCGCATCCCAGGATTTGATTGCGGTCAGCGCCTGCTGCACCATCTGCTGGCTGAGCTTCTGCAGCAAGCCTGCCTGTTCCAGAGCCGGCAGGAACGCGGAGGGAGGGATCATCCCCTTGACTGGGTGACACCAGCGCGCCAAGGCCTCAAAGCCGGAGACACGGCCGGTGTCGGTGCTGATCTGCGGCTGGAACCAGGCCTGAATCATGCCGTTCTCAAGGGCTTCGGCGGCGTCTTCTACCAGATCGTCGCCCCGTTTGAGGTGCACATGGGTTCCGCTGGAATAGGCGCGCATGCTGGCAGGTCCGACGCTGATGGCCTCGTCCAGAGCGGCGACCGCACATTCAAGCCAGCTGCCGGGCGCGCCCTTGGGGGCGCGGTGGCGCATGCACATGCCGATGGAACAAGACACGAACAGTGACGTTCCATCGACTAAAATCGGTTCTTCTACTGCGGTTTGCAGGCGCCCAGCCATCTGAATGCACAATTCCAGGTCCAGTTGCATGATGGGGGTCAGGCAAATGGCAAAGCGATTGCGTCCGAGGCGTGCGACCGTATCACGGTGGCGCAGAACTGATCCGATGCGCTCGCCGCAGCGTTGCATGGCGATGTCGCCGGCATCGTGGCCATGCGCCGCAACCAGATCGTCGAAGTCATCAATCTCGATGATCACCAGTGCCGATTTCAGGCCACTGTCCTCGGTGCGCAGGTAGACGTCTTTGACATGGCTATCAAAGCTGGGGGCCAGCATCAGACCGGTGAGCCCATCGCGTTCGGGTGTGGTGTTCTCGGCCTGCGAGAACCCACCGAGCATCGCGAACATCAGGGGTAGCCCCAGTGCGGCTGCCAACAGCGCCAATTCACCTCCGAACCAGAAAGCACCAAGCGTTACCGCAGGCAGGAACGCCAGAATCGGCGGGCCAAATACCACTTGTGCAATCCCGTCTCTGATCCGATGAAGGAGACGTGAATTCGGAAATTTCATAGCGATGGGACCTTTCGACTTCGCCGGTGGCTATCGAACAGACTAGGTCCCGGGTCTGACCGCAGGGTTAACGCAGCTGCGGGATTTCTTCAGATTCCATCGAAATATCGAAATTTTTAAGCTCAAGCCCAGTAAAATCAAAGAGTTTCGGGTCCAGAAGATGCGATGGGCGTGCGTTCATCAGAGCTCGGAACATAATTTGCCGCCGCCCGGGGCTGTTTGATTCCCAACCATCGAGAATCTGTTTGACCTGTTGGCGTTGCAGGCCGTCCTGGCTGCCGCAGAGGTCGCATGGAATGATCGGATAGCTCATGGAGCGCGCAAATTTCTCGCAATCCGCCTCTGCCACATGGGCGAGCGGCCGAAACAGGAAGAGATCCCCTTCCTCATTCACCAGCTTTGGCGGCATTGTTGCAAGGCGGCCGCCGTGAAAGAGGTTCATGAAGAAGGTCTCCAGAATATCATCCCGGTGATGACCAAGCACCACGGCCGAGCAGCCTTCTTCTCTTGCAATTCGGTAGAGATTTCCACGACGCAACCGCGAGCACAGGGCGCAAAACGTACGCCCCTGCGGGATCTTGTCCATAACAATGGAATAGGTGTCCTGATACTCAATGCGGTGCGGAACCTGCATTTTTTCCAGAAACTCCGGCAGCACGGTCGCGGGGAAGCCGGGCTGTCCCTGATCGAGATTGCAGGCCAGGAGGTCGACGGGCAGGAGACCGCGCCATTTCAGCTCATAGAGGATCGCCAGCAAGGTGTAGCTGTCTTTCCCACCTGACAGGCAGACAAGCCATTTGGGGACAGTTCCATCCTCGCGCCGCTCCACCATACCATATTGTTCGATCGCTTCGCGTGTGTTGCGAACGATACGTTTACGGAGCTTTTTGAACTCTGTGGTTTGCGGCGCGCCCTGAAAGAGCGGGTGAATCTCGTCGGTGTCAGTGTCCAGCATGGATTTCCGCCTAGCGCCTGTCCGCACGAAAGCCAAGTAAAACTTGGGCAAATGACTAAGGACATGTCTCGGATCGGGCCAAGGGGCCTATCGGTCGGAAATTCCCCTTGCCGCCATCGCACCCGCCGTTGCCGTTTGCGCCCCTCAGGCAGGACATGGCAAGCGGACCGACGTCTCAGGCGGTTGGTGAGGCACTACAGTTTGCATGCCATGCCCATCATATACTCTCAGGTTGGGCACATGGAACGGGACCCTTGGCGAGTTCCACAGATGCGGGAGGTCTAGCGGTTCTTTCTTGTGCTTTGGTCATGCTCCGGGTCGCTGCCTGGAACAGGATCATAGCCGCATCCGCCGAGGGGGTGGCACCGCCCGATGCGCCGGACGATCAGCCAGGTCCCCCGAAATGGCCCATGCCGGTTCAGCGCCTCGAGCGCATAGGCAGAACAGGTTGGCTGATAGCGGCAATTGAACCCGACCCAGGGGCTGAAGACCAGTCGGTAGCCGCGAATGGGAAGGGCGATGATACGCGCAAGGATGTGCATGAAACCTGAGATACCCCGGCGCCATCGGGGGCGCAACCGAGGCTGACCTGAAGATCAGCTACCGTGAATCCTGCGCAAGGCGTAAAGGAAGTCTTTTTGCATCAGCAGAAATGGCCGCGTGGTGGTTTCACCCGCGCGCCCGATGAGCACATAATCCCAGCCGGGTCTGCCGTGTTCCTGCAACAAAAGGCGTGCGACCTCGCGCAGCCGGCGTTTGGCCCGGTTGCGGGTGACGGCATTGCCGACTTTTTTGGAACAGGTGTAGCCGACACGAAACGGAGCGTCATCGCCACGTTGCCGCCCCTGAACCATCATGCTTTGCGTGCCTTGTTTGCGCGCCCGTGCCGCAGCGACGAAATCCCTTCGCTTGGTTATCACCTCCATACCCGCACGAATTTTGCGAGGTTTCGGCGGCGTCGGTCGGGACTTTGTCGCGAGGGTGGTGGGGATGTCGGGGGCGCAAACGGAAACCGCCGGAGGCGTCGTTCCCTGGTCAGCGGTGCCGTCCATGGGAGCCTCCGGCGGTCTCATATCCGTCTGGAAACGTGGGCGCGAAAGTTACGCGCTCAGTTCCTTGCGGCCGCGGGCGCGGCGTGCGTTGAGGATTTTGCGGCCTGCCTTGGTGGCCATGCGCGCACGGAAGCCGTGGCGGCGTTTGCGAACCAGGTTCGAAGGCTGATAGGTGCGTTTCATCGCTCCGGTCTCCAAATGCTAACGTCGGGTATGGCGCGGAATCGCACCCCCGTGATCTATCTCGAAGCCCGGTCTCTAGACCCCTGATCCCGCTCTGTCAAACCCATTGACCGGGTTTTCAAGCCTACCTGCCATATTTCTGTAAAAAACAGCGAGAGAGATGAGGCTATTGGTGCCGAAACAGCTGTCTTCCTTGGCTTTGAAGCGTGGTGAGGAGAATCACCGACTGTTCAATTGTTACAATATGTCGCCGACAGGCACCGATTTCTCACAAATAGCCCATCTCTTTTCAAGCACACGTGAGGGGGCATCAGCCGCTCTCGTCATCTGCCCATCTTCGGGGATAGAGCAAACAGGCAGCCGTACCTGCGGCAACCGCCTCCACAAGGACCCAAGATGAGCGATCAAAACCCCTCCGCATGGCGCAAGCGACTGATGCGCCTTCTGCCGCTGCTGTTGCTGTTCGGTGTGGGGGGAATTGGCGCATTGGTGTTTGGGGATGCCTTGTCGTTTGACACGCTGCGAGACAATCGCGCGGCGCTTATGGCGTTCCGGGACCAGAACTACCCGGGGCTGTTGCTGGCCTTCGTGCTCACCTACATTGCGATCGTGGCCTTTTCGCTGCCGGGGGCGGCCGTGGCCTCGGTGGCGGGCGGGTTCTTGTTCGGGTTGATTGCCGGGACTGCCATCAACGTGATCGCCGCCACCCTTGGCGCAATGGCGATTTTTCTTGCCGCGCGTTTCGGATTGGGCGCAGCCCTCTCCGCGCGGATGGAGGCAAGCGAAGGGCGTATCCGGCAGCTGAAGTCCCGATTGCATGACGCCGAGGTCGAGGTCCTGCTGCTGTTGCGTCTGGTTCCGGCGGTGCCGTTCTTCGTTGCCAACCTGCTGCCTGCGCTGGTCGGGATACGCGCGTGGACGTTCTTTTGGACCACCGGGCTAGGGATCATTCCCGGCGCCATTGTCTTTACCTGGATCGGCGTAGGGCTTGGCGAGGTGTTCGACCGGGGCGGGCGCCCGGATTTGTCCCTGCTGTGGGAACCGCAGGTGATCGGTCCGATTCTCGGGCTTTGCGCGCTGGCGGCCTTGCCCCTCGTGATAAAAATATTGCGCGGCAAAGCAGAGGTTTGAGCCATGGAAAAACAATCCTGTGATCTCCTGATCATCGGCGCCGGATCGGCCGGTCTCTCCCTGGCGGCGGGGGCCAGTCAGATGGGCGCCGATGTCGTGCTGCTGGAAGCCCATGAAATGGGGGGCGATTGTCTCAACTACGGCTGTGTTCCGTCCAAGGCCCTGTTGGCGAGTGGTCATGTGGCGCATGCGCAATCCCACGCCGCAGCCTACGGTGTCCGGAACCAGACGGCAGAGGTGGATTATGCCGCAGCTCAGGATCATGTGCAGAATGTGATCGACACGATCGCCCCTGTCGACAGCCAGGAGCGGTTCGAGGGGCTGGGAGTCCGGGTTATCCGCGCGGCCGGGCGCTTTGTCGGCCCCACCGAGGTCGAGGCGGGCGGCACCCGCATTGCCGCGCGCCGGATCGTGGTCGCCACCGGGTCCCGGCCTCTGGTTCCGCCGATCGAGGGATTGGGCGCGGTCCCCTATCTGACCAATGAGACGCTATGGGCGCTTCGGGAGCAACCACAGCATTTGATCGTGATCGGCGGCGGCCCGATCGGCATCGAGATGGCCCAGGCGCATCGTCGACTCGGGAGCAGGGTCACGGTGCTGGAGGCCAAGCGGGCACTGGGGCGGGAGGACCCCGAGGCGGCAGGCCTTGTGCTTGATCGTCTGCGGCGCGAGGGGGTCGAAATTCTGGAAGAGACCGGCGCGAACCGGGTCCGGCAGGAGGGCGATCATATTGTTGTGGAGACCAGGAATGGCCAGATCTCCGGTTCCCATCTGTTGGTGGCTGTGGGGCGGCGGCCCAACGTGGAGGGGTTGAACCTTGAGGCGGCAGGCATTGAAACCAGCAATGCGGGTATTCATGTGGATACCAGCCTGCGGACAACGAATTCAAAGGTCTATGCCATTGGCGACGTGGCAGGGCAGGGGCAGTTCACCCATCTTGCGGGGTATCATGCCAGCGTCATTCTGCGCTCTCTTCTGTTCGCTCTGCCCTCCAGAACCCGGAGCGCCCATATCCCCCGCGCAACCTATACCGACCCCGAGATTGCGCAGGTGGGGCTGACGGAGGCGGAGGCCCGTGCACAATATGGCACGACGCTCGAGGTTGCGCGCTTCGACTACAGCCACAACGACAGGGCCATCGCAACGCGGCAGGCGGAGGGGTTCATCAAGGTCATGGTGGTCCGTGGGCGTCCGGTCGGCGCGACGATTGCCGGGCCTCAGGCGGGGGAATTGATCGCCACCTGGTCTCTGGCGCTCGCCAATCGGCTGAAGATGAGCCAAATCGCCGCAATGGTCGCACCCTATCCAACGTTTGCAGAGCTTAACAAACGGGTCGCGGGGGCGTATTTCTCCCCGAGACTATTTGATAATACCATCGTAAAGCGGGTTGTCCGGCTGGTGCAGCGCTGGATACCCTGAGACGAAGACGGGGCCTATGTTGAACACGCTTTCGGGCAGATTTCTGATCCTGACAACGGTCTTCGTGATGTTGGCCGAAGTGCTGATCTTTGTCCCCTCCATCGCCCGTTTCCGGCAGGACTATTTGAAGGACCGGCTGGAGCGGGCCCAAATCGCGTCGCTCGCGCTGCTGGCTGATGACATGCTGGACGGTGCGCTTGAACAGGAACTGCTGGCGAACGCAGGCGTCTACAACGTTGTCCTGCGCCGCGACGAGATGCGTCAACTGGTGCTGTCGTCGCCCATTCCGCGTCCGATCGCGGGGACCTTCGATCTCCGGGATGCGGGGGCCTTGATCCTGATCCGAGACGCGATGGCCAGGCTCATCGACCCCGAGAATGAAATCATCCGCGTGATCGGGGCCCCGGTGCGGGATGCTGGGCTTCTGATCGAGGTCACGATCGAAACAGCGCCTCTGCGGGAAACCATGATCGACTATGGGGTACGCATTCTTTTGTTGTCCGCGGTGATCTCTGTCCTCACCGCGGTCTTGCTGTTCGTGGCGGTGCGCATCGTGCTGGTGAAGCCGATCAAGGGCGTGATCGGGTACATGCAGCGCTACGCCGCAGCTCCGGAGGATGCGCGTGGGATCATAACGCCCAAGGCCGGCGTGATTGAACTGCGCGAGGCGGAGGAGGCCCTGCAGAAGCTGCAGATCGAGTTGACGCATGCCCTGAAACAGCGGGAGCGATTGGCGCAGCTCGGCGGGGCCGTTGCCAAGATCAGCCACGATCTGCGAAACATCCTGACCTCGGCCCAGCTTTTTACCGATCGGATCGAGATGAGCGAGGACCCTTTGGTGCGTCGCCTGGCGCCCAAGCTGGTGAACTCGATCACCCGCGCTGTCTCGTTGTGCGAGGGAACGCTGGCCTTTGGCCGCGCCGAGGAGCCAGCCCCGACATTCGGCCGGGTTTGCCTGCATGAAATCGTGGATGATGTGGCTGAGGGCGAGAACCTCGTTTCATCCGACGTGGAGGTGGAAATCGTCAACTCGGTGCCTCTGCCCACCATGATCCGCTGCGACAAGGAGCAGATCTTTCGCGTGATCATGAACCTGGTCCGCAACGCGCGACAGGCGATCACAGCTACCGGCCAAAGCGGTCGCATCACCATCTCGATGCGGGAAGAGGACGAGGCCTGGTGGATACGGGTGGCCGACACCGGGCCGGGCCTGCCGAAAAAGGCCCGGGACAATCTCTTTACGCCTTTTCAGGGGGGCGCACGCAAGGGCGGCTCCGGCCTTGGGCTCGCCATCGCTGCCGAGCTGATCAAGGGGCACGGAGGGCAGCTGAGGCTGGGGGCGACCGGAGCGGAGGGCACGGTGTTTGAAATCTGCCTGCCAAAGGGGGATGGGACTGTATAATATTGTTCATTCAGGTCTGGGGCGCTTCTGCAATTATTTTCCTTTTGGGGTTGCGCTGCCGTGGTCGTGGGGGTAGGTCGGGCCCTCAACGGACCGATAGCTCAGCTGGATAGAGTACTTGACTACGAATCAAGGGGTCGGGGGTTCGAATCCTCCTCGGTCCGCCATTTTCTCCCCATTGTGAAAGAGTGACGACGCCCGGGTGGGCATGATTTCCGCTCTTTCATGCGAATATGCCGGACCCTGCCGAACACCTGGACGCGCTGACTTGCCGCATCTCCTGACGGCTCTGGCGGAGTGAAGCCACCTTCCGACATCCGTGTGGCTGGCGTCAGCGACAGAACTGCTGCTGCGTTATCTGTGCCCTGAGATTGGCACCCCTGAGATTGGCGCCCCTCAGATCGGCATCCCGGAGGTTGTCATCAACGTGCGGCAGTGCTGCGCCTGCGCAGAGCCTCAGACTGCGCCAAGTTTGGGCCGATTTTTTCGCTGTTGTGACGTTTGATTCCCCTCTTTGAGCCTCCGGTTCCCTGATCTGGGGACGGACCATTGCAGTGGCAGGCCGTGGGAGAGGGGCTGTTGGCCTGTCTTCGACCCCGGAGCGCAGGATGTCGAAGCGGAATGCGCGTGAAATTGTTTCAGTTGCGTGAAATTGAATAGTCTGCGTCGATGCTGCCTTGCGTGCGTGCGCGTGCAGGGGCAGACTGAGGGGGCAATACGAAAACAGGAGAGCCGTTTGGCCACAAGTGTTCTGCCCCCGTCCTCCGAGCACACCCCAGCACCTGAAATGCTGTTGGAATTTCCTGACAATCGACTCCTGATAGAGCTGTGCGGCGAATTCGACCGCAATCTTGCCGAAATCGAGCAGCGACTGGGCGTGCAAATCATCCGGCGCGGAAATCAGTTGATCGTGCACGGTGAAACCGACCTGAGCCAGCAGGCGGTGGAGCTGCTGGAGACCCTCTATGAGCGGCTGGAAGGTGGCCGCCCTGTGGAGCGCGCGGATATCGACCGGGAGTTGCGCCTGGACCGATCTGATGAGGAGGTCACGCCCGATCGCCAGATGGAGCTGTTCACCGGTGGCAAGGTTGAGATCAAGACACGCAAGAAGTTGGTCGAGCCCCGCACGGATGCCCAGAAAGCCTATGTTAAGAACCTGTTCGAGCATGAGATGGCTTTTGGTATCGGTCCCGCAGGCACCGGCAAGACCTATCTTGCGGTGGCGGTCGGGGTGTCCATGTTCATTCAGGGATATGTGGACAAGATCATCCTCTGTCGTCCCGCAGTTGAAGCCGGTGAGCGTCTGGGCTTTTTGCCTGGCACGCAGGAGGAAAAGGTCGATCCCTACATGCAGCCGCTGTATGATGCGCTGAATGATTTTCTTCCGGGCAAGCAGCTGGCGAAGCTGAAAGAAGAAAAAACCATTGAGATTGCGCCTTTGGCCTTCATGCGCGGGCGTACCCTGTCCAATGCCTATGTGGTGCTCGACGAAGCCCAGAATGCCACCACCATGCAGATGAAGATGTTTCTGACCCGCTTGGGGGAAGGGTCTCGTATGGTGATTACCGGGGACCGCACGCAGGTCGATTTGCCTCGGGGGGTGCAATCCGGTCTGCGGGATGCGGAACGGCTGCTGGGTCCGATCCCGAAGATTTCGTTCAATTACTTCACCTCCAAAGATGTTGTGCGTCATCCGTTGGTGGCCGCGATCATCGAAGCCTATGAGGCGGATGAGCCTGCTGCGTGATGCTCTGGGTCACCGCTGCGCCCCCGCTGCAATCGGAGGCGGAGGTGGAAGGGGCGGAGGCCTCCGGCGGAGGTATTTTAGAAAAGATGAAAGCGGATCACTCTGCGAGAGACAGCTGCATGAAGGCGCTTTGGGGATGCGGCTGATAGGCGCCGAAGGCCTCGCAATACTGGTATCCGAGAGCCTCGTAGAGCGCCCGCGCCGGGTCAAAGGCGGGCAGCAATTCAGAGCCGGTTTCCAGCAGGATATGCTGCGTTCCGGCCCGCGCTGCAATATCATGCAGTGCCAGCATCAGTTGTTTCGCGATGCCGCGGCCCCGGGCGGCTTGCGCAACATGCACCGATTTGACCTCCATCTGCCTGTTGCCAAGATCCATGAGCGCACCGCAGCCCAGGGCCGTATCGCCCTCGAATGCCGCAAAGAAATCGATGCCAGGCGCCTGAAGTGCGTCGAGGTCCAGGGCGTGGCAGGCTTCTGGGTCGCTGGTTTCGGACGTATGCGCCAGATGGGCCGTCAGCAGCGGCCGGACTGCCGGGGCGGCCGGGTTTGTCCGACGGATGTCAAGGGATGATGTCATCAGGGCATAGTCTCCTGTTTGGATGGGGAGAAAGATCCTTTTTCTTTTCGCGGTGTCAAGATAAGGCGAGGCCATGATACTTGACGTTGTGATTGAAGACGCCCGCTGGAATGCCGTGGCCCTGAGGCAACAGGCGGCCGTCGCGGTTGATATGACCCTGTCCGTTTTGGGCTATGGGGAGGAGGACTGGGAGGTCACCCTGCTCGGCTGTGATGACGCCCGGATTGCTGAACTGAACGCGGAGTTCCGCGAAAAAGACAAGACGACCAACGTGTTGAGCTGGCCCGCGCAGGAATTGAGTGCGGCAGAGGACGGGGGCGCGCCCGCTCCGCCAGAGATGGATTTCATGGGCGACGCTGCGCTGGGCGATATCGCGATATCCTACGATACCTGCATGTCGGAGGCCGCAGATGCAGGCAAGGATCCGCTGCATCACGTGTGCCATCTGCTTGTTCACGGAACGTTGCATCTTTTGGGATATGACCACATTCGTGACGGTGACGCCACGGTTATGGAAACTTTGGAGGTCGAGATACTTGGCAAACTGGGTATCCCTGACCCATATATCTTGCAGGACGGGTCGTGATGGACCTCTTTGGATTGGAAAAATGGGCGATATAGAAGGCAGTTCTAACGCAGCGCATCGCGCGCTGCAGAGCTTTGATGCGGTGGAACCGCGATTGAACGGGGGCGACAGCCCTGGGTTCCTGAGTAAGTTTTTCGGGAGTTTCACCCCATCGTCGGAAGATCCGCAACCCCAGACGGGGTCCGATGAGATACTTGCAGACCCGCCGCCGGGCATGATGAACCTCCGCCGTCTGCGGGTTGAAGACGTGGCCATTCCCACTGCGGAAATCGATGCCGTGCCAGTGACCATTTCGCGCGAGGAGTTGGTTCAGGTCTTCCGTGACACCGGTCTGACGCGCATTCCCGTCTACGAGGGCACGCTGGACACTCCGCTGGGGTTTGTCCATCTCAAGGATTTCGCCCTGACTCACGGTTTTGATTGTGAGGACAATACCTTTGATCTTGCACATATGCTGCGACAGCTCTTGTTCGTGCCGCCGTCCATGCCGATTGGCGTGCTGTTGACCAAGATGCAGGCAGAGCGGCGTCACATGGCGCTGGTGATCGATGAATATGGCGGTGTGGATGGCTTGTTGACCATCGAGGACCTGATCGAACAGGTTGTGGGCGAGATCGAGGACGAGCACGACAGCGGCGAGGATCAGACCTGGGTTCAGGAAAAGCCGGGCTGCTACGTCGCGCAGGCCCGCACCCCACTGGGTGAGTTCGAAAACGAGATCGGTATCCCGCTCACCCAGCACGAGGATGTGGATGGAGAAGAGATCGACACGCTGGGAGGTCTTGTCTTCATGCTGTCCGGGCGCGTGCCTGCCCGTGGTGAGGTGATCCAGCACCCCGAGGGGCCTGAGTTCGAGGTCATCGATGCCGATCCCCGGCGGATCAAACGGTTGCGGGTGCGCCTGCCGGGTATTGCCGCAGAATGACGCTTCCGCCAGTGCTCTTGCGGTTTGGCCCCTTCGGGCTGGGCTTTGGGGCAGGCGCCGTGATGGCGCAGGGGCTGGCTCCGGTCTCCTTCGTCGGCGCGGGGCCGTTGGCTGTCTTCGTGATTGGAGCCTTGTTTCGCAACATCGGCACATCCGCCCGCGCAGGCTGGCTCGGTTGGGTTTTCGGCGCCGGGTATTTCTGTGTCGGCCTTTCCTGGATCACGGAGCCCTTTCAGGTCGATGCCGCCGCCCATGGCTGGATGGCTCCCTTCGCGCTTGCGGGACTGGGAGGCGGTCTGGCGGTGTTCTGGGCGCTGGCATTTTGGAGTGCAGCGCGATGTGCACGGGCGCATTGGGCCGTCATTGCGCTGGTCGGGACCTGGACCCTGGCAGAGCTGGCCCGGGCCTATGTGTTGACCGGCTTTCCCTGGGCGGGATTTGCGCAACTGGCCTTGCCGGCTGAGGCCGCCTTGCGCTTGGCCCCATGGGTAGGGGCGCAGGGCGTCGGGATGCTCTTGCTTTTGTCAATACTACCCCTTGTATATCTGCGCCGATCGCGGGGGGTGGCCTTGATCCCTGTCTGCGTCGTTGCTGTTGCGGTGGTGCTGTCGCCCGCGCCGGAACAAAAGGACCTGCCGCTGACGAACAAGACTGTGCGCCTGGTGCAGCCAAATGCACCGCAGGACGAAAAATGGCGTCCGGAAAAACGTTGGGTTTTTGTCGAGCGCATGCTCGAACTCACCGCTGCACGTGGCGATCATGACCTCAGCGATGCCGTCGCAGGCGCGCGTCCGGATCTGGTGATCTGGCCCGAAACCGCGATCCCGACGTTGCAGAACCACATTGATGACGTGACACCGGCGCTGGTACAGGCGGCAGGCGGCGCGGAGCTGTTGTATGGTATTCAACGTGAAGAGAACGGACGCTACTTCAACTCCGCCGTGGTGATGAGTGCCGAGGGAGAGGCGCTCGACATCTATGACAAAAGGCACTTGGTGCCCTTCGGCGAATACATGCCGCTCCCGCATCTTTGGGAGAGGTTCGGCGTCTTCGGCCTCGCGGCCCGCGCTGCCGCCGGCTATGCGCCCGGGGCGCGCCATATGCTGCTGGACACATCGGTTGGCCGGGCGCTCCCCCTCATCTGTTATGAGGGTGTGTTTGCGCAGAATGTCGGGGCTGCGCCCTCGCGGCCGGATTTTCTGGTCCTCATCACCAATGACGCCTGGTTCGGCAGCTATTCCGGCCCTTATCAGCACCTCGTACAGGCCCAGTTGCGCGCGGCTGAGCAAGGCTTGCCGATGCTGCGGGCCGCCAATACCGGCGTCTCTGCGGTGATCGATCCCTACGGCCGTATCCGCGACCGCATCGGGCTTGGCGTTGCCGGCTACCTGGATGGCGATCTTCCGCAGCCTCTGCCCCCGACGTTGTACAGCTACAGTGGCGACTGGCTGGTACTGCTCTTGGCTCTGCTCATTGGGAGTGTCGCCACCCTGCCACGTCTGTGGTCAAATTCGTCTCGAACACTTGCTTAACTCTACCGAGATATAGATTGACCGGACACACGGGTGCGCGTACTGCGGTCCGACTGTCGCCACAACGGCTTCCTGGCGTGGCGGTTTAACCTGAATGGAGCACTTTCTCATGAGCCTCAAAGATTACACTTTCACCTCGGAGTCCGTTTCGGAAGGGCATCCTGACAAGGTCTGTGACCGGATATCGGATGCTGTCCTGGATGCGTTGATTGCCGAAGAACCCGAAGCGCGCGTCGCTGCGGAAACCTTTGCCACCACCAACAGAGTGGTCATCGGGGGCGAAGTGGGCCTCTCTGATCAGGCCAAGTTGAAGGACTGCATGGGCCGGATCGATGAAATCACTCGGGCCTGCATCAAGGATATCGGCTACGAGCAGGACAAGTTCCATCACGAGACGGTGGAGATCACCAACCTTCTTCACGAGCAATCTGCCCATATCGCACAAGGTGTGGATGCAGATGGTGACAAGGACGAGGGCGCAGGCGACCAGGGTATCATGTTCGGTTTTGCCACCGACGAGACGGACGCAATGATGCCGGCTCCGATCCAGTACTCGCATGCAATTCTGCGTCGCCTGGCGGAGGTGCGTAAGAATGGTACGGAACCGGCATTGGGTCCGGATGCCAAGTCGCAGATCTCGGTTCGCTACGCAGATGACAAACCTGTTGAGGTCACCTCGCTCGTGCTGTCGACCCAGCACCTGGACGAAGCACTGACATCGGCTGATATCCGCGCGATGGTAGAGCCTTACATCCGCGAGACTCTGCCTGACGGGTGGTTGACGGCCAAAACCGTCTGGCACGTCAACCCGACCGGGAAATTCGTGATCGGTGGCCCCGATGGCGACGCCGGTCTGACCGGGCGAAAGATCATTGTCGATACCTATGGCGGTGCGGCTCCACACGGCGGCGGTGCGTTCTCGGGCAAGGATCCGACCAAGGTTGACCGCTCGGCGGCCTATGCGGCGCGCTATCTCGCAAAGAATATCGTGGCTGCAGGTCTCGCGCATAAATGTACCCTTCAGCTTTCATACGCAATTGGCGTGGCCGCGCCGTTGTCGATCTACGTCAATACCCATGGAACCGGTGCCGTGCCGGACCAGGTGATCGAAGGGGCCGTGAGCAAGTGCATGGATCTGACACCACGGGGCATCCGCACGCAATTGGGGCTCAACAAACCGATTTATCAGCGCACCGCAGCCTACGGCCATTTCGGCCGCGCCCCTGACGCAGACGGTGGGTTCTCTTGGGAGCGCACAGATCTGACAGAGGCACTAAAACAAGCCGTCTGAGATCGCGGACTTCGATCCTCGCGGCACAGTGTTTTGACAAAAGGCGGGGGAAACCTCGCCTTTTGTGCACTCTTGCCGCCTCACACCGCAGAGCCTTTGTCCAGACAGGCGAACAGGCAACGCGATCCTGCCGTGGCGCGCGCCGGTCCATGCTCTGAGAGAACGGGTTTGCATTGAGCCGGTCAGAGCCGCTATGAAAAGTCGAGCACAGGATGATGAAAACGGGGTCTTGCATGGCGGGAACAGGACTATGGCGCCCGCTCGGGATCCTCCTCTGCGGCGGGTGGGGTGCGGTATTGACAGCTCCCACCGTCGCCTTTGGCACGGAAAACAGCCGCCTGTTTGTCTCCGAAACGACCCTCGTGTTCGACACGGAAACTGGCGAAGAAAACCAGCCGGGTGAAATCGTCGTCGAGGACATCGAAGGGTTTCGCACGCTCCTGAGCGCGCATCCGGCCGTGACCGAGGTGCGGCTCGATTCCGGCGGCGGCAGTGTCTATGCCAGTTCGGAGATCGCCTGGATCGTGGCGGATTACGGCCTGAATACAACAGTGCAGGGTGAATGTATCAGCGCCTGCGTCGATATCTTTCTTGCCGGCGCGCGCAGACAGATGACGCGGGGATCAAAGATCGGGTTCCATCGCCGGTCATGGTCGCCGAATTCGGTCGAGAGCTACTACACTGATCTCCGCGAAAGCCGGGGCTGGGACACGCCGTTTGTCTTTGGGTCGTGGATCTACGAGGATACGCAGCGCGAGATGTATGACTATCTGAACTATATGGTGGATCGCGGCGTTGACCCGGGGTTTGCCATCAAGACCCTGCAGATGGATCCCGGCGACGAATGGTATCCCTCGCGCCGCACCTTGGTCGCGGCGGGCGTATTGCGCGACAAGGCGCCGTAGCCATACACCCTGTGTGGGCCCGCCGGAGCCCCCTGGCGCAGGGCTCGCCATCGCGCAGCGCTGCCCCGATGCCGTCGCGGCTTGACCTCTGGTCTCTGATGCGGCAGAGGGGGGCGCGATTTTCGCACGGCCTGACCATAGCACTGACCATCGAACTGACCACCACACTGACCGAGACCTGTTGACCAGAGGGAACCCATTCCAGATGTCCGAAGATGATTCCCACCCGTCGCATGCAACGCCGCCGCAAACCGATCCCGATCGCGAAGGCCGACATGTCTCGGGCGCCCCATGGCGCAACTTCTACGGCCGTTTCAAAGGCAAGACATTGAAGCCGAATCAAGAGCGCTATCTTGATGAGGACCTGCCGCGTCTGAGCCCCGGACCCGTCGGCTGGGAGGAAAACCCCCGCCGCGAGCCTCTGGATCTGGAGCGGGTGTTTGGCAACCGGGATATCTGGCTCGAGATCGGGTTCGGCGGCGGCGAACATCTGGTGCATCAGGCCGAACGCAACCCGGATGTCGGCATCATCGGAGCCGAGCCCTACATCAACGGCATCGCAATGCTGTTGGGAAAACTGCGCCAGTCAGAGGCCGCCAACGTCCGCGTTCATCCCGGCGATGCCCGGGACCTGATGGATGTGATCCCGGCAGCGACTGTATCACGCGCTTTCTTACTCTACCCCGATCCCTGGCCCAAGGCGCGTCACCATCGTCGTCGGTTCGTGACCCAGGATCATCTGGCGCCACTTGCGCGCGTGCTCAAGCCCGGGGCGATCTTTCGCGTGGCCACTGACATTCCGGACTATGTGCGTCAGACACTGGAAGAAGTCCCGAAGGCGGGCTTTGAGTGGCTGGCCGACGGTCCGCAGGACTGGCGCCAACCGTGGCAGGACTGGATCTCGACGCGGTATGAACAAAAGGCTCTTCGTGAGGGGCGTAGACCGCACTACCTGACCTTTCGCCGATCCGGTTGATATATCCGGACACTGCGCCCGACCTTCATCTTTTTGAAAATACCTCGGAGCGCGAGGCAGCGCCTCGCATCTGACATTTGCGTGCGTGTCCGCACCCTTGCGCCCGCGAAGACCGCAGCCTGCAGGGCATGCCAACAGAGCAACCTGTCTGGCTGACCCCACAGGCGGCCGGGCAATGCGCGGTGTGCAAATGGTCAGGTCGCGTTCTTGCCGATCGCGCGCGCTTGATGATGGACGCAGACTGCGTCATGCGCTAACAGCCTTTCGACGATCTTCTGAAGAGGAAACCTCATGTCCGGCCACGGCACGCCCACCCCTATGACCTCCCGCCGCGCAGGCCCGCTCAAGGGCGTGGCAGATGTGCCAGGGGACAAGTCGATTTCTCACCGGTCCCTGATCCTCGGCGCCATGGCAGTGGGCGAGACACGGATTAGCGGCCTCCTGGAAGGCGAGGACGTGCTGGACACCGCCAAGGCGATGCAGGCCTTCGGAGCCGAGGTGATCAATCACGGCAGCGGCGAATGGTCGGTGTTCGGGGTCGGGGTCGGAGGCTTTGCCGAGCCGGACAATGTGATTGACTGCGGCAACTCGGGAACCGGTGTACGGTTGATCATGGGGGCCATGGCAACCTCGCCGATCACCGCCACCTTTACCGGGGATGCCTCATTGAACAAACGGCCAATGGCGCGGGTCACCGATCCGTTGGCGCTGTTCGGCGCCCGCTCCGTGGGCCGCGACGGGGGGCGTCTGCCGATGACCATCGTCGGGGCGGCGGACCCGGTGCCGGTGCGGTACACGGTGCCGGTCCCCTCGGCGCAGGTGAAATCTGCGGTGCTTCTGGCGGGGCTGAACGCGCCCGGCAAGACCGTTGTGATCGAGCACGAAGCCACGCGTGACCATTCCGAGCGGATGCTGGCGGGATTTGGCGCAGAGGTTACGGTTGAGGATACCGAAGAGGGTCGTGTGATCACGCTGACCGGCCAGCCGGAGCTGAAACCTCAGGTGATCGCAGTGCCCCGCGATCCTTCGTCGGCGGCTTTTCCGGTCTGCGCCGCGCTGGTGACGCCCGGGTCTGACGTATTGGTGCCGGGGATCGGCCTGAACCCGACCCGTGCCGGTCTCTTTGCCACCCTGCGCGATATGGGGGCGGATCTGACCTATGAGAACGAGCGTGAGGAGGGCGGCGAGCCGGTGGCTGATCTGCGGGCCAGATATTCCCCCGATATGCGCGGCATTGACGTGCCCCCGGCGCGCGCCGCATCGATGATCGACGAATACCCGGTGCTGTCCGTCGTGGCGGCCTTTGCCACCGGCACCACCATGATGGCGGGCGTGAAAGAGCTGCGCGTCAAGGAAAGTGACCGTATCGACGCAATGGCCCGCGGCCTGCGTGCCAATGGAGTGACCGTTCAGGAAGGCGATGACTGGTGGAGTGTGGAGGGCTGTGGCCCGGATGGCGTTCCGGGCGGCGCCACCTGCGAAAGCTTCCTCGATCACCGTATTGCGATGTCGTTCATGGTGATGGGGATGGGGGCGCAAAGCCCGGTCTCTGTTGATGACGGCAGCCCGATTGCCACCTCGTTCCCGATCTTCGAGCGGTTGATGGGCGATCTGGGCGCGCAGATCAGCCGCAGCAATAGCTGACCAGAAGCGCCCGTGGCGGGATCTTGATCCGCAGGGATAGGAAGGGCCCGGGTGCACAGCCGCGTGACAAGCGCCCTCCTGCGGCATAGAAATAGCGCAACCACAGCACAATACGCCCGCCGGGCACGCCCGACAGGTCAGTGACAAACCCGTGACAGCCCTGCGACAGACCGGTGACAGACCGGTGACCGGCGGCAGACGAAGGAAAGACGGAGACCCATGGCCTTTACCATCGCAATCGACGGGCCCGCAGCAGCGGGGAAGGGGACCATTTCCAAAGCCGTGTCCGAGCACTTTGGTTTTGGCCATCTCGACACAGGCCTCCTGTACCGGGCGGTCGGCGCGCGGATGCTGGATGGCGCCGAGCCCGTGCGTGCAGCCGAAGCCTTGGAAGTGGCCGATCTGGAGCGGGACGACCTGCGCACGGTGGCGGTGGCACAGGCGGCCTCCAAGGTCGCAGTGATTGCGGGCGTCCGGGCGGCGCTGGTGGATTTTCAGCGCGCTTTTGCCCGCCGGGCCGGAGGCGCGGTGATGGACGGGCGTGATATCGGAACGGTGATCTGCCCCGAGGCCGAAGTGAAGCTGTTCGTGACCGCAAGCGCCGAGGTGCGGGCGAGGCGGCGGTTCCTCGAATTGACCGCCAAGGGCAGCGTCATCACCCTCGAAGAGGTGTTGGCGGATGTGCGTGCCCGCGACGAGCGTGACATGACCCGGGCCGAGGCTCCTCTGAAGCCTGCCGATGATGCGATCCTGATCGACACCAGCACCCTGAGCATCGACGACGCAGTTGCCCGTGCCATTGCCGAAGTGGCAGCGCGTCAACATTGACCGACCTTTGCAGGAAAACGCATGTGCTGCCCGCAGGCGGCGCAAAAGGCATGTGCGCAGGCGCACAGGGGCCGACCCCGGCGTCAGGTTTTTAAACTTGAACCGATCAGTTTAGTTGCTATGTCAGCGGGAGCAACGAATTCCCTGAAAGGACCCCTGATAGATGTTTCTGGACAAGCTGAACTGGCGCTATGCCACCAAGAAGATGGACCCCTCGAAAGCCGTCCCCGAAGACAAGGTCGCGCAGATCGTCGAAGCGATCAGGATGGCTCCGACATCCAGTGGTGTGCAGCCGTTCGAATTGCTGGTGATCCGCAACAAGGAGCTGCGCGAGAAGATCCGCCCGGTGTCCTGGGATCAGGCGCAGATCACCGATGGTTCGCATCTTTTGGTTTTTGCCGCCTGGGACAACTACACGGCCGAGCGCATCGATGCGGTTGTCGAGCAGCTGGTGGAAGAGCGCGGCGCCTCCGAGATGTTGCAGGGCTACTATGACAAGCTGAAAGCGATGTACCTGCCTCGCGATGCAGAGGTCAACTATGCCCATGCGGCGCGTCAGGCCTATATCGCGCTCGGCTTTGCGCTGGCGGCGGCGGCAGAATTGGGCGTCGACAGCACCCCGATGGAAGGGTTCGACCCGGATCAGGTGGACGAAATCCTCGGCCTGAAGGAAAAAGGTCTGCGTTCCGTCATTCTGCTGCCCTTGGGCTATCGTGCCGAAGACGGCGATTGGTTGCTGCCGATGAAAAAGGTCCGCAAATCCGAGGCAGCGCTGGTCACCGAGATCGACTGATCCATTCAAATCCGCCCGGAGGCGGACTGGGAGCGAACTGGGCGCACACTGGGGGCGAACCGGGCACACACTGGGGGCAGGCCATAGGGCTCTGCTCCCGGTGTTGAAACCCGCGCTGGGCACGGGCCGGGCGATAGAGTCCAAGACCCCTTGCCAGCAGGGCCGGAACCCCCTATACAGCGCCTTGTCAACAGAGATGCGAAAACGCACCAAGACAGACTGGGCAGGGTCGGGGCATACCTCGGCCCTTTGTGTTTGTTTGTGCCCGGGCTGTCAGCGCATCGCCTCTCGTCCGACCAACCCATCTAAGACCGGCGGAGACAACCGCATGGCCAGAAAAACCGATTTGTAAAGGAAACCTGAGACCACATGGCTCAAACAACATCGATGGAGGAATTCGAAGCCCTCCTGCAAGAAAGCTTCGAAATGGACACCCCCGAAGAGGGTTCCGTAGTTAAAGGCAAGATCATCGCCATCGAGGCGGGTCAGGCCATCATCGACGTCGGCTACAAAATGGAAGGCCGCGTTGAGCTCAAAGAATTCGCAAATCCTGGTGAAGCGGCTGAAGTCTCCGTCGGTGACGAAGTCGAAGTCTACCTGCGCGCGGCTGAAAACGCCCGTGGCGAAGCTGTCATCTCTCGCGAGATGGCGCGCCGCGAAGAAGCCTGGGACCGCCTGGAAAAAGCCTACGCAGACGATCAGCGCGTCGAAGGCGCGATCTTCGGCCGCGTCAAAGGTGGCTTCACGGTCGACCTCGGCGGCGCCGTGGCCTTCTTGCCCGGCTCGCAGGTTGACGTCCGCCCCGTGCGCGACGCAGGCCCGCTGATGGGTCTGAAGCAGCCGTTCCAGATCCTGAAGATGGACCGTCGTCGTGGCAACATCGTTGTGTCCCGCCGTGCGATCCTCGAAGAGTCCCGCGCCGAGCAGCGTGCCGAAGTCATCGGCAATCTGACCGAAGGCCAGGCCGTCGAGGGTGTGGTCAAGAACATCACCGAATACGGTGCGTTTGTTGACCTCGGCGGTGTTGACGGGCTGCTGCACGTCACCGACATGGCATGGCGCCGTGTGAACCACCCCTCCGAGATCCTGGCGATCGGCGAAACCGTCAAGGTTCAGGTCATCAAGATCAACAAAGAGACCCACCGTATCTCCCTCGGCATGAAGCAGCTGCAGGACGATCCGTGGGATCTGGTTGGCGCCAAATACCCGCTGGCCTCCGTGCACAAGGGTCGCGTCACCAACATCACCGATTACGGTGCATTTGTTGAACTGGAGCCCGGTGTCGAAGGTCTGGTCCACGTCTCCGAGATGTCCTGGACCAAGAAGAACGTGCACCCCGGCAAGATCGTCTCCACCTCGCAGGAAGTGGACGTCATGGTTCTGGAAATCGACGGCGCCAAGCGTCGCGTCTCCCTGGGCCTGAAGCAGACCATGCGCAACCCGTGGGAAGTGTTTGCAGAAACACACCCCGAGGGCACTCAGGTCGAAGGCGAAGTCAAGAACATCACCGAATTCGGTCTGTTCATTGGTCTCGACGGCGACATCGACGGCATGGTTCACCTCTCCGACCTCAGCTGGGACGAGCGCGGCGAAGAAGCGATCCAGAACTACCGCAAAGGCGACATGGTTTCGGCCGTTGTCTCCGAAGTGGACGTCGAGAAGGAGCGCATCTCGCTCTCCATCAAGGCGCTGGGCGGTGACAAGTTCGCAGACGCCGTTGGCGGCGTGAAGCGTGGCTCCATCGTGACGGTCGAAGTGACCGCGATCGAAGAGGGCGGCATCGAAGTGGAATATGAGGGCATGAAGTCCTTCATCCGCCGCTCCGACCTGTCCCGTGACCGTGCAGATCAACGCCCTGAGCGGTTCTCCGTTGCGGACAAGATCGACGTGCGCGTCACCAACATCGACTCCAAGACCCGTCGTCTAGGTCTGTCGATTAAGGCACGCGAGATCGCAGAAGAGAAAGAGGCCGTCGAACAGTATGGCTCCTCCGACTCCGGCGCGTCCCTCGGCGATATCCTGGGCGCCGCGCTGAAAAGCGACTAAGTCCAACGCCTATACAAGATAAACGAGGCCCCGCAGGATTGCTCCTGCGGGGCCTTTTTTCATGATGTTTGGATCCGCTCGCGGCGCAGCTTGCGCGGCTTGCGATCAAAGGCGCATGCATTCGGGGCTTGATCTGGACCGGTATCTTCAGGATGGTGTGAAGATTGCGGCCGACCTGATCCGGAGTTTCCATGCGCGCCTGTGTTCTTCTGATTGGTCTAGCCAGTCTTGCGGTCGGCCTTGCAGCCTGCACCGCCCCTGTGGATCCGCGCCATCTGGACGTCGCTCTGACCCGCTCCGGGGCGGGCTACGACGTCAGCGGGCGCTATGGTCCCGGGTGGTCGGAAGGCGACGTTCGAGGCGAAGTCGAACGCCGCTGCCGGGCGCAATCATTGAACCTGAGACGGTTTGTCAGCTTGCAATATGCTGAGGGCCGCGGGACCGGATTTTCCGCATATTGTGGCAGGTCCGGCTGACGTGGGTCGTTCCCACCTCTCACGAAGGCTTGCGAATCAATGGCTTCGCTCTTTTGGCGATTCCCGAAGAAACGCTTGTTCTTCAGGCAAACTCGTCGCGCTGCATCGCGGAAAGACGGCGCTGGTTTGCTCAAATACCGCAGAAGCGACAGATTTCCCCCACGGAGGTCTTTGTAACCTGTTTCCGCAGAACAGTTTTATTCCTATAGTTACTCTACTCTTAAGTTCAAACCCGGCTTTGGGAGGGCCCCACATATGATCCGTTCGGAACTGATTCAGAAGATTGCAGACGAAAACCCGCACCTGTATCAGCGTGATGTGGAGCGGATCGTCAATACGGTCTTTGAGGAGGTCACTGATGCCATGTCGCGCGGCGACCGGGTCGAGTTGCGCGGCTTTGGCGCGTTCTCGGTCAAGAAACGCGATTCCCGGGTCGGGCGAAACCCACGTACCGGCGAGACGGTGAACGTGGAAGAGAAGCATGTTCCCTTCTTCAAGACCGGCAAGCTGCTCCGGGATCGTCTGAACGGAAAAGAGTAAATGCGGTACATTCGGTATCTTGTCTGGGGCGTGCTTGCTCTTGTTTTGGTCTCTGTGAGTCTCGCGAACCGCGGGGATGTGACGCTGAAGCTGATGCCGGAGGCGCTTGCAGAGCTTGCAAAGTTCAATCCTGCGATCACCTTGCCCCTGTTTGTGGTGGTTCTGGGCGGCATCGCCATCGGTGTGGCGTTGGGCTACGTGTTGGAGTATCTGCGCGAGCATAAACATCGCCGCGAAGCCCGTATTCGCCAGGGTGAGGTCAAGAAACTGTCGCGTGAAGTCAAGAAACTGAAACGCCAGAAACACGAGGGCAAGGACGAGGTCCTGGCGCTGCTCGAAGACGCATCCTGAGATGGCTGAAATCAGAAGCAAGATCTGCGGTCTGAAAACGGCTGACGACATTGCTGCGGCGGCGGATGCCGGCGCGGCCTATGTTGGTTTGAATTTCTTCGCGAAATCGCCCCGTTCGGTCTCCATTGCGCAGGCTGCCGTTCTTGCGGCCGGGGCGCCGGTGGGGTTGGCGAAAGTGGGCCTGGTGGTCAATGCCGGCGACAGTGAACTGGATGCGATTACCGGTTCTGTCCCGTTGGACATGCTGCAGCTGCATGGCGGCGAAACCCCAGAGCGGGTGGCGGAAATCAAAGCACGCTATGGTTTGCCGGTGATGAAAGTGATCGGCGTGGCCGAAGCGGCAGATCTGAAGGCGATCGACCTCTACGCGCAGGTGGCGGATCAGATCATGATCGATGCCAAGGCGCCCAAGGGATCCATCCTGCCCGGAGGTAACGGGATCACGTTCGACTGGCAGCTCCTGGCGGCCAGGAAATACTGGCAGGTCCCGTGGATGCTGGCTGGCGGGCTGACGCCGGACAATGTCGCTGAGGCCATCCGCAAAACCGGCGTGCGTCAGGTCGATGTGGCTTCGGGCGTCGAGAGCGCTCCCGGTCAGAAGGACAAAGCGCTGATGCGTGCCTTTGTGGCGGCTACGCAGGGTTTGTGACCCGATGTGTGCCGATGCCCGCGTGATCTGAGGCCGAGACGCGACGTTATCCACCTGAGCGCACGCAGGCGCCGCAGTCGGCGCCTGCGCCTGTGGTACGAGGCAACGCGCGCCAAGGCCCGCTCGCGTTCTGTTTGCCAGTTGCTTCTTTGGCAAGGACAAGGCGTGGCACGTGGCGGGGTATGGATCAAAATCATATCGCCTCACCTTTCAAAATTGATAGTGTGCCCGTAGCATACTTAATAAAACTGCCTTTGATCAGGCGGCAGCTGTGCAAGTGGATTTTCAAAAATGAAACAAACGCCGAGGCTGGATGATCTGGAATTATTTGCGCGTGTCGGTGTTGCTGGTGGGTTGGCACCGGTGGCCCGGGCCTCTGGCGTCAGCGTCCCGACGCTCAGTCGCCGTATGCGGGCACTGGAAACGCAGCTGGGCTGGCAACTGTTTGAACGGGGCAATCAGGGGTACGGGTTGACCGCCAAGGGACGCACCCTTCTGGCCGAGACCGAGGGGTTGCTGGCCGAAGCCCGACGGCTGCGCGCTATTGCAACCCATCCGGCCCGGGCGGAGGTCCGGATTACGGCTGGGGGATGGACCTCGGCATTCCTCGCAAGGCATCTGTCGCATGTCTGGTCGCCGGAGGCCGATTGGCAGCCGGCCTTCGTTGACGCAGACGCGCGCCTCGACATTGCACGACGGGGCGCTGACATCGGTGTGCGCAATCACAGGCCTGATCAGAGTTGGATGGCTGGCCGCCGCACTGCCCGGATCACATATGCCGAATATGCTGCCGAGGGCGCCGGAGAAGGGTATGTGACCCGGCAGACGGGCAATGTTGAGCTGCCTTCTGCCCGCTGGGTGCGGGAGATGCACGGCGACGCGATCGTGGCGACGGCCAGTTCCGCGCGGATGCTGGCGGATCTGGCCTGTGCCGGAATTGGGCGGGTGGTTCTGCCGCGATTTGCCGCAATGGGCTTTCCCGGTTTGCGGCAGGTCGGTCCGGTCATCGCTGCCCTGACACATGAGGAGTGGCTGGTTTGCCATCACGACGCACGCCATGATCCGCCCGTGCGGGCAGCGCTGGATGGGTTGGCGGAGCTTTTGACCAGTTCTACGCTTCGGCCTGATGAGGATGAGCCACCATTCCCGTAGTGCTCCCGCCTGGTCTGGTGCCCTCTTTCAGAGGACCCGGCGTCCAGTTGGGCAGAGCGGCGTCGCGCGCCCCTCCA
>MPDC01000024.1 GCA_001874255.1 Alphaproteobacteria bacterium MedPE-SWcel
CGCGCCCCCGCCCACCTCCTTCGAAAATCGAAGGAGGGCCAGGTCAATCGACGATGGTCGCTTCGGTCGCCGCACGCAGCTCGTCTTCGCTGACGCCCTCGGCGGTCTCAACGATCCGCAGCCCGCCGTCAACGACGTCGAGCACCCCGAGGTTGGTAATGATGCGGTCGACCACTCCGGTTCCGGTCAAGGGCAAGGTGCATTCTTTCAGAACCTTGGATTGGCCGTGTTTGTTGGCGTGATCCATGACGACCACCACGCGGCCAACGCCGGCCACCAGATCCATGGCGCCGCCCATGCCCTTGACCAGCTTGCCCGGGATCATCCAGTTTGCCAGATCGCCATTCTCGGCGACTTCCATCGCACCGAGGATAGCCATGGCGATCTTGCCGCCGCGGATCATGCCAAAGGACGTCGCACTATCGAAATAGGACGTATGCGGCAGTTCAGTGATCGTCTGTTTGCCCGCATTGATCAGGTCCGGATCCTCTTCGCCCTCGACCGGGAAAGGACCCATGCCCAGCATGCCGTTCTCCGATTGCAGCGTCACCGAGACGCCCTCGGGGATATAGTTTGACACCAGCGTCGGAATGCCGATGCCGAGGTTCACATACCAGCCGTCCTGCAGTTCCTGTGCGGCGCGTGCCGCCATTTGATTGCGGTCCCAAGCCATGGATCAGGCCTCCTCTTTCTGGCGCACGGTGCGCTGTTCGATGCGCTTTTCATGCTCGCCCTGGATCAGGCGGTGCACATATATGCCGGGCAGGTGAATCCCGTCGGGATCGAGGCTCCCTGCGGGCACGATCTCTTCCACCTCGGCGACGCAGATCTTGCCACAGGTCGCTGCGGGGGCGTTGAAATTGCGGGCGGTCTTGCGGAAGATCAGGTTCCCGGTCTCATCGGCCTTCCAGGCCTTGACGATGGCCAGATCGGCAAAGATGCCTTCCTCAAGGATATAGGTCTGACCGGTGAAGTCCTTGTGTTCCTTGCCCTCGGCGATCTGGGTGCCTACGCCGGTCCGGGTGTAGAAACCGGGTATGCCTGCGCCACCGGCACGCATGCGCTCGGCCAATGTGCCCTGCGGGTTGAACTCCAGTTCCAATTCGCCGGAGAGATACTGACGCATGAACTCTGCGTTTTCACCGACATAGGAGGACATCATCTTCTTGACCTGTTTGGTCTGCAACAGGATGCCGATGCCGAAATCGTCGACGCCTGCATTGTTGGACGCAAAAGTCAGGTCTTGCGTGCCGGCCTGTTTGATCGCCTCCAGCAAAATCTCGGGAATGCCGCAGAGGCCAAAGCCGCCTGCAGCGATCGTCATGCCATCGAAGAGCACCCCATCGAGGGCCTCCGCAGCAGAGCCGTATACTTTTTTCATGGAACTCTCCCTTCCATTTCCTCTGGCTCAAGCTAATCGCCTCAGCGGCGGTGTCGAGTCAACGAATACGGAACGGGATACGTATTTCTACCGAGGCCACGTGGGTACGATGCCCGGCGCCGGCTCTGCAACTTGCCCGCCAGCTCGCCTGAATTGCCTCTGTGGACCTGGGATCGGGAGCACGGGATCGGGGGCCTGGGATCGGAGGCATGGGGCTGCGTGCGACTGCACCCGCAGATCGGGGCGGTCGGTGCGCGGCCTCCAGGCCGACCCGATCCCCACGGCTGCTCCCCCCGGAGGACATCAATCCCCGGTTGCGGCCTTTTTCGTGGTTTTCTTGGCCGCAGTCGTCTTGGCCGCAGTCTTCTTGGGAGCAGTCTTCTTGGGAGCGGCCTTCTTCTTGGCCGGCGCTTTCTTCTTGCTGGTCTTGCCGGTCTTCTCGGTGATGAGACCGACGGCCATTTCCATGGTCACATCCTTGGCTTCGACGTCCTTGGGCAGGGTGGCATTGACCTTGCCCCATTTGACATAGGGGCCATAGCGCCCGTCGAGCACATTCACCGGCCCGCCTTCGGAAGGGTGTTCCCCCAGCTCCTTCAGCGGTTTCGCGGCCGCAGCAGACCGGCCTCTGCCGGGGTTGGCGCGTTTCTGAGCCAGCATTTCGACCGCACGGTTCATGCCGATTTCAAACACGTCCAGCGTTTCCTTGAGGTTGGCATAAACCGGTTTTTCCTCGTCGGGGCGTTGGTGCATGATGTAGGGGCCGAACCGGCCGAGGTTCGCGGCCACCAAGCCCCCGTCCGGATGCTGTCCGATTTCGCGAGGCAGGGTCAGAAGGGTGACCGCCTGCTCCAGCGTGACATCATTCGGGCCCCAGCCAGGCAGATAGTCCTTGCCCTGTTTCGGCAGGGACGAGCGCGGTGGCTTCTTGTTCTCGGGCGTGGCCTCGCCACGCTGCACATAGGGGCCGAAACGGCCTGACTTCAGATGAATTTCGTCACCGTCGTCCTCGCCGAGGATACGTTCATACCCCTCGGCGCCCTCGCCTGAAATCGGTCGGGTATAGTTGCACTCGGGGTAGTTGCCGCAGCCGACAAAACCGCCGGTGCGCGAGGATTTCAGGTGCAACTGACCGGCGCCGCATTTCGGACAGAGGCGCGGATCGCCGCCGTCTTCGCGTGGCGGATAAAGCTGCGGTGCCAATGCATCGTCCAGCACATCCAGCACTTCCGAAATCCGCAGGTCCGAGGTCTCAGAGATCGCGGCCGAAAAATCGCGCCAGAAACTCTCCAGCAACTCTTTGTAGTCCTTGCCACCGGCGCTGACATCATCAAGCTGGTTTTCCAGGGCTGCGGTGAAATCATATTCCACGTAGCGTTTGAAAAAGTTCAGCAGGAAAATGGTCACGATCCGGCCCTTGTCCTCCGGGAACAGGCGGTTCTTGTCCTTGCGGACGTATTCGCGGTCCTGGATGGTGGTGATGACGCTGGCATAGGTCGACGGCCGCCCGATCCCCAGCTCTTCCATCCGTTTGACCAATGTCGCTTCGGTGTAGCGCGGCGGTGGCTGAGTGTGGTGCTGCAGCGCCAGTGTCGCCCCGTCGTCGGACAGCCGGGAGCCGTCAGTGCCGGATTTTTCCGCCTGCGCCGCAAGGCTGCCTGCAAATTTCAGATTTTCGCCCTGCATGATCTGGGGCAGGCGCTTGTCGTCATCGTCGACAACATCATCGCGGCCTTCCTCATAGACGCGCATGAAGCCGTCAAACAGCACAACCTGACCTGTCGCCCGCAGCACGACCTGTTGGTCCTCCGACCCGATGTCGACCGTTGTGCGCTCCAGTCGGGCGCCGGCCATCTGGCAGGCCAGGGTCCGCTTCCAGATCAGATCATAGAGCTTGCGTTGATCCTCTTCCGAGACCTTCAGGCTTTTGGCGTCGCGGCTCATGTCCGTGGGGCGGATACATTCGTGCGCTTCCTGCGCGTTCTTGGCCTTGTTCTTGTAGATGCGCGGCTCGGACGGCACATAGTCCTTGCCGTAGCGGGTGCCGATCTCGGCGCGGGTGGCCTGCACGGCTTCGGGCGCCATGTCGATACCGTCGGTCCGCATGTAGGTAATCAGCCCGGCCTCGTAGAGGCGCTGCGCCGTATTCATGCATTGCCGCGCGCCCATGCCGAACTTGCGGCTGGCTTCCTGTTGCAGGGTCGAGGTCATGAAGGGAGCCGAAGGGTTGCGCGCGGCCGGTTTCGCTTCCACCGACAGGACCGACAGCTTCCGGCTGGTGACGGCCTGCACCGCCAGTTCGGCGGCGGTGGCGTTACCGAGGCTGAACTTTTCCAGCTTCTCGCCGCCCAGAACGGTCAGGCGGGCCTCGAACGACTGGCCACGAGGGGTCGCGACATTGGCGCGGACCGACCAGTATTCCTGCGGATTGAAGGCTTCGATTTCCATCTCGCGCTCGACGATGAGCCGCAGGCAGACGGATTGAACACGACCGGCGGAGCGGGCGCCGGGCAGCTTGCGCCACAAGACGGGCGACAGGTTGAAGCCGACCAGATAGTCGAGCGCCCGGCGGGCCAGATAGGCCTCCACCAAAGGCATGTCGACCTGGCGCGGATTGCGCATCGCCTCGGTCACCGCATCCTTGGTGATCGCATTGAAGGTGACGCGCTTGACCTCCGTGTCCTTCTTGATCGACCGGCGCTTGGTCAGCGCCTCCTGCAGGTGCCAGGAAATGGCTTCGCCTTCGCGATCGGGGTCAGTCGCCAGGATCAGGGAGTTGTCGTCTTTCAGCGCGTCGGCAATGGCGCGAACATGTTTCTTGCTGTCATTACCGATCTCCCAGGTCATTGCGAAATCGTCATCGGGAGCGACAGATCCGTTCTTGGCCGGCAGGTCGCGAACGTGACCATATGAAGCCAGCACAACGTAGTCGGAGCCCAGGTATTTGTTGATCGTTTTAGCTTTGGCCGGAGATTCAACGACGACGACTGGCATAAATTGGGGCACCTTTCGATACGGGTTCAAGCGGCTCTATGGCCGCGCAAAATGTGTCGCGCAAGGGGAGAATGTCAATCCATACGAAGAAAACACTGTCCGGTCGGGCGTGTTGGTCAGCTGTTTCGCACAAAATGAAATCAGCGTTTTTTCAGGATTACGCCACCCGGACCCCGGTCAATTTCGCCGGATAATTCCAGATCCATCAGCACGGTTCGCACCTTGCGAGCGGGCGTGTTCAGGTCTTCGATCAGCTGGGGTTCAGGTGTCGGAGCGGCGGCCAGCCGGTCCAGGATCTGCTGGTGAAGCGCGGCCGTCTGACGCAGGCTGCGCCGCTCCGGTGGCGGCGGCGGCAGGTCCTCAAGGCGGCGCCGAGGTGTCGGCGCAGTGTGGGGCATGAGTTCCGGCAGGGCGTCGATCACATCCTGGGCATTGCGCACCAGCACGGCGCCATCGCGGATCAGCAGATTGCCGCCGCTGGCGCGCGCGTCAAAGGGGTGGCCGGGGACGGCCATGACATCACGGCCAAGGTCGAGCGCATCGCGGGCGGTTATCAGGCTGCCGGATTTGACGGCGGCCTCCACCACGATCGTGGCCAGCCCGATACCCGCGATGATCCGGTTGCGGGGCGGGAAATGCCGCGCCTGGGGCTGCAGCCCCATTGGTTGTTCCGACAGGCGCAGGCCCTGGGCGCCGATCGCCTCTGCAAGGCGGGTGTTCTCGGTCGGATAGATCACATCGACGCCGCCGCCCTGCACCGCGATGGTGCCGCTGGCAAGGGAGCCGTCATGGGCGCTCGCGTCGATGCCGCGCGCCAGTCCGGAGACAACAGAAAACCCGGCCGCGCCGAGGTCGCGTGCCAGAGAATAGGCCATGCGCCGCCCCAGCGACGAGGCATTGCGCGCCCCTACAATGGCAACGGTCGGTCGCGCCGCCAGGGTCGCATCCCCAATCGCCCAAAGCGCGGGCGGCGGGTTCTGGATGGTGCTGAGATAGTCCGGGTAGTCGGGATCGCCAAAACACAAAAGCCGCGCATTGGCGGCTTTTGCAGTTGAGAACTCGGTGTCTATTATGGTGGTCGGGCATGTTTTATACCCTTTGACACCTGCAGCCGCCGCCACTTCGGGCAGCATGTCCAGCACATTCTGTGCTGACCCGTGTTCGGACAGAAGCCGGTAAAAGGTCACTGTCCCGACACCACGGGAGCGCAAAAGGCGAAGCCAGGAATACCGTTGATCTTCCGTGGTGGGTGGGAGTGGGGGGTGAGTGGAAGAAAGTACTTCTTCGGTCATGCCCTTGCCTCGCCTTGTTGCAAGACAAGGTTTACGACTTCAGGGGTTAACAGGTGGTGAATATCGAGACAGTTTATCGCGATTTTTCACTACTTTTTTCTAATGTACTGATTTAAAAGGAATTATCATATTCAGGGGGCTGTGACCCTGCTGGGTGTGATCAGCCTGTCTCAGAGAGATATGGTAAATTCCCTCCACCACACCGCCGCAAATCCTCATCTTCGTAAAGGCATCGTAAAGCGGCCGTAAAGCGTTTGGCGCGTGCCTCCTGGCGCAATGCTTTTCGCGCGCAGCATTCTGGAGCGGCGCCCGAACGGGCGGAGCCGACAAGACATGTCGCCGCCGCCTGCACGAGTGATTACAGAGCCGCCGCTACACCCATCCGGGGTCGTGGCATCATCGCCAGACTGGTCAGGTCGCCGAGCCTCCGACGGTCAGACCGCCCATCAGGACACTGGGCTGGCCGACACCGACCGGCACCCATTGACCCTGTTTGCCGCAGTTCCCCATTCCGGGATCCAGCGCCATATCATTGCCGAGGCCGCGAATTTTCTGCAAGGCCGTGGCGCCATCCCCGATCAGGGTGGCCCCTTTGACCGGTGCGCCGATCTTGCCGTTCTTCACCCTGTAGGCCTCGGTGCAGGAAAACACGAACTTGCCGTTGGTAATGTCCACCTGGCCGCCCCCGAATCCAACGGCCCAGATGCCGTCCTTTATATCCTTGATCAGATCATCGGGCGCGGCCGTTCCGGCCAGCATATAGGTGTTGGTCATGCGCGGCATCGGCGCATGGGCAAAGCTCTGGCGCCGCCCGTTGCCTGTGGGCTCCACGCCCATCAGGCGGGCGTTCTGCCGGTCCTGCATGAAACCGACCAGAATGCCGTCTTCGATCAATGTGGTCTTCTGGCTGGCCGTGCCCTCGTCGTCGACCGAGATCGATCCGCGCCGATCCGGGATCGTCCCATCGTCCAGTACAGTGACGCCCGGTGCGGCAATCCGCTGCCCCATCAGGCCCGCAAACGCGGAGGAACCCTTGCGGTTGAAGTCGCCCTCCAGCCCGTGACCGATGGCCTCATGCAGCAGGATGCCGGGCCAGCCGGGGCCGAGAACCACGTCGAGCTCTCCCGCGGGGGCCGGTTCGGCCTCCAGATTGACCAAGGCGATGCGCAGCGCCTCGCGCGCTTTGGCCTGCCAGTCCTGTGGCGCGATCAACCCATCAAGCCCGACACGACCGCCGCCGCCGGCGCTGCCGCTTTCCCGACGTCCCGAGTCTTCGACAATGACGGAGACATTGACGCGGGTCATGGGGCGCACGTCGCGGACGCGAACCCCATCGGCGCGCAGGATTTCCACTTCCTGGATGGAGGCCGCGAGCGACGCCGAAACCTGCACCACACGAGAATCAAGGCCGCGGGCAAAGGCGTCGATCTCGCGCAGCGTGTCGACCTTGACCGGAAAACCCTCGGCCGCAATCGGGTCAGTGTCACTATAAAGTCTCTGGTTGGTCGCCGGTGGGGCAGGGGCCATTGTGCCGCCGCCATCCCCGACCGCGAGCCGCGCCGTCTCGGCGGCACGCTTCAACGCCGAGACCGACATGGTGGTGGAATGGGCATATCCGGCCACCTCGCCGCGGACCGCGCGCAGGCCAAATCCCTCGGCGGCGTCATAGCTGGCTGTGCGCAAACGCCCGTCGTCAAAGACCAGCGCCTCGGATTTTGTCCGTTCCGCAAAGATCTCTCCGTCGTCGGCGCCTTGCAGGGCCGCACGCAGCACCGGCAGGGCTTCATCCTCCGGAAGGGTGGTCTCAAAGGGTCGAAACGCGGTGGTATCCATCAAATGGGCCTCGATTTTTTTGTTCTATCTCAAGAAAGCGACGCTATGACGCGAGCAACCCTCTTTATAACCTCTCAAGAATATGATTTTTAACGGCACCAAAGACAACGGCTACGGTACGATTATTCACAATCGATTCCGAACACCGACACATGCAACGATCAAGCGATCAGGAAACGACATGAAGAATGCTTTGACGCTTTCGGGCTTTTTCGCCGCTCTCACGAGCCTTCCAGCAATGGCGCAAGAAGGACTGGAAACCATTGGGAAGCCGACTGACGGCCACCTTGGCTTCCAGCCGGCAGGCTCCGAACTGGCCGAAGGTATTCACAAACTGGACTACATGCTGCTGATCATCATCACGGTGATCTGCGTGTTCGTCGCGGGACTGATGATTTATGCCATCATCCGCTTCAACCGCCGCGCCAACCCGGAAGCGGCGAGCTTTACCCACCATACGCCGATTGAAATCGCCTGGACCGTGGTGCCGATCATCATCCTGATCTTCATCGGATCCTTCTCCTTGCCGGAACTGCTGCGCCAGCAGGAAATCCCCGAGGCGGACGTGACCATCAAGGTGACCGGCTACCAGTGGTACTGGGGCTATGAATATGTCGATCACGATTTTGCCTTCGACAGCTATGCCATCGGTCACAGCGCGACGATCACGGATGAAGAAGAGGCCGCCGGTGCCATTCCGTTCGTGCGCAGCGATATCATGGTCGCGAAACTGGCAGAGGCGGGCTATGCGGCGGACGAATTCCTGCTGGCCACCGACACCGCCGTGGTCGTACCGGTCAACAAGACCATCGTGATGCAGGTCACCGGCGCGGATGTGATCCATTCCTGGGCGCTGCCTGCCTTTGGTGTGAAACAGGATGCTGTGCCGGGCCGTCTGGCCGAGCTTTGGTTCAAACCCACCCGGGAAGGCATCTACTTCGGTCAGTGCTCCGAACTCTGTGGCCAGGACCATGCCTATATGCCGATCACCGTCAAAGTGGTCAGCCAGGAGGCCTATGACGCCTGGCTGAACGGCGCGATCGAAGAATACGCGGGCACGCCGCGCCCCTTCAAGGTTGCCTCCAACTGAGACAGCAACGGCCCTGTTGCCTGACCCCGAGGGGGAGGGCCGGGGCCGACCCGATCCTGACTGCCCCTTTGAGACTGGCCGCGCGGCATGCGCGGCCGTCCCTGACGAAAGAAGAGCCTGAAACATGAGCGACGCCAGCCTCAACGCAAGCATGATCCGCGAAGATGACGCCTCCTTTGGCGATTATTTCGCATTGCTGAAACCGCGGGTGATGTCGCTTGTGGTCTTTACCGCATTTGTCGGCCTGCTGGCGGCCCCCGTGGGGGTGCATCCGGTCATCGGGTTCTCGGCCATCCTGTTCATCGCCATCGGTGGCGGCGCCTCCGGGGCGCTGAACATGTGGTGGGATGCAGACATTGATCAGGTGATGAAACGCACCAAAACGCGGCCGATTCCCGCCGGCAAGGTCGACAAGGGCGAGGCGCTGAGCCTCGGTCTGGCGCTTTCGGGCCTGTCGGTCATCATGTTGGCGCTGGCGACCAATATCTTTGCCGGGGCCTTTCTCGCCTTCACGATCTTTTTCTATGTGGTGATCTATACCATGTGGCTCAAACGGGCGACGCCGCAGAATATCGTGATCGGCGGGGCGGCGGGGGCCTTTCCGCCGGTGATCGGCTGGATCGCCGCCACCGGGTCCATGTCCATCGAACCCTGGCTGATGTTTGCCCTGACCTTCCTGTGGACGCCGCCGCATTTCTGGGCGCTGGCCCTGTTCATGCGCAACGACTATGACATGGCCGATGTGCCGATGCTGACGGTGACCCACGGCCGCCGTTCCACCCGCAACCACATCCTGGCCTATACGGTGATCCTGGCGATCTTTGCGATCGCGACGGCGTTCACCGGCGTCGGTGGGCCGATCTACCTGGCAGTGGCCGTCTTGCTGAACCTGCTGTTCCTGAAAGGCGCCGTGCAGATCTGGCGCCGCAATGAGGACCTCTGCGAAGCCGATAATTTCAGGGTCGAGCGGTCTTTCTTCAAGCTTTCTCTGCTCTATCTGTTCCTGCACTTCGGCGCGATTCTCGCGGAAGCGCTGTTGAAACCCTATGGCCTGGGAGGCTGGTAACTGATGAGCCTGCGCAAGGAACATGAACTCCATTCGCGTCGCAAGGGGCGCAACCTCGGGGTCGGGCTGCTGCTGGGGGCCTTTGTTGTGCTCGTGCTGTCGCTGACGATGGTCAAGGTCACATCCAGCAATTTCGCCTGGCCCGAAATCGACAGCGGAGAGCAGAACTGATGGCCCTGAACGGCCCCCAAAAAACGGTGGTTCAGCTGGTCGGCGTCGTCGTGGTCATGGGCGCGCTCGCCTGGGCCTCGGTGCCGTTTTACAACTGGTTTTGCCGAGTGACCGGTTTTGGCGGTGTCACCCAGGTGGCCGCGGGCGATTCTGACACCGTGCTGGATCAGACCATCAAGGTCCGATTCGACGCCTCCAAGGATCGCGGCATGCCGTGGGAGTTCAAACCTGTTGAACGGATCATGGAACTGAAGATCGGCGAAACCGGTCTTGCCTTCTACGAGGCATACAACCCGACCGACCGGCCCGTTGCGGGCCAGGCGTCTTATAACGTGGCACCTTATTCGGCGGGTTATTACTTTGAAAAGATACAGTGTTTCTGCTTTAACGAGCAGGTGCTGCAACCGGGGGAGCGGGTGATGATGCCCGTGACCTTCTTCGTGGACCCCGAGATCGTCGAGGACCCGGAGGCAAAATATGTGCATACGATCACCTTGTCGTACACATTTCACGAGATCGATCTGCCAGAGGGCATGGCCGCCCTCGACACCGGACAAATGTCCGGGGCAGAAACAGAACTGAACTAAGGCCGCTTTGGTGAGGGACACTTAAATGGCGCATGCTAAAAATCACGACTTTCACATCCTGCCGCCGTCGATCTGGCCGCTGCTAAGCGCTGTCGGCGCCTTTGTCATGCTGTACGGCGCGGTGCGCTGGATGCATGAAATGAGCTCCTGGATCTTCTGGGCCGGTCTGGTCGCCGTGCTCTACTCCGCTTTCTGCTGGTGGGCCGAGACCGTGGCCGAGAACAAGGCAGGCGACCATACGCCGGTTGTTCTGATCGGCCTTCGCTACGGGTTCATCCTGTTCGTCATGTCCGAGGTGATGTTCTTTTTCGCCTGGTTCTGGTCGTTCTTCAAACACGCCATCTATCCGATGGAGGCCTATGTCGGGACCGAATATGTGGCCCCGGCGATCCACGCGGTTGACCCGTTCCACCTGCCGCTGATCAACACGCTGGTGCTGTTGATCTCCGGATGTGCCGTGACCTGGGCCCACCATGCCCTGGTGCATGAAAACGACCGCAAGGGGCTGATCAATGGTCTGGCCTTCGGCATCGTGCTGGGGGTCTTCTTCACCATCCTGCAGGGCTATGAATATGCCGAGCTGATCCTGCATGAGGGCTGGGAATTCGGCGGCGATGAATTCTACTCCAACTTCTTCATGGCGACGGGGTTCCACGGTTTCCACGTGGTGCTCGGCACCATCTTCCTGACCGTATGTCTGATCCGGGCGATGAAGGGGGACTTCACCCCGAAACAGCACGCCGGTTTCGAGATGGCAGCCTGGTACTGGCACTTCGTCGATGTGGTCTGGCTGTTCCTGTTCGTCGCCGTCTACATCTGGGGCGCATCCGCCCTGTAATCCGGATCGGGCTGGGGCAGGCGATGGGTCTGGTCCCAATGTACCGGGTACATGATTGCGGTTTTCCTTTCCGCAGACAGGACGTATCTAACGAGGCGCGCGGGGATGACCCTGCGCGCCTTTGTGCATGACCTGCCTCAATCCGACCCGCCACGGGCCGGGCAGGCGGGGCAACCGGATCAGGAGCGACCAATGGGACGGGTGATCTTTCTCTGCCTGATAGGGGGGCTGGGGGCGGCGATGCTGCTGTCCCTCGGCATCTGGCAGCTGCAGCGCCTGGCGTGGAAACGCGATATCCTCGCCACCATTGAACACCGCATTGCAGCCGATCCTGTGGCGCTGCCCTCCACCCCCGATCCCGAGGCCGACAAATACCGGCCGGTCAGGGTCACGGGACAGTATGACCCGGCCGAGATCCACGTGCTGACCTCGGTCAAGGATCTGGGGCCGGGGTATCGGATCATCGCCGCCTTTGTCACCGAGACGGGGCGGCGCATCATGGTCGACCGGGGCTTTGTCAAAAGTCGCGACCGCGAGACCCGGCGCCCCCTGGGGCAGGCGGAGCTGATCGGAAACCTGCACTGGCCGGATGAAGTCGACGGCTACACGCCCGCGCCGGAGATCGATGCCAATATCTGGTACGCCCGTGACGTGCCCCACATGGCAGAGGTTCTGGCGACCGAACCGTTGCTGGTGGTGCTGCGCGGCGCGTCCGATGATGCCTCCGCGCCGCGGGTGCTGCCGGTCTCGACCCGGACCATTGCCAACGATCATCTGCAATATGCCATCACCTGGTTCTCTCTGGCCCTGATCTGGGTCACCATGACGGCCACTTTTCTTCTGCGTACGCGCGCCAAAACCTGACAGGATCTGACGCCATGAAATACATCTCTACCCGCGGCCAAGCGCCGGAACTCTCCTTCGAGGAGGCGATGCTGACCGGGCTTGCCCGCGATGGCGGCCTCTATGTGCCCTCCGAGATCCCGACGCTGAGCCACGACGAGATCGCCGGTTTCGCCGGGCTGCCCTACGAGGAGGTGGCCTTTCGGGTGATGTGGCCCTATGTGTCCGGCTCGTTTTCGGCCGAGGAATTCAAGGGCATCATCGCCCGCGCCTACGCCGGTTTCGGCCATGCCGCCCTGGCGCCGCTGAAACAGCTGGACAGCAACCATTTCCTGCTGGAGCTGTTCCACGGCCCGACGCTGGCGTTCAAGGATTTCGCCATGCAGCTGATCGGCCAGCTGTTCCAGACTGCATTGAAGCGGCGCGGCGACAGTGTGACCATCGTCGGCGCCACCTCCGGGGATACGGGATCGGCCGCCATCGAGGCCTTTCGGGGGCTGGATGCGGTCAATGTCTTCATCATGTATCCGCACGGCCGGGTTTCCGAGGTGCAGCGCCGCCAGATGACCACCCCGGTCGAAGCCAATGTGCACGCGCTGGCGGTGGATGGCGACTTTGATGACTGTCAGGCCGCGGTCAAGGACATGTTCAACGATTTCGACTTTCGTGATTCGGTGCATCTGGCCGGGGTGAACTCGATCAACTTTGCCCGGGTGCTGGCGCAGGTTGTCTATTATTTCACCTCTGCCGTGGCCCTGGGCGCGCCGCATCGCAGGGTCTCCTTCACGGTGCCCACCGGCAACTTCGGTGACATCTTCGCAGGCTTCATCGCGCGCCAGATGGGCCTGCCGATCGAACAGTTGGTGGTGGCCACCAACCAGAACGACATTCTGCACCGCTGCCTGTCCGGCGAGGGGTATTTCAAGGGCGACACCATCCCGTCGATCTCGCCGTCGATGGATATCCAGGTCTCGTCGAATTTTGAACGGGCGCTGTTTTACGCCTATGATCAGGACGGTAGCGCGGTGGCGCAGCTGATGGACGAGCTGAAATCCGGCGGCGGTTTCAATGTCAGTCAGGGGGCGATGCAGGCTCTGAGCGAGGTCTACACCTCCGGCCGGGCCTCCGAGGCAGAGACATCTGCGACCATCAAATCCGAACTCGCCGCCTCGGGAGAGCTGCTCTGCCCGCATGGTGCCGTGGGCGTGAAGGTGGCGCAGGAGCATCTCAAGCCGCCGGTGCCGATGGTCACGCTGGCCACCGCGCATCCGGCCAAGTTCCCGGCTGCGGTGGAAGATGCCTGTGGTGTGCATCCGCCTCTTCCCCCCCGCATGGCAGATCTGTATGAAAGGCCGGAACGGGTGACCCGGATCGCCAATGATCTGGGCGCAATCGAAGATCATATCAGAAAGCACAGCGTCCATTGACCGTCAAACAAGACCGCCTGCCAAACGGGTTTCGCATCGTCACTGAACATATGCCGGGGCTGCAGTCTGCCTCTCTTGGTATCTGGGTTTCGGCCGGCGGGCGCCACGAGCGGCTGGAACAGAATGGCATCGCCCATTTCCTCGAGCACATGGCCTTCAAGGGGACCAGGACACGCAGCGCGCTGCAGATCGCTGAGGCGATCGAGGATGTGGGCGGCTACATCAACGCCTATACCAGCCGCGAGGTCACGGCCTATTATGCGCGGGTCTTGAAGGACGACGTGGATCTGGCGCTTGATGTCATGTCCGATATCGTACTGAACTCGGTCTTTGACGAGCGCGAGATCGAGATCGAGCGCGGCGTCATCCTGCAGGAAATCGGCCAGTCTCTGGACACGCCGGATGACATCATCTTTGACTGGCTGCAGGAAGAAAGCTACCGCGATCAGGCCATCGGCCGCACGATCCTCGGCCCCGCCGAGAAGGTGCGCAGCTTTTCCAAAGAGGATCTGCGCCGCTTTGTCAGCGAACATTACGGCCCCGGTCAGATGATCCTCTCTGCAGCCGGCGCGGTGGATCACGACCGCCTCGTCAAGGCCGCCGAGGCGGTGTTCGGCGATCTGGAGCCGCAGAAACAGGACCTGCTGGAAACCGCTCGGTTTGTCGGCGGCGAGGTCCGGCGCGACAAGGCGCTGGAACAGGCGCATGTGGCCCTGGCCTTCGAGAGCCCCAGTTATCGCGCGGATGATATCTATACCGCCCAGATCTATGCGGCGGCCCTGGGCGGCGGCATGTCTTCGCGCCTGTTTCAGGAAGTGCGCGAGAAACGGGGCCTGTGCTACACGATCTTCTCGCAGGCCGGCGCCTATGAGGATACCGGCATGATGACGGTCTACGCGGGCACCTCGGGCGATCAGGTCGGCGATCTCCTCGGGATTACTGTGGATGAGCTGAAACGCGCCGCGGATGACATGTCCGACGCCGAGGTCGAACGGGCCCGGGCGCAGATGAAGGCCGGCATGCTGATGGGGCTGGAAAGCCCCTCCAACCGCGCCGAACGTCTGGCCCGGCTGGTGCAGATCTGGGACGAGGTTCCCAGCCTCGAAGCAACCGTCGCCAAGATCGACGCGGTCACCACCGCAGACGTGCGCGCCATGGCGAGCCGGATCGGATGCGAGGCGCCGGCCGCGCTGGCGCTCTACGGTCCGGTGGCTGCGGCCCCCGGTCTGGAGGAGATCGCCCGGAGGCGCGCTGCCTGATGCTGTTGTCCCGCCGGACGCTGAAACTGGAAACGGAGCGGCTGACGCTCCGTCCGCCGGTGCATTCGGATTTCCGGCCTTGGACGGCTCTGCGCCAGAAGAGCCTGCAGCATCTGGTGCCGTGGGAACCGGCCTGGTCGCCTGACCATCTGACCCGCAAGTCCTTCACCAACCGGGTCTATTGGGCCAAACGGTCGATCACCCAGGGCTCGGCCCTGCCGCTGTTCCTGTTTCGGCGTGAGGACGAACAGCTGATCGGGGCCATCACGCTCGACAATATCCGGCGGGGGCCTGCCATGGCGGGCACCATCGGCTATTGGACGGGAACCCCGTTTGCCCGCCAGGGCTACATGCGCGAGGCCATTGGCTCCGTGGTGCATCACGCCTTCACCCGGCTCGACCTCAGCCGGATCGAGGCCGCCTGCCTGCCGGAAAACGCCGCCTCGCGTGGGTTGCTGGAACGGTCGGGGTTCAAATATGAAGGCGTCGCCCAGTCCTATTTGCAGATCAACGGCCGCTGGCGCACGCATGTTCTGTATTCGGCGCTGCGCAACGACCGCCGGGGCAAGACACTGGCCGGGCAGGTCTGAGCCGCCCCTGAGGCGCCCCTGAGCCCCCTCTGCGCGCCTGCTCCGCAACAATCTGCAATTTCTGCGTGACCTTCGATCCCCGCGATCTATCCTCAGGTCATGGGCATTCTTTCACGGTTCATTATTGCGGGTGTCATGGGCATCCTGGCGGCAGGCGCCGCGGGCGCGCAGGAGCGTAGGCCGAGCCATTGCATTGCGGTCGCCGAGGCTGTTCCGGGGCTGCAGTACCTCCACAAGGCCAGCTGGCGCGACCCGCTGCCCGACGACTATTCGGTGCGACTGCGCTACATTGCCCATGCGTCCTTTCTGATCCAGACCGCAGGCGGGCTGAACGCGGTCACCGACTTCACGGGGTTCATCGGCTCGGCGCCGCTCATTCCCGATGTGGTCACCATGAACCATGCGCATGCCACCCATTGGACCGAATTTCCCGACCCCGCCATTCCCCATGTGCTGGAGGGCTGGGGCGATTTCGGCGCAGGCATCAGCCACCATCTGGACCTCGATGAAATGCTGATCCGGAATGTCTCTACCGATATCCGCTCCGGCGGCGGGGTGGAGACCTTTGGCAATTCGATATTCGTGTTCGAAGTGGCGGGGCTGTGTATCGGCCATCTCGGCCATCTGCACCACGTGCCGACGCCGGAACAATTCGCGGCGCTTGGGCGGCTCGACGTGGTGATGGCGGCGGTGGACGGCGGATCGACCCTGCCGCTGCCCGAGATGCTGCAGGTCCTGTCCCGGTTGCGCTCTTCGGTGGTGATCCCGATGCATTGGTTCGGTGACTACACGCTGGACCGGTTCCTGACCCGCATTGGCGAAACCTTTGCCGTCGAACGCCCCGGCACGTCAGAGCTGGTGATCTCCCTGCGCAGCCTGCCGGACCGTCCCACGGTCTACGTCCTCGAACCGGCCTATCTCCGGGCGGAGGAATAGCGCGCGTCAGCGGCGGATGGAATTTGGACGCTTGCCATTGACCCGCAGATTGGGGATGCAGGAGGGATGATCCTCAATGCCGCCGACCCCGCCTTTCTCGACATGCTGGCCGCCCGACTGCCTGCCGATACCCTGCGCCCGCCGGACCCGCGCCATCTGGAAGAGCCGCGCGGGCGGTATCAGGGGCAGGCGGCCGCCATCGCCTTGCCCCGCTCCGTGGAGGAGGTGGCCGAGGTGATCAAGGCCGCGCATCAGTCCCGCGTCGGCGTGGTGCCCTATGGCGGCGGCACCGGTCTGGTGGGCGGGCAGGTCATGCCCGAGGGCCCCGCGCCGATCCTGTTGTCGCTGGAGCGCATGCGGGCCATCCGCGCCGTCTACGCCGAGGAAAACGTGATCCTGGCCGAGGCGGGCGCGGTGCTCGCCGAGGTTCAGGCTGCGGCACAAGCGGCGGGGCGGCTGTTTCCGCTCTCGCTCGCGGCCGAGGGCTCTGCCCGGATCGGCGGCAACCTGTCAACCAACGCAGGCGGTGTGAATGTGCTGCGCTATGGCAATGCCCGTGATCTGTGCCTGGGGCTCGAGGCGGTGCTGCCGACCGGCCAGATCTGGAACGGGCTGACGCGCCTGCGCAAGGACAACACCGGATATGATCTGCGCAACCTTCTGGTCGGGGCGGAGGGGACGCTCGGGGTGATCACGGCCGCGGCGCTCAAACTGTCGCCGATCCCGGCCAGTCCCGGCACCGCGATCTTTACCGTCACCGATCCCCGCGCCGCGATACGCCTTCTGGCAATGGCGCGCGATGCTGTTGGCGAAGGGGTCAGTGCCTTCGAGCTCATTCACCGGCAGGGGCTGGAGTTTCTGGCCGAGACCCTGCCCGAGCTGCGCCAGCCGTTTGCGACCCGCCCCGAATGGTGCGTGCTGATCGACCTCGGCCTCGGCAGGGGACAAAACGGCGAAGACGCATTGGCGGATCTCTTTGCCGAAGCCTTGGAGGCCGGCCTGTCTGATGACGGGGTGATTGCCCAATCCGAGGCGCAGCGGGGCGCGCTCTGGTCGCTGCGCGAGCACATCCCCGAAGCCAACCGCCGCATCGGCTCGGTCTCGAGCCACGATATTTCGGTGCCGATCTCGCGCATTCCCGACTTCATTCCGGCGGGGCGCGCCGCCATTGCGCAGTTGGAGCCAAGCCTGCGGATCAACTGTTTTGGCCATCTCGGCGATGGCAACCTGCATTACAACGTCTTTCCCGGCCCGGGACGGACCCGCGCCGACTATGATCCTCTGCGCGCGCAGGTGAAACGGATCATCCATGATCTGGTGGCGGATTATGACGGCTCGATCAGCGCCGAACACGGCATCGGGCGGATGAAGGTCGACGATCTGCAGCGCTACGGCGATCCTGCGAAACTGGCGGCCATGCAGGCGATCAAACAGGCGCTGGACCCGCATGGCATCATGAACCCGGGCGCCGTGATGGCGCCGCTGGCATGATGCCCCAGCGCCTGCGGTGCCTTGACCCGAAAGGAGGAGCCCGCAAGCTCCTCCTTCTTTGTCGTAGCAACGACATTGATCTGCGCCGTGGGGCCGGGATCAGTCAGCCGGCAGGATGACCTTGTCGATGACATGGATGACGCCGTTTTCGGCTTCGATATCAGCCTGGATGACATTGGCGTCATCGATCATCACACCGCCGGTCAGGCTGACGGTGATCGCGCTGCCCTCCACGGTGGCAGCCTTCATGCCATCAACCAGATCGGTGGAACTGACCTTGCCCGGCACCACGTGGTAGGACAGGATGGCGGCCAGCTGGTCCTTGTTTTCCGGCTTCAGAAGGTTGTCGACAGTGCCCTCGGGCAGGGCGGCAAAGGCAGCGTCGGTGGGGGCGAAGACGGTGAAGGGACCGTCGCCTTTCAGCGTGTCGACCAAATCGGCGGCGGTCACGGCCGCGACGAGGGTTGCGAAATCGTCATTGCCCGCGGCAATGTCGACGATGTCTTTGGAGTGGCCACCGGCGATCGCGGTGGAGGTCAGGGCGAGGCCGGCAAGGGCACTGAATGCAAACGTGCGGAACATGTGAATATCTCCTCATTTCTCTCTGTCAGGGACGTCGCGACCGCGACATCTGAGGAGGAAACGTCGCAGCCTTGCGTTTGGATCAGTCGGATTTCAGCCGCGTTCGGGTTGACAGATCGCCAAGGCCCGCTAAGCCGCGTGCCTTGCCAGTATCCAGTCACATCTGCGCGATGAATTGTGTTCCGACGTGAGAAATCCAAGGCCCTCGGCAGGGCTGCAGAGGGTTATCCGGCGCCCTCAGAGCCCGTCGAATTCACACAGGACATGCACATCCATCCCGAGATCCTCGAGGTGTTTGCGCCCGCCCAGTTCCGGCAGGTCGATGATGAAGGCGCAGGAGATGATCTCGCCGCCGAGTTTCTCGATCAGCTTGATGCCGGCGCCCGCCGTGCCGCCGGTGGCCAGCAGGTCATCCACCACCAGGATCTTTTCGCCCGGCTGGATGGCGTCCTTGTGCAGTTCGACCACCGCTTCGCCGTATTCGAGCTTGTAGGCCTGGCTGATGGTGGCCCCGGGCAGTTTGCCCTTCTTGCGGACCGGCACAAAACCAGTGCCGAGCTGATGCGCGATGGCCCCGCCCAGAATGAAGCCGCGCGCCTCGAGGCCCACGACCTTGTCAATCCGCTCGCCCGCATAGGGATGCAGCATCTGGTCCACGGCCATGCGAAACCCGCGCGGATCGGCAAACAGGGTGGTCACATCCCGGAACATGATCCCTTCGTGTGGGAAATCGACGATGGTACGGATGTAATCCTTGACGGTTTTCGATTTGCTCATGGGGGTGCGGTCCCTGATGTGGCTTCCGTGATCAGCTCGCGTCTGCGCCCTTGGGGGTTCCAAGAGTTTCAGACCATCGCGGTTTGACCGAAGCCCGCCCATCATGCAAGCGTCAACGCCCTTTGAGGTTACCAAATTTGCCGGATTTACGTCGTTTTCGCTTATTTGCGCAGAGTCAGATAGGTGCGATACAGGTTCTCGGGCAGCCAGGCGAGATGCGGGCGCAACCAGTCCTGACGGCGCACCGTCAGCAAATTTCTAGCAACATGCAGGTTCATTGTTGAACTCTCCTTTACGAAAACAAATACTGATGCTCGACTATGCAGCACAGAACTGCATATGCAATGTATATACAAATGCGACACGCGAATCAAGCGCGGGGACAATGACGGCCTTGACCAAGAAAGAAAAATCCAAACTACCCAAGAAAGATGGTCAACTGGTGCTGCGTCTCGACAAGGCGGATCGGGACGAGTTCGTCGAACTGTGCAAAAAGCTCGACACCTCCGCGGCGCGGGAAATCCGCCATTTCATGCGGGACTTTGTAAAGAAGAACAAATGAGACCGGCTGCTCTTTCGGCGGTGCTCTCCGGACGGGCCGCCAACAACCGATGACAGCCGCCGGCGGCCGGTGAAAGCAGCCGACGGTCGATGGCAGCAGCCGACGGCCGGTGAAAGCAGTCGGCGGTCGATGACAGCAGCCGACGGCCGGTGCGCCTAGGCCAAAACCCGGCCCGCAACCGCGTCGAGCTTTGCCAGCAGCGCCGCATCGCGCTTGTCCGGTGCCGTCATGATGGCATTGTCCAGCGCCCGGTCGCAGCCATGTGGGCATGGGGCCCGCTCTGCGCCGAGGCGGGCAGGCAGGCCCTTGACCAGCGCCCGGGCCTTGTCGGAATTGCCCTGCAAGGTTGCGATAATGTCGGAAATGTCGACGGCACCATGATCGGGATGCCAGCTGTCGTAGTCCGTGACCATGGCAATGGAGGCGTAGCAGAGCTCGGCCTCGCGGGCGAGTTTCGCCTCCGGCATGTTGGTCATGCCGATCACATCCGCGCCCCAGACCTCACGGTACATCTTCGATTCCGCCACCGAGGAGAACTGCGGCCCTTCCATCGCCAGATAGGTGCCGCCCCGATGGACGTTGATGCCTGCCGCCCGAGCCGCGGCCTCGCAGGCATCGCCCAGACGGGGACAGGTCGGGTGGGCGACAGAGACATGCGCCACGCAGCCCGACGAAAAGAAGCTCTTGTCACGGGCAAACGTCCGGTCGATGAATTGATCGACGATCACGAAATCGCCTGGCGCCATTTCTTCGCGGAAGGACCCGCAGGCGGAGACAGAGATCACATCTGTCGCCCCGATGCGTTTCAGCGCGTCGATATTTGCGCGATAGGGCACATCGGTGGGGCTGTGCACATGGCCGCGCCCGTGGCGGGGCAGAAACGCCATCTTCACGCCGTTCAAGCGCCCGGTGAGGATCTGGTCGGAGGGCTGTCCCCAGGGGCTGCTGACGCTGGTCCAGCTGGCCTCGTCCAGGCCGTTGATTTCGTAGATGCCGGATCCGCCGATGACGGCGATCACTGTCTCTTGGGTCATGGGGGTCTCCTGCGGCTGGTGTTCAACCTATGGCCGGGGATAGGGCGGTTTGGCAAGTCGCAGATGCCTCCGGCGGAGGTATTTATGAAAAGATGAAGGCTGAAAGACTGCAGCAGGTCCGGGGATCGGGCAAAGATTTGGCAGGGGCTGGGTGCAGAGGTTAAGATTTGGTTCGTGGCAGACAGCACTGCTGACCTATTGTTTCGCACGCGAAACATTGGGTCAGTCATGCTGACATAATGCGCCATGGTGCCATTCAGCGTGGCAGGCATGGTCCGCATGGGCTGCGTTCCCTTGTGTCGCAGCCGCTTTGGCGCTAACAGGCGCTTGACACATTCCCCTTTTCGACGATCACAGGTTTGATTTCATGACACGCGGCGTAATGGGCCTATTGGCCAAGAATATATCTCCTCCGAACCTCTCCATCATGCAGGATGAGGGTCTGACCGTCGGCCGCGTCAGAACAGAGTTGTTGTCCGGCCTGACCGTGGCCCTGGCGCTGGTGCCGGAGGCGGTGGCCTTTGCGTTCGTGGCCGGGGTGCACCCGCTGGTGGGGCTTTATGCGGCTTTTCTGGTCGGGTTGATCACGGCGCTGATCGGCGGCCGGCCGGGGATGATTTCCGGCGCAACCGGCGCATTGGCCGTCGTGATGGTGGCCCTGGTGGCGCAGCATGGGGTGGAGTATCTGTTCGCCACCGTGGTGCTGATGGGTATTCTTCAGCTGATTGCGGGGGCGATGCATTGGGGTAAATTCATCCGTCTGGTGCCGCATCCGGTGATGCTGGGCTTCGTCAACGGGCTGGCCATCGTGATCTTTCTCGCCCAGCTGACCCAGTTCAAGGTGCCCGGCACCGTCGAGAGCACCGGCCACGGGGCTGGCGGCGGCGAGTGGCTGTCGGGGCTGCAGCTGGCGATCATGCTGGGGTTGGTTGCGCTGACCATGGCGATCATCTGGGCGATGCCGCGCCTGACCAAGATCATCCCGGCGCCATTGGCCGGTATCGGCATCACGGCGGCCATCGTCATCGTCTTTGGCCTTGATGTGCCGCGGGTTGGCGATCTGGCGTCGATCGAGGGGGGGCTGCCGCTGTTTCATATTCCGATGGTGCCGCTCAACTGGGCGACGTTTGAGATCATTCTGCCCTATGCGGTGATCCTCGCGGCGATCGGGCTGATCGAAAGCCTGCTGACCCTGAACCTGGTGGGCGAAATCACCGGCAAGCGCGGTGGTGCCAGCCAGGAGTGCATTGCGCAGGGGGTCTCCAATGTGGTCACCGGATTTTTCGGTGGCATGGGGGGCTGTGCGATGATCGGTCAGTCGATGATCAACGTGAATTCCGGCGGACGCACCCGGATCGCGGGCATTGCGGCGGCGCTGTTCCTGCTGATCTTCATTGTTGCCGCCTCGCCGCTGATCGAGCAGATCCCGCTGGCCGCTCTGGTCGGGGTGATGTTCATGGTGGTGATCGGCACCTTCGCGTGGAACAGCTTCAAGATCATGACCAAAGTGCCGCTGACAGATGCCTTTGTCATCGTGCTGGTCACGGTTGTCACCGTGATGACCGACCTGGCGATCGCCGTGGTGGTCGGGGTCATTGTTTCGGCGCTGGCCTATGCCTGGAACAACGCCCGGCGCATTCACGCCATCACCCGCGACAGCATCAGCGAAGCAGGCGCCAAGGTCTATGAGATCCAGGGGCCGCTGTTTTTCGGCTCGACCGAAGGGTTCATCGAACTGTTCGATATCGAACAGGACCCCGGCGTGGTCATCGTCGATTTTGCCGCCTCCCGGGTGGTGGATCAGTCTGCGCTGCAGGCGATCGAGACGGTTGCGATGAAATATCAGGCGGCGGGCAAGACCCTGCAACTGCGTCACCTGAGCCGCGACTGTCACCAACTGCTGTCGAAAGCGGGTCATCTGGTGGTCGATAGCGATGACGATCCGGAATACGGGCTGGCGGTGGACTATTCGGTCAAGACCGGCATCCTTGGCGGCCACTGACGCCGCTCCGCAAGGCTGTTCGAAAACGGTCGCGGTCCCTGGTCGGGACCGCGGCTTTTTTGTGCAGGGGTCGCCCGGTCAATCCGGTGCGAGCGCATCAAGCATGTCGAGATCGCCAGAGAGAATGGCGGGTTCGGCGCGGGTGATCAGCTCGGCAGGCCAGTCCCACCATCGGAGCGCCAGCAGCCGGGCAACCTGTGGTTTCGGAAACCGGTGGCGGGCCACGGTGGCCGGGTTGCCGGTCATGATCGCATAGGGCGGCACCGTGCCCCGCACCACGGCGCCTGCGCCGATGATGGCGCCGTCCCCGATCCGCGCGCCGGGCAGGATCAAGGCTCCGTAGCCGATCCAGACATCATGGCCGATGATCGTGTCACGGGTATCCGGCTGAAACCCTGCCATTTGGGCGGGATCGAACACCGGGAAGGGATAGCAACTGAGCCCGTCCTGTGCATGGTTGGCCGAGGCGGTGATGAATTTCACGCCATGCGCGATCTGGCAGAAGCGACCGATCTTCAGCCGCTCCCGGGCCCCGGCAAAGAGATAGGGCGCCAGATGGCTGCCCCAGTCGCGCGGAGGATCGAAGTCGCTGGCATAGGTGAAGTCGCCAACGACGAAATTCGGGTTCTCCACCACGCGGGACAGCATGACGGTGCCGGTGTGGGCCGCGCCGTCGGGCAGGATGATCGGGTGGCGCAGGCGTGGGTCGGGCAGGGGCATCGGAACCGCTTCAGTCGTCGGGACGGGAGAGGGAGAACAGATCGCCGACCTTTGCGTAGTCGCGATAACCGAGGCGCGACAGGGGCTGGTAGCGGGTCACGTCAAAGATGCCGTCGACCAGACAATCGTCCCGCAAATACACGCCGACCACCTCGCCAAAGGCGACCTTGTTGGCCTCGCCCGGCAGGTCGACAATCTGCGTCAACCGGCATTCCAGCGCGGCCGGAACGCCTGCGACGCGGGCGCAGTCAATCGTTTCGCAGGGAACCGCCTCCAGGCCTGCATGTGCGAATTCATCCGCGTCCCTGCCGAGCGCGGCAGAGGATTTGTTCATCGCATCGCGCATCGCATATTCCACGATATTGACGCAGAAGACGCCGGTATCGCGGATATTGGCCATGGAATCCTTGGTGCCGTCCTGGTCGGCCTTGGCCGAGGTCGAGGCAAACATCACCTGTGGCGGCACATAGGCGACCGCATTGAAAAAGGAATAGGGCGCGAGATTGTTGACCCCCTCTGCCGAACGGGTGGAAATCCAGCCGATCGGACGCGGGGTGACAATTGCGTTGAACGGGTTATGCGGCAGGCCGTGGCCATCCTCTGGGCGATAGAACATCACATGACTCCAAATGTTTGCCCCAGACTTACGCGCGTGCTAGGGCGAAATCCACCCCTGCGTCACCCCGGCCTTGCGGCGGGGCGGCGTCACTGACGGCGCAAGAAGACGGCGCACGAAACGGAGCCTGAACCACGTGATCACCATCGCGCCCGAGATGCCTGAGGACTCCTGGGAAGTCGAAGCCCTGTATGACCTGTGTTTCGCACCGGGACGGACGGCCCTGTCGTCCTATCGGCTGCGCGATGACGTGGCCCCGGTGCGCGCTCTCAGTCAGGTGGCACGCGATGGCGATCATATTCTGGCCGGTGCGATCCGATTCTGGCCGGTGCATGTGGGCGGGGCCGATGCGCTGCTGCTGGGGCCGGTGGCGGTCCACCCGACGCGTCAGGGCGAGGGCATCGGGGCCTCGTTGATCCGCGACAGCCTGTGGCATGCGGAACATAGCCACTGGGATCGGGTGATCCTTGTGGGCGATGCGCCATATTATCGCCGCTTCGGGTTTTCCCGCCTCGAGGGGGTGGAAATGCCGCCGCCGACGAACCCCGACCGGGTTCTGGGGCTGGAGTTGCGTCCCGGGGCCTGGGCGCAGGTGCAGGGCCGGGTCTGCCGCTGGACCGGTGCGGCAGAGGGGGAACAGGCGGGCACGTCCTGACCGGTGTGGCCTTGAAATTCCCGGATCGGCTGCTGATCTCGGATATATCACGGGAGACAGGACAGGGGCGAGGCAGGGGCGAGAGATGGGTGAGCTACTGGATCAAGGAGCCCGCAGCCTGAGCGCTGCGGATATTGAGGCCGAGCTGGACGCGATCGCGGCGCGCTACCGGGCGGCCGGGCATTTTGGCATGCGGCTGCTCAATGCGCTGGGCGGGCGGACGGAGGATCTGATGCGCAGCTTGCCCGGCCCTCTGCGCAGCGGCGTCGAGGCCACGGTGCAGCAGGCGTTGCATCTGGCGGTGCGCGGCGCGGCGCACAGTCGCCGGGTGGTTCAGGACCAGCCCGCCCGGACCGACCGCCTGATCAGTACGACCATGGGGATGGTCGGCGGTGCGGCCGGCTTGCCCGGGGCTTTGATCGAACTGCCGGCGACCACGACCTTCCTGCTGCGCAGCATTCAGGGGGTGGCCGTGGGCTACGGGTTCGACCCCTCCGCCGATGCGGTCCGCTTTGACGCGGTCGAGGTTTTTGCCGCTGCCGGTCCGATGGCCCATGATGATGGCGCCGATACCGGGTTCCTGACCCTGCGTCTGGGGCTGTCGGGGGCCGGGGTGTCACATCTGATTGCCGCCGTCGCCCCGCGTCTGGCGGTGGCGCTGGGCCCGAAACTGGCGGCGCAGATGGTGCCGGTTCTGGGGGCTGTCGCGGGTGGCGGTATCAATTACATCTATTCGGGCTACTATCAGGAGATGGCGCATGTGCATTTTGCCCTGCGCCGGCTGGCGCTGGAGGCCGATATGCCGCATCAGCAGATGGTGGAGCGGCTGCAACATCGCTTGCATAGCTGAGCGGCGCGGCGCCGATAGAGCGCAGCCGGAAGAGGGGCGGCTCGCGCGGTTCCGGTGATTGGCATCTTCGGGGATTGGCAAAGCGAAGATCCGCGCAGTATCTGGCGTTGGAGCCGGGATGATATATGAATTCTTTACCATTTCGTAACACATTGGAGACCGAGAGGTCTGGCAGAGATGGCGCGTATCGCATGAAGGCAGGGCAACATCATGGAGCAGTCTGAAAGAGCCGCCACCCCCCTGCCGTCGCAGACCGGCGACGGACCTGCGGCCGGATTGGCTGATGCGGCCGGTTCAGCGGGGGGCTGCGGTCTGGCGAGCGGGGCGGACCAGCTCTATCATCAGGTTGGCGCGCTGTGTTTCCGGCAGTCGCGAAAGGGGCGTATCAAGGTGCTGCTGGTGACCTCGCGGCGGACGGGGCGCTGGGTCATTCCGAAAGGCTGGCCAATGGTCGGCAAGACGGATGCCGAGGCCGCCACGCAGGAGGCCTGGGAAGAAGCGGGCGTTCAGGGCCGGGTGGACGGCACCGCCGGTATCGGCTGTTTCAGCTACAACAAGATCCGGCCCGGCGAGAAGACGCTGCTGTGCCGGGTGGAGGTCTTTGCCCTGCGGGTCCAGAGCCTTGCCGACCGGTTTCCGGAAAGGCGCATGCGGGAGCGCGAGTGGATGTCGCCGAGTCGGGCCGCCAAACAGGTCGCCGAACCGGAGCTTGCGGCGCTGCTGAAAGACTTTCGACCGGAGCAGATACAGCATCCGCTGCCGGGGTGACGGGATCTGCCGCAGACCCGCTCCGGACGGGGCGCGGGCCGCCTGAACACTGCGGACCCTTGCAAACACGGCCCGGGCGTATTTAATGATCCGCTCTGAAGACGGGATACGAAATGATACGCTATTCTCTGAAATGTGCCGAAGGCCACGGGTTCGAGAGCTGGTTCCAGTCCGCTCAGGCCTATGACAAGCTGTTGGGCGCGGGGATGGTGGTCTGTACGCAATGTGGCTCCTGCGAGGTGGAAAAGGCGCTCATGGCACCGCGCGTGCGCCCGGCCCGCGCGGCCGCCGGGGCGATCCCCCCTGAGACCCCTGAGACCGCTGGGGCTTCTGCGGCTCCGACGGCAACTGCCACCGATGGTCCGGTGCCGCAGCAGGCTGCGGCCGCGCCGCTCAGCGCGCCTCGCTCTGAACTGGAGACCGCAATCGCGGCCTTGAGGAAACAGGTTGAAGCCAATTCGGACTATGTTGGCACGGATTTCGCAAAACAGGCCCGGGACATGTATCTTGGGGATACGCCGGCGCGGTCAATCCACGGGGAAGCCAAACTCGAGGACGCAAAGGCGCTGATCGACGACGGGGTGCCGGTGCTGCCGCTGCCCTTTGCGCCGAACCGAAAGATGAACTGAGACCAGAGACGACGGGCAGAGCACAACAGAACAAAAATAAGGAGACCGCCGATGCATGTGGTGGTGACAGGCAGCAGCCGCGGCATTGGCCGCGAGCTGAAGACACGGCTGGCGGCCCGCGGTGACCGGGTGACGGGAACCTCGCGGGATCATTCCTCGGGCACCCGGCTGGATGTGAGCGATCCGGGACAGCAGGCGCGTTTTGCCGCCCAGATCAAGGGCGACGCGGTTGACCTTCTGATCTGCAACGCCGGGGTCTATCTGGATAAATCCATGGGGCTCGAGGAATATTCGGCCGAGGTCTGGGCCAAGACCCTGACGGTGAATGTCTCTGGCGTCTTTTTGACGGTGCAGGCGATGTTGCCGAACCTGCGCCTGTCCGCGGCGCCCAAGATCGCCATCATTTCCTCGCAGATGGCCAGCCATGCGCGGGCGCCGGGCGGGTCCTATGCCTATCGCGCCTCGAAGGCGGCGGTGCTCAACCTCGGGCGCAATCTGGCCACCGATCTGCAGTCCGAGGAGATTGCGGTCGGCATCTACCATCCGGGCTGGGTGCGCACCGATATGGGCGGGGATGCGGGCGAGATTTCGGTCGAAGAAAGCGCCGTGGGGCTGATGCAGGAATTCGACAATCTGTCGATGCAGACGACCGGGTGTTTTCACAGCTGGGACGGACGGCTGCAGGCCTACTGAGGTCTGCGCGCAACGCACGTCTGTCGCCCGGTGCCCTGGCAATCTCTGCGGATAGCCGCCGGAATCTGCACGGATCAAACAACAAAAGCCGGGCGATTTGCCCGGCTTTTGTCATGTCAGCATCGGCCGCTGCGCGGGTTACTCCCAGCAGCTGACCAAAGTGGTGAGCCCGGTTGCCTCTTTCTGCAGAACCGACATCGGCAATTCACCAGAGGTGGCGGCCTCGGTCGAGGGCAGGCCGACACCGGCCTTCTCCAGCGCCATGCGGATCAATTCTCCCTTCAGCGCGAACCTTACGCCGTCGGGCAGGACAGGCCCCGAGGCGGGCTGCGGCAGCAGCATGCCATGCACGGTGCCCTGCTTGTCCAGAAGCGGCCCGCCCGCATCTCCGGGCTGCGCCATGAGGTCCAGCCGCGCGAGATGGGCCTCGCCCTGCAACCCTTTCAGGTCATCGAGGCTGCCCCAGGTCAGGCTCGGTGCGCCGAGAACGCCGCCATAGGAATAGCCCGACACGGCCAGGGCGCTGCGCAGACGCGGGGCACTGGCCGCCAGCGGCGCCGTGGCCATGGGCGAGAGGGCGACGGAGGGTTTCAATACCGCAATCCCGGCCGCCTCGTCAGAGAGCATCACCTCGGCCGTCACATCGCGGTCGATCGTCACCCGCCCGCAGCCCGTCACCGCATCGGCGGTTGTCACGACCACCCCGTCGCTGGTGACGAAAAAGCCCGAACGCGACAGGCGCGGTTTGCGGATCTCAAGCCCCGAAACCAGATCGATGGATTGGGTCTCGTCGCCTCCGGCGGCGGGGTCCAGCACCCCGTCCAGGCGGGAAAAACTCGCCTGCATGGCGGCCAGCACCCGGGTGCGGCGCCCCTCGTCACCGGCGGGCCAGATCAGGCTGAACCCCTTGATTTCGCCATTGGCGAGACGCGCTTCGGTATAGGAGACGATCCGGCCGTTGCGACCTTCGAGGGTGAACTGGTCCCCTGACCGGGCGCGCGGGCCGTCGAGGGGCACGATCTCCAGCGTCTGCATGATGTCATAGAGACCATAGAGCGTCCGGCGGTCGCCGGGCTGCGAGATCAGCAGCACCTGCACGCCGAGGTCTCCGATGGGGTCGAAATGCGCGAAGGGCGGCTCGTAGCGGCTGAAGGAGACCTCCCTCAGCGGCAGATCGATGCTGATGCCCGCGCGCGTGTCGGTATAGGGCGCCATGCCGGCCGAAATCAGCGGTGCGTTATATTCGTCCATCAGGGCCTGACGCTGGAGCGTCGTCAGGACGCCGGTCGGTTCATAGCCGCGCGCGCTCTGCCAGTCGGCCATGGAGCCGCGGGTGCCGCGACCAAAGGCGCCGTCGATGGCGGAGGTATAAAAGCCGGCGGCCTTCAGGGCCACTTGCAGATCCATGCGCTCTGGTCGGGACAGGGATTGCTCGCTGCGGCGGGCCTGGGCCGGGGTTTCATCGGGAAGGGTGGGAACGGGAGTGGCCTCGGCTGTTTGCGTCGCGGCGTCTGCCTGCTGTGGTACGGGCTGTTGCGGCACGGGTTGTTGCGGTACGGGCGAGGTCGCGGGGGCTGCGGCCTCGGGTCCGACCGGGTAGAACCGGGTGTTCAGGTTGCTCGAGAAGGTGATGAAGCTGTCGCGCGGGATCTGACCTTCGGCGCGGTAGACGCGCAGCACCTGTTCCGCGTCGGCGCGGGCGTAGGGGCCGATGACGATGCCGTACCAGCCGCCCCCCAGGGCATAGCCCGCAACATCGGGGAGCCGGGCGGACAGGGCGCGGGCTTCGTCCTGCGCCTCGAGCAGAGAGGGGCGTGCCGCGACCTGGATCCAGACACCGGCAGCATCGGATTGTTGTGCCTGGGGCTGGCCCGGCAGCATCGCGAATAGAACAGTCAATGCCAGAAACACCGAGGTAAATAGGGTCTTCATTGCGAAACCTCTGTACGAAGAAACGGATTTTGTTCACGGCGCAGATAACCACTCTGTGACCGCAAAGGGAACGGTGCTGACCTGCACAATGGCGTGTGCGGTGTAAATGCTTCTTTTCCCGTCGGGGCGGGTTCGGTCATCCTGCGTGTCGCTTGGGTCACGGGGGCGTTGGCCCCGGTCGGGTCACGGGGGCGTTGACCCCGCCGGGGGGCTTGCATAGGAAGGCGGTCGTATATTCTACCGCCCGAACCGGCCGACCATGGCCGGGGCAGGCGGGTGATCCGTGGCTCCCGAAGGGATTTGAGATGACCGAGACCACCGCCCCGCGTTCGTTCCAGGAGATCATCCTGCGTTTGCAGACCTATTGGTCCGCCAAGGGCTGCGCCGTGCTGCAACCCTACGATATGGAAGTGGGCGCCGGGACCTTCCATCCCGCAACCACCCTCAGGTCGCTGGGGACGCGGGCCTGGTCTGCCGCCTATGTCCAGCCGTCGCGCCGCCCCACCGACGGGCGATACGGCGAGAACCCCAACCGGCTGCAGCACTACTATCAGTTCCAGGTGGTGATCAAACCAAGCCCACCGGACCTGCAGGCGCTGTATCTAGGATCGCTGCAGGCGATTGGCGTGGATATGGAGCTGCACGACATCCGCTTTGTCGAAGATGACTGGGAAAGCCCGACCTTGGGGGCCTGGGGGCTGGGCTGGGAGGTCTGGTGCGACGGGATGGAAGTCAGTCAGTTCACCTATTTCCAGCAGGTCGGCGGCCACGATTGCCACCCGGTTTCGGGCGAGCTGACCTATGGTCTGGAGCGTCTGGCAATGTATGTGCTGGGGGTCGATCACGTGATGGACATGCCGTTCAACGATCCGCAGTCGCCCAGCCCGCTGACCTATGGCGACATCTTTCGCCAGACCGAAGAGGAATACGCGCGCTGGAATTTCGATGTGGCCAATACGGAGGTGCTGCTGCGTCATTTCGAGGAAGCCGAGGCCGAATGCGCCGCGATCCTCGCGCAGGAGCCGCTGGACCCAAAGACCGGCAAGCGCATCATCATGGCGCATCCCGCCTATGATCAGTGCATCAAGGCCAGCCACATCTTCAACCTGCTGGATGCACGCGGGGTGATTTCCGTCACCGAGCGACAGGCCTATATCGGTCGGGTGCGGGCGCTGGCCAGGCAATGCGCCGATGCCTTTGTGCTGACGGATGCAGGTGGCCACGTGGCGGAGCCCGTCTGAACGCGGGAACGGCAGAGCCCGCCTGAACGCGGGAACGGCAGCGCCCGCCGGATCGCGGGAACGGGCAGGCTATAGGAAACGGAACCGGGCCATGGACGAAGATGACCACAGCGCAGAAGCCACCGTTACGCGGTTGCGCAATCGCCTGAAGCGGGTGCGCGGGCGGCTGGAAAAGGAAACCCGGCAGGCGGAGTCTGTCGGCTTCCTGCAGGGGGTTGTCGCCACTCTGCGTCCCGGTGATCTGGTGGTGGATTGTGGCGCCAACGTGGGCCGTGTGACGGTGCTTCTGGCCGAAAGCGGCGCCGATGTGGTCGCCTTTGAACCGGACCCCTGGGCCTTTGAACGCCTGGTCGAGGCCACCGCGCATCTTGACAATGTGACCCGCGTCAATGCAGCCGTCGGCGCAGAGGCTGCGACGCTCATGCTCTATCGTACGGCCCGTTTCGAGCAGGATCCGGCCAGGCAATCCGAGAGCAGCTCGATCATGCAGGACGCCCGCACGGTCGATGCCACAGGTGACGGCATCGCCGTCGAGGTTGTCGACTTTCCCGCCTGGCTGCAGGCGCGGCTGGACGAGGGGCGACGCATCGGGCTGGTGAAAATGGATATTGAAGGGGCGGAGCTGGAGCTGATGGAGGTCCTGCTGGACCGGCGCATCCCGGACCGGACCGGCCCGTTTCTGGTGGAAACCCACCCAGGTCTTTTTCCGGGGAAACGGTCCCGGTTTGAGGCCCTGGCACAGCGTGCGGCGGAGTATCCGGCCAAGCGCGTCAATCTGGACTGGATCTGAACATGACCGGAAAAATCCTCTCCGTCATCCTCGTGCTGTCGGGCCTCCTGGCCGGTGTCGCGATGTATTACCTGCAAGTCTATGGCTATTATGACGAGGTAGAGGCCAGACCCGGACAGGATGTGGTGCTGCTGCCGATCGGCGCAGATCTGCCCGAGCCGATCCCCTATGGCGACTTTCAGGCGATTGACGCAGGCAGTTCGCCGATCCGCTACCGGGCCTGTTTCACCACGCAGCTCACCCCGGCCGCAGCGGCCCGGCTCTATCAGGTGTCCGACGCGCGCGACCCGCGCAACGCGCCCGGCTGGTTCGGGTGTTTTGATGCGACCGCGATCGGCGAAGCGCTGCGCGCCGGGCGGGCCACCGCCTTCATCTCGGAAAAGAACATCGACTTTGGCGTCGACCGGATCGTCGCCATCACCGAGGACGGCCATGGCTATGTCTGGCACGAATTGAACAATTGCGGCGAAAAGGCCTATGACGGAACTGTCGTCGGCGAGGATTGTCCGCAACGCCCGGAGGTCAGTCAATGATCTCTGCCCTGTCTTCCGCCGCTCTGCGGCTGATCCGAACTCTCGCCGCTCTGCGGCTGGCCCGAACTCTGGCCGCACTGCGGCGCACCCGAACCCTTGAGGACATCTGATGGCTGATCTTCTGATCGAACTTTTCTCCGAGGAAATCCCGGCCCGCATGCAGGCGCGTGCAGCCGCGGATCTGAAGACGCGGATGACCAACGGTCTGGTCGACGCCGGCCTGACCTACGCCGGCGCCCATGCCCTGTCGACGCCGCGCCGCCTGACGCTGGCCATCGAAGGTCTGCTGGATCACTCGCCCACCGTGCGCGAGGAGCGCAAGGGCCCGAAGGTCGGCGCGCCGGACAAGGCCATCGAGGGGTTCCTGCGCGGCGCGGGCCTGAGCCGGGACCAGCTGGAAGAGCGCGACACCCCCAAGGGGGCCGTCTATTTCGCGCAGATCGAAAAACCGGGTCGCCCGGCGGCCGAGATCATCGCCGAGGTGCTGGAAGACCTCATTCGCAATTTCCCCTGGCCGAAATCAATGCGCTGGGGGGCGGGCGCCCTGCGCTGGGTGCGGCCCCTGCAGTCGATCCTCTGTGTGATCACGCGGGAGGATGGCAGCGAGGTGGTGCCGCTGGATATCGACGGCATCGAGGCAGGCGACAGCACTGCGGGCCACCGGTTCATGGCGCCGGGGCGGTTCACGGTCACCGACTTCGAGGACTACGCCGCCAAGCTGAAACGCGCCTTTGTGGTGCTGGACCCCGCCGAGCGCGAGGCCGCGATCTGGCAGGAGGCGACCAACCAGGCCTTTGCCTCGGGTCTTGAGGTCGTGGAGGACAAGGGGCTTCTGGCAGAGGTCGCCGGTCTGGTGGAATGGCCGGTGGTGCTGATGGGGTCCATCGATGAGGCGTTCCTCGGCCTGCCGCCAGAAGTGCTGCAGACCTCGATGAAGGAACATCAGAAGTTCTTTTCGGTGAGGAACCCGCGCTCCGGGCGGATTGAAAAGTTCATCACCGTCGCCAATCGCGAAACCGCCGACAATGGGGCCACCATTCTGGCGGGCAACCAGAAGGTGCTGTCGGCGCGTCTGGCGGATGCGAAGTTCTTCTGGGAGAATGATCTGCGTCTCGTGAAATCCGAGGCGGGCATGGAAGGCTGGTTGGCGAGCCTCGGCAATGTGACCTTCCACAACAAGCTGGGCACGCAGGCGGCGCGGATCGACCGGATCGCGGCGCTGGCCCGCGAGATCGCGCCCATGGTCGCGGCGGATGCGGGTCTGGCAGCGCAGGCGGCCCGGGTTGCCAAGGCGGATCTGTCGTCGGAAATGGTCTATGAGTTCCCGGAGCTGCAGGGGCTGATGGGGCGCTACTACGCCGAGGCTGCGGGCCTGCCACAGGCGGTCGCAAACGCCTGCGAGCAGCATTATTCGCCGCTCGGCCCGTCGGATGATGTGCCGGTGGAGCCGGTGTCCGTGGCGGTGGCCCTGGCCGACAAGATCGACACGCTGACCGGGTTCTGGGCGATTGACGAAAAGCCCACGGGGTCAAAAGACCCCTACGCCCTGCGCCGCGCCGCGTTGGGCGTGATCCGGTTGGTGCTGGAGAATGATGTGCGGTTTGATTTGAGCAGGGTGCTGCTGTCTGGATTCGGACCGCAGCCTTCTGAGCGGTTGGCGCAGTCTGCCAAAGGGGCAAAAGGTGACGCCAAATTTAAAGCTGCGATACGCCTTGAAGAAACATCACTGGAGTACGATGAAAAACAGGCTGTCAATTTTGACCTCCTCTTTTTCTTCCATGACCGGCTCAAGGTGTTCCTGCGGGATCAGGGCATTCGCCATGATGTGATCGATGCCTGTATCGCGATGGAGGGCAGTGACGACCTGACCCTGTTGGTGAAACGGGCGCGGGCGTTGCAGGATTTCATGACGTCGGAGGATGGCGAAAACCTGCTGCAGGGCTTCAAACGGGCCAACAACATCCTGTCGCAGGCCGAGGAAAAGGATGGTGTCGAATATTCCTACGGGGCGGACAGGAAGTTCATCGAGGATCCGGCGGAATTGAGCCTGTTCGAGGCGCTTGCAGCGGGCGGGGGGGCGATCTCTTCGGCCATCGAGGCCGAAGATTTCGCGGCCGCAATGAGCGGCATGGCGGCGCTGCGGGGACCTGTCGATGCATTCTTCGACGCGGTGCAGGTCAATTCCGACAACGAGGTGGTGCGGCGGAACCGTTTGAATTTGTTGAGTCAGATCCGGAAAGTCTGTGGTCAGGTGGCGGATCTGGGCCGGATCGAGGGCTGATTTCCGCGTCTGCGGCGCCGGTGACGCGAGGCCTCCGCCATGGCTGGCGGGGGCTTTTTGTATGGCCGCGTGGCATCATGGCCCTTGCGGGGGCGCTTGCCATGCTTATGCTCAGGGCGATCACGATATGCTGCATCGCAGAAATGAACGGGGACCGAGGGTATGAACGACACGCCAAAGGCAGTGCTGATCACGCCGGTCGCGCCAGTCGCGACCCATACGCATGGCGGGCGGGCAAAATGTCTGCAGCGTCTGGTGCGGCTGGATTTGCCGGTGCCGCAGACCGTGGCGCTGTCTTTTGACGCCGTTCACGAGATCGCGGCAGGCTATATGGTCGATGTCCGCGCGATCCTCGCGGATCTGCGCCCTGAGGCCCTGTTGTGCGTCCGCCCCTCGTCTGAGGATCCCGACTGGGGCGGCCCCGGCGCGGTTTTGAACATCGGCATGAACGATGCCCGCTATCTGGAACTGAGCCAGACGCTGGGCCGGGAGGCGGCGACGGCGCTGTATCTGCGGTTCGTGAAGTCCTATGCGGTGCATGTGGCGCGGCTGGATCCGGACGTGTTCGAAGATGTCGAGGACGGCGGTCCCAACGCGCTGAGCGAGATGTTGCAGGCCTATGAGGCGGAGGCGGAGGAGCCCTTTCCCCAGGATCCGGGAGAGCAGCTCGCGGCGGTTCTGCGGTCCATGGCGCGGGCCTGGGAGGGGACATCGGCGCGCTTGCTGCGGGCGGCAAAAGGGGCGCCCGAGGACGCCGGTCTGGGCCTTGTGGTGCAGGAAATGGTGCCGGGGCTGGGGCAGGGGGAATGCGGCTCTGGTGTGTTGCAACTGGTGAGTTCGCAAACCGGGATGCCGCAGGTCACCGGCCGATACCTGAGCCAGAGCCAGGGCCGTGACGCGCTGGGCAATGATGCGGAGGCGCTCTATCTGGAACAGGACGACCGTGGCCCGTCGCTGGAAGATCTGGCGCCAGAGGCGTTTCAGGCGCTGAAGGCCCATGCGGCATTGATGCGTCTGCGGCTGCGCGAAGAAATGCAGGCCGAATTCGTGATCGAGAGCGGTCAGGTCCATATCCTGGATGGCGTGCCGGTTGCGCGATCCGCGCGGGCGGCGCTGCGGATTGCGGTGCGTCTGGCGCAGGACGGGATCATCAGCATCGAGGACGCGGTGATGCGGGTCGATGCGCATTCGATGAATGAATTGCTGCACCGGCAGATCGATCCGGGCGCCCGCCGGGATGTGATCGGCACCGGAATCGCGGCCAGCCCCGGCGCCGCAACCGGTCGGTTGGTGTTCACGGCCGCCGATGCCCAGGCCAGCAAGTCGCGGGGCGAACCCTGTATCCTTGCGCGGCGCGAGACCTCGCCCGAGGATGTTCGGGGCATGCATGCGGCGGCGGCGGTACTGACCGAAAAGGGCGGCATGACCAGCCACGCGGCGGTCATCGGGCGCGGGCTGGGCCTGCCGTGCATCGTCGGGGCGTCTTCCCTGCGGTTTGACAGTCGGCGCAACCAGCTGACGGCCCGGGATGGGCGGGTGTTCAGGGGCGGCGACACGGTGACCATCGACGGCACCTCGGGACAGATCCTCGCAGGCGAGCCTGCGATGATGGAGGCGGCTCAGGATGATGCGTTCCAGACGCTGATGGGCTGGGCCGATGAGGCGCGGGACATTGGAATTCGCGCCAATGCGGATACGCCGGCTGATGCGCAAACGGCGCGAAATTTCAATGCGCAGGGAATCGGCCTGTGTCGGACGGAACATATGTTCTTTGATCCCGGTCGCCTGACGGTCATGCGCGAGATGATCTTTGCGGAGACCTCCTCCGGGCGGGCGGCGGTGCTGGCGCGGCTGTTGCCGATGCAGCGCAATGACTTTCGCGAGCTGTTTCGGATCATGGAAGGCCTGCCGGTCTGCATCCGGCTGTTTGATCCGCCGCTGCATGAGTTTCTGCCGACAACCAATGCAGGCCAGCGTGAATTGTCCGAGGCCCTGGGCCTGCCGGTCCGCGATGTGACCCGGCGGGTGGAGGAAATGGGGGAATACAACCCCATGTTGGGGCTGCGCGGCGTGCGGCTCGGGGTGACGGTGCCGGAGATCTACGACATGCAGGCGCGCGCGATCTTCGAGGCAACGCTGGAAGCGTCGCATGACGGCGATCCGGTGGTGCCGGAGATCATGATCCCGCTGGTGTCGGCGAAACGCGAGGTGGAGCTGGTCAAGACCCGCGTCGATGCCGTCGCGGCGGCGGTAAAGGCCGAACGCGGCCGCGATTTCACCTATCGTCTCGGGGTCATGGTGGAAACGCCGCGGGCGGCCCTGCGCGCCGATGAGATCGCGCTTCATACTGCCTTCATGAGCTTCGGCACCAATGACCTGACCCAGATGACCTATGGTCTGTCCCGCGATGACGCCGGGCGGTTCATGTCGGACTATGTGCAGCAGGGGGTGTTCCCGGAAGACCCGTTTCACGTGCTTGATGTCGATGGTGTGGGCGAGCTGCTGCAGCTCGGGGCGCAGCGCGGTCGCAAGACACGCCCAGGAATTACGCTTTCGATCTGCGGAGAGCACGGTGGCAACCCCGAATCGATTGCATTTTGTCGCGCGTCAGGGTTCGATTATGTCTCTTGTTCGCCCTATCGTGTCCCCGTCGCACGGCTGGCCGCCGCGCAGCTTGCCATCGCAGACAAAGCTGGCCAAATTGTGCCGAAGCCTTAAAAGTTTAACGATTTCAGTCTTCTTCAGGAAAAACAACGGCGTGCATACTGCACGGTGAACGATCGAGCATAGCTGCTATACGTTCGGTTGGCTGGACGCGCTGATACAATTCCGTTACCTCGAGCCGTCGCTTGCGCATGGAATGCCATCGCGAGCTGTTGGACCGGGGGTGACCTGAATGAAACGAATTCTTTTGTGCGCCGCATTTGTCGCGGCAACACTTGGTGGTGGCGCAGCCTTTGCCGACGTCGGGCTGGACGCGCTTTTCAAGCAAGAACAGTCGACGCTTCAGGCCGCACCAAAGGAGCGCATGCAGCGATTCCTTGGCGGCAAGCGCAACAGCCGGACCGAGGCTGTGACCAAAGTGAAATTTACCCGTGCGTTTCTCGACAGCCGTCCCGAAGCCAGCGGCGGCAGCGAGTTTGAATGCCTCGCCGAAGCGCTCTACTTCGAAGCGCGCGGCGAGACGGTCAAAGGCCAGTTCGCGGTTGGCGAAGTGATCCTGAACCGGGTCAAGAGCGCACAGTTCCCGGATACCGTATGCGGGGTCATCAATCAGGGCACGGGCCGCCGCTATCAGTGTCAGTTCACCTACACCTGCGATGGCCACGAAGAGGTGATCCGCGAGCCGACGGCCTATGAACGGGTGTCCAAAGTGGCGCGGCTGATTCTTGACGGTGTGAACCCAAGGCTGACTCAGGGCGCGACCTATTACCACACAACGGCCGTGAAACCGCGCTGGTCGCGCAGTTTTACAAACACGACGCGCATTGGTGTGCATCTGTTCTATCGGGACGAACGCTACCGTACGGCATCGAATTAATTCGCCTCGGATGGGGTGTCAGCGACAGGCATACGCCGCTTTCTGTCGCTGGCACGGCGGCTCTGGGCCTGATAGTTGGGTCCAAAGGGCATAATTCTGTGACTCCTGTCACAGTGTCGCCCTGCGATCCAAAGCCAGCCAAAGGCCACGCTCATGAGTTCCGATATCCATCTCGCGTTTGCGCACCCCTCTGAACGGTCCGCTGCAACCGCTCGTCCCGGCCCGTTGGACCGCATTTCCCTGCGCGATCATATCGTCGATGTCGAGATCGGCGCATTCCAGCAGGAACGGGGAACGACGCAGCGGGTCTGCTTCAACGTGGTCGTGGAAATCGCACCGCTGCCGGCGGATCTGGACGACGATGTGGATCGCATCCTGTCCTATGACAAGGTCACCGAGGCAATTGCCCATGAATTGGCGCGCGAGCGGCTGGCGTTGCTGGAAACGCTTGCGGAGCGGGTGGCCGAACGCATCTTGCTGGAGCCTCAGGCGGTGCGGGCGTTTGTCCGTATTGAAAAGCTGGACCGCGGACCGGGCGCGCTCGGGGTTGAGATCGTGCGTTCCGCCAGTGACGTCACCCATGAGGTGGACGAGGAGGACAGGCCCCACCCCCGTTTGATGTTTCTGTCGAACACGGCGATCGACAGCGGCTATCTGTCGGGCTGGATCGACCAGATGGCAAGCGATGAGCGGCCCTTGATCCTATGCGTCGGCGCGCATGAGCTGGCGGTGCCACGCACCGGTCACAAATGGACCCAGCGTCGGATTGATATGCTGGCAATTGAACAAAATGCCTGGCGTTTGGCCGCCAAGGATGACCGTTGTGTGGTGGTTTCCACCCGGACAGAGCTGGACTGGGCGATGAAGAACGGGCAGATTTGTGTCTGGGCGCCGTCCAAGATCGTACTGGACGCTGTTGAGGGCCCGACCGAGCCACCGTCGAATGCGGTGGCGCTTGCCGCTTGGTTTGCCTCGACGTTTGAAGCGGATGAAATGATCGTGATTGGGGCCGAACTGCCGGAGGATCCCGGCGTTCCGTTGCGTGCCCATGCTGAGGAGCATCAGACCCTGTGAGTTATTTCCGCCCGTTGGTCCGTCACGGAGAAGCGCGCCCTGAAGGGGCCATTCATCTGGCAGGCAGTGCGCTCTGGTTTACCGAGGTCGAAATTCTGGACCGGGCCGCGCCACCGCGTATCGCGCCGGCAGGGTTGCTGCCGGAGGACGTGCGGCTGCGTCTGATGAGCCGCCGCGCCGCGATTGCGGGCCTCGACATGACCCACCCGCAGATTATGGGCATCCTGAATGTCACGCCGGACAGCTTTTCCGACGGCGGCCGCCATGACGAATGTTCGGTAGCCAAGGCTGCGGCTCTGCGTATGCTGGAAGATGGCGCATCGATTATCGATGTGGGCGGCGAGAGCACCCGCCCCGGCGCCGATGATGTCGAAGAGATGGAAGAGATCGCCCGAACCGCCCCGGTGATTGCCGCGATCCGGGAGGTCAGTGCGGCACCGATTTCCATCGATACCCGCAAGGCGACGGTCGCGATGGAGGCGCTGGATGCGGGGGCTTCGCTGATCAACGATGTGTCGGGCTTTACTTTTGACCCGGCTCTGGCGCCTCTGGCCGCTCAGGCCGGGGTTCCGGTCTGCGTGATGCATTCCCAGGGCGATCCAAAGACCATGCAGGACAGCCCGACCTATGAGAATGTGGTGCTGGACGTCTATGATGCGCTGTCGGCGCAGGTCGATCAGCTGGAGGCCACGGGTATCCTGCGCGAGCAGATCATGATCGATCCCGGTATCGGGTTCGGCAAGAGCCAGGCCCATAACATCGCATTGCTGCGCAACCTCAGCCTGTTTCACAGCATTGGATGCCCGATCCTGTTGGGCGTGTCGCGCAAGGGGTTTATCGGCGCCATCGGCAAGGAGCCGCGGGCCAATCGCCGTGCGGCGGGCTCGATTGCGGTGGGGCTTGCGGGGTTTGCCCAAGGTGTGCAAATGCTACGCGTACATGATGTGGCCGAAACGGCGCAGGCGCTGCGCCTGTGGCAGGCGACGCGATAACAAGACTACGGCCAGATCGCGGCACGCTTCTCGGAGCCTGGCGAAGCGGCCGGGCAGAGGAGCAGTGGCAATGCGCAAACTCTTTGGAACCGATGGTGTGCGGGGCAAGGCAAACCTGCATCCGATGACCGCCGATATGGCCCTGCGCATCGGCGCGGCGGTCGGGCGCTACTTTCGGCGGGAAACCAACACGGCGCACCGGGTGGTGATTGGCAAGGACACGCGGCTGTCCGGCTATATGTTCGAGAGTGCGCTGACGGCGGGGTTGACCTCCACCGGGATGAACGTGCTGCTTCTGGGGCCGGTGCCGACGCCGGCCGTCGGGTTGATGACCCGCTCGATGCGGGCGGATCTGGGCGTGATGATTTCGGCCAGCCACAATCCCGCAGAGGACAATGGGATCAAATTCTTCGGTCCCGATGGGTTCAAACTGTCGGATGAGGCCGAGTTGGAACTGGAAGCCCTGATCGAGAGCGGTGTGGAGCCGGCGCAGGCCGACAACATCGGGCGCGCCAAGCGGATTGACGACGCGCGGTTTCGCTATGGCGAGCGGGTGAAGGGATCCCTGCCGAGAGATATGCGTCTCGATGGGCTGAAGGTGGTCGTGGATTGCGCCAACGGGGCGGCGCACCGGGCCGCGCCCGAGATCCTGTGGGAGCTTGGCGCCGAAGTGATCCCGGTGGGCGTCTCTCCGGACGGCAAGAATATCAACCGGGGCTGCGGGTCGACCCAGCCTGCGGTGGCGGCCGAGACGGTGGTGGCCCATGGCGCCCATGTGGGGATCTGTCTGGACGGAGATGCGGACCGGGTTCTGGTGATCGATGAGACCGGCACGGTGGCAGATGGCGATCAACTGATGGCGCTGTTGGCCTCGACCTGGTCGCAGGACGGACGTCTGACCGGTGGCGCATTGGTAGCGACCGTCATGTCCAACCTCGGTCTGGAGCGGTTCTTGCAGAGCAGGGGCCTGCGTTTGGAGCGCACAGCGGTCGGGGATCGCTACGTGGTGGAGCGCATGCGGGAGGGCGGTTTCAATCTCGGTGGTGAACAGTCCGGCCATATCGTGATGAGCGACTATGCCACCACCGGCGACGGGTTGATGGCGGGTTTGCATTTTCTGGCAGAAATGGTGCGTCGGGGCAAAAGGGCTTCGGAATTGGCGCGCCAGTTCGAGCCGGTGCCGCAGCTTTTGCAGAATGTCCGTTTCGAGATCGGTCAGACACCGTTGGAGGATGCCATGGTCCAACGCGCGATTGCGCGAGCCGAGGCAGAGCTTGAAGGCCGGGGGCGGTTATTGATCCGCAAATCGGGAACCGAGCCGTTGATCCGGGTTATGGCAGAAAGTGAAGACCCAGACGTCTTGGCGCGGACGGTTGCCGATGTTGTTGCAGCCGTGAGGGCCGCGACGGTCTGATATCAGGCCGTTTTTTGAAGCGGGCTGGCCCGGCCCTGTGGGCCGGGCCAGCAGGGGGCGCTGCCCCCTCGGTGCGTTGCACCTCACCCCCGCGGTATTTTGAAAAGGTGAATGGCTGAGCGGTACCGCGCCGCGCCAGCGGCGCCCGGCCCAACGGGGGAGGGTGCATGTTTCATGCGACCGACACGGGCGGGAGCCCCACCGGCCCGGCTTTTGCGGCCGACCGGGGTCAGGTCAATCCGAACAGTCGGCGCAATGCACCGTATTGACTGAGTGCGACGCCGCTGAGAATCAATCCCAGCGACCAAAGTAGTGTCGCGGGGAGCGGTTCGTTGAGGATCAAGGCCCCCAGAAGAACGGCGCAAACCGGCACCAGATAGTTCGTGAGGCTCATGAAGGTCGGACCCGCGCCTCTGATCACGAGTACCCGCAGGAGGTTTGCGCCGGCGGTTGGAATTAACCCGAGGATCGCGAGCCAGATCCAGGTGACGGATGAAATGTCCGGGGGTGGGCCTTCGACCAGCCAGGCGGCGGGGAGGATGCCGAGAGAGCCGATCAGCAGGAGCACCGTCGCCAGTCCGACGGGGTCGACATCCGGCAGGCGACGCACGGAAATCGACGAAATGGCATAGCAGGCCGCGGCTCCGAGGCAGGCGAAACGTCCGGCCCATTCCTGCGCCGCGTCTAGGGTCTGGAAGGCCTGCCCGCCGATCAGCAGAGCGACCCCGACAAAGCCGAGGATCACACCGACCAGCCGCCGTGCGGTCAAGGGCTCGGAGGCGAAGAAATGCGCCAGCGGCAGCACCATCAGCGGGATCGCGGCCATGCTGACTCCGGCAAAACCGGAATTGACGTGCTGGAGACCCCAGCTGATCAGGATGAACGGCATGGTGGAGCTCAGAATTCCCACCATGATCACAACGGGCCAATTGGAGGTGCCCGTAAAAAGGCGAAAGCCGCGCGCGGCCCAGACCGCTGTCAGCAAGAGGGCAGCAAACCCGATACGGCCTGCTGCGAGCCAAAACGGGGTAATGCCCTGCAATGCCAGTTCTACCATCAGGAAGGTGCCGCCCCAGGTGATGCCGAGGGCCGCAACCATGATCCAGTAACGCGCTGAAATATCTGGCATTCGGGAGACCTTTGGGTCGGAGGGCAGGGAGGGCATTCGAATATGCGCAAAAGGCCGCGATCGCAGCGAAAGGTCAATGTAAACCGCTTCGGCGCAGGACGAAATCTTTGCTCAGAACGCCGAAGCGCCCCGGAATGTCCGGGGCGCCCAGCAGAAGGTCCGGTCTGGGGGCTTCCCCATGCGGGCCTCAGTTCTTTGACTTGTCGACCATCTTGCCGGCAGAAATCCAAGGCATCATTTCGCGCAGCTTGGCGCCCGTCGCTTCGATCATATGCTCGTCATTGGCCCGGCGGGAGGCCTTGATGGTGGGCTGACCCACAGCGTTTTCCAGCATGAAGTCGCGGACGAATTTGCCCTGCTGGATGTCCGCCAGAACCTCTTTCATGCGCGCTTTGGTTTCCTCGTATTTGAGGATGCGCGGGCCGGTGACATATTGACCGTATTCGGCAGTGTTTGAGATCGAGTAATCCATGTTGGCGATGCCGCCCTCATAGATCAGGTCCACGATCAGCTTCACCTCGTGCAGGCACTCGAAATAGGCCATTTCGGGGGCATAGCCTGCCTCGACCAGGGTTTCAAATCCACAGCGGATCAATTCGACCAGCCCGCCGCAGAGAACGGCCTGTTCGCCGAAGAGGTCGGTTTCGCATTCCTCGCGGAAGTTGGTCTCGATCACACCGGAGCGGCCGCCACCGATGGCAGAGCAATAGGAGAGCGCGGTTTCCAGCGCGGAGCCGGATGCGTCGTTGTGGACCGCGACCAGGCAGGGCACGCCGCCGCCTTTGGTATATTCGCCGCGCACGGTGTGGCCGGGGCCTTTGGGGGCCATCATGATGACATCGACGCCTTCTTTCGGCTCGATCAGGCCGAAATGCACGTTCAGACCGTGGGCGAATGCAATGGCCGCACCGGGTTTGATATTGTCGTGGACGTATTTCTTGTAGGTCTCCGCCTGCAACTCGTCGGGCATGGTGAACATGATGACGTCACACCAAGCCGCGGCTTCGGCGATGCCCATCACGGTCAGGCCTTCGCCTTCGGCTTTCTTGGCCGAGGCAGAGCCTTCGCGCAGCGCAACCACAAGGTTCTTTGCGCCTGAGTCGCGCAGGTTCAGCGCATGCGCGTGGCCCTGAGAACCGTAGCCCAGGATGGCTACTTTCTTTTCCTTGATGAGGTTAACGTCGCAGTCGCGGTCATAGTACACACGCATCGCAGTACATCCTTTTGCATGAAGATCTGTGGCTGATCATAGCTATGTCAAAGATGGAGGCGAGGGCTTTGCGGACGGAATATTTCGATAATTCGCAATAGCTATTCGTAGTTCATGAGATTATGAATGGATTCATGCTTGATGACGTGGACAGGCGCATATTGCGCAACCTTCAGGATGATCCGGGGCAATCGCTGCCGGATCTGGCGGATCGCCTGGGGCTGACGGCCTCGCGCTTGTCGCGGCGGCTGGAGAAGCTGCGCGAGGCCTCTGTACTGAAGGGGATGCGCGCGGTGATCGACTGGGCCGCTTTGGGCTATGCGGTGGAAGTGTCGCTGCGGGTAACATTGGACAAGACCAACCCGCGCGCCTTTGATGAATTCATCCCGGCCGCGCGCGAGATTCCGGAAGTTCTGGAAATCCAGACCTTTCTGGGACAGGTTGACGTGCGCCTCAGCGTGATCGCGCGGGACATGCCGCACTATCAGGCGATCTATCGCGAGCGTATCCTGCAATTGCCAAATATCGCGGATATCGAGGCGCTGATGCATGTGGCGCGGATCAAGACCAGCGCAGGCTTGCCGCTGTGACCGGGTTGGATCAGATCGACCTGGCGCTGTTGCGGGCGTTGTCGGAGGATGCCAATCAATCGGCCGGCGCCTTGGGCCGCAGGCTGGGGCTGTCGCAGCCTGCGACCTGGCGCCGGATCAAGCGGCTGGAGGAGACCGGTATCCTCTCTCACAGGGTGCTGGATCTCGATACTGAAAAGCTCGGATTTGGTGTGACGGTTTTTCTGGGGGTCAAGCTGGCCACCAAGGGGCGGGTCAGTCTGGACGATTTCGAACGCGCCGTGTCCGCCATTCCCGAGGTGCAGACCGTGGAGCATGTGTTGGGGCTCTATGATTACCGGCTGCGGGTGGTGGCCCGGAACATCGCGGATTTCGAACGGGTCCTGCGCCGCCGTATCATGACCCTGCCGGGCGTCGGCAATGTGGATGCCAACGTGCTGTTGTCGGAAGAACGCCGCCCGGGACCCCTGGGATAGGGCGCGGTGACGCGCGTCTGATGCGTCCCCGATACATGCTTGACGCTTGAGCCGGACTGCTGCCTCTGCCATGACTGGCGTAGATTTCGGGGCGGTGCGCCCCGGCCGGATACCGAACACAGTGAGGAGAAAACCATGGCCCTGTTGGATACAGTCGACCCCGAGGGACTGGACGAATTTTCGGTGGTCTTCACCGACCGGTCGCTGAACCACATGTCCAAAGCCTTCCAGCAGGTGATGACCGACATCAACGCGATCCTAAAAGAGGTCTACCATGCCGACGCGGTCGCGATCGTGCCGGGGGGCGGGACCTTCGCGATGGAGGCCGTGGCGCGCCAGTTCGCGCGGGGGCAGGATGTGCTGGTGGTCCGCAATGGCTGGTTTTCCTACCGCTGGAGCCAGATCTTCGAGGCGGGGGATCTCACCCGCTCTGCCACGGTGATGAAGGCGCGCCCGACCGGCAATACGGCGGCATCCCCCTTTGCACCCGCTCCGATTCAGGAGGTCGTGGCGGCGATCCGCGAGCAGAAACCCGGCATCGTTTTTGCGCCTCATGTGGAAACATCCGCCGGGGTGATCCTGCCGGACGACTATGTGACGGCCATGGCAGAGGCGGCGCATGAGGTCGGGGCGTTGATGGTTCTGGATTGCATCGCCTCCGGCTGTGCCTGGGTGGACATGAAGACCACCGGTGTCGATCTGCTGATCTCGGCGCCGCAAAAGGGCTGGAGCGCGGCCCCTTCGGCCGGGTTGGTGATGTTCTCGCCCCGCGCGCAGGCGCGGCTGGAGGAAACCACCTCGGACAGTTTTGCCATTGATCTGAAGAAATGGCGCGCGATCATGCAGGCCTATGAGGACGGTGGCCATGCCTATCACGCGACCATGCCGACGGATGCGTTGCGCGCCTTCCGGGACACGATGGTCGAGACGCGCGACTATGGTCTCGACCGGCTGCGCGAGGCGCAGTGGAAACTCGGCAACGGCGTGCGCGACATGCTGGCGAACAAAGGAGTGACCTCTGTCGCGGCCGAGGGATTTGGTGCGCCGGGCGTCGTGGTCAGCTACACGACGGTTCCCGAAATCCAGAACGGCAAGGCCTTTGCCGCCCATGGCATGCAGATTGCAGCCGGGGTGCCGCTTGCGGTTGACGAGCCTGCGGGGTTCATGACCTTCCGGCTCGGTCTGTTCGGGCTCGACAAGCTCTATGATGTGGAGGCGACCTTGTCCCGCCTCGGGACGGTCGTCGATCAAGTGCTCTGACGCACGCAGGCGTGTCGCTCGGTGGAGCTGCGGGCTTGCCTGTCGCGGCACGCCTCTTTGGCCTCAGCGCAGGCCGAGGCCCATCTGCATCAACATCCGCCGCACCTGCGGCAGGGAATAGAGCGTATTCAGGCCTGTGGCGCGCAGGTCGCGCAGGGGGCGCGCCTCGAGCATCGAGGCGCGATTGAGCAGATCAATCCCGCTGACGCGCAGCTTGATATCACCGTGCCGGGCTTTGTCATAGGCGTCGAGCATGGCCTGATCGCCCAGGGTGTCCGGACTTGCCAGCGCCAGATCCAGAAGGCTCCGCAGGTCCGACAGTGACATGTTGAGCCCTTGCGCCCCGATTGGCGGCAGCACATGCGCGGCTTCGGCCATCAGGGCAATGCGTTCCCCGGTCAGACGGTCCGCGCGCTGGCTGATGATCGGCCAGAGACTGCGGCGCGAGACCAGCCGCAGCGTTCCGAGAACGCCGCAGGACCGGATATTCATCTCGGTTTCAAAGGCCGCCTCGTCCAATGCGGCCAGCCGATCTGCATTGGCGCTGGTGTCCATCCAGACAATCGCAGAGCAGGGGCGGCCATCGTGATCGGGCAGCGGCACGAGCGTGAAGGGCCCACCGGAGCGGTGTATTTCCGTCGACACATTGTCGTGCGGATGATCATGAGTGACAGAAAAGGCCAATGCCTTCTGGCCGTAGCGGATGGTGTGGACGTTGATCCCCGCCGCCTGCCGCATGGGCGAATGGCGTCCGTCGCAGGCCAGCACCATCTTGCACCGCACCCGGGCGCCGTCGCTGAGCGTCACCCGTGCCTCGCCGGTGCGGGTGAACAGGGCGGTGGTGCCGATGCCGGGCCGGAAATCTGCATTGGCCAATGCGTCGATCCGCGCCAGCATCTCGCGCCGCAGGAGCCAATTCGGCAGGTTCCAGCCAAACGGCAGGTCCGAGATCTCTGTCGCGTTGAATTCGCGCACGACGCGCGGCTCCGGGTGCTCTCCGCCCGCATCGATGATCCGCATGATCTGCAGCGGCGCCGCATGGGGCGCAAGCCGGGTCCAGAGGCCCGCATCCTCCAGCAGGGATTTTGCAGGCTGCAGAAACGCGGTGCTGCGCTGGTCGGCGCCTCTGTCCTCGCGCGAGGTGACAGGGGCGGCGGGATCGACGCAGATGACGGAAAACCCGCTGGCTGCAAATGTCGCGGCCGCCGTGAGCCCGGCGATGCCGCCGCCCGAAATCAGGATGTCACAGGTTTCGTTCATCGCGGCGGCCTCATCTGCTGTCCGTATATGAGACATAGGGCGGGGGGTGGGGGTCTGACAAGCGATGCCAGGGGGATGCTGATTGCAGGTGCTGCGGCAGGTTACCGCAGCTGGCCGAGAAAACCGGTCAGATCTACCGTATGATGGTGGATGTGGTCGCCATCGACAGCCTCGGGCGCGACATGCACCGTGCGCATCCCCATCTCGTGAGGTGCGTTCAGATTGCGCGGGTCATCTTCGAACATGGCCGCGCGGCCGGTGTCCACGCCTGCCTGCGCAAAGACGCGTTCAAAGGCGCGGCGCTCCGGTTTCGGGCGATAGCCTGCGTGTTCCACCCCGAATATGCCATCGAACAGACCGGAGAGCCCGCGAGCGGCAAGCACCCGCTCCGCATAGGGGGCGGAGCCATTGGTATAGACGATCTTGCGCCCCGGAAGCGCGCCGATATGTGCGGCCAGCGCCTGATCCGGCTCGAGATGCGTCAAGGAGATGTCATGGACGGCCACGAGGAAGGGATCGGGGTCGATGTCGTGATCGGCCATCAGGCCGGCCAGCGTGGTCCCGTGGTTGCGCCAGTAGTCCCCCCGCAATCGGTCGGCGGCGCTGTGATCGAGCCCCAGAGCCTGCACCATATAGGCGATCATCTTCGCTTCAATCTGATCGAAGAGCCGCGCTGACGGGGGGTAGAGCGTGTTGTCGAGATCGAACACCCAGTGTTCGACATGAGAAAAAGACTGTTTGACCATGGTGCGAGACCTAGGCGGCGGCGGTAGAATTTGCAATGGCCGAAAGAGGTCGGGGTGGCGCCAGACTTGATCGGCGCCGGGGCAGGGCGTAGACAGATGCGAGGCAAGGGAGAGCACTGCACCGATGAGCCAGATGAAGAGCAGCACACAAACAGATGCCTACGGGCTGATCCTTGATGCCATCGACGTCGGTGTCTTTCGGCCCGGTGACCGTCTGGTCGAAAGCGATCTGGCAGAGCGGTTCGGGGTGTCCCGCACCCCCATTCGCGAAGCGCTGCAGCGGCTGGAAACCCAAAGCCTGCTGGAACGCGATGGCAGGTCATTGATCGTGGCGTCGCTGGATCACAATCAAATGGCAGAGCTTTATATGGTCCGGCGCGAGCTGGAGGGGCTGGCGGCGGCGCTGGCGGCCCGGCACGCCACCAAGGAAGAGGTACAGGTTCTGCGCGATATGGTCGCGGCCGATGACGGGCTGGTGGATCAGCCGGTCGAATTGGCCAAGGCGAACCGGCGGTTCCATCAGCAAATCCATCTCGCCTCCCATAACCGGTATCTGGTGCAGCAACTCGACCTCGTGCATCGCTCCATGGCGCTGATGGCGACCACATCGCTGGCGGCAGAAGGACGGGGCCGGATTGCCCAGGCCGAGCACAAGGCCATTGTCTCGGCGATTGCACGGCGCGATGAGGAGGCGGCAGGTCAGGCGCTGAAGGATCATATCTCGGTGGCCTTCACCACCCGGCTGAAGCAGGATGCCGGCGCGCGCAGCGCGTGATCTGCCTGCGCAGCGCTCAGCCGTGCGAGGCGCCGCCGTGGTCACCATGCGAGGTCTTATCCCAGAAGAATGGCGCGGCAAAGACTTCCCACAGGGCTTTGTAGGCGGCCAGACAGCCCATCAGGAAATAGAGCGGCATCAGCGGCGCCCAGAGCGCCAGCATGGGTCTGCCCGAGGCGCGGGCGCCACAGATCCAGATGCAGATGTTGAGGGTTTCGAAGACAACAAGGCTGCTGGCGGCAAAAACGAGGGCGGGTTGCGGCAGAACCGCAGAGCTCGGATGAGGCAGGCCGAGGGTGATGAGCCAGAAGCTCCAGAGGACGGGGGCAAGCAGGAACTGACCGAGGGTTCCGACGAAAAAGGCCTGAAAGCCGAGAAAACGACGCCAGCCGAGGTCCCTGAGCAACCGCCCCGGCGCGCGCATATGCACCAGATAGGTCATCATGAACCCCTTGAGCCAGCGGGAGCGTTGCTTGATCCAGGGCAGAATCCGGCTGTTGGCCTCTTCGTAGGTCGCGGTCGGCAACATGTCGGTGCGATAGCCTGCGCGGGCCAGACGGACCCCCAGATCCGCGTCCTCGGTGACGTTATGGGCATCCCAGGCACCAAGGTGTTCCAGAGCGCTGCGCCGTATGAACAGCGTGGTGCCGCCGAGGGGCACCACCAGCCGCAGGCCTGCAATTCCCTGTAGCAGAACCCGGAACCAGCCGGCGTATTCCAGCGTGAAACAGCGGGAAATCCAGTTTCGGGAAGGGTTGTAGAAATCGAGGACCCCCTGCAGGCAGGCAACATCCGGCGGCGCCGTCTCAAAGGCGCTGGCCACGACCTCGAGCTGGTTGGCCTCCGGCGCATCCTCGGCATCCCAAATTCCGATGATATCGCCATGGCAGAAGTTCAGCGCATAGTTCATGGCGCGGGGTTTCGTGGTCAGCGGGCCATCCCGGGGCACTTCGACCACGCGGAACGAGTCCGGCAGATCGGCACATTTGACTGCGGCGCGGGTCACGTCATCATCGGCTTCGAGAACCAGCAGGACTTCCATCCGGTCGCGGGGGTAGGTCAGCTGGCAGAGGCGGCGCAGAAGGTGGCGTCCGATTTCGGCTTCGCGGTACAGGGGCACCATCACCGAAATCAGAGGTGTATCATGGTGCTGATTGTCCTGCGGTCGTGGGGCCGGCCCGGCGCGCATGGCCGCGATCAGCCCGGTCATCCGAAGCCCGGTGAAGAGCAGGAGCGACACGAGCGACAGGGCGGCAAATACAGAGAGCGTCTGGCCCGGCGCAAGCAGGGTACAGAGCAAAACGACCGCGATGACGCAGATCGCAGGGGCTCTGGCACCACGGGCGTCAAAGCTGCGACAGCTCAGGGAGCTCGGCACGCTTTGTGCGGCGGCCTGCGTCAAGGGTTCGCTGAAATGCTGGGTCAGGCTGGCCTCGATGCCGGCCGCGGGCGCCGGTACGGGGATCACGTCGTCAAAGGTGGCGGACAAATCGCGCAGGAGCGACGGCGCTTGGGACGGGTTCGCCATCAGCAGCAGGACCGTCCGTCCCAGCTTGTCCAGAGGGACGGCCTGATGACGGAGCCAGAAGCGGGCGGGGCGCAGGGCCAGGAGTTCCGGGTCGGGTCTGTGGGCGGCGGCAATTCGCGTCGGGGCAGGACGAAGCGCTTCGAGGCGGGCGATATTGTTCAGGTGATCGTGATTGAGGTCGAAGACGGCAGCCTTTTCACGGGGGATGCGGCCCGCGGCTGCGCGATCCGGGCGGCGAAAAAGGACGCGGCTATGCCTGTGGAGTTCTACCTGGTCTTTGCCCATTCGACATGGCTAACAGGCTCTGAAAAAAGCACAAAGTTAAAGCTGCGTGATTAGTTGGACCTGGTCTCGACAGCAACGCATGAGGGGCCCGGCGCGAGGGGCGCCGGGCCGGGGATCAGGTCTTGCGGGCTGCCATGGCTTCGGCGAAACGCTCGAACAGATAGAAACTGTCCTGGGGGCCGGGGCTGGCTTCGGGGTGGTGCTGTACGGAATACACCGGGCGCCCCACCATGCGAATGCCGCAGTTGGATCCGTCAAAGAGCGAGACATGGGTCTCTTCGACGCCCTCGGGCAGGGATTGGGCATCCACCGCGAACCCGTGGTTCATCGAGGTGATCTCGACCTTGCCGGTGCCGTTTTCCTTGACCGGATGATTGGCGCCATGGTGGCCGTGGTTCATCTTGATGGTCTTTGCCCCGAGCGCCAGCGCCAGAATCTGGTGGCCAAGGCAGATGCCGAAGACCGGCAGGTCGGTCTTGTCGAGAATATCCTTGATCATGGGCACGGCGTAGCTGCCTGTTGCTGCCGGATCCCCCGGCCCGTTCGACAGGAAGATCCCGTCCGGAGCATGCGCCAGAACCTCTTCTGACGATGCGGAGGCGGGCAGAACCGTGACATCGCATCCGGCCGAGGCCAGACAGCGCAGGATATTGCGTTTGGCGCCATAGTCGATCGCGACGACCTTGTGTTTTGGCGCCGTCTGCCGGGTGTAGCCTTCGGGCCAGGCCCAGCGCATTTCATCCCAGCGATAGCTTTGGGCGCAGGTCACGTCTTTGGCCAGATCCATGCCTTCGAGACCCGGCCAGGCGCGGGCCTCGGCCACCAATGCCTCGATGTCAAAGACGCCATCGGGATTGTGTTCAAGGGCAACATGAGGCGCACCCTGCTGCCGGATCGCCCGGGTCAGGCGGCGGGTATCGATGCCGCCAATGGCGATCCGTCCGGTCCGGGCGAGCCAGGATTGCAACTCTTCGGTTGCACGCCAGTTTGACGCCAGTGTCGGGTCCCATTTCACGACCATGCCCGCCGCGACCGGCTCTGCGGTTTCGTCATCCTCGGGGGTGACACCGGTATTGCCGATATGGGGGAAGGTGAATGTGACGACCTGACCGGCGTAGGAGGGATCGGTCATGATTTCCTGATAGCCGGTCATGGCGGTGTTGAAGCACAGCTCGGCCACGCATCGGCCGGTTGCTCCAAATCCGTGCCCATAGAATACGGTGCCATCCGCGAGGGCCAGGCAGGCGGTTGGCTTCGGCGAAACGGTATCGACCATGACTCGGATCTCCATGCGGGCAAAATTCGCGCATCAATAGGAGCCGCACCGCCCGGGGTCAAGCGTAGAACGGGCGCTACGGGGTTCGGTCGGGATTAGAAGTCAACATCTGTGGCGGAGTTGACCTTGGGGATGTGAGGCCGGGAGAGAGGGGTGCTTGAAAACCACACAGGATTTGATTAATACTGCGCCTTCTTGTTCCAAATGAACGAAGAGAGCACATGGATACGCGAGATCGGGTCAATCTGGCCCTCAAACAGGCGATGAAGGACAAGGCGACTGCACGTCTGTGTACACTTCGCCTGATCAATGCGGCCATCAAGGATCGCGAAATCGCGGCTCGGGGTGATGGCGAAGAGGGGAGCATCGGGGACGGTGATATCCTGGCCATCCTGAGCAAGATGACCAAGCAACGTCAGGAAAGCGCGCGCGCCTATGAAGAGGGCGGACGGCTGGATCTGGCGGAGCGTGAAATGGCGGAAATCGGTATAATAGAAGAGTTTTTGCCGAAGCAGTTGTCGGATGACGAGGTCTCCGATGCGGTCAAGGTCGCGGTGGATGAGACCGGTGCCGAGTCGATTCGGGATATGGGCAAGGTGATGGGTGCGCTGAAAGCAAAATACACCGGTCAAATGGATTTTGGCAAAGTCGGACCCATGGTCAAGGATCAGCTTTGTACGGCTGGCGGTTGCTGATCACAGGGTGATCAGAGGGCTTTTGCCGTCAGCAAAAGCGGGGCGCGGACGCGCCCGGCCTGCGGCGCAGGTATTTATCAAAAGATGAAATATACCCCGGGCTCGTCAGGAGGTCGGGGTATTTTGATTCGAACTATCCTGGCGGGGAAACATGGCTATGGGGACAGGGCGCGCACCAGATCATCATAGAGGGCCTTGCGTTCGTCTTCCGACAGGAATGCGCCGATTTCAACTTCCCGTCCGGTGCCGCGCAGGGTGACGTAATTCGGAACCGGACCGGTTTCGGCGTGCAGCGTGACCTTTGTCCAATGCCGGTTGCAGGACCAACGCTGTTCCTGACCGCGGCCATCGCGGCGGGTGAGTTCGGCATTTTCCGGCGTGAGTTTCAGAATTTCCAGCAACTGGGCGTTGCGCCGGTTTTGGTCCAGCGCGAATTTCACCCCGAAGAGAGCCAGCGCCAGAAAGGGAATGACCCCCCAGAACACCGGGCTTCCGATCAGGGGCAGTAATGGCACCGTGAGCAGCACGGCCGTCGCGCCCAGAAAGCGCACATAGCCTTTGGGCGGAAGCGACTGATGTGGCCACAGGTGCAGCTCGCCATCGCTGTCGCTGGGGGGGCGGGTCCAGTCATAGGGCATGGCGTCAGTCTACGTCTCCTCTGTTGGAAGTCGAGACCTGTCCGCCGGGAAAGCGGATGCGCGCAAACCTGCGGTGAGGGAAAACAAAAAACGCCCCGGAGCGACAGGGCTCCGGGGCGTCTTCCTCTCAGGTCAGGCGGTGCTTCAGTGTGCGTGGCCTTTGTCCCAGTCTTCCTGCTTGGGCAGGATTTCGAAGGTATGTTCCGGCGGCGGAGACGGCAGGGTCCACTCCAGCGTATCGGCGTATTCGTTCCAGTAGTTGTTCTGGGTGATCCGCGCGCCGCGCAGCAGCGAATAGATCACGACACCGAAGAACAGGATGAACGAGGCGAAGGACAGGAACGCGCCATAGGACGAGATCTTGTTCCAGTAGGCAAAGCCCTCGGGGTAGTCGATGTAACGGCGCGGCATGCCCTGACGTCCCAGGAAGTGCTGTGGGAAGAAAGTGATGTTTGCGCCGATGAAGAACATCCAGAAATGAATCTGGGCGCCCAGCTCGGAGTACTGACGGCCGGTCATCTTGCCGAAGTAGAAATAGACCCCGGCAAAGATCGCAAATACGGCACCAAGCGACATCACATAGTGGAAGTGTGCAACCACATAGTAGGTGTCGTGATAGGCGCGGTCCACGGCAGCCTGCGACAGCACCACACCGGTTACGCCGCCGACGGTGAACAGGAACAGGAAGCCAAAGGCGAACAGCATCGGAGCTTTGAATTCGATGGAACCGCCCCACATGGTGGCAATCCAGGAGAACACCTTGACCCCTGTCGGAACCGCAATGACCATGGTGGCCAGCATGAAGTAGGCCTGTTGGTTCAGCGACATGCCGACCGTGTACATGTGGTGCGCCCAGACGACGAAGCCCAGTACGCCGATCGCGATGATCGCCCAGACCATCGGCAGGTAGCCAAACACCGGCTTGCGCGAGAAGGTTGCGATCACATGGGAGATGATACCAAAGCCCGGCAGGATCACGATGTAGACTTCAGGGTGCCCGAAGAACCACAGGATATGCTGGTAGAGGATCGGATCGCCACCGCCTGCGGGATCGAAGAAGGTGAAGCCGAAGTTGCGGTCCATCAGCAGCATGGTGATCGCGCCCGCCAGAACCGGCAGGGACAGCAGGATCAACCACGATGTGACGAAGATCGACCAGCTGAACAGCGGCACTTTGAACAGGGTCATGCCCGGCGCGCGCATGTTCAGGAAGGTGGTGATCATGTTGATGGCGCCAAGGATCGAGGAGGCGCCCGAGACGTGTACGGCGAAGATCGCCAGATCCATCGAATAGCCGCCTTCCTTGACCGAGAGCGGCGGGTACAGCACCCAGCCCACACCGGAGCCGAGCTGGCCGTTGCCGCCCGGAGAGAACACGGAGCAGACCGCAAGGGCGGTGCCTGCGACATACATCCAGAACGACAGGTTGTTCATCCGCGGGAACGCCATGTCCGGCGCGCCGATCTGCAGGGGCATGAAGTAGTTGCCGAAACCACCGAACAGCGCCGGGATGACGACGAAGAACATCATCAGGATACCGTGTCCGGTGATCAGGACGTTCCAGAGATGGCCGTTCGGGGTGCAGGGATCGGCCATGAAGCCTTCCTGACACATGTATTGAACGCCGGGATCCATCAGTTCCAGTCGCATGTAGACGGTGAATGCGACGGAAATGAAGCCCGTGAGCGCCGAAACGATAAGGTAAAGGATACCGATATCCTTGTGGTTCGTGCTCATGAACCAGCGGGTAAAGAAACTCCGCTCGTCCTCGTGGCCGTGACCTTGAATGGCTGCGTCTGCCATTTGGGTGCCTCCTGTTGATACTCTTCAGTGGCCGCACGGGGGATTCCCGGCGGTCCTGATCTCGGTTTGGTTTTAGAGTGGCAATCCTTACCCTTCAATGGTCGAGTTCGATATGGATAAAGAATAATTGTCGCGGCCACTTGAGTTTTTCGCCAGATTTACGTGCGCGGAGGCTTTGCGCGGTGCGGGGCGCGATGGGGGGCCTGCCGCTGACGCAGGTGGCTTGACCGGGGGCACCGGGCCTGTAAGACCTCGGGGAGGAAGCCAAAAACGGAGACGCGCGACAATGCAGGCCTATGATCCCGACAATGTATTTGCGAAGATTCTACGCGGAGAAATCCCTTCCACGCGCGTGTATGAAGATAGCGACACGCTGGCGTTCATGGACATTATGCCGCGGTCGGACGGGCATCTCCTGGTGATCCCCAAGACCCCCTGCCGCAATGTTCTGGACGCGTCGCCGGCCCAGCTCGAGACGGTGATCCGCACGGTGAAAACCCTGGCCGTGGCGGCGAAAGCGGCTTTTTCAGCGGACGGTGTCACCATTCAGCAGTTCAACGAGGCCGCCGGCGGGCAGGAGGTGTTTCACCTGCACTTTCATATTCTGCCCCGCTACGAGGGCGTCGGGCTGCGGGCGCCGGGCGTGATGGGGGATATGGCCGCGATTGCGACGCAGGCCGAAAAAATCCGCGCCGCTCTCTGACGGGGTTCCCAGGGTAGGACGGCGCGCACCCAGTGGTGGTCCGGTGGGGCCCGCGGGGCCCCGCATGCATCCCGTCTGGGCTTGATGCGCTACGCCCCTGTGCAGGTCGGTGAGGCCTCGGGGGCGAAGGCGATATCAAAGGTGCGCTTCAGCGCGACATCCACGTCGGCCATGGTCACCGGAAGGCCGAGATCGACCAGGCTGGTGACCCCGTGTTCGGTGATGCCGCAGGGGACGATGCCGCCAAAATGGCTGAGGTCGGGTTCGACGTTGATGGAAATGCCGTGAAAGCTCACCCATTTGCGGAGGCGAATGCCGATCGCTGCGATCTTGTCCTCGGAGAGCGCGCCACTGGCGGTATGAGGTTTGTCCGGCTGTTCGACCCAGACACCGACGCGCCCGTCGCGGATATGGCCGGTGACGTTGAATTGCTCGAGCGCGAGGATGACCCAGCGTTCCAGCTGGCGGACAAAACAGCGCACGTCCTTGCCGCGCCGCGCGACATCGAGCATGACATAGACGACGCGCTGACCGGGACCGTGATAGGTATATTGCCCGCCGCGTTTGCTCGTATAGACGGGAAAGCGGTCCGGGTCCGTCAGGTCAGAGCTCCGCGCCGACGTGCCGGCGGTATAAAGCGGCGGATGTTCCAGCAGCCAAATGCATTCGTTTGCGTCGCCACGGGCGATTGCTTCGGCGCGGGCCTCCATGAATGCGGTGGCTTCCGGGTATGGAACCAGTGTGTCTGAGGTGATCCAGTCCACGATAGGGATACTTTCTGTCATGATTGATTTTATTTGTCCGAACGGATGACTCGCGATTTTCCGACTGTCGCTCATACTATTTTTTGATTCCTACTATTCACATAGTTGCAGTACAGGGTTTAATTCAATGGCATCTAAATTCATCAAAGCCGCTTTGGTCGCATCCGTTTTCACCAGCTCTGCCGGAGCCGCGGTGGCCGGAGACCTCGGCGCGGCGCTTGTTGGCGGCATCATCGGTGGCGTCTTCATGAATGAGGTCAACAAGAGCAAGCGGACCCGGTCGCGATTGCCTTCGACCAATCAGGGCCGACAGATCCAAAGTTCGCTGAACTACTTCGGATTTAACGCGGGCACTGTGGATGGGCAGTTGGGCCGCAAGTCGAAAACCGCAATCTCGCAATATCAGGCCTACATCGGCTATCCATCAACCGGCGCGCTGAGTGACCTCGAGTTTGATTTCCTGACGTCCTCCTACCAGCGCGCCATTGCCAGCGGACCACTCGCCACGCAGCAGGCGATGGGGCACCCGGATGGCACGCGGGGCCTGCTTCGGGTCTACATGCAGGAACGCCTCGCCTTGCAGCAACAGATGCAGCAACAGCAGATGCTGCAATATGCCGGGCAGCAGCCGCTCGGGGCGGTGCAATATGGCGTCCCGAATGGCGCCGTTGCCGTACCGGGGCAGCAGGGGGGCGTCCCACAACAGGGTCAGGGTATGGTATATGCCAAGACTGGTCAGCCGCAGGCCTATGTGCCTCAGGGCCAGCAACTGATGGTTCAGCAGGGGCAGCAACAGCTGACCTATGCCGCTCCGCAAATGGTGCCTCAGGCCTATCGCCCTCAGGCGGCGGCGGGCGGCGGTGCTGTTGGCGTGGTTCCTCAGCCATTGCCCCAGCAGGGGCAGGTCGTTGCATTGCCCCAGCAGGGGCAGGTCGCTGCATTGCAGCAGCCCACGGCGACGACGCAGAGCCAGGCCGGCGTGTTTGCCGCGCCTTCGGCGAAACAGCCGCAGGGCGAGCTTGTACCGTTGCGCCGCCGGGTGATGACCGTCGGTGTCGAACCCGCTCAAGACTCGAACTGACGTACTGGCGGTCAACAATCCGCTCTTGGGAATCGAGCTTGAGTTGATCAAGCTCTGTGAAGCCGACCGGCGCGAGATCAACTGCGCCGTGTCGCGTTTTGCGGCCCAGATCGACCTGAGCAATGAGATCGTATTCTGTTGCGCGAGCCACGGATTCGAAGTGGTCCGCCGAAACAACCTGTCGCCTGCGGATGTGCGGTGGTGAACGTCGGCGAGACGAGATTTCTCAGGGGCGCGAGCATTGCCGCCGATCGGGTGCTCACCGGAGAGTTCCGCCATGCCAATGTGGCGGCGGCTTCTGTCGATTAGGCCTTGTGCGATCCGGGCAAGAATGAACGCTCCAGCAATGGCTTTGGCGCTCCATGCAACCGTATCGGAGCGCCTGATTGCCGCCAGTGGGAAAACATCAAGATTGTGCGTTTTGCCCCTTCACATAGCTGATAGGCTGGTCTATACGCCCCTTCACCAAGTCATAGACAGTGCGGTCGTGGCGGAATTGGTAGACGCGCAGCGTTGAGGTCGCTGTGGGGTAACACCCGTGGAAGTTCGAGTCTTCTCGACCGCACCATTTTTCAACTGCCTCTGTTGAAACACCCCTAAAGCCTTGAATGGTAAGGCTATGGACGGTGTTCTAGCTCCCGCATTTCGATGATACGCAATCCGGTCCGTAAAGGCCAATCTAAGCAGTGTTCTGCGTAGTGTCATATCGCCACTTTCCCATAGTTTCCAAGGACTTGAGAGGAACTTGAGAGAGAGTTCTAGCATGTCTTCTAGCCTCCCCGCTGCTGGCACCCCATTTTGGGCATTTTCCATCAAGCGAAGCTTGTCTTTTTCGAGGCCAGCAATCTTGGCCTCATAGGCTCCAATCACTGTATCATTGCTCGTGGCCATGATCCGACCCAACAGTGATTCAATCTGTGTTTCAATTTGGGTGATTTGCCGCTTGGCAGAGGCAACTGCCTCCTCCGCCTGAGACAGGCGCGCTTGCCATGCGTGTTGGAACATCACCTTTGCCAACGCAAACAGCGAAGCGCTCGGCTGTAGCGTTTTCACAACCTCACCAAAATCAGCCTCCAAGCGATCACGCGGGATCGACTTGCCATAGCTTGGACAGCCTTTGGTCTGGCAGAGATAATAGGGATAGCGTTTGTACTTCCCCTTAGCCCAAGAGGAGCGCAAAGGCACACAACAATCCCCACAGGTCACAAAACCACGAAGCGCGAAATCCTCTCCGATATCTTTGCGAGCGGGCGCATAGGCCGTCTCACGACGCGCCTTCTGGATCTTATCGAATGTCTTGAGTGAGATCAGCGGTTCATGCTGCCCCTTGAGAAAACTCAGGCCGTAAGTTTCACTACAAATATACCCAGCATATAGAGGCTGCGACAGCATATCAGAAATCCGTTGCTGGATGATCTGGCCATGCTTGTTGCGTGGAAAATCCGGACACGTTTCAAAGAAGCGTTTGACCTCAACTTGTGTCTGGAACCGACCGGAGGCAAACCCCTCCAAACCTTCCTTGACCAAGCTCGCCAGTGGCTCATCCGGGATCAGAAGCTTCCCGTGCCCTTTGATCGTCTTGTAGCGATATCCAGTGGGCGCATTATGCACCCAATATCCCGACTGCATGCGGGCTTTCATTTTCTGAGAGACCTGACGCCCGTTTTGTTTACGCTCCAAGGCACCTTGGGCGGCCATAATGGTTTCGATAAACTCGCCTTCTGGCGTGTCTTCAAACTTGAAGTTCAGGCATTCGATTTCAGCTTTGCGTTTGCGGAAGGCTTCCCTCAGATCGAGATGGAAGCGCGTGTCGCGAGCAAATCGTTTCAGATCATCAAAGATCACCACAAAGCGGGTATCGGGTTGCGCATCCAAGAATGACAGTAAAGCCACCATACCAGGGCGCTTCATAAAATCCCCCCCGCCTGTGAAGGTATCTGGGAAGACCGCAGCCACATGATAGCCCTTGCTCACGGCATATTCCCGACATCGTGTCTCTTGAGACTGCAACCCATGCCCGTCAGCCTCCTGCGCGCGCGATGAGACCCTGCAATAGATGATGGCTTGTTTGTTTTGCTGCGTATCTTTCATCGGGACTCCTTTCTCGCGGCGGCACTCTCTGGGATGACCGTCTGGCTGTCTTGTATGTGTTTGGGGTGATCACAGGATACCATATCAGCAATGGCATCAGCCAAAGCTTTCTCCTGTTCTCCACAGACCTGTTGGACAGGGTGCAAGCCGAAGCCAAGGTCAACAAAACCAACCATAATGGCCCAGAGGGTTTTGATCAGCTCACGCTTTTGCTCTTCTGGAATATCCTCATTCTCAAGATATGGAAGATAGGCATCCCAATCGATAGATAGGGTTGGACGAGACGCATCAGCGTCTTTGAGGTGGCACATGGCAGGCTTCTCCTTTCTCCGGGGCCGGGTATGTTGGGATTGGGTCTATCTCTGTGCAAAAGGCACAATGAGAACAAATATAGAACACCATACCGCAAACCCGGCGATCTCCCAAGAGGTTTTTGTAAAAAATCTCTTGATGATAAGGAGATACCTTGCTGAGATTTTAGCTGCTAAGGGTAGTACCAGTGCAAAACCGGGTAATAGGATCAGGGTGCATGATGGGCGATGCGTCAGAGTTCGATTGGCTAAACACATCAGTGAGAGACCGAGAAGAGCCGACCAAGGCCCTCTATCAGATTTTACGAGAGGTATCGCGACAAAGCGGCATCCAGTTTGAAACGCTTCTTGAACAGGCTCAAAAGTCCCCAATGAGCCATGCAGAAGATGCGCTCAGAAATTTTCGACGGGGCCGCATTGCAAAAGAGCGCGCCATGCTCATCCATGAATGGCTGGCCAAAGAGCATTTCGATCTCGCTCAGCAGATCACCCCGTACCTGTTTCAATATCGTCGTGTCTCAAATTGGGAGACCTTCCTCACCAAACACACTGTCGAAGGTGGCGTGACTGCTAAGCCTGCCGCAGAATTTGGTCTTGCGCGGCGTGACCCACCCGCCGATGGCATTCCAATATTTCGCATCGGGCAAGAGTTTCTATTTGAGCTTCAATCATCTGCTCCGGCCTATGTTCTGGCCTTTGAGGGCTATCAAAACAAATGGCATCCGCTGCCTTTAGGTCAGAATGAGTGTGACCTGCGAGTCCGCATGCCCGAAGGTGTTAGCCTACTACCCTGTGATGGGGATGGCGCGATCATACCACTAGCAGAATATGACGATACAGGTGAGCATCGCTTTGTTTTTGTACTCTGCTTTGGGCCTAAACCTCTGCGGGATCAATCAAGCCTCATCACTTACGCCGAAGAACACCCGCTCACAGTCTACCAAACCAAGACACTGATCATTGCATAGCCCCTTACTGCCCAGCCTGAAAAGGTTTGAGGCGGTCATTGATCAATACAAGCTTCGCCCATTCCCTCGCCCCAGAGGTTTTAAGCTGAGATAATTGATCAGAGGCAGCAAGCTTGGCAGTGGCGATATCTTGAAAGAAATCAGCCGGATCACCCAAATCGGCCCGGATCGTATCCGCCTCAACCACACGCGCGAGATTCACTGCGTCAAAGAAGCAAGGCAACGTCACCGCACGCCCAAAGGCTTGGATTTCATCGGCTGATGGGATGTCATCAGGATCAACGGCTTTGGCTCCAGCCTGCTTGGCCTTCACTTGCGCGCGGATCAACGGCATCTCAGTGACATGTCCCAATAGCTGAAAGATACGTGTTGCAGCTTTTGGATGTGTCAAACTCTCCTCGTTGTACTTGGCATCCGCACGCTCAATGAGCATCATCATCCCAGAAATTGCCGTGATCTTGCATCGCAGGTCCTCCCAACCCTCTGTTGAGTAAGCCTCAAGTAACAGATCCGCCGCATCATGATCAGCTTGTAACTCAAGACATTGCGGTGTCTCAGCCCGCATATCCACAGGTAATTTGAGCATAGGACCAAGCTGGCGATCTGCACGTCTGGCAATCCCAAAGGCAGGTGTATTAGGGGTTTCTGAGATTTGAAAATCACCGAGCAAGTCGAAGTGGTTCAGCTCAATATGTTGAAACTCATGCAAGAACAGCCAAACGAGAGAGTTGTAGGCCATCTGCTCAGGCTCAGACGAAAACGGGATACCAATACCTGCGGAAAAGGTTTCATCATGAACGGCGTCAGCCCAGAGGGCCTCAATGCGTTCAACCAAACCTTCACTGATCTGAATGATGTGCTGCGCCCCACTGCGAGTGACGCCAGCATAGAATGCTTCACCAGCGATGACTTCGATCACACTTTGATTGATTTGACCCATATTCAATCACTTGTGCTGGTTTCATTGCTGAGGAGCAATATAGACACACTGGACGACCGCGAAGATCGTCCCAGAAACTGCAAGTTGCAGCATCACTACGGTTACTTTGCACTAATCACCAATAATGCCTAGCTTGCACTGTTTCGTTACGAATTAGTAATGCTCACTCAGAATGAGCGATCACTTCACTGTGGGCAAATAAAGGTGAATTCCAAAATGAGATTTTACATAGCTTCTAGTTTTGGCAATAGGTTTCTCTCCATGTATTCAATGGCTTCTTTCCCATCTTTGGTGATTTTCCATTCGAAGGAAGAAGTCTTCCCGACAAATCCATCCAGAACACATCTATTAAATAGCGCATCAAGCGTTTCAGGTGATTTGGCAAAATTTATGCTGCCATACATAAGTTCAGATTCGCGTTCCATATCCTTTCGAATTTCGGCTTTTAACGCGCCATCACTGTACTTAACTAAAGTTTTCAAAAGTAAGTGTCTTTGTATTGTGAAGTCGGTACACATTTTATTTTCCTTTCGTGGTTTCTTCATATTTCTTCCGAATGATGTCTTTTGCTTCATTCTCGGCAATGGATCTTTCTTTTGAGTTTTGCGATTTCATATCGCGACCCACAGCAAAAACAAATGACAGTCTGTCATCCCGCTCACGCCCTGCCATAGACTGTAGAGCTGGAGAGACTGCCGCAACTCTACTATTGTCCCCTTCGGCACTCACGATCCATGTCTCTTCTTCAAACGTACGGTTCATCTCGTATTTTCCGTTACTGCCTTTAAGTTTGGCGTTGTATACTTTTGCGCCACTAGTGGCCCAAAAGATGACGACGGGATGACCCAACTCGTTTAGGCTTTTACTCCAAACTCGTTTGCGCAGCTCGTGGACTGTTTCCTCAGAATATCGAAGCAAGTGTACTGCAAGTTTCTTAATTCTATTTGTGTCAACATCAGTCTTTATGCTTTTTTCCACAACTTTTTTAAGACTATTGTCTTTAAATAGCGTAACTATTTTAGAAAAATCCCGGAACAGAACTATGTCTGCAAGGTATCGTATGAGCTGCGATGCCTCGAAGCTTCCATCTTCTCTACTTTTCAACAACTCTTCGGCCTCTTTTTTGCTGGTGTATTCCTTCAGTTCAAATAAGAGAGACCTCAGTGTTGCATCATCTATCTTTTCAACGGGCCCAGAAGCCGCTGGGATCAGGTCCAAAATATTTCCATCTGGATCTCTTTTTATGTATCCATAGCGCTCTATGGCATCTGCAAGTTCTGTTTCGGGGTAAATAAATGCGAAGGCGAGCAGTGATGATATTAACTCTTCAACACACTTGTTTGACCTAAAAGATGTTCTGTTGAATATCTGATATTTGTAAGATTGATATCTCGATTCAAAGAATTGCTCTAAGGAATCTGTGGCGCGATGAAAGAATCCAAATGAGAAGAGAGATTCATCATCATTGGATACGAGAAGTGAAAATTTGCTTATCTTTTCACAGTCGAAAAGACCAGTCTTTAACCCTGCCTCCAAGCTATCTCTAATCGTGTAGTCAATGCGATCTCCGTCAACCTCACCATCAACTAATTGGCGCACTGCAAACAAAAACGAATGCTTGTGAAGTGGTTTTTTTGCTTCACCGTGCGCCCTTTCGCTTTCGTCAGGGGAGATGGAGGATGATAATATTATTGATAACGACAAATGGTGCAATAAAAGGCCGTATTTGTTTATTTGCTGCTGCTCGGCTTGATTGAAATTTGCAGCAGGTTCGGAGTAGCGTGAGATGAAGATATTATATAAGGAAATGCCTCTTGTTTCATGAAGATCTTTGCTCTTTGAGACAGATTGAACGGCCTCTTCGGAGACATCTAGTAATGTGGCGAAGTTTCGGAAGTAATCTTTACTTTGACCTCCATCTTCCAGTCCCGTGAAGTCATCTCTGCGCTTAATCGAAAGGTCGCGTGCATGACTTACCAAATCTTGATTGGCACCTAGGCTTCTTAATGTATCCGGAAGATTTTTGATCGCATTTTCAAATGCATGACTCATGGGCAAATGCCCGATGTCATGAACGAGGCCATAGAGTCTGATTGCTTGCCATATTGAATCAATAATAAATCCGGCTGGAATTTTTTGCTCGCCAGATCCAAAAAGATCGTCTGTTGATATCGTTCTTAACCCTGCGTTTTCGGGCATGGGGTTGTGCAGAAATCGAGACTTTCCTTTAATCGTCGCTTGGTGTCCTATTTCGTATTCTGTTGACCAGGTGCTATTATCAGAATTTGGAATTAGTCCAGTTTTATCTGTTTTTGTTAAGGTGCCATGCAGTTTTATGATAAAATCCGCTGCATCTGTTAGGAAGCGCTCCAACGTGCGAGTACTAGCATTTGATAGAGCTGAAGAGAACATCTGACTGCTGAGGTGAGCGACACCTAAAGAATGTGGGAACCTAGTGTTCTTATTGCTAGGAAAAGCGACGTAGTTCACGGAATTTTGTAGAACGAAGTGGAGTCTTTGGAAGTACCTATGGTCAACTAATTCGCGGTCGAAAATAGTTAGGTCAATTGTTCCATGGACAGCGTCAGCGATTGGTGTCGAGGCACTTGGCTTAGATAGTCCGACCGTAGGCATATAATTCTCCTCCTAAAATTCCCAGCGCAGAGTGTAAGCAGTCAAGGTTTCAAGGCAAGTGTGTGGCACCTCAGAAGAGAGAAGGGGTATGTTTTTGTAACCTTGTTGCGCCAGCGCCCTACTTTTGTCGGTTTAGGTGAGCAGCGAGGCATGCGAATCCAGCCCGCGAACTGTCCAAAGTGACCAAAATGTGTACGACCAAAACCATAAGCTGGCTGCGTCGCCTGACACCACCAACATGGTCAGCTTTGCAATAATTGAACCATTAGAGATTCTGGCGCGATTTGGGTCTATGACCCGCTTCCGCTGCGATCCCTTCGGGCACCTCACAGCACTATGGACCTGTCGCGGGATTGTGCCGCTCCTTTGACCACGTATCGTGTCGCAAAGGA
>MPDC01000025.1 GCA_001874255.1 Alphaproteobacteria bacterium MedPE-SWcel
TCAAGCGTTAAAACACACCTGCCAAGCCTGCCCATCAAAGATGAAGTGCTGCCCGAACGCCGATGCGCGCAAGATCACCCGCGAAGAACATGAAGACGCCCGCCAAGTCGCCCGCGATATCGCAAAGACAAAGCAATACGCCGTCTCAATGCGGCTGCGGAAGAAGGTCGAAATGCTCTTCGCTCATCTCAAACGCATCCTCGGGCTCGGACGCCTCAGATTACGAGGGCCATGCGGTGCAAATGACGAATTCCTACTCGCCGCAACCGCCCAGAACCTCCGCAAACTGGCCAAGATCTTTCCTGCACCGCAGCAAATGCACAAAGCCTGATCGGAAAGGCGCTCGCGCGCTGTTTGAGGCGTCATTTTCTGCGCTCGCAAACGTTAGTTTTTCCACAGAATCGGCCATTTGAGGACCCAAGTCCGGGAGCCTGCCGCAGGGTTTTCTGCTCGGCCGCATCCAGCCGCGCCAGCCGGGCGTCAAGGGAGAGCCCCGCACGGCGCGCGGCTGACCAGATGCGGTGACAGGACTGTGCGGACCACGGCAGGGCCGCCGATCGCATCCAGGCCCGCAGGGGCGCGGGCAACCGGTCATAGGCCGCCATCGGATCCTCCTGACGCCGACGTGTCTTCAGCGGGACGGCGCCGCGATTGTCATCCCGCTTGTCTGTTCGCTTGCCATCCCGATTGCCTGTCCGCTTGCGCATCTCCGGGCTCATACCGTCTGCGGATCCGTCGGGGAAGTCCGCCGCCACAGCGGGAAGGGATCCGGCAGGGTTTCATATTGCGGCAATGTCGCGACCGAGGCGTCCGGCAGCAGGCACCTGTCCAGCGCCGCTTTCAATGTTGGCCAATCGATGCCGGCGCCGATGAAAACCAGCTCCTGCCGTCGGTCACCAAACGGCTCGACCCAGTGGGTCATCAGATAATCGGTCATCTGTTGCTGCACCGGCCATCGATCTTGCGGCACGGCGGCCCACCAGGTCCCCAACGGAGCCACGCTCGACAGGGACCCGGCCAGGGAAAACTCCGCGACCCAATCGGGGCGGGTCGCGAGCCAGAAATGCCCCTTGGCCCGGATCACCCCCGGCAAGGCACCATTCAGAACCCCATGGATCTTTTGCGGATCAAAAGGGGCACGCGCGCGGTAGACATAGGAGGAGATGCCGTATTCTTCGGTTTCCGGCACATGGTCGGCAAAGCCATATAGCTCCTTGGCCCACATCGGATGGGCATGGGCCTTCTCCACATCAAAGAGCCCGGTGTCGAGGATGCTGTCCACGCTGACTTTGCCATAGTCCGTTTCAATGATCCGGGCGTCCGCATTGAGGCTGCGAATGATGGCCCGGGCGGCGTCAGCCTGATCGCGCGAGGCCAGGCTGACCTTGTTCAGCACCACCACGTCGGCAAATTCGATCTGGTCGGTCAGCAGATGCACCAGCCTGCGTTCGTCCTCCTCGCCCATCGTCTCGCCCCGGTCGGCCAGCAGGTCATGGCTGGCAAAATCATGGAGCAGATTGACTGCATCGACCACGGTCACCAGCGTGTCGAGGCGCGCAACGTCTGACAGGCTGTCGCCGGACTCGTCACGGAATTCGAATGTGGTCGCGACGGGCAGCGGTTCGGATATTCCGGTCGACTCGATCAACAGGTAGTCGAACCGCTTCTGCTCTGCGAGCTGGCGCACCTCGGCCAGCAAGTCGTCGCGCAGGGTGCAACAGATGCAGCCATTGGACATTTCAACCAGCGTTTCGTCAGTCTGGCTCAGGTCGGCGCCGCCGTCGCGGATCAGATCCGCATCAATGTTGACCTCGGACATGTCATTCACAATGACGGCCACCCGGCGGCCCTCCCGATTGTTCAGGATCTGGTTCAGCAACGTCGTCTTGCCCGCACCGAGAAACCCGGAAAGCACGGTGACGGGGAGGCGGGGATCAGGCATCTGTGACTCCTTTGATGTGTTATAACATAACAAACACAAAGCCGGAGAAGACGCAAGACCTCTGCGTTCAGGACCGTTTTGCCTGTGGTCCGACCTGAGGCGAAACCCTGCGCGGCAGAGAGGAAACGGAAAACGCCCGCTCCTCAGAGGAACGGGCGCAGAATCAGCAAGAAATACGGGTGTCGCTTAACGACGGATGCCCAGCTTCTTGATCAGGTCCTTGTAGCGGGCCTCTTCTTTGCCCTTCAGGTAGTCGAGCAGCTTGCGGCGCTGTGCAACCATCTTCAGAAGACCACGACGTCCGTGGTTGTCTTTCTTGTGGGTTTTGAAGTGCTCGGTCAGCGTGTTGATACGCGAGGTCAGGATTGCAACCTGGACTTCCGGAGAACCGGTGTCGCCTTCTTTGGTTGCGAATTCTTTCATCAAGCGGTTTTTTTCTTCAACTGTGATCGACATCGGGGTCTCCTTTGCAGGGTTGATGTGAATGGCGCAGGCCGGGATGTCGTCCAGCACAGGCCCATGGAGATATCCGCCGGTGGCATTCAACGTGTGATTCCACCTGCGGATGGGGGTCGTTACGGGATTTGCTGCAGTTTTGCAAAGAAAATCCGGACGCGACCTCAGCTCTGGCCCCGGAAACCGTCAAGGCAGGCCCAAACGGCGCGCTGAAACAGGCCGTGCAGGATGTCACAAAGGCGCAGTCAGGGGCAGGTCGGCAAGCTCGTCGGCATCCGATCCGACCAGGCGGATGTCCTCGGCGGAGAGGTTGTCCGCGCCGGTCAGACGCAGGTATTCAGCGCCGTTGAGCCGCAGGATTGTTTCACCGGGGGCATCGGGATCGGCTTCGAGATCGAGCTGCGGCGCCCCCTGCGATGGGTCGTAGATCAGCATCAGCTGGTCCTCGTTCACGTCAAAGTCGACCAGATCGATGGTGCCCTCGGCGGCCCAGTCGCCGATCAGGATCCGGTCTGCGCCCGCGCCTCCGGTGACGACATCCGAGGCCCCGGCAATCAGCGTGTCATTGCCGTCTCCCCCGTTGACATAGTCGCGTACATCCCCGTCGTCGGCCCCGTTGACAACATCGTCGCCGGTGCCGCCGAACAACGCATCCTGCCCGCCGCCGCCAGAGAGGGTATCATTCCCGGCATTGCCGTGCACGGCATCCGCGCCTGCGCCGCCCGCCGCAACATCATCATCCGCGCCCCCGTGGAGCGTGTCTGACCCCGCGCCGCCCGCAAGCGTGTCCGCGCCAAAATGACCCAAAAGCGCATCCTCCCCCGCATCGCCAACAAGAGAGTCGGCCCCGTCTTCGCCATGCAGGCTGTCCGACCCATCGCCTCCGGTCAGCGTATCGGCCCCATCGGCGCCAAAAAGCGCATCATCGCCGGAGCCGCCGTCCAGACTGTCCTCACCGGCGTAGCCGTTGATTTGGTCATCCCCGTCCAGACCGGAAATCGTATCGTTGAACGCCCCGCCAGAGATTTGATCAAGAGCATCCGTGCCGACGATCATTTCGCCCTCCGGCCCGTCGCCGGTGCTGTCACCCGTGTCGTCGCCTGTATCCTCGCCTGTATCCTCTCCAGTCCCGGTGCCGTCCCCCAGCAGATCATCGAGCGAAGCCACGGGCCCGGTGCTGCCGGTGTCCGCTGAGGTGTCGCTGTCGCCGTCCTCATCCGATTCGGGGTCGAGATCGATGAACATTGCGCCGCCAACCGCAGCAATTCCCAGAAAACTCACCAACCACAACACTGTAACAGTCCACTTCGATACACAGACACTTTACCACGTGTACCTTGGCACAGATCGCGGCCTGCGGGCAAAACAAAAGGAGAACGTAGGTTAATTGCCGCCCGTGCTGTCCATGCTGCCCGTGCCGTCGCTGTCTCCTGTGCCACCTGTGTCTGCCGGTGCCGCGCGCCATAGCAGAGGCTGTTGCGCATAGGAAATATAGAGCGGGTGTTTCGGGTGGCCCGCCTTGCTGAGGCCGAGGTGATACAATTCCTGACCAGTCTGGCGCAGGCGGGCGGCGACCCGCGGCCCTTGATTTCGATGTGCGCCATGGGTGCCCCAGGCACAGATCACCCGATCGGCCCAGGCCTGACCTTGCAGCAGAAGGGATGCGTTGTCCGGCCCTTCGGGGTCCTCGGCGGCGCGCATATCCCGCGGGTCCGTGGCGCGGTAGGCAAAGATATTGGTGGCCTGAAATGCCCCGAACCCAAGCGCCCGTGCCCGCCGTTCGCAGCGCTCGATGGTGGGGTCGTTCTGGACTTCTGTGGCCTTCGACGGGTTCAGCATCACAAACATCACCCCTGGGCCCTGTGGGTTCCAGACGCGGGTGAGGCTGTAGCGATAGGTTTCGCAATCCGAATAGACTGCGGTGGACGGCGCGTCGCCCTTGGTGTGGTGGCGAATGATCATGCCGCCGTTCTGACCGATCCGGAACCAATGTGCAATTGTCGGCTGCCCCGCGCAAAGGTCAGCATGACTGACCCATTGTTTCGCGCGCGAAACAATGGGTCAGGAAGGTTTCCCTTTCATTTACAGTATCTTAACACATTTTGCACCAGAGGCGCGGCGTCACTCGGTATTGAACACGCGGCTGGGGTGCAGCTCGCCCGCCTTGTAGATCCCGACCGCGACGGCCTGACCGTTGAGCGACGCCCAGGCCTCGTCGCCGTATTCCACGTCAGAGGCGATCACCATGCCGGGATTGCCATTGCGCAGCCGAACCGCGCCCTGATCGGTGCATTTCAGCTCTGGCAGATCGCCAAGCCCCTCTTCGAGCGGCCGCAGGAACTGATCCAGCTCGGGAGATTTGGCGAGATTGTCGATCTGCTCCAGTGTGATACCATCCTCGGCATCGAAGGGCCCGGACCAGGTCCGGCGCAGTTTCAGCACATGGCCAAGACAGCCGAGCCTCTCGCCCAGATCCCGCGCGATCGAGCGCACATAGCCCCCCTTGCCGCAGGTCATTTCCAGAATCACGTGGTCGGCGTCAGGGCGGTCCAGCATCACCAGCTCTTCGACCCAGAGCGGCCGCGCCGCCAGTTCGACATCCTCGCCATCCCGGGCCAGCTTGTAGGCGCGCTGGCCGTCGACCTTCACCGCAGAGAACTTTGGCGGCACCTGCTGGATCTCACCGATGAACCCAAGGAGCGCTTCCTTTATCTCATCGTCGCTGGGGCGGGTTTCGGAGGTGGCAATGACCTCGCCCTCGGCATCGTCGGTGTTGGTCGCCGCTCCCAGGGTGACGGTGAAAGTATAGGCCTTCATCGCATCAGTGATATAGGGAACGGTCTTGGTCGCCTCGCCAAGCGCCACGGCAAGCACTCCGGTGGCGTCGGGGTCGAGGGTGCCCGCATGACCGGCCTTCTTGGCGTCAAAGGCCCAGCGGACCTTGTTGACCACGGCGGTCGAGGTCAGCCCGGCGGGTTTGTCCACCACCAGCCAGCCGGAAATGTCGCGTCCCTTGCGTTTGCGTCCCATGAAGATCCCCAATGATGTCGGATGAGGCGCGGGAGGTAGCGCAGGATGCGGAGCCTGTCAATTCCGCAGCGCGTCTGTGGTTGCCTGCTCTGTGTCCTCGACCACACCGATCACGGGCCCCATCATGAAACCGGCGTCGGATCGCCCGAGCTGCGGCGCGTGCAGGCGGGAGATATTGCCGTCGAAATACAGCGCGTTGGGCAGCTTCAGGTGGTCGCGGAACAGGCTGCCAAAGGCATGGAAATTGACGGTATTGCGCGAAATTGCAAATACCACACGGCGGCCGTCGGCGCTGGTGCCGACCCCGTTGCGGATATAGCGCGAGCTGCTGTCCTGCAGGAACCGGGGATGCAGGGCGCCATCGATCACCAGCATCGGACCGGACTGGGTGGCGCCGGTGCAGGCGGGGGCGCTGGCCTCGAAACGCAGCGTTTCGATCACATCGGCGCGCCCCTGTCGCAGGCAGAAGACCCCATTGGGCAGCAGTCCGAAATTGCCGGGGCCCGGGGTCGTCACCAGACGCATTTCCTGAACGCCGTCCTCGAGATAGAGCCCGACCGGCGCGCGGTCGGTATGGTACATGCCCGCGTTTGTTGCGAAAGCGAGCACCTTGCCTTCTGTCTCCAGCGCGCGGTCAATGGTCGAGAAATGCCCCAGCACCGCGCCGGTCGCATCCCGCAGGAACAGACGCAGATCTTCGCTGGTGGCATCGACCTCACAGAGGGTATAGCGATTGCCAGCGTAGCTCTCGTTCCGGCAGTCCACCGCCTGCGCGGAAGAGGCGAAGAGGGCCAGAGCCAAAGACAGAGCCGAAGACAGGGCCAGAGACAGAGAAAAGGCCAGAGACAGGCCGGGCATCAGCGCGACCCGCATCTTTCAGTCCTCGATGTCGCGGCGTACCGCGTCCTGATCGAACAGGCGCCGGGTATCATCCATGCGGTCGAAGGTGCCATCAATCTGGAACCGCAGGTCCGGCGTGAATTTCAGGCCGGTCTTCTTGCCCATCATGCGGCGCAATTCGTGTTTGTTGCGCGCCAGCAGTTGCAGCACGTCCTCCTGGCCCTTGCCGCCGAGCGGCAGCACATAGGCAGTGGCGATTTTAAGGTCGGGAGAGATTCGCACCTCTCCCACGGTGATCGAGAGACGGTTGAGTTCCGGGTCGTGCACATCGCCACGCGCCAGCACTTCCGACAGGGTGCGCCGAATGACTTCGCCGACGCGAAGCTGACGTTGGGACGGACCGGGGCCGTCGTGGAATTTGTTCTTAGCCATGAGACCCGATCTAAGCCGAAACCCGCCCTTTGCCAAGCGGTCCCCCACAGGGTAGGAGAAATCCAGCGGATAGTCCAACCGGAGAGTGGGAACATGACGGAAAAACCAGGGATCGTGATCACCGGCGCCTCGGGGCGCATGGGGCAGATGTTGATCAGGACAGTGCTGGAGAGCGACAAGGCGCGGCTGGTCGCCGCGGTGGAGCGCGAAGGCCATGACTGGGTCGGGCAGGATGTCGGCGTGGCCATGGGGGGCGCGGCGCAGGGGGTTGTTGTGACCGATGATGCGCTCGAGGCCTTTTCCAAGGCGCAGGCGGTGATCGATTTTACTGCGCCCGAGGCGACGCTGGCGTTTTCCGAACTCGCCGCCCAGGCGCGCGCGGTGCATGTGATCGGAACCACGGGAATGACCGAGGAGCAGATCGCGCAGCTGGAACCGGCAGCGCGCCATGCGGTGATCGTGCGGGCCGGGAATATGTCCCTTGGGGTCAATCTGCTGGTGCAGCTGACCAAAAAGGTGGCCGCGGCGCTGGATGAGGATTTCGATATCGAGGTGATTGAAGCACACCACCATCACAAGGTCGATGCGCCCTCCGGCACGGCGCTGATGCTGGGCGAGGCGGCTGCGGAAGGGCGCGGAGTCGGTCTCTCCGAGGTGGCGGACCGGGGGCGCGACGGTATCACCGGGGCGCGTCGCAGGGGCGATATCGGGTTTTCAGCGATCCGTGGCGGTGACATCGTTGGCGAGCATGACGTTTTGTTTGCCGCCGCCGGGGAACGTATCGTGCTGCGGCACATGGCGACCGACCGGGCCATTTTCGCGCGCGGGGCTCTGAAGGCCGCCCTCTGGGGGCAGGACAAGGCGCCCGGGGCCTATGACATGGTCGACGTGCTGGGGCTTTGACGACACATGGCCGCCCCTCTGGGGCGGCTGCCTCCGGCGGAGGTATTTTCGAAAAGATGAAAGGGCTTCTGACACAGGGGGCTGGGACGGACCGGGTGTCGCGGCTTCAGAAGTCTATCGCGATGCCCTTTTTTTCCCAATCGCCATAGCGGGCCGGGTCGGGGCCGTCGCGACCTCCGAGTTCCTGTGGGGCCGGCGCGTCGCTGCTGCGGGCTTTGCGGCGGGCCTCGGCCTCGGCCAATGCGCGGCGGGCTGCGGCGGGCAGGGCGTCCTTGCGGGGCTCGTCTTGGGTATCGCTCATGGTTTTTCTCCGCAGGGTCCGTCGGGGGAACTGGTGGGTTTCTTTATGGTGCGTCCATGATATACGCTCGCGTCCGCCTTGGACAAGCCACAGTGCCGATTGGAGTGCCTTTGTATGAGTGATCGCCAGACATCCGGAACCGACGCCCGCAGAGCGGCGGTGGCTCTTCTTGACAAGGTCCTGGGAGAGGGGCTGTTGCTGGCCGAGTGTCAGATGCAGGTGCTGGAGCCGCTGGCCGCAGCGGATCGTGCCCGGGCGCAGCGGCTGGCGTTGGAAACCCTGCGTGCCCTGGAGCGTGCAGACCGCATCCTGCAGAAACATCTGCGCAAGCCGCCGGCGCTGTTCGTGCGCAACGCCTTGCGGCTGGGGACGGTCGAGCTGTGTTCCGGCGGTGCGCCACACGGGGTGGTGAATGACATTGTCAATCTGGTGGCGCGCCATCGTCGCCATGGGCAGCTCAAGGGGTTGGTGAACGCGATTTTGCGCAAAGTTGCGGAAGACGGCCCCGCAGAATGGGCCAAGCTGAGGGTGCCGCGCTTGCCGAAATGGTTGCGGTCCCCCCTGGCGCAGGCCTGGGGCAACGAGGCAATGCTGGCGATCGAGGCGGCCCATTTTCGCGGCGCGCCGCTGGATCTGACCGCCAGGCCGGCTGCGGATCTGTCGGCTCTGGCCGGGGCCTGGACGCCGACCGGCAGCTACCGGCTTCTGGAGGCGGGGCAGGTCTCGGCCCTGCCGGGCTATGCCACGGGCGACTGGTGGGTTCAGGATGCGGCGGCGGCCTTGCCTGCCAGGCTGTTGAATGCGCAACCGGGGGAGCGGGTGCTCGACCTCTGTGCCGCGCCCGGGGGCAAGACGCTGCAGTTGGCGGCTGCGGGGGCGGAGGTGACGGCGGTTGATATCTCGGAGGGGCGTTTGGGACGGCTGCGCGAAAACCTGGCGCGAACCGGGCTGAGTGCGGCTGTTGTCGTCGGCGATGTGCTTGCGCAGACGGGACAGTATGACGCTGTTTTGCTGGATGCGCCCTGTTCCGCGACGGGCACCATTCGCCGTCACCCCGATCTGCCGCAGGCCAAGGATGGCAGCGGTTTTGGCGAGTTGATCGAACTGCAGGCGCAGATGATTGCCCATGCCTGGTCATTGGTGAGGCCGGGCGGGCGGCTGGTGTATTGCACCTGTTCGTTGCTGCCCGATGAGGGGGAGTGTCAGATCGAGGATGCGCTTGAGATGTTCCCGGATGCGCGTCCCGGTCAGGGCCTCGGGAGGCTGCCGGGTATCGAGCCGGGCTGGCTGACCGAGGAGGGCGGGCTGCGGCTGCGGCCGGATTACTGGCCTGACCTTGGCGGTATGGATGGGTTCTACATGGCAGAGCTCGTCAAAGCCGCCGATTGATCCGATAGATACGGCAGGCATGATGGGCGCGGGGGCCGATAGATATGACATGCGCGCAGGCGCCTGTGCGGGGTCGGGCAGAGCCCACAAAGCGATCCCCTGAGGGCACAGATCGCATGACACACCGTAAAGCGCGCGTTATCCTCTGGCCAAAACGCTCAAGGCGTGTGAGGCAATAGGGCATGTCCAGATACGATCGAATGGCCAGTCGTGGAACGCGACTGTTGAACCGCTACACCGCATGGAAGGCGCGCAATCAGCCTGCTGCGACCGGATTCGTGTCGCAACCCGAGCCGCGGACCATCGGCAGTTTTGCCCGCGGCCGTCAGCTGGTTGCCGGGAACCTGCTGTTTGCGGGCTATCTGGTTGAAAGCACCACCACCGGCCTATGGGATGTCGAGGCACCGGACTTTGCCTTTGAGGCCGAGCGGCAGGGCTGCACATGGCTTGATGATCTGGCGGCCGTCGGAGATTCGGCGGCACGTCAGAAGGCACAATATTGGGTCTGGGGCTGGATCGAGGCCTTTGGACGCGGGCGCGGGCCCGGCTGGTCGGCGGATCTGACCGGCCGCCGCGTGATCCGCTGGACCAACCATGCGCTGTTTCTGCTCAGCGGGCAGAACAAGGAGCGGACGGAGGCCTTCTACCGATCCTTGTCCCAGCAGACCTGGTTCCTGTCGCAGCGATGGAAAGGGGCCTCGCCCGGATTGCCGCGCTTTGAGGCGTTGACGGGGCTGATCTACGCGGGGCTTGCGCTCAAGGGCTGCGAGGAGTTGGCGGATCCGGCGGTTCGGGCGCTGGCGCAGGAATGCAACACGCAGATCAACGCCGAGGGGGGGCTGCCGACCCGGAACCCGGAGGAGCTGCTGGATGTGTTCACATTGCTGGCCTGGGCGGCGGCGGCGCTGCATGAGGCGGGGCGCAGCGTGCCGCGCGATCACCATGCGGCGCTTGACCGGATCGCACCCACCCTGCGGGCGCTGCGACACTCCGACGGCAGTCTGGCCCGGTTTCATGGGGGTGGCCGGGGGCAGGAAGGCTGGCTCGACCATGCGCTGGCGGCGTCACAGGTGCCTGCCCGCGCCTACGAAGGGCTGGCGATGGGGTTTTGTCGCCTCTCCGCGCGCCGCACCTCGGTGATCGTGGATGCCAGCGTGCCGCCGGTAGGCAAGGCGTCCTACAATGCCCATGCCTCCACCTTGGCCTTCGAGCTGACATCGGGGCGTCGGCCGTTGATTGTCAGCTGCGGCGCGGGAGAGAATTTTGGCGTCGAATGGCGCCGCGCGGGGCGGGCAACGCCGTCGCATTCGGTGGTCTGCCTGGAGGGGCATTCAAGCGCGCGCCTGGCCCCGCCGCAAAAGGGCACCGGACAGGAATTTCTGATCGAGCCCCCCACGGATGTGCAGGTCGAGCGGGAAGACCTCGATGACGGCTACCGGTTTCAGGGAGCCCACAACGGATATGCCAAACATTTCGGGGTGACAGTTGTGCGCGCGCTGGAGCTGTCGGTGGACGGGCGAACGCTGGCGGGCGAGGACATGATCCTGACGTTGGATGATCCCGCCAAACGGCGGTTCGACCGGGCGCTGGATGCCGGGGCGCTGAAGGGGATCGGCTATGAGGTGCGGTTCCATTTGCACCCGGATGTGGACGCAGCCCTTGACTTGGGCGGCTCGGCGGTATCCATGGCGCTCAAGAGCGGGGAGATCTGGGTCTTTCGCCACGATGGCCAGTGCGATCTGAAGCTGGAAACCAGCGTCTACCTGGAGAAAACCCGCTTGAAACCGCGCCAGGCGCTGCAGATCGTCCTGACGGGACGGGCCATTCAATATGCGACCCAGATCCGATGGACCCTCAGCAAGGCGCAGGAAACGGCACTGGCGGTGCGCGACCTGAACCGCGACGAGCCGCTGTCTTATGAAGAATGAACCTGAACAAGGATTCTGACACCGATGACCGACCTCCACCCCGTCCGCCGCGCCCTTCTGTCCGTCTCTGACAAGACAGGCCTGATCGAGCTGGGCACCGCCCTTGTTGACCGTGGGGTCGAGCTGCTGTCGACCGGCGGTACCGCCAAGGCGCTGCGCGAGGCGGGGCTGGCCGTGAAGGACGTTGCCGAGATCACCGGTTTCCCGGAGATGATGGACGGGCGCGTCAAGACGCTGCATCCGATGGTGCACGGGGGTCTTCTGGCGCTGCGTGACAATGACGCCCATGTGGCGGCAATGACCGAGCACGGCATCGGTGAAATCGACCTGCTGGTGGTCAATCTCTACCCGTTCGAGGCCGCGCTGAGGCGGGGGGCCGACTATGGCGAAATGATCGAGAACATCGATATCGGCGGCCCTGCGATGATTCGCGCCGCAGCAAAGAACCACGCCTTTGTGAATGTGGTGGTCGATGTCGAGGACTACGGCGTGCTGCTCGAAGAGCTGGACCAGAACGACGGCGAAACCTCTTTCGTGTTCCGTCAGTGGCTGGCGCAGAACGCCTATGCGCGCACGGCGGCCTATGATGCCGCGGTGTCGAACTGGATGGCCGGTGCGATCGGTCTGGAGGCCCCGCGCCGCCGGGCCTTTGCCGGTCAGCTCGCCCAGACCCTGCGCTATGGTGAGAACCCGCATCAGGACGCGGCCTTCTACACCGATGGCAGCGGTCGCGTTGGGGTGGCCACGGCCCGTCAGCTGCAGGGCAAGGCGTTGTCCTACAACAATATCAACGACACGGATGCCGCCTTTGAGCTGGTCAGCGAATTTGGTGACGATGGCGGTCCTGCCGTGGCGATCATCAAACACGCCAACCCCTGCGGTGTGGCCCAAGGCGCCACCCTGCTGGAGGCCTATCAGAAGGCGTTTGACTGCGACCGCACCTCGGCCTTCGGGGGGATCGTGGCCCTGAACCAGCCTCTGGACGCCGAAACCGCGCAGGAGATCACCCAGATCTTCACCGAGGTGGTGATCGCGCCGGGGGCGTCGGAGGCGGCACAGGAGATCTTTGCGGCCAAGAAAAACCTGCGCCTTTTGATCACCGACGGCCTGCCGAACCCGCAGGACAGCGGTCTGACCTCGCGGCAGGTTTCCGGCGGTATGCTGGTCCAGGACAAGGACATCGGTCACCGTGCGATGGAGGACCTCAGGGTGGTGACCGAAAAAGCACCGACGCCGGAGCAGATGGCGGATCTCCTGTTTGCGTGGAAGGTCGCAAAACATGTGAAATCCAATGCTATCGTCTACGTCAAGGATGGCCAGACCGTCGGCGTCGGAGCCGGGCAGATGAGCCGTGTGGACTCGGCCACGATCGCGGGCGTCAAGGCGCAGCGGATGGCTGATGCGATGGAGCTGCCCGAGAGCCTCGCCAAGGGGTCGGCGGTGGCGTCGGATGCATTCTTTCCGTTTGCCGACGGGCTTTTGGAGGCGGCGGCCAATGGCGCCACCTGCGTGATCCAGCCCGGTGGCTCCATGCGCGATGACGAGGTCATCAAGGCCGCCAATGAGGCCGGGCTGGCGATGGTGTTCACCGGCATGCGCCACTTCCGCCACTGACGGGATGTGACCGGGGTGATACGGAAACACGCGATGTTCCTCGCCGCTGTGCTGGCGCTTGCCGTGGATCAGACCACAAAGATCGGGGTCGTGTTCGGCCTCGATCTGGTCAACCGGCTGCGGCTGGATGTGGTGCCGCCGCTGCTGAATTTCCGCTATGGCGAAAACCGCGGCATCAACTTTGGCCTCTTTGACGGCGACAGCGACGCCAGCCGCTGGAGTCTGGTCGCGATCTCTGTGGTGATCTGCGGGGCGGTGTTCCTGTGGGCGCGCAGATCTCATGGGCACAGCACGGTGATGCAGGTGTCGGCCGGGCTGGTAATCGGCGGCGCGCTGGGCAATGTGGTGGACCGGGTGGTCTACGGATATGTGCTCGATTTCCTCAATATGTCCTGCTGCGGCATCCGCAATCCCTTTGTCTTCAACGTCGCGGATATCTTCATCTTTGCGGGGGCGGCGGGGTTGATCCTGTTTGAGGGCCGCACCAAAAAGCCCGCGTGACCTCCTGCGTGAATTGCGCTAGAGGTGAGCGAAACCGTCTAAGAGGATTGCGCCCCATGCGCTTTGCGACCGCTCCGATCATCCTGGGTTCCATTTTGCTGCTGACCGCTTGTGGCGACAAGCCGCTGCATGATCTCGATGCCCGCCGCAAGGGGCCGGACGAATTCCTGGTGCTGCCCGGTTTGCCGCTGGAAGAACCGGCAAGCTATGCGGCGCTGCCCACCCCCACGCCGGGGGGCAGCAATCGCACCGACAGGGACCCTCAGGCCGAGGCGATCCTGGCGCTGGGCGGGCGACCGGACCGCGTCGGAGTCCCGGCAGGCGATGGCGCGCTGGTGACAGCCGCCAGCCGATATGGCGTCGAGGGGGATATCCGCGAGACGCTGACCGCCGAGGATGAAAAGCGCCGCAAGCGGGCGGGAATTCTGGCCAATGTCAAACTGTTCCCGGTGGACCGCTACGCCGAGACCTACGAGCGCGACTCGATCGACCCCTTTGCTGTAAGTGCCGCCTATCGCCGGGCCGGTGTTCCGACACCCTCTTCGCCGCCAGAGAGCGAATAGGACTTCACTTTCTCGGGAAACCGGCTTGTAGCTGACGCGCGGCACCGTAACTTGATCTTCAGCAGATTGACCGACTCTGCCCAACGACATCGCTCCGGGCCGCACTTCTGTGTGTCCGGACGGCTGGGCGACTGATCCGGAGGATACATTTGATGACATCTGTGGCAGCGAATGCAGCCAGGCCAATGGCCACATGGCGCGCGATGCTTTGCGCTCTTGCGATGACGGGGCTCGTGTCGGGCTTTTGGGCCTCGGCGCTGTCGGCACAGGCGACCGAGCCGACGACCGAACAGGCAACGGAGCCGGCAACCGAACAGGCAACCGAACAGGCACCGGCCGCCGCCGCTGAGGGCGTCTCCCAAGACGGCAGGGAGATGGTCACAACCTTCACGCTGGAGAATGGCATGATGGTTGTGGTGGTCGAGGATCACCGCGCGCCGGTGGTGCAGCATATGGTCTGGTACCGCGCAGGCTCTGCCGATGAACCGGTGGGGCAGAGCGGGGTCGCGCATTTTCTGGAACATTTGTTGTTCAAGGGGACCGATACGCTGGATCCCGGCGAGTTGTCTGCGACCGTGGCGCGCAATGGCGGGCGGGACAATGCCTTCACCAGCTATGACTATACCGCCTACTTCCAACGCGTCGCCGCCGACCGGCTGGAGCTGATGATGCGCATGGAAAGCGACCGGATGCGCAATCTGCGTCTGACCGAAGGTGATATCGTCACCGAACGCGAGGTCATTCTGGAGGAGCGCAACCAGCGCACGGACAATGACCCTTCGGCGCTGTTCCGCGAGCAGATGCGGGCGGCGCAATATCTGAACCACAGGTATGGGCAGCCGGTGATCGGCTGGCGCCACGAGATGGAGACGCTGTCGATCGAGGATGCCCTGTCCTACTACGGGACCTACTACGCGCCCAATAATGCGATCCTCGTGGTGTCCGGCGATGTCGACCCGGAGGCGGTGCATGCATTGGCGCAAACCTATTACGGCGTTATCCCGGCAAACCCCGAGCTGCCCGAACGGCTGCGCAGTCAGGAGCCGCCGCAAACCGCCGCGCGCCGTCTGACCTTTGCCGATGCGCGGGTCGCGCAGCCCTATGTCCAGCGCTCCTATCTGGCGCCGGAACGCGACAGCGGCAGCCAGGAAAAGGCGGCGGCGCTCTATCTCCTGTCCGAGCTTCTGGGCGGCGGCACCACATCCTATCTGGCCAATGCGCTGCAGTTCGAACAGCAGGTGGCCGTCTATACGGCGGCGTTTTATTCCGGGGTCTCGCTGGATCAAACCACCTTTGATTTTATCATTGTGCCCGCCGATGGCGTCTCGCTGGGCGAGGCCGAGGCGGCGCTTGACCGTACCGTGCAGGCGTTTTTGGCCGAGGGGGTCGACAGCCAGCAGCTGGAACGGATCAAACTGCAGCTGCGGGCCGCTGAAATCTATGCCCGCGACGATGTGGACCGGATCGCCAATCGCTATGGTCGGGCGCTGACGTCCGGTCTGACCGTCGAGGATGTGCAGGATTGGCCGCGCGTGTTGCAGTCGATCACCGAGGACGAGATCATCGCCGTCGCCCGCGAGGTGATCCAGCCGGAGGCCTCGGTGACCGGATATCTGACCCGGAAGCCGCAGGAGGTCGCCCAATGAGCCCGCTGAGCCCGCTACGTCGACAGAGGACACAGATCTCACAGAGCCCACTTCGCCCTCAGGGCCCGATGAAACGGATCGCATCCGCAGGTCGGCCCGTGACCGGAGCTGTGACCGGAACCGGGACAGAGGCCCGGGTTCTGACCCGCGATGAACCCGGGGCCCGCGAGTCCGGGCTGATGATCCGGCTGTGCATGGCGGTGTTGACCTGTTTGGCGCTGTTGCTGGCGGGTCAGGCGGTGCGCGCCGAGATCGACATTCAGGAAGTGACATCCCCCGGCGGCATCAAGGCCTGGCTGGTGGAGGATCACAGTATTCCCTTCACCGCGCTCGAGATGCGGTTCCGCGGCGGGACATCGCTCGATGCGCCGGACAAACGGGGCAGCGTCTATCTGATGGCGGGCCTGCTGGAAGAAGGCTCCGGCGAACTGCGGGCGCAGGACTATACCCGCGCGCTGGAGGCGCTGGCGGCGAGCTTCTCCTATGATGCGGACAAGGATACCGTCTCGATTTCGGCACGGTTTCTGAGCGAGAATCGCGATGAGGTGGCGGAGCTTTTGCGTCAGACCATTCAGGAGCCGCGCTTCGATCAGGATGCACTGGACCGGGTGCGGGCGCAGGTGCTGGTTGGCCTGCGGTCGGACATGTCGGACCCGAACGAGCTGGCCGGGCGGGCATTTGCCGAGCTGGCGTTTGGCGATCACCCCTATGGCACCAACGGCAAGGGCACTGTCGAGAGCGTTTCGGCCCTGACCCGGCAGGATATGTTCGCGGCGCATGAGGCGGTCTTTGCCCGCGACCGGCTGTTTGTCAGCGCGGTGGGCGACATCACGCCAGAGGCGCTGGGGCTGATGCTGGACGACCTGCTTGGCGATCTTCCGGCCGAGGGTGGCCCGCTGCCGGGCCCGGCCGAGGTGCTGATCCCCGGCGGCACCACCGTGGTGCCCTTTACCACGCCGCAATCCGTGGCGCTGTTTGGTCAAAAGGGCATCGACCGGCATGATCCGGATTTCTTTGCCGCCTATGTGTTGAACCAGATCCTCGGCGGGGGCTCGTTCGAGACCCGTCTGATGGAGGAGGTGCGCACCAAACGCGGGTTGACCTATGGCGTCTACAGCTATCTGGTGCCACGGGACCTGGCCTCAACCTACATGGGGTCGCTGGCCTCGGCGAATGAGAAGATGGCCGAGGCGGTCGGCGTGGTCAGGGACCAATGGAGCGAAATGGCGACGAATGGGGTCACCGCGGAGGAGCTGAAGGATGCGCAGACCTACCTGACCGGCGCCTATCCGCTGCGGTTCAATGGCAATGGTCAGATCGCCTCGATTCTGGTGGCGATGCAGATGGATGACCTGCCGATCGAATATGTGGTGACCCGCAATGCGAAGGTCGAGGCGGTGACGCTGGAGGATGTGAACCGGGTGGCGCGGACGCTTCTGGATCCCGAGGGGCTGCATTTCGTGGTGGTCGGAGACCCGGTCGGGCTGAAGTCCACAAACTGAACAATACCGCCCCGTCGGGGCAGGGCGAAATTGAAACGGCGCGACCTCCGATGAGGCCGCGCCGTTTCTTCTGGCTGTGATGGTGTCTTGCGGGGACCGAGTATCACGCGCCGTAGGGGATCCAGATTGTCTTGACGTCGGTGGCCGCCTGCAGGAAGCGTTTGCTTTGGTCGCGGCTCCAGTCAAAGGCGGTGCCGTAGTTGACCCATGTCCGTTTGAGGTTGCCTGCCGAGGCCGCTTCGATGTCTTTGGACAGGTCGCTCGAGGAAAAGCTCCAGACGGCGTCGAGGTTCAGGTGCTTTGCCATCGTGTCGCCAAGCTCCTTGTGGCTGCCGGTCAGGATGTTGACCACGCCCGCCGGCACGTCAGAGGTGTCCAGCACTTGGTAGAGATCGGTGGCCGCCAGCGGGAAGGCCTCGGAGGCCGCCAGAATCACCCGGTTGCCCATCGCCAAGGCCGGTGCCATGGCCGAGATCAGACCCAGCAGAGGCGCGTCATCCGCACAGAGGATACCGATGGTGCCCACCGCTTCCTTCATGCCAAGGGCAACCCCCCGGATTGGCACACCATGGGCGAGGCCGTCGTATTTGTCGGCCCAGGCGGCGGCGGAGAACAGACGCTGGAGCGAGGCCTCGACCTCGGCGGCGCCGGTCTTCTTGCCGGTCAAGTCATCGAGGCGATTGGCAAATTCGGTGGCGCGGGCGGCCAGGTTTTCCGCCATGTAATAGAGGATCTGCGCCCGCAGGTGCCCGGTGGTGGCGGACCAGCCCTTGGCTCCGGCGGCGGCCTCGACCGCGTTGCGCACGTCCTTGCGGCTGCCGATGCCGACGTGCCCCAGCAGATCGCCTTTGGCCCCGTAGACCGGCTTGACGTAGCCGCTGTCGGGCCGGGCCTGTTTGCCGCCGATATACAGTTTGGCGGTGCGGTCGATGCCGGTTGGCGCTGCGGGGCTGTCGGCGGCGTCAAAGGCCACAACGGGGGCCAGCGGCTTTGATGCGGTTTTGGGTTTTGTGTAGGCCAGCAACCCTTCGACGCCGCCTTCGCGGCCAAAGCCGCTCTCGCGCTTGCCGCCAAAGGGGGCGGCCGCATCGAACATATTGGTGCCATTGACCCAGACCACACCGGCAACCAGTTTCGGCGCGATATCCAGCGCGAGGTTGATGTTCTCGGTCCAGAGGGTCGCGGCCAGCCCGTAGCGGCTGTTGTTGGCCAGCTCCAGCGCCTCGGCCGGGGTGCGGAAGGTGGTGGAGACCAGAACCGGTCCAAAGATTTCCTCCTGCATCAGCGGATCGGCGGGCGAGAGGCCCTCGATCAGCGTCGGCGGGAAGAAGCAGCCGGTGTCGGGCATGTCGACGGCGGCCTGATGCACAGCGCCATCTGGCGCGCTGGCGACCAGCCTGGAAATCTGCGCGTGCTGGACCGGATCCACGACGGCGCCGATATCGATGCATTTGTCGAGCGGATCGCCAAGGCGCAGGGTTTTCATGCGGTTGCGCAGTTTCAGGTGAAAGGCTTGCGAGATGTTTTCCTGCACCAGCAGACGCGAGCCCGCACAGCAGACCTGGCCCTGGTTGAACCAGATCGCATCCACCAGCCCCTCGATCGCGGAATCCAGATCGGCGTCGTCGAATACGATGTAGGGGCTCTTGCCGCCCAGTTCGAGCGTCAGCGCCTTGCCGGTGCCTGCCGTGGCGGTCCGGATGCGCTTGCCCACGTCGGTGGAGCCGGTGAAGGCAATCTTGTCCACCTCGGCATTGACGATCATCTCGCCGACGGCGCCATCGCCGGTCACGATGTTCACCACCCCCTTGGGCAGGCCCGCCTGACGGCAGATATCCGCAAACAGCAAGGCGGTCAGCGAGGTGTATTCGGCTGGTTTCAGCACCACGGTATTGCCCATCGCCAGAGCGGGCGCGACCTTCCACGCCAGCATCAGCAGAGGAAAGTTCCACGGGATGATCTGGCCACATACGCCCAGAGCCTCGCGGTCCGGCATCTCATCCGCCATCAGTTGCGCGTGGCCTGCATGATGGTAGAAATGGCGCTGCGCGAGGGGGATGTCGATATCGCGGCTTTCGCGGATCGGTTTGCCATTGTCGAGCGTTTCCAACACGGCGAAGAGGCGGCTGTGCTTCTGGAGCAACCGCGCGATCGCATAGAGATACATGGCGCGGCCGGAGCCGCCCAGGGCGGCCCAGTCGGGCTGCGCGGTTCGGGCAGCGTTCACGGCGGCATCGACATCTTCCTGTGTCGCCTGGGTGAGGTCCGCCAGAACGTTGCCGGTGGCCGGGTTCCTGCTCTCGAAGCTGGCACCGGGGGCGGTGAATGCCCCATTGATGAAATGGCCGAACCGGCTGCCTTGATCAACCAGCCAGGCCAGGGCATCGGCTGCGCTTTCGGGGGCGGGGCCATAATCCATGGTGTCGAAGATCTCTTTGATTGTCATCTGGATGTCCTTACGCCATCGGGTGGCGGTAGCCGGCGGAATAGGCGCCGGTCACATGGTGTTCGAGCTGGCGTTCGATATCGCCCAGCAGCGACGAGGCGCCAAAGCGGAACAGGTCGGGCTGCAGCCAGCGATGACCGAGTTCCTCTTTCATCAGGCTGAGGTAGACGAGCGCATCCTTTGCCTTGGAAATACCGCCTGCGGGTTTGTAGCCGACGTGAAAACCGGTGCGGTCGAAATAGTCGCGGATGGCGCGGATCATCACCAACGAGACGGGCAGGGTCGCATTGACGCTTTCCTTGCCGGTCGAGGTCTTGATGAAATCGGCCCCGGCCATCATGCAGATCATCGAGGCCCGGGCGACATTGCGCAGGGTGCCCAGCTCGCCCGTGGCGAGGATCGCCTTGACATGGGCCTCGCCGCAGGCCGCGCGGAAGGTTTTCATCTCGTCATAGAGCGCCTGCCAGTTGCCGCTGAGCACATGCCGGCGCGAGATCACGATATCGATCTCGCGGGCCCCGGCCCGGACGCTTTCGCGGATTTCCTCGACCCGCAGATGAAAGGGCGACAGGCCCGCCGGAAAACCGGTCGAGACGGCCGCGACGGGGATATCTGTTCCCTGCAGCGCCTGCACGGCAGCCGGGATCATGTCGTGATAGACGCAGACCGCGCCCGTCGTGATCTCTTCCATGCCAAGTGCTGCCAGAAGATCGGCCCGCACCGGCTGACGCGCCTTGGCACAGAGACGCGCCACGCGGGCCTCGGTGTCATCGCCGGCCAGCGTCGTGAGGTCGATGCAGGAAATGGCCTTCAGCAGCCAGGCGGCCTGATGGTCTTTTTTGACGGAACGGCGACCGGGCAGGCTGGCACAGCGCCGTTCGATGGCCGAGGTGTTGGCCTCGATGCCCAGAGCCCAGTCCAGATCCAGGTCCATGCCGGGATTGCGGGGCAGGCCGCCATGGGCGTGGCCCGCGGTCGCCGGGGCGGCCGGGGATTTGGCGGGCGCTTGCGCGGCCTTGTCTGCGATTTGGCTGTCCATGTGCGGGAGTCCTCGAGCGATTTGACGACAAAATCGCATGCCGACCCCCTTCTATGCAAGCGTTCGCACAGGATTTGGGCCAGTATTTTGACCAAAAGGACAAAATTTCTACATTTATTGCGAATAATTCTCATTTTCATTGACGAAGTTGCGAATGGTTCTCATATCTATGGGCATGGAATGATGGTGCTGCGATCAAGGAGCGCGCTGATGCTGAACCGACGACATACTCTTTTGGGCCTGGGTGCTGTCGCGACGCTGGCGGCCGCGTCGCCGCTGGCGGCTGCGGGCGGGCCGCTGCGGATTGTGGCCACCACCGGCATGATCGCGGATGCCGCGCGTCAGATCGGGGGCGCGGAGGTGGAGGTGACCGCATTGATGGGGCCGGGGGTGGATCCACATGCCTACCGCCAGACCCGTACGGATATTGCGGCGATGACACGCGCGGATCTGACCCTGTGGCATGGACTCTACCTTGAGGCACAGATGGAGGGCTTCTTCCACGCGCTGGCCCGCAAGCGCAGTGTGGTTGCAGTGGCGGAAGCGACCCCCAGGGCGCTGTTGCGCAGCCACGACGATTACGCGGACAAGTATGACCCCCACGTCTGGATGAGCCCGGAGCTTTGGCGCTATGTCGTGCAAGAGGTCGCCCGCGCCCTGACCGAGGCCCGCCCGCAGGCGGAGGCGGTCTTTGTGGCAAATCTGGCGCGCCATCTGGAGGAGCTGGATCGGTTGTCCGCCTACGGGCGCCGCATTGTCGCGGGGGTGCCTGCGGCGAACCGTGTGCTGGTGACGGCGCATGATGCCTTTGGGTATTTCGGGCGGGACTACGGTTTCGAAGTGATGGGCATTCAGGGGATCTCGACACAATCCGAGGCCGGTCTGAACCGGATCAGCGCGCTGGTGGATACGCTGGTGGAGCGTGGGATCACGGCGGTCTTTGTCGAGACATCGGTGGCGGACCGGTCGATGCGGGCCCTGATCGAGGGCGCCGCCGCGCGGGGGCATGAGGTGGAGATCGGCGGCGAGCTGTTTTCCGACGCAATGGGCGCGGACGGCACCTATGAGGCGACTTATGTTGGCATGCTGGACCACAACTTCACCACCATTGCCGGAGCGTTGGGCGCGGATGTGCCGGCGGGCGGCATGGATGGCAAGCTCGGGGCGGGACACTGAACATGCAATTGTCGCTGGCGCAGCAGAGCAAGCAGACGGCAGAAGAGGCGGCACAGGAGACCAGCCCCTTGGCCATTCGTGGCCTGACCGTCAGCTACGGGGAAAAGCCTGCGGTCTTTTCGGTCGACATGACCGTGGTGCCGGGGCAGATGACCGCCATCATCGGGCCGAATGGTGCCGGAAAATCCACCATGCTCAAGGCGGCCTTGGGAATCGTGACGCCGGTCTCGGGCCGGGTGCAGGTCTTTGGGCGTCCATTGGATCACCAGCGGGGCCGGGTGGCCTATGTCCCGCAACGCGCCTCTGTGGACTGGGATTTCCCGACGCGCGTGATCGATGTGGTCCTGATGGGCCTGTACCGGGATCTTGGCCTGCTCGGGCGGATCCGCGCCAGCCACCGCCGGATCGCACATGACTGTCTGGACCGTGTCGGCATGGGCGAATTCGCGGGTCGGCAGATCGGTCAATTGTCCGGCGGTCAGCAGCAACGGGTGTTTCTGGCCCGCGCCCTGGCGCAGGGTGCGGATCTCTATCTTCTGGACGAACCTTTTGCAGGCGTCGATGCCGCCACCGAGAAAGCGATCATCGGCGTGCTGAAGACGCTGCGGGCCGAGGGAAAGACGGTGGTGGTCGTGCATCACGATCTGGCGACGGTGCGGGACTATTTTGACAATGTCTTTCTGATTAATACCCGCAAGGTGGCCGAGGGGCCGGTGGCTACGGCCTTCACCGCCGAGACCCTGCAGGCCGCGTATGGCGGCCGTCTCGCCACGGCCCAGATCGATCAGATCGCGAGCTCTGCATGATGTCCGTGCTGGTCGACGCGCTCTTGCTGCAGATGGGCTATAACGCCACGCTCGTGGCGATCGGTGCGGCGTTGCTGGGCGCGGCCTCGGGCATTACCGGCACGTTTCTGTTCCTGCGCAAACGGGCGCTGGTTTCGGACGCGGTCAGCCACGCCACCCTGCCCGGTGTCTGCATTGCCTTCCTGATCCTGGTCGGCCTCGGCGGCGACGGCCGCAATCTGGCGGTGCTGCTGGTCGGATCGGCGATTTCTGCGGGGCTCGGGCTGTGGTGCATGAACTGGCTGACAGGCAAAACGCGTCTGGCCGAGGATGCGGCCATCGGCGCGGTTCTATCGGTGTTCTTCGGCTTTGGCATCGTATTGCTGACGGTGATCCAGACGTTGGGCGTCGGGCGGCAAGCGGGGCTCGAAGGGTTTTTGCTCGGCTCGACTGCGGGCATGCTCTATTCGGACGCGCTGGTGATCGCCGCGGGCGGAGCGGCGGTGCTGATCGCGATCCTGTTGGCGCGGCGCCCGATGACCATGGTGGCCTTTGACCCGGACTATGCCGCCGCGCGTGGGCTGCCGGTCGGCCGGATCGACATGCTGATGATGGGGCTGGTCATGGCGGTGACCGTGGTCGGTCTGAAGATCGTCGGGTTGATCCTGATCGTGGCGCTGCTGATCATCCCGCCCGTGACGGCCCGCTTCTGGACCGAGCGGGCCGATCAGGTGGTCATCCTGTCCGGTGTGCTGGGCGCGGTCGCGGCCTATCTGGGGGCGGCGCTGTCGGCCTCGGCCCCGAATTTGCCAACCGGGCCGATTATCGTCTTGATGAGCTTTGCCCTGTTTGCGCTGTCCCTTCTGATTGCCCCCAACCGGGGCGTGCTGGCGGCGGTGCTGCGCCACCGCCGGTTCCAGAAACGGGTGCATTTGCGGCAGGGTCTGCTGGCGCTGGCTCAGGATCAGACCATCTACGAACCCCTGACCCTGCGCCTGCTGGCGCAGTCCGGTTTTGCCCGCGCAGACGGGGTTGCCACCCACGCCGGCCGTCGGCGCGCGGCCAAGGCCCTGCGGGACGAGATGCGCTGGGACATTCTGCGCCGGGATCAGGCGCAGGAAGCCGCAGCGGCCCTCTATGACGGGCTGCGTGAAATCGAAACCGTACTGACGCCGGATCAAATCGCAGCGATTGATCGCAAGATCGGCACCCCACAGGAGGTCTGAAGAATGGGAAGCGAATTTGTCACCCTGTCCCTGACGCCCCTGCTGATCGGGATCTTTGCGGCGGTGGCCTGCGCCCTGCCGGGGAATTTCCTGCTGCTGCGCAAGCAGGCTCTGATCGGGGACGCCATCAGCCATGTGGCGCTGCCGGGGATCGTTGTGGCCTTTCTGGTGACGGGGGCGATTTCCACCTGGCCGATGATGCTGGGGGCGGCGGGGGCCGCCTGTGTTGCGGTTGTCATGATCGAAGGCATCCGCCGCCTGGGCCGCATAGAGCCGGGCGCGGCGATGGGCGTGGTTTTCACCACATTGTTTGCCGCCGGGGTCCTGCTTCTGGAGCAAAGCGACACATCCTCGGTGCATCTGGACGTGGAGCATGCGCTCTATGGCAATCTCGAAAGCCTGATCTGGCTCGATGGCACCGGCTGGGGCTCGCTGGTCGACCCGCAGGCGCTGGCCTACCTGCCGGTCGAGCTGCCGCGCATGGCGGCGACGCTGGTTGTGGTCGCGGGGTTCATCGCGCTGTTCTGGCGGCCCTTGACCATCGCGACCTTTGACGAGGGCTTTGCGCGCACCCTGGGCATGCGGACAGAGCTTCTGGGCCTGGCGCTGGTCCTCATGGCCGCGATCGCGGCAGTCGCGGCTTTTGATGCGGTGGGGTCGATCATTGTCATCGCCATGTTTATCTGCCCGCCGGCGGCCGCGCGGATGATGACCAACCGCCTGGATGTGCAGGTCGGCTGGAGCGTCGTATTTGCAACGCTGGCTGCGGTCGTCGGCTATGTGCTGGCCGGCTACGCCCCCCTTTGGCTCGGGATGGCCGACGCGGTGAGCGCCGCAGGAATGATCGCGACCATCTCTGGTGTGATCCTTGCGATTGCATCCGTTTTCGGCCCCTGCCGGTCACGGGCAGGCGCCCCGTCAGGCGTATAGGACGACGCGTTTACCGGCCGTTCGCTGGCGGTTTGCGGGTCGGTCGTCGGCCGTACCCCAGCCGTTGCCCAGCCGTTGTACAGGCGCGGCAGGGCGCGTATTCCGGGTGGCAGAATCGCAATGGTGCATGCTAAATATAGCGGTATGACATTCCCCGACCCCCAAATCAGCGAGATCCCGCCGAGGCCTGCGCGTCCGGTGATCCGGCAGCTTGACGACAGTGCCATCAACCGTATCGCCGCAGGCGAAGTGGTGGAGCGCCCGGCCTCGGCCGTGAAGGAACTGGTTGAAAATGCCATCGACGCCGGCGCCAGCCGCATCACTGTCGAAATCGCGGATGGTGGCAAGACGCTGATCCGGGTCACCGACAACGGATGCGGCATGTCGCCTTCGGACTTGCCGCTGGCCCTGTCCCGGCATGCAACCTCCAAGATCGACGGCTCCGACCTTCTGAACATTCACACCTTCGGGTTCCGGGGCGAGGCGCTGCCGTCGCTCGGCGCTGTCGGGCGTCTGACCATCACCAGTCGCGCCGAGGGCCATGATGCGGCGCAGATCCGGGTGGCCGGTGGCGTCATGGAGCCGGTGAAACCCGCGGCCCTGCGCCAGGGGAGCATCGTCGAGCTGCGCGATCTGTTCTTTGCCACCCCGGCGCGGCTGAAGTTCATGCGCTCTGACCGGGCCGAGACGCAGGCGATTTCCGATACGGTCAAGCGGCTGGCCATGGCGGAGCCCTCGGTGGGTTTCACGCTGCGCGATGTGTCCGGCGGGGGCGAGGGGCGGGTGAGCTTCCGCGCCGACCCTCTGAGCGGCGATCTGTTCGATGCGCTGCATGGGCGGCTGGCTCATGTGATCGGGCGTGAGTTCGCCGAAAATGCGCTGAAGATCGACGCCACCCGCGACGATATCCGTCTGTATGGCTACGCGGCGCTGCCGACCTATTCGCGCGGTGCGGCCGTCACCCAGTTTCTTTTCGTCAACACCCGGCCGGTGAAGGACAAGATGCTCACCGGCGCGCTGCGGGCAGCCTATATGGACTTTCTCAGCCGCGACCGGCATCCGGCGGCGGCCCTGTTTCTGGACTGCGACCCCACGCTGGTGGATGTCAACGTGCATCCGGCGAAATCCGAAGTGCGCTTTCGCGACCCGGGGGTGGCGCGTGGTCTGATCGTCTCTGCGCTGCGCCACGGTCTGGCCGAAGCCGGACATCGGGCGTCCTCGACGGTGGCGGGTGCGACCCTTGGCGCGATGCGGCCCGAACAGCCCACGGCGACGGGGGCGCCGCGGGTCTACCAGATGGACCGTCCGTCGTTGGGCGCACGCACCGCCTCTTACGCGGCGCAATCCCCCGATCAGCCGTGGCCACAGGCCGTTGATGCGCCGCCATCGCCGGGCTTTGCGGAATTGCGGGGCGCCTATAGTGGGCAACTCGTCGAGGAACACAGCCCGGCCGCAGGGCCCGGTCTCTCCGCCCCGGATCAGGCGTCGGCCTATCCCTCCGGGCATCCGGTTGAGCCCCCGACTGCGTACACGACTGCGCACCCGACCGAGGACCTGCCGCTGGGGGCGGCCCGGGGCCAGGTGCATGAAAACTACATCATTGCCCAGACGCGGGATGGCATGGTCATCGTGGACCAGCATGCAGCCCACGAGCGCCTCGTCTACGAGAAACTCAAAGGTCAGATGGCCCAAAATGGCGTTGCGGCGCAGGCGCTGCTGATCCCGGAAATTGTGGAACTGTCCGAAAGCGACTGCGCGCGGCTGCTGGAGGTCGCCGGGGATCTGGCGAAATTCGGCCTGGGACTTGAAGCTTTCGGCGGAAATGCCGTCGCCGTGCGTGAAACCCCTGCGATCCTGGGCGAGGTCAATGCCGAGGCCATGATCCGAGACATTCTGGATGAGTTGGCCGATCAGGGAGAAAGCCAGTTGGTGCAGGCGCGGCTGGAGGCAATTCTCAGCAGGGTGGCCTGCCATGGCTCGATCCGGTCCGGGCGGCGGATGCGGGGCGAAGAGATGAACGCGTTGTTGCGCGAAATGGAGGCGACGCCTCATTCCGGTCAATGCAACCATGGTCGTCCGACCTACGTGGAATTGAAACTGTCCGATATCGAACGCCTGTTCGGTCGGAGCTGAGGGGTTTTGCTGATGGAAGGCATGGAAGACGCCATTGCCAATATGGATGCGCTTGGATTGATGATCCTCGGGGCGGGGGCTGCGGTGGTGCTGCTGTTTGTGCTGCTGTTCCTGTCGATGCGGAACTCCGGGCAGGCCGTCCGCGCGATCGCGCCGCTGACGCAGCAGATGACGGCCATTGGCCAGGTCGCCCAGCAGCTGTCATCCGGACAGGAGGCGCTGCGCGGCAATCTGCAGACCGTCTCGGACACGCAGGCCAATGCGCAATTGCAGATCCTGCAGACGATGGAGACCCGGCTGGGCGATGTGCAGCAGCGGATGAATGACCGCCTGGCGGACAATGCGATGAAACAGGCACGCGCCATCTCCGAGATGCAGGAACGCATGAGCGAGAGCCTGCACGGCAATGCGAAACGCACCGCGACCTCGCTGACACAATTGCAGGAACGGCTGGCGGTGATCGACAAGGCGCAGGACAATATCACCAAACTCTCGGGCGATGTGCTGTCGCTGCAGGATATCCTGTCGAACAAGCAGACCCGGGGCGCCTTTGGGGAAATCCAGTTGAACGACATCGTATCCAAGGCGCTGCCGACGGATGCCTATGCGTTTCAGTATACGCTCTCCAACGGCAAGCGCGCGGATTGTCTGATCAGACTGCCGAACCCGCCGGGGCCGATTGTGATCGATTCGAAATTCCCGTTGGAGCCCTACGAGGCCCTGCGCAATGCGGAAACCCAGGACGAGAAGGCGCTGGCTTCGCGGCTGTTGAAAGGGGCCCTGCGCAAACATATCCGCGATGTTGCGGAGAAATACATTCTTGACGGCGAAACCGCAGATGGTGCCTTGCTGTTTCTGCCCTCCGAGGCGGTGTATGCCGAGTTGCATGCCAATTTCTCTGATGTGGTGCGCGAGGGGTTCGCGCTGAAGGTCTGGATCGTGTCACCGACGACCTGCATGGCGACGCTCAACACCATGCGCGCGATTCTGAAGGACGCGCGGATGCGGGAACAGGCCGGCGCAATCCGCAAGGAGCTGGGGCTGTTGCACAAGGATGTGGAGCGGTTGGGCGACCGGGTGGTCAATCTGGATCGCCACTTCGGACAGGCGCAGAAGGATCTGTCCGACATCAAGATCAGCGCCGACAAGGCGGGGCGCCGGGCGCAACGGTTGGATAATTTCGATTTCGAAGAGCTGAGCGCGGATAGCGTCGGGCAGGTCGTCGCCCTGGAGCCCTCCGGAGAATGAGGGCGCGCATGCGTCAGGCGCGGGTGGCCCCGAACGCCACCCTGTTGCGTGAAGCGGAGCTCAGGGCGGAAAAAGTCGTCTCCATCCTGCGAATTTTCGTGTCGCTGGGGCTGCTGCTGGTCTTTGTGCTCGCGGTGGGCACACCGCCCGAGGAAATTGCGGCGGTTCTACGCAAACAATGGCTTTTTGCGGTGCTGGCCCTGCTGTCCTATCTGGGGCTTGGCGTGTTCACCCTGTGGCTGACGCGCAGTGGCCGTTTCCGCCGATGGATGGTGTGGCCGGTGGTCACCCTGGACTGCATGTTCATGTTGCTCAACACATGGGTGGGTCTGGAAAACGTCGCGATGCCCGGTCCGCTGACCTTTCTGCTGCCGCCGACCTGGCTGGTGCCGGTGGTGCTGGCCTTTGCTGTATTGCGCTTCAATCCCTATCTGCAGACCTACTGCGTGGTGTTGATCGTCGGTGGGCTGAGCTATCTCAGTTTCTCTTCCGGCCACAAGGTGACCGAGGATATAATACTGCGGGCGCAGTATCTGCTGGCCGGCCCGCCCAATGTGGTGCGTCTGGTGATGATCCTGCTGGCGGGCGTGGTGCTTGTGGTTGCGTCGGCGGCCTTGCGCAGCCTGTTGCACCGGTCCCTGATCGAGACGGAGCAACGGTTGTCCCTGACACGCTATCTGCCGACCCGCCTCATCGAGCGGATGCAGGCCGAAGATCTGGCAGATTTGCGTCACGGACGGCGGCAGGACATGGGGGTCCTGTTTGTCGACATCCGCGGCTTCACCTCCTGGGCCGAGGGGAAAGACCCGTCCGAGGTCGGCGATTTCGTCACCGAATACCGCATTCGGATCCAGCGGATCGCGCGTCAGACGCAGGGCATGGTGGACAAGTTCATCGGCGACGGAGCCATGCTGGTTTTTGACGGCGAGGCGGCCGCTGACCGAGCCCTGCACTGTGCGCTGTGCCTGTCGGACGACATTCGGGACTGGTCCGGGCTCCGTGAGGCGGAGGGGCGGCAGGCCGTTCAAGTGGGCATTGGGGTGCATTGGGGCGAGGTGTTTTCCGGCGTCGTCGGGGATCAGGACCGACTGGAATTCACAGCCCTTGGCGATACGGTGAACACGGCTGCGCGCCTTGAACAGATGACCAAGGACTGTGGCATGGAGATCATCGTCTCTGCCGCCCTGCTGGAGGCCTGTCATGCGCGAGGGGGGGAGCCCGCGCGCGAGGGGTGGACAGAGTTGCAGCCCGTCACATTGCGCGGGCGCAGCCAGCCGATTGCCCTCTTCGGACGTGGCAGGGCCGCTCCGGCCGGCGATACCGACGGACCGCGGGCGTCTGGGCAGATCTGAAGTCTGACTCTGAAGCGGCAAGCCTGTTGACCGACGCCCGTGGGGCCGCCCGGTGCGCGTGGGGCCGACAGATGCGCGTCAGTCGACCGGTCCGGGCTCTCTGGAGGATGCGGTCTCTTCCGACGGGACCTCACCGGGCAGGGTAAAGCGGATGACAGCGCCGGTACCGTTTGCCGCATTGGTCGCCTCGATGTGGCCGCCGCGGGCCTGGAGCAGCCGGTGGACACCCTGCAGGCCGAAACCGCCATCAGTGCGCAAGGTGCCTGTGTTCAACAACAGGGAGGAGGCTTCTTTCAGGCCCGGGCCGTTGTCGCGCACCTCGATGCGGTAAAAGCCGGGGCGCGCCTGGGTGAGGCGGACGTCAATGTGCAGTGCGCCGGGGGTTTTGTTGTCTGTGTGTTTTATCGCATTGTCGACGAGGTTGCGCAGGATGATCAAGGTGGCCGCCCGATCGCCGACCACCCAATCCCCGGAAACCGTATATTTGCACAGGCCCATAGGATCCAGCAGGGCGACGACCTCTTGTACCAGGTCCGCAAGGCTGAAGGTCCGGATGTCCGATTTGGTGGAGGTCGCCTGCGCGTGCGAGAGGATGTCGGCAATCAGGCTCGTGGCTCTGGTGGCGATTTGTTCGAGCATGTCGAGCAGCTCCAGCTTGCCATCGCCGAGATCGACGAAGTCGTCGCGCAGCATTCCGGCGATGGTGCTGACGTGGCGGATCGGAGTTCTGAGATCATGGGCCGCGAGGCTGACGAAATCCTCGATCTCGGTCTGAACCATCTCGGCGCCAAGTTGCAGATTGTGCAGCGAGGCGCGGCTGGAAATATCCTTGGTCGTGCCGACGATGCGGCGTACCTCTCCACGATCATCGAGGATGGGGCGCAGGGTCACCTCGATCTGGTGAACGCCGCTGTCCAGGGGCAGATGCGATTGATAGACGTAGGGTTCGGCGGTGCGCAGGATATGCAGGTGATGCTGGTAGATGGTTTCGCCGTATTGGCCGGGAAACAGATCTTTGGCGGTCAGCCCCAGAACGTCTTCTTCCCGGTGCCGGACAAGAGACAGGCCATAGGCATTGAACGCCACATAGCGAGGGACCCCGTCACCATCCGGTTCCAGAACAAAAATAGCTTGCTCGATCTGATCCAGAAGTGCCTTTTCATCGGGGGCCATATACACGCCTCTACACTACCTACACGCGAGGGGCACGGCCCGGACTGCAGCTGGATACCAAACAACAGGATACCAACAGAGACTCACACCGGTATCCTGTCACGGGCTGGCTAACAAACAATGAATCTTGAATGCGTTCGCAAGTGAAGCGCCAGGGCCCCGAGAAATGATCAGGGCCCTGGCGGATCGGGTCAGGAGGTATGCGAGACCACCTGCAAGTGCTGCGCCAGCGCGCCGATACGGCCCATCCAGCTGTCAACCAAGGCCGGGTCGCTGGGGGCGGCGCTGACACCGGGCGCGATCTTGCCATTCATCGTGGCCTCGACTGCGTAGGACACCGGATAGGAAACGAGGCGCGCCATGGCGCTGCCGCGATCATCGCCCCAGGCATCCATGACGTAGGTCTTGTGCCATTTGGTCTCGCCGTCGCGGTCGGCCTTCAGATCCACGCAGAGCACAACCCGGTCCGGTTCACCCTCGTCATAGGCGTTTTCCTCCCAGAAGGTGTCGGACATTTCCTTGAGCCGTGCATCGCCTTCGGGGCCTTCGAGGGTTTCGACCTCGCGGAAAACATCCGCCCAGGCCTCGCTCCAGCCGTTGAGGCGCAATGTTCCGCGGACGAAGGTCTTCACTTTCCAGTCCTTGCCGAAGTGATACTGCTCCATGAAGGGCAGGGAATCGCGGTTCGGGTAAACTTCGAAGTTTTCCGGCAGCGCCAGCGGCGCATCATAGGTCGAGATCGCATCCCAGGGGCGGGCGACATCGTAGGGCTCGAAGTTCCGGATGGAGCGGGAGGGCGAGCGCAGGGCCTTCAGAACGCCGAGAGGCGACCAGCTGAATTTGTAGCGGAAGGGGTTCGGCGTTTTGGGGATGCCGCCGCAATAGGACAGAAAGCTGATTTCGTTGTCCGGATCAAACGCCGGAGAGCCCGCGTATTCTGCCACCAATGCATGGGCCATCAGGTGGTCGATGCCCGGGTCGAGGCCGACTTCGTTCACCAGCGCGACACCGGCGGCCTTGGCCTGGGCGTCGAGACTGCGCATCTCTGGCGAGATATAGGAGGAGGAGACGAAATGCGCCCCCTTGGCAATGGCCAGCTCTGCCAGTTCCACATGCCAGTCGCCGGGCAGCATGGAGACCACAACGTCGGCGGGGCTGAGCAGCTCCGACAGGCGCGGGATCGAGAATTTGTGGATGTTGGTGGTCAGGTCGCCGACCGCCTCGGCGGCCTTTTCCGGCGTCCGGTTCCAGACGGCGACATCGTGCCCGGCTTCGAGCAGGCGACGCAGGCCGGGAATGGCCGAGAGCCCGGTTCCGCACCAGTGAATAGTCATGTCAGTTCTCCTTCGTCGGGGTGGGGCAGGTCAGCCCGCAACATGTTCGTCAAAGACCGCCTTGGCCCGCGCCCAGACACCGGCGTTGAGGTCGGTGAGGGTCAACAGGCTGGCCAGCAGCTGGTCTGCGTAATCCTCGGAGCTTTCAGCGGGCAGCATCGAGGGCAGGTTGTCGATCGCCATCACGTCGAGGACAGGATCCTCGGCCACCCTGATCACCGGGTCTGCCCATGTGGTGGCGTGGCTATAGACCGGGACCGGATTGTAGTCGCTATCGGGATCGCAGGCCACATCGCCCACGGCGGTCAGCCTGCGCGGCGCGGTGAGTGCATCCCGAGGCACGAACACCGGCGTGCCGGGGCGGGCAAAGATACAGTTCAGGAACAGATCGTGGTCCAGGATCTGCGGGAAGGGGCCGCCGCTTGCGGTTTCCGCCATGTCCCATTTGGTCACGGTGACGCCCAGTGCCTCGCAGAGGTCTGCCGCCCCGGTGCCAACCCGTCCCAAGGCGCCGATCACGATGGCGGTGGGGCGGTCAGTTTCGGTGGCGTCCAGTTCCTGGCCGAGGTCCGCCAGCAGCGCATGTTTGTCCGCGTAGACCCCGACCGGGCCGCAGATCTCGTGGCGCTGCTGCGCCGCCCAGGCCTTGAGCGTTACCGCGGCGCCGGCATAGCCCGCCCAATAGCCAAAGGCCGCCACGCGGCGTCCGTTTTCATCCACCAGATATTCAAGGTCATAGAGAGTGCCGCCGCCCTCCCGGAAGCGGCGCAGCAGCTCCCGCCCGGAATGCTGCCCCTTGAAGGCATGGCCGAACATGATGTGGCGGTGCGGCAAGGGTGTTCCGTCGTCGGGCAATTCCTTGAGGCCGAAGATGATCGCATCCTGCGGCGCATCGGGCCAGCTGTTCTCGGGCGCGATCTCGCAGCCCGCATCGATATAGCCCTGCAGCGCCAGCGCACGGGTCCGGCTGTCTTCCACGGTGACACGGATGCCGGCTGCGATCAACGCGCGGGCCCCCGATGGGGTCAGTCCTACACGGTCTTCATTCAGGCGCTGTTCGGCGCGCACCCAGAGATGGGTCATGTCGTCTTCCTTCAAAGCATTTTTCTGGCGCGGACGGCTTTGACGCTGTCGCGGGCTTCCATTGCCGCCATGAACGCGGCGATCTTCGGAAAGCGCGCGACCTGCACACCGTCGCCTTCGAGCCAGGTACAGATCACAAAGAGATAGCAATCCGCAAGGCACAGCGTCTCGCCAAGGACAAACGGGCCGCGCAGGCCCCAGTCGCTGATATAGTCGCAGGAGGCCGCCATGGTTTCGGGCACTTTTTGCGCCATGTCCGCGAACGACTCCGGGGTCGAAGCCCATCGGGCGCCGCGCATCTTGTGGGCGTGGTTCACATGCATTGTCGAGGCGAGATAGAACATCACTTCGCGCATGCGGGCCGCCAATATCGGGTCGCTCGGGCGCAGTTTCGCCTGCTCTGCGCGATCGGCGATGTACTCCAGCAACGCGCCGGTTTCCGTCAGGATGCCGCCATCGACTACCAGCGCAGGTACCCGTCCCTTTGGATTGATCTGGTGGTATGCCTGTGTGGTCTGTTCTTTCTGCGCAAAGTCGACCTTGACCGGATCATACTCCAGCCCGGCTTCCTCCAGCGCAATGGCGACGGCGATCGATATGGTGTGGGGCGCATAATAGAGCTGCATTGGGGCTCTCCTGAAAAAAGGGTCTGTCAGTAAAATATGTCAGTGTCACAGATGGGTCCGTGCATATTGGCGGTCCGGTGTTTCCAGATGCGGCACGGCGTTGAACAGGACCGGGGAATACTGGCCACCGATATTATGCAGACGGTGCAGCGAACTGTTCATGATCGCAAGTGTCATCCGGGCGGTAGCGGCCGTGTCCAGACCGAGGCACTGGCGCATCACCATGGCAATCAGACCGCCGGATGTCACCAACAAGGCCGGCCCCTCACCCGCCGCGATGTCCGCCAGAGCGGCCCTGGTTCTGGACTCGAAATCACGCCAGCTCTCTGGTGGATTGGCGATCTGATTGCCTTCCCACGCGGCAAAGACCTGCGGCAAATGGGCGACAAAACCTTCGCGCTCTTTGGGGATCGGCAGGTTGTGCTGGGCCTCCATCGCCTGAGCGAGATTGAAATATTCCATTTCATTGAGGCGGGGATCCGAAATCAGCGCATCGGCATCAAACCCCATGGCCAACGCCGTTTCCATGTGCCGTGAGAGGGTGCCGCAATAGATGCGGGAATAGTGATCCTGGCAGGTCCGGAGATGATCGCCGAGCCAGACGGCCTGCTGATGGCCGAGCGCGCTCAGTTTGTCATAGCTGGTTTCGTCGCGCGCTGCGGTATTGGCCTGACCGTGCCGGACCAGCGTGATTTCTGACATAGGCGTGCCTCTTTCAACCCGTTGCTGAACTACTAGGGGAGGGGCGTGCCGGATAAAAGGGCGAAGTTGCGGAGCTATGTCCGGGGCGATTTCACTTCCCCAATGCAGTCCCGATCAGGTCAGGCGCGATTGTAGCCCCGTTTCAACATCCGGCTGCGATGGCGGTCTGCGGCAACGGATGCGTCGCGCAGATTGCCGAAGATATTGATAGTCGTGCGCCCTTTTCCGCCTTTGACACCCCATTCCCGCAGGACGGAGACCTCGTTGAAAAGGTTCATGGCAAGTTCGATCCGGTAGAACCGGGCCGGGCGCGTTTGAGCAAGACGATAGAGCAGACAGGTGGCCATATTGTCTTTTTACGCCAGCCGAATCATCGCTGCAAGAGGGCTCTCGATGCGCCTCGGGCCTGGCTTTGGTTCGGGGCCGGTCGCGTGGATGCTATGGCGGCTGACACATCCGCCCAGGGATGAGATCTGCGAGCGCCGGGGGGTCAACTCCAGCTGACATCGCCCAGAAAGATATAGCCGGCGCCGTAGATTGTTTTGATCAGGCGCGGGTTCTTGGGGTCTTCTCGCAGCTTTGTCCGCAGACGGGAAATCCGCACATCCATCGCCCGGTCAAAGCTGTCTCCGGCACCGCCGCCCAGCCGCTCCATCATCTGGGACCGGGAGATCAACCGTTTCGGACTGTCGAGAAACAGCCGCAGAACCTCGCCCTCGGCATGGGAGAATGTGGTCTCCTGGCCGTCGTCGTCTTCCAGCACATAGCGGTCGAAATGGGCGGTCCAGCCGGAAAAGCGCGCGCGGTCGCCGGTGGGCGCCTTGCCGCCCCGGGGCGCGACACGCAGGCGCACGCGAATACGGGCAACGACCTCTGCCGGGTCAAAGGGTTTGGTGATGTAGTCATCGGCCCCCAGTTCCAGACCGGTGACGCGGTCATGGACCTGTGCACGGCCGGATATGATGATCACGCTTGCGCCCTGTTCCAAGGCGAGCCGATGAACCAGGGCCAGGCCGTCGGAATCGGGCAGGGACAGATCCACCAGACAGACGTCCGGTGTCACCCGCTGCAGGGCGGCCTCAAAATCGCGCGCGCGGGAAAAGCTCTGGGTGCGGTAGCCTGCATCTTCCAGTGTTTCGGTCAGCAGGCGACGGATTTCCGGTTCGTCATCGAGAATGGTCACCAGCGGGGCGAGGGATGCGTCACGCATGCGGTGCCTCCTGTTGCATGAGCGCCAGCAGCTGCGCGCGGTCAAAGGGCTTTTGCAGCAGCGGCGCCTGCGCCAGTGCCTTGAGAAAGAGCGGATCTGACTGGGGCAGTGATGTCATCAGCACCACCGGCGGCGCGCCGTCGCCCAGACGGTGACACAGATCGACCCCCGTGGCGCTGCCTTCGAGCCGGATGTCGGAGAGGATCAACGCGATGCCCTCTACATCTGCGACGAGGGCCACGGCTTCGTCGACGCTGGTGGCCTCGATGACGGAATAGCCGAGATCCATCAGAAGCTGGCGATAGGTTGCGCGCAGTTCGTCACTGTCTTCGACCAGCAGGGCGATGCCGGCCGCCGCCGTGGGGGCAACCCGATAGGGCAGCCGGAGCGTGACCAGTGCGCCGGATACGGTATTGCCGATCCGGATGTCGCCCCCGGCGGATTTCACCATGTCATAGACCATCGACAGCCCAAGCCCCGAGCCTTCCTGTCCCTTGGTGGTGAAGAACGGGTTGAGCGCATTGACCAGCGCCTCGGGCGAAAATCCGGGCCCGGTGTCGCCGACGGAGACTTCGATCCATGTATGCCCGACCAGATGGGCGGACACCGTGATCTGGCCGCTGACCCCGCAGGCATCGCGGGCATTCAGGATCAGGTTCAAAAGCGCATCCTGCAGGCGGCCCGGGTCCAGCAGAAACCGGTCCATTCCGGTGTTGTCCAGAACGCTGAGGCCGATCCCCTGCGGCAGGGCGGGCGTTGCGAGGATCTTCAGTTCGGTCAGCAGCGCGTGCAGATCGGTCGCCTGCGCACGCAGGCCGGGGCGGCCGGTCATTTCGGCCATGCGGTCCAGCAGCCGCCCGCCCCGCCGCGCCGCAGAAAGGGTGCCGTCGATCAGCTCTGTGGCGCCTGCGGGAAGATCCATCCGCGACAGTTTTGTCTGCATGCCCAGAATGATCGTCAGCAAATTCGAGAAATCATGCGCCAGCCCGCTGGTCATCTGGGCCGCGATTTCCCGTTTTCGCGCTTGCTGCAGGGCAACCCGGGCCTGGGTTTCTTCGGTCACATCCATCGACAGGATAAAGACTCCGCCTTCATGATCGGGGGTAAAGGCCACCCGCAGCCGCTGGCTGTTCACATCTTCGGTGAATTCGAACACCGGGCTGGCGCCCTGATAGGCTTCGGCCAGGTGCGGTTTGATCCGGGCATAGGCCGAGGGCCCCAGCGCGGTCGAGATATGCTGGCCGAGGATGCCGGACGAGCGACCGGGAAAGACCGAGCTCAACCGTCCGTTGGTGAAGGTATAATAGCCCTCATCGTCCACATGGGCGATGTGGGCGGGCATCATCTCGGTGGTCAGTCGCGTGCGCGCTTCGATCTGGGTCAGCTGCCGCTTGGTTTCTTCCAGCGTTTTGATCGTCGCCGCCAGATTGCGGTTGGTGGCGGAGAGTTCCTCGGTGTAGTTCATCACCTGATCCGAGAGTTCTTCGGATCGCGCGCGCAGCAATTGCTCCACCCGTTTGGTGCGGGTGATATCGGTATAGACCGTAACCCAGCCGCCCTTGGGCAGGGGCGCCCCTTCGATCGAGATCACTTGCCCGTTGGCGCGCTGGCGCTCGACGTAATGCGGAACGAAGGCGCGGGCCTGATCAACGCGCTGCTGCACGAAGTCCTCGATGTCGTCGATGGCTCCGTAATCCCCCTGCTCGGCGATGAAGCGGATGGTGTCGGCAAAGCTCGCCCCTTCCTGCACCAGATGCGCCGGCAGGTTGAACATCTCCTGAAAGCGATGGTTGCAGGCCGCCAGCCGCAACCTGTCGTCATAGACGGATAACGCCTGTGCAATCAGGTTCAACCCGGCATCAATCATGGCCGTGCGCTGTGCGTTGGTCTGTTTCATCTCCGCTCCCTGCCCATTGGCTAGCAGGTTGCGACAGGGAGGCAAAGCAGCTTGTGAGAGCGCAGGGTTTGGGCCGCGATCCACAAATAATCCGCACTTGTTACAATTCGAAAGGTTTCAGAAATCATCGCGAAAAACTTGCTTTGTTACGTTAGGGCTGTCCTAATGTGGACATAAGGATCGCCCCGCACACCCGTGCGAGAGGCGGCCAATCCGGTCGAGGAGGACCGGATACGGGAGGAGTAAATACGTGTCTCACACCGCTGCGCAGACCCTGTCTGGCGCCGGGCAGTTCTTGTCTGTACCGGCCTTGCTGGAGAGAAATGCCACTGTCTATGCCGACCGCCCGGCCTATCGGGAGAAGGAATTTGGCATTTGGCAGAGCTGGACCTGGAGAGAAACCGCCGAGGAGATCGACGCGCTTGCGTTGGGTCTTCTGACGCTTGGGGTCTCGGAAGGGGATTTCATTGCCATCATCGGTCGCAACCGGCCGTCGCTATACTGGTCCATGGTGGCCGCGCAGAGCGTCGGTGCCGTGCCTGTGCCGATCTATCAGGATTCCGGTCCCGAAGAGATGGCCTATGTTCTGGATCACTGCGGCGCGGCCTATGTGATCGCCGGCGATCAGGAGCAAGTCGACAAGGTTGTCGAAATCAAGGATCAGCTGGAGAACCTCAAACATGTGATCTACGTCGACCCGCGCGGGTTGCGGAAATACGATCACGAGCATTTGCACCCCTATCGTGAAGTGCAGGAGCGAGGGCGCGCTGCGCGGGCAGAGGTCGGCGGTGAGCTGACGACCCGGCGTGCCAGGCTGTCCTACGACAGTACCTGCGTCATGCTCTACACGTCCGGCACCACCGGCCGGCCAAAGGGCGTGGTTCTGTCGAACCGGAATGTCATTGAGAGCGCAAAAAATGCCAGTGAATTTGACAAGCTGACGGAGCGCGAAGAGGTTCTGTCCTATCTGCCCATGGCCTGGGTTGGTGATTTCATTTTCTCTCTGGGTCAAAGCTACTGGTGCGGCTTCTGCGTCAATTGTCCGGAGAGCCCGGATACGATGATGACCGACCTGCGCGAAATCGGCCCGACCTATTTCTTTGCGCCGCCCCGGGTGTTCGAGGGTCAGCTGACCAATGTGATGATCCGGATGGAGGACGCCAGTCGTCTGAAACAGCGGATGTTTCACTACTTCCTTGCGCATGCCAAGAAGGTTGGAGGGCGGATCCTTGACGGAAAGCCGGTGAGTGGTTCGGACCGTTTGAAATACTGGCTCGGCAATCTGCTGATCTACGGCCCGTTGAAGGATACGCTGGGATATGGCCGTATTCGCGTCGGCTATACGGCGGGCGAGGCGATCGGGCCGGAGATCTTTGATTTCTACCGGAGTCTCGGGATCAACCTGAAGCAGCTCTATGGTCAGACCGAAGCGACGGTTTTCATCACGGTGCAGCCGGATGGTGAAGTGCGGGCGGATACGGTTGGTGTTCCGGCGCCTGATGTCGAGATCAAGATCGATGAAACCGGAGAGATACATTACCGGTCGCCCGGAACCTTTGTCGAATATTACAAGAATGCCGAGTCGACGGCGTCGACCAAGGACGCCGAGGGCTGGGTCGCGACGGGGGATGCGGGCTTTATCGAGGAGACCTCGGGACACTTGCGGATCATCGACCGGGCCAAGGATGTCGGGAAAATGGCCGATGGCGCGATGTTTGCGCCGAAATACGTCGAGAACAAGCTGAAGTTCTATCCCGATATTCTGGAAGCCGTGGTCTTCGGCAATGGCCGCGATCGCTGTGTGGCGTTTATCAATATCGACCTGACGGCGGTCGGGAACTGGGCCGAGCGCAACAATATTGCCTATGGATCCTATCAGGAGCTGGCCGGGCACCCGCGGGTTCTGGAGACGATCCGGTCACATGTGGAGGCGGTCAACGTCTCGGTGGCGCAGGACGAAATGCTGTCGGGCTGTCAGATCCATCGCTTTGTGGTGCTGCACAAGGAACTGGATGCCGATGATGGCGAAATCACCCGCACGGGCAAGGTGCGTCGCCGCATCGTCGAGGAGAAATTCGCCGATATCATCGCCGCCCTGTATGACGGTTCGGAGCAGGTCTCGACCCGGACCGAAGTCACCTATGAGGACGGGCGCAAGGGCGCGATCAGCGCCACGCTCAGCCTTGTGGACGCCAAGGTGCAATCCGCGATCACGCGCGCGGTGGCGGCAGAATGAGGCCGGTCGGATCGACGCTCGTGCAGGCAAGCTGCACATCGCCCCGCCCGCCGTCCCCAAAAACGACAGAAATCGAAGGAGGGGCCCATGCTTGACCAATCCGACAGCTATTTGACCGAGGACGGCCGCAGGATTGGCGCTGTGGTCATGGAGATGAAGAACATCACCCTGCGCTTTGGCGGAGTGGTGGCCATCAAGGACATCTCCTTTGATATTCGCGAGGGAGAGATCCGCGCGATCATCGGTCCCAACGGCGCGGGCAAGTCCTCGATGCTGAATGTGATCTCGGGATTTTACGTGCCGCAGGACGGCGAGGTTCTGTTCCACGGCAAGAAACGCCCGCCGATGCGCCCCTATGAGGTCGCACGTCAGGGCATTGCGCGCACCTTTCAGAACATTGCCCTGTTTGATGGCATGAGCGTGCTCGACAATGTGATGACCGGGCGTCTGAACTATATGAAAACGAACCTTTTTCAGCAGGCCTTGTGGAAGGGCTGGGCGGAGAAGGAAGAGACCGAAAACCGGGAAGTGGTGGAAAAGATCATCGACTTTCTCGAAATTCAGGCCATCCGCAAGACCCCGGTGGCGCGGCTGCCCTACGGGTTGAAAAAGCGTGTCGAACTGGCCCGTGCATTGGCTGCGGAACCAAAGCTGTTGCTGCTGGACGAGCCGATGGCGGGCATGAACGTCGAGGAGAAAGAGGACATGTCCCGCTTCATCCTCGATGTGAATGACGAGTTCGGCACCACGATCGCCCTGATCGAGCACGACATGGGCGTGGTCATGGATCTGAGCGACCGGGTCGTGGTGATGGATTATGGCAAGAAAATTGGCGACGGCACACCAGACGAGGTGCGCAACAACCAGGATGTGATCGATGCCTATCTGGGGGTGTCCCATGACTGAGGCTGCAGAAAAAAACAAGGAGGCGTGCCATGTCTGATCAACTGATCTTTGCCATGGAGGTGACGCTGAACGGGCTGATGGCGGGCGTGCTCTATGCGCTGGTCGCGCTGGGCTTCGTGCTGATTTACAAGGCGTCGGGCATTTTCAACTACGCTCAGGGCGTCATGGCGCTTTTCGCCGCCATGACCCTTGTCGGCATCATGAACGGGCAGGTGCCGTTTTCGCACCTGATCAACGCCCTGTTTGGCGGGCACACGACCCATTTCGGCTGGACCGTGCCGTCGCTGGTGGCGATCTTGATGACGATTGCGGTCATGGTGGTCCTCGCTTGGCTCGTGCAGGTTCTGGTGATGAAGCATCTCGTGGGGCAGGAGCCGATCATCCTGTTCATGGCCACCATTGGTCTGGCCTACTTCCTCGAAGGCGTGGCAGACCTGATGTGGGGGTCGGAGATAAAGACCCTCGATGTCGGGCTGCCGCAGGGGATCAACCTGTGGATCGACGAGACGACCTTGGGGATTTTCGGCTACGGCTTCTTTATCGACAACCTCGACATCGTGGCGACTGTGATCGCGGCCCTGTTGGTCACGGGGCTGGTGCTGTTCAGCCAGTATACCAAGCAGGGACGGGCCATGCGCGCGGTCGCGGATGATCATCAGGCGGCGCTGTCGGTCGGGATCTCGCTGAATTTCATCTGGGTGCTGGTCTGGTCCGTCGCGGGTTTTGTTGCGCTGGTCGCGGGCATCATGTGGGGCACCAAATCGGGGGTGCAGTTCTCGCTGTCTCTGATTGCGCTCAAGGCCCTGCCGGTGCTGATGCTCGGCGGCTTCACCTCGATACCGGGAGCCATCGTCGGCGGCCTCATCATCGGGGTCGGGGAAAAACTCTTTGAGTTTCTCATCGGCCCGATGGTGGGCGGCGCGACCGAAAACTGGTTCGCCTATGTGCTTGCGCTGATCTTTCTGGTGTTCCGCCCTCAGGGCCTCTTTGGAGAAAAGATCATTGAGCGTGTCTGATCCCAATCTCGTCCCTGCCTTGCCAGCGCTGCAGACTCAGGTCTGCATACGCTGGAAGGCTGCGATGACGATGGCGGCAAACACCGTAATGGCCAGCGTCAGCGCGATGGTGATGTCGCCAATCAGCCGTCCGATCAGAAAGGTCATGAGCCCGGCCGCGCAGAGACCGATAAAAATGAGCCCCCAGAACGATGAAATATCGTCCGGATTGCCCGCAGATGTCTCCGTGCGGACTTCGGGGCGGACTTCGGGGCGGGCCTCGGCACGGGCCTGTGGCCGGTCCGGGGACGGGGCACGCGACGGCGCGGGGCCGGGCGCAGGTTCAGGCGCGCGTCTCGGTCTGACCGGTGCGGCACGTGCCGTCGGCTGCGACCGCGGTTGCGCGGAAAAAGAGGGCGTGACATCGGCATCCTCGACCGACGCCAGAATCCTCTCTCTCTCGGTTGCATATTCTTTGGCGGAAATATCGCCACGTTTCCGGGCAGCATCCAGCTGCCGGATTTCTTCCAAAATCGCAGTCATCTTACCCACTCACATTTCCCACGCAGAATGTGGCGAACAGATTTGGGCAAAATGTGGCGAAACACGGATATCTGACGAAATGGTTAACGGCGCCAACTCTGCGAGGGACCTGCCGATCGACCGGATCTCCGTGCTGCACAGAGCTGCGCCCGCGCCGCGCCCAGCCATGAGGCCCGCCTTCGCACCGGGCGGCGGGGTGTCGATGCAGCGGCACCCAATCCCGTCGGGGCGCGGCGTGGTGAATAATTATAACGTAAACACAGGGAGCCTCTGAGCCATGTTCTATCGTGAAGCCGGAGATTTCAAACTCTCCTATGTCGAGGACAGCCAGACCTTTCCGATCCGGTTTGACCGCTATCGCTACTTTGCCGTTCTGGCCGTGGCCTATGGGGTGATCCCGTTCTTCGTTAATGACTACTGGGTCAATGCCATCCTGCTGCCCTTCCTGATCTATGCCATTGCCGCAATCGGGCTGAATATCCTGGTGGGATATTGCGGGCAGGTGAGTCTCGGGACGGGGGGGTTCATGGCGGTAGGTGCCTATGCCTGCTACAAGCTGATGACCGCTTTTCCGGATGTGTCGATGTTCATCCACGTTCTGTTGGCGGGGGGCGTGACGGCACTGGTCTGCGTGTTGTTCGGCCTGCCCTCGCTGCGGATCAAAGGGTTCTATCTCGCGGTTGCGACGCTGGCGGCGCAGTTCTTTCTTGTGTGGCTCTTCAACCGGGTGCCGTGGTTTTACAACTACTCGGCCTCGGGCCAGATCAATGCGCCCGAGCGCGACGTCTTCGGCATTCTTGTCACCGGTCCTAATGCGCCGGCCTGGGCAACCTATATGTTCTGCCTGATCTTCCTGACCTTCTGCGCCGTCATCGCCCGCAATCTGACGCGTGGCACGCAGGGGCGGACGTGGATGGCGATCCGCGACATGGATATCGCCGCCGAGATCATCGGCGTCAGCCCGTTGAAAGCCAAGATGACCGCCTTTGCGGTCTCGGGCTTCTTTGTGGGCATATCGGGGGCGCTGTTCTTTTCGGTCTACCTCGGCGCCGTCGAGGTGGGTGAGGTCTTTGGCATCAACAAATCGTTCCTGGTCCTGTTCATGGTGATCATCGGCGGATTGGGGTCGATCTTTGGCTCCTTTGCCGGGGCGGCATTTCTGGTGCTGCTGCCGGTGGTGCTGAAGGTGGTCGGCGTCGACATGCTGGGATGGCCGACGGACATCGTGGCACATTTTCAGCTGGTGATTGTCGGTGCGTTGATCGTGACGTTTCTGATCCTTGAACCGCACGGCTTGGCTCAGCTCTGGCGGGTCGCAAAGGAAAAATTGCGGCTCTGGCCCTTCCCGCACTAGCCGGGACATGACACTCGCCGGGGCCTGTCGGAGGAGGTCGGCCCCGATTTTGTAGACATCGGAAAAATTCAAGGGAGGATGAAACCCGATGAAACTGAAATTGACGACTCTGGCGCTTGGTGCGCTGATGATGGCCGGTCCCGCTATGGCCGACCTCGTGTTCCCGGATCTGAGCTACCGCACAGGTCCCTATGCAGCGGGCGGCATTCCGTTCTCTGACGGCTACAATGACTATTTCACCCTCATCAACGAGCGTGACGGCGGCATCGGTGGCATCAAGGCGCGCGTTGTTGAATGCGAAACCGGCTACAACACCGAAAAAGGTGTGGAATGCTACGAGTCCACCAAGGGTGAAGGCGCGTTGATCTATCAGCCCCTGTCAACAGGGATCACCTATCAGCTCATCCCCAAAGTGACGGCAGATGGCATTCCGCTTCACACCATGGGCTATGGCCGGACATCTGCGGCGAATGGCAAGGTGTTCAGCAATGTGTTCAACTACCCGGCCAACTATTGGGACGGGGCGTCCGGCGTCATCAACTACCTGCTGGAAGAGAACACGGGCGACATCAAGGGCAAGAAGGTCGCGTTGGTCTATCACAACTCCGCCTATGGCAAGGAGCCGATCCGTACGCTGGAAGAGCTGTCCAAGAAGCACGGGTTCGAGCTGAGCCTGCTGCCAGTGGATCACCCCGGTCAGGAACAGAAATCCCAGTGGCTGCAAATCCGCCGTGATCGTCCCGACTATGTCGTGATGTGGGGCTGGGGCGTGATGAACCAGGTCGGCGTGCAAGAAGCCGCCAACATCCGCTTTCCGATGGAGAATTTCATCGGCGTGTGGTGGTCCGGTGCCGAGCATGACGTGATTCCCGCCGGCGCCAAGGCCGATGGCTACAAGGCGATCACTTTCCACAATGTTGGTCGCGACTTCCCGGTCTTTGACGATGTGCAGACCTATGTCGTCGACAAGGGTCTGGCAGCGGGCGCCGGTGATCAGATCGGCAATGTGCTCTACAATCGCGGATTCTACGCGGCAATGCTCGCGGTAGAAGCGGCCAAGAAGGCGCAGGAAATTCATGGTGTGGCCGACATCAACCCGGCGATGATGCGGGACGGTATGGAGGCGCTGGAAATTACCCAGGAGATCATGACCGAACTTGGCATGCCCAGCTTCGGCCCCTCCTTTTCCGTGTCCTGTGAAAACCACGGTGGTCCTGGCCTCGTTGGTATGACCCAATGGGATGCGGAGACGCAGACCTGGTCGATGATCTCGGGCTTCAACCCGACGGATTCCGAAGTGATCGGCGCATTGGTCGCCGAGGATTCTGCGGCCTATGCGGCAGAAGCCAACATCGAAGAGCGCTGCAACTAAAGCGCTCGTCGCGCCGGGGGCATCGTCTCCCGGCGCGGACACTTGCACATCTGATACGGCGACTGTTTGCCGGATCCGAACCGTCCCGGCGGGACACTTGTGAAGGAATAGGCGATCGATATGCTGGACGCGGCCAACACGACAGACGCACAGGTGGAAACACTGCTCGAGGTCAACAATATCGAGGTGATCTACAATCATGTGATCCTTGTTTTGAAAGGCGTCAGCCTCAAGGTGCCCAAGGGCGGCATCACCGCGCTATTGGGCGGCAATGGCGCAGGCAAGACCACCACACTGAAGGCGATTTCCAGCCTTTTGCACTCCGAGCGGGGCGAGGTCACCAAGGGCTCCGTCCTCTATCGCGGCGCCGATGTACAGGCGCAGGATCCTGCTGATCTGGTGCGCAAAGGCGTGATCCAGGTCATGGAGGGGCGCCATTGCTTTGAGCATCTGACCGTCGAGGAAAACCTGCTGACCGGGGCCTACACGCGCAACGATGGCAGCGCCAAAATCCAGGATGATCTGGAGATGGTCTATACCTATTTCCCGCGCCTGAAGGAACGCCGCAAGAGCCAGGCTGGCTATACCTCGGGCGGGGAGCAGCAGATGGTCGCGATGGGGCGCGCATTGATGAGCCGCCCCGAGACGATCCTGCTGGACGAGCCGTCCATGGGTCTGGCCCCGCAATTGGTGGAGCAGATTTTCCAGATCGTGAAATCGATCAACGAGAATGAAGGCGTGACCTTTCTTCTGGCGGAGCAGAACACCAACGTGGCGCTGCGCTATGCCCATTATGGCTACATTCTGGAGTCCGGGCGCGTGGTAATGGACGGCCCGGCCGCCGATCTGCGCGAGAACCCCGACGTCAAGGAGTTCTATCTCGGCATGTCGGACGAGGGCCGCAGGAGTTTCCGTGATGTGCGGTCCTACCGCCGTCGCAAGAGGTGGCTGAGCTGACGCGGAAAGGACACGTCATGACGACTTACTTTGATGCACTGGAAACGCGTAGCAGCGATGCGCGTGCGGCGGATCTGGCCCGCGCTTTGCCCGAGCAGATTGCCCGCGCCAAATCTGCGCCCGGCTTTGCAATTCTGCTGGCGGATGTGGATCCCGCCCGGATTACCTCAGTGGCCGAGCTGGCAAAACTGCCGGTGTTGCGCAAGGCGGATCTGAGCGCCTCGCAGGCCCGGCACCCGCCCTTTGGCGGCTTTACGGTGAAACCTGCGCATGGCTTTGCCCATATCTTTCAATCTCCGGGACCAATCTACGAGCCCGGCGGAGTGGAGCATGACTGGTGGCGCATGGGCCGTTTTCTCCATGCGGCGGGTGTCGGCCCCGGAGATGTGGTGCAGAACTGCTTTGGCTATCATCTGACGCCTGCGGGAATGATATTTGAAAGCGGCGCCCGGGCGGTCGGAGCGGCTGTGTTGCCGGCGGGGACGGGCCAGACCGAGCTTCAGGTCACGGCAGCCAGGGATGTGGGCGCGACCACATATGCAGGCACCCCAGACTATCTGAAGGTCATTCTGGACAAGGCCGAGGCCATGGGGGTGCAACTTGGCTTTCGCAAGGCTGCCGTCGGTGGCGGCGCGCTGTTCCCGAGCCTGCGCAAGGACTATGCGGATCGGGGGATTTCCTGTCTGCAATGCTACGCGACGGCGGATCTTGGAAACATCGCCTATGAAAGCGCCGCGATGGAGGGGATGATCGTCGACGAGCGGGTCATCGTGGAAATCGTGACGCCCGGGACCGGAACGCCAGTCGCCCCTGGCGAGGTGGGCGAAGTTGTGGTGACCACGCTCAACCCGGATTATCCGTTGATCCGCTTTGCCACTGGCGATCTGTCTGCCGCAATGCCAGGCCAGAGCCCCTGTGGCCGCACGAACATGCGGATCAAGGGCTGGATGGGCCGTGCGGATCAGACCACAAAGATCAAGGGCATGTTCGTACGGCCAGAGCAGGTTGCGGCGCTGGTCGACAAGCATGACGAGATCGTCAAGGCGCGCGTCGTTGCCTCCCGGGACGGTGAGATGGACATGATGACGGTCCGCATTGAGGCCAATGGCGGTGATGCGACCCGTTTTGCCCGCTCTGTGGTCGACGTGCTGAAGCTGAAAGGAACGGTGGATATCGTCGCCCCCGGCAGCCTGCCCAAGGATGGTCTGGTGATCGAGGATCAGCGCAAATACGACTGAGAGCCTGCGGCTCCCAGTTCTCAAACCCTCGGTGAGGTCACCGCCGCTGCCGACACGCCGTCGCAGCGGCGGTTTCACGCTGGAACTTCTGGCGGAAATGCGTGAAACAGGAGGGGCACTGTTGCAGGCAGGATGAATGACAGACGCAAGCCCGACGCAAAAAAGGCCAGCTCACCGCCCGATCCGGGACCTCAACGCGCGGGGCACACGGGGCTTTGGGATCGTGGCCTGGGGTGTTGCGATGACATGTCTGCTGCCGATGGTCGCGGTGGCGATTGCGGCCTTTTCGGGCGGCATTGAGACGATCTCGCATCTCGCAGAGACGGTCCTGCCACGCTATGCGCTGACCACGGTGTATCTGGTGGCGCTGGTGTCCATCGGGACCTTCTCTGTCGGCGTTGGTGCTGCCTGGATTGTGACCATGACCCGCTTTCCCGGGGTGCGGATCTTTGAGGTTGCGCTGGTGTTGCCGCTGGCCTTTCCGGCCTATGTGCTCGCCTATGCCTATACATTCCTGCTGGATCATCCGGGCGTCGTCCAATCGGCGCTGCGGGATGTGACCGGATGGGGCCCGCGCGACTACTGGTTCCCGGAGATCCGCTCGCTCGGCGGTGCTGCATTGATGCTGGTCTTGGTGCTGTACCCCTATGTCTATCTGTTGGCGCGGGCCGCGTTCCTGCAACAAAGCGCCAGTGCCTTTCTGGCGGCGCGGGCGCTGGGGAACAGTTCGTGGCGCGCGTTCTGGCGCGTCAGCCTGCCCATGGCCCGCCCCGCCGTTGCCTCCGGCGTGCTGCTGGCGGTGATGGAGACTATCGCAGACTACGGTACGGTCGCCTATTTCGGCGTGCAGACCTTTGCGACCGGGATCTACACCAGTTGGTTTTCCATCGGCGATCGGTCCGGCGCCGCACAGCTCGCCCTGTGTCTCTTGGGGTTTGCGTTGCTTCTGGCGGTGGCGGAACGGGGCAGCCGGGGCAAAGCGCGCTATCATCACGCGGGCAAGCAACAGGTGGCCTTGCCGCCGGCCGAGCTGAAAGGTGGCAAGGCGGTTGCGGTCATGATCCTTTGTGCCCTGCCGGTGGCGCTGGGGTTCCTGCTGCCCCTGATCAGCCTGTCGCTCATGGGGCTGCAGTCGGAGCAAAACCTGCTGAGCCGACGCTATATCGCCTTCATCAGCAACTCGCTGACGCTGGCCAGTATCGCAGCGGCGCTGACCCTTCTGGCCGCAATCAGCCTCGGGTTCTATCAACGGCTGCGGCCGGGCAGACTGTCAGCGACGGCGGCATACTTCTCCCGCTTGGGCTATGCGGTGCCCGGGGGCGTGATTGCAGTCGGGCTGATGGTTCCGTTTGCGGCGTTTGACAACGCATTGGATGCCTGGATGCGCGTGAATTTCGGGGTTCGCACCGGCTTGTTGGTGACCGGGTCGATCTGGCTCTTGATTCTGGCCTATCTGGTGCGGTTCATGGCTGCGGCCCTTGGTGCCTATGAGGGCGGACAGGCCACGGTACATGCGAATATGGATGCCGCTGCGCGCTCGTTGGGGCAGAGCCCGCTCGGGATGCTGCGACGGGTGCACCTTCCGATTCTGACGCCGAGCCTGCTGACGGCGCTTTTGATCGTCTTTGTCGATGTCATGAAGGAGCTTCCGGCGACCCTGATCATGCGCCCGTTCAACTTCGACACATTGGCGGTACAGGCCCACAGGCTCGCCGCTGACGAACGGCTGGAGGGGGCTGCGGTGCCCTCCTTGGTCATAATGGCGGTCGGTTTGTTGCCGGTGGTTCTGATCTGCCGTCAGGTTGGCAGGCGGCGCTCCTAACTCCGGGGCAGTCTTTGACCATTTGGCTCGGGCGATGTCACTCGCCGGACCACCAGGCTTCTATCTGTGTGCGGCTGACCCGTTTTTCCGGCCCCAAACCCACAAGAATTGTCTCATCGGCATCGCAGCGCCTGGCCTCGACGTGACGTCCCACAATATGCAGCTCGTAGGCGCCGCCGGTCGTGAGGACAAAGCCTTTCATCCGGTACAGACCTTCGGGGCGCTCCGACAGCTTGTCGCCAAGCGCGCGGCGGTCGAGCACACGGCTGCTTCGGTGCTGCCAGCTGACATAGCCGGGATGCGGCGTCGGCGTCGCCCCCCGCGGCAGCGGGACGATGTCAAACAGCATCTGAGAGAGCGCAATATCATCGAGACGAAGCGGCGAACGGGCGCCGTTGGCCGCCAGTTGTTCCAAAAGAGAGTCGCTGGGCGCATCATCGAGTTTGCTGATCAGGACCAGATCCGCAGCCCGGATCTGCTGTGACACCTGCGGCGCGAGCAGAGGATCGGTGAGCAGGCTTTCGATGTTCCGGCCGTCGGCAAGCGTGACGATTCCCGCATAGCTCAGTCGGCTGTCCGCGAGCAGGGCATTGGCGATGGCGACCGGCTCCGCGACGCCGCTGGCCTCGATCAGGATATGATCGGGTTTGGCATCTCCGGCCAACAGCTGATGTACGCTCTGCACCAGATCATCGCTGAGGGAGCAGCATACACAGCCGTTGCTCAGCGCGATGCTGTCTACTGCTTCGGTCTCGATCAATGCGGCGTCGATATTGATGCTGCCGAAATCATTCACCAGCACAGCCAGACGCAGGCCGTGTTCCTCGCGCAGGAGCGTGTTGATCAAGGTGGTCTTGCCTGCGCCGAGGTAGCCGCTGACGATCGTAACCGGAATACGCATCAGGACCGCCCCCTGTGCACGAGCTGTTTTGCATTCGGCATACCGGCCGTGCTCCCTACTGTCTGAATGTGCAATCTCTGCGTCTTGCTTGGCGCGAGCTATAGAAGGTCAGAACGATCCGGTCCAGAAACCTTTTTCTGTGGACGCGCGTGGGCGGGCCCCGTTTTTGGGCGGGCGCGCGGACTGTGACACGCGGTGCCAGAGGTGAACATAGGCGCAGCCGAAGCCACGCCTATGCTGTTCTTTCCGGTCAGGTGGGACGGATTATTCCCAGCCCGCCTCGTTAAAGATCTTCTGTGCCGTCGGAATGTTCTCCGCCACGTCCGAGAGAATCACATCGTCGGCTTTGAACGCGCCCAATTTGGCAACATTCTCGGCCAGGTCGACATTCGCGACCGCAGGGAATTCATCGTTGCCGTTGGAGAAATATTTCTGCGCCTGGTCGGATGCGAGATATTCCAGGAATTTGATGGCATTCTCGCGGTTCGGAGCATGCGCGGCAACACCGGCACCGGACAGGTTCATATGCGCGCCTTCGGCGTCCTGCGCCGGGAATACCCAGCCGATCTTGTCGATGTCAGCCGAAACGCCTTTGACATCCTTGCGCATGGCGCGGGCGAAGTAATAGCTGTTGGACACAGAGATTTCACATTCGCCGGAGACCAGACCGCGCAGCTGATCGGTGTCCCCGCCCTGTGGCGCGCGGGCCATGTTGGACACGACGCCATCGGCCCAGGATTTGGCGGCTTCTTCGCCGTGGTTGGTGATGATGGATGCCAGCAGAGTCTGGTTATAGGTATTGGTCGAGGACCGGATGCATACTTTGCCTTTGTATGCCGGGTCGGCGAGGTCCAGATAGGTCGCAGGCGGGGTGTCGACGCTGTCCTTGGCGAAGAAGATGATCCGGGCTCGTTGCGAGAAGCCGAACCACTGGTTGTCCTTGTCCTGCAAATTCGCGGGGATCTTTTCTTCCAGAACCGCGCTGTCGATCGCCTGCAGGATGCCTGCATTCTTGGCCCGCGCGAGTCGGGACGTGTCCACCGTGATCAGCACGTCCGCAGGCGAGTTGGCGCCCTCGGCTTCCATCCGCGCAATCAGCTCGTCCGCGTTCCCTTCGATCCGGTTTATGGTGATGCCGGTGGCTGTTTCAAAGTCGCTGTAGAGCCGTTCATCGGTGTCATAGTGACGCGAGGAATACAGATTGACCACACCGTCGGCAGCAGCCGATGTTGCTAGGCTGGCGGCAATGATGGTGGCAAAAACGTTGGATTTCATAAGTTTTCCTTCCCTGTTTTGTCGCTTTTACCCGGGCTTTGACCTCCTCTTGTCAAATCCGAGTCCTTTAGTCGATTAAAGCATTGGGTGAGGAAGGGAAGGGGTAACTAACTATATCTGTCGGAAATTTGATCGCGGACCGGGGAGGCTCAGAATATCGGGGCGCGCCCGTTCGAGTTTTTCAGGGCGCTGAACAACAAAAAACCGCATCCATGGATGCGGTTTTCCGGAGCCTCTTGCGAGGCGTCATATGCTTGCTGCTCAGCCTTGACGGGCTTTGAAGCGACGCTGGGTCTTGTTGATCACGTAAACGCGGCCCTTGCGGCGCACAACCCGGCAATCGCGGTGCCGGTTCTTCAGCGAGCGGAGTGAGTTTTTGACCTTCATGGCCTCTCTCCTTGTCTGCGGCGCGAACCAGCGCCTGGGTTTGCGGGGCATTCTGGACGTTGCCGGCCAGAACAGCGAAATCATGGTGGGCGGTACAAGGATCGAACTTGTGACCCCTTCGATGTCAACGAAGTGCTCTACCGCTGAGCTAACCGCCCATGATACCAACATCAAAACGTCTTGGCTGCGCCGATTGGCACATCGCTTCGGGTCGGTGAAGGGGTCTATAAAAGGAGTCGATTGTGGGCGCAAGAGCTTTTGCCACAGAAATATAAACTCTATGCTGTGTTCATCAGGCAGGAGGCGGAGCGCATATGTCAGGGTCGGCATATTCTATCGAGATGCCACAGGTGTGGCGATCACCGGTTGTGATCGCATCGCCGCACAGTGGTGCAAATTACCCGCAAACCTTTGTGGAACAGTCCATTCTCGACGCAAAACGCCTGCGAAGCAGCGAAGATGCCTTTGTCGACGGCCTGTTTTCGGCGGCCCCGCAGTTGGGCATGCCGATGATGACGGCCTGCGTGCCTCGGGCCTTTGTCGATTTCAACCGCTCGTCAGACGAGCTTGATCCGGCGCTGATCGAGGGGGTGACGCGGCGCGGACAGAATCCACGCGTTGCCTCGGGTTTGGGTGTGATTCCCCGTGTCGTGTCCAACGGCCGCACAATCTATCGCGGGAAAATCCCGCTGACGGAGGCCCACGCGCGAATCAACGACTACTGGCTTCCGTATCACGCGGCATTGCAGCGACTGCTGGATGCCGCCCGCGCCCGGTTCGGAGAGACGGTTCTGATCGATTGTCATTCCATGCCGCATGAAGCGATCGAGGGCGTCTCGGTGCAGCGCGCACATCGGCCGGAAATCGTGCTGGGGGATCGGTTCGGGGCAGCCGCACATGGGGCCATTGTGGACCGCGTCGAGGCGGCCTTTGCCGCGGCCGGATTTCGGGTCGCCCGCAACTCTCCCTTTGCCGGTGCCTATATCACCCAGACCTACGGGCGGCCATCCCGTGGCCAGCATGCGGTGCAGGTCGAGATTGATCGCTCGTTATACATGGATGAGGTCAACATCCGGCCCAATGCCCAGTTTGAGGACGTGCGCGCGCGGCTGACCCAGGCGCTGCGCGAGATTGCAGATCAGAGCTGCGACAGTCAGCCCGTGGCCGCAGAGTAAGCCGCCCCGGGGGACAGTACCCGCGTCAGCGCAAGGCCCGCCCCTTCACAATGGCGGCTTTGCCATAGCGCTTGCGGATTTCATCCGCCGCCCGTTCCGCGCTGGCGCGTTTTTCGGCGCCGGGGTCAAGCAGATCCGCTGACAGATCCGCCTGCGCCTCGGGCCCCAATTCGCTGATGCCGCATCCCAGCAGGCGAAAGGGCCCCTGCGATATTGCCTGATCCAGCAAAGCCCGCGCCGTCCGATAGATCTGGTCGGCGGTCTGCGTCGGGCTGTGCAGGGATTGGCGTCTGGTCAGCGAGGAATGATTGGCGCGCTTCAGCTTCAGGGTCACAACGCGGCCCGCAAGGCCCTTGGCCTTGGCCCGGTCAGAGACCTGCTCTGCCAGACGCCAGAGATGGCCATCGAGCACCTCCAGATGCGCCGTGTCTTCGAAAAACGTGGTCTCCTTGGAGATCGATTTGACAGATACCCGCCCGGACACCCTGCGGCGGTCCTCGCCGCGCGCCAGATGCCACAGCCGATCCCCCATGGAGCCAAACCGGTGCTGCAGATCCTGCCGGTCCCACCGGAGCAGATCGCCAAAGGACCGAATGCCTGCAGCATCCAGCGCGGTCTGCGCGGCGGGGCCGATTCCCCAGATCAGGCGCACGGGTTTGTCCTGCAGAAAATCGGCGGTTTCAGAGACACCGATCACCGAGAACCCGCGTGGCTTGTCGAGATCCGAAGCCACCTTGGCGAGGAATTTGTTGTGGCTGAGCCCGATTGACCCGGTGATGCCCAGTTCGTCCTTCATCCGTTTGACCAGCCGGGCCAGCATCACCGCAGGCGGCGCCCCGTGCAGCCGTTCGGTGCCGGAGAGGTCCATGAAGGCCTCGTCCAGTGACAGGGGTTCGACCTCCGGTGTCAGCTCGTCCATCATCTGCCGGATGGCGCGGCTGGTCTCGACGTAGGCCTCCATTCTGGGTTTGATGACCACCGCGTCCGGGCACAGTTTCAACGCCTGAAACATCGGCATGGCCGAGCGGACGCCGCGGATGCGTGCCACATAGCAGGCCGTCGACACGACGCCGCGGTGGCCGCCGCCGATAATGACAGGCTTGTCCGCCAGGTCGGGGTTGTCGCGTTTTTCCACACTGGCGTAGAATGCATCGCAGTCCATATGGGCAATGTGGAGCGAGAACAGTTCCGGGTGAGACTTGATGCGGGGGCTGCGGCACAGCGGGCAATGCCGCTGCGCGCTGCGCGCCGCGGGGAGGTCAAAGCTGTGCAGGCAATCGCGACAAAGGGCGGGCGGCATGGTGAACTCTGCAGAAAGCGGACGCGCGGGGCTGAAACAGGGTGCATACCGGCTGTCCAGGGGATAGCACTGGCGGCGGCACCAGAAACGTACAGCTGTGCGGAGGCTTCTTATATCATGCAGTTCATCGGAGCGAAACTGGCCCTGTTCCTGGGGCGCCACCTCGTGGTGATCCTTCGTGATGAGCGCACGGATATTCCATACCCTGGCTATTGGGATTTCCCCGGAGGCGGGCGCGAGGGCCACGAGGATCCCCAGGACTGTGTCCTGCGGGAAACCGAAGAAGAGGTCGGCCTGCGGCTTCTACGGTCGCAACTGGTGCATGCCCGCTGTTATCCAAAGGCGCAGGGAGACGGCTGGTTTTTCGCGGCTCACCTGCCGTCCTCCTGTGTTGAGGACATCCGGTTTGGCAATGAAGGGCAGGGGTGGGATCTGATGACACCGGAGGACTACGTTGCGCATCCGCTCGGGATTCCGAATTTCAAGTTCAGGTTGCAGGACTACCTGTCGAAACCGGGCGCTATACATCGCTCAGATGGCTGAGACTGGTTCCGGAAATGACCTTGTGCAAAGAAAGACCCCCGCACAATTGGCGGGGGGAAGGTGACGTCGCTCAGGAAGAGGTCAACGTCTGGGGAGTGTCTCCCCCCTAGAATCGAACACTTTTGTCCGTTTGGCAAAGCTTCAGAGGTGAAAATTGCACATTTAGGCCCGACACCTGTGCTTTCCAAGTCACGTGGCCCGGAGCCCAATATCAGAATTCGAACACGTACATCCTGAGATTGTTCTTTGATCTTCGCGCCTTGCTGCCGCGTCACACGCTGCTTTTGCGGTTGAACTCCGGCGGCAGGTCCAAGGCCAGTTTCGCCCGTTTAATAGGCAGCCGGGTTAATAGGCGGGCGGGCGCTCAGCTCCGGTTGGGGGACTTGGCTTGCGGGCTGTTCATTTCCTCAAGGATTGCTTCGGCAGCAGCGCGAGGGGCCTTGGCGGTCCAGATCGGGCGGCCAACGACGATGTGGTCGACACCGGCCGCAAGCGCTTGTGCCGGGGTGGTGACACGTTTCTGATCACCAAGAGATGCGCCGACCGGGCGCACGCCGGGGGTCACGATCAACTTGCCGTCGGCCTCTGGCAGAGCCCGGATCAGCGCCGCCTCCTGCGGGCTGGCAATCACCCCGTCCGCGCCAGCGGCGAGCGCGTTCGCGGCGCGCTCCTGCACCAGATCGGGGATTTGCCCCGGCTTGATGAGGGCCCCGTCCAGATCGTCGCGATCGAGGGATGTCAGGATCGTGACGGCGAGGATCTTCATGTCCTTGCCTGCGGCACCTTCCTTGGCGGCGCGCACCACATAGGGATCACCGTGGACGGTCAGGAAATCGAGATCGAATTGCGCCAGCCCCCGCACCGCATTTTCCACAGTGGCCCCGATATCAAAGAGCTTCATATCGAGGAAAATACGTTTGCCGTGCTCCTGCTTCAGCTCATTGGCGAGCGCAAGCCCGCCCCCGGTCAGCATGCCCAGACCAATCTTGTAAAACGAGACGGCATCCCCGAGCTGTTCGGCCAGATGCAGCCCCTCGATGGCGTTGGGCACATCCATGGCAACAATCAGACGGTCATCTGCAACGGGGCTTTGCATTGGCTGTTCTCCGGTTTGGCGCTTGGTTGCTGTCTCCTACTGGCATTGCGCCATTGGGAAAAGGGAAATGATGCGGTCTGCATGGTCTGGGTCGACCGATTTGATCCCGGTCAATGTTCGTCAATCACTGATATGGTAGCTACGGGCTTGAACATGCGGGCAGGATGCCCACATCAATACGCGAGGCCCACACCGACTCTGTGCTGCCAAGCGGGCAGGGTCACAGGCGGGGCGCTTACGAAGAGGAGAAGACAATGGACTTGAACAAGTTCACTGAACGGGCACGCGGTTTTGTACAGGCGGCTCAGACGATTGCCCTGCGTGAAGGTCATCAGCGGCTCAGCCCGGAGCATATACTCAAGGCGTTGCTGGACGATGATCAGGGCATGGCCACCAACCTGATTTCCCGGGCCGGGGGCGATGCTGCGGCCGTGGCGGAGGCCGTCGAGGTCGCGCTGGGGAAGTTGCCGAAGGTTTCCGGCGATTCCGGCCAGGTCTATCTGGATGGCCAAACCGCAAAAGTTCTGGATGAGGCTGCAAAGATCGCTGAAAAGGCGGGCGACAGCTTTGTGCCGGTTGAACGCGTTCTGACGGCGCTGGCGTTGGTGAAGTCGAAAGCCAAGGACGCGCTGGATGCGGGCCTTGTGACCGCGCAGAAGCTGAATGAAGCCATCAATGACATCCGTCAGGGCCGTACCGCTGACTCGGCGAATGCCGAGGACAGCTATGAGGCGCTGAAGAAGTATACGCTCGACCTGACGGAGCGGGCCCGCCAGGGCAAGATTGACCCGATTATCGGTCGCGACGATGAAATCCGCCGGGCGATGCAGGTGCTGTCGCGCCGCACCAAGAACAATCCTGTCCTGATCGGTGAACCCGGCGTCGGCAAGACGGCGATTGCCGAGGGGATGGCATTGCGCATCATCAACGGGGATGTCCCGGAGAGCTTGCGGGACAAACGTCTGCTGGCGCTTGATATGGGCGCATTGATTGCCGGTGCCAAATATCGCGGCGAGTTTGAAGAGCGGTTGAAAAACATCCTCAACGAGGTCACGGACGCGGCTGGCGAGGTTATCCTGTTCATCGACGAGATGCACACGCTGGTGGGCGCTGGAAAGTCCGATGGTGCAATGGATGCTGCGAACCTGATCAAACCGGCGCTGGCGCGCGGTGAGTTGCACTGTATCGGCGCCACCACACTGGATGAATACCGCAAGTATGTGGAAAAGGACGCGGCCCTTGCGCGCAGGTTCCAGCCGGTGATGGTCTCGGAGCCCACCGTGGAGGACACCATCTCGATCCTGCGGGGCATCAAGGAAAAATACGAACTTCACCACGGTGTGCGTATCGCGGATACGTCGCTGGTCGCGGCGGCCACCCTGTCGAACCGCTATATCACCGACCGGTTCCTGCCCGACAAGGCCATCGACCTGGTGGACGAGGCTGCGGCGCGGTTGCGCATGGAGGTGGATTCCAAACCCGAAGAGCTCGATGCACTTGATCGGCAGATCCTGCAGATGCAGATCGAGGATGAGGCGCTGAAACTCGAAGATGATGCGGCCTCGAAGGACCGTCTGGAGCAGCTCCAGAAAGAGCTTGCCGATCTGCAGGAGCGGTCTGCCGAGATGACTGCCCAATGGCAGGCCGAACGGGACAAGCTCGCCTCGGCCCGGGATCTGAAAGAGCAACTCGACAAGGCGCGTGCGGAGCTTGATATCTCCAAGCGCGAAGGCAACCTCGCCCGCGCCGGCGAGCTGTCCTATGGCGTCATTCCGGAGCTTGAAAAGCAACTGGCGGAGGCCGAGCAAAAGGAAGAGCAGGGGGTCATGGTCGAAGAGGCCGTGCGGCCTGAACAGATCGCGGCCGTGGTGGAGCGTTGGACCGGCATCCCGATGTCGAAGATGCTCGAGGGCGAGCGCGAAAAACTGCTGCGCATGGAGGATGGGCTGCACGCCCGTGTGATCGGCCAGAACACCGCCGTGACCGCGGTGGCAAATGCGGTGCGCCGTGCCCGTGCGGGGCTCAATGACGAGAACCGCCCGCTTGGGTCCTTCCTGTTCCTCGGCCCGACCGGGGTGGGGAAAACGGAACTGACCAAGGCGGTCGCCGAATTCCTGTTCGACGATGACAATGCCATGGTCCGGATCGACATGTCGGAGTTCATGGAAAAACACAGTGTCGCGCGTCTGATCGGTGCCCCTCCGGGCTATGTCGGTTATGACGAGGGCGGGGCCCTGACCGAAGCCGTGCGTCGCCGTCCCTATCAGGTGGTGTTGTTCGATGAGGTGGAAAAGGCCCATCCGGATGTGTTCAACGTGCTGTTGCAGGTGCTGGATGATGGTGTCCTGACGGATGGTCAGGGACGCACCGTCGATTTCAAGCAGACGTTGATTATCCTGACATCCAACCTCGGCGCACAGGCCCTGAGCCAATTGCCCGAAGGCAGCGATGCGGCGGATGCGAAACGGGATGTGATGGACGCCGTGCGGGCGCATTTCCGTCCGGAATTTCTGAACCGTCTGGACGAGACGGTGATCTTCGACCGGCTGGGGCGTCAGGATATGGGCGGAATCGTCGATATTCAGCTGCGGCGTCTGGCAAAACGTCTGGCTGCCCGCAAGATCACGCTGGAGCTGGACGAGGGGGCCAAGACCTGGCTCGCGGACGAAGGCTACGACCCGGTATTCGGCGCCCGCCCGCTGAAGCGGGTGATCCAGCGGGCCCTGCAGAACCCATTGGCCGAAGCGCTTCTGTCTGGCGACATTCGCGATGGGGACATTGTTCCGGTATCTGCCGGGGCAGAGGGTCTGGTGATCGGCGATCGTCTGGGAGCCACCGACAGGCCGCGGCCGGATGATGCCGTGGTGCACTAATAAACTCAGTTGAATGTGCTACACAGGGCCGTCCGGGAGGGTGGCCCTGATTTGCATTCAGATCGAAGAATTGCGGCACCCAAGATAGGAATGCCATGCGCATGTCATGGTTTTTGCGTGATATAGTGTGGTTCCGGACATGAAACTGCGGCGTGATGGGTAAGGGAATGACATGGGATTTGCGATGAATGTGGTTTCGGTTCTGGCGGTGGTCTTCATCTGCTTGCTGGGAGCCGTGGCTCTGGTCGGATTGGCGATGTTTGTCATTGACCGCCTGCAGTCTCAGGATGCGATCCGGCGCAACTATCCTGTGCTTGGCCGGTTCCGGCACCTCTTCAGCACGCTCGGGGAGTTCTTCCGCCAGTATTTCTTTGCCATGGACCGGGAAGAGCTGCCATTCAATCGGGCGCAGCGCGACTGGATTGCGCGGGCCTGTGCCGGGGTGACCAATACCGTGGCCTTTGGCTCGACTCGCAACATGGCGGTTCCGGGGACGCCGATTTTTGTCAATGCGGCCTTCCCGCCGCTGGATGACCAATATGCCAGCGCGGAACCGATGCTGATCGGACCGACCGCCCGGGTTCCCTATAATGCGCCCTCCTTTTTCAATATCTCCGGCATGAGCTACGGGGCGCTGTCGCGACCGGCCGTCATGGCACTCAGCCGGGGTGCCCGCGAGGCGGGTGTCTGGCTCAATACCGGCGAGGGGGGGCTCAGTCCCTTTCATCTGGACGGCGGCTGCGATATCGTTTTTCAGATTGGCACCGCCAAATACGGGGTGCGGGATGCATTGGGAAACCTGAACGAGGAACGCTTGACAGAGCTCGCGCGGAACCCGCAGGTCAGGATGTTCGAGCTGAAGCTTGCGCAGGGGGCGAAGCCCGGAAAGGGCGGCATTCTGCCCGCCGCAAAAGTCAATGCCGAAATCGCGGCGATCAGGGGCATACCGGAAGGAGAGGCCAGCATCTCGCCGAACCGTCACCCGGATATCGCAACCTATGACGAACTGCTCGATATGGTGGCGCGCGTGCGCGGCATTTCGGGCAAGCCGGTCGGGATAAAAACGGTCGCCGGGTCCGAGGCTGCCTTGCGTGAAATGTTCATGTTCTTCGCGGCTCGTCCCGACGATGTGCCCGACTTTATCACCCTCGACGGGGGCGAGGGTGGCACCGGGGCGGCACCGATGCCATTGATTGACCTCGTGGGCATGTCCGTGCGCGAGGCCTTGCCGCTGGTCTGCAACCTGCGCGACGAATATGGCTTCAAGGACCGCATTCGCCTCATTGCCAGCGGCAAGCTGGTGAACCCCGGCGATGTGGCGTGGGCCTTGGCCGCGGGAGCTGATTTCGTCACATCAGCCCGGGGGTTCATGTTCTCGCTCGGCTGTATCCAGGCGCTGAAGTGCAACCGCAACACATGTCCCACCGGGATCACCACCCATGATCCGCGTCTGCAGCAGGGGCTTGTGGTCGAAGATAAATATCTCAAGGTGGCGCGCTATGCGCGGGAGGTCATCCACGAGGTCGAGACCATTGCCCATTCAGTTGGCGTCGACGAACCACGCAAGATGCGCCGTCGCCATATGCGCATCGTGCAGGAGGACGGGGGATCGCGGCCGATGAATGAAATCCTGCCAAGTTACAGTGCTGTCGCGGAGATGTGAGCGGATATGTTTTTGTTCTGAGGCCGGGACGGGTTACCTGAGAGGGACCTTCGAACCGCAGGAGCAGACGCATGGCCCACCGCTGGCAAAACGATTTGACCGACCGCGATGTCACGCCGGAGGGCGTGTTCTGGAACAGGCGCAGGCTTCTTGCCGGGTTGGGCGGCGTTGGTCTGGGCGCGATCGGGGCCGGGAATGCGGCTTTGGCAGAGGGGGCGGAGCTGGAGCCCAACACCTGGGACGATGTAACCAGCTACTGCAATTTCTATGAATTCGGCACCGGCAAAACCGACCCGGCGACCTACGCGGGCCAGATGACGACGTCGCCCTGGCATGTGGAAATCGATGGCCTGGTGGATCGCCCGGGTCTTTATGACTTCGAACAGATCATGTCCGAGATGACGGTCGAAGAACGGATCTACCGTTTCCGCTGTGTCGAGGCCTGGTCGATGGTGGTCCCATGGCAGGGGTTTGAGCTCGCCGATCTTCTGGCTTTGGCGGGGGTGCAATCCGAGGCCAGATATGTCGGGTTTGAGACGCTGCTGCGCCCGGAAGAAATGCCGGGCACCCGATATGGGGTGCTGGACTGGCCCTACCGCGAGGGGCTGCGGCTGGATGAGGCGCTGCACCCGTTGACGATCATGGCGACCGGGATCTTTGGCAAGCCGTTGCCCAACCAGAACGGAGCCCCGCTTCGCCTTGTCGTGCCGTGGAAATACGGTTTCAAATCGATCAAGTCGGTGGTGAAGATCACCCTGACGGATCAGGAGCCGGCCACGAGCTGGAACATGGCCAATGCGCGCGAGTATGGTTTCTATAGCAATGTGAACCCAGAGGTGGATCACCCGCGGTGGAGTCAGGCCAGCGAGCGCCGCATCGGCGGTGGACTGTTTGCGCGCCGCCAGCCCACATTGATGTTCAATGGCTATGAGGCAGAAGTTGCCGCGCTTTACGAAGGCATGGATCTGTCGAAAGACTTCTGATGGATCTGCGTCGCCTGAATGACCTTCTGCGCCGAGTGCCCTCTTGGTGCGTATATCTGTGCGGGCTCGCTCCGGCGGTCTGGTTGTTCTGGTTGGCCTTGAACGGTGAATTGGGACCTGACCCGGTGAAGGCGTTGGAGCATCGCTATGGTGAATTTGCGCTTCAGTTCTGTATTGCCAGCCTCGCCGTCACGCCGCTGCGCCGATATCTGGGGCTCAATCTGCTCAAACACCGTCGGGCGCTGGGTCTGCTGTGTTTCGCCTATGCCGGTATCCATCTCCTGGTCTGGCTGATCCTCGATGTCCAGAGCCCGGCGCAAATATTGGCGGATCTTGCCAAGCGGCCATACGTCACCGTCGGCATGGCCGCTTTCGTGCTGTTGATCCCGCTCGCAGCAACCTCCAATCAAGCTTCAATTCGGGCGCTGGGTCCCATTTGGCGCCGCCTGCACCGCCTGAGCTATCCCGCCGCGCTGCTGGCAGCCTTGCACTACGTGCTGCTCGCAAAGGGATTTCAGCTTGAGCCGCTCCTATACCTTTCGGGGATCGCCGTGCTACTTCTGACAAGGATCCGGTTGCCGCAGTTCCGCCGTCGGGCGCGCTACATCTCTGGTGAGTAACCTCGGGGCCTCATTCTTGCGTTCCGATCTGCGACTCGCGCGTCGGAGACTCTGCTTTTGGAGCCTCCAATGCGGGGGATGCAGGTGATTCATCCCTGCCGGACGCGATTTTTCATGAATTCACGGCCGCCGTCTGATCATGGGGCGGCCGTTTGGCATCTGGCGGGGCGCTCTAATCCCTTGAAAATAAGCCTGTATGACAGGCAAAGCTGAAAAAATGACAGTTTTGCAAAAAAGGGGTTGCGGGTATTTTGAGTAAGGCTTAGAAGACCCCTCACCGGCGGCGCTGAGGCGCGGTTGGGGTGCTTCTTGGACGGGGCTGACGGTTCGGAAAGACGGATGAGACGCTCAGGATAGACTGGGGCATCTTTTAGGATGGGTCGGCGGTTGCGCTACTACGGTTTGCGCTTCGGTCTGCTTTTTGCCTCGGGGTGTTGCTCTTTGACATTGTTGGATAACTGAAGAGATATGTGGGCGGTTTGGTTCATTTCGATGGATCAACGTCTGTATATCAACGTCTTTAGGTGATGATTGTTTGCGCTCAGGTAGTGTAGGCGGTCGCGCCGATGATAAGATGTCAGCTTCACTGTCTGAACGGACTTTTGTTTACTTTTGTAAACT
>MPDC01000026.1 GCA_001874255.1 Alphaproteobacteria bacterium MedPE-SWcel
GTTAGATAATCTATTGTTTTCTAACAAGAGTCGCAGTTGGAGGTAGCGTGCGCCCGCGCCGGACAACCGAGCGCGCTTTTTTGTCAGGACTGGCTGACAGGACTGGCTGAACCTCGGGTCACATCGAGGTCAGGATCGGGGTCGCTTGGGGGGTCAGATGTCCACCACCTGAACGGTCTGGCCTTTGGCAGCCAGGGCGATCCTGCCCTCGCACAACCGCAAGGCATCGGCGCCAAAAACCTCGTGCCGCCAGCCACTCAGGGCCGGGACATCGCGTTCGCCGGCCGCAATCGCATCCAGATCCGACGAGGGCGCGATCAGCTTGGCCGCGACACCGGCGGTTTCGGTCTTGGCCTTCAGCAAGACCCGCAACAGATCCGCCAGCGCCGGGTTCACCTGAATTTTCTCGCGAGAGCGGTCGGGCTGCGGGATTTGATCCTGGGGGCAGTTCATGCCCCGTTCGACCGCCTTCAGGATGCCTTCGGCAATCGCGCCTTTGCGCGCCTCGCGCAGCAACAGACGCGAGCCCCCCAGATCGGAAGGCGTGCGTGGCTTGGTCGACGCCAGTTCGACCAAAGCGTCATCTTTGTAGACCCGGTTGCGCGGCACATTATTCGTTTGCGCATAGTCCTCGCGAAAGGCTGCCAGCTCCCGCACCACGGCGAGAAACCGGCCCGAGCTTGTGCGGGTCTTGACCCGGCGCCAGGCCTCGGAGGGTTGCACCGTGTAGGTCGCAGGATCGGTGAGAACCTTCAATTCCTCGGCCACCCAATGGCTGCGGCCGGTCTTTTCCAACTCGCGGTTCAGATGTTCGTAGATCTGGCGCAGATGGGTCACATCCGCCAATGCATAGGTTTTTTGCGCCTCGCTTAGCGGGCGGCGCGACCAGTCGGTGAAGCGGGATGTCTTGTCCAGACCCTGCTTGCAGATCTTGCGCACCAGCGTCTCGTAACCGACCTGTTCGCCAAATCCGCACACCATGGCAGCGACCTGGGTGTCAAACAGAGGCGTCGGGAAAACGCCTGCATCGACCCAGAAAATCTCGAGATCCTGCCGGGCCGCGTGAAAGACCTTTACGACCTGTTCGTTGCGAAACAGATCATAAAGCGGCTCCAGCGACAGCTCTGCGCACAAGGGATCCACCAGAACGGCATTCTCATCTCCGCTTCCGGGAAATGCCATCTGCAGCAGGCATAGCTTTGAATAATAGGTCCGTTCGCGCAGGAACTCGGTATCGAGCGTCACATAGGCATGGTTTGCGGCTTCCTCGCAAAAGGCCCGCAGCTCGTCGGTCGTTGTCAGGGTTCTCATTGAAATGCGTCTTTGCAGGTTTTTCTAAAGTTGTGTCCGCTCGGTTCCCCGTTGATACGCCGACGCGGCCCCGGTTGCAAACCCTGTCGTATCAACCGTCAGCTCAGATAGAGAGGCGCGGTCTCGCCGCGTAAAAATCGGGACAAGACCGCAGGATAGAGGCGATGTTCCTGCACCAGAACCCGCAGGGCAAGATCGTCTGGCGTGTCGCCTGCGAGGACCGGCACCTCGGCCTGGCCCAGGATCGGGCCATCGTCCAACAGCGGCGTCACCTGATGGACGGTGCAGCCATGACGCCTGTCCCCGGCTGCGAGCGCCCGGGCATGGGTCTGCAACCCTTTGTATTTCGGCAGCAAAGAGGGGTGAATATTGAGCATCCGCCCCTCGAACTGACTGACAAAACCCGCCGTCAGCACCCGCATGAAGCCGGCAAGGCAGACCACATCGGCGCCGGCGTCGAGGATCGGCTTCACCAGCTCTGCCTCGAATGCCTCAGGGTCGGTGCCAAAAGGCCGGTGATCCACCACAGCCGTCGGAATGCCGCGTTCGGCCGCTTTGGCCAGCCCGCCCGCATCGGGCCTGTTCGACAAGACAAGACAGGGACGTCCCGGGTGGATCTCGTCCCGCAGCATGCTGTCCACGAGCGCCACCATGTTGGAGCCGCCGCCCGACAGCAAGATCGCAACAGAGGCCTTGCCCTGCGCGTCCTTCTGTCCCGTCTGGCTCACAGCAGGGCGCCCGAATACCGAACGCCCTCGCCCGCGGTCACAGTGCCGAGGCGGGACACAGTTTCGCCTTCGGCCGTCAATAGCTCGCTCACCGCATCGGCCCGGTCCGCATCGACAACCACGATCATGCCGATGCCGCAATTGAAGGTCTTCAGCATCTCGGTCTCTTCTATGCCGCCCACGGTTGCAAGCCATTTGAAAATGCCCGGCAGGTCCCATGCACCCAGATCAATATCCGCCCCGAGCCCATCGGGCAGCACACGTGGCAGGTTTTCCGTCAGCCCGCCGCCGGTGATATGCGCCAGGGCGTTGACCCCGCCGGAGCGCACGGCAGACAGCACCTGTTTGACATAGAGGCGGGTCGGCGTCAGCAAGGCCGCGCCCAATGTTCCCGCGCCGAAGGGGCTGTCGGCATCCCAGTCGAGGCCCGAGTATTTGACGACCTGACGCACCAGAGAATATCCGTTGGAATGCACCCCGTCAGACCCGAGGCCCAGCAAGACATCGCCTTCTGACACCCCGTCCGGCAGAGCCGTTCCGCGTTCCATCGCCCCCACGGCAAAGCCTGCGAGATCAAAGTCGCCTTTGGGGTACATGCCCGGCATCTCGGCGGTCTCGCCGCCGATCAGGGCGCAGCCAGACCGCACGCAGCCCTCGGCAATGCCTTCGATAATGCGGGCGGCTGTTTCTGTCTCCAGCTTGCCGGTGGCAAAATAATCGAGAAAAAAGAGCGGCTCCGCGCCCTGACACACCAGATCGTTGACACACATGGCCACCAGGTCGATCCCGACGCCATCCACATGGCCGGTGTCGATCGCGATACGCAGCTTGGTGCCGACGCCATCCGTCGCGCCGACCAGAATCGGGTCTTCGAAGCCTGCGGCCTTCAGATCGAAAAGAGCACCAAACCCGCCCAGACCGCTCATCACGCCGGAGCGGTTTGTGCGTTTGGCTGCCGGTTTGATCCGGTCCACCAGAGCATTGCCCGCATCAATGTCCACCCCTGCATCCGCATAGGTCAAACCGTTTTTGCCGCTGGTCATCACTTGGCTCCTTTGCACTGATTTACGAGGCTTTAGCCTATCGGGTTGGCGAAGGAAACAAGGGATTGCGCCCGCCTCCCGCATCAGGGGCCGTGCGATCCCGGCAAGGCGACAGCGGTGTGGATATCCACGCCGGGTTGGGGCCGATGGACGCACAATTTACGGGCGCTTGCACCGCCTCAGAGGGAGATTCACGGTTCGTTTTCCACGGATAGCCACATCGACGGTCTGCGACACATCAAACGCCGCCTCCGCCGCTTCAGCTCTCTTTAAGGTTGCATTTGCAGGGTCCTTATCTAAACTTGCCACCATATTTTGCGATTGATTATGGGGGGAAATGAATGGGCGGAAGTGATCTTGGCTGGCTTTCCGAAGCGGCGCAGAACGAATTGACCAGTTATCTATGGACGGCGATCAAGGCCCTGATCGCGCTCAATGGGTTGTGGCTTACAATCGGGTCCTTGCAACAAATTCTTCAGGCATTTCGCCTGCTGTATGAGGAAATCCGCGGGCCTCAGACCTCTGCTGCCCGGACCGGGCGACGGCGACGTATGGCGACGCTGATCGATGAATTCAAGAACCTCCTGAACCGGTTGCTTGGCGCTGAAAACAAGAAGATCGAAATGGCGCTGGCGGCAAAGAACGGGGTGCAACAACTGGTACAAGGCGGACAGCAGGCCGCTGCCGTTCAGTGATAGGAGAGCAACATGGCTGATGACGGAAGCGCTCTGTTGAAAGGCGTGAATGAGGCTGAGGCCTTGGTGAAGGATTTCATGAAGCTGGGGAAATCCACCCTGACGGACCTCAAGAAATTTGAATCCGAAGTCAAGTCGCACAAGGCGACGCGCCCGATGGTCGAAAAGTTTGGTTGGTCAAAGAAAGTCGCAAAGCTGACGGACAACAAGAAGATCATCGATGCGGTTTTTGCGATTGAGAAATCCAAAACCCGTAAAAGTTGTGAAGCAGCGGCAAAGTTGATGAAGGGGGATAAAAAGCTCGCGCCTCTGCTGGATGAAATCGAGCGCGTGCTAAAAGGTGACGAGGCTTTGGCGAAAAAAATCTCCGGCGCCGCTGATGCCGCCAAGAAGCGTGCCCAGCAGGCGGAGAAATTCCTCGCGGGCGGAAAATCCTTTGAAAAAGCCTTCAAGTCCAATCTCAAGGATGTCCTGACAGAGGTGAAAGCCGCCAAATCCGACCCCAAGGACGACTGACGCCCCCCCTGCCCGCGCGCCTTGAGCAGGATCGCCCTGATACGCACCGGAACACGAACCGGAGCACGAACTGGGACACGCTCAGCCCCCCGGGCGGGGACCTCAGATGCCCTGCCCGATCGGCCGAGGCCTCGGCATTCCCGCTTCGGCACCGTTTCCAGGGGCCGACACCGTATAGAGGACCCTACATGGGCCAGTGCCCGCAGAAGCAAGGGCCCGCAGAAGCCAGGAATCGATGGCAGCGATGGATGGTGGGAGATCAGAGATTCGAACTCTGGACCAAAGCGTTATGAGCGCTCTGCTCTAACCGCTGAGCTAATCTCCCACAGCGGTTTTCTTACAAGCATTCGATTTCGACATCAATCCATTCAAAGGCCGTGTTGCGCAGATAGATCGCGACCGGCCATGACGGCCGGAGGCGCTGGCGCCCGACAGGACCTACTCGCCCGCAGCGCGGGTCTCGAACTGCAGGCCGACGGCAGTGCGATTGGGAAAACCGGCCCAATAGGTGTGATCGTCCTGCGCGACGCCTTCTGCGGCCATCGACCATCGCCCGTCAGAGGCCTTCGGGGTCAGCTCCAGATAGGCGGCCCGGTCCTCCAGGCCCTTGAGGTGAAGATCGAGATAGGCGGTCACGAAATGCTGGGTGATATTGTTCATCCGGACGCTGTCCCAAACCGCGTCGGCGTAATGGTCGAAGGGCGCGTAGCCGAGCGATTCGACCGGCAGCCAGCTGTTGTCCGGGGCGGGCATCGGAGCTGCGGCATTGTGGTTGGCGTTCTCAAAGGTCAGCAAATGCCGGTCGGTGCCGGTGGTTTCCTCGAAAATCCTGCGCATCGCGGCGTAGTCAGACACATCATCGACCTCACCTGCGATCAGCATCAGCGGCTTTTTTATTCCACCGAGCCCCGCGCCGTCCCAGAAATCCCAGTTGCGCCCCCAGGGACCGATCGCAACCACCGCCTTGACCCGGTCATCGGGCAGCGCCTTGTGGCTGGCACTGCCGGATTGATGCACGGCCAGCAAATCCTGCGCCGGTGCGAAACGCGAAGTCATGATCTCTTGGCTGAGGCCGCCACCGGCAAAGATCAACGCCCCATAGCCGCCCATGGAGTAGCCGATCACCGCCGCAGTGTCGCCGTCGACAATCGCGCCGACAGGTCCCTCCAGACCCGCCATGCGATCCAGCACGAAGGCTTGATCCTGCGGGCGATTGACCAGCGTCGAGGGGAAGGCCGAGAGGTCGGAATAGGTGCTTTCGGTGTGGTCGATGGCCGCGACCACATAGCCCTTTGACGCCACATTCTCTGCCAGCGGGCTCATCAGGAACCGGTTGCCCGGATAGCCATGTGACACGATCACCAGCGGGAATTGGCCATCCGCTGCAGGCGCGGCATCTCTTGCGGCGCGTCCCGTGAGGCTGGTGGCGGTCGCCCCGTCCCGCAACTCCGTGGTGTAGGTCGTCCCCTCTTCGGTGCCGCTGGCGGCGGGATACCAGACCTCGACCGTCAACGGCCGATCATAGGTGGGCGCGGCCTCTGCCGTGGTGTTCACCACATCCGCCACGCCCTTGCGGGTAAAGGTCAAGGTGGTCACGCCGATCTTGTGATCGCCATATGGGGCCAGCGCCGGCGCATCCGGCCGGATCCGGTCGATGCGGTTCTCTGCCAATCCTGCCGACGCAACCGTCGCCAATGCCGCGCCAAGTGCAATGCGTTTCATCAAGTCATCCTCCGAAATTCCCTGACAGAGGACAGCCCCGCGCGAAAAAATTCAACGCTTCTTTGTGACATGCGCCACCGGTCACTTCGCGCACAACGATGTAATCCTGCGTTTTCAGAAGAATTACGCTGCGTCACCATTTGCCTTCAGATCTGAAGCGCGGGGTCAGAGCGCGATGACGATATCCGCCTGCAGCCCCCCCAGCGCCTCGCTGGTGCCGAGCCGCAACGTGCCGCCATGCGCTCGGGCAATATCCGCAACAATGGCCAGACCCAATCCAACGCCCGTTCCGAGATCCTGATTGCGGGCAGGATCAAGGCGGGTGAAGGGACGAATGGCATCGCCGCGCAGGTCCTCGGGAATGCCGGGGCCGTCGTCTTCGACCCGGATCCGCAGCGACTTTTGCATCACGGCGACCGAGACCCGCGCCCGGGTCCCATAGCGGATCGCGTTGGAGATGAGATTATCGACCGCCCGCCGAACAGCGGCAGCGCGCAGGGGCACGCGTCGGCCGCCAACCGCCTCGACCAACAGAACATTCTGCCCCTGGCGCGCCCAACTCTGCACAGCGTCCTCGATCAACGCGCAGGGATCCGTGTCTTCCATGGCGCTGGTGGTCACGCCGCGCGCAAAATCAAGGAAGGCATTGACCATGTCCTCCATCTCCTTGACGTCCCTCTGCATCGAGGCAATCTCCTCGTCATCACCGAGCATCGAAAGGCTGAGCTTCAGGCGCGTCAGTGGCGTTCGAAGATCGTGGCTGACACCGGACAGCATCAAGGTGCGTTGTTCCAACTGCCGATCAATTCGCGCACGCATGTCGATAAAGGCCGCCCCCGCAGCCCGCACTTCGACCGCACCACGTGGCTGATAGGGAATCATCCGACCGCGCCCGAAGGCTTCGGCCGCATCCGCCAGCCGTTTGATCGGCCTGAGCTGATTGCGCATGTAGGCCATCGCGATCACCACCAGCAGAAACCCAAAGACAGCCATCGTCACGATCAGCTGATGGGGCGCGGCGGCGCTCACTCTGCGGCGGCTGAATTCCATCGAAACAGGCCCATGCACCGTATCCATCACAGTGAGGATCTGCCGCGATCTTGGCAATTGGATCGCCCTGAAATCAGGAAGGCCCTGAGCAAAGGTCTCTCTCACGATCCGGCCGGAATAATCCTCGAAGGGGATGAAATCCGCAGGCATCGCTTCATCCTCGTCCAGAAACCGGATGCTGATCTGCAGCGGCGAGAGAATTGGCTGCAGCCGCAGCAAGGCCTCATCCGGCCCGGCGCTGCGGTCGATTTCATCCCCGATCAGGATGAATTCCCGCACCATGGTTTGCGCCATCTGCTTGGTGATGTCTTCGAGGTCGCGCCGGATGAAGACGAAGGACACAACGATCTGCAGCAGCACGATCGGCATCAGAAGGATCAAGGCCGCGCGCCCGTAGATGCCCTTGGGCATTCTGGGAATATAGTGTTTGAGACGGGAGACAATCATGACTAAGCCTAGAGCGGAGCAGGACAGGGGCGCAAAAGCGCCACAAGGAGGATCGTCGTGAGCAGATCGCAAGCCGATGACGGGTTCAACCCCAAACCGGGGCTGGCAGAGGATGTCGCCCCTGGCGTGCGCCGCATTCTGGCACCGAATCCATCGCCGATGACCTACCGGGGCACCAACACCTATCTTGTCGGCACCACCGCGCTGGCAGTGATCGACCCCGGCCCCGACTCTGACCCGCACCTGGAGGCCCTGCTGTCCGCCCTCAGCCCCGGACAATCCGTGTCCCATATTCTCGTCAGCCACAGCCATATGGATCACTCCCCCCTGGCGGCGCGGCTGGCACAGGAAACCGGGGCGCCGATCCTGGCGTTCGGCACCGCCGAGGCCGGGCGCAGTGCGATCATGAGCGATCTGGCGGAGCGCGGGCTGGTCGGAGGCGGCGAAGGCATCGACCGCGCATTTACCTGTGATCAGACCCTCGTGGATGGCGAGATCATCCGCGGCGATGGTTGGCAGCTGGAGGCACTGCATACGCCCGGCCACATCGGCAATCACTTGTGTTTTGCATTCGGGGACCTGCTGTTTTCCGGCGATCACGTGATGGGCTGGGCCAGCTCGCTGGTATCGCCTCCGGATGGAGACCTGACCGATTTCATGGCCTCCTGCCAACGCCTTCGGCACCGCCAGTGGTCCCGGTTCCTGCCCGGCCACGGCGCTCCGGTTCTGGCGCCGCAAGACAGGCTGGACTGGCTTCTTTCCCATCGCCGCCAGCGGGAAGCGTCAATCCTCGCCCATCTTGCGACCGGCCCCGCAACGGCAACCACACTCGCCGCTGCAATCTATACCGACACGCCCCCTGCCCTTCTTGGCGCAGCAGCGCGCAACGTATTGGCTCATTTGATTGATCTGGTCCAGCAAGGGCACGTTACGCCGCTGACATCATTGCAGGCCGACGCGACATTCCGGAGAGTCTGAGAATTTTTTCCATCATCGTCTTTTTCACTCTGGACGGAGATGGTTGCCGAAGCTATACGAGCCCCCACACTCCGGCGTAGCTCAGCGGTAGAGCAGTTGACTGTTAATCAATTGGTCGTAGGTTCGATCCCTACCGCCGGAGCCAATTCACCCTCTAAGCCCTTGACAATCAAGGCATAGGCTGAATTTGGCAAATACAGTGTCACACAGCACTGTAGCACAAGTTCCTGAAATGCGGGTCGCTCGTCTCCAAGCCTGGAGGCCGCATCTTGGCAACCACCCCTTACCTCCTGCAACGCGGCTCCACCTGGAGCTGGCGTCGGCGCGTGCCCGGGTTTTCCACAAAAACCAGACATTGGCAGCTGTCTTTGCGCACCACGGACCGGTCGATTGCGAGTATCATCGCACGCAGATTGAACTACGAGAGTGACCGGATGCTGGATGCAATCACCTATGGAAAGCTGACCCCCGCCCAGGCCAAGGCCTGGCTGACCTCGGTTGTGCGCAGGGAGCTTGACCGCATCAAGCGTCAGCGCATGATCAGCCGGATGGACCCGGTGGGCTCATCCGAGCTAAACCAGCGTCTCGATTGGGCGACGGCGCGCGCCTGGTCTCACCTGGCGAGCAAGGGACTGCATCCGGAGCTCTCCGATCACGACCGAGATCGTGTACTCAATGAAGGTTCGAGCGAGGCAGACATCGCGTCGCTTGAGCTGATGCTTGGCATCCTGTCGCGTGACGTGCTGTCCGAGGCGGGCGTCAACAAGATGCTTCGCGCTGCGCGGGACAGCATTCAGACGGCAACAGGCGAGACCCTGACCCCTGCGGCCGAGACGGTTCTCTCTCTGAGGCAACTGCTGCTGGCCGGAAAAGCCGCTGCCTGGTCCGCATCCGAAGGTCGGGAAGATCCGAGCCTTGAGCAAGCGCGTGCCCTTGCGCGGGGAATTCTTGACGGCGACCCTGCCGAGATCATCGACACCCGCGAGCCTCTTCCCGTCCCTCAGGAAGCCACTCTGATCGACGCACCTGCCCCAACTCAAGTCTCTGCCCAGAGGCCCGAGTTCAGTTTTGACCCGGACATTGTCGCAGTCGTAGAGCGCATCAACGCCGAGAGGGATCGCGATCACATCAAGGAAGACACCAGAAAGCAGCTTGCCTCGCAGGCGCGCCTGTTCATCAAGGCAACCGGCATCACCGACGTTCGAGACATTACGCAGGGCCATCTCAAGTTCTACAAATCGATCCTGCAACGCCTTCCGACGAGCTATGGGAAAAGCGCGAAGGACGCGGACAGGACCCTCGATGAGCTTCTGGCACGCGCCGAGGATCTGCCCGCGAAAAAGGTCGGCCTCTCGCCGCGTACGATCAACGGACATCTGGACCGGTTCAAGCTCATCTTCCAGTTCGCCAGGAGTGAAAACATCGCGATTTCGGAAACGATCGAACTCGGCCTGCTCCGTGTCCGGGAAGAAAAGCGCAACCGCGACAAGCGCGAAGCCTTTACCTTGCCGGAACTCCAGCAGGTCTTCCGGCATCCGATCTGGACGGGGTGTCGGTCACCATCGCGGCGCCACGAGCGCGGCAACACCGTCAAGGCGGATGGGCTCTACTGGGGGCCGATCCTGGCTGGCTACAGCGGCGCCCGGCGGGAGGAGGTTCTCGGACTGGAACCCCGTGATGTCGTGTCCGTCGACGGCATTGCCTGCTACCACATCCGGGACAACATGCACCGCGGGGTCAAGACCTTCAGTTCGGAGCGCCTGGTTCCCATTCACGAGCACCTGATCGAACTGGGCTTTCTCAGACATGTCGAAGAGATGCGCCAGCGCGGCGCCACAGCCGTCTTCCCCGAGTTGATCGCGACCAATGACAGCCAATCCTTCGGCGACAAGATCTATTACAACTGGGCGAAGGCGCTGGTTCTGCAACTGGACGGCAACCCGAGGGAGCTCTGCTTCCACTCGTTCCGCCATTATGCCATCGCCCACCTGAAGGAGCTGCCCGAGGTCAGCGAGAAACAGCGCCGTGACCTGGTCGGACACAGCGGCGGTGACGTGCATGATGAGCAATATGATGTCGCCACGTCGATGACCGTGATGAGCAGCGTGGTTGCGAAGCTGCCGCGATTGTTCTGACACGCTGGTGCGATCAATGCCCGACGGGCCTCTCGAGCATGATGACGAATGGCGCGGATCGTCACAACAGGGTCAGAAAATCATCTTCGACATTTCCGGAGATTCGGCCCGCGATTGCCGAAATCAGGGAGGGCCCTCCCCCTTAGGTCCTATCGCGCGCAAGCTTCCCTTGCTCGGCCCGAAGCGACAATCGCGATCCAATAAACATGCCAGATGTGGCCAGTCTGGTCTGCGAGCCTCCTCGCCGGAAAATACGGATTTTTGCTCCAGGCTGTCTCGGCCGACACTTCCCGGCGCGTCACCAGCCACTCGGACCACCAAGTCGGCGCGGATATCCACATAATAGTGACGCGAGACGGTCCCGAAACGCCATTCGGGCGCCCTGGAGCATCCTGCAGCAGTTATAATGCCTGCCAGAGAAACTGCAAAAAGAACAACCACGTTGACTGACAAACAGGCCATCATCTGCACCCGCATCAGCCGTTTGATGCGGTTGATGAGCCTGATTCCGATCTACCAGAAACCCAATGCCAGCAAGGCGGCGAAGGGACATAAGACATAGGCAATCAAGCGATTGCGTCTCACCCCGGGTGTCAGGATATCCAAATCCAAAGCCGCTGAAAGAAAATCAGGGCAAGGGCTCAATGGCTGACAAAACTGACCAGTAGAGAGTCTGCAGTGGCCCAGGCCTTATGAAGCCCATCCAATACAGGGACTTCATCTGTTGACACCTGTTCAATCTCAAGCATGGAAGCCCGTAAATCCGCCAGTCCCAACACAGCGGCAGACCCTGCCAAACGATGAGCTTCTTGCCGATGGTCGGCTGTCAACTGCGGGCTCCGTGCTAGTGTGTCACTCAGTTTGCGCATGTCATTGCGGAAAACAGACAGGAAATGCTGAGCCTTCTCGCGGCCAACGGCATCTATGAATTGCTCGATGTCAGCCTCATCCGACGGCTGCCCGGTGGCGGGTCTTCGGGGCGCAAAGGCTGCGCCGCTGCGGCTGCGGCGATCCACCAGATCGCCGAGATCGGCTCGGCTGATCGGTTTGGTCACGACTTCTGCAAAACCAGCAGCAAGAATACGCACGTGATCCTCCGCCGCAGCATGGGCAGTCAGAGCGACGATATCGACCCCCTCGGCCAATCCTTCGGCGCGCACGCGACGCAGCACTTCCAGCCCATCGATCTCGGGCATGCTGATATCTGTCAGGATCAAATCAAATGCCTGTGCCTTGATCGCGGCAATCCCGTCGCCGCCCCCGGCTGCAGACACGACCTCATGTCCGAGCTTGCCAAGCATTTTCTCAAGCAGCAGTCGGTTTACGTCATTGTCCTCGATCACCAAGAGCTTCTTTTTTCGATGTGTATCGATCTTCTTCTGGGACGTTTCGGGCGGGATCAGCTTTGACGAGGGCAATGGAAGGGTGAAGCTGAAAATACTCCCCTCTCCAAGCTCACTCTCGCAGGAGATCTGTCCCTCCATCAACGAGACCAGCCGTTGCGAAATCGCCAGTCCCAGACCTGTCCCCTCGCTGCCACGCGTGTAGCTTGGGTCGATCATCATGAAATCATCAAAGATATGCTCCAGATGTTCGGCAGCGATCCCTTTGCCAGTATCCGCGACGCTGAACTCCACCTGATCGTTTTCCTTGCGAATGACATCCACCGAAACCGCGCCATCCTTGGTGAATTTCAAAGCATTGCCGATCAGATTGAGCAGGACCTGCTGAATGCTCCGGGCCCGGCCGATCACACCGACGTCTGGGCCAAGATTGCAGAACACGCTAAGTTCATTGTTGTTTTTCTTCGCGTTGGCCTGTTGGCTGTCAACGAGACCATGGACAAGCCCTTGCAGATCGAAACTCCGTGCCGTTTCAAATTCTGCGCCGGCCTCGAGCCGAGACAATTCCAGAACGTCGTTCACATGATGAAGCAACAATTCACCGGAAACGCGCATGGCCTGAAGGAATTTCTGCTGTTCCACCGAACACGGCATGTCATCCAGGATATCGAGAGACCCCAAAATCCCGGTGAGCGGCGTGCGCATTTCGTGGCTCATCACCGTGAGCAATCTGTCCCTGGCCTTCACGCCCGCCAGCGCGTCATCACGGGCCTGACGCAACTCTTCCTCTGCACGCAGCCGGTTTGAGATATCGCGCACATAGCTGACCAACACTTGATCCCCGCCCGAGCGGCTGACCGTGAGCGAGACCTCGACCGGCAGACAGGCACCCGATTTCCGCGTCGCGGTCAATTGAATACGCCCGTCTCGTTCCCCCATCCCAGCGGGCAGTTGCCCCGCGGCGATTCTGGCCGGGTCCGCCGACACGAGGCGCTCAAAGGGCATTCCCATTGCCTCATCGGCAGAATAGTCGAAGATCCGCTCGGCCGCACCGTTCATGGCGGTAATCCGACCGCTCTCATCGGCCATCAGAATCGCGTCAAGCGAGGATGTCACCATGGCCTCCGCCCGGGCGGCGTCCTGTGCCTGCAGGTAGGCCAGCCGCTGCCCCCGCCGATAGAGCCACAGGATCACCAGTGCGGTCACGGTCAAAGCAAGCAGCAAAGTAACCACGACAATCGACAGCCGTAGAAACAGCGTATGCAGGATGACCCGTTCGGCGCCTGCGGTTTCTGCTTGCAGGACCACACCGATCAACGCGAGTTCGCGTACTTCGTCGCCATCTTCCGCGACCAACTGGCGCAAGAGGCCCAGACCGTCCAGAAGCACCTCATCGGACGAATCGATCAAACCTGCCTGCTTCGTCAGGCCTTGCGTAAGCCGTTCAAGAGTCGCACCGCCTTCTGTATTGTCTCGTATTTTCGCGTAGTGCAGACTCTCGCGGTAGGTGGCGACCCGGCTGTAATAGATATCAAACTGGCGTCTGAGTTCCGGCAGATCCGCCGCTGTGGAGGCTCCGAGAACGGCGCGCTGGTATTTCAGGTAGTCGACCTCGGCCTGCGACAGGGTCCACTGCAGATTATCTGTCGCGGCGGAGGCCAGCGCTTCGATACGGCGCTGGACGTCCTTGCCCAATCGAACAGACTGAACCGCCAGTAGTATCAAAACTACGGCGGCTGCAGAAATCAACCAGCGTTGAACAGTCGGAACCTTTAGGCGTTGCAAGGGCCCGGGTACTCCTGAATAGTGGCCGCCGAAGCGGCAAAGTTTATTTTACGGAGATCCTGTTCAGCTGCCAGATGCTGCGTGAATAGATTTCCTCGGTACGGAATTCAGCACCGCTATCATAGGGATAGACCAGCCATAGCGGCCCCTTGTCCCGCAAGGACATGGTTTTTCCGTTGCGCATGTAGGCGATCATCGGCCCGCCTTTGCGCGCATCGCTCATTGGGATTTCAACCGCATAGTCGTTCACTGCTGCAGCCTCCAGGACCCCTTCGCTTACGCCGACATGGGCCATCAGAACATCGAGAGAGACCCCCACAAATTCCTGTACGCCGTCACTCCAGATCGTGGTGGTGTTCACCTCCCGCTCTTCGATCGCGCGCAATTGATCTATGGAGAACTCCTGTACATCATCGCCGTTTCGCAGGGTCAGGACCACGTCAGCCTCCGACGCGATGGCCGGCAGGGATAACATCAGCGCAAATATCGTCGCCACAGTCATAAAAATGCGGTTCATAGGGCATCTCCTAATTCGGTCAGGCCCCGAAATGAGGCTTTGTCCGATTGTGGCACAGCGCAGCAAAAACGGAATGAGCACCTGCGTATAGTCTGCTAGACTTTCGTATACGAAGGGTAAACTACATCGTCCAAAGTTGAACTGTTTTGCCTCCTATCCGGTGATCCGGTGCTCTAGCCTTGACCTGAGGCAGGCCGATTTGCCGACCTTGTCAGGGAGGAGCAAGACATGAGAAGCCAAATTAGAGCCCTCAGTAGCAAATTCATTTCAAATGTTGATGGAAATGAAAGACCTGCGTCGGTAAAGTCCTTTCACAAGGGTAAAAATAGGGTACCGGGCCACATGCGTATTCTTCTGGCAGATGATCACGACATGGTACGTGACACAATTTCGGCGTATCTCAGTTCCGAAGGCGGGGCAGAGATCACGGCGACCACAGATCTGCCCCGCGCCATGAAGGAACTCGAAGATAACGGCCCCTTTGACCTGGTGCTTCTGGACTACAATATGCCCGGCATGAATGGTCTCGACGGTCTGACGCGCGCCCTCAAGGCCAATGGCGGCGGCGGCGTCGCGATTCTGTCCGGCAGCGCGCCGACACATACCGCACAGGACGCTTTGGATGCCGGCGCCATCGGCTTCATTCCCAAGACGATGGGCGCTCAGTCGCTATTGAACGCGGTGCGTTTCATGAGTGCCGGTGAAATCTACGCCCCGGTGGAGCTGATGCGCCGCGACGCCGCTGCGCCGACCCATCCGCTGCTGGCGCAACTCAGCCCGCGTGAGATCGAGGTCCTGAGTGGTCTGTGCCGAGGCCAGTCGAACAAGGAAATTGCACGGGATCTGGGCCTGCAGGAAGTGACGATCAAATTGCATGTTCGCACGCTTTGCCGAAAGCTGGACGCGAAGAACCGGACCCAGGCCGCCATGACAGCGAAAGAGGCCGGTCTGTTCTGAGCGATTTTCCCGGCCATCGTCGACAGTGTCGGTGAATGCAGGCGCAGCACGGAGACTGCCGTTTTGGGGTCTGTCGGCACAGGCGCGCAGCTCCGTTCAGTCGGTACCGCTCAGCCCGCGCCCCAACTGCCCCGCGCCCCAACTGCCCCGATCAGAGCGCAACCGGCGCCCCGGCAGCATGTCCCATCTTCCAACCGGCCCGTGGCGCGGGCGTGCGGTGCTCCAGCCGTCCTTTGTCCCAGCCGCCCACTCTCCCAGCCGCCCTCTGTCTCAGCCGTCACGTGTTATGATCGTCCCGTGTCATGGTCTCCGGGCGGGGCCGATCGGGTCAGGCGAAGCCAGCCGGGATTGCGTCGATGCCTGCGTTGGTTGACGGCGTCGGGGGCGTCGAGGATGCAACTTGCATCTGCACCATATGGAGCGGCGTCGACCCCGAATTCTCAATGCGCCTGCTGCGCCCTGCGGGGATTCGGGCGCTCTGGGTTTCCCAGATGCGCCGGATGTGACTGCCAAGTGTGATCAGCGCATCTCCCTTCACCACCACCCAATGCTCTGCCGCACCGGCCTCCGCGCGCAGCCGTACCGCCTCTCCCGGCTTGACCACCAGCCGCTTCAGCGAAAACCCCGGCCCCATGGCCAACGTCTCCTGGCGGCCCCAATCGTGATCGGCGCTGCTTGAAACCGGCGTGTCACCGGCGGGAACTGTCGCAAGGCTTTGGTAAATCGCCATCATGTCGGCCGCGTGAGGATGGACGGCGGCCTGTTCCTCGAGCCGGTCCGCCTCCCAGCCGACCAACCCCAGATCCGGCCGCCGATCCAGAGCGGCATCGCGATCCCAATCGCTATATTCGGTCCAGGCCGTGTCGACCTGGATCGCCACCACACTCCGGGCACGCTGCGCCACGGCCTTTTCAAAGGACTGCGCCTTCACGCGGCCATAATATCCTTGGTCCAGATGGATGGCGCCGTCTGCGGTCGTGCCGCGCTGGAATGCATTCTTCACCGGCAGAAATACGCGGCTTGCGTGGAATTTATAGGCCGCCAGAAGCATATCAACCCGCGCCACATAGATCCCCATCCCACACAGTTGATGGTTGCCCACCAAGAGATTGGACAGCGAGGTCTGCCGATCGGCGGGCATGATCCGGCTAACCGCCACCGGGGTGGTGTTGCGGGGGATCGACGTGACTTCGAGGCTGCCGTAGCCCATGTAGTCGCGGCTGCGTCGTTGCCCCAGCATGACGATCTCGCCCCGTTGTGCCGCGGGGATGGCCTGGCACAAGGCTTGATCCAGCTGGCCTGCATCCTCGAAGTCAGCCGTGGCAGGGGCCACCACAACCAAGGCATGCGGCGTATTCTGAAGCGACAGGACAGCGCTCAGCAAGGCCGCAGCCGGCTTGTGCTGGTCTGGCTCCAGGATCAATCGCGTGCCCGCGCCGGGCTTTGCCTGCCGCCGGGCGACGGAGGCGCAATCCTGTGTCGTCACGACGATCGGAGCGGCAAAGATATCACCGGACAACCTGGCCAGAATGTCGGAATACCGGCTGCGCAGCCCCGGAGCATCTTCAAAGTGCATCGGAAGCATCCCCGACGACAGAGCGTCAGACGAATGGGTGGTACCGGCGAGAATGATGGGATGCAGCATTTGAACCTCGTTTTGTTGGTATTCCGTTGCATACATATTTAAACGAAATCCCCTGGTTCTGCGCCTATCCATCCGTCTCTCCCCTGCTTGCGAAAGGATAGAGACCCATCTTTGGGATAGGTATCGCCACCTTCCGAGGGTCACAAATCACCGATATTTGAGATAACATTGTTTCGTTATGAAGAAGCTAACGCCTCTTAACCATGATCTCCTGCAACTCATTGAAAAAATTAACCAAGTATTCACCGAATCAAGACAGACGAGGCCTGATGGACAGGCCGTGTCGCTGCGAATGCCTGGTCGTTTGCGGGGGCTGGCACGGGATGGCAGGGGCTGACCTTTGACCGCGGCTGCGATACTGTCACATCCATGACCACTCCAGTCTCCAGCATCCGCAACCTTGGACCGGCCTATCAGGAGGCCTGTGGCCGTGCGGGCATAAATTCCGCCGAAGAACTCCGCAGGCTCGGCGCGGATGCGGCCTATGCAAAGCTGCTGCAGTCCGGATCAAAACCGCATTTCATTGGCTACTACGTCCTGGTCATGGCGCTTCAGGGGCGACCATGGAACGATTGCAAGGGCAAAGAGAAAGAGGCGCTGCGCAAGCGTTTCGACGCCATCAAGGCAGGGTCATATGACAGCGCCCAATCGGCCCTGGATGCGATCCTTGACGAGATCGGGGTGATCGAGCGTCACCGGAGATGATCGGCCTCATCCTGTGACCATGATGGCCACCATGTCAGCTGTACGTCGGAATTGATATGCAAAAACCGCCACGCAGAACACGTGGCGGTTTCACAATGTCGACCCGGCCGGGAAAACCCTCCCGACCGTCCGGTATCTTCGGTGGCCCGATGCGGCTTAGCCGACCAGCTCGAGGCCAGAGAAGAAATATGCGATCTCTTCCGCTGCAGTCTCTGCCGCATCCGAACCGTGTACGGAGTTCTCACCCACGGATTCTGCGAATTCGGCGCGGATGGTGCCCGCTGCTGCATCGGCAGGGTTGGTGGCGCCCATGATCTCGCGGTTTTTCGCGATGGCGTTTTCACCTTCCAGAACCTGCACAACCACCGGAGCGGAGCACATGAATTCGCAGAGTTCGTCATAGAAGGGACGCTCGGCGTGGACTTCGTAGAATTTGCCGGCCTGTGCCTTGGTCATGTGGATGCGTTTTTGCGCCACGATGCGCAGGCCTGCTTCTTCGAACTTGGCGTTGATCGCACCGGTCAGGTTGCGGCGGGTTGCATCGGGTTTGATGATCGAGAAAGTGCGTTCTAGTGCCATCAGGCGATCTCCTTGGTCAGGTATATGTCGTAGGTTCATTCGAGGTCCGAGGACCTCCGCAACGATCTGGCGCCGGGTAACACGGCTGATGCGTCATGGGAAGAGGCTTGTCGGTGCCCGAAGGCGCAAACCCCGCCCCACCGCGCGGAGTTTTGAGAGGTTTCCTGCACGCCTGTCGCCCCATGTCGCTCCCTGCTCTCCCCCAAATCGGGTGATGCCGCATCATGCCGGGCCCAGCGCGACGGCAGAGCAAGCGCGTCCCCACCCGCGCCCTAGCCCCTGCGGCTCAACTCTGACGTTCGAGTCGGATCGACAAACTGCCCGCGTTGTTGCCGTACATATGCCAGGCATCATTGGCAAAGAGATACAGATAGCCACTCCGGTCGGCTGTGAAGGCCACATCCTTGCCAAGTCGGTGCATCTCATGCTCTTCGACCCCCTCGCCAAATTCGCTGGCGCCCTGCCCGTTCGCGATGGCTCCGATCAGGACAAACCAGGGCGCATCGCCCACACGGCGCGTGAAGGGCACATCCGCCTTCGCCAGACGTTTGACCGAGCGCAACAGGCCGCGCAGGGCTTCTGGCACCGCAGCAAGCCCATAGGCGATCTTGCCCAGATGGGCGCCCGCCCTCGCCCCGTCCGCAGTTGCCGGAACAGAGGCGTCCAGCCATTCCCCATTGGCAATCACCCGGTAGGTGCCGCCCTGTTCGATATAGATGCCGGTACTGTTCCATCTGGGCCGTGCGCTGGCCTTGGTCTGGCAGCTCTCGCCCGGCGCCAGGCGCAGGCTCGGCCAATAGCTCCTCTCGCCGGGCGGTGGGGTCCGGTGCCGGGTGATGACAGATGTATCAAAGCAGGTCCGGCCGTCCCAATCCTCGCGACTGCGCGCGCCGTCGGTCACTTCGGGCACCGCGCGCGGCCGGGTCGGACGATATCGAAACAGACCGAGAAACGAATTATGCCGCATCGCAAAGGCATCCGGGTTCAAGTGACCGGGGGCGACGGGACGCAGGCCCAACCCGTTCTTCCGCGCCTCCTGCAGCATCCAGTCCAGAGTGAGATCCCCGAGGCCACAGTCGGCATAGCTTCCTCCGACGTCCCCATGCACCCCGGGAAACCAACGCTGCTGCACATCCTGACCGGGGGCCCATTTCGTCCAGAGGGTCGGCGTAAAGTCCTGCCTGCGTTCGTCCATGGCAAGCGCCTGTCGCGCGCACGCAACATTGCCTCCCAGCTCGGTGTCGCGGAACCCGTGTTTGCGCGGATCCCCAAGCACCAGCCGCAACAGCCCCTTGTCATCGGGAATACCGAGCGCCCCGACCGTATCCCAGACGCCGATGAACCGGAACCCGAGCGTCGCCCGATCATGGAAGGGCACATTTTTCAGCGGCCGCTCCCGCAGCAAGGCCGATTGCAGGACCGTTTTCTCACCCTGCACCTTGTTGGATTGGTACCGCTCCATCAGCCGCTTCACGATCTGCCACGGGTCGTCGTAGGGGGACAGGTGGTCTGGTCTGAGGTCGGCAAGCCCGACATTGGACACCATCCCCGCCAGGCTGCGCACCGTATAGGCGCCACGACTGAAGCCGAAGAGAAAGATCTCATCCCCCGGCGCATAGGTCTCGGCAAGGAATTTATAGGCGCTCATGATGTCATCCTCGAGCCGCAGCCCGATTGCACCGCCCAATGCCCGCCGGAAAAACCCGCCCGAGGTGCCAACCCCGGTGCGGTAATAGACGATCTGCCCGGTTCCCGAGCGGTCCTGTGTATCCACCAGCGAATGCAGCTTGGCCACATTGGTCGGCGTCGGCGTCCCGTTTTCGTGCTGATCCGCCGTGTTCCACGTTCCGTCGCAACAAATGACCAATCTGCGCATATCGCAATACCCCTTGTTTCAATACCAATTGCACCGGGGATCAGTCGCCCCGGACCGCTCAAATAAAACAAAGGTAGCATATTTGCGCTCGGGACCAATGCAGGAAGGCGCCTTTGGCTGCCGTTCGGCTGACAGAGTTCCCGCAGTCGGCGGATAGTCATTGACCCCCTTCCCCGCTTTCGACATGAGAGACCCCATGCTCAGGATCGAAAACATCACATATTCCGTCGAAGGCCGCCCCCTCATGGAGGAGGCCTCCGCCACCATTCCAACCGGCCACAAAGTGGGCGTTGTCGGCCGCAATGGCACCGGCAAGTCCACCTTGTTCCGCATCATCCGCGGGGAGCTGGCATTGGAGGGGGGCAGCATCTCCCTGCCGTCCCAGGCCCGGATCGGCGGGATCGCACAGGAGGTGCCGTCCTCGGCGGACTCGCTGATCGACACGGTGCTGGCCGCAGACCTTGAACGCGCGGCGCTGATGGCAGAATCCGAGACCGCGACCGACGGCACAAGGATTGCCGAAATCCAGACCCGGTTGGCCGATATCGATGCCTGGTCCGCCGAGGCGCGGGCGGCCTCCATCCTCAAGGGGCTGGGCTTTGACGATGTGGACCAGCTGCGGCCCTGTTCCGATTTCTCCGGCGGCTGGCGGATGCGGGTGGCCTTGGCCGCCGTCCTGTTTGCGCAGCCCGATCTGCTGCTGCTTGACGAGCCGACCAACTACCTCGACCTCGAAGGGGCGCTGTGGCTGGAGAGCTATATCGCCAAATACCCGCATACGGTGCTGATCGTCAGCCACGACCGTGGCCTTTTGAACCGGGCCGTCGGGGCGATCCTGCATCTGGAGGACCGCAAGCTGACGCTTTATCAGGGGCCCTACGACACCTTTGCACAGACCCGCGCCGCCCGCATCGCCGCCGCCCAGTCCGAGGCGCAGAAACAGGATGCCCGCCGCGCCCACCTGCAGAGCTTTGTCGACCGCTTCCGGGCCAAGGCCTCCAAGGCGAAACAGGCCCAGTCGCGCCTGAAGATGATCGAGAAGATGAAACCGATCTCCACCCCGCAGGAGGCCGCCATGCGCGCGTTCTCCTTCCCGGAGCCCGAGGAAATGTCGCCGCCGATCATCCACCTTGAGGGCGGCACCACGGGCTATGGCGAGGTCGAGATCCTCAGCCGCCTCAATCTGCGCATCGATCAGGACGACCGCATCGCGCTTTTGGGCAAGAACGGTCAGGGCAAATCCACCCTGTCGAAACTGCTGGCCGACCGCCTGCCGCTGATCTCGGGCAAGATGGTGCGCTCCTCCAAGCTGCGGATCGGCTATTTCGCCCAGCATCAGGTGGATGAGCTTTATGTCGACGAGACCCCGATCGACCACCTGCGCCGCCTGCGCCCGAACGAGGCGCCCGGCAAATGGCGCACCCGGCTGGCGGGCTTCGGTCTGCGAACGGAGCAGGCGGACACGCTGGTGGGGCGGCTTTCGGGGGGGCAGAAGGCACGGCTGTCGCTGCTGCTGGCCACCCTCGACGCGCCCCATATGCTGATCCTCGACGAGCCGACCAACCACCTCGATATCGAAAGCCGCGAGGCGCTGGTGGATGCGCTGACCGCCTATAGCGGCGCGGTCATTCTGGTCAGCCACGACATGCACCTGCTGTCGATGGTCGCCGACCGCCTCTGGCTGGTGTCCGGCGGCACCGTCTCTCCCTATGACGGCGATCTGGACAGCTATCGCGACATGCTGCTGTCGCGGGACAAACCGGCCTCGAAATCAGCATCAAAGCCTGCCAAGACACCAAAGCGCCTGACCCGGGATCAGATCCTCGCGCTACGCTCTGAGGCGCGCAAGGCCGAAGCGCGGGTCGAAAAGCTGTCCCAGATGCGCGAGAAGCTCGACGACAAGCTGGCCGACCCCGAACTCTACGAAAAGGGCAAGACCTCGGGCGTCGAAGTCTGGCAGAAGAAACACGCCGAATGCATCGAGGCGCTGGAGCGGGCCGAGGCAATGTGGATGAAGGCGCTGGAGAAGCTTGAGGTGGCAGAAGCGCAATGATCGACACGGCCTTCCTCATCACCTCATTCGTGACGCTTTTTGTAATCATCGACCCGATCGGGCTGATGCCGGTGTTTCTTGCGCTCACGCAGGGTATGACCTCCAGACAGCGACGCGCCATTGCCCTGCGCGCGTCCCTGACAGGGGTCGGAATTCTGACCGTTTTCGCGCTGTTTGGTGAAAGCGTGCTGGGGTTTATCGGGATCTCCATGCCGGCCTTCCGCGTGGCTGGCGGTGTGCTGCTGTTCCTGACCGCGCTCGATATGCTGTTTGAACGCCGCGCCGCGCGACGCCAGCATCAAGGCGATGAGATCGCCCCCGAAGATGACCCGTCGGTCTTTCCCATGGCGATCCCGCTGATTGCGGGTCCCGGCTCCATTGCCACCGTGATCCTGCTCACCGGTCAGCATCCGGGAATCGAAGGGCTGGCCTCGGTGATGGCCATCGTGGTTGCGGTGATCCTGCTGATGCTGGGGTTGTTCTCGATCTCGGGCCTGGTGGAACGGCTGCTTGGCCCGGTCGGGATCAATGTCGCCACCCGCCTGTTGGGGATGCTCTTGGCGGCGCTTTCGGTGCAATTCGTTCTGGAAGGTCTGCGCGCCTTTGGCTTTGCCAGCTAGACATTGCGGCACCGGGCACCTACGTCCATCAGCAGGAGGACGCGTTTCAATGACATCGGATGATATGGGCCGACTGCTCTACCTGATCGTATTGCTGGTGGCCGTCGGATCCTGGGTCTTCGTTCAGAACCGACAGTCACTCGGCAAGACCGCGCAGTATCTGGCCATCTGGGGGCTGATTTTTCTCGGCGTGCTCGCGGCATACGGGCTGTGGGACGATATCCGCGCCACGGTGCACCCTCGCCAGGCCATCGTCGCCGATGGCAACCAGATCACCGTGCCGCGCGCCCGCGACGGTCATTATTATCTGACACTGGACGTCAACGGCCAACCGGTGGAGTTCCTCGTGGACACCGGAGCCAGCCAGATGGTGCTGAACGCGGCAGTGGCCGAACGCATCGGCATCGACACCAGCGGCCTTGCCTATCTCGGCCGGGCGATGACCGCCAATGGCGAAGTGCGCACGGCAAGGGTCAAGCTCGACACTGTGACGCTGGGCCCCGTGACCGACAGGAATGTTGTGGCCTGGGTCAATGAAGGGGAATTGGACCAGTCGCTGTTGGGCATGGGCTACCTGCAGCGGTTCTCGGGGATCGAGATCCGCAACAACGAGCTGATCCTCACCCGCTAGCCCCAATGGCGACGGCTTGCTCCCTGCGGCTGTCTGCCCCCGCCAGGCCAAGTCGGAGCGGACTGGTGTGCGGTCCCTTCCGCGCGCCACCGCCCCATACAATGAAGCATATAATGGCCCAGATACCGGCCCAGATACCGACCAGCCCCCCCCGAGGCCCGCGAGACCGCAGGCGACCCCGGCTAGGCAGGCGCGGCGTCGCTTTCGGCCTTCTTTTCCCAACGTCCGGATTCCTCGGACCAGTATTGCGCCGCACAGCCCGCCCCGGTCAGCGCCTTCCACTGGCCCCGCGCCTGCTGAACCGCCTGCGGGTCCGTGCCGTCAAACAGGATGCAGACCCGCTCCAGCCTGCTGACTTCCTCGGCGCTGACGCCCGCACCATCCACGCTCATCACACAGGAGGGCAGATTGGGGGCCTCGGCCGATGCCGTCAGCAGAATGGGCTGCAGGGCGTCATGGGCGCCCCCGGCCAGCCCATGCGGCAGAAAGCTGGTCTCCCCGCCGAGCCAGAGCACGTCGTCCAGCCAGGCCAACCGGTCCGGGTCGGTGCCGCGCACCGCGATACGCCACCCGGCACCGCGCGCCTTTTCCAGCAGCACAGGCAATGTCTCCTGCAACGGCTTGCGCGTCAGGTGATAGAAATAGGCCGCCCCCATCGGTTGCTCACTCGTCCTCGAACTGGTCTTTCACCAGACGGTTCAGGGACATCACCCCCCAGCCCGTGGCCCCCTTGGGCGCGTAGGAGGTGTTGGATTTGACCGAGGCCACACCGGCGATATCAAGATGGATCCACGGGGTCTCCTCCTTGATGAACCGCTTCAGGAACTGGGCCGCGGTAATTGAGCCCGCAGGCCGGCCGCCGACATTTTTCATATCCGCGACATTCGACTTCAGCTGGTCATCATAGGCCTGGCCGAGCGGCATCCGCCACGCTCCCTCGTCCTCCGCTCCGGCGGCCTTCAGGAAGGCCTGGCACAGCTTGTCGTCATTGGAGAACACGCCCGCGTTTTCATGCCCGAGGCCGACGATGACAGCGCCGGTCAGCGTCGCCAGATCGATCACGCCCGCCGGTTTGAACCGTTCTTGCGCGTACCACAGCACATCACACAGAACCAGCCGACCCTCGGCGTCCGTATTGATGATCTCGACCGTGTCGCCCTTCATCGAGGTCACCACATCGCCCGGGCGAATGGCGGTGCCGGAGGGCATGTTTTCGACCAGGCCGACAAGGCCGACCACATTGGCCTTGGCCTTGCGCAGGGCCAGGGCCCGCATGGTGCCCGCAACCACCCCGGCGCCGCCCATGTCCATGGTCATGTCTTCCATGCCACCGGCCGGTTTCAACGAGATCCCGCCGGTGTCAAACACCACGCCCTTGCCCACAAGCGCAAGCGGCGCCGCCCCTGCCGCGCCACCGTTCCAGGACATCACCACCACTTTGGACGGGCTGGCAGAGCCCTGGCCGACACACAGCAGGGTGCGCATTCCCAGCGCCTCCAGATCTGCCTCTTCCAGCACCTCCACCTCGAGCCCGATGCTCTTCATCTCTGACAGGCGATCGGCAAATTCACTGGTGGTCAGCACGTTGGCCGGCTCGCTGACCAGATCGCGGGTCATGTGGACACCTTCGGCAACCGCCAGCAGCGGCTGGTAGGCAAGCTCCATGTCCTCGGGGCGGTTGTGGCCAATCACCACCTCGCCGCGCGCATCGCTCGTGGCCGTTTTATGGGCATCGAAACTATAGCCGCGCAGGGCCAGACCAAAGGCAAGATCCGCCGCGCGGGACATATTTCCCGCCTTGACCGTCAGCGCCGAGGATCCTCTTGCTTCGGCCAGTTTGGCGCCAGCCTTGCGTGCCTCCACCGGGGTCATCCGGCGCGACAGGATCAGAACATGCAGCGCCTCTGCCGCCAGCCCCGCAGGCCAGGCCAGGGTGATGACGTGACCGGCTTTGGCCTTGGCAAAGCTCTCGGAGGCGATCAACCGGGCCACGGCGCCCTTGGTCAGCCGGTTGGCGCTGCGCGCGGCCTGATCCATTGTGCCCTCGGGCGTGACCACAATCGCAATATGGCCATCGATTTCAGCCAGGGATTTGGGATCGTAGATGGAAAAACGGATCGGGGTGAGCGCGCTCATTCGGGTCTCCTGTTGATCGTCTGTTTCGCGGGGTTCGGACATGTTCGCCCGCCATTCCCCCCTAGGAGTAGCCGCTGCATCCCGCGAATACCAGTACCGGAAGCCCGGGCGCGTCAATCCGCGGATACAGCGCCCCCGGCATGGCGCGGCGCCTGCCGGATCGTTCCTCCTGCGGTCGAGTTCCGGTCTGTTTCCCAGCCCCCTCCCCAGTCCACTCCCCAGTCCACTCCCCTGACCGCTCCCCTGGCCGCTCCGCTGTTCGCGCCCCTGGCCGGTGCCACCCTCGCATCTGCCCGAGAAGAATGCAGTTTTCCCTCCTGCACAATTCCTCTAAGGTCCCGCCAACAATCCGAGCGCAAGATCATGGGGGGATCGGGTGTCACATAACGACGGATACTTGCTGCCGCATGGTCCCATACTCTTCGGCCGCTCGCTCTTCGGCTGCAGGGGCTCTGGCGCGTCCCGCGCCCCGGAGGCGGCGTGTCCCGGCTCTGCCCGGGTGGCGGACCGGGTCCTGCCGATGCGGGGGCGTCGGCGGTGATCTTGGATGTCTACTACGCCCGGCGCTTTATCCAGTGGTTTCTGGTGATTTCCGCCGTCCTGATGAGCCTCGTCATGCTGATCGACCTGAGCGAACAGATGCGCCGGTTCGAAGCACAGGACCTGAGCCTGTCGCAACTGCTGGGCCTGACGCTGCTGAATGCCCCCGGTACATTGAGCGAATTTCTGCCGCTGATCATGATCCTGACCACCATTGTCCTGTTCGTCGGCATGGCCCGCAGCAGCGAGCTGGTGGTGACCCGGGCAATCGGTCGCTCCGGCATCCGGGCCCTGGTGCCGCCTGTGGTGGTCTCGCTGATCATCGGAGGCCTTGCGGTGGGCATCCTGAATCCGATGGTTGCGGCCACCGCGAACCGCTACAAGGAGCTCGCCGAAAGCTATCGCCAACCCGGAGCCGCGGCCGCCGTGTCGCTCACCGGTGAGGGGCTCTGGCTCCGGCAGGGCGGGCAGAATGGCCAATCGGTCATCCATGCCGCCAACTACCGGGGCAATGCGGACGAGCTGTTTCTCTATGATGTGTCGATCCTTACCTACGCGCCTGACGGCGGCCCCGTGCGCCGGACCATCGCAGAGGAAGCCTCGCTCGATGGCGAGGATTGGGTGCTGCACGATGCCAAGGTCTGGCAGCTGGCGGTCGGCGTGAACCCGGAACAGGGCGCGCGGCGCTATGATCAGCTGCGGCTCCCCACGACCCTCACCAACGAGCGCATTCGCGACACCATTGGATTTGCCGAGGGGATCTCGATCTACGACCTGCCCCAGACCATCGCGGCCCTGACCGAAGCGGGGTTCTCCACCACCCGCTTCCGGGTCTGGCTGCAGGTCGAGCTGGCCCGTCCCCTGTTCCTGGTGGCCATGGTTCTGGTCGGCGCCGCCTTCACCATGCGCCATGCGCGGCTGGGGGGCACTGGGGTCGCGGTGCTGACCGCAGTGATGTTGGGATTTTCGCTATATTTCATCCACAATTTCGCACGCATTCTGGGCGAAAACGGCCAGATCCCGGTGCTGCTGGCCGCCTGGGCACCGCCGGTGGCCTCGATACTCTTGACGATGGGATTGCTCCTGCATGCCGAAGACGGTTGATTTCATGACACGGCAGCGCAGTCCGTTGCTGCTGGCGGTGGTGCCCCTGTGGCTGGCTCTGTCCGGTACAGCGGCTCTGTCGCAATCCGTGCCCTCCCTCCCGGCCGCGCCTGCCGCAACTCAGACGGCAGAGAGCGGCATCGCGCCTGCGATGCTGGTGGCGGACCGGGTCTTCATCTCGCCAGACCGCAAATTGGTGGCCGAAGGGAATGTCGAGGCCTTTCAGGGGGATATACGCCTTCAGGCCGACCGGATCACCTATGATCGCCAGACCGGTGTGCTGAACCTCGAGGGTCCGATCCGCATTGATCAAAGTGGCGCGATCACCGTATTGGCCGATACCGCAGAGCTGGACAGCGGCCTGCGCAACGGCATCCTGCGCGGGGCGCGGCTGGTGTTTGATCAACAGGTGCAATTGGCCGCCCTGCAGATGACCCGGGTCGAGGGGCGCTATTCCCAGCTCTACAAGACCTCCGTGACCTCATGCGATGTCTGTGACGACGGCCGCCCGCCGCTCTGGCAGATCCGGGCCGAACGCATCACCCACGACGCGCAGGAGCGCCAGCTGTATCTGGAAAACGCCCAGCTTCGGATCAGGGATGTGCCGGTCTTCTACTTTCCCGCCCTGCGGCTGCCCGATCCGACGCTGAACCGGGCCAGCGGCTTCCTGATTCCATCGCTGTCGAGTTCGTCAAACCTCGGGCTGGGGATCAAGCTGCCGTATTTCGTGACCATGGGACCGCATCGGGATCTCACCATCACGCCCTATCTGTCGGAAGACACAACCACATTGGACCTGCGCTACCGCCAGGCCTTTCGCAACGGGCAGATTGAAATCTCCGGCGCCTTCAGCCGCGATGACATTCAGCCCGACGATGGGCGCGGCTATCTCTTTGCCAGCGGCACCTTCGACATCCGGCGCGGCTTCCGGCTGAGCTTTGATCTCAGGACGGTGTCCGATGATGCCTATCTCGCCGATTATGACATCTCCGACACTGACCGGCTCCGGTCTGATGTGACGCTCAGCCGGGCGCGACGGGATCAGCTGATCCAGCTGGCAGCCTATAGGTACAAGACCCTGCGCGACACGGAAAATCAGGATTTTGTGCCCGCAACCATCCTCACCGGGACGTTCGAACAACGGCTGTTTCCGAAACGCCTCGGGGGCGAGCTTCGGCTCAAGCTGAACGCGACGCAATTCTCCCGCGCCTCCTCGCTGGATGCCACCGCAACCGAGGCCAACGGACGCGATGTGACCCGGATCTCTGCCGACATCACATGGTTGCGCAGCTGGATCATGCCGGGCGGCGTGGAAACCACCTGGACCGCAGGTCTGGGGCTGGACAGTTTTGCCCTGTCCGACGATGCCGCCTTTGACAATGAAGCGAGCCGGATCACGCCCAAGATGGCGCTCACCTTCCGCCGGCCGATGGCACGGCAGACGGCCTCCGGCGCCACACAGATCCTGGAGCCGATCCTCCAGCTCGGCTGGACCAAGGTCAATGGCGATGATGTTCCGAACGAATCCAGCAATATTTCCGAATTCGATCAGGGCAACCTGCTCGCTCTGTCCCGCTTTCCCGAGACGGATGCCCGGGAGGACGGTCGCGCGCTGGTCTACGGCGTGCATTTTTCGCATTTCGCCCCCTCCGGCTGGGAGGCGACCGGTATCGTGGCGCAGGTCCTGCGGTCGGATGCGCAGGAGGGGTTCACCTCCAGTTCCGGGCTGGACGGGCAAAACTCCAACGTGTTGATCGCAGGCCAGATCGGATTGCGCAACGATCTGACGCTGACCGCGCGGGGGCTGTTCGATGAGGAATGGTCCGTGTCCAAGGCCGAGTTTCGCGGCGACATCAGCCGCAACCGGCTGACGCTGGCGGGCAGCTACCTCTGGCTGCAGGCCGACGCCGAAGAAGATCGCGACAGTGAAACCTCGGAGCTGTGGTTCGACGGGTCCTATGCGCTGACGCCTGCATGGGAGGCGGGCGCCAGCATGCGCTACGACATCACGGACGGGCGGGCCACCCGCGCGGGCATCGGTTTGACCTATCGAAACGAATGCGTGACCCTCGACCTCTCACTCAGCCGTCGCTATACCTCCACCACAAGTGTTGAGCCGTCGACCGATTTCGGTTTTACACTGTCATTCAACGGCTTTTCCGTCAAAAGCGGCACCACAACAAGCAGGCGATCATGCAGCACAACGTAATTTCCCGCCGGGCCATCCGGGCCCTGATCAATCGGACCCGCACAGCTGCGGGTCTCGTCGCGCTGAGCCTGTCGTTCATCGCCGGTGCCCCCCTCTCGCCCAGTGCCGCGCAGGGGTTGTTTGCGCCGGCCATCGTCGTCAACGAGGATGTGATCACCACCTATGAACTGGAGCAGCGCGCCTTGTTCCTGTCGGTTCTGGGCTCCGCTCAGGGTGATCCGGTCGAGGCCGCCCGCAAGGATCTGATCGAAGACCGGCTGAAGCGCAGCGTCATGGCCGAAGTCGGGCTGACCCTCTCCGACGAAGAGGTCACCGAAGGGATGCGTGAACTGGCAGGACGCGCCAATCTGCCGCTCGAAGACTTCCTCGCGCGGTTGCAACAGTCGGGTGTCGCGCCGGAAACCGTCCGCGATTTTTCCTCCGCCGGGCTGGGGTGGCGGGAATACGTTCGGGCACGCTATCTGGCGCGGGCGCGGCCCACCGAAGAAGAGATCGACCGTGCCATGGGCTCTGCCGGGTCGGGCAGCGTTCAGGTGCTGCTGTCGGAAATCATCCTGCCCGTCGATCAGACCAACGCGGTTCAGGTCGAGGAACTTGCCACCCAGATCGCGGATGTCAAAACCAGCGAGGCCTTTGCGGCCTCTGCGGCGCAGTTTTCCGCCTCTGACAGCCGTCTTGACGGCGGCCGCCTGCCCTGGATGCCCCTGACCCGTCTGCCACCGCAATTGCAGGAAGTCGTTCTGGCGCTGGAACCCGGTGAAATCACCCGCCCTCTGCCTCTGCCCGGCGCGGTTGCGCTGTTTCAGATGCGGGGCCTGCGCGAAGTGGATGGCCGCAGCGCCCGGTTTGCGGCCATTGATTACGCCACCTATCGCATTCCCGGCGGTCGCAGCGCTGCGGCTCTGGCGCGCGCAGCCGAGGTCCGGGACGCCATTGATACCTGCGACGACCTCTATGGGATCGCCAAGGATCAGGACCCGGCGGTTCTGGTCCGGGGCAGCGTCGCACCGGCAGACATCCCGCAGGACATCGCGCTGGAGCTGGCGAAACTGGATGCCGGCGAATCCACAGCCGACATCACCCGCGACAACGGTCAGACCCTGCTGCTGGTGATGCTCTGCGGCCGCACGAGCGAGATCAACGCCACCCAGGAAGATGCCCGCCTCACAGTGGCCAACGCTCTGGTGCAGCAGCGCCTGAACGCCCTCGCGGACAGTCTTGTGGAACAATTGCGGGCCAACGCGCGGATTGAACTGCGATGACACGACCGCCGCAGGTGATTGCGCTCTCCTGCGGCGAGCCGGCAGGCATCGGACCCGAGATCGCGGTCGCGGCCTGGTCCCGGCTCCGTGACACCTGCCCGTTTGTCTGGATCGGCGATCCACGCCACTTGCCGGCGGGCACAGAGGTCACCGAGGTCACCGCCCCGGAACAGGCGCTTGCCGTCAGCAAGAACAGCCTGCCGATCCTGCCAATCCCCTTTGACGGCGCCGTAACGCAGGGCACGGCAGATCCGCGCAATGCCGCAGGCGTCATCCGCGCCATCGAGACTGCGGTTGCGCTTGTCACGGCGGGCCAGGCCTCGGCCGTCTGTACCGCCCCGATCCACAAGAAAGCCCTGATCGACGGGGCCGGTTTCGCCTATCCGGGGCATACGGAGTTCCTCGCCACCCTCGCCGGTGTCGAGCGGGTGGTGATGATGCTGGCAAGCGCGCAACTGCGCGTGGTGCCCGCAACCATCCATATTCCCCTGCGCGAGGTGGCACATGTGCTGAGCCCGGACCTCCTGCGCGAGGTAATCACACTCACCGCAGAGGGTCTGACGCGCCAGTTTGGCATCGCCGCGCCGCGGATCGCGATTGCAGGCCTCAATCCCCATGCCGGCGAAGGCGGCGCCATGGGGCAGGAAGAGCTGGACTGGATGACCGGGCTGATCACGGACCTGCAGGCCCAGGGCCATCTTCTGACCGGGCCTCATCCTGCCGATACCTTGTTTCACGCCGCCGCCCGGTCCCGTTATGATGCCGCCATCGCGATGTACCACGATCAGGCGCTGATCCCGATCAAGACGCTGGACTTTGACAAGGGGGTGAATGTCACCCTTGGCCTGCCGTTCATTCGCACCTCGCCGGACCACGGCACGGCCTTTGACATCGCCGGTCAGGGCATCGCATCGCCCTCCAGCCTGATCGAAGCGCTGAAGCTCGCACAGACGATGGCCACCTCCGCCTGAGGCCCCCACAGCCGGTGCGCCAGACGACACGCCAGACGACGCGCCAGACAATGGGCAGAGCAGATTGGAAACAACTGCTTTCCAGATCGCGCCCGGGTGCTTATGAAGGCGCATCATGAGCGCCATCGACACACTCCCCCCGCTGCGCGAGGTCATCGCGACCCATCAGCTCTCGGCCCGCAAATCGCTGGGTCAGAACTTTCTGCTGGACTTGAACCTCACCGCCAAGATCGCCCGCCAGGCCGGCGATCTGTCCGGCTGTGATGTGCTGGAAATCGGCCCCGGCCCCGGCGGGCTGACACGCGGCCTGCTGAGCGAAGGCGCGCGCCGTGTGCTGGCGATCGAAAAGGATCAGCGCTGCCTGCCGGCACTGGCGGAAATCGCAGCCGCCTACCCGGATCGGTTGCAAGTGATCAACGGCGACGCGCTGGAGATCGACCCGCTGGCCCACCTGACCCCGCCGATCCGCATTGCCGCCAACCTGCCCTATAATGTCGGCACCGAGCTTCTGGTGCGCTGGCTGACGCCAAAAGAATGGCCGCCCGTGTGGCAGAGCCTGACGTTGATGTTCCAGCGTGAAGTCGCCGAGCGCATTGTCGCGCAGCCCGGCTCAAAGGCCTACGGCCGCCTGGCGCTTCTGGCGCAGTGGCGGGCCGACGCCAGAATTGTCATGTCGCTGCCGCCGGGCGCCTTTACCCCGCCGCCAAAGGTCAGCAGCGCGGTCGTCCACCTGACGGCCCTGCCTGCGCCGCGTTTCCCGGCCGATGCGGCTGTGCTGTCGCGTGTCGTTGCCGCCGCGTTCAACCAACGCCGCAAGATGCTGCGCGCCTCCCTGAAGGCCATCCACCCCGCGATCGAGGACCATCTTCAGGCCGCGGGCATCCCGCCAACAGAACGGGCGGAGCAGATCAGTCTGGAGGCCTTCTGCGCCCTCGCACGCAGCATCAAACCCCAGTAGCCGCCGTCAGTAGCCTCCCGTCCCTGAGCCGCCCGTCCCTGAACCGCCCGCCTGAACCACCCGTCCCTGAGCCTCCCGTCCCTGAGCCACCAGCTGAACCACCACCCGAGGCACAGCCGGCCGGTCCCGATCTTTGTCCAGAGGGCCCGCGCCAGATAGACAAAAACCCCCGTGCACCAGCAGCGGGGGTTTTCCTGTAGCGTGTCACCTGCGGTCAGAGGCTACTCTGCCGCTTCCTGAGGCTCTTCCGGCTTGGGCTTGGGCTTTGCGCGGCTGCGCTTTGGCTTTGCCTCGGCATCGGGTTTCGCCTCGGCATTTCCGTCTGCCGCCTCTTTCGGGGCTGCGGGCTTGCGATTGCGGGGCTTGCGCGCGGGGGTCTTCTTGACCTCTGCGGCCTCAGGGGCAGAGGTCTGCCCCTCCGGTGTGTCCACCAGACCGCTGCTTTCGCTCACCGGTGCTGCAACGTCGCGGGGATCCTGGATCTCCGGCTGCGGGCCTTCACCGGAGGCCGCATCCGTCGCTTCCCGCTCCTGACGTTCAAGCCGCTCGGCCCGCTCGCGATCGCGTTCGGCCTGGCGCTCGCGGTTCTGCCGCTCCTGCTCCTCCCGACGAGAGTCGATTTCGCGCTGCGCTTCGTTCAGCATCCGCAGGTAGTGTTCCGCGTGCTGCTGGAAGTTCTCAGCCGCAACCCGGTCATTGCTCAGCTGAGCATCCCGCGTGAGCTGATTGTACTTATCGATGATTTGCTGCGGCGTACCGCGCACTTTACCTTCTGGTCCATTGCTGTCGAACACGCGGTTGACAACATTGACCCCATTCGGGCGATTTCGGTTCGACTTCGAACGCGAACGTGATTTGGACGATCTCATATGCCTAACGTCAGCCTTAATTCTAATTGTCGAAGTCCTCTACTGCGCATCCTGCGCTGGGTCTGCGAACTTTTTTGGGCTTGGCGTCGCCGAGAAAACTGTCGAAGTCCTCTTACAGCAGCGACACCTTGAGTAACCATTTTCCGACAGTACAAACAAGGGGGCAGTGCATGATATTTGACTCTTTTTTGTATTCAGACGCCAAAATTCGGGATTTTCCGCCGAATTGTCACGTTTTCCTGCCCAAAACCACCCGGTCGCGCCCGTCCAGATCCTGCAGCCGGGTGATCCCGATCAGCCCCGCCGCATGCATCATCCCAGCCACTTCCGCCCCCTGGGTCGGCCCGATTTCCACAATCAAACGGCCACCTTGCGTCAGATACGGCGCCGCGCCGCCACAGATCCTGCGGTAGGCCGTCAGACCGTCCGCCCCATCGGTCAGCGCCATCTGCGGTTCGTGATCGCGCACCTCTGCCGACAGGCCCTCCAGTTCATCCAGCGCAATATACGGCGGATTTGAGACAATCAGGTCAAACTGCCCGTCGACGGCGGAAAACCAATCCGAACGCCGGATATCCGCGCGCCCCTGCACCCGGTGCAGCACCGCATTGGCGCTGGCCTGCAGACAGGCCGCCTCGCTCAGATCGACGCCAAGCCCGGTCGCCGCCTGCTGCTCCGCCAGCAGGGTCACGAGGATACAGCCCGACCCGATACCCAGATCCAACACCCGCTCAAAGGGATGCGCCAGGGCTGCCTCGATCAGTGTTTCCGTCTCGGGCCGCGGGTCCAGCACATCTGCCGAGACCTTGAACCGCCGCCCATAGAAATCCCGCTCGCCAATCAGATGCGACACCGGCACCCGGATCGCCCGGAGCGACACCAGCTGTTCATAGCGTTCGACAATCTCGGAGGGCAGATCCTCCGGCGCGATCAGGGTAATCCGGCTGGCATCGACGCGCGCCGCATGTGCCAAAAGAACCCGCGCGTCCCGGGCCGGATCCTCCACACCGGCCGCCCGCAGCCGCGCCGTCGCGGCGACCATGGCCTGGGCAGCGGTGGTGGTGGTCATTGCCCCATCTCCGCCAGCAATCGCGCCTGATGATCCGATGTCAGCGCATCGATGATTTCGTCCAGGTCGCCCCCCATGATCTGCTCCAGCTTGTAGAGCGTCAGGTTGATGCGGTGATCGGACATCCGCCCCTGCGGAAAATTATAGGTGCGGATCCGTTCGGACCGGTCGCCGGAGCCGACCTGGCTGGCGCGATCTGCGGACCGTTCGGTATCGATCCGCTGCCGCTCCAGATCATAGAGGCGCGTCTTCATCACCTGCATGGCGATTTCGCGGTTGCGGTGCTGGGATTTTTCCGAGCTGGTGACCATCAGGCCGGTGGGCAAATGGGTGATGCGCACGGCCGAGTCGGTGGTATTGACGTGCTGCCCCCCCGCGCCGGAGGCCCGCATCGTATCGATCCTCAGGTCATTCGGGTCGATCTTGATGTCCACGTCCTCCGCTTCCGGAAGGACCGCGACCGTCGCCGCCGAGGTATGGATACGGCCGCCGCTTTCGGTCACGGGGACACGCTGCACCCGATGCACGCCGCTTTCGTATTTCAACCGGGCAAAGACGCCGTCGCCATTGATCCGCGCGACCAGTTCCTTGAGCCCGCCAAGTTCCGTCGCCTGCTCTTCGATCACCTCGACCTTCCAGCCGCGCGCCTCGGCATAGCGGCTGTACATGCGGTAGAGGTCGCCCGCAAAAAGCGCCGCCTCGTCGCCCCCGGTGCCGGGCCGGATCTCCAGAATCGCCGCCCGGCTGTCGGCCTCGTCCTTCGGCAGCAGCGCCAGTTGCAGGCTGTGCTCGGCCTCCGGCAAAGCCGCCTTGAGGGTCGGAATTTCCTCCAGCGCCAACGCCTTCATATCCGGATCGTCCAGCATCTCCTCGGCCTCGGCCAGATCGCTCAGAAGCTGACGATAGGCGCCGATCTGTTCCGCCACGGGACGCAGATCGGAATATTCCTTTGCCAGTCGCGCGATATCGCCGCCCGGCCCGTCGGCCATCGCCGCCTCGAGATACTGATAGCGTTGCAGGATCTGTTCCAGCCGGTCTTCGGGGATCATCTTCGGATCTGTCTCACTGTTTCAGGCGCCTCAGAGCTTTGGCGCGGGGCTTCACCTGTGATAGGCTAGAGCCATGAAACATGCCAGTGCTCTTGTCTGTCTCGCCCTTCTGGTGCCTGCGGCGGCCCATGCGGATGTGACGGGCCCCGGCGGCAAGACCCTTGATTGCTATTGCACCGACAAACAGGGCAGCCGCATTGAATTGGGCGAAACAATCTGCCTGCAGGTAGATGGTCGCATGTTCATGGCGCAATGTCAGATGTCGCTCAATGTGCCGATGTGGCGAGAGGTCCAGGAGGGGTGCCTGTCCGCGCGCGCCCACCAAACGCCGGCGCCCGACAGCCTGCCGCAGCTGTAGCGCGCTCTTCGCCGGGCGCAGCCCGGCGCCCGGCCCAACAGGCGGGAGATTTCGAACGAAATCGACCCGTCGGCGGGAGCGCCCCCCTCCCGACCGGAACGCGCCGCCGATTGCTTGCGTCACCTCCCAGCCCCGCAAAACAGCCCCGCAAACCAGCCCCGCAACAGACCCGACGGCGGTTCAGCTCGCGGCCGACGGAGCGGGGAGGATGCAGAGCATCTCATAGATCAGATTCGCGGCCACCAATGCCGTATTGCCCGTGGTGTCATAGGGCGGCGAGACTTCAACCAGATCAAAGCCCACCAGGTTCACCCCCTTGAAGGCGCGGATCAGCTCCAGGGCCTGCATCGTCGTCAGCCCGCCGATCTCCGGCGTGCCGGTGCCCGGCGCGAAGGCCGGATCGAGACTGTCGATGTCATAGGAGATATAGACCGGCCGGTTGCCGATATCGCGACGGATTTCGGCCCCCATATTGTGCAGCGACCGGTTCCACAGCTCTGATGCGAGAAAATGCTGAAAGCCCCAGCCCTGCGGCTCTTTCAGGTCATCCGGGCCATAGCCAGTGCCCCGCAGCCCGATCTGGTACACTTTGTCATCCACCAACAGCCCCTCTTCATGGGCGCGGCGGAAGACGGTGCCGTGGGTCTCTTTTTCGCCGAACATCTCGTCATTCACATCAGCATGCGCGTCGATATGGATCAGCGCCACAGGCCCGTGCTTGCGGGCAATCGCGCGCAGGATCGGCAGGGTGATCGAATGGTCACCGCCCATGGCCACGGGCAGCACATCCTGCGACAGGATCGCATCATAGCTATCTTCGATAATACGCAGCGATTCCGGCAGGTTGAAGGTGTTGATTGCCAGATCTCCGATGTCGGCAATATTCAATTGATCAAAGGGAGAGGCCCCCGTGGTCATATTGTAGGGCCGGATCATCGCGCTTTCGGAGCGGATCTGCTTGGGGCCGAACCGGGTGCCGGACCGCCACGAGGTCCCGATGTCCATCGGAACCCCCAAGATGGCCACATCCAGCCCGTCGAGCGAGGTCGCCTGCGGCAGGCGCATGAAGGTGCCCGGCCCGGAAAACCGGGCCAGATCATTACCACTGATGGGTTGATTGAACTCTGTCATCGCTCTCTCATCTTCCAGCCCAGAAGGCAGATAATACTCATTGCCACATGGGCGCCCGCAATCGCGGTGGCGCCCGTGGTATCAAAGGGGGGCGACACTTCGACCACATCTCCGCCCTTGATATTGATGCCGCGCAGCCCCTTGAGGATCGCCTCCGCCTGCGCCGAAGTCAAACCGCCCCAGACTGGCGTGCCGGTGCCCGGCGCATAGGCCGGATCGAGGCAGTCGATATCGAAGGTCAGATAGACTGGCCGGTCGCCAAGGATCTCGCGAATACGGCGCGCGGTCTCCTCGGGGCCGATCGCATGCACGGTGGGCGCATCGATCGTGGGCACGCCAAGAATGTCCTCGTTGGTGGTGCGGATCCCCACCTGCACCGAGGTCTCGGGATCAATGAGACCGGATTTCACGGCCTTGTAGAACATGGTGCCATGATCGACGCGGGTGAAATCATCATCGGCCCAGGTGTCGCTATGGGCATCGAAATGCAGCAGAGACACAGGCCCGTATTTCTCGGCATAGGCCTTCAGCATCGGGAAGCTGACATAGTGATCACCGCCGATCGCGACCGAGGCGGTATCCGTCGCCAGAATACCCCTGATATGGTCGGTCAGCGTCTCCGGAAAGGCAGGCACATTGGCATAGTCAAAAGCCAGATCGCCATAGTCCACGATGGCCAGCTCGCTCATCGGGTCGATGTCCCAGCCATAGGGCGCATCCGGGCTCTGCAGCGCCGAGGCCTCGCGCACGGCCCGCGGACCCAGACGGGTGCCGGGGCGGTTGGTCACCGCCTGATCGAACGGAATGCCCGTGACGGCGATATCCGCATGGGTCAGATCCTTGCTGTAGCGCCGCCGCAGGAAGGAGAGCGCCCCGCCAAAGGTGTTCTCGAAACTCAGACCTTTCAGGTCCTCACGGGTGAACGCCTGATCCACCTGGGTCTTTGCGTCTTCCAACGCCATATCCGACTGCTCCCTCTTCTCGGGTTGTGGCCCTCGCCATAGCGAAAGCGGGCGGGCTTGTCATCCGAAAGCCCGCCCGGCCGCGAAACTCAGACCACAGGCTGTGCTTTCTCCACCAATCGGGCAAAGAACGAGGCCCCCACCGGCGCGATATCATCGTTGAAATCATAGTCCGGATGATGCAGCCCGGCGGTCTCTCCCTGACCGAGGAACAGATAGGCACCAGGGCGGGACTGCAGCATATAGGCGAAATCCTCCGCGCCCATTTCGCGCCCCCCCTCGGCTTCGACCTGATCCGCCCCGGAGATATCGCGTGCAACATCGGCCGCGAATGCCGTCTTTGCCGCGTCGTTGATCGTGGCGGGATAACCCACCTCATAGTCCAGTTCCGCCTCGACCCCATAGGCCACGGCACAGCCTTTGACGATCTCGTCCATGCGGGTCATCACCATGCGCTGAACCTCGGGATTGAAGGTGCGGATCGTGCCGTTGATAAAGGCGGTTTCGGGGATCACATTGTCCACCGTCCCGGTGTGGATCTGGGTGACAGAGATCACCAGATCCTCGGTCGCATGGTGATTGCGGCTGACGATGGTCTGAATGGCCTGGGCCATGCCACAGGCGGCCATGACCGGATCCCGGGTTTCATGCGGCATCGCCCCGTGCCCGCCCAGTCCCTTTATGTGGACGGTAAACGTGTCCACCGCCGCCATCAGAGGCCCCGGCGCGGTCAGAAACGCGCCTTCCGGCAGGCCCGGTGAATTGTGCAAAGCGTAGACTTCAGCAATGTCAAAACGGTCCATCACCCCCTCTTCCACCATGATGCGGGCGCCGCCGGTGACTTCTTCGGCGGGTTGGAACAACAGCGCCACACGGCCCGCAAAATTGCGCGTCTCGGCCAGATACCTGGCCGCCCCCAACAGCATCGTGGTGTGGCCGTCGTGGCCACAGGCATGCATGTTGCCCGGATGCGTGGACCGGTACGCGGCGCCCGCAGGTTCGGTGATCGGCAGCCCGTCCATATCGGCCCGGAGCCCGATGGTCGGCCCCGCACCGCGCCCGTTGACAATCGCCACGATCCCGTTGGAGGCAATCCCACCGTGGATTTCATCGACCCCGAACCCTTCAAGGATTTCCGTGACATAGGCCGCGGTCTTCACGGTATCCAGGCCCAATTCGGGGATCTGGTGCAACCGCCGCCGCCAGGTCTTCATATCCTCAGAGAAATCGGCAATGCGATTGACGACCGGCATGGGGTGGACTCCTGTAAGATAGTCGGGAAAATGCACATCACCACACAAAGCAGGCAGGTGCAATGAGTGACGACAGTCTGATCCACGACGAAACGGCAGGCATCGAACGGTTGCTGAAAATCATGCAACGTCTGCGCGACCCGGGCACCGGGTGCCCCTGGGATATCGAACAGGATTTCGCAACGATCGCCCCCTACACCATCGAAGAAGCCTATGAGGTCGCAGATGCCATCGAACGCCGCTCCTGGTCCGAACTGAAGGGCGAATTGGGCGATCTTCTGTTTCAGTCGGTGTTCCATGCCCAGATGGCGGATGAGGCGGGATATTTCAATTTTCAGGACGTGGTCACCACCATGTCGAACAAGATGGTGTCGCGCCATCCCCATGTCTTCGGACAGGAAAGCCGCGACAAATCCGTCGACCAGCAGGCGCAGGACTGGGAGGCGATCAAAGCCGCCGAACGCGCGTCCAAGGCCCAGTCCGGAGCGCTCGACGGTGTGGCGGTTGGCCTGCCTGCGCTCCTGCGGGCCTATAAATTGCAAAAACGCGCCGCTCGGGTCGGCTTTGACTGGCCCTCGGCGCAGAATGTTCTGGCCAAGATTGCCGAGGAATCGGCTGAATTGGTCGAGGCACGAGACGAGCTGACCCAGAATGAGGTCGAGGAGGAATTCGGCGACCTGCTTTTCGTGATGGCCAACCTCGGCCGTCATCTGGGCGTCGAACCAGAGGCTGCATTGCGGCAGGCAAATGCCAAGTTCACTCGCCGTTTCAAGGCGGTAGAGGATAAACTTGCGGCAATCGGAAAACGTCCGGAAGACAGCGACCTGGACGAAATGGATGCCTTCTGGAACGAGGTCAAGGACGACGAAAAATCCCGCGTCTGACCGCTGTGGCAGGCCGGAACCACCGGCAACTGCCCGCAAATCCGCCAGGCTGACAGGACGCACGGCCGTTTTGGTTTCCAGCGCTCTGGACAAGCCACCGCAGGCTTGACACTGTCCCCGCTCAGCCAACGGAGACCACAATGAGCGCGCGAAAGATCATCATCGATACCGACCCCGGACAGGACGACGCGGTCGCCATTCTGCTTGCTCTGGGATCGCCACAGGACATCGAGCTGCTCGGGATCACCACCGTGGCCGGCAATGTGCCGCTGGCGCTCACACAGAAGAACGCGCGGATCGTATGCGAGGTCGCGGATCGCACGGATGTGAAGGTGTATGCGGGCTGCGCGGCCCCCCTCGAGCGCGACCTGGTGACAGCCGAACATGTCCACGGCCGCACCGGGCTGGACGGGCCCGACCTGTTCGAACCGACAATGCCTCTGGCGGAGCAGAACGGGGTCGATTTCATCATCGAAAGCCTGCGGCAGGAGGCACCCGGCACGGTGACGCTCTGCCCGCTCGGCCCCCTCACCAATATCGCAGCCGCGTTTCGCCGGGCGCCGGATATCATCGACCGGGTCCAGGAAATCGTGCTGATGGGCGGGGCCTATTTCGAGGTCGGAAACATCACCCCTGCGGCGGAATTCAACATATTTGTCGATCCCGAAGCCGCCCGCGAGGTTCTCGGCTGCGGTGTGGCCATTACCATGATGCCGCTGGATGTGACCCACAAGGCGCTGGCGACCCCGGCCCGGGTCGCCGCCTTTCGCGATATTGGCACCCGCGTGGGCAGCTTCACCGCCGATATGCTTGAATTCTTTGAACGATTCGACGTGGAGAAATACGGGTCCGAAGGCGGCCCCCTGCATGACCCCTGTGTCATAGCCTATCTGATCCGGCCCGACCTTTTCGCCGGGCGGCAGGTTAATGTCGAAGTGGAAACCTCCTCCGAGCTGACCCTCGGCATGACCGTGGCCGACTGGTGGGGGGTCACGGATCGCCGCGCGAATGCCATGTTCATCGGCGATGTGGACGCGGACGGGCTTTTCGCCCTGCTGACCGAACGTCTGGCACGGCTATGAGCGCTTCGCTGCATCTTGCAGGCCCGGATGATCTGGACAGGCTGCTGACGCTGGTGGCCGGCTTTCACGCGGAAACCGGCATCGACAGCTCCGAAGAGCAGCGCCGGGGCGCGCTGCTGCCACTGCTCGAAGGGATTCCCTACGGCGCGATCTATCTGATTGGCCCGGCGCGGGCGCCGATCGGCTATCTCGTCCTGACCTTCAGCTGGTCCGTGGAATTCGGCGGGTTGGACGGGATGATTGATGAGTTTTTCCTGCGGCCCGCCGTGCGGGGGCGTGGCATCGCAACCGAAGTGCTGCATGCCCTGCCCCGTACCCTGGCCGAAGCGGGCATCGGCGCGCTCCACCTCGAAGTGGACCGCAGCAACGCGGCCGCCATGAAGCTCTATCGGCGTGCACATTTCGAGCCGCGCGACCAATATATGCTGATGAGTCGCAGGCTGTAACCCGACATCAGTTCTCGGCGATCAACCCGGTTCCGCTGGCGGCGGCGATTTGCTCGTCGCCAAGCGCGAAGAGAATGGAACAGGCCCCGTCACAGGCGTGGCCGACCGCCATCACCGTGGCCAGACGCACCCCTTGATCCTGAGCCACGGCCAGAATGCCTGCGATCCGCTGCGCTGCGATCTCATCTCCGCCGGTGCCCGCCAGCCAGATGGCGATGGGCGCGTAGCGCGGCTCTTCCAGCATCGCCGATTCAAAGTGATGCAGAAAGGCGCCGTAGTCGATGGCCTTGACCTCGCCATCCAGCCGCACCCCGCCCGGCACCCTGCTCCAACCGGCCTGCGCATCACGTCCCGGCAGAGCTACGGCGCCGAGAAAACTCGCGATCAGGACAGCCGTCAGTTGAATTCCTCGAAACATGACAGACCTCCAAATTCTTTCGAAGCGCCGCATTTTCAGCCTGCGGCAAGTCCATCATGTCATGAAATCGTTACAAAAGTCATATTTGTGCAGGCTACTGGCCGCGAATCGGTCTCGGGCGGGCCGTGACTGCCCAGGGTTTAGGCCGATCCGTCCGGGTCCCGGCTGCGCCCACGAGGTCCACCCCAGCGGCGACAATCAAGCAAGGTGGCGCAAACCGGGCGCACCAAAGCGAGCTGATACGGATCTCGCCGCCGTCACGAAACAGAGAGGCCTGCCTGCCCCCGCGCGGACGTCAGGGGCGCAGCAGCGGCACATGGGCCGCGCGCTCCGGGTCAATGACGCCGCTCAGACGCGGATCGTCGACACTCTCGATGGCGCGGCCGTAGGGCACAAAGCCCGCGCGCCGGTAAAATCCCAATGCCTGCGCACTGTCCAGAGTGCAGGTATGGACAAAGAACCGTTTGATCTCATGCGAGAAAGCCCGGTCGAGGGCGTGCTCCATCAGCCAGCGCCCCACACCGCCACCGATCAATTCAGGGGCGAGACCGAAAAACGACAATTCGCAGTCACCATTCTGCATCCATTCCAGTTCCAGAAGCCCCAGATCCTCACCCGATCTGCGCACCGACCAGACCTCGACCGCCGCAGATGCCAGATGCGCCGTCAGGAGATCATCCGCCATCAGCAGACGAGAGAACCACAGGTAGTCCTCGCCCACCCGGCGGTAGAGCTGCCGGTACCACTCCAGGTCGGGCGTGTCGTGCCGCAGGAGGCGCAGTTGCGGCGGGGGCTGCACGGGCCGGGCCGCCGGGCGCGTGGTCATCTCGAGATAGGTCACAACCGCCGCAATCTTTCCGGGCGCTAGATCTGTGAGGCCATCCGGCAGGGTCATGGGCTGCTCCGCTGAGTTTGAATTGCACGTCGCGCCTAGGTCTAGGCGCCCGGCGCGATGACGGCAAGCGCCTGTTGCGCAAAGAAAAACGCCCCGGCAGAAAGGCCAGGGCGTTTTCCGGTCTAGCTCTCGCCAAGGCTCATCCCCTGAGGACCGAGCGTCCGGCATATTCCGCGATCTCACCCAGGGTTTCCTCGATGCGGATCAGCTGGTTGTACTTGGCCAGCCTGTCAGACCGTGCCAGCGAGCCGGTCTTGATCTGACCGCAGTTGGTGGCCACGGCGAGGTCAGCAATGGTTGCGTCCTCGGTCTCGCCGGAGCGATGCGACATCACGTTGGTATACCCGGCGCGATGCGCCATTTCGACGGCCTCCAGCGTTTCGGTCAGCGTGCCGATCTGGTTCACCTTGACCAGCATGGAATTGGCACAGCCCTTTTCAATCCCCATCGCCAGACGGGTCGGGTTGGTGACGAAGAGATCATCGCCCACCAGTTGCACCTTGTTCCCGATCGCGTCGTTCAGCGCCTTCCAGCCCTCCCAGTCATCCTCGGACATGCCGTCTTCGATAGAGATGATCGGGTAGTCATTGACCAGCGCCGCCAGGTAGTCTGCATTCTCCTGGGATGTCAGGGTCTTGCCTTCGCCCGCCAGCACATATTTGCCGTCCTTGTAATATTCCGTCGCCGCGCAATCGAGCGCCAGATAGATCTCCTCGCCCGGCTTGTAGCCCGCTTTCTCAACGGACTTCAGAATGAAATCAAGCGCTTCGCGGGAGGATGCGATATTGGGAGCAAAGCCACCCTCATCACCGATCCCGGTGGACAGGCCTGCCGCCGACAGCTCTTTCTTCAGGGTGTGGAACACCTCGGAGCCCATGCGCACGGCGTCGCGGATGTTCTCCGCCGCCACCGGCATGATCATGAATTCCTGAATGTCGATCGGGTTGTCCGCATGCTCTCCGCCGTTGATGATGTTCATCATCGGCACCGGCAGGATACGGGCCGCCGCGCCGCCGACATAGCGATAGAGCGGCTGAGTGGTGAAATCAGCGGCAGCCTTGGCCACCGCGAGCGAGACACCAAGGATGGCATTGGCGCCCAGACGGCCCTTGTTGTCGGTTCCGTCCAATTCGATCATCGCCCGGTCGATCGAGACCTGCTCGGTGGCATCAAAGCCGACCAGCTCGTCGGCGATCTCGCCATTGACGGCGGCAACAGCTTCCAGAACCCCCTTGCCGAGATAGCGGGTCTTGTCGCCGTCGCGCTTTTCCACCGCCTCATAGGCGCCGGTGGAGGCCCCCGATGGCACGGCGGCGCGGCCCATGGTGCCGTCTTCGAGAACGATATCCACTTCGACGGTCGGGTTGCCCCGGCTGTCGAGGATTTCGCGGGCGTGAATGTCGATAATGGTGCTCATCGGAAATGGTCCCTCACTGTGACACGATTTGCCCACGGTCATAGCAAGACCGTGTAAAAAGTAAACCGGATGCGTTATCGCTAACGGCAGCAATTGGGGCGGTTTAGCCCTCTCAGAAGATATTTTTTGTCACTGTCGCGCCTGTTGCCGCCCTGCCGCGACAAAAATGACGCGCCCCACAGCCGATCACCACGGCCGAGAGCCCAGACTCTTGCGCAAATTCATTAACAGAGCAAGCGTGCCGCCATGAACACCACTCCCGGATTTCGCCGTTTCCTGATCGTCAACGCCCCCTATCTCTCTGCGGGCGCGATGCTGACGTTCCTGTCGAGCTTTGGTCAGACCTTCTTCATCTCGGTCTTTGCCGGGCAGATCCGTCAGGAGTTCGGCCTCAGCCATGCCGGATGGGGCGGGCTCTACATGATCGGCACCACCGCTTCGGCCCTGGTGATGGTCTGGGCCGGGGGCTTGTCGGATGTCCTGCGCGTCCGGCATCTGGGTCCGCTGGTGCTATGCGGACTGGCGCTGGCCTGCCTCACCATGGCGTTCAATCACAGCCTTTGGGTGCTGCCGGTGGCAATCTTTGCGCTGCGGTTCTTCGGACAGGGGATGAGCAGCCATCTGGCGGTCGTGGCCATGGCGCGCTGGTTCGTCGCCGCACGCGGGCGCGCCCTCTCGCTGGCGGCGCTTGGGTTTTCCGTCGGCGAAGCGCTGCTCCCGCTGAGTTTTGTCGCCCTGATGACCGTCCTCGACTGGCGGGTCCTGTGGATCATCAGCGCCGCTGTCTGCCTGCTCGGCGCGCCGCTGTTGGCGCGGCTTCTGGCGCAGGAACGCACGCCGCAATCCTCTGCCGAAGATGAAAGCGCAACCGGCATGGACAACCGGCACTGGACCCGCTGGGAGGTCCTGCGCACGCCACTCTTCTGGTTCATGGTGCCCGCTGTTCTGGGGCCCCCGGCCTTCAACACGGCGTTCTTTTTCCACCAGTTGCATTTCGCCACCACCAAGGGCTGGACGCATCTGGAGCTGGTCGCCTTCTTCCCCCTCTACACGGCGCTGTCCGTAGTCGCCATGATGATCTCCGGTTGGGCGCTGGATCGGTGGGGGGCGGCCCGGCTGACGCCGTTTTATCAGCTGCCCATGGTGGCCGCCTTCCTGATCTTTGCCAGCGCCACCAGCGGTCCCGGCATCGGAGCCGCCTTTTTCTGCCTGGCCCTGACCACCGGCGCCCAATCGACGCTGCCGAATTCCTTCTGGGCCGAACTCTTCGGCACCCGCAACATCGGAGCGATCAAGGCGCTTGCCACAGCCGTCATGGTCTTTGGCTCTGCCATCGGGCCCGGGCTGACCGGTCTGCTGATTGATCTGGGCATCACCTTTGACAGACAAGGGTATGGAATTGCCGTCTATTTCGCGATCGCATCCGGATTGATGATGGTCGGTGTCGGCCAGGCCCGGAAACGCTTGCTCCCCATCCGGACAGCGGCGCCCTAGAGCGCGATTTCGCGGGTCTGCCGAGCGGCCCGGGCCTCTCGCGCCAGCCTGCGCTCGCGCACAAACGTATAGAGCCCCGTCGCGATGATCAGCGCCGACCCCGCCAGCGTCATCTGATCCGGCCGTTCCGCAAACACAATAGCCCCGCCAACCATCGCAAACACCAGACGCGAATAGCGAAAGGGCGTGATCACCGCCGCATCCGCCACCCGCGTCGCGGTGACAATCCCGTAGTAGGCAATCACCCCAAAGACGGCGCCACAGGCCAGCATCGCCCATTCGAAGGACGTCGGCGCCACCACGCCCGACGGCGTGATCAGCAATAGCACGCCCCCCGCAACGACAACGGCCAAATAGGCCTGCACGCTGACCAGAGACGACGGAATCGCGACGCTCATGCGGCGGGTGATCAGGTCGCGCACCGCAACACATAAAACAGAGATCAGAACCAGCAGCGCGTTGGGCTCAAACCCCGACAATCCCGGCCTGATGATCATCAGGACACCGATAAAGCCGACAAAAATGGCGGTCCAGCGGCGCCATCCGACCTGCTCGCCCAGAAACAGCGCGGCCCCCATGGTGATCGCCAGCGGTGTCGCCTGAAAGACTGCCGCCACCACGGAAATATCGACCAGAGCCAGCGCCGTGGCGAAACTCATCGCCGCGCCCCCCTCGGCCAGTGCCCGCAGAACCGGCAGCGGTCGCCAGGCTGCAGGGACCAGAACGGAGTGCCCCTGTATCCGCAACACCGCCAGAAAGACGAGCCCCGCGCCCATCCCGATCAGGATCAGGATCTGCCCCACCGGGATCGTGCCCGAGAGCTGCTTGATGAACAGGTCCTCGATGGTAAAGCCCACCATGGCGAGCAGCAGAAGCAATATACCTTTGACGTTGTCCATGGCGGCGCCCTTCGGGTTGAGATCAGTCCTGTGTCAGACCTCCGCCTTCGCGCGGGGCACACCCGGGGCGCAAGCGCAAATGCGACCGCCCTTCAGCAAAAGTTGTGAGCCTGCGCATTCGAAACCGTGATGCCAGCCCTCAGCCCCCCCAAGCCCCCAGCATCCTCAGCCCACAAGCCCCTCCGGCCAGATAACCATACGGCGCCCCCTGGCCTCAGCGGCCCTTGCGGAGCGGCACACCGTAAAGCTCCAGCTTGTGGCCCTTGAGTTTGTAGCCGAGCTTTTGCGCGATTTTTTCCTGCAACGCCTCGATGTCGGGATCGCAGAATTCGATCACCTCGCCGGTGTTGAGATCGATCAGATGGTCATGGTGATCCCGGTCGGCATCCTCATAGCGGGCCCGCCCGTCGCCGAACTCCAGCCGGTCCAGAATGCCCGATTCCTCGAACAATTTGACCGTTCGATAGACGGTCGCCAGCGAAATCCGGGAATCGAGCGCATTGGCGCGGGCATGCAGCTCCTCCACATCCGGGTGGTCTTCGCTGTCCTGCAGGATCCCCGCAATCGTGCGCCGTGGACCGGTCATACGCAATCCATGCGCTTCACAGCGAGCGATGATGGTATCCGTCGTCATGCCTGTCCCTTCCCTTTGCCCGATCAGGGGTTCCTTGCTTGGCGCTTCTTTTTAGCGAATGCAACCCCTGTCGAAAACAGCGATCTGCGCCGATGCGCCATTGACAAATGCCGCCACGCAGGTCATGTGCCCCAACAGGCACACCCTCTGCCGCGTGAGCAGAGAGCCGAAGCGCCCCGGAGTCCATCGAAAATCCCTTGGACCCCGGCTTGATATGTCCCCTGAACACAGGCGGGCTTTTGCGTTTCAGACCGGCTCTTGTCGGGGTTGCCATGGTTCCAAGATCACGCGTGGGGCTACGTGCGAGAGATCGACCCGTCGGCATGAGGCCAGACGGAGTCGGAGATTTCCGCCCCACTCGAACGGGTGTCGTCGGCCAGAAAGCCGCGGCCCCGACGGCATGCGTCGTCAGGTGACACGCAGGCCGAAGAAAGGCTATTTGTGACCGAATTTTCAACAATGGATCTGCCCGCGCAGCTTCTGACCCGTGTGACCGAAATGGGGTTCAAGGACCCGACTCCGATCCAGGCACATGCAATCCCCCACGCCCTGCAGGGCAAAGACGTTCTGGGGCTGGCGCAGACCGGCACCGGCAAGACCGCCGCCTTCGGCATCCCGCTCGTGGCGCAGATGCTGGAATATGGCCAGAAGCCCGCGGCCAAGACCGTGCGCGGGTTGATCCTCGCCCCCACCCGCGAGCTTGCCAACCAGATTGCAGAAACGCTCAAGGGGCTGACCGACGGGACGCCGCTGAAAACCGGCCTCGTGGTCGGTGGCGTCTCCATCAACCCGCAGATCGCGCGCATCGCCCGTGGCACCGATATCCTGGTTGCCACCCCCGGTCGCCTGCTGGACATCCTCGACCGTCGCGCGCTTGATCTCGGGTCCTGCGATTTTCTGGTGCTGGACGAGGCCGACCAGATGCTCGACCTCGGCTTCATCCATGCCCTGCGCAAGATCGCGGCCCTGCTGCCCGAAGAGCGTCAGACGATGCTGTTCTCGGCCACCATGCCGAAACAGATGAATGAAATCGCCAACGCCTATCTGAAAAGTCCCGTGCGCGTCGAGGTCACCCCTCCGGGCAAGCCTGCCGCCAAGGTGACCCAGTCGGTGCATTTCATCGCCAAAGCCGAAAAGCTGAAGTTGCTGAAAGAACAGCTGGCCAGCCATGAGGGCGAGCGCACGCTGGTTTTCGGGCGCACCAAGCACGGTATGGAAAAGCTGATGAAAGTGCTGGAGAAATCCGGCTTCAAAGCGGCCGCCATTCACGGCAACAAGAGCCAGGGACAGCGTGAGCGGGCCCTGCGTGCGTTCAAATCCGGCGAGATCACCGTTCTGGTCGCGACCGATGTCGCCGCGCGCGGGCTCGACATTCCGGATGTGAAATACGTCTATAACTACGAATTGCCCAACGTTCCGGATGCCTATGTGCACCGGATCGGACGGACCGCGCGGGCGGGCAAGGACGGCCAGGCCGTGGCGTTTTGTGCACCGGATGAAATCGGCGATCTGAAGGCGATCCAGAAGACCATGGGGATCACCATTCCCGTCGCCTCTGGTCGCGCCTGGGAAGAGCTGCCCGACCCGGCTGCCAAATCCTCGCGCGGCGGTGGCCGTGGTCGCCCCGGCGGCGGCGGCGGACGTGGCAAGTCCGCAGGTAAACCGGGCGGTGGACGTCGCCGCTTTGGCGGCGGTGGCAAATCCGAGGGACAAGGCGGAGGCGAAGCCCGCTCCGCTGGCGGCGGCGCCTCCCGTCAGCGCCGCAAATCCTGAACCGGATCGTTTCACCAACCTTGCATGCATGAAGCAAGGGGCGGGAACTCTCCCGCCCCTTTTGATCTGTGCCACAGGCACCGACAAAAGCGTTGGGCCGCGCAGGCCGCGCCGAAGGCGCGGCCTGCGCCCCCGAGCGACGCGACCCGCGGCGCAACACCTCTACGCTGTCCTGGCTGGGTTTCCCCCCGGTCAGGTTCCGCAGAACGTGGCTTGCACCACTTCGCCCTCGGATGGTGGACGACGCAGATCTTCAAAGGAGGGCTGCGGCTCATAGGGCCGTGCAAGCGCCGCCATCAGCCGTTCAAACGGCGCAAGATCACCGGCAACCGCAGCCGCAATCATATGTTCAATCTGGTGATTGCGCGGAATCAGAACCGGGTTGGCCCGGGCCATGACCGCCTGCGGTTGCACCTCGGCCTCCAGCCGCTTCGACCAGCGAAGATGCCAGCTGTCAAATACCGAGGGCTCCAGAAACTGATCCCGCGCATCCCCGTCCATCAAGGACCGGAATGTATTGGTAAAATCGGCCTGTCCGTCCGTCATCAGCCCCATCAAATCGGTGATCAGCTCCAGGTCGTCTGCACCTTCTGTGGAAAGTCCCAGTTTGGCCCGAAACCGGCTCAGCCAGGCGGCTTCGATCTGCGCTGGCATCGCATGGACAATCTCTGTCGCCTCATCGACCGCTTCATTGGGGTCGTCATATTGCTGGATCAGCGCGGTCGCCAGTTGCGCGAGGTTCCAGACCGCAATCTCCGGCTGGTTGGAGAACGCATATCGCCCGGCCCGATCGATGGACGAAAAGACCCGGTTCGGATGGAACACATCCATGAACGCACAGGGACCATAGTCAATGGTCTCGCCCGAAATGGCGCTGTTGTCGGTATTCATCACCCCATGGATGAAGCCCACGCCCATCCAGGCCGCGATCAGCTCCGCCTGTGCATCGCGCGCGCAGCGCAAGAGCCCCATCGGACCCCGGGCGTGAGGGTAGTGGCGCGCGATGGCATAGTCGGTCAGGGTCTTGAGAGCCGCCGTTTCACCGCGTGCGGCAAAGACCTGAAATGTGCCGACCCGCAGATGGCTGAGGGCCACTCGGGTCAGAACCGCTCCGGGCAGCGCCCCTTCGCGCCAGATCGTTTCTCCGGTTTCAACGGCGGCCAGCGCGCGCGTTGTCGGTATCCCCAGAGCATGCATCGCCTCAGAGACCACATATTCCCGCAGCACCGGACCCAGCCACGCCCGCCCGTCGCCGTTGCGGGAATAGGGAGTCGGGCCTGATCCCTTGAGCTGGATGTCGCGACGGATGCCATCGGTGCCGACCACCTCGCCCAGCAACACGGCGCGTCCGTCGCCAAGCTGCGGGTTGAACGTGCCGAACTGATGGCCCGCATAGAGCTGCGCCAGAGGCTCGGCCCCATCCGGGAGCTGATTGCCGCCAAAGGCCGCCGCCAGTTCCGCCTCATCGGCGGGCGGGATGCCCAATGTCGCGGCCAGATCCGCATTGAAGGCCAGAAGACGGGGCGCGGCGACCGCGGTGGGGCTCTGTCGCGTATAGAACTGCGACGGCAATTGCGCATAGGTATTATCGAAGGGGATATGGAGTGTCATGGGCGAAACATATGGTGTCACAGGACAATTACCAGTCAGAAACGCCCCTCCGGAGGGAAGCCTGGCAAATTAGCCGGGCAGACTAGGAAGGACCCAATTGTGAGCGATACCTGAACTGCGACTCTTGTTGAACTCATAGTAGGGGCGTCATCG
>MPDC01000027.1 GCA_001874255.1 Alphaproteobacteria bacterium MedPE-SWcel
ACTCGAACCGGTAGCGCTTTTGGTACAAGGCGTCGTACAGCGCACACCACCGAACTCTCCTTGGACAAGGCGGCATCCAATGCCGTTGATCCATCAAGTCTTTGTCCCGCTTTCGCAGAGATAGAAGCCGCGCGGTCGAACAGCGTCAGGTCGTCTTCTGAAACGGCATTTCTAAGCCAAACTCGGCCGTATTCTTCGAATGCGTCACTAATTGATTGCTTCGTCATAACCTCTGCTTACCCTTCGACCTTCGTGCAAGCTGACATTAGCTGCGCTGCGGAAAATTGACACTCAGGGCTCCATGCTGACTTGCGTCGCGACAGCGCACAAGAGCAGCATCTTTGTCGAAGGCCGAGGTCGGCTGAGCGGGACTTTGCGGCCTTTTGTGTCGCCTGTGCGAATGTCGGCTCATTCACCGGCGGGATTATTAATCGCCCTGAGTAACCCTTTCCATGGATTCATCTCAGGGGTAGCTTTCTAAGCATGATCAAACCTGTCGTACTTCGTGGCTACCGATTCAGTGTCTACAACCGCATCGCGCGGGTGGCGCTGTACGAGAAAGGCATTTCATACAATACTGAAGAAATCGACCCATTCGCAGAGGATGTTTCTGAGCGCTACTTGCAGCGGCAACCATTTGGTCGCGTTCCCGTCCTGAGCCATGGCACGTTCGATGTGTACGAAACTGCGGCAATTGGTAGATACGTCGACTCGGCATTTGAAGGTCCTCGCCTCGTTCCCTTGGACATCGAGAGCCTGACGCGGTTGGTGCAAACCGTATCCATCATCGACAGTTACGGCTACCTACCGATGGTTCGCCAGGTATTCGCCCATCGCGTGTTCCGCCCCGCGATTGGAGAAGAAAGTGACGACTCCGAGATCGAAAAAGGATTAGCAGCATCGCGAACTGTTCTTCAGGCGCTAGAGACGCTGGCAGCAGAATCGCATGTCCTCGACAAGCAGTCCTTCACGCTCGCCGATTGCCACCTCGCCCCGATGATCGCGTACTTTGTTCAGGCCCCTGAGGGAAAAGCTGCTCTCAGTGACTATGCCGCTCTATCCGACTGGTGGGAGTGGACCTCGCAGCGTGCAAGTGTCGTAGAGACTGATCCCGGCCTACCGCGGAACCACCGCGCTTAAATGGGTCATTCGTGCAGGTCGCAGCATTCGGTAAAATGGGCTCGAAGCGGTCGTTCTCCGCGCCAGCACACCAAATCGGTACTGAGGCAGGAGGTCAAGGTCGGCAGGGCGGGACTTAGTGAGCCTTCGCTGCGGCTGCGCCAACGTCGGCTTTGTACTGGCTAGGAGAATCTATCTGCGATAATTTGGCGTTATATAGCAACAAAAATTTGACCCAAAGGGACCCATCATGAAAATCGAGACGGAGCGCCTTTTGCTTGAGCCGTTTGAGTTAGGACATCTGAATGGCCTGCATGCAATGGATAGTGATCCAGACGTTATGCGGTTCCTCGGCCCCTTAAAGACCATGAAAGAAACAGAAGCTGCGATAACGCGAGTTGCAGAACGTTGGAAGCAATTAGGTTATGCGTGGTGGGCTCTCGTTGAGAAGAAAAGCAGTGCTATTGTAGGCGCTGCTTGTGTGCAGAACACCGCTAACGTACCAGAAGCACCGCTAGAAATTGGTTGGCGATTAGCAACCGCTGAACAAGGAAAAGGTTATGCAACAGAGGCCGGACAAGCGGCAATGGATTTCGCGTTTGATCACCTAGGTGCTGAATATGTAATCGCAGTCGCCGATCAAGAAAACACCTCGTCACACAAGGTTATGCAAAGGCTTGGCATGACTTATCGCGGGATTGAGCCGCACTATGACGCTCAACTAACAACGTATGTTCGATACAGAAATGCTGCAGGAAAAGCGACAGGCGTTTCGCAGGACAATTAGCCGACATTCGCGTCGAACGCAGCATCGGTTAAAGTGGGCTCCTTGCCGCCATTGGATCGGCCGCAGCATTTCACATAGTGAGTGCGCGATCACCGACACGGACGGCCCTTAGCCGACCTCCAACAATGGTCGTCGGTGCTGCGGTGCGGCCCGTCATTGTGGACTTTCGAAGCGTTTGCAAAATTTGGTGATCGGCAAATTCACATAGTGCGGACAAAGGGGGCATTGCCCGGCCGTTAACCTACGGCGTAGTGACAGCGCTTGCATCAAGCATTGTGTGAAAGATCGGCTTGTCGAAACCAATGGGCGCAGGTCTGAGCCGAACCAAAGCGGGTTCTATAAGCTGTGGGCATTGAAAAAGGGCGACCTCACTGGTCGCCCTTCGTCGTGTCACCTAGGCCGTGGGAAAGTCAGCCGGAAGGCTGTCAGCGGGCGGAATTTCGGTGTATCTCCGCCCCTTCATCACATCAGCGATGCGGCCAAAGTTAAGGCCCGTATAATATCCAGAAATCCACGAGTAAGGGATGTTTTGGGCACGAGCCAATTTGATAACCGGAACCATATCCGGCGTGAGTTTACGATCTTGCATTAGCATGCCTTTCGAATGCTGCGACCGAACGTCAGACTTGACGGAAGCTCCAAAATGAATCATCAGTCAGTTGTTCGCTGTCCTATGTACGGTCAGTTTCAGGGATGGAGACGAAGCCTAGGCCCCGCCTCCTGCACGCCCTCTTGGCGGCTGCTCACCTGCTAAGTGGTATGAACACTTCGGCAGATCAGGGTAGTCGTCATATGGGTTCCAAAATTTAATCCTTCGCTCGTTATTGCCATGCCTCCTCAGTCGAGGTCCATTTCATCTTGGGAACCGGGCTTGGGGAATGCGATATTCAAATGCCGCATGAACCCACTCCAGTTTTTGGATATCTTCATGATTGGAAGTATCTGCAAAATGTGGTCCCGAAGATCATTTTGACCCACATCTGGAGATAGGAACTGGTGATGCTTCCACTTCCGGCGCTTCGTCTGGTCGCCAGTTGGGTTCAGCTCGCGAAGCTTAGGCAGAACTCCTTCCGGAAGCCTATCATAAACAATATCATTTGTGATGTGGCCGAGCAGTGGTGTCTTGGCTTTGCCGACTGGTGAATCCCAGCCCTTCAAGCGGTAGATTTGCTTATAAAACTCATCTGGAAACCTTTTTGCCCAAGCCAAGCGTTCCTCAGCCAAGTAGACTGAAAGAAGCTTATGCAGAGCATCGCGCTCGCGTTCGTGTTGAAACCCAGTCGCTTCATCGACAAGCGCTACGATTGCGATATCAGCCAACGCCCGAATAAGAATTTCGGCTTTGTGGGCGCGGGCTAATTGTTGCTTTTGAAGCACTCCGGCATCCCTAGCTTCAAGCCAAATGTTACAAACCTTTGTCAAAACTGTTGCTTGATACCCAACAACGTGACGGCGGCCATCGCGGTAGATGATTGGCTTTAAGGCTCCCCCCATCAACTCACTGGTAATAAAAGGTTTAATGTTGTTCGGGGCAAGAAAAACAGGCACTTGGGCCCCGCCGTTTTCTTGCTCCTTTTTTAGCCTCTTTGAGCCACCACTGCGGGAGCCTAAAGCGAGCGTAACGCCTGTTTCAGACAGAATTCGGCGACCATCATCAAGGACAGCACAAGGGATTGTTGCATCTCCAATTGTGATCGTGCCCTTATGGGTGGCCTTGGGTAACGGGGGTTCTTTCTTCTGCTTTTCCCAGCGGACCTTAGCACTCTCGCTCGCGATAGCACTACGTTGCTCAGGCGAAAGCTTCTGAGCCCTAGCATCGCCGCCTTTACTCTGTGGTGTCTTAGCCATGGTGGGCCCCTTTGTGATCTATAGCGTCGAGTAATATGCTTGCTAAGGTCAGGATGCAAGCATATTTTCTTCGGTCCAAAAAATATGCTTGCACCTTTTGCGCTGGCTTTACTCCGTGTGGCGCTGCCAGTACCCGGCCCACTGGCGAGACACAGAAGCCGTGGCAACTGCACGGATAGCCATTGTGAACTGAGTACCGTTGGCCTTACGATAGGTGTCCTGACGCCATGCCATTTCAGCAGCGTATGCGCCCAAATACATGCCTGCGATGTGGTGGTGTGTGCCAACCTCAGCACGGCGCAGCCGGGTACACACATGTGGCGAAACGAAATTGCGCTTCGCCGCCTCAAGGTCCACTCATTAGATCGGCAGTAAACCCGTTCGCACCTGCAGCGAACGACCGCTTCCCGCCCTCCCTGTGTACGCTCATCGTCATGGTGCGCCCGGCACGAATGTCTTGGAAGGGGCTGGCTGCTGTCACCTGGAGGCTGGAAACTGGTGCGGAATCGCTGCGGCCCTGCTGCTGCACCGCCGTACGACCGCTTCGAGCCCCACTTTGGCCGATGCTGCACGATGCGCGAATGGCGGCTTACGAGCTTCAAAAGTTTTTGGCCTAGCGTTTTGAAGCAGCTCAGCTAGGCTCAAACAACGGTATTCAGGAGTTTGATTTGAGTAGATTGCAACCATTTCGACCGCGTCCAGTTTTAGCCCTACCGCATGTTGAAATTAATGGATGGCATCTGAAGAGATATGCCATTCTTGCTGATGGAAGAGTGTACAATGAAGCTATCGCGACTGCTGCTGGTGAGGAAGCTTTGAGGCGTTTGCCAAAAGCCGGATCATTGAACGATGAAGCGGGCAACCAAGGCGTTGCTTTTCAAATCGTTCACTTTGCAGAGGTAGCTGTCGTCTCTCCGGTATTTTATTGGCAGTGGGGCAGCGTTTTAGCGCATCTCGACCAGATGAGGGCAAGCTGGGACGCACCGACAGAATTCGGAGACGGGGTCAGGGAAGTGGTTGGCTGCATCTGGGAGATGAACATCGTCCAGTTTGAAGTTGCAGCATGGGCTACTCAGTTACTAGGCAGCACAAAATCAACTAGTGATGGTTTGACGGCTTATCTTCAAGAGCATGCGGAGTGAGACAAACAGATCAAGCCGCAATCACATTGATTGTCATCTAGCAGACCTTGGCGCAGCCGCCGCGAAGGTCTCAAAAGTACCGCACCCCTTCCGTTCGATGATGGTTGGTGGCTGCACCTGCGGCGAAGGTCTGTTCTTTCCATTGCTCGTGCAGCATTGGATCGCCGCCCGGGTGGCAGATCGCCAGACTTTGCAAATGTCGCAACCTGCGCGTTCCTGACATTGGTGAACGCGCAGCATCGCCGGACGGACGCTTCAGTAATTGAAGGTTTGCTTTGACGTTTGGGCTTCGCTCACCCTGCATTGGCAGCGAATCCACCCTGCCCGTACCGGACCTGCATCCGCACTGCCTACTCTCACCCCCTTCCCACAGGGGCCATCCGGTCCAGCGCCTGCGCGAGGGCCTGTTGCAGCGGCCGCACTGTGTCGCCCTTCACCGACCAGCCATGCGCGCGCAGGACCTCGCTGATCGAGCGGTCCTCGAGGCACACCATGTCCACCAGACGCCTGTCCGCGATCGTCACCCGGGCGCCGCGTTTGGAGGGGCGGATGCGGCGCACCACCATGGCGCTACCCGTCCCAATCCGGCGGCAAAGGCGGTCGATCTCTTCGCGGTCGCGCAGCACCGCATCCATGAAACACCCGCCCTGCCCGCTGCCGCCGACCCGGTGCGCCTCGATCGATGAGGACTGCAGGCCCGCGGAGGCGTGGCGTTCGACCAGGTCACGGTAGTACCGCCCGGTGGCCACCTGGCTACGGCTGAACGGCGCGGGCCGGGCATTGCTGCTGGCGCGCGCGGCCATCACGTCAAACACATCCGCCCGCTGCAGCGCCTTGCGGCCCCGATAACCTGCCGGTTTCGCAACATAGTCCCCCGCCGCGCCCGCCGGGAAATGCGCCAGCGGTTCAAACATCCGGAACGTCCCCCGCGCCGGAGCCTCGGGAATCGCATCGCCACAGGCGGCTGGCACGGCGCCCCGCGCCTTGACCGAAGCGATCCGCGCGGCCTCAGCGTTCAAGCGCGCGCGTCCTTTGGCCTGCACGCGGGTCTCTACTGTCGCCTGACCGTTCGCGGTCACGATAACCACAAAATCCTTCACGATGCGGCCTCGCAGGCCAGGGCGGCAATGCGGCGGCAGCGGGTCTCCGCCTGGTCACGCCGGTCGCGAAAGGCGCGTTCGGCGTCGCTGATCCCCTGCCCCCGCGCCAGCTGCTCGTCCTGTTTGGTGATCCGCCGCCGCGCCTCGGCCGCGCGCTCCTGTATCAGGCGCAGATCATAGCCCTTGGGCCAGAGCCGCGTCCGGCGCAGCTCGCCCAGTAGTTCCGGCGCCCACCCCTCGACCAGCGCCTGCTGCCCCAGCGCATGGGCAAACACCGCCCGGAACAATGGCGACGCATCATCGGCCGGCGGCTGGATCTCTGCCGCCCAGCCCAGAATCCGCGTCGCGATCGGAAACCGGTCCTGCCCCTTGCCGCCGGGCAAATTGGCCACCTGCTCCGCCAGCGCCTGCAGGTTCAATGCCGACATATAGGCCAGCTTGCTGCATAAATCCGCCAGCATCGCGTCAAACTGCGCCACCGTCAGGCTGCTCGGCTTGGCCAGCCGTGCGGGGTCAAATCCCTGGCCGCGGGCGGCCTTGAGGGTGGCCCAGGCGGTTGTGAACACCTGGGGGCTGTCCAGGGACCCAGATACCCCCAACCAATGCGAAGGGATCACAGATGGCCGCAGCACAACCCACACAGCAGAAAATTCAGCGCGCGCTCACGGCGTGGCAGCGCGTTGGCCTCGAAATTGGATCGGTAGAAATTCTGCCGGACGGTACAATCCGCATCGCACGCCCCGTGGACGCAAACGCCACGACAGCGCCCGCACAACCAGATGATCCTCGCAAACCAACCCCTTGGACCTAGACGTGAACATCAAATACCCAGGCTTGGTACAGGAAAAGCTCCCCTCTGGCGCTACGCGCTACCGAGTGCGCGTTGAGGGCATGCCCAACAAACGCATCTCCCTGTCAGTAACGCCCGACCACCCTCAGTTTTCAGAGATCTACTATGCCGCCCGCGCAGGTGTAAAAATCTCGCCAGAGACCGCCCCCGAAGATCGCGCCATCCGCAACTCCATCGGCTGGCTCGCAGCCAAGCATATCGCTGATATGGAACGGCAAGTGGAGGCTGGGAACGTGTCTCCCCTGACGCTCAAAAAGCGGCGAAGTATCATAGAGATCTTCACCATCCGCTATGCGGATATGGCGATGGAGATCCCAACCCGAAAGCTGGTTGAACTGCGGGATGAATTCTCCGCTACCCCAGCGCGCGCAGACAGCATCATCGAAGGCATTCGCGGGATGTACCGTTGGGCGACAGAGCGCGACCTCTGCGGCATGAACCCGGCGATCGGGATCGCGCGGATCGACCAGGGGCGCGGCGGCGCGAAACCTTGGACGGCCGATGACCTGAGAAAGTTCCGCGATCACCACGCGCCAGGAACGACACCGCATCTTGCTCTGACGCTCTTCATGTTCACCGCCTGCCGCATTGGCGATGCGATCAAGCTTGGCCGGAAGCATGAAGAGGAGATTGAGGGCGTGCGTGCGCTGTCGTGGCGGCCCTCCAAACGCGGCTCTGCCCCGGTTACAATCCCGATGCTGCCACCGCTCTTCAAAGCCACCCGCGCGCAGCCCACGGAAAACGAGACTTATCTGCTGAACTATCGCGCTCAGCCCTATTCCACGCCAGATTCGCTTGGCCAAATGTTTCGGCGCTGGTGCCGTGATGCGGGGCTCGAGGACAGAAGCTCGCACGGCATCCGCAAGGCAGCGGGGCATTTGCTGGCGCAGGAAGGCTGCTCTCAATATCAGATCATGACCATCCACGGCCACACCCAAGCCAAGACCTCCGAGGTCTACACAAAAGGCGTGGAACGGTGGCGTCTGGCCAAGGACGCCATGGCCAAATTGGAGGGGCTGGATTGGTAGATGTGTCCCACGGGGGATTTCTACGTGGGACAAACCACCCCTTAACGATCTGGTATACTTATCATTTGGGGAAGAAGTTGGAGCGGGTAGCGGGAATCGAACCCGCGCCTTAAGCTTGGAAGGCTCTTATGATACCATTTCACCATACCCGCGCCGTATCGTGTGATTTATGGGAAGGACATTTTGCCGTCAACCACATAACACAGTTTTTTTCCGCCTTCCCGGGCTCGAGCCTGTCGGATTTCGGCCTTCGGTCCGAACAGCCCCTTTTCACCGACCCGCCGCCGCCCTAGGTTCCCCCTATTCGATGCAATCCCCAGCGAACCGGTCCCGAGAATGCCCCTGCCCCGCATTGCCCTGCTGACCTCTCATGGCCAGCCCTCTGCGCCACCGCCGCCAGAGATACACCTCGCAGCGATCGCGGCCGCCGTGCAGGACCACCTGCCGGAGTGGCAGGTGCGATCGGCAACCCTGGCCTCGCCCGGTTTCCTTGAAAAGGCAATGGCGGAGGGCGCGGTGATCTATCCGTTTTTCATGGCGCGGGGCTGGTTCACCGGACAGGTGCTGCCCCGTCGTCTTGAAGGCCAGACCTATCACATGGCGACGCCCTTTGGCCTCGACCCCGCATTGCCCGAGATGACCGCCACCGCCCTGTCGAGCGAGATTGCGGCGCGTGGATGGCCGCAGGAGGCCACCGAAATTCTGCTTGCCGCGCATGGGTCTGCGCGTGGGCCAAAGGCCGCCGAAGCGGCCGAGAGCTTTGCCGACCGTCTGCGCGCCATTCTGCCCGGTCTACGCTTCAGCACCGGATTTGTGGAACAGGCGCCCTTTATCAGCGAGGCCGCCCGGCCGCTGGGGCAACACTCCCTGTGCCTGCCGTTTTTTGCCCAATCGGGGGCGCATGTGCGCGAAGATATTCCCGAGGCCCTGACAGAGGCCGGGTTTCAGGGGCAGTGCCTGCCGGTTCTGGGCGCCCTGCCCGGAGCGCCTGCCCTCATCGCCGGGGCCATTCGCCGGGCCGGAGATGCTCTGGAAACCGACCCGATTGAGGCCTGATATCAGGCCGGGGCCAGTGTGACCTCAGCCCTGCGGGATCTCGTTCACCTTCGCGGGCACATGATAGCCACGCTGCACCGCCGGGCGCGCGGCGATCCGTTGATACCAGGCCCGCACGTTCGGATAGTCTGAAAGGTCAATCTGCTGCCATTCGTAGCGCGAGGCCCAGGGCCAGCAGGCCATATCCGCAATCGAATACTCCCCGACGATGTAGTCGCGCCCCTCCAGCCGCCGGTCCAGCACCCCATATAACCTGCGGGCCTCTTCGCTGTATCGCGCCTCGGCGTAGGGGGATTTTCCGGCATTGTATTTCAGGAAATGATGCGCCTGGCCGAGAATGGGACCAAAGCCCGCCATCTGCCACATCAGCCATTCGAGGATTTCCAGACGATCCTCCTGCGGCATGAATTTTCCATATTTTTCAGCCAGATAAATCATGATGGAACCGGATTCCATCATCGCCACCCCGGTTTCGCCATCGCGGATTGCCGGTATCTTGTTGTTGGGACTGATCGCCAGAAACTCCGGGTCGAACTGGGCCCCTGCGGTAATGTCCACCGCATGCGCGACATAGGGCACCCCCAACTCCTCGAGCAGAATAGACAGCTTGCGTCCATTCGGCGTGGTCCAGGTATAGAGGTCGATCATGAGGTCTCTCCGCAGCGTGTAGGGGCCTGAGCAGGATGACGTGGCAAAGGCTGCCACGTCAATTCCCCAGGCCTTTCCGTCTCCAGTCTGTCCCGTCTCCGGTCTTTCTGGCGCCCGGTTCAGGACGTCATATTGGCCTCGCCCTCGGCCCGCACTGCCGACAGGGACTGGTTCGGCGTCAATGCTTCGGGATCAACGATGATTTCGATCAGATAGCCGCCATTGGCAGTCCGCGCGCGCTCCAATGCGCCGGCAAAGGCCTCTGTGCTGAGCACCCGCTCTCCGGCAATACCAAAGGCCGCCGCATAGGCGACGAAGTCCGGGTTCACCAGTTTGGTCGCCATCACTTTGCCGGGATGGTGACGTTCCTGATGCATGCGGATGGTGCCGTACATACCGTTGTTGACCACCACATAGATCACATCGGCGCCATGCTGCGCGGCTGTGGCCAGCTCCTGCGAGGTCATCATGAAACACCCGTCCCCGGCCATCGCAACCACCGTACGATCCGGGTGATGCAGCTTTGCCGCGACCGCCGCCGGGACGCCATATCCCATGGAGCCGCTGGTTGGTGCCAGCTGCGTGCGATAGGCGCGATGCGGGTGGAACCTATGCAACCATACCGTGTAGTTCCCCGCCCCATTGGTGTAGATCGTATCCTGCGGCAGGGTCTCGCTCATATGGCGCACCACTTTGGCCATATTGACCGGTCCCGGAACCTCGGTGGGTGACTGAAACGCAATATAGTCCTCGCGTTGTACCCGGACCCAATCGGCCCAACGCGATGGATCAGGCGCCTCGATCCCCTCGGCCGCGTCAAAGAACAACTCCGGGTCGGATTGGATGGACAGATCCGGCTGGTAGACCTGACCCAGCTCATCAGCGTCCGGATGCACATGTACAAACGTCATCTGCGGATGCGGAATGTCGATCAGCTCGTAGCCCTGCGTGGTCATCTCGCCGAGACGCGGACCGATCGCGATCAGCAGATCGACCTCTTCACGCAAGCGTTTGCGAAGGTTGGGAATTGGCGCGATCCCGACCGGGCCGACATAGGCGTCGTGGCCATTGTCGACATAGTCCTGACTGCGAAAAGACGTGGTCACCGGCAGACCGAGGCGGGCTGCAAAGGCCAGCGCCTTTCGCGCGCAGCTCTCGCTCCAACCCGGCCCACCGACCATCATCATCGGACGGTCGGCCGCGGCGATCAGCTCTTGCAGGCGAGTCATGGACTGCGGCGTCGGCGCAGCTTTGGCGCGTGCTGTTGGTCGCAGGTCGCTGCAGCTCACAACATCCGTCAGCATATCCTCCGGCAGCGCCAAGACCACGGGCCCAGGTCGGCCGGACTGCGCCATTTTCCACGCCCGGGCCAAATATTCGGGAATGCGCGCCGCATCGTCGATCTGCGCCACCCATTTGGCCATCTGCCCGAACATGCGCCGATAATCAATTTCCTGAAAGGCCTCGCGGTCCACCATATCGCGTCCCACCTGACCGATCAGCAGGATCATCGGGGTCGAGTCCTGATACGCGGTGTGAACGCCGTTCGAGGCATTTGTCGCCCCCGGTCCCCGGGTCACCGCGCAAATTCCGGGCCGCCCCGTCAGTTTGCCGTAGGCATCCGCCATATTCGCCGCACCCGATTCGTGCCGACAGGTGACCACATTGATGGCGTCGCGATGGGCATACAGCCCGTCGAGCAACTCCAGATAGCTTTCCCCCGGCACACAATAGATCGTATCTGCACCAAGCAGACGAAGCTGATCCGCGAGGATCCTTCCCCCGCTGCGGGATCCTGTGACGATAGGGGTCGTGATGTCGCTAGACATGAATTCCTGTTCCTCTCCTGAGCCGCGGCGATCATATCCAAAGCTCGCCCGAGGCCTAGACCCAGTTCACCTCAGCCGCGCAGATTATCGGATTGTTAGTCAATTTGACGCATCCTGAGGTCCCGCTCCGACGCGCCGAGCGAAAGCGGCTGTGGATAACCGCGCCGCGACTTGTGGATAAATTTCGGAAATCGCGACATCCGCTTGTTTCTATGAGACGAGTTGATTGTGGACAAATTGCGCCACTCATCTCGGGTGCATTCGAGGACGCATTTGGAACTTGATCATGCGTGCCCTCATCACGATCACCCGCTTGCAAGTGGTCCTCAAGACGAATGACCGCGCCGAACGTGAACATGAACCGGGTTTACTCCGGATAATTCCGCGCCGGCCCAAACGCCCTCCATTTATGGAGAAAGGTAAAGTTAAGGGCATTTTATCGGAATTTTTAGTAAATTTTTATCGATTATTGAAAATAAAGGAGCCTGAAATTCTGACCTGAAAACGCTGTAGTTTCCTGAACCAGGGCCGCTGTGGATGCGAAAAAGCGACGCCGGAATGGCATCGCTTTTCAAGTCAGATCGTATCAATGGATCGATCCTAAATCTCGCGTAGATACTGCATGACGGAGGGCCTCACGCTTTGATCGCCCCGGTGACGCGCGTCGGCAATGAGCTTGCGCACTTCGCCCAGGTCCACTCTCATTAACAATGACTTGACCGGCCCAATTGAAGCGGGGCGCATCGAGAGCGTTCGAATGCCCATGGCAGCAAGGCAGACGGCCTCGATCGGCCGCCCTGCGTCTTCGCCGCAGAAACTCAGCGGCGTACCGGACATGTCGCAGCGTTCGACAATACGCTCGATGAAACTCAGAAAGCTCACATTCAACGTGTCATACCGCTGGCGCACCCGCTCGTTCTCCCGATCGGCAGCAAAAAAGAACTGCTTCAGATCATTGCCGCCGATGGAGAGAAAATCCACTTCCTCAAAGAACTTCAGCGGGGCAAACCCGAGCGACGGCGTCTCAAGCATCGCACCGATCTCCAGGCTGGAGGGCAGGACATGACCCAGACGTTTTTCCCGTTCAATGGTTTTGTCGACTTCTTTCCGCGCCTGCCGATATTCCTCGAATTGCGCCACAAAGGGGAACATGACGCTGAGTGGTCCGCCATTTGCGGCCCGGATCAGCGCCTGCAGCTGCATCCGCATCACCCCCGGCTTGTCGAGCCCGACCCGGATCGCCCGCCAGCCGAGCGCTGGATTTGGCTCGTCTGTTGGCTTCATATAGGGCAACACCTTGTCGGATCCGATATCCAACGTTCTGAAGACAACGCGCTTTCCACGGGCCGATTCGAGCACTTTTTGATAGAGGGTAGCCAATTCGGACCGCTTCGGCATCTTGTTGTGGATCAGGAACTGCAATTCCGTCCGAAACAGTCCCACCCCTTCGGCTCCGGAATTCTGCAGGGAGGGCAGATCTGCCATGAGGCCTGCATTCATCATGAGTTTAACCCTTTTTCCATCAGTGGTTATGGCGGGTTTCTCACGTATCGAAGTATAGCGCTCCTGCGCCTGCGCCTGCATTGCGATCTTGTCTCGGAATGCGTTGACCACGGGATCATCCGGGCGCAGGTGCACCGCGCCCTGATCCCCGTCCACCAACACGTGATCGCCATTCAGCCCTTCGGTGGTGATCCGGCCAACGCGGACCACCAAGGGGATCGCCAAGGCCCGCGCCACGATGGCGGCATGGGAGCCGACCGAGCCCTCCTCGAGAATGATCCCCTTCAGCTTGCGGCCATATTCCAGCAATTCGGCGGGGCCAATGTTGCGGGCCACCAGAATCGGGTCGTCCGGAAGCTCAGCCCCGGTATCGCGCCCCTGCCCTGTCAGAATGCGGAGCAACCGGTTGGACAGATCATCCAGATCACTCAGCCGCTCGCGCAGATAGGCATCCTGCACCTGGGCCATGCGCCCGCGGGCCAGCGATTGTTCCTTTTCCACGGCCGCTTCGGCGCTCAGACCGCGGGCAATGTCTTCTTCCATCCGCCGCATCCAGCCCTTTGAATTGGCGAACATACGATAGGTCTCAAGGACTTGAGCCTGTTCCTTGTCCCCGCCCGACGACACTTGCAGCATCTTGTCCACGCCGACGCGCAACTCTTCGACGGCTTCCTGCAGCCGCTCCAATTCGCGGTGCGGATCATCGGCAATCGGGTTTGTGACGACCACACGCGGCTCATGCAGCCAGATATGCCCTTCGGCCGCGCCCTCCTGCGCCATTGTCCCCTTCAGCAGGACGGATTGCTGATGCAGCGGCGACATGGCCGAGCCTTCGCCAACAAAGGCACCCAGTTCGGTCATTTCGGCAATGACCATCGCCACCACCTCCAACGCGTAGACCGCATCAGAGGAATAATCGCGGGTTTCCTTGGACTGTACCACCAAGACGCCAAGCACTTCGCCGAGACGCTGGATGGGAATGCCCAGAAAGGATGTATAGCGTTCCTCGCCGGTCTCCGGCATGTAGCGAAACCCGCGCGCACTCGGGGCATCGGCGGCGTTGATCAGCTTCCCGGTCCGGGCAACGCGACCGACCAGACCCTCGCCGATCCGCATGCGGGTTTGGTGGACGGATTCGCGATTCAACCCTTCGGTGGCGCAGAGTTCCAGCGTTTCCTCGTCCCGAAACAGATAGATAGAGCAGACTTCCGTGCCCATGCTATCGGCAATGAGCTGGGTGATCTTGTCAAGCCGCGCCTGTCCGGCAACATCCCCTGCCATCGCCTCGCGCAGGCGACCCAGTAGCTTTCTGCTCTCGGATTCCGTGTTCTCAACCATGTCGGCCCTTTCCCGGGTTGCTCATCCGACCGAACCTGTCGCCAAAGACTGACAACTGGCCGGGGCCCTGCACCTAGGGATAAGCCTGACGCTGTTTCGCATCAACCCCCTTGTGCCAGAACCCGAAGTCAAGGCAATGTGTCGACTGCCGAGGTCTGTGGCAAGGGCTTTCGCTGGAATTGCGCATTCGGTTTTTTTGACTGCGCGATGTGCTATCGTGAACACGCGGTTCTTCTGTGGCAGATCCCTTTGTGTTTTGACGGTCTTCGGCCCTGTCGATTGCCTCAGGGACGTCCACCCGCATCTGGCCAACTTCTGTCAACAAACAGGCCGCCCATCAACGGGTTCAGCGTTGCGGACAATGTAAATACTTCGACAAGCGAAGCGCCGTCCCCAGCGTGCGCCCGGCGACACACCCTATGTCAGACACCGGGATTTCGCCTAAGAAATCAATGCGAAACACAGCGTATCTGTCGCGCCCAAAAGGGCGCGCAGCCTTAAGAAACCACAGAAAATGCAACCATGGCCAGACCGGGGATACTCCGGTCCGGCCGACGGTTTCAGCCCGCTTTGTCCAATTCAAAGGCGTCGTGCAGCGCCTGCACCGCGAGCTCCATGTATTTCCGGTCAATCAACACAGAGATCTTGATCTCAGAGGTGGTGATCACCTTGATATTGACGCCTTCGTCCGACAACACGCGGAACATTTTGGCGGCAACGCCGGACTGTGAGCGCATGCCGATGCCCACGACGGACACTTTGGCAACGCCAGTGTCAGCTACCAGTTCCGCGAAGTTCAGCTCGCCCTTTTCCTTGAAACCATTCAGGGCCACCTCTGCCCGTTTCACCTGATCGGTCGGGCAAGAGAAGGTCATATCCGTGCGTCCATCTTCCGAGATGTTCTGCACGATCATGTCCACATTGACCCCGGCATCGGACAGGCAGGTAAAGATGGTGGCGGCGATGCCCGGTCGATCCGCAACCGAGAGACAGGTCAGCTTCGCTTCATCCCGCGAGTAAGCTACGCCGTTTACAACATTGGATTCCATGATTTCCTCCTCGTCGCAGACCAGAGTCCCGGCCTCGTCGGATTGTTCTTCAAAGCTCGACAGAACGCGCAGCTTGACTTTGTAGCGCATGGCCAGCTCGACAGAGCGGGTCTGCAGCACCTTGGCGCCGAGCGATGCAAGCTCCAGCATTTCTTCATAGGCGATCTTGTCCAACTTGCGCGCCTTGTCACAGATCCGGGGATCCGTTGTGTAGACCCCGTCCACATCCGTGTAGATGTCGCAGCGTTCCGCCCCAAAGGCCGCCGCAAATGCGACCGCCGTGGTGTCCGACCCGCCCCGGCCCAGCGTGGTGACGCGCCCTTCCGGGCTGATGCCCTGAAAACCGGCAACAACTGCCACACGCATGCCTTCACCGAATTTGGCATTGATCGCATCGGTGCCGATTTCGTCGATCCGGGCCTGGCTGTGCGCGGAATTGGTCTTCAGCGGGACCTGCCAGCCTTGCCAGCTGCGCGCAGGCACATCCATCTCCTGCAGCGTCAATGCCATCAGGCCCGCAGTCACGATCTCGCCAGACGAAACTACGGCGTCATATTCGCGCGCGTCATACAACGGCGAGGTCTCGTTCACCCAGCCCACCAATTCGTTGGTCTTGCCGGACATTGCGGACACGATGACAATGACGTCATAGCCCTTGGCCACTTCGACGCCGACACGTTTGGCCGCGCGGCGAATGCGGTCCAGATTGGCGACAGACGTGCCGCCGAATTTCATCACAAGTAGGGGCATAAGGGGTGTGGTCTCCCTCCGCTTGCGGGGTTTCAGGTTCGCGCGTTCTTAGGCGAGCCCCACCACAAGAGCAAGACAGGCCGACGCCTTTATTTCAGGCACAGTGCAATTTGCGCAAGGAATGCGAGGCGCGGTGCCTCAGCTGCGCCAGAAACGAACCGTCAGGATCGCGTAGACGGCCATCAACTCCAGCCGGCCGATCAGCATGGCAATGGCGAGGATCCATTTTGCAGTGTCGTTGAGCGGCGCAAAGTTCCCCGCAGGCCCGATGATCTCGCCCAGGCCCGGGCCGATATTTGCCACCGCCGTCGCCGCCCCGGAAATCGCGGTGATGAAATCCAGCCCCGTCAATGCCAGCGCCCAGGCGACGATGCCCAGAGTGATCACGAAGAACATGAAAAAGGAGATCACCGAGCTGAGAACATCCGGCGTCACGGCGCGCCCTTCGTATCTGGGAATGAACACCCCATGCGGCGACCGAATGCGCTGCACCTGCACCCGCACCGAGGCAAACAGCAACTGGTAGCGAAAGATCTTCACGGAACAGGCCGTGGACCCCGCACAGCCTCCGATCAGCCCGATGAAAAAGAAGATCATAATCAGAAACGATCCCCATTGCATGTAATCCACACTGGCATATCCGGTGCCCGACATGATCGAGATGATGTTGAACAGCGCCTCGCGCACAGCCTGTTCCGGGTGGTGCGGAAAGATACTGACCAGCACGGCGGCCGTCACCACGACCAGAGCCGCTATGGTGGCGAGGAACGTCCGCACCTGGCTGTCGCGAAACAACGGCAGGGTCTTGCCGTTGATCAGCTGCACGTAGCGTACAAATGGCAATGCCGCGGCCACCATGAAGAAAGAGGCGGCATATTCCGCCGGACCGGAAAACGTTCCGAAGGAGGCATCGTAGTTTGAAAATCCCCCGGTCGATGTGGTCGTCATCGCATGCACGATCGCGTCGAATGGCCCCATGCCCAGAACCGTGTAGACCAACGCACAGACCAGTGTCAGAACGAGGTAGATGACTGAGATCTGCTTGGCGATTTCCTGCGCTCTGGGGAGGATTTTTCCCATCGTATCAAATGCTTCGGACTTGAAGATCTGCATCCCGCCGACCCGGAGCTCAGGCAGGAACACCATGGCGACCACGATGATACCGATGCCGCCCAACCATTGCAGAATGGCGCGCCACAACAAAAGCCCCCTCGGCAGATCATCCAGACCTGAAATCACCGTGGAGCCGGTGGTGGTCAATCCCGACATCGCCTCGAAAAACGCATCGGTAAAGCTCAGCTCGGTGGCGCCCAGCATCAGTGGAATGGCGCCAAAGAACGGCAGGGCGACCCAGACCAGTGTCGTCAACAGAAAGGTCTGGCGGATCGACAGACCCCGCCCGACCCCATTTGCACAGCTCAGGGCCAGCAGCCCCCCGGCCAGCAGGCACAGAATGGCGCTTTCCAGAAAGACCGGCCACTCCCCCTTTCCGTCATACAGGTCAAGAAGCAGCGGAAAGACCATCGTGCCGCCCAGAATGGTGACAAGCAGGCCGATGACATATCCAACTGGGCGCAGATCCAACATGAGTGCAGCGTTGGCAACCCCCGATCAGAGTGTCAAGCCAAAGCCGTCATTCATCCGCTTTCGACCCCTTGGCCTTCGCAGCAGAAACCGGCATGGCCGGTGGGCTGGAGGGTGACCTTGGCCGCCGACGCGGCGCGGGTTTGCTCGTGGAGGCCTCGCGTGCCGCAGCTTCGGCAGAGGTCGCCTGTTGGGTCTTGGCCTCTGAAGCAGCGCTTTGTGTCGCAGCGCTCGCCCCGGATGCCCCCGACGTCGCGGACGCATTGGATGCAGATGCCCGGGTTCTGGTTTGGGTTCGGGTTTGGGTTTCGGTGGAGCCTGATTTGGCTGATCGGCTTTTTGCGGGGCTGGATTTCGGAGGGCTAGATTTCGGAGGGCTGGATTTTGCACTCCCGGATTTGGCGGCAGGAGTGGGCGCGATGCCCCGAGTGGCCTTTGCCACCGACACCGCCTCTGGCGCCTGCTCTGCTGGTTTGGCGGCAGGCGCTGCGGGTCTGGCCACAGGCGCTGCGGGTTTGGCCACAGCCTTTGCGGCCTTCGGCGCGGACCCGCCCGGTTTGCCCGCGTCTGTTTTTGAGCCGGAGGGCTTTGAGGGCCGCGACGGGACAGCGTCAACCTTGGCGGGGCTGGGAGTGCGGGCTGGTGCCTTGCGCGGTGCCGCAGGCTTGGCCACTGCCTTGCTTCGCGTCTTGGCCGGAGTCTTGGCCGGAGTCTTGGCCGAAGTGGCGGAGCCCGCAGAAGACCGGGGCGCAGACGACGTCGCAGGGACCTGTGCACTCGTCACTGCGCTGTGCACTCCGTTCACCCATTCCTGCTGCATCTTCACCAGCGCCTGCGCCATATGCAGTTGCCGCTGGGGTGCCTGCACCGCGAGCGCCGCAACAGAGCGCATCATCTTCAACTGCCGCCCCATGGCAAAGCCGGCCCAGGCCTGTGGAGTGGTGGGATAGTCCTTGAAACCTTCAAACCGGATCATGTGATCTCCTCTGGTTCGATCTCTCACTGCAACAAGGGCAGGCCCCCGTGCGCGTTCCGCCAGACGCCCCCTTCCCGCTCAGAATAGCATGGTTTCACCTCGCTTTGGCAGAAAAAATGCCGCACCGCGGCAAAAAACACCCCGCCTACAGGAGCGCGCCTCTTTCACTTTCAGCTTTTCCAAAATACCTCGGGGAGCACGAGGGGCTGGCCCCTCGTATCTCCCGTGGCAAGATCATGCGTCAGCCGCGATGGATCAGCGAGGCAAACAGATGCGGGTCGAGGCTCTGGCCGGCAAACATCCGCCCCTGCGTCAGAACCGAGACCGCATCATGACTGTGCAGGCTCTCCTGATGGCTTGCCACCACCCGGAAATCCCTGATCCGCGGATCACCCTGCATCGCCTCGCAAAACAGCCGCGCTGCATCTTCGACAAAGACGGGGTTGGCCGCGTTCAACTCGGCAAAGGCCTGTTCGTCTTCACGTTTCACCATGACTTGGGTTTCCGTCGGCACGGCGCCCCGGCAAAGGTCGATCAGGTCCTCGAACCACAAACACGGCGCGTCAGGCTCCATCTGCACCGATATCCGGGCCACGGAACGCTGCGAATGCGGTGTCGCCAACTGTCCCCGGACCTGCCGAGCGTGCTCTGACAATTCCAGCGAACAGGGACAGGTCGAAGAGTAGAGATAATCCAGATGAACAATCTTGTGACGCTGGCCTGCCATCTGCACCAGCTCCAGAGCCACATCGTAGTACTGATAGCCCATCAGACCGGACCGCAGGCTCTCGATCTTGACCGGGAAGGAAAACCGCATCTGCAACCGGGCATCGCCGCTTTCCAGATCCGCCAGATAGTCTTCCACCGCGGCCTCCATCACCTCAAAGGAAAACACCTTTTCCGCATGCTTGTAAAAGGACCGCATGATGCGGGACATGTTGATGCCTTTTTTTTCGGCATCGAGGCTGACGGTGCCGGTCACACTCGCCTCCAGCGCCAGATCGCCGTCATCGCGGGTGTGAAACCGGATCGGCAGCCGGAAGTTCGAGATGCCGACATGCTGGATCTGCTCTTTCGCCCCCCGGATCAGACTGGAGGGACCGTTCTGCAAATCCGGCAGACCGGCCCGGTAATCCGCGCTGACTTCAAACCCGTCCGGGTATTGACGCGTCAGATCGGGATAATTCTGGACCTCTCGTCCCGGCAGCAACCGGGCGATTGCGGGGTCGAGCTGTGCCACTTCCGTCTCGCTGGCATGTCCGGCCCACCGCCTCAAGACGGCCAGAGCCTCTTCGGCCTCCGTCCGGTCAGGTGTGTCCTTCACATCGCGAGAGTGGATGTTCATTGTCCCGTCCTCCTGTCCCTGCAGCTGCTCGTCTGCATTCTTCATCTAGGATACTACGACAACAAAAACAAAACAGATCAGCATAAATCGCCTCCGAGGTCACATAACTGACCTTTTTTATCGATTTTCGACCCGCCCGACCTCAGGCCCCGCCCTCTGGCGCTGACCTCTGGCCGTGACCTCTGGCCGTGACCTCAACGCCCGCCCTCAGCCCAGCGACGAAAGCGCCTGCCGCAGGTCCGCAATCAGATCGTCCGTATCCTCAAGCCCGACTGACAGCCGCACCAACCCATCCGTGATACCAAGGTCCGCCCTTTGGCTCTCCGACAACCGCTGGTGGGTTGTCGTCGCCGGGTGGGTGGCGATGGATTTCGCATCGCCCAGATTGTTGGAAATCACCGGAATCGTCAGCGCATCAAGAAACGCAAAAGCCGCCTCCTTGCCCCCCTTGAGATCCAGCGAAAGCACCGTGCCTCCCTTGCCATTCAACTGCCGTTCGACCAGGTCGCGTTGCGCATGGCTGGCGAGACCGGGATAGATGGTGCGGGCCAGTGCAGGGTGGCCTTCCATCGCCTCGGCGAGTTTCAGCGCGCTGTCGGCCTGCGCATTCACCCGCAGGTCGATTGTCTCCAGACCCTTGACAAACATCCAGGCATGAAACGGGCTGAGGCTGCCTCCGGTGTGTTTCATATAGGGTTCCAATGTCCCGCGAATATAGTCGCTGGAACCCAGAACCACACCGCCGAGCGCCCGCCCCTGCCCGTCGATATGTTTTGTCGCCGAATAGACCACAACATCGGCCCCCTGCGCGATCGCATTGGAAAAGACCGGCGTGGAGAACACATTGTCGATCACAACGGTCGCACCAACGGCATGTGCGATTGCAGCGACGGCCTCGATGTCAATCACCTCCAGAGTCGGGTTCGACATGCTCTCGAAGAACACGGCCCTGGTATCGGGGCGCATGGCCTCTTGCCACTGGGCAAGATCGGTTCCATCGACAAAGGTCACCTCGACCCCATAGCGGGTCAGAACGTTCTCCAGAATATAGAGACAGGACCCAAACAGCGCTTTCGCCGAGACCACGTGATCGCCCGCCTTCAGCAATGAGGTCAGCGCCCCGTTCACCGCCGCCATCCCGGAGGCCGTCGCAAAGGCATCCTCTGCCCCCTCGAGTGCCGCGATGCGATCCTCGAACATGGCAACCGTGGGATTGCCGTAGCGGGCGTAGATAAATTCGTCAGGGCCCGCCTCGATGAACCGCGCCTCTGCCTGTGCTGCGGTGTCATACACAAAGCCCTGCGTCATGAAGATCGCTTCGCTAACCTCGTTGTACTGGCTGCGGCGGGTGCCTCCGTGCACCAATTTGGTACGTTTGTTCCAGGTTTCTGTCATCGTCTCGCCTCCGGCGCAGGACATGTCCTGCATATAAAAAACTCCCGTCCGGCCAAGCGAAAGGGAGCCCTTTTCGTCCTGACCTCTTTAGCGGCTTTTTTAATGTGGCCCGCAATCCGGTAACAAATCGCCACGAGCCCACTACGAGCCCCTATTCTTCCCAAGTCAAGCGTCAAGCCCGCTGGGATTGCAGGCCGTATAAGGCGCAAATCTATCCAAAGCGCAAGGGTGAAACACCTCCCCACACCCTCCGAAAGGGGGTCGCCAGGGCTGCGACGGAGTTGCGCGCGACAAGGCGCCGGATGACCGCGCCGTGGCGGCTCTCTCTCCTCTTCAGCCCACAAGCTCGGGCATGCATTTTCATGGGTCACCCCTGTGGCATATCGGAAACGCCCGCGGGGATTGTCAGCCCCGAGGTGGACCAACCCCGCGCCGTCACACTGCCGTTACGCCGACGTCACGACCCTGTCACCTGAACCGGCTAGCGCAGTGAAAAACGCGTGGTTTGGGGACCCTGATATGGCCATCATACGGATCAATGCTGTCGGCGACTCGCCTGTATTGCATGCTCGGCACAGGGACTTTGAAGCTGACATCATGGCGATGCCCGCCAGATCCGGGCCAGCCGTCATCATGGTCCATGGCTACAAATACCAACCCGGAAACCCGGAACATTGCCCTCATCGCCACATTCTGTCGCTGGATCCGCAGCATCTGCCTTGGCGGGCACCGTCCTGGCCGCGCCAGCTGGGGTTCGGATTGGGGCGACGCGACGAAGGGCTCGCCGTGGCCTTCGGCTGGGACGCCCGCGCCAGCCTCGGGCAGGCGCAGATCCGGGCCGTGCAGGCGGGACAGGCATTGGCGCGGGTTGTGCAGGCCCTGCGACAGGTGGATCCGCCGCGTGACATCCACATCGTTTGCCATTCTCTGGGCAGTGAAGTCGCGCTGGAGGCGCTGCACCACCTGCCTGCGGGCGCGGTACAGCGTCTGATTTCACTCACCGGCGCGTCCTATCAAAGTCGCGCCTCCCGGGCGCTCAAGACCCCTGCCGGACGGACTGCGGAATTCTTCAATATCACCAGCCGTGAAAACGACGCCATTGATTTCCTGTTCGAGACCCTGACCCGGGCGCCAGAGGTGGGCGACCACGCCATCGGCCAGGGATTTGAGGCCGCCAACGCCGTGACCCTGCAGCTCGACTGTCTCGACACTCTGGATCGTCTTGGCCAGATGGGTCATCCCATCGGCCTGCCGGAACGCCGGGTCTGCCATTGGTCCGCCTACACGCGCCCTGGCGCGCTGCGGTTTTACAAACGCCTGATCCGCCAGCCGGAACGCACGCCGCTGAAGCTGATGCAGCAGGCCCTGCCTGACGTGCCCGCCCGGCGATGGTCGAGATTGCTGTCCCTGCGCCCTCTTCCCGGTCCGATGCCGATCTGGCAGCGCATCTAGAGACAGGCACGGCGCCACCCACTCTGTCGCCGGTGGGTGGCCGGGCACAGCAGAAAGCTCAGTCGTCGGCTTCGGCTTCCTCAAGCCCATGAACCTGAAACAGCCTCGCCTGGGTCATGAAGAACACGAACATCGCCACAGTCAGGCCGAAGGTCTTGAAATAGACCCAGGTTTCGGTGTTGACGCTGCGCCAAATGACCTCGTTCGCCAGGGCAAGCGCCAGGAAAAACGCACAGAGCCGCCGGGTCAGAATCATCCAGCCTTCCTCGGTCAATGGCATCATCTCTGCCATCATCACCCGCAGATAGCTCTGCCCACGCAGCAGACCAAATCCGAGCAGACCTCCGAAGATCAGATAGATCAGCGTCGGCTTCATCTTGAAGAACCGCTCATCATTGAACCAGACCGACAAGCCGCCGAACACCACGATCAGCACCAGCGTCAGAAGCTGCATCTTCGACAGTTTTCCCGTCAGCTTCCACAGGGCCAGCGTCGACAGGACCATCAGCGGCACAAAGCCGGCCGTCACCACGATAAAACCGTCATAGCTGGTGCCCGCGATGTCAAAGCTGTGTTCTTTCAAACGCAGGTAGGCGATGAAAAACAGGGCAATCGGCCCGTATTCCAGCACGCCCTTGAGCCAGGGATTGGTGTTTTTCTGCGCGGCGGTCTCGTCTTCGCCTGCCGCTCCGGTCGTCTTGGTCTGCTCGGTCATGATGTCTCTTGTGTCCTTGGTTCTTGCGCGCGGGCATCCGCTACAGATGCGTATTTCAACCGCCCATTTCAACGATGACCGCGCCCAGCGCGATCAATGCCATCAATGCGATACGGCGGGGGCCTACGGTTTCCTTCAGCACCAGCCACCCGATCAGAGCCGCAAATACGGTAGAGGTTTCACGCAGCACCGCGGCCTCGCCCACCTTGTCCAGCCGGGTGGCAAGCATGATCGACCCGAAGGAGGCGAAGGCAACCAAACCGCCCAGAAAGCCGCGGATCATCAAGGGCCCGACCGTCGGGCGTGCATCCCCCATGCGGCGCCACCGCCAATAGGCATAGGGCGGCATCGTCAGACCATCAATCATGAAAAACCAGGCGAGAAAGGTGAACGGGTCCGCCGTGGCCCGAATGCCGAATGCGTCGTAGGTGGTATAGAGCGCCACAAACAACCCGGTCGCCACGGCGAGCACCAGCGCGATGCCCAGCGTCTCTCTTGCAGTGACGAGAAAGACAAAGTTGTAGACGGCCAAGCCAAAGATCCCCGCCAGAAGAACACCGACGCCCAGCCATTGAACCATGGTGAAGGTCTCGCCGAACAGAAAATAGGCGCCAATCACGGCAAACAGCGGCCCGGTGCCCCGGACGACCGGATATACGACGGTGTAGGCGCCCTTGGTGTAGGCCATGGCCTGCAGCACTTTGTAGATCACGTGGATGATCCAGACGCCTGCAAAGATCAGCCACATATGCGGTTCAGGCCATGGCACCACAAACAGCGCAAACGGTGCCGCCATCACGCCATAGGACGCATCAATCGCCCCGCGCGACAGCCAGGGATCGTGGCGCCCTTTTTGCATTGCGCCAAAAATCGCGTGCAGGATCGCGGCCGACACCGCAAGGATCAGCGCCACCTGATGCCCCGCTTCAGTGCCTTCAAGCGAGATCAGCCAGTTGCTCAACATCTGTTTTCCTTCTTGTGCGGCCCAACCTGACACAGGAGGGAACGTCGCGCGCGCTGCTGCGTTGGATACCGAGACCAGCACCCGGAGGCCCCATGTTCGACACCACCCTGCAACAGATCACCGACGAGCTCACCCGGACCTTTTCCGTCATCCCCGCCCCCGTCGCCTTTGCCCGTCTGCTGGCAGCGAGCGTTCTGGCGGCCCTGATCGGGCTGGAGCGCGAACGCCTCGGCAAACCGGCCGGGCTGAGGACACATATCCTCGTCTCGGTTGCGGCCTGTCTGTTCATTATATTGGGACGTGAAATCATATTGGGACGTGAAATCGCCGCCCTCGACTTCGGAGCCGAGGCGCAGCGCAATGACCCGCTGCGCATGATCGAGGCGGTCACAGCAGGCGTTGCCTTTCTGGCGGCCGGGCTGATCTTCACCTCGGGCAACAAGGTGCGCAATGTCACCACCGGCGCGTCGCTTTGGCTGGTCGGGGCGATCGGGCTTGGGTGCGGCGCCGGTCAGATGCCCCTCGCGGCAATGGCCACGGTTCTGGTGCTGACGGTGCTGTTTGTCCTGCGCCACGTCGAAGACTGGATGGCGACGCATTGACCTTCAGTCCCCGAGACCCGTGAGCGCCGCGGCAAATTCCTCCGGGTCAAAGGGGGCCAGATCTTCGAGCTGTTCCCCGACACCGATGGCATGGATCGGCAGGCCGAATTTATCGGCAAGCGCCACCAGGACACCGCCCTTGGCGGTGCCGTCCAGCTTGGTCATTACCAGCCCCGACACATTTGCCAGCTCACGGAAGGTCTCCACCTGGCGCAGCGCGTTCTGGCCGGTGGTGGCGTCCAGAACCAACAGGGTATTATGGGGCGCATCGGGATCTTTCTTCTGGATCACACGAACGATCTTGGCCAGCTCTTCCATCAGATCGGACCGGTTCTGCAGACGACCGGCCGTGTCGATCATCAACAGATCGGCCCCGTCGGCCTCGGCCTTGGTCATGGCATCAAAAGCCAGGCTCGCCGGGTCCGATCCCTCTGGCGCCGTCAGAACCGGCACCCCCGCCCGGTCGCCCCAGACCTGAAGCTGTTCGACGGCCGCCGCGCGAAACGTGTCGCCCGCCGCAATCACCACCGATTTACCGGCCGCGCGAAACTGGCTGGCGAGTTTGCCGATCGTGGTGGTTTTGCCCGATCCGTTGACACCGACCACCAGCACCACTTGCGGTTTGCTGGGATAGAGCGGCAGCGGACGCGCCACAGGTTCCATCACCCGGGCGATCTCCTGCGCCAGCAACTCGCGGATTTCGCGCCCCGAAACACGGCGCCCCATGCGTCCCTCGGCGATATTTGCCGTCACCCGCAGCGCCGTATCCACCCCCATGTCCGAGGCGATCAGCATCTCTTCGAGGCTTTCCAGCATATCGTCATCCAGAACCCGGCGTGGTTCTGCATCATTGCTGCGCCCCATCAACCGTCCCAAAAGGCCCGGTTTACTCGCCTCCCGCTGCGCTGCAGGGGCGGGCGTTCCAGCAGCCTCAAGCGCGCCGCCCGACGCCCCTGCCACCGGTGCCCCAGGTGCGCCTGATGCCTCAGGTGCTTCAGATGTCTCCGGGACAGCCGAGGCCCCGTCCTCCACAATCGCGTCCACCTCTTTTCCGAGGCGGGACGAGGATTTCAGCAACCGTTCCTTGAGCTTCGAGAAAAGCGCCATCTGGGTCTCCGCAGGGTCGTTTGACCCTCACCTAATGCTCTTTGGCCGGGGTTGCAAAGCGCAAGTGACCCTGCCCCGGACGCAATCGACCAAAAAACCACGTCCCGCCCCCCCCGTTTGCCGCCTCCGCACTTGGCGCAGCTTCGCCGATCGGTCATGCTGAGGACATGACCAGAGCCACTGCCCTTTTGACCTGCGCCCTGACACTCTGCCACATGGGTCTCACTTCGCCTGCCCTGTCAGCGGATGCACAGCAGTTCAAACGCTATACCGAAGGGCGCGTTATCTTTTTCGACTGGCAAGGCGCGCCCTACGGGGCTGAACGCTATCTGCCCGGGCAACGGGTGATCTGGTCGTTTCTCGACGGCCGCTGCATCGACGGCGAGTGGTATGCACAGGATGGCGACACAGGGACCGAAATCTGTTTCATCTACGAAGACCGGCAGACGGCCCAGTGCTGGAGCTATCAGATCGACACCTCTGGCCTCAGCGTCACGATGGATCGCGACGGCCCTCCGCTGACCTTGACGGAACACCACGATCCGCAAGAGGACATGATCTGCCTGGGCCCTGAGGTCGGCGTCTAGGCACCCTGAAGCCCCGGCAGGGCGGGCCGTCCCGGCTGCTCAGCCACTCGGTCCGCTCAGCCATACAGCTCAAAAGTCAGAACAATGACCCCTGCCCGCCCGGTGATTTGGCCGGTTTTGGCTTTGGCGGCGTTGACTTGGGCTTGGTCGCCGTCGCTGGCGCGCCCGTCGCAGGAGTCCCCGACGCTGGCGTGCCTTCGCCCGTGATGGAGATCTGCCCGTCGGCAAATTCGATCGAGAGCGCCGACGCCGCCTCCGCCCCGGATTTGCTGGTGATCAAGGTCTCACCGTCGCGCACCACCGCGTAGCCACGCCGCAGGGTCGCCTTGTAGCTCAGAATATCAAGCTGCCGCCCGGTCGCCGAAAGACGGTCGCGCTGGCGGTTGACCCGCAGGGTCTGCGCGGCCGTCAGGCGGGTGGTGACGCCTGTCAGCCGCTCCCGTTTGCGGTGCGCTTCCTGTTCTATGGGGCGCAGGCTCAGGCGGGACGAGAGGTTCTTCAGACGGTCCCGGCGCCGCTCCACGAGGTTGCGCAGCGTTGCGGGGCGCAATGAGGCGGCCTTGTCGCTGAGGATCAGCTTGCGTTTCTGCACGCCCGCAATCAGCGCATTGGGCAATCGGTCGGACACCCGGTCCAGCCGCTGCCGGGGGCTGTCCAGCAGGCTGTCCGGTCGCGGCAAGGCACGGGCCAGATCGCCAAGCCGCTGTCGTCTCTGCTGCACCACACGGCCACTGGCCTGTGCCATTCTCGCGCCCAGCCCCTCCACATGCGCCAGAAGATCGAGCCGCACCGGCACCGCATGTTCCGCAGCGGCGGTGGGGGTCGGTGCCCGCAGGTCGGAGACATAGTCGATCAGGGTCGTGTCCGTCTCGTGGCCCACGGCAGAGATCAGGGGAATATCGCTGGCCGCAACCGCACGGGCCACGATTTCCTCGTTGAACCCCCAAAGATCCTCGATTGAGCCACCGCCCCGGGCCACGATGATCAGGTCGGGCCGCGGCAGGGCGCCGCCCCGGCTGAGCTGGTTGAAACCTTCGATGGCCCGCGCCACTTCCACCGCACAATTGCTGCCCTGTACCGCCACGGGCCAGACCAGAACCTTGCGCGGGAACCGGTCCCGCAGCCGATGGAGAATATCGCGGATCACCGCGCCGGACGGCGACGTCACCACCCCGATGATCTGCGGCAGATACGGCAGCGGCTTCTTCCGCTCGGGCGCAAACAACCCTTCGGCCTGCAGCTGCGCCTTGCGCTTTTCCAGCAGCGCCATCAACGCGCCCTGCCCCGCGACCGAGACCTCTTCCACATTCATGTTGTATTTCGACTGGGCGCCAAAGGCCGTCAGGCGACCGGTCACCACCACCTCCAGCCCCTCTTCGGGAACCACCGCCAGCTTGCTGATCTGACCCTTCCAGGTGGTGCAGGCCAGCACCGAGCGGTCATCCTTGATATCGTAGTAGATATGTCCGGAGCGCGCCTTGAACACCCGGCCGACCTCGCCGCGGACCCGGATCCGGCCAAAGGTGCCCTCCAGCGTGCGCTTGACCTCGCCCGAAAGCTCGGAGACGGAAAACTCTGGTGCATTCTGGCCAGGTGCGGGATCATCGAGGAGGTCGGACATGGAGAGTTCTGGTGCCTTCTGTCTGCGCTGAAGTTCCGCGGGGACCACGGGCGTTCTTGTTTTGATGTCGCGGGCAGCATAGAACGCGCGACAACAGAGGCCAAGCAGATCGGAGTACGGCTCATGAATATCCTCATCCTTGGTGGCGGCGGGCGCGAACACAGCCTGGCATGGGCCGTGATGCAGAACCCGAAATGCGACAAGCTGATCGTGGCACCCGGCAATGCAGGCATCGCCCAGATCGCAGAATGCGCCAGCCTCGATGCCGAAGACGGCGGTGCCGTGGTGACATTTGCCGAGGAAAACGCCATCGACTTTGTCATTGTCGGCCCCGAGGCGCCGCTGGCGGCGGGTGTCGCCGACAGGCTTCGGGCGGCGGGGATCCTGGTGTTTGGCCCCTCGGAGGCCGCAGCCCGGCTGGAGGCCTCGAAGAGCTTCACCAAAGAAGTCTGCGATGCCGCACAGGCCCCCACTGCGGGCTACGGCCATTTCACCGACGCCCAGGCCGCCAAGGACTATGTGCGCAGCAACGGGGCCCCCATCGTGGTGAAGGCCGACGGGCTCGCGGCCGGCAAGGGGGTGATTGTCGCGATGGACGAGGCTACCGCGCTGGCGGCGATCGACGATATGTTCGGCGGCGCCTTTGGCGGCGCTGGCGCCGAGGTCGTGATCGAGGAATTCATGGAGGGCGAGGAGGCCTCGCTCTTTGTGTTGTGCGACGGCGAGGAGATCCTGTCGATCGGCACCGCGCAGGACCACAAACGCGTCGGCGAAGGCGATACCGGCCCCAACACCGGTGGCATGGGGGCCTATTCCCCGGCGCCGGTGCTCAGCCCCGAAATCGAAGCCCGCGCCATGGAGGAGATCGTGAAGCCCACCATGCGGGTGATGGCCGAGCGCGGCACGCCCTATCAGGGGGTTCTCTATGTCGGCCTGATGATCAAGGACGGCCAGCCCCGGCTGGTGGAATACAACGTCCGCTTTGGCGATCCGGAATGCCAGGTGTTGATGATGCGTCTGGGGGCACAGGCGCTCGACCTGATGCAGGCCGCGGCCGAGGGACGCCTGAAAGAGGCGCAGGTGAACTGGGCCGATGATCATGCGATCACCGTTGTCATGGCTGCTGCAGGCTATCCGGGCAGCTATGCCAAGGGAACCGAGATCAAGGGCCTCGCGGCTTTGCCGGAGGACAGCATGAACATGGTCTTTCACGCCGGAACCAAGGCTTCTGCGGACAAGATCCTCGCCAATGGCGGGCGCGTCCTCAACGTTACGGCGCGGGGACAGAACCTCCGCGAGGCCCGCGACCGCGCCTATGCGATGGTCGATCAAATCGATTGGCCGGAAGGGTTTGTACGCCGTGATATCGGCTGGCGCGCGCTATAGGCCCGCAGGTCGGTCGCGATGAGCCGCCGCCCCTATCGATTGGGACCGGACAGCGAGGCGCTGCCACAGGTGCTCGCGGTGATGCAGGAGGCCTTCGCCTCCGTGGAGGGGCGGATCGATCCGCCCTCCTCTATCCATCAGATGACCCTTGCCGATCTTGTGATCCAGTCCGAGACCAAAGAGATATGGTGCACCGGCACGCCACCCGAAGCCTGTGTGATCTTGTCCCCGACAGACGACGCCATCTATATCAGCAAACTGGCCGTTGCCTCCTCGCTGCGCCGGGCGGGCCTCGGGCGCCAGCTTGTGGACCTGGCGGTTGAGCGCGCCCGGGCGCTCGGGCTTCCGGCACTGGAACTGCAGGTGCGGATCGAACTGGTCGAGAACCACGCGGCCTTCGCGCGCATGGGGTTCGTCCCCTCAGGCAGCAGCGCGCATCCCGGCTATGATCGCCCGACGTCACTGACGATGCGTCGGCCTTTGAGTGCTGCGGTCTGACAAGGCGGAACCGGGGGCGACATGCGCCATGCCTGTCACCATCGCCTCGGTGGGGACAGGATCCCGGATACTGGCCGAGGCATCACTCCGGCTGGCAGGCCAGCACCGCCGTCAACCGCAGCTGCGGATCAAAGGCACCGATATCCTGGCTCTGGATCTCACCATTCACCAGCCGCGACACAACCACCCGGGACCAGGTGCCGTTGACCGTCACGATCTCAGGCCCCTGCCCGCAATCGCGGATGCCGGACGTTATGACCGCTTCGCCAATTTTATGGTTGGTCAGACCCGCGGCAGAGGCAATCTCTTCCAATTCCCCGTCCCGGACCCGCCAGATCCGCAGGGTCCGCGCGAGATGCGGCCGGTCGACATAGGCGATCTCGATGAGCCCGTCCCCGTCGAGATCCGCAGCCCCGACAGGTGCCAGCCAGCGGTGTGTCTGGCCGATATGTGGCGTTGCCGCGAATTTGTCTCCGTCGGCGGAATAGATTGCCAGCTGGGCCCCTGTCTCAAGGTCGGTTTCGATCACGACCACTTCAGGAAACGCATCGCCCGTTACGTCCCACAAACGCGGTTGGAGGTCTTCAAAAACCCGCGAGGGCGGCAGGTTGACCGCAAGGGTCTTTCGGGTCACGGCAGCCTCCGAACGGGCGTCTGTATGTTCGACATGGATTTCGACATGGATCAAGAGCGTCCCAAATTCCACAGCATCGCCCAGCACGCCATGGTCATAGCGCCGTGTCGGGGAGGCGAATTCAGCGCCAATGACATAGGACGCACCCTGTGTGGCGCGTGCCAGTCCTGTCTCTGCCAGTCCTGAACCAGACAGTCCTGACTCGGCCAGGCCCGCCTCGGCCAGTGCTGAACCTGACAGAGCCTCCCCCACCAACCCCGTCAGACACAGGCACCCCACCTGCGCTGCGCGGCGAACGCAAGGTCGCAGGGCGCGCAACGGCCGACGCCGCGCCATGCCCCGCCTGCTCATCAGATCTGCTTTTCCGGCATATGAACGATCAGGCCGTCAAGCGCGTCGGTGACCTTGATCTGACAGGTCAGACGCGACCGCGCAGGATCCGGCTCATAGGCAAAATCAAGCATATCCTCTTCCATATCATCCATCTTGGGCAGTTTTTCGACCCAGTCCGGCGCGATATAGACATGGCAAGTGGAACAGGCACAGGCACCGCCACAATCGGCCTCGATGCCCGGGATATTATTGTCGCGAGCACCTTCCATCACGGTCAGCCCGCTGGCTACGTCGACCACATGTTCGGTCCCGTTATGCTCGATGTAGGTGATTTTTGCCATGATCCGTCTTCCCTTTTTCGGTACTCCGTCCTGTGTGTACCCACCCCGCCGGACCCGTTCCAGCCCCATTTGCGACATCCCCGGCGTCGCTTGCCATTTCCGGCATGATGTTCCATATTTGTTCTGAACACACCGCCCCCGCCGCGACCTCTCACCAACCCCGGTTTTCGATCATGCCTGTTTTTGCATCCTCCCCACCTCCGGTTCATGCAGCGATGGCACAGGCCTCTTCTTCCGGCACGCCCGCTGACAGCGGGATCGACCGTTGCACGGGCATAGGCCATGGCAGGACGCGGGCTGAACCTGTCGCCGCCTGGCCACGCCCGCCCGCCTGTCTGCCGGCCGCGCTTCTGGATCGCCCTCCCGCCAATGCCCGCATCACTGTCGCCGGGCTGGTCATCCTGCGCCAACGCCCCGGAACCGCCAAGGGCGTGATTTTCCTGACCCTGGAGGATGAGACGGGCATCGTGAACATCATCGTCTGGCGCAAGACCTATGAACGGTTTCGCCGTGCGGTCATCGCAGGCCGCCTGCTGCGCGTGACTGGCAAGGTACAACGAGCCGACGGGGTGACCCATGTGATCTCGGAGCAGATCGAGGATATATCGCCCATGCTGGATCTGCTGCTGGCGGACCAGAGCCGCGAGGACGATCCAGCCTTTGCGCCGCCCCCGGATATGGGCTAGCATCCCAGACAACCGGGGCTGTCGAAGGATCCCGGAGATTGCATTTTCGAGGGATCTGTCAGAGCCTATGGACGTCTTGCTGCCCCTGCCATCCGGCCTGTCCAGTTCCGGGGGCCGCATCCGACTTGCCGATCGCCCCCCCAGCCCCCCTCTCATCGAATGCCAGATCAGCAACCAGATCGAACATCAGATCGAACATCCGGCCCCCCGTCTGCGTCCCTCGTACCGGTCCCGCCTCTCCCGCGCCCGCGTGGTTCTGTTGGCGCTGCCACTCATCACTCTGGCCTGCACCGGGCAGCCCCCCTTTGAACGGGTCGGTCGCGCCGCCCCCCCCGGTGCGCCGCCCGGAACCTGTTGGGATACCGTCATCATTCCGGCTCGGGTCGAAACCGTGACAGAGCAGGTGATGATTGCCCCACCGGTCAAATCCACCGACGGCCGGGTGCTGGAGCCCGCGGTTTTCGCCAGCGAAACCCGGCAGGAAATCACCCGCCCGCGCGAAGAAAGCTATTTCGAGACCCCCTGCCCGGAGGCCATGACCCCAGAGTATATCGCCTCTCTGCAGCGGGCGCTCGCCGCCCGGGGGGCATATGGCGGCGCCATAACAGGCATTCTGGATCCGGATACGCGCGCTGCGATCCGTGCCTATCAGCGGCCCCTTGGCATAGACAGTTCCACCCTGTCTTTGCGCGCGGCCCGGGACCTGGGACTGAGCGCCGTTCCCCTGCCCGGCTGAGCCGCGCGCGCCACCTCTCTGCGCGCCACCTCAAAGAGGAAGCGCGTGCACGCCTGTCGCCGACAGCCTCAACGACAGATCCCGGCGATTGGGCCGACCGGGGCTGGGGGGGGGGGCGCGCCCCCGGTCGCGGCCCTGTCTGCCCAAGATCTGCCCAAACCCGGCGCGATTGCGGCCATTTCGCATCGCATGGTTCCCACACGTCACCCGCAAGCTTGCGCCCAAACGGACATGCGCCTAGAACCGCGCAGAACCCCGTGTTGCCAACCCGTTGATCAGCAAGCGCCGTGCCAAGCCCCCCGTGCTCCCCCGGTGCCAAGCCGCTCAGCCGCCGTCCCGACCGCCCCTGCCGGAGAATACCCAAATGGCCCAAGCGCCTCTGCTTCCCGCCTCCAGCTTTCTCTCCGGAGCGTCGGACCGGCTCCGCGCGATGCTGGACAGTCAGGCCACGGACGTGCGGCTCGATACGGGCGAGGTGCTGTTTGAGCGCGGCGACGAAGGCGATGCACTCTACGCGATCATTTCCGGAGCCCTGGAAATCTCCACCCTGTCGGCGGCCGGGCGCAAACTGTCGCTCGACATGATGCGCCCCGGTGCAATCTTTGGCGAGATTGCCATGTTCGATCCCGGCGAGCGCACCGCCACCGCCACCGCAGCAGAGCCAAGCCATCTGCGCCGTCTGCGGCACCGGGACGTGCTGGCCCAGGTCACCCGTCATCCCGAGCTCGCCGGGGACATGCTGAAGCTCGCAGGCCAGCGCATGCGCTGGATGAACACGCAGCTCAACGAGCAGGTGTTTCTGCCAATGCCGGTGCGACTGGCCCGAAAACTGCTCTACCTCACTCCGGCGGACGGCAACGGACAGCTGAGCCTGTCGCAATCAGAACTGGCCGAATTTGTCGGCGCCACCCGGGAAGCGGTGTCAAAAACCCTGTCGAACTGGCGCAAGGCCGGGTTGATTGAAATCAGCCGGGGCGGGTTGCTGCTGAAGGATCGGGGCGGGCTGGCGGTTCTGGCCGATCCCGAAGGGATCTGAGGTCTGGCCAGCACGCGTGGACCGTGCTGCGGATATTGACTGCCCTGTGGATTTTCACTGGCCTGTGGGTTTTGGACGGCCTGCAGATCATGACTGGCCCGAAATATGTGACTGCCCGAAATGAGTGACTGCGCGACGCCTGCGGGGTCTGTCCGCTCTGGCGACTTGCGCCTTGTGCCTTGCCTAGGGGACAGGACCAATAATTTTCACATCAGCACACAAAAACCTCACTTGAATGTGACCTCCTTCACAGTCCGCCGGGCCGCGGGCTGACATAAGGGGGCAAGGCGGTCATTCTCCTATCCATCCCAATGATCGTCCGTCCCATCGTGAGCCATGTGTCCGCCCGACACATGGCTCTTTGGCCTTTCCCCCCCTGCTCAGCCCCATCCGAATACCGTCCGGACCGCGCGCGACCGGGATGGCCGAGCCATCGTCACGCCTCGCGCGGATTTGGGCGCAACAAACAAGAGAGGCCGCCCCCACCAAGGGAGCGGCCTCTCACTGTCCGGCAAGGACCGGGATTACTCGTCGAGGTTCAGGGCCACGAAACGCGGCTCGCCGCCCCGGCGCACCATCAGGAAGATCGACTTTCGGCCGCCGTCTCTGGCCGCCGAAATCTGCTCCTCGAGATCCGAGATGGAGGCGAGTTTGGTTTGCCCGGCCTCGGTGATCACATCCCCCGCGCGCAGACCTTTTTCCCACGCGCCGGAGGTCTCATCGACAGAGAGGATCACCAGCCCCTTGGTGCCCGCATCAAGGTTCAGCTCTTCGCGCATGTCATCGCGAACGGCGCCGACCGTCAGCCCGAGCAGTTCCTTCTCGGTTTCATCCGGTGCCACACCGCCACCCTCGGAGGAGGAGGCATCGGCACCGACCGCCTCTTCACGCCGTCCGAGCGTCACCCGCACGGTCTCTGTCTTGCCATCGCGGAACACAAGGACACGGACCGTCTTGCCGACTTCCGTATCCCCCACACGCCGAACCAGATCGCGCGTATCTGCGACCTCGAACCCGTCAAAGCTGGTGATGACGTCACGCGCCAGCAGACCAGCCTCCTTGGCCGGGCCTTCTGGCACATCGGTGATCAGCACACCCTCGCTGTTGGCCATGCCGATGGCCTCGGCGAGGTCATCGGTCACATCCTGAATGCGCACCCCGAGCCAGCCGCGGCGGGTTTCGCCGAACTCTTTCAGCTGCCCGACCACTTTGGTCACCACATTCGACGCCATGGAGAAGCCGATGCCGATGGAGCCGCCGTTGGGCGAGAGAATAGCCGTGTTCACGCCAACAACGTCGCCGTCCATGTTGAACAACGGCCCGCCGGAGTTGCCACGGTTGATCGCCGCGTCCGTCTGGATGTAGTCGTCATAGCTGCCCGAGAGCGCCCGGTTGCGCGCCGAGACGATCCCTGCCGAGAGAGAAAACCCCTGCCCCAGCGGGTTGCCCATCGCAACGACCCAATCGCCCACACGTGCGGTGTCGCTATCGCCGAATTTCACATAGGTCAGCGGCATCGGAGCCTCGACCTTGAGCAATGCAATATCCGTGTTGGGGTCCGTGCCCACAACAACCGCAGGCAGCAGCTCGTGCGGCTGACCGTCGCCCGGGAAGAACTCGATCTCAATCTCGTCGGCGCCATCGATCACGTGGTTGTTGGTGACGATATAGCCATCTTCAGAAATCACAAAACCCGATCCCAGGGCCGAAGACCGGCGCGGCCGGTTTCCGCCACGGTTGCGGTCCTGAAACTCGCGGAAAAAATCCTCGAACGGCGAGCCTTCGGGCACGATGCCCTGCGGTTCGGTCCGCCCTTCGACCATGGTCGAGGTGGTAATGTTGACCACGGCGGGGCTGACTTTTTCAGCCAGAGGCGCGAGACTCTCGGGCCGGGCAGCGGCGGCCAGCGATTGAACAACCAGAAAAGCGGTCCCGAGGACCACCATCCAGAACAGGCGCCAGCCGGTCTGCGCAGGGTTCTGAGCCTCTGCTTTGGTAGTTGAGATTGGATGCACGGACATACTCCTTGAATTGGCCTGTCAACTCTGTCTCCGTCCTGCCCCTCTGCAAAGGGGAATAGAACGAACCCGTGCCTCAGGCGCCGTCCCGCGGTGATCCGTGGAACCCGGCGCGTTGGGGTGCGGAAACTGTGCATTCAATGTAGTGTTTGCGCCGAAGGCCGCAATGGGGGTTGCAGTCATCTCAATTTGACGTGATGTCCGGTGAAGGCTTCGCGACTGCGCCCTTGCTGCAACAGGCGAAAAGCCGCCCATTCAAAACAACGGGATATGCGCACAGGCGCCAGGGGCTGACCGCTTCGGCACCTTTCATGCATTCGACGGCCAACCAATGGCAAAGGGCCGCCCCATCCGGAGCGGCCCTTCTTTGGAACGAATGCTTTGACACGACTGCATCGCGCGGCTTTCGAGGCGGGGGAGACAGGCTGTGGCCGGATCTTTGGCCCCGCCAACCGCCGCTGCGCCCCTTGGTGCAGCTTGGTGCCGCTTGAGGTCCGAGGTTACTGCCCCTCGGACTGGCCGTCGCCACGATTGCCGTCAGACGACTTCAGATAGTTGAAGAACTCGCTGTCCGGCGACAACACCAGAGATGAATTGCCGCCCTGCAGGGATCGTGAATAGGCGGTCAGGCTGCGGTAGAATTCAAAGAATTCAGGGTCGCGGCCATAGGCCTCGGCAAAGATGCTGTTGCGTTGGGCATCTGCTTCACCACGGATAACCTCGGCTTCACGTTCAGCCTCGGAAACCAGCTCCACTTCGGTCCGGTCAGCCAGCGCCCGCACCCGCTGTGCGGCCTCGTCACCCCGGGCGATCTCGTCCGCGGCTTCGCGTTCGCGTTCTGCCCGCATCCGCGCAAAGGTCGCCTCGAGGTTCGCCTGCGGCAGATCGGTGCGCTTCAGCCGCACGTCAATGACCTCGAGCCCCAGCGTCTGCGCCTGCGTGATAGCGCCATTGCGGATCCGCAGCATCAGGGCGGCGCGGTCCGACGACAGGATATCGTTGGAGCTCACGGTCCCCAGCACCTCGCGCGTCTGGTCGCGCATGATGTTGTCGAGCCGGGATTCGGCAGCGGCCACATTGCCCGCGCCCACCGCCTCGCGGAAGCGACGAACGTCAACGATCCGATAGCGCGCAAAGGCATCGACCACCAGACGGCGATCGTCCAGAGGCGTGACCTCCAGCGGCCCCACTTCGAGGCTGAGGATACGGTCATCGTATTTCACGACGTCATCAATGAACGGCAGCTTGAAGGCCAGCCCCGGATCTTCCTGCACGTTGACGACACGGCCAAAGCGCATCACCAGCGCCTTTTCGCGTTCGTCGACGATAAACAAGGAGGACAGGCCAGCGACAATCAGCGCAGCCAGAACAACCAGAGAAATGATGTTACGGTTCATCAGTTGTCTCCCGAACGGCGAATTTCATTGAGCGGCAGATAGGGCACCACACCCTGTCCGCCCACGCCACCGGCAGTGCTGTCCAGAATGATCTTGTCGACGCGGCCCAGCACCTCTTCCATGGTTTCGAGATAGAGCCGCTTGCGCGTCACTTCCGGTGCTTTTTCGTATTCCGTCAGAACGGCAGAGAAGCGAGAGGCCTCACCCTGTGCCTGGTTCACGACCTGCGCCCTGTAGCCCTCGGCTTCTTCGAGGGTCTGCGCGGCCTGACCGCGCGCGGATGCCAGCTTGCGGTTGGCATAGGCGTCAGCCTGTTTCTCAAGGCGGTCACGTTCCTGACCGGCAGACTGCACTTCGCGGAAGGCATCCTTGACCGGTTCCGGCGGATCGGCACCGTCAAAGTTGATCCGGACCACGTTGACCCCGGAATTATAGCTGTCGAGCGTCGACTGGATCAGCTCCTCCAGCCGCTGCGAGATCACACCACGGTCCCGGTTCAGGATCGGCGCCAGTTCGGACTGCGCGATGATCTCGCGCATGGCCGATTCCGACACCGCCTGGATGGTGGCCTTGGGATCACGAAGGTTGAACAGATATTGATCGGGGGCGGTGATATTCCAGACAACCTGGAAGTCCACGTCGATGATGTTTTCATCGCCTGTCAACATCAGGCCTGCGTCGGACCCGCGCGCGCCGGTGCCGATGCTTTCGGTCTGCTCGACGCTGACCGGCACCACCTCGTAGCTCACCAGTGGCCAGGGCGCAAAGTTCAGACCCGAATCGCCCACCGCAGAGAATTCACCGAGGAACAGTTCGACCGATTTCTCTTCCGTCTTGACGGTGTAAAAGCTGGCATAGCCCCAGAGCAGCGCCGCGACCACCGCGCCGATGGCCACACCGCCTTTGGTGAACAACGGGCTGCCGCCGCCGGCGCCACCGCCGGAGGAGCCACGACCGCCACCGCTGCCGCCGCGTCCGCCCATCAGGACCCGCAGCTGCTCCTGGCCTTTTTTCATCAGCTCGTCGATTTCCGGGATCTGGTTGTCATCAGGACGACGACCGCCGCCCCCGCCACCATTGTTTCCCTTGTTTCCTCCGCCGCCGGAGGAACCGCCGCCCCCCCAGGGGCCACCACTGTTCCCAGACATAAGTCTCCTATCCATCTTCCTCCGCCCATCCGGCGGGTGTTGCCTACTAACCTGTGATCGAAGCGCCCGAATTCAAGCGCTTGACCTCTATTGACGGTACCGGACGCCTCAGAGCGTACGCACCGGGGATTTCAGCGTGACCAATTCTTCCGACATGGTCGGGTGAACTGCAACAGTGCGATCAAAATCTTCTTTGGTCGCCCCCATTTTTATCGCGACGCCCGCAAGCTGGATCATCTCGCCCGCGCCCGGGGCGACAATGTGACATCCCAGCACCCTGCGCGTTTCCTGGCTGACGATCAGTTTCATCAGCACGCGCTGAGCGCGTCCCGCAAAGGCCTGCTGCATCGGTTTGAAAGAAGTCGAATAGACCTCGACCGTTTCCTGTTCCGCCGCCTGTTCTTCGGACAGGCCAATGGTGCCCATCTCCGGCTGGGTGAATATCGCCGTCGGGATCAGCTCGTGATCGGGGCTGGTCGGGTTGCCATTGAACACCGTCTCGACAAAGGCCATGCCCTCGCGGATCGCAACCGGCGTCAGGTTCACCCGGTCGGTCACATCGCCAATGGCATAGACCGATGGCACGGCGGTCTGGCTGTAGTCATCCACCATGATCTCGCCACCACGGCCGCGCTCGATGCCCAGCGCCTCAAGGCCCAGATCGTCGGCATTGGGCTTGCGCCCGGTCGCGAACATCACCTGATCAAACAGGCTCTCGTCTCCGTTGCTCGCCTTGACCCGGATCTTGTCGCCCTCGCGGTGCATCTCCAGCACATTGGTGCCCAGCTTCAGGTCAATCCCCGACTGGATCATTTCCTCGGCCACCAATCCACGCGCTTCATCGTCAAAGCCCCGCAGGATCTGGGCACCGCGATAGAATTGCGACGTCTTCACCCCGAGACCATTCATGATGCCCGCGAATTCGGATGCGATATAGCCGCCGCCCACGATCAGAATGCTTTCGGGAAGCTTGTCCAGGTGAAAGATCTCGTTCGAGGTGATCGCCAGCTCTGCCCCGGTGAACTCCGGCACCCAGGGGCGCCCTCCGGTGGCGATCAGGATATGCTTGGCTGTCTTCGTGGAGCCATCCGACAGTGTGACCGCATGTGGATCGGCCAGCGTAGCGCGCGCGTCAAAGCTCTCGACGCCGGAGTTCTTCAGCAGGTTGCGATAGATCCCTTCCAGCCGATCAAGTTCGGAATGGAGCTTGGTCTTGAAGTGGTCCCAGTCGAACCCCTTGTTTTCCAGATCCCAGCCATAGGCGCGGGCGTCATCGACCATCTCTGCATATTCAGAAGCGAAAACCATCAGCTTTTTCGGCACACATCCCCGTATCACGCAGGTGCCGCCGTAGCGGTCTTCCTCGGCCAGAGCCACCTTCGCGCCGCCTGCGGCCGCCACGCGCGCCGCGCGAACCCCACCGGACCCGCCACCGATGACAAAGAGATCGTAGTCAAAGCTCATATCTGTCGCCTTATCTTTGGTCTTGCGCGAGGTATCACACAGCGCGCCCTGAATTGCCAGTCTCGCAGGTGGGGGCCGGGCCAGGAGATTGAAATGCCGTGGGTGGGTTTGTCGCGAAAGCGTGAAGAGGGCGTGAAGGACAGATCCCGACCGGACACGCCGGATGGCCGTGTCACGCGGCGGCTGCAGGCCGTGTGCATCGCCGGGTTGAGCCGCCCTCTCTGGGCAGATCCGGGACCGGCCAAGGGCTAGTCGCTCAGATCCTTGAAAAGATTGTCACTTTCGACGAAATCGATCCTGTCGGTTTCAATCGTGCCCTCATTGATATCGCGGACTTCGACCTTGCCATCCCCGTAGCCGATCACCACGGTGTCGCACATGTCGACAAAGAGACCGTTCTCGACAACGCCGGGGATCTGGTTGATCACCAGCGCCAGCTGCCGGGGGTTACCGATGCGGGTGAGATGCAGATCGAGGATATGGTTGCCCTCATCCGTGATGTAGGGGCCGGACCCATCCATCCGCAATGTCGCCGTGCGGCCCAGCACATCCATCGAGATCAGCGTCTCCTCCACCAGCGACTGGGTGGTTTGCCAGCCGAACGGGATCACCTCGATCGGCAAGGGGAAAGCGCCGAGCGATTCGACCTCCTTGGCCTTGTCGGCAATCACCACCATCTGATCCGAGGCGGAGGCGACGATCTTTTCCTGCAGCAGCGCGCCGCCGCCGCCCTTGATCAGGTTCAACTCCCCATCGAATTCATCCGCGCCATCAATGGTAAGATCGAGCCATTTCGCCTCGTCCAGCGACATGACCGCGATGCCCACCTCGCGGGCCAGCTCTGCCGTCCGGGTCGATGTGGGCACACCGATGATTTTCAACCCGTCCTCGCGCACCATCTCGCCGAGGCAGCGCACCAACCAGGCCGCAGTTGATCCGGTGCCGAGACCGACACGCATGCCATCCTCGACCATGTCAGCGGCGCGCCGGGCGGCCACGAATTTCGCTTTGTCTATGGGCGAAAGCTCTCCGCTCATGGGGGAATGTCTCCGTTCGCAGGATCACGCATTTTGCCAGGGCAGCCAGATGCCATAGCGTGGGATGGGGCCACTATAGGCCGTTTGCAGGACCCGTGCGAGGGCCGAAACATGCCTTTTCACGACCGGCCCGCACACCTGCACCCATAGGAGCCCTGCAGTTCGCCACTCTCGGGCACAAGTGCGCGTTTCCTATCGGAAACGTCGGAAACGAACCTGTCTCAGGCGCGCAAGAGCGATAGGATCAGACCATGACAGCCCCTCTTCGCCTTCACTACGCACCGGACAACGCCTCCCTGATCGTGCGCCTCGCTCTGGAGGAGCTGGGCCTGCCCTATGTGACCCATCTGGTGGACCGACAGGCGCGTGCGCAACAGGCGCCCCGCTATCTGCGTCTCAATCCGAACGGGACCATTCCGGTGCTGGAAACGCCCCATGGTGCAATGTTTGAAACAGCGGCGATCCTGCTGTGGCTGTCCGATACGACCGGGAAACTGGCCCCGAAACCGCAAGATCCCCTGCGCGGCCCGTTTCTGAAGTGGTTGTTCTGGTGTTCCAATACGCTACACACCGATTTGCGGAGCTACTTCTATCCCGAGAAATTCATCGGCCCGGATCCGGCGGATCAATCGCAGCTGCGCCGCATATACCGGGAGCGCATTCGTGCGGATCTCCACATTCTCGAAGAGGGTTTGCAGCAAACACCCGCTCTGGCCGGGAATGCGCAGCCGGGGCTTCTTGACCTCTACCTGCCCTGTCTGATGAGATGGTGCGACCTCTACGCCAACCCGAAACCTTCGACAGCCGTCAGCGGCCCGCCTGACCACCAGCCTGACCTCCCACCTGACCTCCCGGCCGAGACCCCGCTTTGGTTCGACCTGACGGCTTTTCCGGCGCTGTATTCCGTCTGCCGCATGGCCGAAAGCCGCGCCAGCACCAAACGCGCCCAAAGCGCGGAGGGCCTCGGCCCGACACCGTTCACCGCCCCCATCCTGGCCATGCCTCCAGAAGGATCCGCGACCTAAATGTTTCTCTCCGTCTTCGATATGTTCAAGGTGGGCATTGGCCCGTCCTCTTCCCATACCATGGGGCCGATGGTGGCAGCCGCGCGGTTTCTCGACATGATGCGGGCCGCCCCTTTCGAGTTCCGGGGCCTGCGGACCTCGCTGCATGGATCGCTTGCCTTTACCGGCGTCGGTCATGCCACGGACCGTGCGACGATTCTCGGCCTGGCAGGCTACAGGCCCGACACCTACGACGGCGAGAAAGCAGAGGCCACGCTGGCCGCGATCAACGCCCGCAAGGCCATTGTCCATGAGGATCTGGGATCTCTGACCTTCGATCCTGCAACCGATATGATCTTTGACTACGATCATGTACTGCCCGGTCACGCCAATGGCATGACCCTGATGGCCACGGACGCGCAGGGTGACGTCATGCTCCGGCAAGTTTTCTATTCCGTTGGCGGTGGATTTGTCCTGACTGAAGAAGAACTCGCACAGGGCAAGGCCACGGATGATGGACCGCCGGTTCCCTTTCCGTTCAAATCGGCCCGGGACATGCTGGAAATGGCGGGCCGCTCCGGGCTGAGCATCGCGCAGATGAAACGCGCGAATGAAGTGGCGCGCGGATGCGAACAGAGCCTTGCACGGGGCACAGCGCGGCTGTGGCAGGTGATGAACGACTGTATCAATCGCGGGCTGGAGCGTGACGGCATTCTCCCCGGTGGCCTTGGTGTGCGCAGACGCGCCAAGGGGATTTATGATGCACTGATGGCCGAACGCGGTATCAATCAATCCGCGCCGCACACCATCAATGACTGGATGAGCGTCTACGCCATGGCCGTGAATGAGGAAAATGCAGCCGGTGGCCAGGTGGTAACGGCACCGACCAATGGGGCCGCCGGTGTTCTGCCTGCGGTCCTGCGATATTATCTCGATCATGTTCCCGGCGCTTCGGAAAGTCAGATCGAGGACTTCCTGTTGACCGCAGCGGCCATTGGCGGATTGGTGAAGTACAACGCCTCGATCTCCGGCGCAGAGGCCGGCTGCCAGGCAGAAGTGGGTTCTGCTGCCGCCATGGCGGCAGCCGGGCTCTGTGCCGTCATGGGCGGCAGCGTGGAACAGGTGGAAAACGCGGCCGAAATCGCCCTGGAACATCACCTCGGCATGACCTGCGACCCCGTCAAGGGGCTGGTGCAGGTTCCCTGTATCGAGCGCAATGGCCTGGGGGCGATCAAGGCCGTTTCCGCGGCCTCTCTGGCGTTGCGCGGGGACGGGCAACATTTCGTCCCACTGGATGCAGTGATCGAAACGATGCGTCAAACCGGTGCGGACATGCACGAAAAATACAAGGAAACCTCACTTGGCGGCCTCGCTGTCAACGTCCCGAACTGCTGACGTCCGCGCAATCGGCTCAGCCGACAGGGTGCCCCCGACTTCAACAGCATGGCCGATGGTAGGTCGACCGGCATCGCCAGCTCTCCCGCCCGTGTGCTCCGCTTTGAAAAAGCGGCCCCTCCGGTTGGGTCGGGCGCCGCGCGCGCCCCAATAGGGGCGCGCGCGGCGCTGGTCGCTTCGGGCCTTGCCCGAAGCGAAACACCTCCGGTGTTCGGGTGTTGGAGCGATGTTTCATGAACAGATCAAGCGCTTGCCAAGATCAACGCTGCGCCATAGCGTCGGCACATGACCCAAGCCTCCCGACATGACACGGATCGACCGCTACTTGGCATCGCTCTGATGCTCGGGTTTTGCGCCATTATCCCGCTGGGTGATGCCATCGCCAAGATCTTATCCACACGCATTCCAGTCGGGCAAATCGTCTTTGCGCGTTTTGCGGCGCAGGCAATGATCCTGTTTCCAGTCGCCTTCGTGCTGCGAATCCCACTGCGCCTGGATCCGGCGATCGTGCCCTTGGTCATTCTGCGCACCCTGCTGCAAATGGCTGGTATTACCTCCATGTTCATGGCCCTGCGATATTTACCGCTGGCGGATGCGGTCGCAATCGCTTTTGTGATGCCCTTCATCATGTTGATACTGGGCAAATATGTGCTGCATGAAGACGTCGGATTGCGGCGGCTCGCCGCCTGCATCGTCGGTTTCACCGGCACGCTTCTGGTCATCCAGCCCAGCTTTTCCGAAGTGGGTACCAACGCGCTTTGGCCTCTTGCCGTGGCCGTAATTTTCGCGCTGTTCATGCTGGTTACCCGCAAGATTGCCCGCGACATCGACCCGGTCGCGCTTCAGGCCGTCTCCGGCGGCTTTGCCTGTGCCGTGATGGCCGTCTTTTTCGCCCTGGGCCTCGGCCTGTCCCTCACCGAGATAGACAGCGCCCTGCCTCCGGCCGAGGACATGGACCTGCTGATCCTCGTTGGTCTTCTGGGAACCGCAGCCCATTTGATGATGACCTGGTCCCTGCGCTATGCGCCCACCAGTACATTGGCCTCCATGCAGTATCTGGAAATCCCGGTCGCGGTCCTGATCGGCTGGCTGTGCTTTGCCGAATTGCCCAACACCACAGCCGCCTGCGGCATCGCCCTGACCGTGATTGCAGGTCTTTATGCTGTCCTGCGGGAACGCCACGCAAGCCGCGTCATGGCGCCTCGGGCGCCGCCGCCTGGCGCAACCCGCGCGCCGCTATCGCCGCAATAACCGCGCCAAGGCTGGAGCGGGGCAAGATCGCAAGCAATCCCGGTCCATCTGCCTCAATACAAATCGGCCCTGTTGCCCGATTGGAGGTTCCAATCCGCGTCATGGGCGACAGGACAAGACCGTCGATAGGCCACTCCAGTCCCTGCGAGCGCCCGGTGACCGGCGCCAACGGAAACAGGGAGACCACCGCGCCCGGGTCCAGCGCCAGCTCCAACGGGTCGGTAACATGGATCACGATCTCATTGGCGCCAATCAGGATGCAGGGAGGGACATGCGGTTGCACCAGGACATGCAAAGCCGCCAATTGGTGGTCAATCCGCGCGCCAAGGAACCCCACCGCCAGCACCAGCGGTGCCCTCACAGCGCTCAGCGCCTTGTCAAAATCCGTGGTTTCCTGTTCCGCAACCAGATGCAGCAGACTCTGTGACAAGGCTGCCCGGGCCTGTTCCGAAATCGAGTCGAAATCGCCGATGACCGCCCTAGGTTGATATCCGAACTGAAGAGCCCGGTCGGCGCCGCCGTCCGCAGCGATCAGCACCGGCGCAAGCAAAAGAGCCTCCCGGAGGTCCGACACCGCCAGCTCGCCCCCACCAATCAGCGTCACAGGGGCTTTCTCCTGAACAATCACCTTTTCCATGGGGGGATATCTCGCAGAAATGGAAACAAGCCACAATCTAAACACAAAATTATACGAACAATTGCTAGAATTAGGGCCGAAGTTGACCCTTCCGCCCCTATGTTAAACGGTACGACTCTGGTGAGGACGAACTGACCGATGGTGCAGAATAACAAAGTTTTAACCGTTTCTTACGGAACGTTTTCATGCACGCTAGAAGGGTTCGAGGACTCGTTTGGCACAATGAAGGCGATCGCGGAGTATTTCCGGGACCTGGCGGCCGATGACCGCTACTTCGGCGCGGAACCCCCGCAGCCGGACGCCGATATGCTGGCCCGGATTGCGCAACGTGAAATTGCCCGTCAGGTCGAGGCGCGCAGCGGTGAGGGTGGCATTCACCTGCGTGCTGCCGCAACGCCCGAGGCTGAGGCGCCAGCCCCAGATCCTGCTGCGGCTTCGGTTTCGACCGCCGCCCTGACAGCACCCGTCGCCGCCGCCGAAGCTCACTCCCCATCGGAGGATGCGACTGCGGTGCCAGCGTCTGCTTCTGAAACCGTGCGGTCCGGCACCGCCGCCGCAACGGCAGCACCTGCTGATGCTGAACCCGCGCCTGACGTCGCCGCAGATCAAAACCCAGATCAAAACCCAGACCAAGACCCAGAGCAGACGTCGGACCAATTACGGGACCAATTGCCGGGTCGGAACCCGTCGCATGAGTCGCATGAACAGTCTGATTCGCCGAAATCCGACACCCTTCTCTGGGGCGTGCACACCAACCTCACTCCGACCTCCCCGTCGGCCAGAGCAAGCGAACCCGACACGGAGTTCCTCACGCCGGATTTGGTCGCCCCAACTGCGCAGCCCGAGGATGCCGGCCCCGGCGCAGACAGCATCGCAGCCAAACTGCAGCGAATCCGCGCAGTGGTGGCCAAGACACCGGTGGAGGAGGATGACTTCACCGAAGACGAGCATGCCGATAGCTTTCCTGGCGACGAAAAACCGACATTGGAAGACGTCCTGACGCAAGCTGCCGAGGCAGAGCCGCAGACAGCAGAGCCACAGGCCGAACAACCACAGACCACGGCCTCGATTGACGAGGAAGGTGAGGATTCGATCAGCGCGATGCTCGACCGTCTCCACCTCTCGAACGAGCTGCGAGCTGCTGAGGAGGAGGCAGAAGGGCCAGACGCCACAGCCCCGCCTTCCGATCACGACAGTATTGAGTCAGGCGTTCTTGAGGCAGGCGTCTCGGACAGTCAAACCGCCCCCGCGCAAAACGCCCCTGAGCACAACACACCCGAGCAAAACACACCCGAGCCCGTCGCCGCATCCGCACCGGCAGAGCCAGATCCGACCGCCGTTACAGACAGCCATTCCAGCAGCGAGGACCGGTCCGAACAAACACCCCGTGCCCCACAGGGTACCGCCGCGGCGGCCATGGGCGTACCGGCGATCACAAAGCCGGTCACCCCGAGGCGTCCTGTCAAAGGCCGGGTCATTCGGGTCAAGCGCGCGCAGGTAGACGACCCTGTGATCGAGGCAAGAGCCGAACCCGTCGCGGATGAAGCAGGCGCCGCAACCGAGCCCCGCAAACCGAGGCCCGCCCGTCCCCGTCCCGCACCGCTGCCAAGCAGCCTGTCCGAGGATGACGAGGCGGAATTGCTGGCTGAACTGGCCGCCGTCGAAGCGGAACTCGTTGCCTCTTCCGCCCCGTCCGGTGACACCCTTGCGGTCGATGATGACGCGCGTGGGCTGGATGAGGATGAAACCGAAGCGGAGGTAATGTCCCCCTCTGACACTCTTGCGCCCCCCCCTGTTGAGGCCCCGTCAACTGCCCGGCCCACCTCTCCGGCACGCGAGATTCTGACCTCGGCCGACAGCTCCCCCGACGGAGATCTGTCCCGCCTGATCGCGACCGCCAATGACCGGCTGAGCGATGAGCAGGCCGCGACCTCGCGCGCGACATACAACCAGCTCCGGGCAGCCGTGGCGGCGGCCCAGGCGGATAAGGACGGCGGCGACGAGGCCCGCCGCGAGGCCCGCACCCGCGCGTTCCGGGAAGATCTGGCCAGTGTGGTGCACCCGCGCCGTTCGGACCGTGCGGACACCACAGCAGCCATTGCGCCCGGCGCAGGCGAGCAAAACCCCATCCCGGAGTCCCGTCCCGCGCCGCTGAAACTGGTCGCGGAACAGCGCATCGATGCCACCGCCGATGCCGCCGAGGAGGTCTCCTCTTCGGAACCTCGCTCTCCGGCTGCAGCCAAAGCACCGAACACACCCGCCGCGCCGGTCCGCCCGCGCCGGGTCTCCAGCGAGATCCTGCAAGGCGATGAGGCGGACGCGCATCAGCAACGATCGCAAGATGGGGCCTTTGCCAGATATGCCTCCGAAAAAGGCGCTGCGGAACTGCAGGAATTGCTGGAAGCGGCGGCGTCCTACATGAGCTTTGTCGAAGGGCGCGAGAGCTTTTCTCGTCCGCAGTTGATCAACAAGGTGAGGATGCTTGAAGGGCAGGAGGACTTCAACCGTGAGGACAGCCTGCGCTCATTCGGGCAACTTCTGCGTGAGGGGAAACTGAAGAAGGCGTCGAACGGCCGTTTTTCGGTTTCGTCTCAGATCGGCTTTCGTCCCGGCAACCGGGCGGCCGGATAAAAGCCGGATAAAAGATGAGCCGGATTTGCTTTTGGCCGTACCAAGAGCAGACAGTCGCCCCATGAAGGGCAGCGTGCTTCTGCCAAACCGGACATAGCAGAGACAGATCAGCGGTGGCCGACCTTGCCCCGCTCTCACACTCTGGTCTCAGACCCTGGCTCACACTCCCGTCTCATACCATGAACATGCGCAGATCCCACAGACTGATCGTCAGATCCCCTCATTGAGGGTTTTCGCTTTGGGCTTTGCCCAAAGCGACCGGCGCGGCGCCCCTTT
>MPDC01000028.1 GCA_001874255.1 Alphaproteobacteria bacterium MedPE-SWcel
GATGACGCCCCTACTATGAGTTCAACAAGAGTCGCAGTTCAGGTATCGCTCACACAATCCGGAACAGTGCCCAGTCCGCCACTCAGGCTGCGACGGGGACCGACCTGCCCGGATAGGGGCATGGCACCACCTCCGATTTCGTCTACTATCATCTGGTTGAAAAAGGCCACCCCCGTGCCGGGCCGCACATGCTGCGGCGGCTTGGACCATCTATTGCACCCGCAGCCCGCCGACCCCGGAGCCCGTCATGACCGCATTTCCCCGCACCCAAGCCCGCCTGTCCGCCCTGCGCCGGCGCATGGCCGAGACCGGCACCGATCTTGTGGCCCTGGGTCCATCCAGCCATATGGCCTGGCTCACGGGGGTTCATCCGCATGGCGACGAACGCCCTGTCATGGTGCTGGTCAGCCAGGGGTATGTGGGGTTTTTGATGCCCGCACTCAACGCGGCGGCGGCGCGGGCGGACACCGATCTGCCCTTCCACAGCTGGCGGGATGACGAGGGGCCCGAGGCGGCGCTGGCCGCCCTGTTGCAGGCGAGCGCGGCCACCGGCGCCGGTCTGTCGGTGGTGCTGGATGAAACCATGCGCACCGATTTTTCGCTGCGGCTGCTGGATGCGCTGGACGCGCCGCGCCGCCGGTTCACCAACGACACCGTAGGTCTGCTGCGCGCCGCCAAGGACGAGACGGAATTTCAGGCGATCAAGGCCGCGCATCTGGTCAATGACCGCGCGGTCAAAACGGCCTTTGCGGCCTTGCGCCTCGGCATGACCGAGCAGGACCTCGTCGAAGTGATCAAGGAGACCTACAAAGCAGAGGGCGCCGCGCTGGAATTCTGCTCGATCTGTTTCGGCGCATCCGCCGGTTTCCCCCATCACTATCCGGGCGCGACGCGGCTGGATCACAACATGGCGGTTCTGATCGACACCGGATGCCGACTGGATGGCTACCCGTCCGATATGACGCGCTGCGGGTTTTTCGGCAACCCGGACGACCGCTACCGCGAGGTGTTTGGCGTGGTGGAGCAGGCGGTGCAGGCGGCCCTGTCCGCCGCGAAACCGGGCGCGCGGGCCTGCGACGTCGACAGGGCGGCCCGCGACGTGATCGCAGCGGCCGGCTATGGCGCGCAATTCCTGCACCGCACCGGCCACGGGCTTGGCCTCGATATCCACGAGCCCCCCTATATCTCCGCCAATTCCGACGTGGTTCTGGCCGAGGGCAATGTGTTCTCGATCGAACCGGGCATCTATCTCGAGGGGCAGTTCGGCGTCCGTCTGGAGGAAATCGTGATCCTGCGCGCCGAAGGGGCAGAGGTCTTTTCCGGGATGGCGCGCGACATGGTGGTGTGCGGCCAATAGGCGCGGGCCCTCGCCATGGGCGCGCCGGGCTTCAACGCCGCCGCGCTGCGCCCTGTTGGTCGGGGGGAAGGATGCGGCGCGCGGGAGGGCGCAGGGGAGGGCGCGGCGCGTGGATCACCGCAGCCCGCGGCTGGCAATGTCCTGCGCCAGTTTCCCGAGGGCGGCAGAGCGCGCGGCGGCGATGGCCGGAATTCCCTGATCGGCGGCAAAGCTCTCTGTGATCTCGAAGCTGCGGGATCTGTCGGCGCGGGCCACGTCTTCGGGGGCGACAAAATACATCCCGCGCAGGGTGAATTGACCGCTCTGCGCGGCCAGAAACTCTTCGAACCGGACATCGAGCGTCACCTCGGGGCGATTGAGAAAGGGCCAGGGATCGGAGGCAACCCGCGCCGAGGTGACGGCGCTGAGCGCGCGCACCAGATGCAGGGTCACGGCCCGGTCGCCTTCATCGGCCCAGAGGCTGTTGGCGCTGGTCGTCAGCTTGCCCATCGCATCCGCGACGGGGATGTCCTGCGAGGCGGCATAGGTCGGCAGCGAGACCTCCCGCAGGGCTACCGAGCGGTAGGAGATCCGGACCGGTTCCATGGCTTCGGGCTTGGGCACCACATAGAGGTCAGGGTTGCCGCTGCAGCCGGCCAACAGGGCCGTGGTCAGGGCAACGGCGGTCAGGGTCATTCTCATGATTTATCGTCCCATTATGAGTGAGTTGGGCCGGCGTTCCAGCGCACGGGCAAGGCTCTCGACCGCGGTCGCAGCCCGCGCCAATGCGGTCATCGCGGCCCGGGCGCTGCGGTTGATTTCCGACCCCTGGTCATAGCCCGCCAGCGTCGCCGTCGCCTGCCGCAGCAGGGTCTCGATCCGGGCGCTGATCTGCGGCAGGTCCACAGTTGCCGCCTCGACGGCGGCTGCGGCAGAGCGGGCCGAGGCCATGGTCTGGTTCAGCGCCGCGACACTTCCGCCCTCGCGCAGCTCCGCCAGCGCCAGCCGCATTTCTTCGAGCGTGTCGTTCAGCGTCCGGGGAATGGCGCGGGTTCCGGGCTGCTCCAGCAGGGTTTCGACATCCGCGACCACATCCGTGACCCGCGCGACCAGCGCCTCCAACGGCAGGTCTCTTGCGGTGGCGGCGGTCTCTGTCAGGCTCTCGATCAGCCCCGGAACGCCGCTCAGGCTGGCCTCGGCCGAGGCGGCGACGGCGCTCGCAGCTTCGACGGTCTGCACCAGTTTTTCCACCGCGCGGGCCTCTTCGACCTGTGTGACCAACCCGCGCAGATCGGCGACGGTGGCGTTCAGCTCTGACAGCAACCGGGCGCTCTGGGCCGGCAGCGCCTGAGTTTCGGGCGCGCCCACGACCCCGCGCACATCGCCCAGCAGCGCCCGAACATCGCCCGGGATGGCGCGGACCGTGTCATCCTGCACCAGGATCGAAGTATTGGCGGCCAGACCGGTGGCCGTATCGAGGAATCGCACGGCCGATTGCATCAGATCCTCGATCGGCAGATCCCCGAGCCGCGCCATCAGGCCTTCGGCGCTGGCACCGGCGTCCGAGATGTCGCTCTCGGTGACGGGGATCAACGGGTAGGGCACGTTCTCGCGCAGCAACTCGGCGGCGGGGGCATCCGGCACATCGACTAATTCCACCTTCAGCCCGGTGGCAAACAACCCGGTCGAGGCCAACCGCGCCCGCAGCCCGCCCCGGACCCGCCGCGCCAGAAAGGCTTCGACCGCTTCGTCCACCGCCTCATCCGCGATCTCGACCCCGGCGTCGAGCGAGGCAAGCCGCAGTTCTCCGGGGTTCAGTTCGACGCTGATCTGCAGCCGGACCTTGCTGTCGTTGTAGCGGGCTTCGTCGACGATGGCGCTGATGCCGGTCACATCGCCAATCTTCAGGCCGCGCACTTCGACGGGGGCGCCGACCTCCAGCCCGCTGACGTTGTCCTCGAAGATGATGGTGAAGGGCACACCGGTGCCCCGGCCGGCGTCAAAGACATTCTGGCGGGCGTCGCTCTGCGAGGCGAAGACCTGAAAGGCGTCGTCCTGCGCGGCGGGCGTGCCGCCGGAAATCACCGTGTCAAAGCTCACGCCGCCTGCAATCAGCGAGGACAGCGAGGAAAAATCCAGCTCCGCGCCGCTGGCCCCCAGCGAGAACGAGAACCCCGAGGTGTCCCAGAACCGTGTGGTCGAGCGCACAAGCTGATCGTAGGGCGCATGGATCACGGCGGGCGCGGTGGCGAACTGGCGGTCCGCCGACAGGTCCGGCGTGCCGATCCGGCCCACCTCGAGCCCCTTGTAGGTGATCGGCGCGTTCGCGGTCAGGGCGACGCCGGCGGCCGCTTCCAGCGTCAACAAAAGCCCTTTGTCGCCCGGCGGCAGAAGCGGGGCCTTGGACTGGCCCTCGTGGCGCAACACCACGCCGCCGGGCTCCGCGTCCCAGACCCCGGCGATGAAGACCCCCGACAGCACCGTGTTCAGGCCACTGACGCCGGTTGTCGTCACCTCGGGTTTGACCACCCAGAAGGCCGCGTCCTGATCGACATAATCCGCAATGTCCTTGTTCAGCCGCACCTTGACGGAGACCTTGTCGAGGCCGGCTTCAAACGCCACCGCTTCCACATGGCCCACGATCACGTCCCGATAGCGCAGCTCGGTGCTGCCCGCGGTAATGCCCGAGGCCTCTTCAAATGCGATGTCGATCAAGGGGCCACGCGCCGACCAGGTCTGCACGGCCAGCGCCACGGCGATGATCACTGCGGTCAGCGGCACCAGCCACACAAGAGATATGCGCTGGTGCAACGGGCGTCGCGCCGGGGTGGTTTTCAGCTCTGGCGGGTCAAGGGGCACGGGCGTGGTCTTCCTCATCTTCAAGCTGATCCCAGATCAGCCGACTGTCAAAGCTCTGCGCGGAAATCATCGTGAATACAACCGTAAGCGCAAAGGTCAGGCTGGCGGGGCCCGGTTCGATCGAGGCGATGCTGCCCAAATGGACCAGCGCCGACAGGATCGCCACCACAAAGACATCGATCATCGACCAGCGGCCGATATATTCCACCGTTTCGTACAGCATATGCTGCCTGCGCTGGCGGGCGGAGCTCGGCCGCGCGACGCTGAGCGCAAGATAGGCGATGGCAATGAACTTCAGCGTCGGAATCACCACCGAGGCCAGCAGAATGATCGCGGCCACACTATAGGACCCGTGTTCGGCCAGGGTGATGGCCCCGCCGACAATCGTGTCCTGCGACACCGAGCCGAGCGTGCTGGTGCGCAGCATCGGGTAGATATTTGCGGGCACGTAGCAGATCAGCGCCACCAGCCACCAGGCCCAGACCCGCTGCAGGGCGCGGCGGTCGCGCGACATCAGCGCACTGCCGCAACAGGGGCAGGTGGTGGTGGCGGCGGGCCAGACCCGGGTGCAGTCGCGACAGCCCACGAGGCCCGCGTCGCGGGCGGTCAGGACATCGCGTCCGGCGCTCATGCCCGGTGGTCCTCTACCGGTGCCGGGCGGGCCAGCGCGGGGTCCTGATCCAGCGCATCCCAGACCGAACGGCTGCAGAGATTGCGTTGGACCTGCAACACCAGAAACACCAGACCGGCAAACATCCAGAACGCAGGGCCAAAGTCCACCTGGGCCAGATCCTTGACCTTGATCAGGGCCACGGCACAGCCAAGCGCAAAGATCTCGGCCATCGACCAGGGTTTCAGCCGCTCCGACAGGCGAAACGCAGAGCGGGCGCCGGGGCGGGGGGGATGGTCGAACACCAGCGGCACCAGCACATAGAGCAGCAACCCCATTCGCAGCGCCGGGATCGCCAGAATGCATCCGGCGGTGAACAGCACCAGAAGCGCAAGCTCCTTGTTGGTGAAGGCCAGCACCACATCGAGCACAGAGGTGGCATTGTGCAGACCGGCGGCCGAAATTTTCAGGAAGGGAAAGAACAACGTCGCCACCAGGAATACAAGGCTCGCCGCCGCCAGAGAGATGATCTGCATGCCCGCGCGCCGCCGGGGGGCGGCGATCACCCGGTGACACCGGTGGCAGATCGCGTCCTCGCCGGGCGAGATCTGCGGCATCCGGTACAGCGCGTCGCAGGACGGGCACACCACGAGCGCGCTAAGGCCCTCCGCCGCTGTGGCCGAAACGTCGTTGTGAGGCACCATGTCCTGAGTGATCCTGTCCGGTGAATATCTTGTCGGCACAGTGGCGGTCGGGCCGCAAATACGCAAGGTGCCTGGCCAGGTGAAGGGGCAGCGAAGCGATCAACATGCAACCGGCGGGGATCGACGACGCATCAGGTCTTCGACGGCAAAACGGCACCCGCCTGCGCGGCAGGGGCAAACCCTCTGACAAGACAGGCCGATCTGGTGCACTTCATCCCGTCCCGGTGCATTTCATACCGGTTCATTTCATTCCGGTCCGGTGCATTTCATCAAGGGGGGAATGGTGGAGCCTAGCGGGATCGAACCGCTGACCTCCTGCATGCCATGCAGGCGCTCTCCCAGCTGAGCTAAGGCCCCATTCTACACTGTCAAGGCTGTGCGCCCGTTCGGTGTGAGAGGTCGTTTAAGGGAGGACCGCCTGTGCTGCAAGCGGAAAATGCAGCGACCCGGACAGTTTTTTCCACCCTCAGGCGTCAGGCGTGCCGCAGTGAGAACTGCGGCCCCACGCCCCTGTCTCAAGGCACGTGGGGAAGCGGCAGATCTTCAGGTTTCCTCGTCTTCCGAGGCAACATCCGCGATTTCGTCGAGCGAGACATTGTCCTCGTCGTCATCATCTTCGAGGACGTCATCACCGAGATCCAGATCTACGGACTCCTCGTCATCCTCGAGCACGGTATCCTCAGAATCTTCGTTCTGCTTGGCCTTGAGGCTTGCCGCATCTTCGGCATCGGCTTCGATCATCCGGCTTTTGGATGTGTCGATCACCACGACGTCACCCGTGTAGGGGCTGACGATCGGGTTCTTGTTCAGGTCGTAAAAGCGTTTGCCGGTGGTCGGGCAGACACGTTTCGTACCCCATTCTTCCTTGGGCATGTGGATCCCCTTGATAAAAGCGTGAGTCGGTTCGACGATTCAGGTGCCTTGCCATATGCGGCGGAGCCTGTCAAAGCCTTTGCGTGCCTGCGTCCGGAGAGGGTAAACCATGTCAGAACTGCGCCTGCCCGGCGATCCAGAGGTCTGGGTGAAACTTCGCAGATCACCCCGCGCGCGTCGTTTGTCCCTGCGCATCTCTGCCCTGGACGGCCGGGTGACGCTGACTTTGCCGCAGCGGGTGCCCGAACGCGAGGGCCGCGCCTTTCTGCTGGAAAAGGAAACCTGGATCCGCAGCCACCTTGCCCGGCAACCGGATCAGCTTCGGGTGGCGCATGGGGTGGTGCTGCCGCTGGATGGGGTGGCCACCGAGATGCGACCGGGCACCGGCCGCCGGGTGGTCTGGCGCAAAGGGGTGCTGGAGGTGCCCGGACCCGCGCCCGCCCGCCGACTGGAGCGGTTCCTGCGCGAAGTGGCGCGCGACCGGCTGGCGGCGGCCTCCGATCACTATGCGGCGCAACTGGGCCGCCGCTATCACAGCCTCACCCTGCGCGATACCCGGTCGCGCTGGGGGTCCTGCTCCTCTGCGGGCGGGTTGATGTATTCCTGGCGCCTGATCCTCGCCCCGCCCGAGGTCCTGCGCTATGTCGCCGCGCATGAGGTCGCCCATCTGCAGGAGATGAACCATTCGCGCGCCTTCTGGGAGGTGGTGCAGACGCTCTATGGCGAGTATGCCGCCGCCCGCACATGGCTGCGCACGGAGGGCAACGCCCTGCATCGCTACCGGTTCGAGGATGCGCCGCAGGGCGAAAGGGATTGATCTCGGGTGATTTTGTGATCACATGTGCAAATGGACAAAATTCTGACCGGGAACCGGCCGATTGCCGAAAACACAGGATCCGCGCATGACCGGGTCTATCGTGCCCTGCGCACGCGGATCATGCATGGCGCGATTGCGCCGGGCGAGGCCCTGACCCTGCGGGGGATCGGCAAGGACTATGGTGTCTCGATGACGCCTGCGCGGGAATCCGTGCGCAGGCTGGTGGCCGAAGGGGCGCTCTTTCTGTCCAGCTCCGGCCGGGTCTCCACGCCAGAGCTGTCAAACGAACGGATCGAGGAGCTGGCCGCCTTGCGCGCCCTGCTGGAGGTGGAGCTGGCCAGCCGCGCCTTGCCCCGCGCGCATATGGCGCTGATCGACCGGCTGCAGGCGATCAATGGCACCGTCGCCGAGATGATCTCGAAGCGCGACGCCATCGGCTATATCCGCACCAATCTGGAATTTCACCGCACGCTCTATCTGCGGGCGCAGGCGCCGGCGATGCTGGCCATGGCGGAAACCGTCTGGCTGCAGCTGGGGCCGACCATGCGTGCGCTCTATGGTCGGCTGGGCCGTACCGAGCCGCCATATTATCACAAGCTCATCATCGCGGCGCTCAAGGCGGGCGATGAGCCGGGGTTGCGACTGGCCGTCCGCACGGATGTGACGCAGGGGCTGCGGTTGCTGGTCGGATAGCCAACGCACCGGGATGTCGCCGGGGTGCCCCGGAGTTCATCGTGCGGCGGTTATCTCGCGGTCGTCATTGCCCTGTCGTCATTGCCCTGTCGTCATTTCCCGGCGACTGCCCCGGCGGGCGGGGACTTACTCCTCCAGCGCGGTGATCATGTCCACACGGGTGCCATGGCGGCCGCCTTCGAACTCCGCCGAGAGGAAGGCATCGACAATATCCAGCGCCACCCCCTCGCCGACCACGCGGGCCCCAATCGACAGCATATTGGCGTCATTGTGCTGGCGAATCATCCGGGCCGAGAAGGTGTCGGAACAGACGCCGCAGCGGATGCCCTTGACCTTGTTCGCGGCCATCATGATGCCCTGACCGGTGCCGCAGAGCACGATGCCCAGCCGGCACTCGCCGGATACGACCCGCTGTGCCGCCGCTTCGCCATGTTTGGGGTAATGGGTGCTTTCCGGTGTGGTCGGGCCAATATCAACGACCTCCCAGCCAAGCGTCATGATATGCGCGGCGAGGGTCTGGCGCAGCCCAATGGCGGCGTGATCGCTGGAAAGAACAATGCGGTTGTTGGTCGTCATGGAGAGGTCGTCCCGTTTCTGAAGGCGAGCGGAGTGAGGGGCAGTCGCGATGTCATCGATCCAAAGGCATGTATCACCTTGGCGCGGTTCAGGCCGCCAGCCCCTTTGATCCGATGTCGAGGAATTTCTTCCGCCGGTCTGCGATCAGCTCTGCCGGATCCAGCTCGCCCAGTTCGGCCAGCATGTCGCGCAACGCCGCCTCGACCGCACGGAAGCTGGCGTCGGGGTGGCGATGCGCCCCGCCCAGAGGTTCCGGGATGATCCGGTCGGCCACCTCCAGCGCCTTCAGGTCCTGAGCCGTCAGGCGCAGCGCTTCGGCGGCTTCGCGCATCTTCTCGGCGTCCTTCCAAAGGATCGAGGCACAGCCCTCGGGGCTGATGACGGAATAGACCGCGTGTTCCAGCATTGCGACCCGGTTGGCCGTGGCAAAGGCGACAGCGCCGCCAGAGCCCCCTTCGCCAATGATGACCGAGATCAGCGGCACGCCGATCTTCAGGCACATCTCGGTTGACCGCGCGATGGCCTCGGACTGGCCGCGCTCTTCGGCCCCTTTGCCGGGGTAGGCGCCCGTGGTGTCCACCAGCGTGATCACCGGCAGGCCAAACCGGCCGGCCATTTCCATCAGGCGCACCGCCTTGCGATAGCCTTCGGGCCGCGCCATGCCAAAGTTGTGGGTAATGCGGGATTTGGTGTCAGAGCCCTTTTCGTGGCCAATCACCATCACCGGCTGATCGTTGAACCGGGCCAGCCCGCCCATCACAGCCAGATCATCGGCAAAATTGCGGTCGCCGGCCAGCGGCGTGTATTCGGTGAACAATTCGTTGATGTAGTCGCGGCAATGGGGCCGCTCCGGATGGCGCGCGACCTGACATTTCCGCCAGGGCGTCAGGTCCTTGTAGAGGTCCTGCAGAAGCTGCGCGGCCTTCTTGTCGAGCGCTGCGGCCTCGTCGTCCACATCCATTTCTTCGTTGCTGCGAGCCATCGCGCGCAACTCTTCCGCCTTGCCTTCGATTTCGGCCAGGGGTTTTTCGAATTCAAGATACTGGGTCATGCTGTCTCTACTGTCACGGTTCGCCCGTTATATGGACTTCCGCAGCCCCTGATGCAACTCTCTGTGTTGGACCGGGACAGGACGATGCCGGTGACGGGCGCAGGCGCCGGTCATTGCCGCAGCAGAGATGTCAGCTGCGGTGGGGCAGGCGGGCAGCTGGGGTCATCCCGTCCAGATCACCGGATAGAGCGAGGCCACCAACAGCGCGGCCATGGTCCAGTTGAAGACCGCAAGCCGCGTCGGGCTGGTCAGAAACCGCGCCATCTGCTGGCCGAGCAGGGTCCAGGATCCGACCGAGGGCAGGTTGATGGCCCCAAAGATCAGGCCCACCAGCAAGATGGCCGTCAGGGTGCGCTCGGGGGTGTAGGCGCTGATGGCGGTCAGGGCCATGGCCCAGGCCTTGGGATTGACCCATTGAAAGGCTGCGGCTTGCAGAAAGCTCATCGGTCGTCCGGCCTGATCCTGGGGGCTTGCGGGTGCCGCATGCGCGATTTTCCACGCAAGATACAGCAGATAGAGGACCGAGCCGATTTTCAGCAGCGTATAGGTGACGGGCAGCAGGTCAAAGATCTGCACCAGCCCGGCCCCCACCAAGAGCACCATGAACACAAACCCGAGCGCGACACCGAGCATATGCGGAATTGTGCGCCGAAAGCCGAAATTCGCGCCTGAGGCCATCAGCATCAGATTATTTGGCCCCGGCGTGATCGAGGAGACAAAGGCAAAGAGCGCAAGCGCCGCGAGAAGGTCATATGTCATCATGCGCAATATCCTGTGCCTGAAACGGGGAAATGAAATTGCGTTTCTGCGAATATCTCCGCTATGTTCGCAACAAATGGCGAAGAATGACAGAATTGACCAACAGATATTGCGTGAGCTGACACGCGATGGCCGCCTTTCCAATCTGGAGCTGGCCGAGCGGGTGGGCTTGTCGCCCTCGGCCTGTCTGCGCCGGGTGCAGGCGCTGGAGCGGAGCGGTGTGATCACCGGCTATCGCGCGGTTCTGGACCGGAGCGCGATGGGGATCGGCTTTGTCACCTATATCGGGGTCAGCCTCGGGGAACATACCAAAGACGCGCAGGCGGCGTTTGAACGCGCGATGACCGCAGCGCCGGAGGTGGTGGAATGCCACAATATCACCGGCACCATCGAATATATCCTGCGGGTGGAATGTACTGATCTGCCAAGCTACAAGCGGTTTCATACGGATATCCTGGGAACATCTCCCTTCGTGACCGGGATCACGACATATGTGGTGATGGGCTCGCCCAAGGATCTGCGGGCCTGAGGGACGGGGTGTTGCCTCTGGCGCGGGCGCTCTGGTGTCGCGATCTTGGCAAAGGCCAGCTAGCCTGTCCGGGATCGCGATCATGTGCCGGGCAGCCTGTTGTCCGGCCAGCCAATGGAGACGGCTTCCCCATGTGGGGAGCGTGCAGAGAAAACGTTTAGCGCGCGGGCGGATACGCCCGTCCACATCCGATCTGGCGGCGCCGCCACCTTATCGTTCGCGCCCCGTTTCGACTGTCGTTTGAGAGGCCTTGCGGCAAACGGACGCTCCAGAGGGGGAGCGGGCCGGGTTTGCCTGTGTCCTGGAGGTTTTGCGTCCTGGAGGTTTTGCGCTGCACGATGTGCATCGCGAGGGGGAGGCTTTGCCTCAGTCCGAAAAGGGGCGGGAGCCTCCCCCTCGCGAGTCCCTGCAAGACGGCTCTCTCGGCTTGGTTCTGCCCCCGTCGGACCTGGGCCGCCGGATATCGGAGAGGTTTCGCGCCTATCCAGCCTGCGCGATCAGCTCCGACTGCGCGACAATGACCTCGGCCTGTTTGATGGATGCGATGTCGACAAGCCGACCTTTGTACACCGTCGCGCCCTCACCTTTGGATTTGGCGTCTTCCATCGCCGCGAGGATGTCGCGGGCCTCGGCCACGGCCTCCTCTGACGGGGTGAACACTTGATTGGCCAACCCGATCTGCTTCGGGTGAATGGCCCATTTCCCGACCATACCCAAAGTCGCGGAGCGTTTGGCCTGCGCGATATAGCCCTCGTCGTCAGAGAAATCGCCAAACGGCCCGTCCACGGGCAGCACCCCATGGGTGCGGCAGGCGGCGACGATGGCGGCCTGAGCCCAGTGCCACGGATCCGACCAGTGCTTTGCCCCGTCGCGCAGCATGTAGTAATTCTCCTGGGTGCCGCCGATGCCCGTTGTCTGCATGCCCATGGAGGCGGCAAAATCCGCAGCTCCGAGGCTCATCGCCTGCAGGCGCGGCGAGGCGGCGGCAATGGCTTCGACATGGGCGATGCCCGCGGCTGATTCGATAATCACCTCGAAAGAGATCGGCCTCGCCCGGCCCTTGGCCTGCTCGATTGCGGTCACCAATGCGTCCACCGCATAGACATCGGCTGCACAGCCCACTTTGGGGATCATGATCTGATCCAGCCGGTCGCCTGCCTGTTCCAGCACATCCACCACGTCGCGATACCACCACGGCGTGTCGAGGCCATTGATCCGGACCGACAGCGTCTTGGTGCCCCAATCGACCGTATTGATGGCCTCGATGACATTGGCGCGGGCCTGATCCTTGTCCGTTGGCGCCACGGAGTCCTCAAGGTCCAGGTTGATGACATCCGCTGCCGAGGCCGCCATCTTGGCAAAGAGTTTGGTGTTCGAGCCGGGACCGAACAGCTGGCAGCGGTTGGGGCGGGCGGGTGCGGCAGGTTGGATCCGAAAGCTCATGGCGGTTCTCCGGGTTCGTAAATTTCAAAATATCTTCACTTTGAGTTATTTCGTTGCGCACCGAAAGGCAAGTCGCTTTTGCTGTTGCAGCATGATTATGCCGCAGCGCAATGGGGACGTGCTCACCAGCGGCGATGTTTCAGCGTGAGGTGCTGCCTGGGCGGGAGAATATTCGACAGAATGGCGGTTTTTCGGGACTTCCTCCGGTGACTTTGCGCTGCGACGGCGAAAAAGAGAGGAACTTGCGGTCTCTTTGCCGCAAGCTAACGTGGATTGCGACACATCCCACAGAAGGACGCCGGATATGATCGAGACCCCCTATTTGCTGTTTCTCGGCGATGCGCCGGACATGCTGGCGGCGAAGGTTGCCATCGGCATCCGTGACTGGCGCCCGGATCATGCGGTCGGCCAGATCAGCCTGCCCGGCTGCGGGGCCGACCTCGGGCTGACCGAAATGACGCTGGAAGAGGCGCGCGCGGCCGGGGCAAGGACATTGGTGATCGGGGTTGCCAACCGCGGGGGGGTGATCAGCCCGGAGTGGAAGAAAGTGCTGGTCCAGGCGTTGGAAGAGGGGTTCGACCTCGCCTCCGGCCTGCACAATCTGCTGTGTGACGAGCCGGATCTGGCTGCGGTCGCCGAAGCGACGGGGCGCAAGCTGCATGATGTGCGGGTGCCCTCGGTCAAATACCCGATCGCGGATGGCACTGCGCGCAGCGGCAAGCGGTGCCTCGCTGTGGGCACCGATTGTTCGGTTGGTAAAATGTACACGGCGCTTGCCATGGATGCAGAGATGCAGGCGCGTGGCATGAAATCCACCTTTCGTGCCACCGGCCAGACCGGGATCCTGATCACCGGCAACGGGGTGCCTCTGGATGCGGTGATCGCCGATTTCATGGCCGGTTCGATCGAGTATCTGACCCCCGACAATGATCCCGATCACTGGGATCTGATCGAGGGCCAGGGGTCCTTGTTTCATATCTCCTATTCCGGTGTGACCATGGCGCTGGTGCATGGGGGGCAGCCGGATGCGTTGATCCTCTGTCACGAGCCGACACGCAGCCATATGCGGGGTCTGCCCGATTATGATGTGCCAACGCTGGAAGAGCTGCGCGATGTCGCGCTGCCGCTGGCCCGGCGGGCCAACTCGGCCTGTCAGATCGTCGGCATCTCGGTGAACACGCAGCATTTGAGCGAGGCGGATGCCCTGGCCTATCTGCAGGAGGTCGAAAACCGTATGGGGCTGCCTGCGGTCGATCCCTATCGCCATGGCGCAGGGCGTCTGGTGGACGCGCTTGCCGCGATCTGATCTATCCTATGTGTCGGCGGTGTCTGACGCGCTGTCGGATGCCTCCGGCGGAGGTATTTTTGAAAAGATGAAACCGGGGGCTGCGGTGTGGCGCAGCTGAGCCGGGGGCGACAGAGAGGGATGGCATGCGGATCAGTGTAACATCGGATATTTTCAAGCTGGCGCAGGTGTTCACCATCTCTCGGGGATCACGGACCGAGGCCCGTGTGCTGACGGTGCGGATCGAGGATGGTGGGTATCTGGGCCGGGGCGAATGTGTGCCCTATGCGCGCTATGACGAGACGCTGGCCTCGGTGACGGCCGAGATCGAGGGGCTGCCGGAGCGGTTCAGCCGGGCCGAGCTGCAGGATCTTCTGCCGGCGGGTGCTGCACGCAATGCTGTGGATTGTGCCCTGTGGGACCTGGAGGCGAAACAGGCGGGCAAACCTGTTTGGGAGCTGGCGGGCCTGCCGGAGCCGGGACCGGAGATCACGGCCTATACGCTGTCTCTGGCCTCGCCCGCGGAGATGCAGCGCCAGGCCGCAGAGAACGCCTTTCGCCCGCTGTTGAAGATCAAGCTGGGCACGCCCGAGGATATGCCGCGTCTTGAGGCCGTGCGGGCCGGGGCGCCGGAGGCACGGATCATCGTCGATGCCAATGAGGGCTGGTCGGCGGCGGTCTATGCCGAACTGGCGCCCCATCTGGTGCGGCTGGGGGTGGAGCTGGTGGAACAGCCCTTGCCCGCCGGGGCGGATGAGGCTCTGATCGGGATGGAGCGCCCGGTTCCCGTCTGCGCCGACGAGAGCTGTCATGATCGGGCCAGCCTGGCCCATCTGCGCGGGAAATATGACGTCGTGAATATCAAGCTCGACAAGACCGGGGGGCTGACAGAGGCGCTGAAACTGCGCGATGCGGCCTTGGCCGAGGGCTATCAGGTGATGGTCGGCTGCATGGTCGGCTCGTCGCTGGCGATGGCCCCGGCCACACTGTTGGCGCAGGGTGCATTGGTGACGGATCTTGACGGGCCGCTGCTTCTGGCCGAAGACCGCCCGGACGCGCTGATATTCGATGCGGCCGGGGTGCACCCGCCAAAATCCGCGCTTTGGGGCTAAGGAGAAGACAATGACCCGTACCGTATATGTGAATGGCGACTACCTGCCGGAAACCGAAGCCACAGTCTCGATCTTTGACCGGGGCTTTCTGATGGCGGACGGGGTCTATGAGGTGACCTCTGTTCTGGGGGGCAAGCTGATCGATTTTGAGGGTCACGTGCTGCGCCTGCAGCGGTCGCTGGAGGCGCTGGACATGGCCGAGCCCTGCAGCCGCGACGCCCTCTTGGAGATCCACCGCAGGCTGGTGGAGCTGAACGGCATCGACGAAGGGTTGGTCTACCTTCAGGTGACGCGCGGATCCGATGGCGACCGCGATTTCGCCTTTCCCGCTGAGGACACGCCGCCGACATTGGTGCTGTTCACCCAGAACAAACCGGGCCTTGCGGACAATCCGGCGGCGAGAAAAGGCGCCAGGATCATATCGATCGAGGATATCCGCTGGGGGCGTCGCGATATCAAGACGGTGCAGCTGTTGTATCCATCCATGGGCAAGATGATGGCCAAGAAGGCGGGCTGTGATGATGCCTGGATGGTCGAGGACGGCCATGTCACCGAGGGCACGTCAAACAATGCCTATTTCGTCAAGGATGGCGTCATCGTGACCCGGCCGCTGTCGACGGAGATCCTGCATGGGATTACCCGCAAGGCGGTGTTGCGACTGGCGTCGGAGGCACAGCTGAAGGTCGAGGAACGCCTGTTCACCATTGACGAGGCGAAGGCCGCGGACGAGGCCTTTACCACCTCGGCTTCGGCCTTTGTGATGCCGGTTGTCGAGATCGACGGGGTCAGTCTGGGCGACGGCACGCCCGGCCCGATTGCCCGGCGCCTGCGCGAGATCTATCTTGAGGAAAGCGTCAAGACGGCGATCTGATGCGGTCCGTCACATGACCGCAACCTGTGCCGCGACCATACCGCCGCTCCGGAGATCCCGGGGCGGCGTTTTGCTGTGACGGCGGGGTGGTTTCTGCCAATCGACCCCGGCGCGCATCGTCGCCGAGACCGCCTGATGCGCCCCCTTCGTGACCGGTTTGACGGGGGCACAAGTCCCGGCTCTCAGGTCGTGTCCTAACGGGGCGCGTCGGGCTCTGTATCCTGCAGGATGCGCGTCGGGGCCGAGGTGTCAGTCGGCCCCAAAGAGATCGCGGGTGAAGACCTTGTCAGCAACGTCCGAGATCTCGTCGGTCATCCGGTTGGCCACGATCAGATCGGCCTCCGCCTTGAAGGCCGCAAGGTCGCGGACGACCCGGCTGTGGAAGAAGTGATCCTCCTGCAGCACCGGCTCGTAGACGATGACCTCGACGCCCTTGGCCTTCAGCCGTTTCATGATGCCCTGAATGGAGGACTGGCGGAAATTGTCGCTGCCTGCCTTCATCACCAGCCGGTGGATGCCGACCACCTTGGGTCCGCGGATCAGGATCTGATCCGACAGGAAATCCTTGCGGGTGCGGTTGGCATCGACGATGGCGCGGATCAGGTTCTGCGGCACGTGGTTGTAGTTGGCCAGAAGCTGCTTGGTGTCCTTGGGCAGGCAATAGCCGCCATAGCCAAAGGACGGATTGTTGTAATGGCCGCCGATGCGCGGGTCGAGGCTGATGCCGTCGATGATCTGCCGCGTGTCCATGCCCCCGGCCATGGCATAGCTGTCGAGCTCGTTGAAAAACGCCACCCGCATCGCGAGATAGGTATTGGCAAAGAGCTTGATCGCCTCCGCCTCGTCGGGATCGGTAAAAAGAATGTCGACATCCTTCTTCTCCGCCCCCTCCAGCAGCAGATCGGCAAAGAGGCGCGCCCGCTCGGAGCGTTCGCCGACGATGATGCGGGAGGGATGGAGGTTGTCGTAAAGCGCCCGGCCCTCGCGCAGGAACTCCGGTGAAAAGATCACCTGCTCGGTGTCGATCCGCATCCGGAGATCCCGGACAAAGCCCACGGGGATTGTCGATTTGACGACGATGGTTGCCCCGGGGTTGACGGCCTTGACCGTTCCCACCACCGCCTCGACGCTGGAGGTGTCAAAATAGTTGGTTTTTGGGTCGTAATTCGTCGGGGTCGCCACGATCACGTAATCGGCCCCGGCAAAGGCGGCGGCGCTGTCGGGGGTGGCCGTCAGCCGCAGCGGCCGGTGGGCCAGGAAGGCCTCGAGTTCGGGATCCATGATCGGACAGCGTCCGGCCTTGACCATCTCCACCCGTTCCTCGGAGATGTCGGTGGCCACCACATCATTGTGCTGCGCCAGCAGGACCGCGTTCGACAGCCCCACATAGCCAAGCCCCGCAACTGCAATTTTCATACTCATGTCCTTGCGTAGACGTCTTCGTATCGCACAATGTCATCTTCGCCCACATAGACGCCGGTCTGGACCTCGATCAGAACCATCGGCACCTTGCCCGGGTTTTCCATCCGATGCACTGCTCCGAGCGGGATATAGACCGACTGGTTCTCCGTCACCAGCTTTACCTCGTCATCCACGGTCACACGCGCGGTGCCCTCGACCACGATCCAATGCTCCGAGCGGTGGAAATGGCTCTGCAGGGACAGCGCCGCGCCGGGATGTACCAGGATGCGCTTGACCTGAAAGCGGCTGCCCACGGCCAGGCTCTCGAACCAGCCCCAGGGCCGGTGATCCTTGGGAAAGGCGGTGGCCTGGGCCGCGCCTTTTTCCTTCAGCGCCTGAACCGCCAGTTTCACATCCTGGGCACGGGATTTATCGGCCACCAGAACCGCATCGTTCATCGCCACCGCGATGATGCCCTCGAGCCCGATACCGACCACTTCGAGGTTCTCGCTTTCCGACCGCAACAGCGTGTCGGAACACTCGATCGCCGTGGCGCCTTCGCTTGTGACCACGCCGTTTTCATCCGGCCCGGTTTCGCGCCAGACCGCATCCCAGCCGCCGAGGTCGGACCAGGCCGCATCAAAGGGCACCACCGAGAGGTTCCGGGCCTTTTCCATCACCGCATAGTCGATCGAGATATCCGGCGCCGCCGACCAGGGCTCCGGCGCCAGTCGCAAGAACCCGAGATCCACCTGCGCCTGCTCCAGCGCGGCCGCAACCGGGGTGATCAGGTCGGGGGCATGGGTCTGATAGGCGGCAATGATGTCCTTGGCCGCAAAGAGGAAGATCCCCGCGTTCCATTTGAAGGTCCCCGCCGCCAGCATCTCGGCGGCGCGGGTGGCGTCTGGTTTCTCGACGAATTGCTTCAGCGCGACGGCCGCGCCCTCTGCCCCCGGGGTTTCGGCCAGTTCGAGATAGCCATAGGCGGTCTCGGCATGGGTCGGGGTGATGCCAAAGGTCACCAGCTGGCCGTCGGCCACCGCCAGAAGGCCACGCAGGATGGCGGCGTGAAAGGCGGCCACATCGGGCACTACGTGATCCGAAGGCGCCACCAGAAGCACCGCCTCGGGGTCCTGAGCCGCGGCGCGCAGCGCAGCGGCCAGCACGGCGGGCGCGGTATTGCGCCCTTCGGGTTCGATCAGGATGGCGCCGGGATCAATGCCCACCGCCTGCAGCTGTTCGGTGACGATGAAGCGGAAATCTGAATTGGTCAGCACCATGGGCGCCGAAAATTTTACCCCGTCGCCTGCGCCGGACAGGCGTCTGGTCGAGGCTTGGAACAGCGTCTCCTGCCCCATCAACGGCACGAACTGCTTCGGGTAGCTCTTGCGCGACAAGGGCCACAACCGCGTGCCAGAGCCACCGCACAAGATGACGGGGGTAATATGTGTCATGCGAAATACTCCTGCTTTTGCCCTTGGCGCCTATTTTCGTACCATTGCCGCCCCGGGTGTGCGTATTCGGCAGAGGTGCTAACATCCTGTGTCTGGACGACCTTTTGGGATGCGGCAGCCGGATGGGAGAGACTGCCTTCCGTGGATGAGCCTATCGGGTCCCGACCATTTTGGGAACGGATCACTTGCGTTTGCGCGTCCTGATTTGCGGCGGTCGGCCCCGATCCTGCGTCAGCGTGGACCACCGGAGGCATAGGGGAGATACCAATCAACGAATCGCGCCACGCCCTCCGTCACGCTGGTATTGGGCGAAAATCCGGTCAGCTTGGTCAACAGCGTGGTGTCGGCGCAGGTGGCGGGCACATCCCCGGCCTGCATCGGCAGGAAGGTCTTTTGCGCCTGACGGCCAAGGGCGGTTTCCAATGCCGCAATATAATCCATGAGCTGCACGGCCTGTGAATTGCCGATGTTCACCACGCGCCAGGGGGCCACGGGCGACAGGCTGTCCCCGTTCCCGCCCCCGTTCCCGCCCCCGTTCCCGCCCCCGTTCCCGCCCCCGTCCCTGTCCGTGGCGGCAGGGGGCGCAGCCGGACGCGGGGGGATGGCGTCGATCAAAAGGCGGATCGCGGTCACCAGATCGTCGATATAGGTGAAGTCACGTTTCATCTCGCCGTGGTTGTAGATCTCGATCGGCTCATCGGCGAGGATGGCGCGGGCGAATTTGAACAGCGCCATATCGGGGCGGCCCCAGGGGCCATAGACGGTGAAGAAACGAAACATCGTGACCGGCAGATCGTAGAGATGGGCATAGGAATGGGCCATATTCTCGGTGGCTTTTTTCGTTGCCGCGTAAAAGGACATCTGGTGATCGGCCTTTTGGGTTTCCCGATAGGGCATGTCGGTGTTCGATCCATAGGCCGAGCTGGTCGAGGCCAGCAGCATGTGCCGTGGCGGAAACGCGCGGGCCGCCTCCAGCACCTCGAAGGTGCCGACCAGATTGCTCTCGAGGTAGCTGCGCGGATTGTCGATGGAATAGCGGACGCCCGCCTGTGCCGCCAGATGGATCACCACGTCGGGACGGGTCTCGGCCATCAGCGACATCATCAGCTCCGGCGTTTCGACGGCTCCGATCACGGCGCGGAAGGTCGCGTGCTCGGCCAGCATGGCGTGCCGGGCTTCCTTGAGCGAGACATCATAGTAATCCGTCATCGCATCCAGACCGACGACGTCATAGCCGTCTTGCAGCAGTCTCTGGCAACAGTGAAAACCGATGAAACCAGCGGATCCGGTCACGAGGGCAGTGGGCATCGCAATCTCCAGTTGTCTTGCGCGGCGAGAGTGGGCCTTGGTGTCACCTCAGGCCATAAAGTCAACCCTGTGAAGGGCAAAAGGCCGACAAATTGATAGGCGGGTCTTGTCGGGCGCGGGCGGTTGCGAGAGGGAGATTGTACCCGTTACGATGCGCCCCATTGCGCTGGGCTGTCCGCTGGTTTCAGTATGCCGCATGCGCCAGAGCCACCGATGCACGGGGCGCTTGCCCGCAAGGAGAGACCCATGAGCCAATACACCCAGACCCCCGGCACCCATATTGCACATGTGATCTGTGATCTGCGCAGCGACACGGTGACACGCCCCGATGCCGCCATGCGCGCGGCGATGGCTGCGGCGGATGTGGGCGATGACGTCTACGGCGAAGATCCCACCGTCAACCGTCTGGAACAGAGCCTCGCGGAGCGGGCCGGCAAAGACGCGGGCCTCTTTCTGCCATCGGGCACGCAGAGCAACTTCGTCGCGATGCTGGCCCATTGCGGGCGCGGCGAGGAAGTCTTCACCGGGCGGGACTATCACGTCTACAAATACGAGGCCGGCGGCGCGTCGGCCCTGGGGGGCATCGTGATGGATCCGCTGGCCGTTGCGGCGGACGGAAGCCTGATGGCCGAGGATGTGACGGCGGCCATCAAGGACGACGATTCGCACCACCCGATTTCGCGCCTGTTGTCCTTGGAGAACACCCACAACGGCAAGGCGGTGTCGCTGGCGCGGCTGGATGCCTGCCTTGCCGCTGCACGTTCGGCGGGGCTGAGCACGCATCTGGATGGGGCGCGGGTCTTCAACGCGGTCGCGGCGCTTGGCTGCGATCTGGCGGCTGTGGCCGGGCGGTTTGATACGCTGTCCATCTGTCTCTCCAAGGGGCTGGGCGCGCCTGTGGGGTCGGTTCTGGTCGGCCCCGAAGACCTGATCGCGCGCGCGCGGCGCTGGCGCAAGATGGTCGGCGGCGGCATGCGACAGGCAGGCGTCTTGGCCGCCGCCGGGCTATACGCGCTCGATCACAATGTGGCGCGCCTGGCCGAGGATCACCGGCGCGCGGAGGCTTTGGCCGATGGCCTGCGGGAACTGGGGGCGGGAGCGGTGGAGCAGAACAGCAATATGGTGTTCTTCGCGCCGGATGGCGGCGCAAATGCCGCGCTGGGGCAGAGCCTGGCGCAGGACGGTGTCGTGATTTCGGCAGGAGGCAGCGGTGCAATTCGTTTCGTGCTCCACAAGGATGTGACCGACGAAGGTCTTTCAGCAGCGCTCGCAGGGATCGCAAGGCACTACGCCTCGGTCTGACCCTGATCTATGCTCGAAGGCGCGGCCGCAGCGATCGCAACGCGCGCCACTGCGCAGGTGGTGCTCCCGCCTCCGTTCCATGACAGCAGAGCTGTCCCGGTCCGGAGTTGGGGGTGGCGCCGCGCCTTCAGGCGCGGCGCGCTGCGCACCCTCCGGGTGCGCAGCCGGGCCCAAGGGGATAAGATCCGTCAGGATCGCAAGCCGCGCGGGAGCCGCCGCCTGCGGCTGTTGAGGTCCCCGACTTCGGTGTGAAGATCAGACTCGGCGTGAAGATCAGACTCGGCGTGAAGATCAGATTTCTGTCCGTGCCCGCAGGGCGGCCGAGATGGTGCCATCGTCGAGGTAGTCCAGCTCCCCCCCGATCGGTACACCCTGCGCCAGTGACGTCAATTTCACCCGGCCCGCCAGCTGGTCGGCAATGTAGTGAGCTGTCGTCTGCCCGTCGATGGTCGCATTCAGCGCCAAGATGACCTCGGTCACGCCCTCGGTTGCGACGCGATCGACCAATCGCGGAATCCTCAGATCTTCCGGCCCTATGGCATCCAGTGCCGATAGCGTACCGCCGAGCACATGATAGCGCCCCTTGAAGACGGCCGCGCGCTCCATCGCCCAGAGATCGGCCACGTCCTCAACGACGCACAGCTCTCCGTTCTCGCGGCTCGCGTCGGCGCAGAGGCTGCAAATCTCGCGGGTGCCCACATTGCCACAATTCAGGCATTCGCGCGCGGTTTCGGCCACCCGGCTCATGGCATCCGCGAGAGGGGTCAGCACCAGAGCCCGCTTGCGAATCAGATACAGCACCGCCCGCCGGGCGGACCGGGGGCCAAGCCCCGGCATTTTCGCCATCAGCGCAATCAGTGTCTCGATCTCGCTCACGTCATGCTCTGCCATTGATCGCTCCTGCTCCGTAGATGGTCCCGTCGGGCCTTTGCCTCTTGCACCGTGCCGGACAGCGCGCAGTCAGCCCACACATTCGGCACTCCGGACGCGCAGCAGCCTGGCATGAAAACCGCGCGCTGGTCCAAAACCTGCCATGAAAAAGGCGACCCGCAGGCCGCCTCTTGTCCCCAGTGACTTCCCAGTGACTTCCCTGTGACTCTCGTATGCCCCATGCTCCGAGGTCCCAAAGCGATGCCTCAGAACGGCAGCTTCATGTCTTTGGGCAGGCCCAGACCCTCGGTCAGCCGGGTCATTTCGTCCTGCGCCCGCTCTGCGGCCTTGGCCTGGGCATCCTTGACGGCGGCCAGGATCAGATCCTCGACCACCTCCTTGTCATCGCCATTGAAGATGGACGGATCGATGTCCAGCGACTTCAAATCGCCCTTCGCCGAAGCCGTTGCCTTGACCAGACCGGCGCCCGCCTCGCCGACAACCAGGATATTATGCAGCTCTTCCTGCATTTCACCCATCTTCGATTGCATTTCCTGGGCTTTTTTCATCATCCCGGCCATATCGCCGAGGCCACCAAGACCTTTGAACATATCCTATCACTCCTGATGTCAGGTTTGCTGTGATAGATACGTGCGGCACCGGGCACAGGCAAGGGCAAAGCCCCATTCTTGTCCCCGGCAGGCACTGGCCGCAGGCGTCCGACACCGGGGCGGCCAGCGCAGCCCCGCGTCATCCTCGGCTCACACAGGGCGGCCCAGCGGGGCGACAGAGACCCGCCCGGGCTGGGATGGGACGGTCCGGAACGGGTTGGAACGGGACAGTCTGGGATGGGTGCGAACGGAACGGGACCTTATTCCTCGAAAGGGTCCCACTCATCCTCGACTTCGGGCAGGGCTTCGGCCTGCACCTCGGCTTCCATTTCCTGTGGCGTGCGAATTCGGGTGATCTTCGCTTTTGGAAAATTGGCCAGCACCGCCTGCACCAGCGGATGGGCCGAGGCCGTCTCGCGCAGCGCGTTTTCAGCAGCATCACGCAGTTCGGCAATGGTCGGGGCATCGCCATCGGGCGAGATCGAGACGACCCAACGGCTGCCGGTCCAGTTCTGCAGCGCCGTCCCCAAGCGGGCCGCCAGATCCTTCGAGGCCTGCGCCGAGGGGGTGAAATCGATCCGGCCCGGCTGATAAGAGACCAGACGAACGCCGCCCTCCACCTCGACCAGCAGCTTCACGTCGCGATGCTTGCGGATCAGCTCGATCACATGCTCAAAGCTGGGAAATCGCGCCAGAGCACTGTCCGGACGCGGAGCCAGGGCAGCGGCCTGGCCTCCTCCGGTGGCGTCAATCGAACCTGCCGACATGCTGTGGCCGTTATTGTTGCCACCCTGGGGGGCGCCTTGCGGCGGGGCGGAGGCGTAAGCCGGAGCCCCGCCCCCCCCGCCCGCCGCAGGCGCCCCCATGCCTTGCATGGGCATCCCGCCCCCAGAACCACCAGAACTACCAGGACCACCGGGGTGAGGCGCCGGCATGTCCTGCAGTTTGCGCAGCAATTCTTCGGGTGAGGGCAGATCGGCCACATGAGTTAGACGTATGATGGCCATCTCTGCCGCCATCATCGAATTGGGGGCGGCGGCGACTTCTTCCAGCGCTTTCAACAGCATCTGCCACATCCGCGTCAGAACCCGCATGGGCAGCCGACCTGCCATGTCCTGTCCGCGCGAGCGTTCGTCCGGGCTGATGGTCGGATCCTCTGCCGCATCCGGCGTGATTTTGACAACCGACACCCAATGGGTGATCTCGGCAAGATCCCGCAGCACCGCCATCGGATCGGCGCCCTCCGCATATTGCGCCGACAGCTCCGTCAGGGCCGCCGCCGCATCGCCGCGCAGGATCATGTCCATCAGGTCGAGAACCCGGCCCCGATCGGCCAGCCCCAGCATCGCCCGGACCTGCTCGGCCGTGGTCTCGCCGGCGCCATGGGAAATCGCCTGATCCAGCAGCGAGGTCGCATCCCGGGCCGAGCCTTCCGCCGCACGGGTGATCAGCGCCAGCGCGTCTTCGGCGATCTCGGCCGCCTCGGCACTGGCAATCTTGCGCAGCAGCTTGATCATGACCTCCGGCTCGATCCGGCGCAGGTCAAAACGCTGGCACCGGGACAGCACCGTCACCGGCACCTTGCGGATCTCGGTGGTGGCAAAGATGAATTTCACATGCGCAGGCGGCTCTTCCAGGGTCTTCAACAGGGCGTTGAAGGCTGAGGTCGAGAGCATGTGGACTTCGTCGATGATATAGATCTTGTAGCGCGCCGAGGCCGCGCGATAGGCAACGCTGTCGATGATCTCGCGGATGTCACCGACCCCGGTCCGCGAGGCCGCGTCCATCTCCATCACGTCGACGTGGCGGCCCTCCATGATGGACAGGCAATGCTCGCATTGACCGCAGGGCTCTGTCGTGGGGCCACCGGTGCCATCGGGCCCGATGCAGTTCATGCCCTTGGCGATGATCCGCGCGGTGGTCGTCTTGCCGGTGCCGCGGATGCCGGTCATGATAAAGGCCTGCGCGATCCGGTCGGCGGCAAAGGCGTTCTTCAGCGTGCGCACCATGGCGTCCTGACCGACCAGATCGGCAAAGGTCTCGGGCCGGTATTTGCGCGCCAGCACCTGATATTGGCCGCTGGAGGTCTCGGGGCTTTGCTCGCTCATGAGGGCCTTTCGGATGAACTGGGGGCACAGCACCAGGGCAGCGGCCCCGGATTCGTGTGCGATGAGCTGGGTTTGCTGCAAACTACGGCGCAGGGCGGCGTTCGTCCACTGCTCTTGCGACCTCCGGAACCCCGTGACAAAGCATTTACGATCACGCGCAAAAAAGACTACCCGCTGTGGCCGTGCCGCGGCTATGGTTACAGGCGTAGTATCGCGGTTTCAACGCGCCGCGCCTCTTGGGGGAATTAAATGGTAAATCTGTCCGACCTGCAGTCATCAGGCGCCGCCCCGCGTCTGGTCCAACGCAAAACAAAGAGCCGGCGCCGGGCGCTGGCGCTGCACGCCCTGTCCGTCGGCGAGGGGATTCTCGCGCTCAGCCCGGCCCCGGGAGCAGGGGGGGATTACAAGGAAGATCTGCGCCTGATTCGGGAATGGCGCCCGTCGATCGTGATCACTCTGACCACCCGGGTCGAGCATGTGATCATGGGAATCGAAACGCTGGGTTCCGATATTCAGGGGCTGGGGAGCCGCTGGTTCCATCTGCCGATCGAGGATTTCCAGATCCCCGATGACGACACCGAGGACCGCTGGAGCCAGGTCAGCCTTCTTGCGCGGCAGGCATTGTCCGGTGGCGGCCGGGTGTTGGTGCATTGTCGCGGTGGCTGCGGCCGTTCGGGCATGGCGACCCTGCGGCTGATGATCGAGGCGGGCGAGGACCCCAAGGCCGCGCTGGTCCGCTTGCGCCAGATCCGGGCCTGCGCCGTGGAAACCGACGAACAGATGGACTGGGCCTGCAGCGCCACGCCACAGACCCTGCACCCGCCCGCGGCCGGATCCCGGTCCTGCCCCCCGACGATCTAGCCCCCGACGATCTAGCCCCCGACGCTCCTGCCCCCCGGACCCTGCCCCCCGGACCCTGCCTCCAGACCCTGCCTCCAGACGAGTCGGTCTGGCTCCTGACGGCCTAGCCTCCGACGATCTAGCCTCCGACGATCTAGGAGAGCACTCGCGGTCGCACCGGCCCGTCGCGTCCTTGGCTGTTTGTGCTGCGGCTCTCGCAGGGCTGGTTGCCGGTTTGGCCACAGGACTGGCTGCGTTGGCCACGGGGCTGGCCGCGTTGGCCACGGGGCTGGCCGAGTGGCGCGTCGGCGCGGCGCAGCGGGCGGGCCTCGCCAAAGGCACGGGGCAATTCCGTCACATCGCGGACCGTACAGAAGACCGCAGCGGGCAGGGCCGTGGGCGACAGCATGGTGTCGGCAAACCGGTCCAATGCGGCAATATCCGTGGCGGAGGCAACATCGCAGAACACGCGAATGCGGTCGTGACGCGCTGTGAACCGCGCCGGGCAGGCCTTCTCGCAGCCGTCAAGCCGACTCTCTCCGGTGATCTCGAAATCGTCGCGGGTCACGCTGCGCGCCTTGTCCAGAGCGTCTGCAAGGGCGCGCAACATGCGCTCGGCGGCGGGGCAGGGGCGCCCCAGATGCAGGCAGGTGGTGGCCACAATATCGTGGGTTGATGGGGTGGTTTTGGTCATCGCGCCCTCCGCGCAGGTGATGTCGCGGGCAAAAGGCACTGTCTGGACAGAGACCCCGGCGGGTTTGGCGCAGTTGACATGACACCACGCGCGACCATCGGACCCCCACCAGGGCACCCCGCCCGAGTTCAGGTTTCAACGGTGATGGCAGGTCTCCTGACTTGCGGGTCGCTGCGTGCCGGTCCTTCCCGGCCCAGGCGCGCGGGGGCGCCTCTGTGGCCAGTGGTCATACCGGGTTGCTCGCCGCTTACAGTTGCGGGGGCAGTCATGGACTTGACCTCTGGGAAAGTCTTCCAGAGCCGCACCATGTTCCCTTTTCATCCCGCACCACCATATCTTGGGGTTTGGGAACCATCACCTACATGGGTAGCGGGCATGCGCTTGAGTCGTCAACGGGATCTTTGCGGCCGGCCGGATTTCGCGCGGCCTCCATATTTCGCGCGGCATCCATATTTCGCGCGACATCCCTATCGGCAAACCCGGAGCTGCGGCAATTGGGGGCTGGAAACACAAAACCCCGCCGGGGGCGGGGCTTTGATGAAGTGAGAGGCTGGACATCGACCCAAGTGGGACTCGTTGTGGCTGCTTCCTTCCGGACCTGACCAGGTTGGCGAGGCACTTGCCCGCGCCAACCCCTCGAATCCCGATATAGGGAAGTGATCCAAAAATGACAACCGCTCTGCTGTGGATTTGCAATCGGGGCGCCGTGCAGCGCGACGGGCCCTTTCCGACCAAAGGCACAGGACGATCACAGGGGTAGGGCAGTCAGAGGGACAGGGCAGGGAGGGAGAGGACGGTCAGTGAGACGGTCAGGGAGAGAGGACGGTCAGAGCGAGAGCCTTAGCGAGAGAAACCCGTTTTCAGTCACTTCGGCACTGGCGCCGATGGCCTCGGGCAAATCGTGCAGGAAGGCGCGGGCACCGGGGCCGGTCAGCGCGATGGCCTCTACCCCCAGATCGGGGCTGAAGCGCCAGGGGTAGGGCTGCGCGGCCAAAGGGTCCCGTGGCAGGATGCCGCTGACATAGGCGGCGATCGCTTCGCGGACCATTTGCGGCGGCAGCGGCACAAGCGGCGCATTGCTCAACATGCGGAAATTGCCGCCGCCACTGCTGCGGTAGCTGTTGAATGCGACGGCGAATTGCTGTCCCGGCCGGATCGGCTCGCCCTGCCAGCGCAGGTTGCGAATTCGGCCCTCGGCTTCCGGGCGCGCGGCGGCGACCCGATGGCCCTCGGCATCAAATACGGCCGGCACCGTCGGGTCAATTTCATACTCCAGCCCGAAGATGACATCAAAGTTATGTCCGGCGCGCTCCGGGTTGGCGAGCAGGGTGGCGGGGCCGTTGGAGGCGGGACCGTTGGAGGGAGGGCGGAGGTGATTGAAGAAACCGGCCGACATTTCCAGCCAGTCGCGCAGGCCCGCATCGTCAATGATGATACAGCGCAATTCGTTGGGATAGCTGTAGAGGTCGGCAACATGGCGGCGGGACAGGACGCCGGCCGGCACGTCAGTATAGTTGCGCGGTCCGGCGCGGCCGCCGAATTTGGCCGGGGCCACGGCGGACAGCAGCGGCAGATCGGCGCTGCCGGAGGCGGCAAGCACGGGGCGGACGGCTGCGGCCTGCGCGGCGGCGTTCAGCGCCAGCGCCCGGTCCTGTTCGAAGAAGGTGAAATAGGAATGCTGCGGTGCCGGGACCAGCCCGACAGGTTCCGCCATGACCGTGCGGGTGCGGAGATGGGCCGCGGCCAGCCCGCCCACCAATGCGGGGGCTTCGGGCACCAGCGGCACCACGCCCTCGGGGGTGCGGGCGCTGACCGCGCGCAGGCCACAGTCGGCATCGGCGATCACCCAGCGCCCGTCGCGCAGTTCCAGCGACAGGTCGATCACCCCGAGGTGCGACCCGCCGGAGCCGGGCATCACAACCGGAATGCCCAGATCCTCACCGGGATCCTCACCGGAATCCTCAACGGGTCCGTCTTCTGACGGCAAAAGCAGATGCGTATGGCCGCCAACGGCCGCATCGACCCCCGGCAGGGCGGTGATCGGCCGCAGGGCGTTTTCCATGAACGGCCTGTGCTCTGCGGGGCCCAGGCCGGTATGGGCCAGCGCCACGATCACATCGGCGCCGGCCGCGCGCAGGCTGGCGATGGTGCTGCGGGCGCAGTCCACCATATCATCGATCTCGACCCGCCCGCGCAGGTGATCTGCGTCCCACATCATGGTCTGGGGCGGCAGGACCGAGAACAGGCCAATGCGGACCGGGGGCGTATCCTCTCCGGCTCCGGGCAGCCGGCGCGACAGCAGCAGCTGGCGCCGCAGCGGCAGATCCGGCGTCGTCCCGACAGTGCGAAGATTGGAACAGAGTGCAGGGCAGGACAAAGCCATCAGCGCCTGCGTCAGGACATTCAGGCCAAAGTTGAATTCGTGATTGCCCAGCCCCACCGCGTCATAACCCAGCAGCTCAAAGGCCTGAACGGCGGGCGGCGCATTGCCATGTATCCGGGTCTCGGACTCGGCCAGGGGCGTGCCCTGCAGCCAGTCGCCATTGTCCAGCAAAAGCGAAATCCCGGCCTCTGCTTCGGTCTCTGCCCGGGCCTGCGCGATCAGGCTGCCGGTGCGGCTCAGGCCAAATCCGGGGTTGGGGGCATCGGCATAATAGTCGTGGCTGAGCAGATTGCTGTGCACATCCGAGGTCGCCAGCAGCCGCAGCCGGCCTGCTCTTTTCGTCTTTCCGTCGCTGGCGCGCTTCATCGGCGCTGCACCAAAACTGGTCCCGTCATCTCATGCCATTCAGGTCGTTGGGTGGCGCCGGACCTCTGCTTCGGTAGAGAAAGCGTCTGCGGCGCATCCAATTCGTTAACAAAGAGAAGAGCAGGCTTGTGGCGGTGGCGGAACCCCCTCTTTCAGGTTTTTTTCAGAAATTGTGAATTGTGGCATTTATGCTTGAGTCGGGATCTGGAATGCGGCATCGCCTGTGGGGGGCGAGCCGAGGCAGGACGGCTCGTTGATCGAAAATGCGAGTAACAACAATGTGATCGCCGCAGGGGCGGGGCCGGAATGAGGGAACGACAGCGATGAAGCGGGCAGAGCAGGTCACGTTTGGCGGCAGCGGTCTGGATCGTGCAGCGCAGCTGCGCAGCGACCCGGAGGCGCTGGACGCGCTTTGGCATGCGGAGGGGGAAGAGGCCGCTCGGGTACTGCTGTTCTGGCGCGGCAAGCCGCTGTGTCTGCGGCCAGAGTTCACCCCGGATGTCGCCCCCGAGCCCACCCCGGAGACCGCCCCCGAGACCGCCGTGCAGACCGCCCCCGTGACCTCCGTTCAGACCACCTCCGAGACCACCGTGCAGGCCGAATCCCTTGCAACACTTGCGGCCACCCATGACCTTGTGGCGGGCCAGCGGGATCAGGCCCTGTTTCTGGGCCGCAGCGAGACGGGGGCCGGGTATTTTGCCGTCGACATCAGCGCCTGGGAGCCGGAAGATACCGACCTTTCGACGCTGAACACCTTTCTCGACCCCAGCGAACAGCAGCACCCGGATTTGCCCTCTGCCTGCGTGTTCTCCGAGCTGCGCCGGGTCATGACGCTGCTTACCCCGCGTGAGGCCGAACTGGCGACCACCGCCAAGGCGATGCTGAGCTGGCATGACAGCCATCGGTTCTGCGCCCGATGCGGCGCGCCCAGCCGGATCGAGCAGGCGGGCTGGCAACGCCGCTGCGACAGCTGTTCCGGCGCCCATTTCCCGCGCACCGATCCGGTTGTCATCATGCTGATCACCCGCGGCGACAGGGTGCTGCTGGGGCGGTCTCCGGGCTGGCCGGAGGGGATGTATTCTCTGCTTGCAGGCTTTGTCGAGCCGGGAGAAACTATGGAGGCCGCCGTGCGGCGCGAGGTCATGGAAGAGGCCGGCGTCAAGGTCGGCGCTGTGGCCTATCTCGCCAGTCAGCCCTGGGCCTTTCCCATGTCCTTGATGCTTGGCTGCCACGGGCAGGCATTGAGCGACGAGATCGAGATCGACCCGACCGAAATCGACGAGGCCTTCTGGCTCAGCCGTCAGGAGGTCATGGATGTCTTCGCAGGCGAGCACCCGAAGGTCCGGCCGCCACGAAAAGGGGCGATTGCCGGTTTTCTGCTGGAAAACTGGGTTGCGGATACACTCGGGTAATCGCCATAGGCTATATTGGAAATCAGAGGTCGCCCCAATGCGCGCGGGCGACCGGGAACGGAGCAGGCCAATCATGCATTTCGAAACCAAACAAGACATCGACACCCCGATCGAGAAGATGTTCGCCGCGGTCACGGATTTTGATAGCTTTGAGCGGTCCGCCCTGCGGCGCGGGATCGAGGTGCAGCGCTGCAGCGGCTCCACGGACGCCATCTCCGACCTGGCCTGGGATGTGGGGTTTGAGTTCCGGGGCACCCAGCGCGAGATGCGGCTTTCGGTTGCGGAATGCGATGCGCCGACCTTAATCGTTCTGCATGCGGCGGGCAATGGCATGACGGGCGACATGAAGGTTGAACTGCTGGCGCTGTCACCGCGCCGGACCCGCATGACCGTGCGCATTGAATTGTCGCCCAAGACCCTTGCCGCCCGCCTGATGGTGCAATCTCTGAAGCTGGCGCGTGGCAAGCTGAACCGCAAATTCAGCCAGCGCGTTGGGGAATTTGCGCGTATGGCCACAGAGGGGCAGGACCTCTCGGCCTGAGCGGGCAACCTGACGGGTCGGCAGTTGCGGGTGGCAGCTACGGGTGGCCGTTCGGGCAGTCGTCACTGGCAGTCGTCACGGGTGACTGACAGACCTGCAGTTTCGGGTGGTAGTTTCGGTCGACGGGCACGGGGTGCAGTGACGGGTAGCGGACACTGGCGGCAGCTACGGGTGGCGGAAACCCCGCGTCGTCACCGCTTGCGGTCGGCGGGGTAGGTGCCGAGTATTTCCACATTGGTCGTGAAATAGGCCAGCTCCTCCATCGCGCGCTTCACATTCGCATCCTCGGGGTGTCCGTCAATATCGGCATAAAACTGCGTCGCGGTGAAGGAGCCGCCGACCATGTAGCTTTCCAGTTTGGTCATGTTGACGCCATTGGTCGCAAAGCCCCCCATCGCCTTGTAGAGCGCGGCGGGAATGTTGCGGACCTGAAAGACAAAGCTGGTGATCATGCCGTTTTCGCCGCGGCGGCTATCGTCAGCGTCGCGCGACATGATCAGGAATCGGGTGGTGTTGTTGCCCTGATCCTCGATATGGCGGGCGAGCACGTTCAGCCCGTAGATCTCCCCCGCCAGCTCCGAGGCCAGCGCGGCCTGGCTGGGATCGCCCAGTTCCGCCACTTCGCGGGCGGCGCGGGCATTGTCGGGGCTGACCCGGCCCCGGATGTCATGTTCCTGCAGGAATTTGGAACATTGCGGCAGCAGCACCAGATGAGAATGCGCCTCGCGGACCCCCTCCAGCGTCGCCCCCGGCACGGCAAGCAGATTGATGTGCACCCGGACAAAGGCCTCGTCGATGATCTTCAGCCCGGAATGGGGCAGCAGCCGGTGAATATCGGCGACGCGGCCGTAGGTGGTGTTTTCCACCGGCAGCATCGCCAGTTCGGCCTCGCCGGAGCGCACAGCGTTGATCGCGTCCTCGAAACCGCGACAGGGCAGCACCTCCATTTCGGGCCGTTTGTTGCGGCAAGCTTCGTGGCTGTAGGAGCCCAACTCGCCCTGGATCGCGATTTTCTGTCTCATGTCTGCGTCATCTTTGCAAAAACTTGGGGAATTGGTCGTTTAGTCGCGGTGTCTATACCTTGCCAGTTGTAAGGGGAAGCCTTAGACAGCCAACGAGACAGCTGAAATGGACTCGCTATCATGTTTGACACGATGACTCTCACCAAGGCGACTGCAGGCTTCTGCGGCGCGTTTCTTGTGTTCCTTCTGGGCAAATGGGTTGCAGAGGAACTCTACCATGTTGATGCACACGGCGAGGCGTCCTACGTCATCGAAGTTGCGGATGCGGGTGGGGCAAGCGACGAGCCCGAAGTCGACTTTGCAACGCTGATGGCAGAGGCCGATGTCGAAAAAGGCGCCAAAGTATTCCGCAAATGCTCTGCCTGCCACAAGCTCGACGGCACCAACACCACCGGCCCGCACCTCGACGGTGTTGTTGGCCGCGAACAGGGCGCTGTTGCGGGCTTTGGCTATTCGAGCGCCGTTGGCAGCCTGAGCGGTGTCTGGTCGCCCGAGCATCTGAACGATTTCCTGACCAAGCCGTCGGCCTATGCGCCGGGCACCAGCATGTCCTTTGCCGGGCTGAAGAAAGTTGGCGACCGGGTCAACCTGATCGCCTATCTGGACAGTGTGGGCCAGTGATCTGATCGCAGAGTGATCTGATCGCAACCCGCCGTTCAGGCCAGAACTCAGGTCAGAACTCGGGCCAGGATTCAGGTCAGAACTCAGGTCAGAATTCAGGTCAGAACTCGGGCCGGACTGATGAATTGCGAAAATGGCCGTGGCGGATGCTGCGGCCTTTTTTGTGCCTTTGGGTGTCGGAGCCCGTCGCGCAGGGCGGCCGCCGGGCCGGTCATCGCTGCAAACCGGTGATCTTTGACTTTCAATTCACCGCGAGGGCGCATTCTCGGCTTGAAACCAAAGCCGTCCGACATTTACCTTGAGAGACAATACAAAAGGCGCCGCCGCGCGGTGCCGCATAAGCAAGGGGATATAGCAGATGACCGACAGACGTATGCACCCAAGGGCCAGGGCCATTGCATCCCGCCGGGACCGATCCTGGATCCCCTCTGCTCTGGGCGCGGGAGTGCTGTCGGTGGCGGCGCTGCTGGCGGCCAGCCTCTCGGCGCGCGCGGCCGACGAGACGTTGATCCAGAGCCACGGCTATTCCTTCTACGGGGATCTCGATTATCCGGCGGACTTTCCGCATTTCGACTACGTCAACCCGGAGGCCCCCAAGGGCGGCGAGATCTCGATCGCCTTTGTCGGCACGCTCGACAGTATGAACCCCTATTCGGGCAAGGGCCGGGCGCATTTGTTTTCCGTCTACCCCTACGAGAGCCTGCTGGGCGAAGCGCCGACCGCGCTGGTTCCGGCCGATGTCTATGGTCAGGCCTATTGCCTGCTGTGCGAGACCGTCGAATACCCCGAGGACAAGAGCTGGGTAATCTTCCACATGCGCCCCGAAGCGCGGTTTTCTGATGGCTCGCCGGTGACCGCGCATGATGTTGCCTTCAGTCACAATCTGCTTCTGGATCAGGGGCTGAAAACCTACGCCGAGGCGGTGCGCAAACGCATTCCCAAGGTCGAGGTGATCGATGATCTGACGATCAAGTTCTACTTTGCCGAAGGCCTGTCGCGCCGCAGCATGATCGAACAGGTGGGTGGCGTGACCGTCTGGTCGAAGAAATGGTTCGAAGAGACCGGCCAGCAGCTCAATGAGACCTGGATCGAGGGGCCGACGGGCTCCGGCCCCTATGTCATCGACGAAATCGACCTGTCGCGCCGCATCGTGCTGAAGCGCAATCCGGACTATTGGGGCAAGGATCTGGCGATCAATGCCGGGCGCAACAATTTCGACACCATCCGGCTGGAGATCTTTGCCGATGACACCGCCGCCTTCGAGGCCTTCAAGGCGGGCGAATATACCTTCCGGGCCGAGGGCGACAGCAAGAAATGGGCGACCGGATATGACTTCCCCAAGGTCGCCAATGGCCATATCAAACGCGAAGAGTTGACCAATGGGTCTCCGCCGACGCCCTCTGGCATCGTCTTCAATCTCGCCTCGCCGAAGCTGGGGGATACCCGTGTCCGCGAGGCGCTGGCGCTGGCCTTCAACTTTGAATGGTCGAACGAGAGCCTGCTTTATGGGCTGTTCCAGCGCCGGTCCTCCTATACCCAGGACACGCCGCTGATGGCCGTCGGTGTCCCCGAAGGCGCGGAACTGGAGCTGCTGAAGGGGCTCGGCGATCTGGTGCCGCCGGAGATGCTGACCGAAGAGGTCTATGTGCCGCCGACCTCTGATGCCTCGCGCCTGTTTGATCGCCGCAACGCCCGCAAGGCCGCCAAACTGCTGGACGAGGCCGGATATACGGTGGGCGATGATGGCAAGCGGGTCGGGCCCGATGGCGCCCCCTTTGAACTGGAATTCCTGTTCTCCTCTTCCTCCTCCCCGACGACGCGCTCGGTGATGGAGAACTATGTGGCCAATCTCGACAGTCTTGGCATCGCGGTGAAATTCGATGTCGTCGATACCGCTCAATTCACCAGCCGCGAACGCGCGCGGGACTATGATATGGTGGTCGAGAGCTATGCGGCCTTCCTCGGCACCGGCACCGGTCTGGCGCAATACTACGGCTCCGAGGCGGCGGAGTATTCACTGTTCAACCCCGCAGGTCTCGCGTCGCCTCTGGTGGACCGGATCATCGACATCTCTTTGCAGGCCCAGACCCGCGAGGAGGAAGAAGCCAGCCTGAGGGCGCTTGACCGGGCGTTGCGCTTCGAATTCGCGATGATCCCGCTGTGGTACAATCCCGATCATTGGGTGGCCTATTACGACCAATACGAACACCCGGAGGTGATCCCGCCCTATGCGCTCGGATATCTCGATTTCTGGTGGTCCAACGAGGAAAAGGCCAAAGCGCTGCGCGATGCCGGCGCGCTGAGGTGATCGCCTGATGCTGAATTACATTCTGCGACGGCTGCTGTTGGTGATCCCGACGCTGATCGGCATCATGGTGGTGAATTTCGCACTGGTGCAATTCGTCCCCGGCGGGCCGGTTGAACAGATGATTGCCCGGCTCGAGGGCGGCGGCGACGTCTTCAGCGGCTTTTCGGGGGCCGCGAATGATGCGGGCGCGGAAACCGCAGGCCAGGCCGAAAGCCAATATGCCGGGGCCCGTGGCCTGCCGCCCGAGTTCATCGAGGAGCTGGAGCGCGAATTCGGCTTTGACAAACCACCGCTGCAGCGCTTTTTCAATATGATGCTGAGCTATATGCGGCTGGATTTCGGCGAGAGTTATTTCCGCAATATCAGCGTCATAGATCTGGTGCTGGAGAAAATGCCGGTGTCCATCTCGCTGGGGCTGTGGTCGACGCTGATCGCCTATATGATCTCGATCCCGCTCGGTGTGAAAAAGGCGCTGCGCGATGGCAGCCGGTTCGACAGCTGGACCAGTGCGGTGATCATCGCCGCCTATGCCATTCCCGGCTTCCTGTTTGCGATCCTGCTGCTGGTGCTTCTGGCGGGCGGCTCCTACTGGCAGATCTTCCCGCTGCGCGGTCTGACCTCAGAAAACTGGGACCAGCTCAGCCTGCTGGGCAAGATCGGCGATTATTTCTGGCATATCACCCTGCCGATCGTGGCCTCGACGATCTCGGCCTTTGCGACCCTGACCCTGCTGACCAAGAACTCCTTTCTCGACGAGATCAAGAAGCAATATGTGATGACCGCCCGTGCCAAGGGGCTGACGGAAAACCGGGTGCTCTATGGTCATGTGTTCCGCAATGCGATGCTGATTGTGATCGCGGGCTTTCCCGGCGTGTTCATCTCGATCTTCTTTTCGGGCTCGCTGATCATCGAGACGATCTTTTCGCTCGACGGGCTCGGGCGTCTCGGGTTCGAGGCCGCGGTGGCGCGGGACTATCCGATCGTGTTCGGCACGCTCTTCATCTTTGGCCTGATGGGGCTGGTTGTGGGGATCCTGTCGGACATCATGTATGTGCTGGTCGATCCGCGCATCGACTTTGAAAAGAGAGAGGGCTGAGCCATGGCATTGTCCCCCCTCAACCAGCGGCGCTGGAACAATTTCCGCAAGAACCGCCGGGCGCTCTGGTCGCTGCGGATCTTCGTGGTGCTGTTCGGCCTGTCGCTGATGGCCGATGTGCTTGCCAATGACAAACCGATCCTGGTCAACTACCGGGGCGACTATTTCACCCCGATCTGGAATTTCTACCCCGAGACCGATTTCGGCGGCGACTTCCAGACCGAGGCCGTCTACCGCGACCCGGAGGTCAAATGCCTGATCGCATCGGGCGGCATGCTGGACTGTTTCGACGATCCCGACGGCATTCTCGCCGAGATCGACGCGGGCGCCTATCAGGCCGAGGACTTTCACAAGGGCTGGGCGCTCTGGCCGCCGATCCCCTATAGTTTCGACACGCCGGTGGACCGTCCCGGCGCCGCGCCGCTTCCCCCCAATCGCCAGAACTGGCTGGGCACCGATGATACCAAGCGCGACGTGCTGGCGCGGGTGATCTACGGGTTCCGCCTGTCGATTGTCTTCACATTGATTGTCACCGGGATCTCGACGCTGATCGGCATCTTTGCCGGCGCCATACAGGGTTTTTTCGGCGGCTGGCTGGATCTGATCTTCCAGCGGGTGATTGAAATCTGGTCCGCAACGCCGACGCTCTATGTGATCATCATCATGTTCGCGATCCTCGGGCGGGGATTCTGGCTGCTGGTCTTCCTCATGGTGCTGTTCAGCTGGACCTCGCTGGTGGGGGTGGTGCGGGCCGAATTCCTGCGCGCGCGCAACCTTGAATATGTGCGCGCGGCGCGGGCGCTGGGGGTGGGCAATATGACCATCATGTTCCGCCATATGCTGCCCAATGCGATGGTCGCGACGCTGACCATGCTGCCCTTCATCGTCACCGGCACCATCGGCACGCTGGCGGGGCTGGATTTCCTCGGCTTCGGCCTGCCGTCCTCGGCGCCCTCGCTGGGCGAGATGACCCTGCAGGCCAAGCAGAACCTGCAGGCGCCCTGGCTGGCCTTCACCGCCTTCTTCACCTTTGCCATCATGCTCTCGTTGCTGGTCTTCATCTTTGAGGGCGTGCGGGATGCGTTTGACCCGAGAAAGACCTTTTCATGACTGCCATCCTTCAGGTCAAAGATCTGCGCGTCTCCTTTCGTCAGGACGGCCAGCTGACCGAGGCGGTCCGGGGCGTTTCGTTTTCGGTGGCGCGCGGCGAGACCGTGGCGCTGGTGGGGGAATCCGGCTCCGGCAAATCGGTATCTGCCCTGTCTACGGTGCAGCTCTTGGGGGACAGCGCCATCGTCGAGGGCTCTGTCACCTATGACGGGCAGGAAATGATCGGCGCCGATGAACGGACCCTGCGCGGGGTGCGTGGCAATGACATCTCCTTTATCTTTCAGGAGCCGATGACCTCGCTCAATCCGCTGCATTCGATTGAAAAACAACTGGGAGAGGCGCTGGCCCTGCATCAGGGGGTGACCGGCGATGCCGCCAAAAGCCGCATTCTCGATCTGTTGCACAAGGTCGGCATCCGGGACGCCGAAAGCCGTCTCGGGGCCTATCCGCATCAGCTGTCCGGTGGGCAGCGCCAGCGGGTGATGATCGCCATGGCGCTGGCCAACAAGCCGGATGTGCTGATTGCCGATGAACCGACGACGGCGCTGGATGTGACCATTCAGGCGCAGATCCTCGACCTGTTGGCCGAGCTGAAGGCCAGCGAGGGGATGGGGCTTTTGTTCATCACCCATGACCTGTCGATCGTGCGCCGCATTGCCGATCGGGTCTGCGTGATGAAGTCGGGTGAAATCGTCGAGGAAGGCCCGACCGCCGCCCTTTTTGCCGACCCGCAGCACCCCTACACGCAAAAACTGCTGGCGGCGGAACCCTCGGGGCGTCCGACGCCCATTCCGCCGGGCGCGGCAGAGCTGGTGTCCACCCGCGATCTCAAGGTCTGGTTTCCGATCCAGCGCGGTTTGCTGAAGCGCACGGTTGGCCATGTCAAGGCGGTGAACCCCATGTCGCTCTCTGTCCGTGCGGGCGAAACCCTTGGTATCGTCGGCGAATCTGGCTCCGGAAAGACCACGATGGCGCTGGCTATCATGCGCCTGATCGCCTCCGAGGGCGAGGTCCGGTTTCAGGGGCGCGACCTGCGGCAAGGGTCCACGCGGGAGCTGCGGCATCTGCGCAAGGACATGCAGATCGTGTTTCAGGATCCCTTCGGCTCGCTCAGCCCGCGCATGACCTGCCAGCAGATCATTGCCGAGGGGCTGGCCATTCACGACATCGACCAGCATCGCCAGACACGGGATCTGGTCGTCGAAGTGATGGAGGAGGTCGGCCTTGATCCGGCCGCCATGGACCGCTACCCGCATGAGTTTTCCGGCGGTCAGCGGCAGCGGATTGCCATCGCACGGGCCATGGTGCTGCGCCCGAAACTGGTGGTGCTGGACGAGCCGACCTCGGCGTTGGACATGACGGTTCAGGTGCAGATCGTGGATCTTCTGCGCGACCTGCAGGCGCGCTATGGGCTGGCCTATCTGTTCATCAGTCACGACCTCAATGTGGTGCGGGCGATGTCGCATGAAATTCTGGTGATGAAGGCCGGAGACGTGGTGGAGAGCGGCCCGGCGGAGGAGATCTTTGCCGCGCCGAAACAGGCCTATACCCAAAGCCTGCTCTCGGCTGTGTCGGCCGGGTGATCCCAATGGGTCAGCTTTGGTGACCCCTCGGCACGGCGCAGTATCCTGCGCTGTGCGGATGGGGAGGGCGGGGAGCGGCCTCGTGTTTTGCCGGGTAGACGCCAGGAAAAATCAATGTGACTGCACGGCAAGAAGAGCCAAGACGGCCCCCAGGACGAACCCCCAGGACGGACCCTAATGGCGAAACCCAGGACGAATCCCCAAGACGGACCCCAAGACGGACCCCAAGGCGGAGGGGGGAGCTCCCGCCCGTCTCGGTGGCATTGAAATGCCACCTCGCCCGTTGGGCCGGGCGCCGCTGACGCGGCGCGGGTCAGATTGCCGAGCTGTGCCCTGCTTTGCTGAGGTCGTAGGTGTCGAAATGGCGGGCGATCATCCGGGTCAGGGGACGGGCTTCGGCGCGCAGGGTGAGGCCGTGCCTGTCGATATCCATCATCTCGGGGAAGGCCTCTGCCGCGCTGCGAAACAGGGCGTTCAGGCGGTCCGCGTCAATTCTGTGCTGCGACAGGATCTCCGCGGCGGAGATTGCGAAGTCGCACATCAGGGCTTCGATCATGCGGCCGCGCAGGCGGTCCTCGCCGCCAAAGACGTGACCGCGGGTGGTGGCAAACTGCCCCGCGCATACGGATTTGGTATAGGCCGAGGTCGCGGGGGCATTCTGCGCATAGCCCTGGGGGAACCGCGAAATCGACGAGGCCCCGAGGCCGATCAGAACATCGGCCCGATCATCGGTATAGCCCTGAAAATTGCGCCGCAGGGCGCCGGTGCGCGCGGCCGTGGCGAGGCCATCATGGGAGGCTGCGAAATGGTCGATGCCGATCTCCTCATAGCCATCCCACAGAAACAGGCGCCGGGCGGTGTCAAACAGCCGCAGCCGGTCCTGCGGGGTCGGAAGTGCGTCGGAGGGGATCATGGTCTGTCGGCGCGCCATCCAGGGCACATGGGCATAGCCATATAGCGCCACCCGGTCCGGAGACAGGGACAGGAGCTTCTGCACGCTCTCGGTCATCCGCGCCTGCGTCTGGTCAGGCAGGCCGAAGAGGATATCCGCATTGAGGCTCCTGATGCCGCGCTCCCGGATCATCGTCACCGCGTCGCGGGTGACGTCGAAGGGCTGGATACGGCCGATCGTTTCCTGGATCCCGGGGTCAAAGTCCTGAACACCGATGGAGGCGCGGGTCAGCCCGGCTGCGGCGAGCGCGTCAAGGCGGGGTGCGTCAATCTCGTTCGGGTCGATTTCCACCGAGAAGGCGCCGTCGGGGGCCATCGGCACCACGGCAAAGATCGTCTCGGCCAGGTCGGTCATCATCTCCGGTGTCAGCAGCGTCGGCGTCCCGCCGCCCCAGTGCAGCCGGGACAGTCGCACGCCCGCAGGCAGGTGACGCGCCAGCAGAGCGATTTCCTGTTTCAGAACCTGCAGATAGGCCTGGACGGGCGCGGCGGATTGGGTGCCCTGGGTGCGGCAGGCGCAGAACCAGCACAGTCGCCGGCAAAACGGCACATGCAGGTAGAGAGAGATTTCAGCTCCGGGTGCAATGGCGCCGACCCAGTCCGCGAACTGATCCGGCCCCAGCTCCGGGGAGAAGTGGGGGGCGGTCGGGTAGCTTGTGTAGCGCGGGACCTTTGCGTCGAAAAGTCCGAGCCGGGCCAATTGAGAATCTTCGATCATCGGAATAGGCTAGGTCGACAATTCGGCGTCAGCCTTGACACAGATCAACCCGAGGTGCCTATGTCCGCTGCCCAGATGCAATCGCTTGACTGTTCCGATTGTCCGATCCGCCACCGCGCTGTCTGTTCCCGGTGCGAGGCGGATGAGCTTGAGGCGCTGAATGTCATCAAATACTACCGCAGCTTTCAGGCAGGGCAGCCGGTGATCTGGTCCGGCGATCAGATGACCTTTGTCGGCTCTGTCGTTTCGGGGATCGCGACGCTGACCCAGACGATGGAAGACGGGCGCACGCAGATGGTCGGCTTGTTGTTGCCCAGCGATTTTGTCGGCCGTCCGGGGCGATCCGGGGCTGCCTATAACGTGGTGGCCACGACGGATGTGGTGATGTGTTGTTTTCGGAAGAAACCATTCGAGGAGCTCATGGTGCGGACCCCGCATATTGCGCAGCGGCTGCTTGAAATGACGCTGGACGAACTGGACGCGGCGCGGGAATGGATGCTGGTGCTCGGGCGCAAGACCGCACGCGAGAAAATCGCCAGCCTGATGTCGATATTGGCTCGGCGGAATGCCTCACTGGGGCCCGAACTGGGACCAGAACCGGGGCCGGAAGAGATGCCCGGTGCGGTCAGTTTCGATCTGAAGCTCACCCGCGAGGCGATGGCGGATTATCTCGGGTTGACGCTGGAAACGGTGAGCAGGCAGATCACGGCGCTAAAGAAGGCGGGGGTGATCAGACTGGAGGGCAAACGGCATGTCATCGTGCCCGACATGCGCCGCCTGATCGAAGAGGCCGGCGACGACAGTGACGGTGGGCTGGTCGACTGAGCTCATACCGGAGCTGCATCGGATCGGCACCGGTTTGGCTCCGGCTCGGCTCCGGTTCGGTTCGTGAACTGGGGGGCGCGGAAGGGGGGCGTGGAAGGGGGCGCCGCATGGCCCTTGGCCATGCGGCGCGCAGCCTGCCCCGAAAGGGGCAGGCTGCCAAGCCCAAGCCGCTCAGGTGTGGGCTGACCAAAGGTCAGACAACCCGGGGGCGCGGGAGCTCCACCGGGGAAATGGATCCGATGCCCGCCATCCGCTGCCTGTCGTCTACGGCCGGCCATACACTGCCGGGTGACCAGACCTCGCCGTCCACTGCCGGCCGATTGCCATCCAGGCCTCACTCAATGCGCCATCAGCACCGGCAGGGTACTGTGTTCCAGCATGTTGCGCGTGGTGCCGCCCAGGATGGATTCCCGCAGGCGCGAATGACCATAGGCTCCCATCACGATCAGTTCGGCACCGGTATCCAGCGCATGGCGGCGCAGGACGTCTGAGACACGGGGCAGGGTCTTGCTGAGCACATCCACTTCGCAAGCGACCCCGTGGCGGGCCAGCAACTGGCAGAGCATGCCACCGGGGTCGGACCTTTCGATCCCGTGTTGCGGCGGGTCGATCACCGCAATCCGTACCAGATCCGCAGATTGCAGCAGGGGCAGCGCTTTGCGCACGGCGGTCAGCGCCTCTATGCTCTCGTCCCAGGCGACCAATACGGTTTTCAGATTCTCCGGCAAGAGCTGGCCTTCGGGCAGGGCGAGCACCGGGGTGCGGGCCTCGAACAGGGCGGCTTCGACGATGATCTCGGCCTCCGGCCCCTGATCGCCGCCATAGGGCAAATCGGAAATGACCAGATCGCAGAACCGCGCATGATGTGAAATCACCCGCGCCAGATCGCCCAGCGGTGCCAGGGCCGTCGCGACCGCGAAGGGCACGCCGCTGGCGCGCAGCCGGGTCTCTGTGTCGGCTTCGACCTGCTGCATTTCGGCACGGGCGCGCTCCAGCATCGAGGTGATCGCGATCGCCGTGGCGCTGGCATCGTAATAGCCGACCTGGGTGCGATCGACGCCGAGGCAGAGCACATCGAGGTGGCCGTCATGACGGCGCACCAGCGCCTCGGCCTGTGCCAGCGCCGTGCTGCCGCCCTCCGGAGTGGTGCGAATGGTGAGAAGAGTTTTATAGGTCATGATCTTGCCCTTTCTGCAGGCGGGGACAGTCGGAACACCGCACGGCCGGAACACCGTAGGGCGCGTGTCGCAAGCAGTCATGACATAGCCTTGGTGCGCCTATCTTGATGCAGATCAATGCGCCGCGCCGCCCCGGCTGGCATCCTGAGCGTGGAAAATCACGTCCGACACAGGCTCATGTGGCGAAATCCATGTGCCGAAACGAATCGGATGAACCATTCAAAGGGGCATTAAATGTCTAATTATCTCAAGCTGATAGGGCTTGGCGTCTTGACGGTCTTCTTCATGATCGCCGCCGGCTACGCCAGGGATCTGGCCTACCAGACGCATGCGGTGATCCTGATGTTGGTCGCGGCCGGTCTGTTTCTCCACACGCTGCGCAACACGGATGAACCGCTGCTTCCCGTCGCGACGGGGGACTATTTCGACAGCGTGGTGAGAGCCGGGGTGATCGCCACCTCGTTCTGGGGCGTTGCGGGGTTCCTTGTCGGAACTTTCATTGCCTTTCAACTGGCCTTTCCGGTGCTGAATTTCGACTGGTCCGAAGGCTATGCCAACTTTGGCCGCCTGCGTCCCCTGCACACGTCGGCGGTGATTTTTGCCTTTGGCGGCAACGCGCTGATCGCCACCTCCTTCTATGTGGTGCAGCGGACCTCGGCGGCGCGGCTCTGGGGCGGCAATCTGGCCTGGTTCGTGTTCTGGGGCTACCAGCTGTTCATCGTGCTGGCGGCCACCGGCTATCTGCTCGGCGGCACCCAATCCAAGGAATACGCCGAGCCGGAATGGTACATCGACCTCTGGCTGACCGTGGTCTGGGTGGCCTATCTCGCGGTCTTTCTCGGCACGATCATCAAACGCAAGGAGCCGCATATCTATGTGGCGAACTGGTTCTATCTCGCCTTCATCGTCACCGTCGCAATGCTGCATGTGGTCAATAACCTGACCATCCCGGTATCGATCTGGGGGTCGAAATCGGTGATCATCTGGCCGGGCGTGCAGGACGCCATGGTGCAATGGTGGTATGGCCACAATGCGGTGGGGTTCTTCCTGACGGCGGGCTTCCTCGGGATGATGTACTACTTCATTCCGAAGCAGGCAGAGCGTCCGGTCTATAGCTACAAATTGTCGATCATCCACTTCTGGGCGCTGATCTTCCTCTATATCTGGGCGGGACCGCACCATCTGCACTATACCGCACTGCCGGACTGGGCCTCGACGCTGGGCATGGTGTTCTCGATCGTTTTGTGGATGCCCAGCTGGGGCGGCATGATCAACGGGCTGATGACGCTCTCGGGCGCCTGGGACAAGCTGCGCACCGACCCGGTCCTGCGGATGCTGGTGATCTCGGTCGGGTTCTACGGCATGTCGACCTTTGAGGGTCCGATGATGTCGATCCGGGCGGTGAACTCGCTGTCGCATTACACCGACTGGACCATCGGCCATGTGCACTCCGGGGCGCTCGGCTGGAACGGCATGATCACCTTCGGCTGTCTCTACTATCTGACGCCGGTGCTGTGGAAGCGCACAGGTCTCTACTCCCTGAGCCTGGTCAGCTGGCACTTCTGGCTCGCCACCATCGGCATCGTGCTCTACGCGGCCTCGATGTGGGTGACCGGGATCATGGAGGGCCTGATGTGGCGGGAAGTGGACGCCAATGGCTTCCTCGTGTGGTCCTTTGCCGACACCGTCGCCGCCAAGCTGCCGATGTATGTGATGCGGGGTCTGGGCGGGGTGATGTACCTCAGCGGGTCACTGATCATGTGCTACAACCTGTGGATGACCGTTCGTCGGGCGCCGGCCAAAGAGGCCAGCCTGTCCGTCGCGGTCCCGGCTGAATAAGGAGGGCCGGAGAGATGGCTATTCTCGACAAGCATAAAATCCTCGAGACCAACGCGACACTGCTGCTGATCTGTTCGTTTCTGGTCGTCACCATCGGCGGGCTGGTGCAGATCACACCGCTGTTCTATCTGGAAAACACCATCGAGGAGGTGGAGGGCATGCGTCCCTACACCCCGCTCGAGCTGGCGGGGCGCGACATCTACATCCGCGAAGGCTGCTATGTCTGCCACAGCCAGATGATCCGCCCGATGCGGGACGAGGTGGAGCGCTACGGCCACTACTCGCTGGCGGCCGAGTCGATGTATGATCACCCCTTCCAATGGGGGTCAAAGCGGACCGGGCCGGATCTGGCGCGCGTTGGCGGGCGCTATTCCGATGAATGGCATGTGGATCATCTGCGCGACCCGCAGGCGGTGGTGCCGGAGTCGGTGATGCCGAAGTATGACTTCCTCGAACGGACCCGGCTGGACGGCGACCACATTGGCGATCTGCTGGCCACGAATGCCATCGTCGGCGTGCCCTACAGCGACGAGATGATCACAGAGGCGCAGCGTGATTTCCGGGCTCAGGCCGATCCCGACAGCGACTATGACGGGCTGCTCGAGCGCTATGGCGAGGCTGTGAATGTGCGCAACTTTGACGGCCAGCCCTGGGTGTCGGAGATGGATGCGCTGATCGCCTATCTGCAGATGCTGGGCACGCTGGTCGATTTCTCGACCTTCACGCCAGACGCAAGCCGCTAGAGAGAGGACAGATACATGGATACCTATTCCCTGCTTCGTCAGTTTGCTGACAGTTGGATGCTGCTGTTTCTCTTTGTCTTTTTCACCGGCGTGGTGATCTGGGCATTTCGGCCGGGATCGAGCCGGACCTATGAGGATACGGCGAATATTCCCTTCCGAAATGCCGACAAGCCCGCCGCGGATCCGGCCAGCCCATCGGAGGTCCAGAAATGAGCGACCCAGCTATGAATGACCAGGCCAGGCCCGCAGGCTCTCAGCTTCAGGAGGGCGACCCGAACACAACCGGCCACGAATGGGATGGCATACAGGAATTCGACAACCCGTTGCCGCGCTGGTGGCTGTGGATGTTCTACGCCTGCATCGTCTGGGCGGTGGCCTATTCGATCGCCTATCCGGCCTGGCCACTGGTCAGTCAGGCGACCTCGGGGGTGATGGGGTGGTCGTCGCGGGCCAAGGTCGCAGCCGAGATCGCGGCGGTCGAGACCGCCAATGCGCCGGTCAACGCGCAGTTGGAGCAGCTGGAGCTGGCGGCGATCCCGGATCATGCCGATCTGGCCGGCTATGCGGTGTCCTCCGGCGCGGCGGTGTTTCGCACCTGGTGCGCCCAGTGTCACGGCTCCGGCGCGGCGGGGGCCAAGGGCTATCCGAACCTGCTGGACGACGATTGGCTCTGGGGCGGCAGCATGGAGGAGATCCACACCACGGTGTCCTACGGCATTCGCAACGAAGAGAGTGACGATGCGCATTATTCCGAGATGCCTGCCTTTGGCCGCGACGGATTGCTGGAAAAGGCAGAGGTCGCTCAGGTTGTGAACTATGTCATGTCGCTGTCTGCAGCGCCGCAGGAGGCCGGGCAGGTTGCAGCGGGCGCAGCTGTCTTTGCCGACAATTGCGCCGCCTGTCATGGTGAGGATGCATCCGGTGATATCTATCAGGGGGCCCCGAACCTGAAGGATGCGATCTGGCTCTATGGTGGCGACTACGACAGCCTGTATGACACGGTCTGGAACGCTCGCTACGGGGTGATGCCGAACTGGGACACGCGCCTGAGCGAGGCAGAAATCCGCGCAGTCAGCGCCTATGTCCACCAGTTGGGCGGCGGCGAGTAATCCGGGGACCCAGATGCAAAAAGGAAGGCCGCGCCATACCGGGGCGGCCTTTTCAGTTGGGGGATCGGGACCGTGGGAACGGGGGGCAGGAAGCGGGGCGCTCCCGCCTCCGCACTATCCTCC
>MPDC01000029.1 GCA_001874255.1 Alphaproteobacteria bacterium MedPE-SWcel
CGGTCTCTACAAAACCGAGCTGGTTCATCGTCAGGGCCCGTGGCGCAACATGCAGGATCTGGAACTGGCCACCCTCGGCTGGGTCGATTGGTTCAACCACAGACGCCTGCTTGGCCCCATCGGAAACATACCGCCAGCAGAGGCCGAAGAGAACTTCTATGCACAGCGCGACGTACTCGATATGGTCGCGTAAAATGAAGCTATAGGTCTTCGGCAGACCCGGGGCGATTCAATGAAACCTAGCGGCTCCTCTTCTCCAGAAACCGTCCCCCTACCGCAGACCAACAGCGCTCCCCGAAACGATTGCCATCCGGTGCGCCAAAATGATTTCATCTTTTCTGAAATACCTCGGGGGAGGCCGCAGGCCGGGGGCAGCGCCCCATTTGCGATATCTTCCGTTTGTTTCTATGGTCTGCCTCCTGCGCCGCTTCACGAAGGACTATCGGGCATGAATGACGTGACAGAATGGGTCGAGCGTTTTCCAGGTTTGTCGCAACTCGACGCGCCCACCAAACAAATGCTGCTGAACAGAAGCGCCGTGGTTCACATGCCCAAAGGGACGACCATCTTCGGTCCGGGCCATTCACCCGAAAATATGCTGTTTCTCCTGGACGGGACCGTCCGGGTTCAGCAAGTCTCCGATACCGGGCATGAAATCGTCCTCTACCGTATTCACGCCGGGCAGAGCTGCGTGCTGACAACCGCCTGCCTTCTTGCCTATGAGGACTATTCAGCCGAAGGTATTTCAGAAACCGATATTTCGGCTGCCGCGATCCCACGCGACGTCTTCGACACGCTGGTCGCACAGTCCCGACCGTTCCGTGATTTTGTATTTGCCGCATTCTCCAAACGGATCACCGATCTCTTCCTGATGATAGACGAGGTTGCCTTTCAACGAATGGACGTGCGGCTGGCAAAAAGGTTGATCGATCTGTCTGCCGGGCGCGACGACGTGGATGCGACCCATCAGAACCTCTCGGTCGAGCTGGGAACAGCGCGCGAGGTGATTTCGAGACAGCTCCAGGAATTCCAGCGTCGCGGCTGGGTCAAACAGGCCCGAGGACGCATCCACATTCTTGAACGCCCCCAACTGCAGCAATTGGCGGATCATGACGCATAACGGAAATCCTGCAGCTTGGTGACATTGTCACCGTGAAGTCGCGTGTGACGGTGCTATTCAAGGGTAGGCTTTTATGAAGGAGGCGCGACATGATCAGGAATATGGGAACATTCGACCGGTTGGCCCGGACAGTGTTGGGGCTGATTTTGCTGGCAGCTCCGTATCTCAGCGGTCTGGCTCTGCTTGAGGGCCGGATTGCGACGGTATTACTGGTGGCGGTGGGTGTGGTGATGCTGGGCACCGCTGCCCTCGGAAACTGCCCGCTCTATCGCATCCTTGGCCTGCGGACATGCAAATCCTGCGGCTGATGCCTGCTCGAACCCCAAAAAGGCCGCGCCGCGGTCCAGTGCTTTTTCGCCCCCTATTGACAGGGATCATTCCAGCGAAAACTTCGCCAACTACATTGTCAGGGCACAAAGAGCTTGTGCATCTGACCCAAAGGAGGATCACAGTATGACCTACCCTGTAAACATGGATGTCAAACCCGAGGTCTCGGCTCATTTTGACGAGGCGACGAACACCATCAGCTATATCGTCAAGGACCCGGGCAGCACTCATTGCGCGATCATCGACAGCGTGATGGATATAGACTATGCCGCCGGCCGGATCACCTATGATCACGCGGATGCGCTGATCGCCGAGGTCAAGGAGCGCGGCCTGACCGTCGACTGGATCATCGAAACCCATGTTCATGCCGATCACCTGAGTGCTGCGCCCTATCTGCAGGACGCTCTTGGCGGCAAGATCGGCGTCGGCGAGAAAATCATGGTGGTGCAGGAAACCTTTGGAAAGATCTTCAACGAAGGCACCGAATTCCAACGGGACGGGTCGCAATTTGACGCTTTGTTCAAGGATGGCGATACCTATATGGTTGGCGGCCTGCAGGGATTTGCCATGTACACGCCCGGCCACACCCCCGCCTGCATGGTGCATGTGATGGGCAATGCGGCTTTCGTCGGCGACACATTGTTCATGCCGGATGGCGGCTCGGCCAGGGCCGATTTCCCGGGCGGCGACGCGGGGCAGCTCTATGACAGCATCCAGAAGGTTCTGACCCTGCCGGACGAGATGCGCCTGTTCATGTGCCACGACTATGGTCCCAACGACCGTGCCATCCAGTGGGAGACCACGGTGGCCGAGGAAAAGGCGCACAACATTCACGTCGGGGGCAGCAAGACACGGGAAGAGTTCATCAAGTTTCGGACCGAGCGCGACGCCCAGCTGGCGATGCCAAAGCTCATTATCCCCTCGTTGCAGGTGAACATGCGCGCAGGGGAGGTACCAAAGGACAAGGATGGCAAGCCGATGCTCAAGGTTCCCGTGAACGGTATCTGACTGTCTCGCAAGGTCACTGGACACGAAGCCCCATGCTCCGGCTGACCTCGCCCTGATGCTGTATTGCGATAGAATCGAGCCCTGATCATGAAGAGTTTCCTGCCGATCCTGACCTGGGGGCGGAGCTATGACCGCTCCGCCCTCTCCAACGACCTGATGGCGGCGGTGATCGTGACGATCATGCTGATACCGCAGTCACTGGCCTATGCGCTTCTGGCAGGCCTGCCGGCCGAGGCCGGGCTCTACGCATCGATCGTGCCGATCCTGCTCTATACGGTGTTTGGCACCAGCACCACGCTGGCGGTGGGCCCGGTTGCGGTGGTCTCGTTGATGACGGCGGCAGCGCTCAGCACAATCGTGGAGCAGGGCACCATGGGCTACGGTGTTGCGGCGCTGTCACTGGCGGGATTGTCCGGAGTGATGTTGCTGGCGATGGGCCTGTTCCGTCTCGGGTTTGTCGCCAACTTTCTGTCCCACCCGGTGATTGCGGGCTTCATCACTGCGTCCGGGCTGATTATCGCCACCAGCCAGCTGAAACATATCTTTGGCATTGAGGCGCAAGGACACAACTTGTTGGAGCTGGTGCTTTCCCTTGTGGAGCACGCACGGCAGATGAACTGGATCACCGCATTGATCGGGTTGAGCGCCACGGGCGTCCTGTTCTGGGTCCGCACCGGACTCAAGCCGCTGTTGCAGCGGATCGGAGTGGCCGAGGCGGTGGCCGGTGTTCTGGTCAAGACCGGCCCGGTCGCCGTTGTCGTCGCCACCACGCTGGCAGTCTGGGGCCTCGGCCTGGCAGATCATGGGGTCGCCGTCGTCGGCGAGGTCCCACAAAGCCTGCCGCCCTTTACCATGCCGGACCTGTCACCGGCGTTGCTGGGGCAGTTGCTGCTGCCGGCATTCCTGATCTCGATCATCGGCTTTGTGGAATCGATTTCCGTTGCCCAAACACTGGCTGCCAAGAAACGCCAACGCATCGACCCCGATCAGGAACTGATTGGACTGGGCGCCGCCAACCTCGGGGCGGCCTTCACCGGCGGCTTTCCGGTCACCGGCGGCTTTTCCCGGTCCGTCGTCAATTTCGATGCCGGTGCACAGACCCCCGCGGCGGGGGCCTTTACCGCCGTTGGCCTCGCCATTTCTGCCCTTGCGTTGACACCGCTGATCTATTTCCTGCCCAAGGCAACGCTGGCGGCGACCATCATCGTGGCAGTGCTGAGCCTTGTTGATTTTTCAATCCTGAGACGCAGCTGGGGCTATTCCAAAGCTGACTTTGCCGCGGTTCTGGCCACCATTGTCGTGACGCTCGGTCTCGGCGTCGAGGCGGGCGTCTCGGTCGGCGTTGGCGTGTCGATCCTGCTGCATCTTTACGCCACGTCCAAACCGCATATTGCGGAGGTGGGTCAGGTGCCCGGAACCGAGCATTTCAGGAATATCCTGCGCCATGATGTGATCACCGATCCCGCGGTCGTGTCCCTGCGCGTCGATGAGAGCCTGTATTTTGCCAATGCCCGCTATCTGGAGGATCAGGTGCAACAGCGGGTGACCCGCGACCCGGCAATTCGCCATGTCATCCTACAGTGCTCGGCGGTCAATGACATCGACCTCAGTGCGCTGGAGTCGCTGGAGGCCATCAATCAGAGGTTGTGGGAAATGGGCGTGACGCTGCACCTCTCGGAAGTCAAGGGCCCGGTGATGGACCGGCTGCAGGATCAGCATTTCCTGGAAGCGATGACAGGGCGCGTGTTTCTGTCGCAATATGACGCGACGCAGACCGTCGCGCATTGCCCCGATAAAAAAACGCGACCATCCAGAACGAATGGCCGCGCGCGTTCAAGGCTGTCGAGCGGGGAGGGATCTTAGCCGAGTTGAACGCTTAAAGGATCGTGTGCATAGACCCATGCCGGATCTTCAGGCTCCTTCAGCCAGGTGTTGGCATTCGAGATGGTCTGCACTTTGGTGGCCCGTTCGCGGCGGGTATTTTCATAGATCGAAAAGGCCGTGGAATAGGCGCTGGTCCCGGTTTCCAGCAAACAGCGTGTCAGTACGGCCGCGTCTTCGATCGCCATGCAGGCGCCCTGGGCCATATGAGGCCGCATCGGATGACAGGCATCCCCAAGCAGGCACAGGCGGCCGCGACTCCAGAGGTTCAGCGGATCGCGGTTCCAGAACGGCCATTTCGTGACCTCTTCGGTGGCGTCGATCAGCGCATTGACGACCGGATGGGAGCCACCAAAGATCGCCTCCATCTCCTCGCGCGAGCTGTCGACAAAACCGGTCTCGTGTTCCCAGCCGTCCACCGGAACACCGGTCACATAGTAATATTCAGACCCGTTGCCCTTGGTCGCATAGGCCATGATATGGCGTGAATGTTCCCACCACCATTTGACGCAGGGCTCGAAATCCAGACCCGAGGCACGCAGCTTGTCCATATTGACCAATGCGCGGTGCCCGACCCAGCCCGAGAACCGTGGCTTTTCTGCGCCGAGCAGCTTTTCGCGGATAAAGGAGTTGATACCATCGGCCCCGATGACCAGCTTGGCCTGCACCTGTTTTCCATTGGCAAAGGTCAGCATCACGTCGTCGTCGCGCTCCACGATATCGGTCAGGCGGTGGTCGAAATGCAGCCGATCCGACGGCAGGGCAGCGATCTGTTCGGCGTGAAGGTCACCGCGATGGATGGTGATATAGGGCGCACCGTATTCCTTGATCGCGAAATCACCGAGCTCGATCCGCGACAGATAGTCACCGGTATTGCCATCGCGGGAGAACCAGAAATCCGGGTGCGATCCAATCGACGCCAGGCGATCCTCCAGCCCGATCTTGCGGAAGACTTTCATAACATTTGGACCGATATGAATGCCGGCACCAAGACGCGTGAATTCGGGCGCCTGCTCAAAAGTCTGTACAGAAAAGCCCGCATCATGCAGCAGCGCCATGGCAGCAGCGCCGCCCAGACCGGCGCCGATAACAGCGATATCCACCTGTTCGATCGAGTGCATTTCAGTTCTTCTCCGTCTCAACTTTATTTGTTTGCACACTAACAATTAAATCCCTGCAGGTCCAGCCTGTTGGCGTGAAGAAAATGCGCAATTCTTCCTCCTGTGACCGCCCTGAATGCCTCCGTGATTTGTTTTTGTGCATATAGCGCACCCCTTACGGCCAGGCTGGCAGATCCGGCGCATAGCGGGCGCGGACATAGGCAGAGAGTGATTCGATCTGCGCCTTTGACAGGTCCTCACCAAAGGCGGGCATATCACGCAGATCCAGATCCATAGGAGCCAGCAACCCGTCGCGGACCACCGTCTGAAGCGCCTCAGACGTCGGCGCCCGTACCGCCATAGATTGCCCCAAGGGCACATGTGCGGCCGTCACTGACCCCGCAAGAGCGGGTTCGTGGCACGTCGCGCAGGCGCTCTCGAACAGCCTATGGGTCGCATCGGGCCGGGCGGGCAACGCGGGCGCAACGGGCGCATGTTCGCCACCCTCGACCCGCGAGGCAAGATACGTCGCCATGGCGCGAATATCCGTATCCGGCAATGCCGACAGGCTTGCCACGACATCGGCCATCGGACCAGAGGCCGCTGCCCGACTCGCGGAGACCCCCTCCCGAAGATAGGCATAGAGGCTGTCCTCGTTCCAGCCGCGCGCCCCGGCCTCTGCCCCCGCGAGGGCCGGAGCAAACCAACCCTTGACCATGGCTCCTGACAAGGCTGCCGTACCAGTGCGTTCCGCCCCGAGGGCATTTCGCGGGCTATGGCAGGCGCTGCAATGACCCGTGGCCTCCACCAGATACCGGCCCCGGTTCCAGGCGGCGCTCTGCTCCGGATCAGGCGCCAGCGTGCGAGAACGATGAAACAGTGCATTCCAGACAACGTTCGCAGGTCGCACATTGGCCGGGAATATCATCTGCGCCTGCGGCGTTTCGACCCGCACCGGCGGCAGTGTCTGCAGGTAGCCATAGAGCGCATACATGTCCTCACTGCTCATTTTGGCGAAGGCCGTATAGGGAAAGGCCGGATACAGGTTATGGCCGTCCCGACTGATCCCCCTGCGCATCGCCCGATCAAAAGCGGTAAAGGACCATTGGCCAAGCCCGGTTTCGGCGTCGGGGGTCAGATTGGTGGTGTAGAGCGTGCCAAAGGGGGTCTCGACCGGGCGACCGCCCGCGTTGGCACTCCCCCCCTCGGCGGTGTGGCATTCGGCACAGTTCCCGGCGGCAAAGACCTGCGCGCCGCGCTCCAGCAATGCCTGCGAGAAACTGTCGGCACCGGGGGCGGATGTTGCCGGGATCGCTCGGGCAACAGGCAGGGCCACGGCGCCGACCGTCAGCGCACTGCCAAGAGCCGCCGCAATCGCCAGCGCGCGCGGACGCAGGCGGCCTGTTCCCCAGGATTTCACAGGCGTCAGGCCCGGCGCATCAGGCGCGGACAGGACCGGAGCGGAGGCGACCGTCGGCGTGATCCCAAGGGCGGCGCGCATCTTCTCAGGGGTGAACGGCGCCTCTCGCATGCGCACGCCAGTGGCATCGAAGATGGCATTGGCGATGGCGGCGGCGGCGGGAACGGCTGCGCTTTCACCGACACCCAGCGCCGGGTCGCCGGGACGTTCGATCAGCAGGGTTTCAATCTCGGGTGTTTCGGGAAACGTCATGATCGGGTAGGTCGCCCAGCTGGTGGGCGTGACCGTGATCTCGTCAAAGCTGACGTCTTCGGTCAGCACCCGGCCTGCGGTCTGGTTGACGTTGCCATGAATCTGCTGTCGCACCCCGTCCGGATTGATGACCAGCCCCTGATCCTGCCCGACAAAGACGCGCGACAGGGTCACCTCGCCCGTCTCCATATCCACGGCAACATCGCAGACCCACGCGGCGGAGGCGGCGGCTGTGCCCGGAAAGGCGCCATGGACATAGGTGGCAAAGGCAAAGCCCTGCCCGTAGGCCATCCGGCCCTCACGCCGCAACGATGGGCGCGTACGCCCTGTCCAGCCTGCGGCCTCGGCTGTCCGACGGATCAAATCCGCGGCGCGGGGATCATCAATGTGCCGCAGACGGAAATCGACGGGATCTTCGGCCACCTCATGCGCCAGTTCGTCGATGAAGCTTTCATGGGCAAAGGTATTGGGCAGCGCCGAGACGCCTCGCATCCAGGCCGCGCGCACGATCGGGGCCATGTCATGGACGGTAATCTGTTTGTGCGGAATGCGGTAGGGCGGCACTGCGGTACGATCGCCCATGTCCGACGGGCGTGGCTCGGGCGAGATCTGTCCGGTCAGCAGCAAGGAAAGGTTCGGCCCCCGGTTGGAGGGATACCAGGTATCGAGACTGTAGGCGTGAAAATCTCCGTCACGGAGGCCGCCGCTGACGTCCATCAGTTGCGCAGCGCCTTTTGGCTCCCACAGGTGTTCCTGGGCGCGGGTCAACTGTACCCGCACCGGATGGCCCACGGCCCGCGACATCAACAGCGCATCGCCGCAGACATCGTCGGCGCAGTTCCGGCCGTAGCAGCCGGCCGCCTGATAGCGGCGGATCTCGATGTCATCCTCGGGCAGGCCGGTCAACGTAGACAGGTCATCCCGCAGCATATGCGGGTTTTGGCTGCCGGACCACACCACCGGAGCCCCATCGCGCCAATCCGCAACGGCGCAGGACGGCCCGATGGAGCCGTGCAGGTGATAGGGCCAGACATAGGTCCGCGAGAGTGTCTGATCCGACTCTTCCAGCCCGCGCAGGAAATCGCCGCTGCGATCGAGAGCGCGAGGAGTCGCGGGCTGGTTGCGAATGGCATGACGCAGGTCAGACAGATCGGGCGCAGCAGGGGGCGTGCGCCACCGGACGGGCAGGCGTTCTGCGATCACCTGCGCCTGATCGGCGCGTTCCGCCACCACGCCAAGGAAATCGCCCTGCCGCACCACCGCGACAAAACCGGGCAGCCTGCGCACTGCGTCCTCATCCCAGTCGATCAGGCTGTCCCCGATGAACGGACCGCTGTCCCGCCCGGCATAGGGCGGGCGGATCACGTGACCATGCAGCATTCCCGCAACGTCGACATCATGGATATAGACATGCTGCCCGGTCACCTTGTGGGGCAGATCCTGCCGTGGCGTTCGCTGACCTACGATGCGATAGTTTTCCGGCGCTTTGACGGCCACCTCCGGATCGAGGCGCAGCACCTCCTCGCGCCCCTCAATGAGGGTCTCATAGCGGACCGAGGTATCTTTCCAGAAAATGCAGCCGTCACGCACCTCCACGCCATGTTCGGGCGCGTTGAGGCGGCGCGCGCCGCGCGAGGCCAGAACCTGGCGCAGCTGTGCCGCTGCGGCGCGCAGGGGAACGGCAGCGACCTGGATCGTCTCTGACGCGATCGTCGGCCCTTGGTCCGGCGTTCGGGCAGTATCGCCGAGCACGACCTGCACCCGGTTCAAAGGCAGCTCGGCCTCCTCAGCGACGATCTGAGCCAGCGCGGTCTGGACGCCGGTACCCAGATCGACATGCCCGTTGAAGGCCGTCAGCACACCGGAGGTGTCAAAGGTCACGAAAATATCCCGACCCTGTTCAGTATCCCGGCAGATCGACAGGGTGCCAAATGTTTCTTTGGTCATGCGGAGGCAGGCTTTCCGGTCAGCGTTTTATCAGATGCCAAAAGCTGTGCGGCGCGCGTGATCGAGGCAATGATTTCCTTGTGGGTCCCGCAGCGGCACAGGTTGTGACGCAGGGCGGCCCGGATCTCCGTCTCGCTCGGGTCCGGCACTGATGTCAGCAAGGCCACCGCAGTCATCACCATCCCGTTGAGGCAATAGCCGCACTGCGCCCCTTCGGCCTCCACGAACCCCGCCTGCACAGGATGCAGCGCGCCGGACACGGCGTCCGCCAGCCCTTCGAGCGTTGTGATCTCCCGCCCCACCGCCTTGCCTGCACGCAGAACACATGCGCGGGCCGGTGCACCATCAGCCAGCACAGTGCACGCACCGCATTGCGCCTTGCCGCAGCCGTATTTTGGCCCCGTCAGCCCCAACTCCGTCCGCAGGACATCCAGCAGGCTGCGATGCGGGTCAATCTGAAGATCATGGCGCAGACCATTGACCTGCAATTGTACTGTCGATGTCACGTTGACCTCCCTGACCACGTCGAAGTGAAATCTGCATGTCAGATATATATTGCACGTACACAAACAAATTTACCCTGGGGACGCAATGGCCGAAACACACACCATACCTGTTTTTGCGTACGACGGCCCGCCAATGGCTGATGCCCGGGACCGGTTGCATATTATGTATGCACGCGAACAATATACCCCCAGACGGCACAGCAACTTTCCACAAAGCGGGCTGCGGCACAGGGTTGCCTCTGTGCTGAACCCATGTAAACGGTGAACACTGTCAGAAACAGCTGAAAGACGCAGGATGGAGCCTCCACGCCCGGACAAAGACAGCAATGGCCCCACGACGACGCCCGCCCAGACCTACGTATTGGACGAGCAGGTCGGCTTTCTGTTGCGCAAGGCCTATCAGCGCCACCAGACGATCTTTACGGAACGGATGATTGGCGGGCTGACCGCCACGCAGTTCTCCATGCTGTTCCGTCTGGTGCAGGTGACCGGACCAATTTCGCAGAATGCGCTCGGGCGATTGGTGGCTATGGACGCAGCCACAACCAAGGGGGTTGTCTCCCGTTTGCAGAGTCAGGGACTGGTCACCACCGAACGCGACACCGAGGACAAACGCCGATACATGCTACGCTCGACCGAGAAAGGTCGTGCGCTGATCGCCGAGGCGCTGCCTGTCGTCATGGGAATCTCGGAGGCGACTCTCGCCCCGCTCAATCGCCGCGAAAGCGAGACATTCCTGCGCCTGCTGTCCAAGCTCTGCTGAACCTCCCGCTGCAACTGCGCCCTCGGGGTCCCAGAACCGAAGGGACGGTCCGCGCCTTCCGGGGCCAGAACCGGGCACACAGCCGGAGGCCCCTGCCCAGTGCCCTTTTACCCTGCCCAGTGCCCTTTGACCCTGCCGCGAAACGACACATCCGTGCGCCTGGCGCTGTACTGCCATTCCTGAGCCTGACCTGAGCCATCCCTGAGGCATCCTTGGGCCATGGCAATCTCAAGCTCTGGAAAGCGTTTCTGGCAGCTCCCTGCCTGGTCATGCTGACCGATCCCATCCGAGTCGACGACCGGACGGTTGACTTGACAACCGAGGTCGAAAAAGAGGCGTATCTGGATCACTCCAGGCGACTTCGAGATGCAAGGCAGCAGTTTTATCCACCTCAACCACATGTAATTTCATCATTTTTCAAAACGTATATTTTTTAAACTTGTTTCTGTACGAACAAAAAATTAAACAGGTGACTAATTAGTACACAAACAGGTGCAGCGCATGAAACCCTATCGGATCGGCCAGATCGTCCCCAGTTCGAATGTTACGATGGAAACCGAAATTCCCGCTCTGCTGCGCGCCCGGGAAGCAATCGCTCCGGAACGGTTCACCTTTCACTCCTCGCGCATGCGGATGAAGCACGTCACCAAGGAAGAACTGGCCAAAATGGATGGCGACAGCGACCGTTGCGCGCTGGAGCTGTCGGACGCCCGCGTGGATGTGATGGGCTACGCTTGCCTGGTTGCGATCATGTCGATGGGACACGGCTATCACAAAGTGTCGCAAGAGCGGCTGCACGCTGTCACCGTATCAAACGATGCCGCCGCCCCCGTTGTGACCTCAGCCGGGGCGTTGGTTGAAGGGATCAAGGCGATCGGCGCCAAAAGGGTCGCGGTCGTCGCCCCCTACATGAAACCTCTGACCGAAATGGTGGTGGAGTACATCCGCAACGAAGGCATCGAGGTGGTGACCTGGCGGGCGCTGGAAATCTCCGACAACCTTGCTGTCGCGGCGCATGATCCGATGAACCTGCCCGGGATCGTGTCAGGCATGGACACAAGCGACGTTGACGCTGTGGTGCTGTCAGCCTGTGTGCAGATGCCCTCATTGCCGGCTGTTTCGACGGTAGAAGCGCAGGTCGGCAAGCCGGTTTTGACGGCAGCGATTGCCACCACATGGCAGATGCTGAAGGCGCTGGATCTTGACACCCGGGTCCCCGGTGGCGGCACGCTGCTGTCCGGCGCCTATTGATCCACCACGAAACAGGGAAGGAGCCGCCCATGGCCCGAGGATACAATGTAAACGCCAATGGCATTCGCCAGCACCTGATCCAATGGCCCGGCCCCGAAGGCGCACCGGAACTGCTGCTGATCCCGGGGATTACCTCTCCGGCGGTGACCTGGGGCTTCGTGGCCGAGCGTCTGGCGGACCGGTTTGACGTGCATGTGCTGGATGTCCGTGGACGCGGTTTGTCGGAAACCGGTGATCTGGATTACACGCTGGATGCACTGGCAGACGATGCCATTGCGCTGGCGAAACAGATGAACAACCCCATCGTGATGGGCCACTCCATGGGGGCGCGGATTGCCATTCGTGCCAATGCCCGCGACCCGGAGCCCTTTGCCGGTCACATCCTTGTCGATCCGCCGATGTCAGGCCCGATGCGCCGGAACTACCCGTCGAAATGGCCCTGGTACGGCGACAGTATCGTGATGGCGGCCAAGGGCTGCACGCCCGAGGACATGCGCGCCTATTGCGCCACATGGACCGAAGAGCAACTCGCCCTGCGCGCGGAATGGCTGCACACCTGTCATTGGGGCGCGATCCGCATTGCCTTTGACGGTTTTCACACCGACGATATCCATCAGGACCTGCCAAAGATCAAAAAGCCCGCGCGGCTGGTGATCGCGGGCGGCGCCACGGTGGTCGATGCCGACGACCAGGCCGAGGTCGCAGAGTTGAACCCGCAGATTGAACAGCGCATCGTTCCGGGCGCGGGGCATATGATCCCTTGGGATGACCTAGAGGGCTTCCTCGCCGCCGTCCTTGATTTCACAGCATAACAAACCACAAACACAGGGAACCATTTGATGGACCACGCAAGCTTTACCGAGATCTGCCTGCATCAGCTGAAAATGTCCGGTGTGCAGAAAGACGAACGCCTGATCGTGCTGACCCAGGGCAACGAGCGTCTCGACTATGCCGATGCCTTTCTGGCGGCGGGCCGGATGCTGGGCGCGAACATGTACCACATGCGCCTGCCCGCGCCGCCGGTTGTCGGCTCATGGGCCGTGGGCCAGACCGGCCTTGCGGCGATGCCCGACGCTGTCGAAGCATTGAAAAATTGCGACATGTTGATCGACTGCATCTTCCTGCTGTTCAGCCCCGAGCAATTTGCCATTCAGGCTGCGGGCACCCGGGTTCTGACAGCGGTGGAGCCACCGGAACTGCTGGCACGGATGCTGCCCAGCCAGGAGCTACGCGAAAAGGTCGAAATCGGCGCCGAGTATCTGGCAAAGGCTAGTGTGATGCGTATCACCTCGCCCCATGGGACAGATGTGACCTACAAGCTGAACACCTACGAGACAGTGGCCGAATACGCCTGCACTGACGAGCCCGGTCGCTGGGACCACTGGCCCTCGGGATTTGTGTTTACCGGCGGCGACGACGACGGTGTTGATGGTCAGATCGTCGTGGCGCCGGGCGATATCCTGCTGCCACAGAACATGTATGTGCGCGACCCGATCACCTACACCATCGAAAAGGGCTGGGTGACCGACATTCGCGGTGGCCTCGATGCCGAACTGGTGAAATCCTACATGGACGCCTTCAACGACCCGCGTGGCATGGGCATGAGCCATGTGGGATGGGGTATGAACCCCAACGCCAAATGGCACGGCATGACCCCCGGTGAATTCCCCGGCGGCATGGGCATGGAGCCCCGCAGCTTTTACGGCAACGTGATGTTCTCCACCGGGCCGAACAACGAGCTGGGCGGGCCGAACGACACGCCGTGCCACCTCGACATTCCGATGCGCGGCTGCTCGTTGTTCCTCGATGACGAAGCGATCGTGATCGACGGCGATCTGGTGGTCAAAGAGATGCAATTCGACCGGGGCTGACCCGTCTTGACCGAAGGCGGAGGGTGAAACGCCCCTCCTTCGGTCCTCAGGCCACAGCATCAGCACAGAGCGAGACAGATGTCACAGGAACAGGTTTACACAGAGGCGGGCTTTGGCCAGTCGGTGCCACGCGGCACCCGGCCCGCGATTGTGGTGGTGGATTTCTCCTACGGGTTCACCGACACGCAATACCCCACCGCCGCCAACATGTCAGCCGAGATGGCAGCCACTCGGCGGTTGACCGACAAGGCCCGCGCCATGGGGCTGCCGGTCATCTATACCACCATCGCCTTTCACCCATCGGAGCGCGAGGCTCTGCCCTGGCTGAAAAAGTCAACCGGCATGGCCGCGCTGATGGTGGGCAGCAGGCTGGTCGAGATCGACGCAGCTACGGGAATTACGGCCAGTGATCCGGTGTTGGTGAAACACGGCGCCTCTGGTTTCTTCGGAACCAACCTCGCTGCCCTTCTGACCGGCGCAGGCACCGATACGGTGATTGTCACCGGGGCCACGACCTCGGGCTGCGTCCGGGCGACGGTGGTGGATGCGGTGCAGGCCGGCTTCAACGTGCTGGTTCCGCGCGATTGCTGCGCCGACCGTGCACAGGCCCCGCACGAGGCCAACCTTTACGACATGCAACAGAAATACGCGGATGTCACCGACGCCGACGATATAGCAGCCTGGCTCGACAGCCTCGGCTGAGGTGTGGCACTAGGGGGCGCGGCCGACCCGCCCCTCAGACAACCGCAGCGACAAAGAACCAACAAGTGGTGCTGAAGCACCCTCCTCACTCAAACTCAACGATCCAACGGGAGCGAATTTTTCATGCTACGAACTGTATCCCTATGGCTGGTGGGGCTGGTCATTCTGGCCTGCTACGCCGTGCCCTATGGCTTCCTCAGCGACACACCGTCCTGGACCGGAGCCTTTCTTTTCTGGTCCCTCGCGGGCCTCGCCATCATCGTGCTGAATGCACTGGCGACCGCCTCTTTCTCGGAGGACGAAGAATGAGCCAATCGTTCATCTGGTGGGGCATTGCCGCCTATGTGGTGATCTCCATTGCCGTCGCGATGATGTCGCGGGCGGGCAAATCAACAACCATGTCCGACTATTTTCTGGGCGGGCGCAGCATGGGCGGTGTGGTCTCGGCGCTGAGCTATTCCGCCACCACCTATTCCGCCTTCATGATGGTCGGACTTGCGGGCCTGACTTACAAGGGCGGCGTCGGCGCTCTGGGCTTTGAAATCGTCTATTTCGCCGGTGTTTCGCTGGTCGCGATCTTCGGGCCGCGCTTTTGGGCGGCGGGCAAGAAATATGGCTTTGTCACCCCATCCGAGATGCTGGGCGCGCGCTACGGCAGCCGCTATGTCGCGGTCGCGGCCGCAGTGGTGAGCTGTATCTTCCTGATCCCCTATTCCGCAGTTCAGCTGTCGGGTGTCGGATATCTCCTGTCGGGCATGTCCGGCGGCGCCATCCCCTTTGGCACCGGCCTGCTGATTGCCACCGCGCTGGCGATTTTCTTCTCCTACGTGGCGGGCATCCGATCCGTGATGTGGACCGACAGCCTGCAGGCGCTGGTGATGATCGTCGCCTCGACCGTTGTTGCGGTGCTGGTAGTCAGCGAACTCGGTGGTTTCACCGGCCTGTTTGCCACCGTGGCAGAGCGCAAACCCGAAATGCTGACCGTGCCGGGTCCGGGGCTGTTCAGCCTGCAGACCTTTATCGGGCTGACCATTCCTTGGTTCTTCTTCTCGATCTCCAACCCGCAGGTTAGCCAGCGGTTGTTCATGCCGGAATCCAAAAGCGCGCTGCGCCGGATGCTGCTGATCTTCCTGTGCTTTGGCCTGATCTACACGCTGGTCTCCGTGATCTGGGGCTTCTCGGCCTTCGTCGCCTTCCCCGAACTGGAGCGCGCGGATCTGGCGACATCGGTGCTGCTGGCGTCTGACTTTGTGCCGCCGGTGCTGGGCGTGATCGTCATGGTGGGCATCTTGGCCGCCGCGGTTTCGACCATCGACTCGATCCTGCTGACCCTGTCGTCCATGGTGGCGCGGGATGTCTACGGCAACGTCAGCGGTGACACCTCGGATCATCGTCAACTGTGGATCGGCAAGCTGGTGATCCCGGTGATTTCGGTCCTGGCGCTGGGGTTTGCCGCGCTGGAGCTGAGCCTGATTTCCATCCTCTCCGTCGCGGCCTCCGCGGGCCTCGTGGTCACCGTTCCCGCCATCGTCGGCACCTTCTTCTGGAAGCGTGGCACGGCGGCAGGCGCCCTGACCTCGATCGCGGGCGGTGGACTGTTTGTCATCGTGATGTACATGACCGGCAACAAACTGTTCGGCTATAACGCGGGCATCCTCGGTCTGCCCTTCTCCACCTTGCTGTTTGTCGGCGTCAGCCTGCTGACCCGTCCCGGCAATGAAGTCACAGAGGGCTTTGTCTCCTCTGGCGACTCTGCGGTGGCCTCGGGCACCGTCAAGGCGGGCTGAGGCCCCTCCCTCCCCACCCAAAGCCACCACTCATGGCCTTTCAAACCCGCCCTCTGCACCTTCTGGTGCGGGGGGCATCGTTTCGGCAGCCCCCGCGCGCCTTTGCAAAAAGGCCCTGTCGGCGGCGCGGTCCCTCGCTTCAGTATCGAACCGGAGCATCGCCGCCCTGTCTCAGCGCCTCAGCCCGGCCTTTTCGGCGCAGTAGAGCGCGATATCCGCATGGGTCGCGATCCAGCAATCCCCCTGCGCGGCGACATGGCTCAACAGCTCCTCAAGGATGAAGACGCGCGCGCGGTAGCCGCGCAAGAGACAAACCGGCAGCGAAAATTTCTTCTGGCTGGCCGGGCCCTGGGGTGTGAATGCCGTTCAGGATGATCCCCGGTCTTTCAGTGCCAAAGGCAGTCCACTGGCGCGCGGTTGACGGGGGCAAGATTGCAAACCCCGGCGCAATGGAACGGATGTACTTCGATGCGGCGTCAGGCAGAAACCACAGGCCAGGAACAGACGGCGAATTGAGCGAAATCAAATCCACATTGGCGCAACCGACTACGCTGGGGCAGCAAATCTGTGAGCAATAGAAGCCAATGCAACGCGACGATGACGACCCATGGATGCATCCGCATGAGAATCTCATCACAGGTGAGGTTCTTGAAAAAAGCATTCGGTTTCTCGCCGGATGTGCAATTCTGGCGCCGTCAGGTCACAATACACAGCCCTGGTTGTTCGCATCCGGTCCGAACTGGCTCGATGTCATTGCCGACCGGACGCGGGCCCTTGCGGTTGTCGATCCCGACGACCGGGAACTGACAATCAGCTGCGGAGCGGCGGTCGGGACCTTTGAGACGGCGGCCCGCCGCCTGTCCCTGCAAACCTCCGTGGCCCGCTGCCCTGATCCCGGCTTTCCTGATCACCTTGCGCAAATCACGGTCGAGGACGGCCCGCCGCCGGATGAGCTTGAGGTGACGATGTTCGACGCGATCGCAAGGCGGCGCACCGATCGCAGTGCATATTTCCTGGAAGAATTGCCCGACGGCCTGAAATGCGACTGTCGCAAGATAGCGGACCCTCTCGGGGTGAACGTTGAATTCTTCAGCGATGGCAGCGGCCTCAAGACCATTGCGGACCTCGTGGCAGAGGGGGATCGGATTCAGTTCGAGGACCCCGATTTTCGCCACGAACTGGCATCATGGGTGCATTCGTCACGGCGCGGGAGCCGGGACGGAATGTCCGGCGCCTCTTTTGGCCTGCCCGATATTCTTGCCCCTGCTGCCAGATTTGTGATCCGCACCTTCGATCTGGGCGAGAATATCGCTGCTGCCGATGCCAAGAAGATATTGGCAGGCTCGCCCACGTTGGCCCTGCTGTCCAGTACCTCGGACACTGTTGAAGACTGGCTGGACACAGGGCGGGCGCTCGCGCGGATGCTGCTGTTGCTGACGGCCAGAGGTTTCACCGCCTCCTACTTGAACCAGCCGATTGAAATCGCGACGCTGCGCTCCGAACTCCGTCAGGCTGCGGGGGCCACCACCCAGCCACAGATCCTCTTGCGGATCGGCCGGTCAGAGCGGCCCCCGCCGCCAACGATGCGCAGAGCGCTTTCGGACGTCATGATCACCACATGAGCCAATGCTCACGCGGCCATGTCGTGCAGAGCCTCCTGGTCAAGAACGACTACCGATTTCGAATTTTCCAGCGCAATCAGGTTCGATTTGCGCAGCATGGTCAGGGTCCGGCTCACCGTCTCGACGGTCAGGCCCAGAAAATCGGCGATATCTGCCCGGTTCATCGGAAACTCAAAATGAGTATAGGCGCCCATCGATATGCCGGTACGCTCCATCAGGACGGACAGGAAAGACGCGGTCTTTTCCCGCGCCGATTTCCGTCCCAGCATCATGAAATGATCCTGCATTGCCCCGATCTCCTTGAGGGCCGCCTGCACGAGTCTCCGGTGCAGCTCGGGATTGCGGTCGCCACTCTCCAGATCGGACACGCTGTAGGCAACGACTTCGGCCGTTGAAATTGCGTCGCATTCCGCGTGATACAGACCATCCTGTGGAAAGCCGACGATATCGCCGGGATACCCGAAGGCGATAACCTGACGGCGCCCGTCCTCAAGCACTTTGGTCAGCCGAAGAACGCCGCGGGTCACCTCATAGATCTGCCGCACCTCATCGCCCTCGCGGAACAGGTTTTGCGAGGCCTTGAGTTCCCGGCTTGGCACAGGCTTCACGCTGCGCCCCGCAAGGGGATTGGACCTGACCGGCACTGCCGAAGTATCGAAATCAGTTGCGTTGGAAATATACATGACCCGTCTCCCTGTTCTGTTGGGACGACCATGAGCAATCAATGTAAGTGGGGGTTCTGATGTATTGTAAAGTTTTGTAGTCTTTTGCCATGCCGTTGATCTACAATGCACATGCGGCAAGGCGTGGTCATTCGCGCAGTGAATATGGCAAGGGGCACGCTGGTGCGTTCAAACACAATCCTTATCGTGGATGATGAACCGAAGGTCAGGCTGCTCCTCAAGCGATGTCTGGAGAGTGACGGTTTCACTGTCGTCGAAGCCGAAGACGAAGTCGGCACACTTGCGGCGCTCCGCTCCCAGAGCATCAAACTGGTGACATTGGATGTCAATCTGGGCGGCGAGAACGGTCTGGAAATCGCCAAGACGATCCGGCATCACTCCAACGTGCCGATCATCATGGTCTCTGGTCGCGATGACGTCATCGACCGCGTCGTCGGTCTGGAGGTCGGTGCCGATGACTATATCACCAAGCCGTTTCACGTCCGCGAGGTTCTGGCCCGGGTCCGCACCGTCCTGCGCCGCACCACTCATACCGAAGCCGCACCGCCGCGCGCGTCAGAAACGCCACAGGATCCGCCAACTGCAGAAGAGGCCGTGATCTTTGACGGGCTGACGGCCTATCTCGACCGGTTTGAGCTGATCGACCGCAACGGCGACCCGATTGAAATGACCAGCGGAGACTTTCGGCTTCTTGCGATCTTTCTTCGCAACCCGAAACGGATGTTGTCCCGGGATCGGATCATGGACTTGCTGCATGGGGTGGAATGGTCCCCTCTGGACCGGTCGATTGACAACCATGTGGCCAAGCTGCGCAAGAAAATCGAGCGCGATCCGGCGACACCGGTGCTCATCAAGACGGTCCGGGGGATCGGCTACATGTTTGCGACCGACGTAAAGAGCCCCGGCCCCTAGCTAGGCGTCCAAAACAGCATTGATCGCCTCGGCCAGATCGATCTGGCGATAGGGTTTGCGCAGCAGTCTCAGGTTACGATCCGCGAGTTTCTCGCCATTCATCAGCTCTTCCGCATAGCCGGACGTCAGCAGAACCCGCACCTCGGGGCGCGTTTCCTGCACATGTTCCGCCACTTCATATCCGGACATGCCTCCAGGCATCACAAGATCGGTGAAGACCAGGTCGATACCGGTGTTTTCGGCAAGAACGGCAATCGCCGCGGGGCCGTGGATGGCCTCCAGCACGATATGCCCCAGTGCTTCAAGCCGCGCTCTGGTCAGCCGCCGGACGCGGTCGTCATCCTCGACCACAAGGATCGTGCGTCCGGTCGCGGAATGCTGCACGGTCTCTGTCACCTTTTCTTCCGTCCCCGCCGGGCTGTCGCGATGCCGAGGAAGATAGAGATTGACGGTCGTCCCTTTCAGCAGCTCGCTGTAGATCGTCACATGACCGCCTGACTGCTTGCCAAACCCGTAGACCATCGACAAGCCGAGACCGGTGCCTTCGCCAACCTCCTTGGTGGTATAGAAGGGCTCAAAAACGCGTCGGATGACCTCCTCTGTCATGCCCGATCCGGTGTCCGTCACCGAGACCTGAACATAGTCGCCACGGGGCAGGCCGAGTTCATCCGCCAGATAGTCCTCATCCAGTGCAACATTGCATGTTTCGACCATCAACCGCCCGCCCTCCGGCATGGCATCGCGGGCATTGACCGCCAGGTTCACGATGGCGCTTTCAAACTGGGTGGGATCAACCCTGACCACCCACGGATCGCCGCACAGAACGGTTTTCAGCTCGATCGTGGCGCCAAGCGTGCGTTGCAGCATATCCGTCAGCCCACTCACCAGCCCGTTCAATTCGACCACATGCGGCTCCAGCGGGCTGCGGCGTGCAAAGGCCAGGAGCCGTTCTGTCAGCCGGGCTCCCAAATCGGCAGCTTCCAGGGCTTCCTTCAGCAGGTCAGAGTGCTCGAACGCACCCATTTGCATCTCCATCAACTCCAGATTTCCAACAATGACAGTCAGCAGATTGTTGAAATCATGCGCCACACCGCCCGTCAGCTGGCCGATGGCATCCATTTTCTGCGCCTGGAGCAGCGCCCGTTCCGCATCCTTGCGCAAAGACAGATTGTGGATGATTCCGGTGTAGTATTTGCGTCCGTTGTCCATGAATTCACCCACGGACAGATGCATCGGAAACACCGTGCCATCCTTGCGTTGTCCGCTGACTTCGCGGCCAATTCCGATGATCTTGCGATGACCGGTGGTATTGTAATTGTGCAGGTATTCATCATGCCTGGACCCATGGGTCTCAGGCATCAGGAATTTGACATTCTGCCCCGGGAAGTCCTCGATGTCATACTGAAACAGATCAGCCGCGGCCTCGTTGGCGGTCTCGATGACGCCATCATGTCGGATGATTATGATCGCATCCACAGCGGAAGACAGGATGGCCTGAAGGCTCGCCTCGAGGTTGCCGATACGGGGTCGCGTTGCTGGTGTGTTCGCCATGAAATGCTCTCCGGTGACCGATTTTGCCCGACGCTTGCAGCCAGGAGCGACCTGTTCAGAACTGGTAATATCTTCATATGTCGGAGATATTTACCGATGAAAGCGACCACGCTGCAAGCCTGAATGGATTGTGAGGGCGCTACTGGCCTGACAAACCGCCGCTCGGTGCTGCTGTCGGTGACGGTCAGCCCGGCAGTGCCAGACGACTGCGACACCCCGCCAGAGCGGGATGCCCATCCGCTCCCGTGCAGCATTGTCCGGTCCCAACCTGTCCTGTGGCAGGGTCGGGCTGCGCTCTGCGGGGCGGTTTCTGCCGCAGGTAATGCCGGGCCTGCGCTCAGTCCGGGTCTGCACCCGACAGGACACCGTGCCGCCCGATCGGGATCATCATCGGACGGTGCGACACCGGATCGCGCATCACCCGGCTTTCCAGGCCAAAGACACGGCGCACCAGCTCCGGCGTCAGGATCGCCTCGGCCGGGCCCGTCGCGGCCACCTGTCCGTCAACCATCGCCGCCAGCCAATCGCAATAGCGCGCCGCCAGGTTCAGGTCATGCAACACCATGACAATCGTGGTGCCCCGGTGCTGATTGAGATCGCGCAGCAAATCCAGCACTTCGATCTGATGGTTGATATCCAGAAAAGTCGTCGGCTCGTCCAGCAGGAGGATACCCGTCTCCTGCGCCAAGGCCATTGCAATCCAGACACGCTGTCGCTGGCCACCGGACAGTTCGTCAACGTCCCGATCCGCCAGATCCGCAGTCCCGGTCGCAGCCAGTGCCGCCGCGACGGCGGTCTCGTCGCGCGACGACCACCGCGACAACAGTCCCTGATGCGGATGCCGTCCGCGTCCTACCAGATCCAGCACCGTGATGCCATCCGGCGCAATCGGGCTTTGCGGCAGCAATCCCAGCTCGCGTGCCAGCGCCTTGGGTGCCATCGCGTGGATCGACGCGCCCTCCAGAAGCACCTGCCCCCGCGCGGGCTTCAGCAACCGGGAAAGGCTGCGCAACAGGGTTGATTTGCCACAGGCATTGGCGCCGACGATGCCCGTGATCTGCCCAACCGGAACCTCGAAGTCGAGCCCGCGCAGCACCGCCCGCTCGCCGTAACCGGCGTCCAGCCCCATCGCCTTCAGGGTCTTTTGGCTCATGACAGGGCTCCTTTGCGGTGAATGCGGGCGATCAGGTACAGAAGATAGGGCGCGCCAAGGGCCCCGGTGACGATGCCCACCGGATAGCGCGCCGGCAGCAGGAATTGACCGACGTAATCCGCAGCCACGACCAACACAGCGCCGGTCAGCGCCGAGAGCAGTAACAATGGCCCACCGCCCCTACTGATCCGGCTGGCAAGGGGGCGCGCGAGAAAGGCGACAAAGGCAATCGGCCCGCAAACCGCCGTCGCCACCGCAATCACCGCCACCGCCGACAGCACCACAAGAATACGCGTCCGCGCCACCGGCACACCGATGGCCGACGCTGCGTCATCCCCCATCTGCAACGCCGCCAGGGCGCGGCTCTGCGCCAGCAATACCGCTCCGCAGATCACAAGCGCCACCAACAGCGGTCCGACCTGCCCCAATGTTGCGCCATTCAACGTCCCGCTGAGCCAGCGCAGCGCCTCCTGCAGCCCCCAGGTCGGCGCTTTCGACAGGCTATAGGCCACGACGCTCTGCAGCATTGCCGCCACGCCAATGCCGACGAGGATCAACCGACCGCTTGCCACCCCATCCCGCCATGCCAGCACATAGACCAAAACCGCCACACCAAGCGCAGCCAGGATCGCAACGGCCGAGACCAGCGGCCCGGAGACCCCGAAGAACACGATGGCGCAGACTGCCGCCGCGCTGGCGCCTGTAGAAATGCCGATGATATCGGGGCTGGCCAGTGGATTGCGCAGCAGCACCTGAAAGGCGCTCCCCGCCAGTCCGAAACACATCCCCGCCACAGCCCCCATCACGGCCCGAGGCAGGCGCAACTCGCGCACGGTAAAGATATCGCCCGGCGCGCCGTCACCCAAAAGCACTCGGATCACATCCATCGGTGCGGTCACGGATTGGCCGACCGACAAGGTCAGGGCAAGGCCTGCCACCAGCACCACAAGGAACAGTAGCGTGAACCGGCGCACCTTGCGGGCATTGCGCGCGCGCAGCCTTCGCTGATCCCGGATCTGTTCGGCTGGAACGGGGGCCTCGATCACAGGTCACGGATCCTTTTTCTGCGCACGATCGCGATAAAGACCGGCGCGCCGACAAAGGCGGTTATCACCCCGGCTTCCAGCTCGGCGGGCCGCGCCACCAGCCGTCCGGCGACATCGGCCACTGTCAGCAAAACCGCGCCTCCTAGGGCGCTCAGCGGCAGCAATACCCGGTGATCGACCCCCGCCATCAGCCGACAGGCATGCGGCACAACCAGCCCGACAAAGCCGATGGGGCCGCAGATCGCCGTGGCGGCGCCACAAAGAAGCACCGCCCCAAGCGCCGCCATCAGGCGTGCAAACCGCACCCGTTCCCCCATTGCGGCGGCGGCCTCATCCCCAAGCGCCAGCATGTTGAGACTGCGCGCGGACAGCAGCGAAACCACGCCACCAACGGCCAGAAAAGGCAGCATTGGCCAGATCGCATCAAAGGTCGCACCCCCGACGCCCCCTATCTGCCAAACCTGAATGCCACCGGCCACATCAGCGCGCGGCAGGATGATCGCCGTGGACAGGGAACTGAGCGCAACCGCTGTTGCCGCCCCTGCCAGCGCCAGTTTCAGCGGCGTCGCCCCGCCTCGCCCGAGACTGCCAACGCCATAAACGAAACAGGCAGCCCCCGCAGCGCCGCAACTGGCCACCCAAAGAAACCCGGTCAGCGACTGCATGTCGAACCACGCCACCGCAATCACCACGGCCATGGCGGCCCCCGCATTGACCCCGAGGATACCGGGATCCGCCAGCGGATTGCGCGTGACCCCTTGCATGACCGCGCCCGATATTCCCAGCGCCGCTCCGGACAGGACCGCCAGCACCGTGCGCGGTATCCGCATCTGCACCACCGCCTGCCCCAGCGTGTCGTTCAGCCCCTGCAGGCCGCCCCGGATATCGCTCCAGCCCACGTCCCGGGCGCCAAGGCCCAGCGACAAGGCCATCGCACAGATCAGTGCCAGCGCCAGAAAAGGTCCGGTCAGCATCCCTCCAAAGCGGCCGCTCCTGCGCCGGGCCGGCGGGGCATGGCCGCTGTCGGATTGCTGAGCCGTCGGGACAGAGGCCGGGCGGGTCATTGCTGGTTTCGCGCAGCCTCTGCCAGACGTGCGACATATGTTTCCAGCACCCAGTCTATGGCCAGCGGCGTCGGGTTGGCCCCGGTTCCCATCGGATCATTCGCCATCATGACCAGCGCATTGTTGGCGATCACCGGCATCCGCGCCGTCAGCGGATTGGCCCGCAGGGCGGCCAACAGCTCCGCGCCACCATAGGTGACCGCAATATCCACATCATCAAACTCATCGATGCGTTCGACGCTGATCTCGCCGGAATACCGCCCGGCCTCGGTCGCATCCACAACGCTCTGGGGAGAGACCATGCCGAGGTCCTCGAAGAATTGCACCCGCAAGTCATTGGCCGAGTAGAACCTGATCACGCTCAGGTCCCGCGCCCGCAGGTGGGTGACAAACATCGCACGCTTGCCTTGGATCTCCGGGTGTTTGGCGACGGCAGCGGCAATCTTGCCCTCGATTTCGGCAATCATCGCCTCGCCGTCGGCGGCGCGGCCCATCGCGGTGGAGTTCAACCGGATCACCTCTCGCCAGGTGGTCGCCCAGGGCCCGACACGATAGGCCACGACCGGCGCGATCTTGCTGAGGATGTCGTAGTCCGACTGGCTGATCCCGGAATAGGCCGCAAGGATCAGATCCGGTCCGGTCGCCGCCACGGCCTCGAAATCAATCCCGTCGCCCTCGTCAAACAGCGGTGGCATATCCGCCCCCAGCTCCGCCAGACGTGCCTCGACCCAGGGAAAGACACCATTGTCGTCGTCATCGCCAAAATTCACCTTGGCAAATCCCACCGGCACCACCCCGAGCGCCAGCGGCACTTCGTGGTTGCTCCATCCGATCGCGGCGATCCGCTTCGGCTGTGACTCGATCACGGTCGTGCCAAGCGCGTGGTCAATGGTCAGCGGAAACTCCTGTGCCTCCGCCGGTCGCGCGACCAGGATCATGGCCAGCCCGACCAGCAACAGACTCAGGAACCGGGTGAAACCGACACTGTGACAGGTCGGACGGATCAACGTCATCATCTCAGGCATCCTTCAGGCAAATTTCGTCCAGCTTGCGGCCCGATTTCCACGTCACACTCGATGCGTCAACAGATCCAGCGGGTAAAAACAGGGTCAACATGATGGTAAATATGAAAAAACCGCAGAAACCAACCAAAAAAGTCGAATTTTACAATACGGCCCTCCAAACGACGCGTAGGCCGTGCTTCGAACGAAGGCCTCTGCCCGTCAGCGCCCGCGACGCTCCCACATCCGCCAGCTTCCTGACGCCTGTTCACCCTTCGCTCCTGTTTTCGCCGCTGTCGGATGCCCTCCGCGCAGCCCGGCGTCAGGACCACCAACAACCAGACTGGGATACCAGAATGAATATTGAACCGCGAACCACCAAAGGCCTGCGCCTGAGCGCCCTGCTGCTGGGTTGCTCGGCGCTGATCGCCGTCCCTGCCCTTGCTCAGGACCAGGCCAGCGACGACGCCATCGTGCTCGATCCGATCTTTGTCCAGACCGACGATGACAGCCAAAGCCTGGTTGCCAGCCAAGTCACCTCTGCCTCCGGGCTTGCGACGGATGTGCTCGACACCTCTGCCAGCGTTTCCGTCGTGACCGCGCGTGAAATCGCCCAGCGCGGCGCGCAGACCATTGAACAGGTATTGAACTATACCTCCAGTGTCGTCACCGACTATTACGGCGCGGACAATCGGTTCGACTATTTCCAGATCCGCGGATTTGACGCCTATACGTATCGCGATGGCCTGCGCGTCGGTGCGCCTTTCGGAGGCATGCGCGAAGAGCCCTATGCCTTTGACCGGGTTGAGGTCGTAAAAGGCGGCAACTCTACCACATTCGGCGTCTCCGATCCCGGCGGCTCTGTGAACTATGTCAGCAAGACCCCGAAACAAGGCAGATACGGCGAGGCCTACCTTTCCTTTGGCAGCCACGACAAGAAAGAGGTCGGTTTTGACTTCGGCGACGACCTGAATGACGAGGGCACCCTGTCGTACCGGCTGGTGGGGCTGATGCGCGATGCGGATGCGGAATGGGATTTCTCCCGCGATGACGAGGCCTATCTGGCCGCCAGCCTGGCATGGCGCCCGGCCGAGATGACCAGTCTGGTCTTCAGCCTCGATCAGTTGAACCGCGATTCCGTTCCCGGCGGCGGCGGTCACCCCGTCGATACCGACTACGAGGCCAGCCGCTATTTCGGGGAGCCGGACTTCAACTATCGCGGCATGAACCGTACCACCGCCTCGCTGAAGCTGGATCACGAATTCGACAATGGGCTGCACCTGGGGGTTTCCGCGCGCTACACCGATGTCACCTCTGATTTTGGCTATGTCTATCTTGATGACCGCTACAACATTGCGCCCGGCGCCACTGTGGTGGACCGTTTCATGTTCGCCAACGACTCTTCGGGCAATGATTTTGTGATCAATGCCAATCTGCAATATGACACCAGCTTTGGCGCCGTGCAGAGCCGCAGCCTGCTGGGCGTCGAGTTCTCGGACAGCACCGAATACAGCACCAGCTGGTGGACCACCGTCACCCCGATGGACTACGCCAATTTCAGCTACACCGGTGGCGGCTATGATCTGACCGCCATCACCCCCTACCAAAGCCGACGCACCGAGCAGACAACCCAGAGCCTCTACCTGCAGCAGGAACTGACCTTCAACGATCGCCTCATCGCCAACCTCGGCCTGCGTCACGACAAGGGCGAGACGACACAGATCAATCTGCTCGATGGCAGCGTGAGTTCCGGCGAATACAGCGAGACCACGGCCCGTGCCGGTCTGACCTACAAGGTGACGCCGGATCTGTCAGTCTACGGCAGCTACTCTGAATCCGTTGTCCCGGCCAGTCTGACGGTTGAACCGGAACGCGGGCGCCAATTCGAGGCCGGGGTCAAATATCGCCCCGCCGGCGGCCGCGCCTTGCTGACCGCTGCGATCTATGACCTGACCAAGCACAATATGACGGTGACCAACCCGACCACATTGCTGGAGGAAACCATTGGCGAATCCCGTGTGCGCGGCCTTGATCTGGAGGCAAAGGTGGATTTCTACCGGAACTTCTCCATCATCGCGGGCTACTCGCATCTGGAGTCGGAAATTGTGGACGATGGCAACGGCACCAATGACGGCAATGAACTGCAATTCGTGCCCAACAATGTCGGCTCGCTCTGGGTGAACTACACGCTCGACGGTGCGGGCAATCGCGGTGACATGGTCTTTGGCCTCGGCGCGCGCTACACGGGGACCATGTGGTTTGACAATGCCAATACCCGCGAAGGCGACTCCTTCACGGTGCTGGATGCCTCCTTCTCCTACGACATCCGCGAGAACACCAATCTCCGGATCAACGTCACCAACCTGCTCGACGAAAAGCATGTGACCGGTGGTATCGGGGCCAACTGGTACTCCCCCGGCCGCACGATCAGCGCAAGCCTGACACGCAGCTGGTAAAACGCCCCGGCCCGACCGCCAGCCGGTCGGGCAACCCTCCGGGTTCGGTGCAGTGTGCCGCCGCCCCGGGCTTACCTCTCCAGCAGCCTGCGCCAGCTGGCCGGCGTATGTCCGGCCACCCCGCGAAAGACCTTGGTGAAATGCGACTGGTCCGAGAACCCAAGCCGGGCTGCGATTTCAGCAACGCTCAGATCCGTATCCCGCAACAACCGCTGTGCCGTGTTGATCCGCTGCTGCTTTTGCCACCGGATCGGGGTCTGGCCGGTGGTATTCTTGAACACATGCGCGAACCAGCTCTCTGACAATCCGACCAGACGTGACATCTCGGCGATGGACATCCGATGCGCGCCGCGCTTGTCGAAGCCCGCCTTCAGCTTCATCATCTGGTTCTCGGTCAGCCGCCCGGTCCCCTGCGGCGGCCGGTGCAGCTCGGCGTTCAACGCTGCGACCACCATCGCCCCCGCGAGCGTCTCGAAATACAAATCATCATGGAGCGGATCGGAGATCTCGGAAATCAGCAGCTTGGCCAAAGCCTCGACCTGCGGTGAGCCGTGACCTTCGATCAACCGGCCGATCAGATCGTCAACGGCATCGTCACCGAGAGAGGGCGCCAGCAATTGGCGCAACCAGCTGACATCAAAATGAAGATCCAGATGACGAAAGGCCAGCTCCGCACTGAAATAGCTGCTCAGGGATTGTCCTGCGGGCACAAACAGAGCCTGCGGAACCGATCGTCCGACCCGGGCTGGCTCGTCATAGCCCTCGCATATCTTCACCCCGGACATATCATCGAGAAACACCATAAGGCGGGGCACATCCGACCAATAGGAGCCATGGGCCCCGACCCGGCTTCTGGCTTGCCAATGGATGCCCAGAAGGCGTTCGCAATAGCGCCACTTTGCGGGGACGGTGACATCGATCCCCACCGTTTCACCCTGAAAATTCTGAATCAACCCCACCGCTGAGCCTCCGCTGTCCCTCGTCAATCCACCGATTACCACTCGGCTGATGGCATGGCTTTCGCACCTGATCTCTTGATCTCAAGACAAGATGGGATGACGGCGAGCTTTCAGCGAAACTGCGGTGTGATCGTACAGGGGGCCACGGGAACTGTCCACTTGGCTGAAGAGATTAACTGGACGCACACAGGGCAACACCGTACGGGGCAACACCGTACAGGGCAGCTCTGGGCAGGGCGACATTTGTAGACGCATGAAATATGCGGGTATAGGTGCTACGATCTCGCAGACTCCGAATGCCGTGCCCCGATGGCTTCGGCAGTTTCATCTCCTGCGGCAAAGAACACGACGAAAGGGTGCAATGACACTATTTTCCATCGACTGGGCTCCTCTCATGCGCGAATTCATCACGCTTTTGGTGGTGATCGACCCGGTCGGAACGATACCGGTCTATCTTTTCGCGGTCGCAAGCGTGCCTGCCCATCTGCACCGCAGGTTCGCTCTGCGGGCCATTGGCATTGCAACCCTGGTCCTGCTGGCCTTTCTGGTTGGTGGTCAGGTTGTTCTGGAAACGCTCGGCCTGCGTCTCGGCTCCTTCCAGATCGCCGGAGGCATCATCCTGTTCCTCTTCGCGCTTTCGATGATCTTCGGTGTGTCCAAACCACAATCCGAAATCGCAGAGGCCGAGCGCGACCACCTCTCCGGTGCCGTTTTTCCACTCGCCATGCCCTCTATCGCCTCGCCCGGGGCGATGCTGGCCATTGTCATCCTGACCGAGAACAGCTCGAATACGCTCACTGAGCAGGCGACGACCGCGGCGCTGCTGGTGCTCGTGCTGGTCTTGACGCTGGGCCTTCTGCTTGCGGCAAACTTTGTCCATCGGCTGATCGGGGCCACGGGCGCATCGGTTATTTCCCGGGTCATGGGTATCATTCTCGCGACGATCGCCGTCGACGCCATTCTCGGTGGGTTCAATACCCTCAATATCCTCGACGTCGCCCCTCCCGAGAACCCCAGCCCATTGAACGAGGTGACAGACTGATCCGGCGCTGCCTTTGCTCTTGCCATGGCCCATGCCATCAGTCGCGCCCCCATGCTATCGTCTTCCCAGGCAAAACAGCCCGAGGAGGACATGATGGCACCGGCGATTGGGCGGGTCGTGATCTACACCCGAAGAATTGATCAAATGGCAGAGTTCTATTCGCGGCACTTCGGCTTTGCGGTGCTGCGATCCCCGACCGATCGCATTGTCGAACTCGTGCCGCAGACCTCCGGCTTGACGATTCTCCTGCATCCTGCGGCCGCGAAACAGAAAGAAGGCCAAGCCTTGGTGAAGCTTGTTTTTGATGTAGACGACGTCGAAGCCTTCTGCGCCGAGGCCCGAACCGAAGGGCTCGAATTCGGGAAGATCCATCAGGCAGACGGATACTGTTTCGCCAATGCCAAGGACCCGGCCAAGAACTCCATTCAGATCTCGAGCCGCGCCTCTTCGCGGTGATCAGGTGATGCCCGGCTATGGGGATGATCCGCCTTGATCGCGCGCCGGCAAACGCGCCAAACGCGCCCCGCCTGCGGCAGGAATAGCGCCCCACCCGGGACCGCTGTATCACGAGGGCAGCAAGTGCTTGTTTTGGGTTCGAAGCTGTTCGGCTGCCAGCCTGACCACCTCGGCGATTTCCATGAGCTGCGGGGCCAGCGGGCTGGTCTTTCGCCAGACCATTCCAATGGTGCGACCCGGTTCCTCCCCTTCAAAGCGCGCCAGCGAGACCGGAGCGGATCGGGTTTCGACAGGGACGGCCATCTCGGGAATCAGAGTCACGCCGATCCCGGCGCCGACCATTTGAACAAGCGTCGACAAGGAGCTGCCGTCGAGCCCGTCACTGGGAAGCGTGGAGCGGAAGTTGCAGAAGGACACGGCCTGATCTCTGAAGCAATGCCCCTCTTCCAGCAGCAGGAGCTTCATTTCCCGCATGCCCTCGGGAGAGGGGACCGGCGCCGAGGCCTCCTGCGCGCTGCGAACAAGTACGAATTTCTCGTCAAACAATGCCGTTTCCGCGAGGCCCGGTTCCGATACAGGCAGGGCAACAATCGCCGTATCGAGACGACCATCGAGCAGTTCCGAGATCAGCTTTTGCGTCATCGTTTCGCGGATATGCACGTCCAGCCCGCTATGAGCCGTGTTCAGCCGCTGGATCAGCGTGGGCAGCAAATACGGGGCAACGGTGGGGATCACGCCGATCCGAAGGCGCCCAACCATGCGGTCCTTGGCCAGTCGCGCCAGATCCCCAAGCTCGTCAACCGCGCGCAGAATATCGCGGGCCCGATCGGCAAAATCCTGACCAAAGCCCGTCAAACGGACTTGGCGGGCGCTGCGCTCAAACAGCACCACCCCGAGGTTTTCCTCCAGATCCTTGATCTGTACCGACAGCGCCGGCTGGCTGATCGCGCAGGCGTCGGCCGCCCGACCAAAATGGCCGTGGCGGGTCAGAGCTTCGAAATAGCGGAGCTGTTTGAGCGTGATATTGATCATAGGAAAATCTTATCGCGACCATCAAAAAATGCAACTTAGAATAATTCTGAATTGTTGTTACACAGGTCAGCGAGAGTAGCCGCAGACCTGTCCGGATTCGCAAGAGTCGCTCGTGAACGGCCCGGACTACTCAATCATAAACAGTCCCCACCACGGACAGATTCTGGAGGAAGATATGGACGGACAAAATAATGGTGCAGGTGGCTGCCCGTTTTCCGGAGCCAACACCAACCACGGCCGACGGTCCAACCGCGACTGGTGGCCGAACCAGCTGAACCTGGCGATTTTGCACCAGCACCAGACACGTCAAAACCCGCTGGGAGAAGATTTCAGCTATGCCGAGGCCTTCAAGAGCCTTGATCTCGATGCGGTGAAACAGGATCTCATCGCGCTGATGACCGACAGCCAGGACTGGTGGCCCGCCGACTACGGGCACTATGGCGGCTTGATGATCCGCATGGCGTGGCACTCGGCGGGCACCTACCGGACCGCCGACGGTCGCGGTGGCGGCAGCACCGGCACCCAGCGCTTTGCGCCATTGAACTCCTGGCCCGACAACGGCAACCTCGACAAGGCCCGCATGCTGCTGTGGCCGATCAAAAAGAAATACGGCAACAAACTGTCCTGGGCCGATCTGATGATCCTCGCGGGCAACTGCGCCATCGAATCCATGGGTCTGAAGCCCTTCGGGTTCGGCGGTGGCCGCGCGGATGTCTGGGAACCCGAGGAAGACATCTATTGGGGGGCCGAAACTGAATGGCTCGCGACCTCCGATCACGAGCTGGCCCGCTATCAGGGTGACCGCGAACTCGAAGGCCCGCTGGCGGCCGTACAGATGGGTCTGATCTATGTGAACCCCGAAGGTCCTGACGGAAACCCGGACCCGATCGCATCGGGCCGTGACATCCGCGAGACATTTGCCCGGATGGCGATGAACGACGAGGAAACCGTTGCTCTGACCGCCGGTGGCCACACCTTTGGCAAGGCCCATGGCAACGGCCCCGTCGAAGCCATCGGCCCCGAGCCGGAAGCCGCCCCGATCGAGGCAATGGGCCAGGGCTGGCTGTCCTCGCACAAATCCGGCAAGGGCGTGGACACCATCACCTCGGGCATCGAGGGCGCCTGGACTCCGAACCCGATCCAGTGGGACATGGGCTATTTTGACGTTCTGTTCGGCTATGACTGGGAGTTGACCAAATCCCCGGCCGGCGCCTGGATCTGGCACGCCAAGGACCTCAAGGACGAAGATCACGCGCCCGAGGTGGACGGGTCCGGCAAGAAGGTTCCGATCATGATGACCACCGCCGACATGGCGATGCGCATGGATCCGATTTACGGCCCGATCTCCAAACGGTTCCACGAGAACCCGGATCAGTTCGCGGATGCGTTCAAGCGGGCGTGGTTCAAGCTCACCCACCGTGATATGGGCCCGAAAGCCTGCTATCTCGGCGCCGATGTCCCGAGCGAGGATCTGATCTGGCAAGATCCGGTACCTGCAGTCGATCACCCTCTGGTCGACGACGCTGATGTCGCAAAGCTGAAGGCGGATATTCTCGCCTCCGGTCTGTCGGTTCAGGATCTGGTCTATGTGGCCTGGGCCTCGGCCTCCACCTTCCGCGGGTCTGACAAACGCGGCGGCGCCAATGGGGCGCGCATACGTCTGGAGCCGATGAAGAGCTGGGAAGTCAATGAACCGGCAAAGCTGGACAAGGTTCTGACGGCGCTCGAGAGCATCCAGACGTCCTTCAACGCGACCGCATCAGGCGGCAAGAAAATCTCTCTTGCGGATCTGATCGTTCTGGCGGGGTCCGCTGCGGTGGAGAAATCCGCACAGGATGCGGGCTTTGACGTTGCTGTACCATTCACACCCGGCCGCACGGATGCAAGCCAGGAGCAGACCGACATCGAGAGCTTCGACGTGATGGAGCCGCAAATCGATGGGTTCCGCAACTACGCGAAGACCCGGTTCACCATCTCGACCGAAGAGATGCTGGTCGACAAGGCGCAACTGCTGACCCTGTCCGCACCCGAAATGACCGTACTGGTTGGTGGCTTGCGGGCTTTGGGCGCCACCTATGGTGACAGCGCGCATGGTGTCCTGACCCACCGCAAGGGACAGCTGACGAATGATTTCTTCGTCAATGTTCTCGACCTCGGAACCGAGTGGACCGCGACCGACGGTGTCGGCGAGATCTTTGAGGGACGGGATCGTGCCACCGGCGCTGCCAAATGGACAGGCACCCGGGCTGACCTGATCTTCGGCTCCAACTCGCAGTTGCGGGCCTTGTCCGAGGTCTACGCGCAGGACGACAATGCAGACAAATTTGTCAAAGACTTTGTCTCGGCCTGGGTCAAGGTGATGGAGCTGGACCGTTTCGACCTGGCATGATCGCTGCCAGACACTGAAGCAAAGAAAGGCGCCGCATCCCGCGGCGCCTTTTTTATGTCACCCAGCCGATACGCCAATATGTCACCCGGCCGACGCCTCAAGAAGCGCGGCTGTGCCGATCCCGCCCGCTGCGGCGATCGCGGCCAGCGCCGGCCCGTCGCCGGGGCGCAGGGCGTGAAATAATTTCACCGCCAGAATCGCGCCCGAGGCCCCGACAGGATGGCCCTGCGCCAAAGCGCCACCGGCCGGATTGACAATATCGGAGGCCAGCCCGGCCCCCGCACTGCAGGCCAAGGCCTGAACGGCAAAGGCCTCCATGATCTCGGCGCGGTGCAGATCGGACGGCACAAGCGACTGGCGGGACAGCACGGATTGAACGGCAGCAACAGGGGCGATCCCGGGCTGTTCAGGATCGGCCCCCAGCGTCACGCCCTGCACCAGCCGCAGCCCCGCCCGGCCAAGACGCGCCGCGATCCGGTCACTGACAATCACGACAAGGGCGGCCGCATCTGCGGCAACCGCCATATTGGCCGCCGTGATGTCTCCGGCGACCTGTCGCGCGAGGGCACAATGGCGCGGTGTCAGATCGCGGGTAAAAGCATCCTCGCAGATGCCGTCTATTGGCACGATCTCGGCCCTGCGCTCTGCAGGATGGGACCGTGCATACGCGTGGCTGCGTTGGGCCCAGGCATCCTGTTTGGTGCGGCTGATGCCCAGCGCCCGACCCAGTCGATCCGCAGCTTTTGCCATATCCGGATCGCGGTCCGCCCATGGGGTGAACCGGGCCTGATCATAGGGCTCCGGAGGGCGGCCATCGGCAAAGGTACGGGCACGCTCCGGGCGGCGGGAATAGCTCTCGGCACCACCGGCGATCACCACATCGTGCAGCCCCTGTTCGATCAGCGCATGTCCGAGCAGGATTGCATCCAGCCCGCCTGCGCATTGCCGGTCAATGCTCAGCCCCGCCACGCGCTCCGGCAGGCCACTGGCCAACGCGGCAATCCGCGCCGGATTGCCGCCCCCGCCAAGGGCGTTGGACAGGATGACCTCGCCAACGTCATCCGGGCCGATCCCGGCATCCGCGAGGCAGGCCGCGACAACAGGTGCTGCCAGCTCATGCGGCTCCATTGCTGCAAAGCCGCCGCCTCTGGGCACGACGGCAGTGCGGCGGGCGGCGATTATCAGGGGCATTCTTCCGCCTGCAACAGTCTGGTGAGGGTCAACAAGTCCGGCTTCCCTGCCGCCAGCATCGGGATCAGGGGGACCGATCTGATGTCCTTCGGCACCGCATGATCGCCGATATGGTGCCGACAGAGCTGGCGCATCTGGCCGATCTCCGCCCGCCCCTGCACAAGCACCACGATCCGATGTCCGCGCATCGGATCCGGCAGGGCAAGGGCAACTGCGCACTCGACTCCCTTGACGCCCATCAGCAGGCTTTCGATCTCTTCCGGAAAGACATTCCGGTCGGCGACGGTCACCATCCGATTGCGCCGCCCTTTGGGAAAGAGGTTGCCCGCGGAATCGAGGCGCCCCATTTCACCGATGGTCAGCCAGCCATCCTGCCAGCGGGTCTCCGTGCTGCTGCCCTCTGCGTAGCCATCAAAGAGATAGGGGCTGCGCAGCCAGATCTCGCCGACGCCGGTGGCATCGGGGTCGGCAATGCGGATCTCGACGCCGGGATAGGCTCGACCCACCGACCCGGGCGGCGTCGCGCCATCGGACAGGGTGATGTAGCTCGTTTCTGACGCGCCGAAGATCTCGTGCAGGTCGGCGCTTGGAAACAGGGCCTCCAATGCGCCTCTGAGGTCTTCGTCCAGTTTGCCGCCGGAAGAGAAAATCAAGCGGACGGTCGGCAGAGGGCTGCCATCAGCGGCACGCAGCAGAAGCCGGAATTGGGCAGGCGTGGCATATAGGACCGTCGCCCCCAGCCTCGCCAACCCAGTGATTTGCTTGCGCGGCCCCACCCCGCCCAGCATCGCGAGATCAGCGCCGACGTGGCAGGCGAAGACGGCGGCGAACAGGGTCAGCGAATGCGACAGGGTGCCAAGGCTCGCGACGACATCCGTTTCGCCAAGGCCAAATACCCGCCGGTCCATGTCAAAGCTGCGGATCCAGCTTGCCGGTGTGCGGCGGATGGTCTTTGCATATCCGGTCGAGCCGGAGCTCTGACAATAGAGCCACTGTTCAGCCTCGGAAATGGCGGCTATGGGCCTGTCGCCCGGCTGCGCCAGAATGGATTTTCCGCTCAGCAGGGCATGGGTCAGCTCGCTCAACCCGACACCCCCGGGGGTTCGGATTTCCGTATGCGGCGAGAGCTGAAACCGGGCGTTGTGCGATGTCATATACGGATCCGCAGAGAGTGTGTCGGCGCAGAACCTAGCCTGCCTGCTCAGCCGGGAACAGGCCTCATGTGAATTTGCGAAACAGCCGCGTGCGGTCAAAAGCCGCTTCCAATTCGTCGGTCCGCGCTTTGACGGTCTCCCAATGGTCTTCCTGGATCTTGGCGATCATGCTCTCCACCAACAGCAGGAGCGCGACACCGGAATCCCAGGCCGACGGCACTGCGATACGCGCGGCAAAGGTGTATTTGGCCAGCTTCTGGATCGGCGAGCGCCATTGATCCGTGAACAGCACCACGCGAACGCCGCGCTCATGCGCCATTTCCGCCAGCAGCAGCGTCGCATTCTCGTAGCGGCGAATGTCAAAAAGGATCAGCGTGTCACCGGGAAGCAAATCCAGCACGGAGTGCGTCCAGGACGCGCGGGGCGGGATCATGAACACATCGCGGCGGATCATCTGAAGGTGCAGATAGAAGGATTGCGCCAATGTACCGCTGAGCCGCCCGCCGGCGATGTGGACCCGATGGCTGGTGTCCGCCAGCAGCGCGCATAGGGTGTCGAACTCTGCGAGGTTCACGTTTTCAAGCGTCGCCCTGATGTTGTCATACACACCGACTGCATAGCGATTGAGCATATGCGCCTCCGGCAGGGCCGGGGCCTGCTCGGCACGTTTCTCCACCGGGTTGGAGATTATTTCACGCAGCTCCTCCCTGAGGGCATATTGGAACTCCGGGTAGCCTGAAAATCCCAGTTTCTGCACCATACGCGCGACGGTCGGCGTAGACACCTCGGCCAGATCTGCCAGCTCGGTGATACTCCCAAGGCCCGGAATCGGATAGTTGTCGAGAATGGCAGCCGCCAACTGTCGCTCGGCGCGGGTCAGCTCCGGCTCGCGTGATTTCAGTTTCTCGGCAATCGTCGGCATGCACCTGCCCTCCTGCGCAGATTTTCTACACATTATTACAGGCCGCCATGTGATGAAAGAATTTTTACAGAAAACATATTGACAGCGGCAAGGTGACTGAAGAGCATACGACATTATGAGCACTGATACCCTTGTTGCGTCGTTTGGTCCTGCCTTTGCCAAAACCCCCTCTGCCGCCGATGCGGAGGTGATTGTCGTGTGTGAGCACGCCTCGAATTGGATTCCGCCCGATCTGAACGGCCTCGGACTGGCTGCAGCGGCGCGCGAGAGTCATATCGCCTGGGACCCCGGCGCTTTGGGCGTGTCCCGCCACCTGGCCGAACGACTGAGCGCGCCGATGGTCGAGGGATGCATTTCCCGTCTGGTCTACGACCTGAACCGCCCACCGGAGTCACCGACCGCCATCCCGCCCGTCTCCGAGATTTTTGACGTTCCAGGCAACCGGAACCTCTCGGATGCGGCGCGCAAGATGCGGGTAGAGGCGGTATACACACCGTTCCGCGCCGCCCTCGAAGAGGAAATCCAACGGCGGCGCACGGCACTGCGCCTGATGGTCACCGTGCATAGTTTCACCCCGGTCTACAACGGCGAGAACCGGGCCGTGGAGCTGGGACTGTTGCATGGGCGCGATGACCGGTTCGCCCGCGCGATGCTGGCGCGGCGCCCCTCGGACAACAGCTGGAACGTGCAGCTCAACGCACCCTATAGCGCCTCCGACGGCGTGGCGCATACGTTGGATCTGCATGGGTGTGATAACGGATTGCTGAACGTTATGTTGGAAATCCGCAACGACCTGATTGCGACAGAGCATCAGCAACAGAGCTGGGCGGCAGCGCTTGCGCCCTGGATACAGGCCACCCTCAAGGAGGCATTTGCATGATCCGTGCCATGCTGGGATATGTGCGCGTGGTGGATGCGGTGAACTACCGCATCGGGCGCGTCATGATGTGGGGACTGTTTGCGATGATGGGGGTCCTGCTGTGGTCTTCCATCTCGAAGACGTTCTTTCTGCCCTCGCTCTGGACGCTGGAAATGGCGCAGTTCGCCATGGTCGCCTACTACATCCTCGGCGGGCCATACTCGATCCAGTTGGGTTCCAACGTTCGCATGGATCTATTCTACCACAATTGGACCATCCGGCGAAAAGCCTGGTTTGACGCCTTCACCGTGCTGGCGTTGATCATCTACCTTGCGATCCTGTTCTACGGCGGGCTGGGATCTACGGCCTATTCCCTTGGCTATTGGGGCGATAATCCGTTTGCCTTTTTCTGGGGGCTGCTGACCGGCGCCGAAAGCATCGGACATATCGAGCGCTCCTCGACCGCGTGGCGTCCCTATGTCTGGCCGATCAAATCCATCATGGTTGTCGGGTTCCTGCTGATGTTGCTGCAGGCCATTTCCGAACTTTTCAAAGACCTCGCCCGCATCCACGGGCATGACATCCCAAGTGAGCGTGACGCATGAGCCAGGAATACATCGCCATCTTCATGTTCGCGTCGATGATGCTGATGCTCTTTACAGGGCAGCGGGTCTTTGGGGCGATCGGAGCAGTGGGCGCGGTTGCCGCGATGCTGCTCTGGGGGGTGGGTGGCTACGACATACCCTTCTCGGCCGCGATGAAGCTGATGAAGTGGTACCCGCTGCTGACGCTACCGATGTTCATCTTCATGGGCTACGTGTTGAGCGAAAGCCGTTTGGCGGATGATCTCTACAAGATGTTTCACGTCTGGATGGGGCCGATCAACGGCGGCTTGGCCATTGGCACCATCGGGCTCATGGTGCTGGTCTCTGCCATGAACGGGCTGTCGGTTGCGGGCATGGCCATCGGGGCCACCATCGCGCTGCCGGAACTGCTCAGGCGGGGCTACGACAAGACGATGGTCACCGGCGTCATTCAGGCCGGATCATCACTCGGGATCCTGGTCCCGCCCTCGGTCGTGCTGGTTCTCTATGCCATGATCGCGCGCCAGCCTGTGGGGCAGCTGTGGCTGGCCGGAGTGCTGCCGGGGCTGATGATGGCGGCCTTGTTCATCCTCTACATCTGGTTGCGTTGCAGGATGAACCCGGATCTGGGTCCCGCCATGGAAGACGCCCACGAGGTGCCAAGGGCGGAAAAACTGCGCCTGCTGGGGGCCGGGGCGCTGCCCCTGTTGATTTTCGCCGCAATGATGATCCCCTTTGTCAACGGCTGGACATCGCTGGTCGAAAGCTCTGCCATCGGGGCGCTGACGGCGCTGGCGGCCTCGATCGCAAAACGCCGGATGAGCTGGAAGATCTTTGAATCCTGCACCAAAAGCACGCTGGCGATTTCCTGCATGTTCATGTGGATCATCCTTGCCGCCCTGGGGTTTGGGGCCGTGTTCGACGGGCTGGGTGCGGTCAAGGCGATTGACAACCTGTTCACCGATCAGCTGGGGCTGGACCCTTGGGTGATCCTGATCCTGATGCAGCTGTCCTTCATCCTCATGGGGACGTTCCTCGATGATACGGCGATGCTGGTGATTGTGGCCCCCCTGTATGTGCCGCTGGTGCAGGCCCTGGGGTTCGACCTTGTCTGGTACGGCATTCTCTATACGATCACCACGCAGATCGCCTACATGACACCGCCGTTCGGCTACAACCTGTTCCTGATGCGGGCCATGGCACCGCCAGAAATCGGGCTGGGCGACATCTATCGTTCCATCGTGCCGTTTGTCGGCATCATGGTGGTGGCGCTGGCCATTATCATGATCTTCCCGCAGATCGCGCTTTGGCTGCCGCAGACAGTTTACGGACAATAACCAGAAGACCCTTCAAAGGGCCCAACACAAACTGACCACAGAGAGGTATACCCAATGACGACACGTCGTAATTTCCTGAAGACCACGGCCCTCGGTGCCGCCGCTGCGCCGCTGGCCACCCCGGCCCTCGCGCAGGGCAAGATCACCTGGCGCATGCAGACCTACGCAGGCCCGGCGCTGGCCGCCCATGTGATCGACCCGGCGATCGAGATGTTCAACAAGATCGCAGGCGACCGCATGCAGATCGAACTCTTCTACGCCGATCAGCTGGTGCCCACCGGCGAATTGTTCCGGGCCCTGCAGAAAGGCACGATTGACGCGGTACAATCGGATGACGATTCCATGGCGTCGCCGACCGAAGTCACGGTGTTTGGCGGCTATTTCCCCTTTGCCTCGCGCTATTCGCTCGATGTTCCGGTCCTGTTCAACCAGTATGGCCTGAACGAGATCTGGGACGCGGAATATTCCAAAGTCGGCGTGAAACACATCTCTGCCGGTTCCTGGGATCCGTGCCATTTCGCGACGAAGGATCCGATCAACTCTCTGGCGGATCTCAAGGGCAAACGCGTCTTCACCTTCCCGACCGCCGGGCGATTCCTGTCGCAGTTTGGCGTCGTGCCGGTCACCCTGCCGTGGGAAGACATCGAAGTGGCTGTTCAGACCGGCGAGCTGGACGGGATTGCCTGGTCCGGCATCACCGAGGATTACACCGTCGGCTGGGCGGATGTGACCAACTACTTCCTGACCAACAACATCTCCGGCGCCTGGGCCGGTAGCTTCTTTGCGAATATGGATCGCTGGAACGAGCTGCCGGAGGATCTGCAGACCCTGTTCCGTGTCTGCTGTGACCAGTCGCATTACTACCGCCAGTGGTGGTACTGGGGCGGCGAAGCCTCGCTGCGTGTGAATGGCGACAAGATGAAACTGACCTCGATCCCCGATGCCGAATGGCAGCAGGTCGAAGATGCAGCAATCACCTTCTGGGATGAGATTGCAGCCGAGTCCGAGACCAAGGCAAAGGTCGTCGAGATCTTCAAGAAGTACAACGCCGATATGGCGAAGGCCGGCCGCCCGTATCGCTACGGATAAACGGGCACGCCAACTCACCACGTTACGGGGGGCGGGGTCTGCCCTGCCCCCTGCCAGAACCACAGGGAACGCCAGATGACTTTCGAGGATCTCAGGAAACAGATCGCGGCCGGGCAGATTGACACTGTCCTGACCTGCATTGTGGACATGCAAGGCCGGTTGATGGGCAAAAGGTTTCACGCCGAGGCCTTCCTCGAGATGGCAGAGGACGAGACCCATTGCTGCAACTATCTTTTGGCCACGGATCTCGAGATGGCGACGCCCGACGGCTATGCCTCTACCAGTTGGGAGCGGGGCTATGGCGACTACATCATGAAGCCGGATCTTTCGACGCTGCGGCCGGTGCCGTGGCTCGACGGGACTGCCATGGTGCTGTGCGATGTGCGGGACCACCACACCCATGGGCCGGTGCCGCATTCCCCCCGCGAGATCCTCAAGGCGCAGGTTGCCCGCTGTACGGCGCTTGGCTTCACAGCCGTCATGGCGACCGAACTGGAGTTTTTCCTGTTCGAAGGGACCCATGACGAGATCGCCCGAAGCGGTTTCAAATTGACGCCGATCTCCAACTACAATGAGGATTACAGCATTTTCCAGACCTCCAAGGAGGAACCGGTGATGCGCCCGATCCGCAATCACCTGCGGGCCATGGGTATCCCGATCGAGGGATCCAAGGGCGAAGCAGAAGCGGGTCAGGAAGAGCTGAACGTGAAATATGCCGAGGCACTGGCGACGGCGGACCACCACACGCTGGCCAAACACGGCATCAAGGAAATCGCCCACCAGCAGGGCTATGCCGCAAGTTTTCTGCCAAAGTGGGACAAGGACCGGGTTGGTTCCGCGGCCCATGTGCACCAGTCGCTGTGGGCGGACGGAAAGAACGCCTTTTTCGACGAGGCCGCGCCACTGGGCAAATCAAAGCTGATGGATCACTACATGGCGGGGCTGTTGAAATATGCCGCTGATTATACCTATTTCATGGCGCCCTACATCAACAGCTACAAACGCTTTGCCAAGGGGACCTTTGCCCCCACCCAGACGGTATGGTCGGTGGACAACCGGACGGCAGCCTTTCGCCTTTGTGGTGAAGGATCAAAGGCGGTACGGGTTGAATGCCGCGTGCCGGGGTCCGACATGAACCCCTATCTGGCGCAGGCCGCGATGCTGGCGGCGGGGCTCCAGGGGATCGAAGAGAAGCTCGAGCTTCCCGGGCCGTTCCGTGGCGATGCATATGCCGGTGATACGGAACAGCATATTCCGCGCACGCTGCAAGAAGCGCGTGACGCGCTTGCGGCGTCAGAAATGTTGCGGGCGGCGCTTGGAGAAGAGGTTGTGACCCATTACGTCCGCGCGGCGGATTGGGAAATCGAGGAATTCAACCGTGTCGTGACCGATTACGAGATCGCGCGCGGGTTCGAGAAAGCCTGATCCGGCGAGGGTGGCGGGGGCCGGCCCCCGGACCCCCGAGGTATTTGGAAAAAGATGAAAATGGCGAAGGCCGCGTTTGCACGCCGCCGAGGAGTAGGCCACATGGGCAAGACATTGAACTGTATCTCACCGATTGATGGATCGGTTTTTGCAAGTCGGGAGGCACTGGACCTGGAGGCCGCCCGTAACGCGGTGAAAAAGGCCCGCGCGGCGCAACGATCGTGGGCGGCGCGACCGCTGCAGGAACGGATAGATCTGGTTATGGCCGGCGTGGCCGAAATCGGTGCCATGAATGACGAGATCGTCCCTGAACTGGCCCATATGATGGGGCGGCCGGTCCGGTTCGGCGGTGAATTCGGCGGCTTCAATGAACGTGCGTCCCATATGGCGAAGATCGCGTCTGAGTCGCTGGCGGATATTGAGGTCGGTGAAGACGAGAGTTTCAAGCGGTATATCAAGCGAATTCCACATGGCGTTGTCTTTGTCGTCGCTCCGTGGAATTACCCCTATATGACAGCGATCAACACCGTGGCGCCGGCACTGATCGCCGGAAATACGGTGGTTCTGAAACATGCCACACAGACGTTGTTGGTCGGCGAACGCATGGCGAGAGCATTCCATGCGGCGGGCGTGCCGGAGGATGTGTTTCAGAATGCATTCCTCGATCACGAGACCACGTCGGCGCTGATTGCCGAGAGAGCTTTTGATTTTGTGAACTTCACCGGGTCTGTCGGCGGCGGTCAGGCGATGGAGCGCGCGGCGGCGGGGACGTTTACCGGTGTTGGAACAGAATTGGGCGGTAAAGATCCCGGCTATGTAATGGAGGATGCCGACCTGGACGCCGCGGTCGATACGCTGATCGACGGCGCCATGTTCAATTCCGGACAGTGCTGCTGCGGGATCGAGCGGATCTATGTTCACGAGAGCCTGTATGAGGCGTTTCTTGAAAAGGCCATTGCAGTCGTCCGCGGCTACAGGCTCGGAAACCCGCTGGATAAGGAGACGACCATTGGACCGATGGCGCATGTCCGCTTCGCACAGGAGGTCCGGGATCAGATTTCCGAGGCGCTTGCGGCAGGAGCCGAGGCGCATATAGAGACCATGGAGGCTGACGACGGCGGGGCATATCTCACGCCGCAAATCCTGACCAATGTGACGCATGATATGCGTGTGATGCGCGACGAGAGTTTCGGGCCTGTCGTGGGGATCATGAAAGTGTCCTCGGATGAAGAAGCCATTGAATTGATGAACGATAGCGAGTTTGGCCTGACCGCGTCCCTCTGGACCGGAGATATCGCACGGGCGCAGGCGGTCGGAGACCGGATCGAGACGGGAACCGTGTTCATGAACCGGGCCGACTATCTGGATCCGGGGCTGTGCTGGACGGGATGCAAGAACACCGGGCGCGGCGGCGGGCTCTCTGTCATTGGCTACCAGAACCTGACCCGTCCGAAATCCTACCATCTGAAGAAAGTCACTGTCTGACTTTCCTTGGGGACGCTGTATCCTTCGGAACTGAACCTATTTCGGCCTATGGCCATATAAGAAAGGCAACCTTCATGTCTCTCACTGGAAACTGGTCCTACCCGACCGCAATCAAATTCGGTGCAGGCCGGATTGGGGAACTGGCCGAGGCCTGTACGCAGGCGGGCATAAAAAAGCCTCTGCTTGTCACCGACAAGGGGCTGGCGGATCTGCCCGTGACCCGATCGACACTCGACATCATGGACGCGGCCGGGCTTGGTCGCGGGATGTTCTCGGAGGTGGATCCAAACCCGAACGAGAAGAACCTGAACGCAGGTGTCGCGGCCTATAGGGCCGGTGGTCATGACGGTGTCATTGCCTTTGGCGGCGGCTCCGGGCTCGATCTTGGCAAGATGGTGGCCTTCATGGCCGGTCAGACCCGACCGATCTGGGATTTCGAGGATATCGGCGATTGGTGGACCCGCGCCGATGCGGATGCCATCGCGCCAATCATTGCGGTGCCCACCACAGCCGGAACCGGATCCGAGGTGGGGCGAGCCTCTGTCATCACCGACAGCGTGACCCATCAGAAAAAGATCATTTTCCATCCCAAAGTGCTGCCAACGGTGGTAATTTGCGACCCGGACCTCACCGTGGGCATGCCAAGGTTCATCACGGCGGGCACCGGGCTCGATGCCTTTGCGCATTGCGTCGAGGCCTTCTCCTCGCCGCATTATCACCCGATGTCGCAGGGTATCGCGCTGGAAGGCATGCGTTTGGTCAAGGAGTATCTTCCGCGCGCCTATGAGGATGGAACCGACATTGAGGCCCGCGCGCAGATGATGGCAGCGGCAGCGATGGGGGCAACCGGGTTCCAAAAGGGGCTTGGGGCGATCCACGCCATGAGCCACCCCATCGGCGCCGTGTTCAACACCCACCACGGCACCACGAATGCAGTCTGCATGCCCGCTGTGTTGGCGTTCAATGCCGATGCCATTGCGGACCGATTTGACACCGCCGCCGCCTACCTGGGTATCAAGGGCGGATTCGCCGGTTTCCAAAGCTATGTGCAAGACCTGAACGACAGCCTCGGCATCCCGCGTCGCCTGTCGGACCTTGGCGTGACCGAGGAGGCCATCCCGGAACTGGTCAAGGGGGCGATCATCGATCCAAGCTGTGGTGGCAATCCGATCAAGCTGACAGAAGAAAACCTGACACAGCTCTTCAAAGCCGCACTCTGACAGCCTGAGCAGGCATCTCGATTCCTGAGCCTCGACAGAGGACACATGGCCACGCCCGGCGGCGTGGCCACATACATTGGGCCTATATGGGGCCTATGCGGGCACCCGGGCGACGCTGTCGCGACATATCAGTTCGACTTCGACAATCTGTGACGGCCCGGTCAGGGTCCCGGCTTCGATCATGTCAAGGAGCAGCCGGGCGGCCTGTTCGCCAATCTGAGTGCGGCGCTGGCGGATCGTGGTCAGCGCCGGAGAGAGGTGACCAACCACCTCAATATTGTCGAACCCCACCAGCGAGACATCTTCAGGCACCCTTATGCCCCGGTGCTGAACAACCCCCATAAAGCCGACCGCCATTTCATCTGACGCGCAAAACAGAGCGGTGGGCCGGGTTTCCAACTGGAGCCACTTCTGGGCCGCTGCGGCGCCGGAATCCATGCTGAAATCGCCATCGAACACCCAGTCCGGAGGCGTTGACACCCCCCGTTCCGCCAGCGCATCGCGATACCCCGCCAGCCGCGTTTCCGACAGAACATTGCCCTGTGGTCCCGTGATATGACCGATCCGTCTGTGACCCATGTCGAACAGGTGGCCAACCGCCAATGCCGCGCCACGGGCGTTTTCCGTACGCACCGAGGGGAGATCATCATCCATCCATTCACATGCGAGAACAACGGGCGGACGGCCCGGGTTTTTCAGCGCCTCGGCAGACAGGGTTCCGTCAAACAGGATCAACCCGTCCGCCATGCTGGACTGGAGATATGCCGATAGCCGATCCTCAGGATTGGGTCCGGCCTGTGTGTCGGCAATCAGGAGGCCATAGCCGACGGGATGCAGAACCGAATTGATGCCCGCAAGGATCTGCGAAAAGAATGGATTTGCAAGGTTCGGAATCAACGCGATGACGCTGCCCGTGCGTTGCCTGCGGAGGTTCGAGGCCGTCGCATTGACGCGGTATCCGGTGCGGTCCACGGCGGCCAATACGGCTTCCCGCGTCGCCTTGGCGACAACGGAAGGTTTCGACAAGGTCCGGCTGACGGTCGCAGTGGACACCCCCGCACGCGCAGCAACATCTTGAATCGTAGCGATCTTCTTGTCCATGAACCTTCCTTTGACGGCGCTCATAATGCCTCAATGAGAAAATGTTGTAAACGATTGCGGATTTTGCAAAACTGGACCTGTCCCTTTCACGTGCCGCCCCAAGTTCTCATTTACGCCGCCTGA
>MPDC01000003.1 GCA_001874255.1 Alphaproteobacteria bacterium MedPE-SWcel
CCTGCGCAAAATATGCTGACGCCTTGCGCAGGATCTCATTTGCCTGGCGCAGCTCCCGGTTTTCACGTTCCAGCGCCTTGATCCGGTCGCGTTCCTCGGTCGTGACGCCGTCGCGCATGCCGCTGTCTTTCTCGGCCTGCTTGACCCATCCGCTCAAGGTCTGGGGAATACAGCCGATCTTGGGTGCAATGGCCGCGATCGCGCCCGCCTGCGTTTCGTATGAGCCCTGATGCTCGAACACCATCCGGACCGCACGCGCGCGGACCTCAGGTGAGTAGCGATTTGCCATTTTGCTTTTTGTCATAACCATCATCCTTACTTAAGTTGATGGTCTCCGACAGACCCGGGGCGATTCAGCCGGTACATACATATGGGCTCACTGCCGACATTGACGGCAAAAGCCGCGTTTGACAGCTTGAATGTCAGGTTCCGGGAAGTCGATGCGCGATTTGTGCATGTGCAGCAACAACAACCAACCTCGCTTCGCACCTGTCACTTTGGGCTGACAACGGCCATCAGGTATGTAAATCTGACGGCGGTGTTGCTGTAACCCTGCTGCCGCACTGCCGCAAAGCAGCTCTGATGTAGGTTCCTCGGATGCCGCGCGCGACTTTTGGGTGACGCGGAACGTTGCCTGGCGTCGGAGAAGCGCTCAAGCGGGAAATCGCGGGGTTGGTCTTGGTGGATCGTTTGTTGCTATGGGTATTTGGGCATCGGGCTTGCCTCAGATCCGGTCTGATAGACCGGATGAAGGAGCCCTGTCAGGCCGAGCGCAGGGCGCGATTTTGCGGCATATGGCGGATACGCGGAGCATTTTTGCGGCGTGATCAACTCTTGCCTCGTTGATAGCAGGATCAATGCATCATGATGGGTTCGCAGGTGACATCGCCTGCGGTTGAGGGGGGTGTTGGCATGTCTGGCGCGCGCTTCGTGCCGCGGCCCTTTTTGGTTCTGGCGGTGCTCTGGGGTGCTGCGCTGGTGCGATTGTCTCGACGATGATCAACTGTCCGCCGCAACATGGGCAAGGCAGTGCCAGGACACGGACAGGCTCATCGCAATTGCCTTGGCTGCCGTCATCATCGCGTCTCTGGTCTGGTGTTTTGACGCCGATCAGTTGCCTAATCCTGGCGATATTGGCTGCGCGGTTGCCGTTTCCGAAGAAGCCATAGTGGCGGATGCGGTGCAGGCCTCTGGGGAGCGCGTGGATCAAAAAGCGGCGGATGACCTCTGGCGTTGTCAGCGTCATGGTCGTTTGGCGGCCCGCGCCTTTGAGACGGTAATCTTTGACGCGGAAGGTGATGCGATGGAAACGGTCGGGGAGAACATGCATCAGGAAGCGGCGGATGAACTCGTGTGTTGGTAGTCGCATCACCTTCATGCGGTCACCGCATTTGATCCTGTAATCCTTCCATTTGAATGCCACGGTGCCCGCATCGGCAAGACGGTGGTTCGTGATGGCGACACGGTGGGTGTAGCGGCTGAGGTAGGCCAGTACGGCTTCAGGTCCGCCGAAGGGTGGTTTAGAGTAAACGACCCAGTCGGTTTTGCGGAATGGAGCGAGCCATTCGGTGAAGGCGCTGGTGTCAGCAGACGAAAAATCTCTTCATAGCGGACATAACCGTTTGGAAAGCGCCCCGCAAAGGCGGGCTCAGATTCCAGATATTGCTTGATCTCGCTTTGTGATGAGAAGCGACCGGAGGCAAACCCTTCAAGCGCTTGTGCTATGATGGAGGCGAGAGGTTCATCACGTACCAGCAGCTTGCCGTGACCCGGAACAGTGTCATAGCGAAAGCCGGGAGGTGCCATAAAGCACCAATATCCGTTTAGCGTTCTGGCGCGCATCCTGTTGGTGGTCTGTTCGCGGTTTTTCTGGCGCTGGTGCTGTGAAACGGAGGCAAGGAGGTTTTCAATGAGGATCGAGTCCATGTCCTCGCCAAAGGTGATGGACGGGCTCTCAATCTTGCCGCCAATATCTTTGAGCGTGCGGCGCAACGTCCAGTGACCTTCAATGTCGCGGGCAAAGCGGCTGATATCATCAATAATGACAATGCTGCCGTCCTCAGCCTGCGCTTTGATAAAAGCTATCAGCTTATTGAATGCGGGCCGACCCGTCAGTTCGCCGGAAACGCCTTTTTCATGGAAAGAGCGAATGACTTCATAGCCTTTGCGTTCCGCATAGGCGCGTCGCGCCATCGTAAGCCGTTGCGATTGATGAAGATAATCCCACTCAACACACGCCGGTCATCGACGCGAGGTTTGCCGTGTGACTTGGGAAAGAAGGGCTCAAGACGCGCCATCCGGGCGTCGGTCAGCCAAAACAGATCAGACATGTTCACCGCTCGTTCTTAGGACCGTGAATCATGCCGCGCCAAGGAAATCAATGGGTCATGACACTAGCGCTCCGCGGGACTGGACGACCTGGGCAGCAAGTCCGGCGCCTGATTGGACGGCCTCGGCGACAGACGAGCCATTGAACCAACAGGCGAGAAAGCCCGCGTTGAAGGAATCACCGGCAGCGGTGGTGTCGACCACATCTGAGACGGTCACCGGATCATGCAGGCTCACGTTGCCATCCTGCCATGCAAGAATTTGACCCGCGCCGTTCTTGACGATGATCAACGCCGATCCCTGGCTGGCGTATCGGTTTGCGGTCGCCGCCGGAGCCGCATCGCCAAACCAGCTGGCCTCATCCTCGTGCGATGGCAAGACCACGTCGCTGACGCTGGCGGCCTCCGTGACGACCCGCCGCATCGTATCCTCGTCTTCCCAGAGTTTGGGGCGCAAATTCGGATCCAAAACGACCTGTCCGCCCGCCGCCTTGAATTCGCCGAGCGACCTCAGAAGTGTGGCGCGATCGGGGGCTGGCAGGATCGCGAGGGTGATGCCGGACAAATACGCCACATCCGCCTGTGTCAGAGCTGACATCAGGGCGCGCGCGTCGCGGGCCAGACTGCGCGCGGCACTTTGACCACGCCAGTAGCTGAAGCTGCGTTCGCCGTCCTGAAGCTGGATCGTGTAGAGGCCGACCGACAAATCGCGGCGCCGCTGGATGTGGTCGGTGCCAAGCCCTGCGTCCTGCAGGAAGGTCACCATCCGGTCGGACAGATCATCCGTCCCCACAGCAGTGAAATAGTCAACCTGGTCTGCCTCGCCGAGCAGTCGGCGCAGATACCACGCAGTGTTCATGGTGTCGCCTGCGAACCCCATGCGGTAGATGTCCGCCCCTGCAGACGCCATTTCGACCATGCATTCGCCAATCGCAACAATCCGAGTCATGCTGAAGCATCCGTAAAAAACGTGTGATTTTGTTCTTTGAGCTCATCAATCAGCTGCAGAATGCGCGACAGATGGTTCGATATGACCTCTTCCGCGAGGTCGGGCTGGTTGCTGCAAATGGCGTCGAACAGCTGAACGTGCTCTTTCAGGGCCAGCTTCTGCGAGGTGGAGTCGAGCGACAGCATGCGGATGCGGTCCATGTGGGTTTTGGTTTCGGTCAGGAGGTCCCAGACGTATTCGACGCCCGCAAGGACGCAGATTTCACGGTGAAATGCATCATCTGCGGCATGAAACCGGCTTCTGTCATCGACTTTGACGGCGTCGCGTTGCTGCTCGATCAGGTCGGCGAGCGCTGCCTGCCCTGCCGGTGTGATCATGGTGCACAGGGTGCGGCAGGTCTTGACTTCGAGTGCTGTCCTCACGAAGCGGGCGCGTAATACGGCTTCGCCCGAAATCAGGCTGACCGTTGTGCCGCTTTGCGGTCGGATCACCAGAAAGCCGATCTTGGCCAGGCGCTTGAAGGCCTCGCGAACCGGTTGTCGAGACACTCCCATCGTTTTTGCGACTTCCGCCTCTGAGATCTTTGTCCGGGGCGGTAAATCCAGATTCAGGATGCGCTGTCTCAGCTCTTCGAAAACCCGGTCCGCGACTGTGGGCTGGTTGAGCTGCGTAATCAGCGGCAGAGGTAAAGCATCATGCGGTTGCTTCAATGTTCCTCCCATTTTCAAGTCCCACTCTCATTCAGTCTTCGCCTCGGCTTGTATCGCACTTTCCATTCCTGAGCGCAACTGGGTTACTAGTTGACATGTGGCAGTTTGGAAAATTAGGTTATTAGTATGGCAGAATCGTGAGCACACGACAAAAGCCGCATCTGGGAGGGTGATATGGCAGTCTTGGACGAAGATCGGCTCTTTCCGGTTGACCCGAAAGTGCGGGCACTGGCGCGCGATCTTTATGATGGGGTCAAGGGGCTGCCCCTCATCAGCCCGCATGGCCATACAGATCCCAGATGGTTTGCCGAGAACGAGAATTTCCCGAATCCGACCGATTTGTTTGTCACCCCCGATCACTATGTTTTTCGCATGCTTCATTCGCAGGGCATCCCGCTGGAGGCGCTGGGGGTGCCCCGGATCGACGGGGGCGACACAGAGCAGGACAAACGGAAGATCTGGCGGCTCTTTGCGCGCAATTTTCACCTGTTTCGGGGGACCCCGTCGCGCCTTTGGATCACCCATGCTTTTCAGGAGGTGTTTGGCATCACGCGACGCCTGTCCGAAGAGACGGCCGACGACATCTATGATCAGATCGCAGAGTGTTTGGCACAGGATGCCTATCGACCGCGGGACTTGTTCGACCGGTTCAATATCGAAGTGATTTCAACGACAGAAAGCCCCCTCGACGATCTGCGCTGGCACCAGATGATCGACAGCAGCGGGTGGCAGGGGAGGGTGGTGACGGCCTATCGACCGGATGCGGTCGTCGATCCGGATTTCGAAGGGTTTGCCCGCAACATCGCCAGATTTGGGGATCTGACCGGCGAGGATGCGACGACATGGGGGGGCTATCTGGCCGCCCATCGGAAACGCCGTGCGGACTTCAAGACCTATGGCGCCACGTCCAGTGACCATGGCCACCCGACGGCGCGCACCGAGGATCTGCCCCAGTCCGAAGCGGCAGCGCTTTTTGACAAGGCGTTGAACGGCCAATGCTCGGCGGAGGAGGCAGACAGGTTTCGCGGTCATATGCTGACTGAGATGGCGCGGATGAGCCTCGATGACGGCCTGGTTCTGCAAATTCATCCCGGCGCCCTGCGCAACCATTCCAACGACATCTTTGCACGGTTCGGCCGCGACAAAGGCTATGATATCCCGATGCGGACCGATTATGTCAGCAATCTGCGCCCCTTGCTGAATGCAGTCGGCGCGGCACCGGGCCTGTCGGTGATCGTCTTCACATTGGATGAGAGCAGCTATGCCCGCGAACTGGCGCCATTGGCGGGGGTGTATCCGGCGCTCAAGCTGGGGCCGGCCTGGTGGTTCCACGACAGCTATGAGGGCATGACGCGGTTCCGCGAAATGACGACGGAGACGGCAGGTTTCTACAATACCGTCGGTTTCAACGACGACACCCGCGCCTTTTGTTCAATTCCCGCCCGCCATGATGTGGCGCGGCGCGTGGACTGCTCGTTCATTGCCAAACTGGTCGAGACAGGCCGGTTGGACAGGGACGAAGCAAACGAGGTCGCACATGACCTCGCATACCGGCTTGCAAAACAAGCCTACCGGCTCTGATCGGGCCATTTTCTGGGAGGAAAACAATGACATATATGAAAACTCTGGGGGCGGCCCTGCTGGCGTCCGTGGCGATGGGAACAGCGGTATCCGCCTGCGAAGTAACGCTGCGCTCCTCTGACACGCATCCCGACGGATACCCGACGGTCGCGGCCGTCAATGCGATGGGCGACATGCTGAAAGAGCGCTCCGGCGACCGGCTGTGCATCGAAGTGTTCCACTCTGCACAGCTGGGCGAGGAAAAAGACAGTATTGAGCAGACGCAGTTTGGCGTGATTGATCTGAACCGTGTCTCGCTTGGCCCCTTCAACAATATCATCGAAGAAACCCAAATCCCCTCGCTGCCCTATATCTTCCGGTCGGTTGAACATATGCACAAGGTCATGGATGGCCCCGTTGGCGAGCAGATCCTTGATGCGTTTGCGGATCACGATCTGGTCGGGCTGGCCTTTTATGACAGCGGCTCGCGCAGCTTCTACAACTCGGAAAAGCCGATCAATTCCATGGCTGATCTGGCCGGCATGAAATTCCGGGTGATGCAGTCCGACATGTTCGTCGATATGGTCTCCGCCCTCGGGGCCAATGCAACTCCCATGCCATATGGCGAGGTCTATTCCTCCATCCAGACCGGCGTGATCGACGGGGCCGAGAACAACTGGCCATCATATGACAGCTCCGGTCACTTCGAAGTGGCAAAATTCTACACTCTGGATCAGCATCTGATCGTGCCAGAGGTGCTGGTGATGTCCAAGACCTCCTATGACAAACTGAGCGCCGAGGATCAGGCGCTGGTGCGTCAGGCGGCAAAGGATTCCGTGCCGATCATGCGGGAACTCTGGGCCGCGCGGGAACTGGAATCCGAGACCCGCGTGCGCGACGCCGGGGTCGAGATCGTGACCGATATCGACAAGACGCCCTTCATCGAAGCGATGACTCCCGTCTATGAGAAATATGTGACCTCACCTGTTCTGAAGCAGCTCGTCGCAGATATTCAAGCAACGGAGTAAGCCATTCTCAGGCCCGCTGACCTTGGTCGGCGGGCCTTTTCGTGGCCATTGGGAATTTGACATGGAAGAGACGATGAAGTCGGTAGCGCGGGCCACATCACGCATCGCGCATATCGCATTGTGGGCGGCGGCCTGCGGATTAATTCTGATGACGGCGCTGATCGCGGCTCAGGTCTTTTGGCGCTATGTCCTGAATGACAGCATCGTCTGGACGGAACCTGCCTCGGTGATGATCATGGGCTGGTTCATCTTTCTGGGCGCCGCGGTGGGCATCCGCGAAGGCTATCACCTGTCCTTTGATGTGGTGCTCTACATGAGCCCGCTGCGGCTCAAGCGGGTTCTGCACTCGGTCTCTGATCTTGCGGTGGCGGCATTTGGCGGCGGCATGATCTTTTTCGGCTGGCAGCTCGCCGAGAAAACGTCTGGAAACATACTGCCGAGCCTTGGACTCTCCGGAGCGTTTGATTTCGTCCCATTGATCATTGGCGGTATTCTGATCGTGCTCTTCTCCATCGAGCGGGTCGCGCGCCGGGCCGCGGGTCTTGCGACCGCGCGCTTTGGCGAAGATGCGACAGGGGACTGAACATGGAGCTGTACGTTCTCTTTGGCACCTTTGTCGTTCTGCTCCTGATCGGCACCCCGGTTGCATTTTGCCTCGGTGTGTCGAGCTTTGCGACCATTGCCTATCTGGGGCTGCCGCCGGTTGTCGTCTTTCAACGGCTCAATTCCGGCGTCTCGGTCTTTGCTCTGATGGCAATTCCCTTTTTCATATTTGCCGGCGATCTGATGGTCCGGGGTGACATCGCGCGCCGATTGGTGGCTCTGGCCGGTGCTTTTGTCGGGCATTTGCGCGGCGGATTAGGGCAGGTCAACGTTCTGTCCTCGGTGATGTTCGGCGGCGTGTCAGGGTCGGCCGCCGCGGATGCCTCTGCGGTGGGCGGGCTGATGGTGCCGCAGATGAAAGAACGCGGTTATGACGTGGACTATGCCGTCAACATCACGGTCGTCAGTTCCATCATCGCCCTTCTGCTGCCGCCCTCCCACAATATGATCATCTATTCGATCGCGGCAGGCGGCAGGATCTCGATCGCGGATCTCTTTACCGCTGGTATCCTGCCCGGTTTCCTGCTGGCTCTGGCGCTGATGATCGTGTCGTGGTGGGTGGCCAAGCGCAAAGGCTACCCGGTGCAGCCCTTTCAGGGGGGCCGGATGATCGGAGTGCTGTTTGTCGCAGCCGCACCGGGTCTTGTTCTGGTGGCAATCATTTTCGGCGGCGTCAGATCGGGTGTCTTCACCGCCTCTGAATCCTCCAATATCGCGGTGGTCTATGCGCTGTTGGTGACGTTTTTCGTCTACCGCACCCTCAGCTGGCACGACTTTGTCCAGGCGACCTTTGCCGCGGTTCGCACCACCGCAATGGTGCTGATGGTGATCGGGTGTGCGGCGTCCTTTGGCTGGCTGCTGGCCTACACCAAGGTCCCGGCGTCGATGGTCGCGTTGCTGCAGGGGGTATCGGACAATCCGATCATTATTCTGCTGCTGATGAACGTGGTCCTGCTGGTCCTGGGCACCTTCATGGATATGTCGCCGCTGATCGTGATCACGACCCCGATCTTCCTTCCAGTGGCGGTCGCCTTTGGGATCGACCCGGTTCACTTCGGGGTCATCCTGATCCTGAACCTCGGCATCGGTCTGTGCACGCCGCCGGTGGGGGCGGTTCTGTTTGTCGGCTGCGCTGTGGGGCGCATTCCCATCGGCACAGCAGTCCGGTCGATCTGGCCATTCTACGGCGCGGCCTTCGCGGTGCTGCTGCTTGTCACCTACATTCCCGGGCTGTCCCTGTGGCTGCCGTCCCTTTTCAGATGAGGCCAATATGAGCTTTCCCGTTGTTGATGCCGACCCCGGAGTGACCCGTCAGGTGCTTGCAGAGGCCCCTGAGCTGATGGTTGTTGCCTTCCGCTTTGACACCGGGGGCGAGGGCAAACTGCACCAGCATCCCCACGTCCAGTCCACATTTGTGCAAAGCGGGCGGTTCCTTTTTCACGTGGACGGGACCAGCCACCACCTGGCGGCCGGCGACAGTCTCGTGATCCCCGGCAATACGCAACACGGATGTACCTGCATCGCGGCAGGCACCCTGATCGACACATTCGCGCCCCGCCGTGATGATTTTTTATGAACAGAAAGCGATGATACCATGCTGAAATCCGAAACGCGCTACGCGATCGATCCGGCGACGGCCAAGACACTCGACACCGAGCAACTGCGCGATCATTTCCACGTCGGTGGCCTGTTCGCCGACGGCGAGATCAATCTGGTCTACAGCCACTACGACCGGCTCATTCTTGGCGCCGCTGTCCCTGCCGGTGGCGTGCTGACGCTGGACCATCTGGAGGCCACCGGGACGGCGAGCTTTCTGGAACGCCGCGAAATGGGGGTGCTCAACATTGGCGAGGCCGGCACGATCGCAGTGGGCGGCCAGACCTTCGAGGTGAACACCGGCGAGGTGCTGTATATCGGCATGGGCGCTGGCTCTGTCGAATTCGCAGGCGCGGGGCGGTTCTATATCCTGTCGGCGCCCGCGCATCAGACCTATCCCACGACCCTGATCAAGGTCGCGGACGCCCGTCGTGTCGAAATGGGGTCGAAAGAGACCGCGAACGAGCGGGTGATCATCCAGTTCCTGCATCCCGAGGTCTGCAAGAGTTGTCAGTTGCTGATGGGCTACACCCAATTCGCCGAAGGATCGGTGTGGAACACGATGCCTGCGCACACCCATGACCGCCGCATGGAAGCGTATCTGTATTTCAGCATGCCCAAGGACGCCCGGGTCTTTCACATGATGGGAGAGCCGAGCCAGACCCGGCACATTGTCATGGCCAACGAAGAGGCGGTGATCTCGCCGCCCTGGTCGATCCATGCCGGTGCGGGCACGTCCTCCTACACGTTCTGCTGGGCGATGGCGGGCGACAACGTTGATTTCACGGATATGGATATGATCGCGATGGAGGATTTGCGGTGAGCACAGCCTTTTCTCTCGAGGGGCGCCGGGCGCTGGTGACAGGGGCCAACACGGGCATCGGCCAGGCGATCGCGCTGGGTCTTGCCGCCGCCGGCGCCGAGGTCATCTGCGTCGGGCGCCGGCCGTGTGACGAGACGGTCGCGAATATCCGGGCCTCCGGCGGGGCGGCGACCTCCGTCCTCGCGGATTTCAGCGATCCGATGGCAGGGGCCGAGCTCTTTGGCGGCGCGCCTGTCGATATTCTGGTCAACAACGCCGGTCTCATCCGCCGCAACGATGCGCTCGACTTTACCGAAGCCGACTGGGATTGCGTGATGGACGTGAACCTCAAGTCGCTGTTCTTCACCACGCAGGCGTTCGGCAAGGCAGTTCTTGCCCGCAAAGGGCGTGGCGCCGTGGTCAATATTGCATCTCTGCTGTCCTTTCAGGGCGGGATCCGCGTGCCATCCTACACGGCGTCGAAACACGGGGTGAGCGGGTTGACCAAACTCCTGGCAAACGAATGGGCTGCCAGGGGGATCAACGTCAATGCGGTGGCGCCCGGCTACATTGAAACCAACAACACCCAGGCGCTCCGCGATGACCCTGACCGCAATGCAGCCATTCTGGAGCGCATTCCCGCAGGCCGCTGGGGCGCTCCTGAAGATATCGCCGGGGCGGCCGTCTTCCTGTGTACGCCTGCCGCCCAATATGTGCATGGCGCCATCCTGAATGTCGATGGGGGCTGGCTTGCCCGTTGACCCGAACTCTCCCGCGCCGGGCATCGTGCACCTGGGACTGGGCGCTTTCTTTCGGGCCTTTGGCTGTGTCTATGTGGCCGATGCGATGGCGGCATCCGGTGGCGACTGGGGCGTCATCGGGGTCTCCCTGCGCAGCCCCGCAACGCGGGATGCTTTGCGCCCGCGCAACTGGGCCTATACCTCTGTCACGCTGGCGCCCGGACAAGAGAGCTTTCGCGATATCACCGTATTGAACTCTGTGCTGGTGGCGCCGGAAGACCCGCAACGGGTGCTCGATGCGATGGCCGACCCCGCGACACGGATCGTGTCTCTGACGGTGACGGAAAAAGGCTATTGCCACGATCCGGCCAGCGGGCTTCTGAACATGGCGCATCCCGACATCCTGCACGATCTGAGCCATGTGGTACCGACCTCGGCTCTGGGGTATCTGCTGCGGGGGTTGCAGATGCGCCGGGCTGCCGGACGGCCGCCCTTTACCGTGCTGACCTGCGATAACCTGCCGGAAAACGGCAAGCTGCTGCGCCGTCTGGTGCTGCAACTTGCGGCAGAGATCGACCCGGAGCTGGAGCGCTGGATTGCCGCGGAAGGGCGGTTCCCGTCCACCATGGTCGATCGCATCACCCCGGCCACGACAGCAGCAGACATAACACGCATCAGCGAGAAACTGGGCTACCCTGAGGCGGCGCCGGTCTTGCACGAACCGTTTTCCCAATGGGCCATCGAGGATGACTTTGTCGGCGGCCTGCGCCCGGATTTTGCGGCGGCCGGCGCCGAGATGGTGGCGGATGTCACCGCCCATGAACATATGAAGCTGCGGATGCTCAACGGCGTCCATTCGGCGCTGGCCTACACCGGCTATCTGGCGGGGCATGAGACCATTGCCGCAACGGTGGCCGACCCGGTTTTCGCGGCCTATGCGAAACGGCTGTGGGCGGACATCACGCCGGCCGTCGCGGCCCCCGAGGGCGTCAGCCTTGCCCAATATGCGGATGCCTTGTTCGCGCGATTTGCCAATCCTGCCATTCACCACAGGACCTGGCAGATCGCGATGGATGGCAGCCAGAAACTGCCGCAACGCCTGCTTGGGACGTTGCGCGACACGCTCGACAACGGCCGCGATGTCCGCGCGCTCAGCCTCGCTGTCGCCGCCTGGATGCGATACGCGGGCGGGATGGACGAGGCAGGCCAGCCGATTGATGTGCGCGATCCCCTGGCCGACAAGCTGCGTGACCTGTCCCGGCGCGCGACGTCGCCCGCAGAAACCGTGTCGGCCTTTCTGTCCGTGAACGAGGTCTTTCCAGAGGATCTGGCAGAGCGGTTGCACGCGCCGTTGACGACAGCAATGTCCCGCCTGTCTGCCTTGGGGACCCGAGGTGCCGTGAAAGAGGCCACGTCATGATCGAGAGCTGGCGCTGGTATGGGGATCTCGACAATATTTCCCTGTCGGAAATTTCCCAAACGGGTGCGCGCGCCATTGTGACCGCGCTCCATGAAATTCCCTATGGCGAAGTCTGGCCCGCACAGGCAATCGCCGCGCGCAAGGCCCGGATCAAAGCTGCGGGCTTTGACTGGACCGTTGTAGAGAGCCTGCCGGTTCATGAAGCCATCAAACGCGGCGAGGGCGATCTGTCCCGGCTTTTTGCCAACTATCGCCAGTCGATGGCGAATTTGGCGGCGCAGGGCGTGGATACGATCTGCTACAACTTCATGCCGCTTCTGGACTGGACAAGAACCGATCTTGCCGCGCCGGTCGCTGGCGGAGCCACCTGTCTGCGGTTTGATGCCGTCCGAATGTGCGCATTCGAACTCCACATGCTGGGGCGACAGGATGCGGCGAATGACTACGCGCAGGACGTAGTGGTCAAGGCCGACGCGTGGTATCAGGCCTCCTCCGAGGAGGATCGTTCCGCACTATTGGCCGCGATCATGGCGGGCATCCCCGGTGCGTTCGATCGATATGACATTGCGGGGCTGCGCCAAGAACTTCTTGCATACCAAGGTATTGGCCGGGACGAAATCCGGACCAATTTCAAACGGTTTCTCGACGAGGTGGGCCCGACTGCAGAAGAGCTCGGTCTGCGCCTTGCAGTTCATCCCGATGATCCCCCGCGCAATATCCTCGGCTTGCCGCGTATCGTTTCGGGGGGCGGGGATCTGGCTTGGCTGTTCAGTGCCTATGACAGTGTCGCAAACGGTCTGACCCTGTGTTCCGGCTCTCTCGGGGCCAGCGCAAAGAATGATGTCCCTGAAATTGCAGCGAAATTCGCCGATCGCATCCATTTTGCCCATTTGCGGAACGTGGCGAAGGAACCCGATGGTTCTTTTGAAGAAGCAGCACATCTGGACGGCGACACCGATATGGTGGCCCTGATCCGGGTCCTGCTGGCCGAGCAGGAGCGCCGCAAACGCGCCGGTCGTGAGGACCACCTGATCCCCTTCCGGCCGGACCATGGGCATGTCCTGCTCAGTGATCACTGCCGCGAGCTTGTTGCGGGATATCCGCTGATCGGGCGGTTGCGCGGTTTGGCGGAACTGCGCGGCGTGATCCGGGGCGTCACAGGCGCCTGACCCGGCACCGAAAAACGCGCATTTGCGCCGGGCGGGTGGCGTCCCATGCTGTCCCGGACAAACGGCCGGTCCCCCCTCTTTGCCTTCTTCGCCCGCGAGCGCCTGATGCATCGCCTGTTTTCTGAGCACCTGTCGCGATTGCCATAGAGGTGCAGCCCGAGATCGCCCGCGCCGACGATGCGCCCGGTTGACAGTACAGCCGTTGAACCAATAGGTAATTGGTGCAATTCGTTCAGGCCCGTCAGCTGCCAGAGGAGACCCGGATGTCGTCCGATCATTGTCCGCCGAGTGAAAGACCGGCCGGAACTGCCCCGGCAGATATCTTGCGCCTGACCGATTTCAAGCTGCGGTTTCGCGGGCAATCTGTGGCCACCGTCAATGGGGTCAGCCTGACGGTTTCGGCAGGTGAGATCCTTTGCATCGTCGGGGAATCCGGATGTGGCAAGAGCGTAACGGCCATGTCGGTCATGGGGCTTTTGCCGAAAGGGACCTCTGATGTGCTGTCTGGCGATCTTTCTTTTATGGGGAAAACCTATGATCTGCGGCGTCAAAATCTACCGCCGCATTTGCGTGGCAATCAAATCGCAATGATCTTCCAGGAGCCGATGACGTCGCTCAACCCGGCCTTCTCGGTGGGGGACCAGATCGCGGAATCTGTGTTGCAACATCAAGGTGGCACCCGCGCTGAGGCGATGCAGCGGGCGCGTGACCTGTTGGTCAAAGTGGGGATCTCGGCGCCCGACCAACGCCTGAAAGAATATCCGTACCAATTGTCCGGTGGTATGCGTCAGCGGGTCATGATTGCCATCGCCTTGGCCAATGACCCGAAGCTGTTGATCGCGGACGAGCCGACAACGGCGCTGGACGTGACCATTCAGGCGCAGATCCTGGACCTGATCGACGAGTTGCGCCGCGACACGGGTATGGGCACCATGATGATCACCCATGATCTGGGTGTGGTGGCCGAGATTGCCGATAATGTTGCGGTGATGTACGGGGGCGAAATCGTCGAATACGGCCCCGTGCGCGAGATTTTCGCCAACCCGCAGCATCCCTATACCATTGGTCTCATGAGCGCGATGCCACGGCTGGACCGTCCGGGCGGGCGTCTTGCCATCGTCCCGGGCTCTGTTCCGGCGATTGAAAACATGCCCTCCGGCTGCCGTTTTCGCACCCGCTGTGCCTTTGCCAACGAACGCTGCACCGAGCGCCCCCTGCCGAAGGCGGCCGGATCAGGCCACCACGCCACCTGCCATTTCGCGCCGTTGGAAGATCACATTCGGGTGCAGGCATGAGCGGCGATGTGATCCTGCGGGCGACGGGCGTGACGAAGCGCTTTGGCGGCGATGGTTTCCTGACCAGATCGCCTGTGGTGCAGGCCGTGGACGATGTCTCGCTCGAGGTGCGCCGGGGGGAAACCTTTGCCATCGTCGGTGAGTCGGGATGTGGCAAATCCACGCTGGCGCGGCTCTTGATGCGGCTGCTGGAGCCGACCGCCGGTCAGGTGATTTTCGACGGCGAGGACATCAGTCATGCCGCCGGCCCGGAGCTGACCCGGTTGCGTCGTGATATGCAGTTCATATTTCAGGACCCGTTTTCATCGCTCAACCCCCGGATGACCGTGGGCAAGCTGATCGGGGAGCCGCTGGAAGTCCACCGACCCGAGCTGTCGACCGGCGAGCGGCGCGCCAAAGTCGGTGATCTGTTGCGGACAGTAGGTCTCAGCGACGAGCACGCAAACCGCTATCCGCACGAGTTCTCCGGCGGTCAGCGCCAGCGGATCGGCATCGCCCGCGCCCTGGCATCGGGACCCAAATTGGTGATCGGGGACGAGCCTGTTTCGGCTCTGGATGTGTCGATACAGGCGCAGGTTATCAACTTGTTGGGCGATCTCAGCCGCGATCTGGGGCTGACGCTGGTGATCATTGCGCATGATCTTGGGGTTATCCGGCACATGAGCGACCGGGTTGCGGTCATGTATCTGGGGCGCATTGTCGAAACGGGCACTGCAGCCGAGGTTTTTGACCGGCCTCGTCACCCCTATACGCAGGCGCTTCTGGCCTCCATTCCGGCACCGCGCCCCGAGGGCGAAGAACGCGCGGCACACCTATTGGGCGAAATGCCGAGCCCCACCGCGCCGCCGCCGGGCTGTCGGTTTCACACCCGCTGCCCCTTTGCCCGGCCAGAGTGCAGGACCGCCATACCGGAGCTGGCATCCGCCGACCCGGGAGAGGATCACCGGGTGGCCTGTTACTATTGGCGCGACATTGCATCGCCTGACGGTGCGGCCCGCGCCGTGCCTCGGTCAGAACCGGCAGAGGCCCGGTTTGCGTTGTACCGCGCCGCGATCGAGGGAGGCCAGGTCGTGCACAAACCCGCCGGGTCCGCCCCGGCCGCCCCGCCTGCGACCTGATCCGAACGAAAACAAAAAAGACCGACAGACCAAAACCAACAGAGAGGAAGACATCGATGAAACACCTGAAACCAACGCTGATGGCGGCGCTGCTGGGCGCGACGGCTCTGGGCCTTGCGGCCAATGGTGCCGTTGCCAAGGATCTGCGCATCGGCCTGCAATCGGATGCGGATGTACTGGATCCGGATCAGTCTCGCACCTTCGTCGGGCGCATTGTCTATGCATCCCTCTGTGACAAGCTGGTCGATATTACACCGGATCTGGAGATCATCCCGCAGCTCGCCACCGCATGGCAGGTATCGGAGGACGGCAAGACCGTGACACTGCAGTTGCGCGAAGGGGTGGTGTTCCACGATGGCACGCCCTTCAACGCCGAAGCTGTGGCCGCAAACATAGAGCGGTCCAAGACCATGGACGAATCCCGGCGCAAGTCAGAACTGGCGTCGATCACCTCGACCGAAGTCACCGGTGAGTATGAGATCAAGCTGCTGCTGGCCGGCCCGGACGCGACGCTGATGGCGCAATTGGCAGATCGCGCAGGGATGATGATTTCCCCGACTGCCGCCGCCGCTACCGGGGTCGATTTTGGCCTGAACCCGGTCTGTTCCGGTGCCTTCACCTTTGCCGAGCGCGTCGCGCAGGACAAGATCGTCCTGAACCGCTTTGCGGACTACTGGAATGCAGAGGCGATCACCTTTGACAGCGTGACCTTCCTGCCGATCCCCGACACCACCGTGCGTCTGGCAAACCTGCAATCCGGTGACATCGACATGCTGGAACGGCTGGCCGCAACGGATCTGAGCCAGGCGCGGGCCGATGCAAACGTCGAAGTCGCGGATGCGGTCTCGCTGGGCTATCAGGGCATCACCTTCAATCTGGCCAATGGTGCCAAGGGGGATAACCCGTGGGGCAATGACAAGCGCCTGCGCCAGGCCTTCAGCTATGCCATTGATCGCGAGGCGCTGAACCAGGTGGTCTTTGAGGGCGCCTTTGCGGCCGGAAACCAGCCGTTCCCGCCAACCTCGCCCTGGTATGATGCCGGCTATCCGGTGCCTGCACGTGATGTGGCCAAAGCCAAGGCGCTCCTGGCCGAGGCTGGCTACCCGGATGGGCTGGAGCTGGAGGTTCAGGTCCCCAATACCACCGTCCCGCTGCAGCTGATGCAAGTGGTTCAGGCGATGGTCGCCGAGGCCGGGATCGAGTTGAAAATCGTGTCCAAGGAATTCGCGACCCTGCTCGCGGATCAATCGGCGGGCGACTATACCGCCAGTCAGATCGGCTGGTCCGGGCGTGTCGATCCGGACGGCAATATCCATCAATTCGTCACCACCGGAGCAGGTCTCAACGACAGCCATTTCTCCAATCCGGTCGTGGATGAGGCATTGAACGGCGCCCGTGTGGCCGCCAGTATCGCCGAGCGCAAGGCGTCCTATGACACCGCCCGTGATGTGCTGGCCGAGGAATCGCCCTTGGTCTACCTCTATCACCAGACCTGGATCTGGGCGCACAACAGCAAGCTCGAAGGCTTCACCGCCTATCCGGACGGCATGATCCGCCTCGAAGGTGTCACCTGGGCTGATTGACGGTCCCTGGGCGTGCCGCCGGTTTTCCGAACCGGCGGCACATACTTTTCGCGCTCGGGGGTGATCCCCCACAACCCCCAGACCTTCTAGGCCTTGCCATGTTCCTGTTTTTGACACGCCGCCTTCTGATTGCCGTGCCGACGATCCTGCTGATCTCGATCTTTGTCTTCGCCCTGCAAAAGCTGTTGCCGGGCGATCCTCTGCTGGTTCTGGCCGGCGAAGAGCGGGATCCGCAGGTTCTGGAACTGCTGCGTGAGAAATACCGCCTCAATGATCCGCTGGCGGTGCAATATTTCACCTGGGTCACCAATGCTCTACAGGGCGATCTGGGAATTTCGCTGCGGACCAATCAGCCGGTGAGCGAGCTGATCTTGCAAAAACTGCCGGTGACGCTGCAACTCGCGGCCATGTCGATGGTTTTTGCGCTCACCATTGGCGTGCCGGCCGGCATTCTGTCTGCCTACAAAAAGGGCTCGCTCACGGATTATATCGCCAATGTGGTCGCGCTGTCTGGTCTCTCCATTCCGAATTTCTGGCTGGGTATCATGCTGATTTTGCTGGTTTCGGTGAAATGGCAGCTCTTGCCGGCCTCCGGCTATGTCCCCTTGAGCGAGGATTTCGGTCAATCGCTCCGCACGATGCTGATGCCGTCATTCGTGTTGGGAACCGCATTGGCGGCCACCATGATGCGACATACCCGCTCGGCGATGCTGAGCGTGCTCAGCGCCGATTATGTGCGCACCGCGCGGGCCAAAGGGCTGCGGGAACGGCGCGTGGTGCTGAAACATGCGTTTCGCAATGCGCTGACCCCGATCGTGACGCTGACCGCCCTGTTGTTCGGAGAACTGGTGGCCGGCGCGGTGCTGACCGAACAGATCTTCACCATTCCCGGCTTTGGCAAGCTGGTGGTCGACGCGGTGTTCAACCGGGATTACGCGGTCGTGCAGGGTATCGTTCTGGTCACGGCGGTGGGCTTCATCTTCATGAACCTCTTGGCTGACGCGATGTACTACATCCTGAACCCCCGCCTGAGAGGGCAATGACATGACGGATGCCTCCCCCACTCCCGTTGCGGCGGTCAAGGACCGGCTTGGCAGGGCCGAGAACCGCGTCTGGAAGAAATTCAGAACCCACCGAAGCGCCCTGTTTGGCGGGGTCCTGGTCAGCTTTTTCGTGCTGATCGCCCTGCTCGCGCCGGTTTTGCCGATCCCGGACCCGGCGGCCACCGACTGGGGCGCGGTGCGCAAGGCGCCGTCGGCGGCGCATTGGATGGGCACCGATGAAATCGGCCGCGATGTCATGACGCGGCTGATCTGGGGCGCGCAGGCCTCGTTGCTGGCAGGCGTTGTCTCGGTCGGCATCGCCTTGTGCATGGGCGTGCCGCTGGGCATTCTCGCGGGCTATTTCGGGGGCTGGACCGATGCCATCATCTCGCGCTGCACCGAGGCGTTGCTGGCGGCCCCGTTCCTCATTCTCGCGATTGCGCTGGCTGCGTTTCTCGGGCCATCGCTGACCAATGCGATGATTGCAATCGGGATCTCGGCAACGCCGATCTTTATTCGCCTGACCCGCGGACAAGTCCTGAACGTTCGATCCGAGGATTACGTCGACAGCGCCCGCGCGATCGGATTGCCCACCGCCAGGATCCTGCGCCGCTACATCCTGCCCAACGTGCTGCCGCCGATCCTTGTGCAGGCGACGCTGACAATCGCGACGGCGATCATCGCCGAAGCCTCGCTTTCGTTCCTCGGCCTCGGCCAGCAGGCGCCCGAGCCCAGTTGGGGATCGATGCTGAACACGGCGAAGAACTTTCTCAATCAGGCGCCCTGGATGGCGTTGTGGCCGGGCATCTCGATCTTTCTCGTGGTGCTGGGGTTCAATCTTCTTGGCGATGGTCTGCGCGATGCGCTGGACCCGCGCGAACATTAAAATAACGGAGAACACCATGTCCGATTTCACCACACGGCCCGAGATCCGTGGCACGTTCGGGGTGGCGACCTCGACCCATTGGATTGCCTCGGCCGTCGGCATGAGCATTCTGGAAAAAGGTGGCAATGCCTTTGATGCGTCGGTTGCCACAGCCCTTGTGTTGCAGGTGGTCGAGCCGCATCTGAACGGGCCCGCAGGCGATATGCCGGCGATTTTTCACAAGGCTGACACGGGTGAAACCAAGGTGCTCTGCGCTCAGGGTGTCGCCCCGGCGGCAGCCACGATCGAGGCGTATCAGGCGCAGGGCCTGACCCTCATTCCCGGATCCGGCCTGTTGGCGACGGTGGTGCCGGGGGCATTTGATGGCTGGATGCTGATGCTTCGCGACCATGGCAGCATGACCCTGCGCGAGGTGATGGCGCCGGCAATCGGTTACGCCCGCGACGGTCACCCGATGCTGCCACGGGTGGCCAATACCATCGCAGGCCTCGCGGAGTTCTTTGCCGAGGAATGGCCGACGTCGGCCGCTGTCTGGACCCCCGACGGCAAGGCGCCAGAGGCCCATGCTCTGTTCCGCAATCCTGATCTGGCGCGGACCTACGAACGGCTGGTCGAGGCCGGAGAGGCCGCAGGCGGGGACCGCCTCGCGCAGATCGACGCGGCTCGCCTCGAATGGCGCCAGGGGTTTGTCGCAGAGGCAATCTTCACCTACCTGGAAGACGCCCATGTGATGGATGTCTCTGACGAGAAACACAGCGCCGTGCTGGCCCCCGACGACCTGCGGGACTGGCGCGCCACCTATGAGGACACGCTGTCCTACGACTACGAGGGATGGACGATCCACAAGACCCATGCCTGGAGCCAGGGACCCGTGCTGCTGCAGGCTCTTGCGATCCTCAAGGGCTTTGATCTGGGGGCGATGGACCCTCTGGGGGCCGAGTTCATCCATGTTGTCACCGAGGCGATGAAGCTCGCCTATGCCGACCGCGAGGCCTATTATGGCGACCCGGCCCATACCGATATTCCGATGGCATACCTGCTGAGCGAGGACTACAACGCGCAGCGGCGCAGCCTGATCACGGAAACGGCCTCGACCGAACAGCGGCCAGGTCGGGTGCCGGGGTTCGAACATCTGGCGGAGGCCTATATTGAGCGGGCAGCACGCGACTACGATGTGGGGCCGGTTGCGGCGCAGGAACCGACCATGTCGCATCTCACCGAGAAACGCGGCGATACCGTTCATCTCGATGTGATAGACCGCTGGGGCAATATGGTGGCGGCGACGCCCTCCGGCGGCTGGCTGCAAAGCTCTCCGGTCATTCCGGGGCTCGGCTTTCCGTTGAATTCACGCGCGCAGATGTTCTGGCTGGAGGAGGGCCTGCCGACCTCGCTGGCGCCGGGGCGCCGCCCGCGCACCACGCTGACGCCGAGCCTTGCGGAAAAGGACGGCGTCCAGATGGTCTTTGGGACGCCGGGAGGCGATCAGCAGGATCAATGGCAGCTGATCTGGTTCCTGCGCTTCGTCCATTTTGGCATGGAACTGCAGCAATGCATGGATGCGCCCTTGTTCCACTCCATGCATTTCCAGGGATCCTTCTTCCCGCGTGAGGTGCGCAGTGCGGAAATGATGGTGGAGCCCGCCTTTGGTGAGACGGTGATCTCTGACCTTCGGGCCAGGGGGCACAAGGTGATTGTGGCCGACCCCTGGACCGTCGGGCGTCTCACGGCGGCGCTGCGCGAGCCGGACGGGCTGTTGCGGGCGGCGGCGACGCCGCGCCTGATGCAGGCCTATGCGGTGGGCCGATGACCTGGTCGTTGATCGCACGCTGTCCGCAGGAGGGAGCGATCGGCGTGATCGTGGCCTCGCGGTTCTTTGCCTGCGGGGCGGCGGTGCCCTATGTCGGAGCACGGGTGGCCGTCGCCTCCCAGGCCTTTTGCAATCCGGTCTGGGGTACCGAAGGCAGGGCCCGCATGGCCGCCGGAGAGGCGGCGCGGGACGTTCTCGCCGATCTGTCCGGGCGGGATCGGGGACAGGCCATTCGCCAGGCTCACATGATGGACGCCGCGGGCCGGTTCGCGGCCTTCACCGGTGGCGATTGCACGGACTGGGCCGGGCATCTGACCGGCGAAGATCACTCTGTTGCGGGCAATATGCTGACAGGTGCCGAGGTGATCGAAGCGACCTCCGCCAGCTATCGGCAGGCTGCCGATCTGCCTTTTGCCATGCGGCTGATCCTTGCGATGCAGGCGGGCGAAGCTGCCGGTGGCGACAAACGCGGGCGGCAGGCGGCGGGGCTGGTGATCCACCGCGGGGAAGAGCACGCCTGGCTCGATATCCGCGCGGACGATCATGCTGACCCGCTGGCCGAACTGGCGCGCCTTTGGGACGTGGCGCAGGAACGCTATGTGCATTTTGCCAAAGGGATGCCCGGCGCCGGAAACTTCTCCGGCGCCCCGACCCGCGAGGGCATCGATGCCGATATCGCCCGGGCCGAGGCGCAGCGCAGTGCAGAAGGCCGTCGCAGCCGGTCATTTGCGGTGGACAGGCCGGCTGCCAAAAGCTCCTGACCTGTGGTGACACATATGTTTTTTTGATCCCCGATGGGAAAGCGGGCTTTTCTTCGGCGGCCATTTCGGGGAATTTGCTGACATGACATCATCAACACGCATACCGTCGGTCGAGCCGATCAAGCAAAAAGTCCTGTCCCTCATTCGATCCGGCGAGCTCACCGCCGATGGCAAATTGCCGACAGAACGGGTTCTGGCCGGGCAATTCGACGTCAGCCGCCGCGCGGTGCGTCTGGCGCTGGACAGTCTGGAGGAAGAGGGACTGGTCTGGCGCAGGCAGGGAAAGGGCACCTTTGCCGGCCAGCCGGCAGATCCCACTGCCGAATTGGCGGCCAAGATTGCCGGTGAAACCAACGCTTTGCAGGTGATGGAGGCGCGTTTGTGCATCGAGCCGGAGCTGGCCGCTCTCTGTGCCAAGCGGATGCAACCCGACGAATTGGCGCGCTTGCGTCGCCTGGCCCAGCGTCAGTTCGAATCCAACGGATCCGAAGCAATCGAACTTTGGGATGGGGCGTTTCACCGGTTGATCGCGCAATGTGCGCGCAATCGTCCCTTGCTCACCTCCTTTGCCTTGCTGGATAAAATCCGTTCCAACCGGGAGTGGATCCGCATCCGGGCACGGGCACGCAGCGGGCCGTCGCTGGAAGTCTCGCATTGCGAACATATTACGATCATCGAGGCCATCGAAACCGGCGATCCGGATGTGGCACGCACGGCGATGCGCGATCACCTCACCACGCGGTTTGACGCCTTGCGGATGGAGATGGACCCGGCGGATGACAGTTGGGATACCGAGCTGTTCGACATTGACGTGGGCAGCTGATCAGGCGGGTCACAGGCGCCGTGTCTTGCACCAATGCTGTCAGCGCCGACAGAGATAATCTGTCGTTATCTGCGGGCAATGCCTTCCCCGTCGCCCCGTAGTACTTCTGCCGCATGACCCTGTGTTGCATGACCCTGTGTTGCAGGGGCGGGGTGTTGCAGAGGTTCGGTGTTCAAGGGGGCGGGATGCTACCGGCAGCGGCGAGCCCATGAGTTATCGGCCCGGCCGCGTGCCGTTGCCCGGCCAGGGGCCGTCGCGGGATACTGCGGGCGTCACAAGGCTTCGGCAGATCTCTTTCAAAGCAACGGAGCGGATATCACATCCGCAATCCACATCGCCCGATAGAACCGCGTCTCAGCCCTCGAAACAGCCGAGATCGCAGGCGAGGGAGAATGCCGGTGGAGCACGGGCGCGGCCCCTCCTCGGGCCGGGTTATGCAACAGCGCAACGCATAATGTTCAGTTAACGGAACGAGAAGACTTCCTTGCCATAAAGCTCCAATACGAGTTTGAGAGGGTCTCCCCATGAGATGGAGGCGGTCATAGTACCTAAGTTGGTTCGGGCATATGAATATGTCATGGGCAATCGCACGTATCTGCCTGCGTGGATTGCCGTCCTTGTCGTGTCTGTTGCTGTGTATTTTGCGGAATCGCAAAACAGGATCATTCATGACCAGAGCATCCGGGCGGATGTCTACCACGAGGCAGGTTTGATCCAGTCTCGGCTCGAAGGCTATCTGAATGCGGATATTCAGCTGGTCAAAGGTTTGGTTGCGGTGCTCGCGTCCCGGCCGGATATGACGCAGGAGGAATTTAGCGAAATTGCCGCCCATGCCATTGGCGACAAGCCGGAAATTCTGAATATTGCGGTGGCGCCGGAACTGGTCGTGCGTCTTGTGCATCCCTTCGAGGCAAACAAGGCCGTTCTCGGGCTGGATTACAACACGATCGAAAGTCAGCGGGACGCTGCGCTTCGGGTGCGGGACAGTGGGGAAATGGTGCTAGCCGGCCCGGTGCAGCTTATCCAGGGCGGGACCGGGTTCATTGGCCGGTTCCCGATTTATGTTGGCACAGGCCCTTCCCGGCGGTTCTGGGGCATCGTCTCGGCGGTGATCGATGCACAGGCTCTTTACGAAGAGGCGGGCGTGACCGGCCCGAACATGTCTTTGGAGCTTGCGTTGACGGGTCGCGATGGCACCGGGCCTCAGGGGGAGCTGTTCTTTGGGGATCCGGACATCGCAGATCAGAATCCGGTTCTGATGGACATCGTTCTGCCGACCGGCAGCTGGCAACTGGCCGCGATCCCGCGTGGGGGCTGGCCTGACCATCCGGGCAACCTCTGGGCCTTGCGGCTGTTCCTCGGAGCGGTGGCGATATTGCAGCTCGTGCCGACCTTTCTCGCCTGCCGGCTGTCAGCCACAAGGCGGGGGGCGATCGAAATCCTACGCAAGCGGGAACAGGAGCTGGAGCGCAAACAGGTCGAACTGGAACAGCTGTCTGCGGTGGCTCAGAATGCCTCCGACAGTATCGTCTTGACGGACCGGAAGGCACAGATCATCTGGGCAAATGATGCGTTTTCCAGCATGACCGGCTATGCGCTGGCGGAGGCATTGGGCAAAACCCCCGGTGAATTGCTGAACGGTGCGGAAACCAACCCCGATACAGTCCGTGAAATTGCCGAACATCTGCAACAGGGCAAACGCTACCGAACCGAGATCATGAACTACACCAAATCAGGCGAGATCATCTGGGTGGATACCCATCTCGTACCGGTTCACGACGACGCGGGTGATGTACGAATGGTTATCGGCATCGAGCGGGATGTCACGCAGGCGAAACGTCACGCGGTCGAGTTGGCAGAGGCCAAACGGGACGCGGAACTCGCTGATCGGGCAAAGTCGGAATTCCTAGCCAATATGAGCCACGAGATCCGTACGCCGATGAATGGCATCATTGGCATGGCCGATTTGCTTGCCGACATGATTTTGCCAGACGAAGAACAGCAATATGTTGAAAACATTCGAACATCTTCCAAAGCTTTGCTGAAGATCATCAACGACATTCTAGATTTGTCGCGGCTGGAGTCGGGCAAGCTGTCCTTGTCGGAAGTGGATTTCAATCTTGAGGCCTGCATCGCGAGCGCAGTGGACGTGCTGCGGCCTGTCGCGCAGGACAAGGGGGTGGCGCTGAACATCAGCTACGCCCCGAACCTGCCGCAGGATGTGCGGGCGGACGACGGGCGATTGCGACAAGTCTTGGTGAACCTGATCGGCAATGCGGTGAAATTCACATCCGAAGGCCGGGTGGACGTCCGCGTGGCGAGCGCGGCTGACGACCCTTTTAACATTGTGATTGATGTGGAGGACACCGGCATCGGCCTGTCGGAGCGTCAACGCAAAAGCATTTTTGAACGGTTCGAACAGGCCGATGCGGCGACCACCCGATCCTTTGGCGGAACCGGTCTGGGTCTGACAATCTCGCGACATCTTGCCGAACAGATGGGAGGGGGGATCAAGGTGCATTCCCAACTCGGCAAGGGCAGCTGCTTTTCTTTGAACGTGCAATGTTCTGCTCCGCTCGGCACAGAGGAGACGCCGGAAACGGAACAAAGCGTGGATTTGGAACGGCTGCGCGGCTGCAGGGTGCTGTTGGCGGAGGACAATCGCACCAACCGTCTGCTGATCCGCAAATACCTCGCGGGGCTGTCTATCGATCTGATCGAGGCCGACAATGGCTTGCTGGCGGTGGAACTCTGCGCGGCGCGGGCGCCGGATGTCGTCCTGATGGATATGGCGATGCCGGAAATGGACGGCATCGCAGCGACGCGGGCAATCAGGTCACTGGCCATTCGCCAGCCGCCGATCCTGGCCTTGACCGCGAATGCATTTGAAAGCGATCGCGACGCCTGTCTGGCCGCCGGGATGAACGGCTTCTTGTCCAAACCCGTCAACAAATCACAGCTCTTGAACTACATGGCGTCGATGGTGAATGAAGGCGGAGACATCTACAGCGCCGCATCAGCTTGAGCAAGACCAGAGCAGGAAAATCCCCCTCCCTTTCAATGCCCCGCATTCAGGGGGGAGGGGGCGTCTTGTTATTCCCCCGGCACCGTCATTGCCGGGGCCATTCCCGCCGTTTTTCCCGCCGTCATTCCCGCCGTTGTTCCCGCTGTCCGTGCCGTTTGTGGCAGCACGAAAATACCCGCGTCTGGCGGGACAACCCCGGTCCGCAAGGGGCAGCCGTAGACCTGCATCAGGCGTGCGTCAGTCATCACCTCGGCCACGGTACCGGCGCCCGCCGATCGCCCCGCTGCCATGACGTGGATATGATCGGCATACATCGCTGTGAGATTGAGGTCATGCATAACGGCAACCACGCCGCCGCCCTCTGCAGCAAAACGCTGCGCCAGATCCATCACGGTGAGCTGATGCGCAATATCCAGGCTCGAGACCGGCTCGTCGAGAAACAGCCAACAGGGTTTCCCGTTGCGCTTTGGTTGCCAGACCTGCGCCAGAACGCGCGCGAGCTGCACCCGTTGCTGCTCGCCCCCCGACAGTTCCTGATAAAACCGGCCCGCGTAGCCGTCCAGACCCACCCGCGACAAGGCCTCGAAGGGCAGCTCCGCGCTGTTGGCGTCCGGCCCGGCAGCAAGTCCGAGGCGCACCACCTCCAGCACCGTGAAGGGAAAGGCCAGCACGGTCGCCTGTGGCAGAACCCCGCGCAGGGTTGCGAGCTCCCAAGGCGCATAATCTGCCAGTTGGCGGGAATTGAGCAGGATCTGCCCCTTGCAGGGCAGCTCTCCCACCAGGGCCTTCAGCAGGGTGGATTTGCCGGACCCATTGGGTCCGACGATGGCGGAGATTTCGCCGGCGCGGGCGCGAAAGCTGACATCTTGCAGTATCGTCTTGCGCCCGATGGTCAGGTCGATGTTCTCTGCACGCAAGCTCATTGGTCTACCAACCCCCGGCGTTTCAGCAGGATCCACAAGAACACCGGCGCTCCGAGGACGGCGGTGACAATGCCGATCGGCAGTTCTGCGGGTGCAATGATCGTACGGCTGATCAGATCTGCGCAAAGCAGGAGTGACGCGCCCAGCAGCGCGGCGTTCGGCAGCAACGTACTGTGGTCCGGGCCCGAGGCCAGCCGCAGGACATGCGGGACCACGATGCCGACGAAGCCGATGCCTCCGGTCGCAGCAACCGCGACACCGGTTCCGGCCGCGACGGAGAAGACCGCGGCGTTCTTCATCCGCTGGACCGGAATGCCCATATGGGCCGCCGCCGCTTCTCCGAGGGCCAGGCAATTCAGGCCATGCGCCAGCCAGATTGCTCCGGCGGCCGCCAGCACGATCACAGGGCCCGCAATGAGGGATTTTTCCCATGTGGCCCCGGCCAGAGACCCCATTTGCCAGAATGTGAGGTCCCGCAGCTGCTGATCATCGGCCATGTAAATCATGATCCCTGACAGGGCGGTCGCGAGCGTGCCGAGCGCGATCCCCGCCAGCAACATTGTTGCAACAGAGGTACGTCCGCCGCGTGTGGACACCCGGTACAGGATCAGGGTGGCGCCCCAACCGCCGGCAAAGGCCGCCAAAGGGGTCAGGTAGGTGCCGAGGGCCGCTTGCAGCCCCACCGGCAACAGGCCGCCCAGGACGATGGATGAAATTGCGCCGAAGCTGGCACCGGCGCTGACGCCGACCAGGTTCGGATCAGCCAGCGGATTCCGGAACAGGCCCTGCATCACCGCACCGGACACCGCAAGCGCTGCGCCGACAAGAGCGCATAGAACCACGCGGGGCAGGCGGATATCCCAGAGCACAACCCGTTCCATGGTGCTGAGGGGGGCGCCGGACACGAGCTTTGCGAGTGCGCCCCAGAGGGACGTTCCAGAGGCCCCCAAGGCAAGATTGACGATTGCCGACAGGACAAGCAGGCACAGCAGGAAAACGCTCAGTTTGCGGGCCAGTATCCGCCGGTCGAGCGCCCCTGTGGGGGGCGTCAACAGGCTGGTTTGCGTCGTGTTGAGGGCCACCATATATCACAGTGCCCCGTAGAGGGCCTGCGCGAGCTCCAGCGCGGCCCCGGCTGTACGCGGGCCAAAGCCCAGCAGGTACAACCCGTTCATGCGCACCACAGACCCGGTTTCGGCGGCCGGGGTGGTGACCAGGGCGGGCATGGCCAGAAGATCGACCGTCGGGGCGCCGTGGTCGCCGCCGCGGTCCATCATCAAGATCACGTCCGGCGCGGCGTTGGAGACCGCCTCATCCGTCACCAGCTTGTAGCCTTCAAACTCGGACAGGGCGTTGATGCCGCCGGCCATGGAAATGATCCCCGCAGCGGCGGTTCCGGTGCCCGAAGCCATGATACGCCCGCCCTGGGTGGACAGAATGAACATGACGCGCTTGCGCTCGGCCTCGTCTATGGTTGCGACCTTGTCTGCAACCTCGTCCAGACCCGACCTCACGGTCTCAACCAGCGCCGCAGCCTCTGCGGCCCGGTCAACCGCCTGGCCGACAGTCGTGATTTTATCGAGGATGCCTGCGCCGGTATAGGCGTCCGACACCTCGACAAAAGGGATATCCGCGGTCTTGAGGACCTCGAGCGTTTCCAAAGGGCCGGCGCCGGCCTCGGAAATGATCAGGTCCGGGTTCACCGACAGGACACCTTCGGGCGCAAGCGCGCGCATATAGCCCACTTCGGGCAGTTTCAGGGCCGCATCCGGGTAGATGGACGTGCGGTCGCGGGCAATCAGCCGGTCTTCGGCCCCGAGCGCATAGATGATTTCAGTGACCGAACCGCCAATCGACAGGATGCGGTCGCCGGCCCTGGCTGGCAGCGATGTACTCAGGGCCGTGGCCAGCGCGACGAGGGTCAGAAATGCCGGGCGCATCATGCATTCTCCTCTTCGTGGGCGCGCGGCAACTCGGCCACAACGGCCTCCCATGCCGGGCGACTGTCGAGCCTTTCGGTCCGGCGGCCAAAGATCTGCAGGATGATGCTGCCGTCCGCATCGAAGGCTTCGACCGAGACCGCGTCGCCGCGCTGGGTCGGTTTTGTCACCGCGTAGACCTCGGTGATGTGATCCAGCCGCAGATGCAGGTTGAACCGCGGGTCCATCACGTTTTGCCATGGCCCCATGGCCTGCAGCCGCTCGATAGGCCCGCCGTGGATCTGAATGCAGCCCTTGTTGCCGACAAACACCATGATTTCGGTGCCAGTGCCCGCCACAGCCTGCAACGCGCTGTCGACAGCAGAGGGTTCAAGCCGGTTGACGAAGGGCGCGCCGACGTGGCGATAGGCCCCCAGCCTGTTCATCCGGAGCTTGGAAGTCAGCCGCATGAATTGATGCGTGTCGGTCATCTTTGCCCATTCGCTGCGCAGGATGTCCATTTTTTCAAGATTGACCTTGGGGGCTTCGGGTGCCTTGCGAGGCTCCACATCCAGCCGATCAGAGGTCTCGCCCGTGGCCAGCACGGCCACCACATCCTCCCAGACATCATGAGCCGAGGTGTCCCGCAGGTGTATTTTATGCACCGCGTCCCCGGCCGCATCGAACACCTGAATGGAGCGTTTCGGCCCTGCGTCGGTTTCGGTTTCCACCGCAAATGCGCTGACCCAGTAGGACGGGAACATGCGCAGATCGATTTCCGGCTGAAGGATCATCGACGCATGGGGGCCGCTCTTGAAATTGCCGTAGGTCCCGACGCGTTCATGCACGCAAGAGGCATTCCGGGTGAGGGCCATGACCTCGCCGAGACGTTCGATCTGGGGCATCAGCGCATCCGGGTGGGCGGCAATCCGGGTCACTCCCTGGCCGGTATATGCTGCGACCAGTTGGGCCTCGGCTATGTCGTGGCTGTCGCAAAAATCGCGGGCGCGCAAAGTGTCTTTTGCTGCACGCAGCGCACGGATTTCTTCCGGGGAAGTCAGTATGTCCTGGGCCATCGGGGTCCTCGATATTTGGGTTGAGACTCTTGCTGGCTTGCGACCCGTCGTCAGGGCAGGGCAGGCTGACGCCCGGTGATGGTGGCCCATCAGAATGCCGGGATATTTCTTGACAGAATTAATAAATTAAATTAGGCGCCGCAAGAGAGAACACCCGATTGCCACAAACTTATCGGGATCATATCAAAGCCAGATACCAAGCCAGCCCCGAGGCGAGCATGCGGTACCAGCCTGCATCGAACCATTGGGGACGACATGAAAATCAAGACAATGCACCGGGCACTTTTGTGCTCTGTATCTGGTTTGGCTCTGGCCATGACCGCAAACACAAGTGCCGCGCAGGATGTGGTCGACAGCGACGGGTTCCTCGGTTTCCTGGTGCTGGGCAACAACAAGCGGGACGTGCAGACAGACACGGCCACGCCGGAAACCGTGATCAACGCCGAAGAAATTCAGGACCGTCAGGCGGGCAGCGTTGCCGAACTCATCGATTCCGTTCCGGGCGTGACCTTGGTGAATTCCGGCACGCCAACCGGGGCCGGCATCAACATCCGCGGCTATGGTGCGGATGGCACATATGGGTCCAACCAGAAAGTGCAGATCCAGCTCGATGGCGCCTCCATGGGGTCCGAGGAACTCTACCGGATCGGCACCCAGCTCTATACCGACCCGGCGCTGTTCCGCGAGGTCTCGGTCATCCGGGGCACCGTGGGCTCCTATGAATATGGCTCCGGCATCATTGGCGGTGTGGTCAATCTGGAAACCATTGATGCCGCCGATCTGACCGATGGCGAGATTGGCCTGTCCGGCCGACAAACCTTTGAACATTACGGCAACGGAAACACCCGGGTGTCGTCGACGATCCTTGGCTGGCAGCCCACGGAACAGCTGGAGTTCCTGCTGAACTACACCTACCGCGAGCAGGACAACTACAAGGACGGGGACGGCAACGAAATCGACAACACTGGCTATGAACTGCCGTCCTATCTGGTCAAAGGCAAATACAGCTTCGGCGAAGCCTCTGATCAGTCGCTGACCTTTTCCTATGCGCACACGACCTCGGAAGAGAATGACGTGCCATATGATGCCTTCGGTCTGTCTTTGTTCTTTGGCAATGTGGACCGCTATATCGAAACCACGACCAGCAGCCTGCAATATGCCTATAGTCCACTCGGCAATGACCTGATCGACCTGACGGCGACGCTGTCCTATGCGGATCAATACATCGAACAGGACGAGGTCGGCAACACCGGCTCGGCGCTGTTGAACGCCGACCACCGCTACGAGACCACCAAGCTGACCGTGAAGAACACCTCGGTGTTTCAGGCCTTCGGGTTGGGTCATACCCTGCGGGCCGGTGTCGAGATCCTCGACAAGGAACGCCTCGATGCGTCTTCGGCGCCGGGCGGGACCGACAAACGCTTCGCTTTGTTCGCCATCGACGAGATCGACTTTGGCAACGGGCTGACGCTGACACCGGCCATGCGCTATGAAACGCAGGATCTGGAATCGAGTTCGGACGGCACATATGTGACCGCTGGCGAGAGCTTCAGCAACAGCGAGCTGATGGGCGGGATTTCCGCGCGCTATGCCTTTGACAGCGGTTTCGCGGTATTCGGCTCCGTCGCCTATACCGCCGGTCTGCCGATCCTCGACGATTTCGACTATGCGACCTACGCGACCTACATGACCCAAAGCGAAAAGGCCGTGACCTATGAGCTGGGCGCATCCTATGACAAGGTCGGCCTTTGGGGCGATGATGATCAGCTGAAGGCGAAGGTGAACTACTGGACGACCCGTCTTTGGGATTACACGTCCGCGACCAACTACCAGACTGTTGACAAGGTCGAGACGGAAGGGTTGGAAATCGAGGCCTCCTATAGCCATGGCTCCGGCGCCTATGTGGACATGAACGCCAATATGTCGAGCGGGGAATGGTCCTATGTGGACGGTTCGGTGGCGGATTATACCCGTATGCCTGCCAACAGCATGGGCCTGACCGTCGGCAAGAAGTTCAACGACACTCTCGATCTCTCGTGGGAAGCGGTCCTGACCAAGGACATCGGGACCACGGCCGGATATGCGGTGCACAACGTCCGCGCCACCTACGCCATCGAGACCGGGTTCCTGAAGGAGGCCGAAGTGCGCCTGGGCATCGAGAACCTGTTTGACACGCAGTACACCCCGCATCTGGCCACCCGCGCCGCCGCCGGCCGCAATATCAAGCTGTCGCTTGCAGCCGCGTTCTGATCCGAGGGCTCACCAATGAAAAAACTTAGCCAGGTTCAAATACTCGCTGGTGCCGCTCTTGTCCTTTCCTCCCTCGGGGGGACAGCGGTGGCACAGGCAGGAGACACCCCGCCACAGTCGGGCGTTCAGATCGAACTCAATGCGCTTGCGGATCAGGGCGGCGCCTGTCGCCTGTCTTTCCTCGCGCAGAACGCCCGGAACACAAACATCGAGGAGGCGGTCTATGAGACCGTCCTCTTCGATCAAACAGGAGGCGTGATGATGCTCACGCTGTTCGATTTTCGCGACCTGCCCGCGGCCCGCCCGAGGGTCCGGCAGTTTGACCTGCCGGGGATTGCCTGCGCCGATGTGGGCCGGGTGCTGATCAACGGGGCCAGCCGCTGCAAGAGCGGCGGCGGCGACAGTCTGATATGCGAAGAGGGGCTTGTCCTCAGTAGCCGGACCGACGTGGAGCTGCTGGGATGAGCACCATGACCGAGATCTGGACGGGCGTGCTGGCTTCGATTGCCGAAATCGTCGCCGTGGGTGGCCCGGTTGTCGTGTTGCTGATGGTGCTGTCGGTGGTGAGTTTTGCCACGGTTCTCTATAAAATCTGGCAGTTTCGCCGGGCAGGCGTCGGTCGCCACCGTCGGGTCAAACTGGCACTGCAGGCCTTCGAGCGCGGGGACGAGGCCGCCGCAACCGCGACCCTGTCCGCCTCGCGCAGCTATCTTGCACAGGTCGTTCAACGGGCGATCAGGGGCGGCGACACTGCGGGCGGGACGGCCTGTTCCGATCGCTGCGACGCCGAGGCCGAAGCACTGTTTCTGCGCCTCGAAACGGGTCTGGGCTTTCTCGACATGGTGGCGCAGCTGGCACCGCTCATCGGGCTGTTCGGCACTGTTTTGGGCATGATCGAAGCCTTTCAGGGACTTCAGGCGGCCGGTACGTCGGTGGACCCGACAGCTCTCGCCGGAGGCATTTGGGTCGCGCTGTTGACCACCGCTGCGGGCCTCGCGGTGGCAATGCCGGTCGCCGCCGTTCATGGCTGGCTGGCGGGCGCGGTCGAACGGGACCGTGTTTTCGCCAATTGCGCGCTGCGACAGGCGTTCGCGCCGGATCAGATCGCTGACACCCATGCGGCGCCGCGCGAGGTGGCCTGATGGCCTTGCGGGTGGCAAGGCGCAGCGCCCGGCGCTTGTCGATGACCTCGCTGATCGATGTGATATTTCTTCTGTTGCTGTTTTTCATGCTCTCGTCGACCTTTTCGCGCTACGGCGCGATCGACCTGATGGCGGCAGAGGCCGGGCAAGGCGTTGCGGCCGACAGCCGTCCGCTGTTCCTGAAGCTCGACACCGACCAGCTTTCGGTGAATGGCGAGGCGGTGGCCGTGGCGGATCTGGCCGCGACGCTACAGGCCTTGTCGGGCGATGATGCATCAAAAGAGCTGCAGGTGCTGCTGAGCCTGACGCCCGGGGTCACATCGCAGCGTCTGGTGGATGTGCTGGCAATTCTGAACCGGCACCCTGCGCTGACCGTCACGGTATTGGGCTAGACACATGCTGTCCCGTCGCCGCACAGAAAAACGCCACCGCGAGCCCACGATTGCCCTGATCAACGTGGTCTTTCTGATGTTGATCTTCTTCATGGTGGCCGGATCGCTCGCACCCTCGATGGATCCGGCCGTGCGTCTTGTCGAGGCCTCCGATCTGGAGGCCAGCCCGCCCCCCGACGCCTTGGTCATCCGGGCCGACGGTACGCTCAGCTTTCGCGGGGCTGAGCTGACGTCGGCGCAGGCCTATGTGCGGATCGTCCGCGAGGAAGACGCCGATTTCGCCGCCCGTCTGGTGCCGGACCGGGATCTGCCCGCCGTGCAGCTCGTCGCAGTGGCGAAAGAGCTGCGCGCGCTGGGTGCTGCGCGGATCACGTTGTTATCAGAACGGAATTTGCCATGATCCCGCGCTCGCCCGTGATCGGAGCCCTGTCCCTGCTGCTGGCACTGGCGGCGCATGGGGCGATGCTGGTGGACACGAACATCAACCGGGTCGAGATCGAAGGCGGCAGCAATGTCGCTCCGGCGGCATTGGGCAGCAGTTTCGCCGATCTGGTACAGGGGACCGAGACCCCGGTCGAGGCCGAGGTCACCTCCGAGGTGCAGCCCGACACGACGCCCGTTCCCCCTGTGGACGAGATCCCCGTCACCCAAAGCGCGGATGTCGCGGCAGCACAGAGACCGTCCCCCCCGACGGAAACGCAGGCTGCGGTGGCCACCGAAAGGCCTGTCGCCGTGGCCGCGACATCCGCGTCAGGCGCGGTGCCGCCGGTGGCGATGGCCCCAGTGACCGAGGCGGCTGTCCTGCCTGTTGCAGTCGCGCCGAATGTCCCGGTTGCGGTCACGCCGAAAGTTCAGGTACCAGCCGCCCAGACCCCGGTGGCCCAGACCCCGGTGGCGCCGTCAGATCCGGCACCGGTGGCAGCGGCCACGCCCGTCCCCGATCCCCTCGATATGTCGCCGCCAGACGAAGTCGCCCCGGTTCAGGAGCCGTCCGAGCTCGCACCTGAAACCAGCCTGCGCCCGGCGCCGCGTCCGACGCCCGAGAAGACGCCTGTGAAGACACCCGAGAATCCGCCAGAGAAAGTGGTCAAGCCGCGCAAACCGGCCGAGAAACCGGTGGCACCGCGCGGCAACAGCACGGTTTCAGCCAGCGCCGGAACGGAAACGGGTGCGCAGGATCAGACCGCCGCGCAGGTGGCCAGTCAGCAGCCCGGCAAATCCACAGGGGCCGGAAATGCGGCGGCCTCCAATTACCAGGGCAAGGTGGTGCGGCAGATCCACCGATTGAGAAAGCCGAATATCTCGGCAAAGGGCACCGCCTTTGTCGCCTTCACCATCGGACCCGGTGGTGCGCTGGCCTCCGTCAGCCTCGCGCGCAGTTCCGGCTCGGCAGAGCTGGATCGTCTGGCGGTGCAGCAGATCCGGAAGGCTGCGCCCTTTCCGCCGCCCCCCGCCGGTGCCCGGCGCCAGTTCACGATAGGCATCAAGGGACGCTGACGGGGCCTCTGCCACGGCGGCGCGATCTGTTCAGGGGCAAAGCGTCGCGGCCTCAAACCGGCCTGTACCGAGGTGGAAACGCTCTGTGGGGCAGAGATCTGCAGCCGCGTCAGCCTGCGCGCGCAAATCGGGCTTCGGGTGCCGGGCATCATGCAAACGGAGGCGCGGCGCTATAAAATCTATTTGAAATGACACCCCATTGTCGACAGTCTGGCGGATAACACTGGACAGGGAATTCACATGTCATCTCAGCATATTGTTGTCGTCGGGGCCGGTATCGTCGGCGCCGCCAGCGCCATCTGGCTGCGGCGCGCCGGCATGGAGGTGACGCTTGTCGACAAGGGAGCACCGGGCAGGGGCGCGTCCTATGGCAATGCCTGCATTCTGGCCCGTTGCGCGATGGTGCCCGTAACCACCCCAGGGCTCGTTGCGAAGGGGCCGAAATACCTGCTCGACCCGGATTTTCCCTTGTTCATGCGCTGGTCATATCTGCCCCGGTTGCTGCCCTGGCTGACCCGGTATTTGACACATGCCAACGACACGGAGACCCGGCGCATCGCCAAGGGGGTGGCGGCAATCGTCGGTGACAGTGTCGAACAGCACAAAGCCCTGACCGAGGGCATGCCGGCGGCAAAGTGGATCCGGGACAGCGACTATAACTTTGTCTACCGCGATCGCGCCGCCTTTGACGCCGATTCCTATACATGGGACCTGCGCCGCGAGGCCGGGTTCGTGCCCGAGATCATCGAGGGCCCCGCGGTTCAGGAACACGAGCCGATCCTGTCAAAGGAAATGGGTCTGCTGGCGGTCAACAAGGATCACGGCTATATCCTGAACCCGGGCGAATATGTCGCCGACCTCGTGGCGCAGCTGCAGGCCATGGGCGGCCGCTTCATCCAGGCCGAGGTAAAGGACTTTGATCTCCTCGGCGGGCAGATCCATGCTGTCGATACGGATCAGGGACGCATCGCATGTGACAAGGCGGTGCTGTCTGCCGGGGTCTGGTCCGGGGCGCTGATGAAGAAGTTGGGCCTGGCTGTGCCATTGGAGGCGGAGCGCGGCTATCACATCGTCTTCCGGAACCCGAGCCAGCTTCCCAAGAGCCCGATGATGCTGAGCGAAGGCAAATTCGTTGCGACCCCGATGGACCAGGGATTGCGCTGCGCGGGCATCGTTGAATTCGGCGGCCTCACCGAGGAGAAGTCGCCGAAACCGCTGGAGTTCCTGCGCCGCACCGTTGCCCGGACCTTTCCGACGCTCAGCTCCTCGTCGCAGGAGGAATGGCTGGGCTTCCGGCCCGCGCCAACCGACAGTCTGCCGCTGATTGGTGAACTGCGCGGCAGTGGTGTCTACACCGCCTTTGGGCATCACCACATAGGCTTGACAGGCGGCCCCAAGACAGGCCGACTGGTGGCCGACATGATCGCGGGCGTCTGGCCGAATGCCGATGTCAGCGCCTATGATCCAATGCGTTTTGCGAAGTCATAAAAACAAAAGCGATAATACCAACACGGGAGATAGACTATGACCCTGATGACCCTGAAAGCCACGGCAAAGGCCTCTGTCGCGGCGGCCGCACTCGCGTTTGCTGCGGGCAGCGCGCAAGCTGAACAATGGGACATGCCCATGGCCTATGCGGCCTCGAACTTCCACACCGAGATGGGCGTGGTCTTCGCCGGGAAGGTGCGCGACTATACCGATGGCGCGCTCGAGATCACCGTGCATCCCGGTGGATCCCTGTTCAAAGGCGGTGAAATCAAGCGTGCGATCCAGACCGGTCAGGCCCCGATCGGCGAGCGTTTCATGTCCGCTCACGCCAATGAAGTGCCACTGCTGGGCTGGGACAACCTGCCGTTTCTGGCGACCTCCTATGCTGACAATGCCAAGCTCTGGAGCGTCGCCCGGGACAAGGTGAATGCGCAGCTCGCGGAGCAGAACCTGGTGACCCTCTATACCTGTCCCTGGCCGGGGCAGGGGTTCTACTTCAACAAGGATGTCAGCTCCTCGGAGGATACCCAAGGGGTCAAGTTCCGCTCCTACAACACCGCCACGGCCACCTTCGCCGAACAGCTCGGCATGATCCCGGTCCAGGTCGAGGCGGCCGAGCTGTCGCAGGCATTGGCGACCGGAGTGGCCGAGGCCTTCATCTCCTCCGGCTCGACAGGCTATGACCGCAAGGTCTGGGAGCACCTGAGCCACTACTACAAGGTCAACGCATGGTTGCCACGCAACTATGTGATGGTGAACAAACAGGTCTGGGACGGTCTGGATGCCTCCCTGCGGGCCTCTGTGCAGAAGGCGGCCGACGAGACCGGAGCCGCCTGCGCGGCAAAATCCGAAGAGCTGGCGAACTGGTACTTCGAACAACTAGAAGCCAATGGCATGACCGTGGTCGACGCAAGTCCCGAGTTCCTTGCCGAATTGCAGAACATCGGCGGCAAGATGACCGAGGATTGGCTGGCGGCGGCTGGCGATGACGGTCAGGCGATCCTCGACGCCTTTGAACAGGCCAAGTGATCCCGCGCGCCGGAGCTGTGCCCGTCCCTGTGACCCCCGTGCCCTCCATGGGGCCGGGGGAGGGGGCAGCTCACAGCTTCGCGCGCCTTTGATCAGAGATCTGAACTGAAGGACACGATATGCGTGATTGGCAACCTGTTCTGGGCTTGCCCCTCTGGGTCTGGCTGTTCGTCTTGCCCGCGGCTCTGATGCTGCTCTGCTACCTGCGTCCGCAGGTGATGCGGCGGGTGTTGCAGCCGGTCTGGGGCGTTCTGGACCGGCTCTACAATGGTGCCGGCGTGGTTGCCGCCTGTTTCATGGTCACCATTTTGCTGCTGATCATGGGGCAGATGGGCGCGCGCTGGGCGTCGCTGACCTTTCCCGGCTCCACGGAATACGCAGGCTATGCCATGGCGGCGACGTCCTTCTTTGCGCTGGCCTATACATTGACCCACGGCGGCCACATTAGGGTGTCAATTTTCCTCAACCTCGGTGGCCGCCATCACTATTGGCTGGATGTGACCGCGATGCTGGTTTCGGCAGTCATTGCGACGTATTTCGCCCGCTATGCGATCAAGACCAATATCCTGTCCGAGCTGCTGAATGACCGCACGCAGGGGCAGGACTTCGTGCCCGAAGCCCTGCTGACGGCGGTCTCCATGTTCGGGACCTGGCCCTGGCACTGGAAAGAGCTCTGGGCCACCAGCGGTTCGGGTTGGGTCTATACGCCCGTCTGGCTGCCGCAATTGCCGATGTCGATCGGCACCGTCCTGCTGGCCATTGCGCTTTGGGATTATCTGTCGCGCATGCTGATCACCGGAGCACCGCAGATCAGGGGCGAGGTTCTCGAATGATTGAAATCTACACCACGGTCATCTTTCTCTTTGTCCTGTTTGCGCTGCTTGGCGGATCCGTCTGGATCGGTCTCGCGCTGATGGGCGTGGCATGGGTCGGAATGGAGCTGTTCACCGTCCGCCCGGCAGGTGACGCGATGATCACCACCATCTGGACAGGGGCCTCCAGCTGGACGCTGACGGCGTTGCCGCTGTTCATCTGGATGGGCGAAATCCTCTATCGAACCCGATTATCCGAAGACATGTTCCGGGGCCTCGCACCCTGGATGCGGTTTCTGCCGGGCGGGCTTTTGCACACGAATATCGCCGGATGCACGATCTTCGCGGCGGTCTCGGGCTCCTCGGCGGCAACTTTGAACATGGTTGGCAAAATGTCGATCCCCGAGCTGCGGGCGAGGGGCTACCCTGAGTATATGATTATCGGAACCCTTGCCGGGGCTGCGACGCTCGGCCTGATGATCCCGCCCTCGCTGACGCTGATCGTGTACGGGGTGACCATCAACGAAAGCATAACCAAGCTCTTCATGGCCGGCGTCTTTCCCGGCCTGGTGCTGGCGGGTCTGTTCATGCTCTATATCATGGCCTGGCATTTCTTTGGCACCGGCGCTCGCCCGGAGGAAGAACCCAGGCTGAGTTTCCGCGACATGATCGCAGAGAGCCGTTTTCTGCTGCCGATTTTCGGTCTTGTCTTTGTGGTGATCGGGTCGATGTACATGGGGTTCGCGACCGCGACCGAGGCGGCCGCCGTCGGGGTACTGGGCGCGCTGGGGCTGTCCTTGATGCAGGGGAGCCTCGGCTGGACCACCTTTGTCGACAGCCTGATGGGGGCGACGCGGACCTCGGCAATGATTGCCTTCATCCTGATGGGGGCGGCGTTTCTATCGCTGTCCATGGGCTTTACCGGTCTGCCGCGGGCGCTGGCGGGGGCGATCGACAGTTTCAACCTCTCACCGATAGCATTGATTGCAGTTTTGACTTTGTTTTATCTGATTCTCGGAATGTTCATGGATGGTTTGTCCTCGGTGGTTCTGACGATGGCGATCGTAGAGCCGATGATCCGGCAGGCCGGGATTGACGTGATCTGGTTCGGAATCTTTCTCGTGGTCGTGATCGAGACGGCGCAGGTGACACCGCCGATCGGGTTCAACCTCTTTGTGCTTCAGGGCATGACGCGCCACGAGATCTCATACATTGCCAAGACCGCTATTCCTATGGTGGGCCTGATGCTGCTGATGGTGGGGATCCTGATCGTCTGGCCGGAACTCGCGACCTGGCTGCCGGACAACATTCGCCGACAATAAAGACCGCCTTCCGCGGCTGTTGCGCAGCACTCCGGTTCAGGCCCGATGCCTTTGGCCCTCCCTGATCAATGGATCATGGGATCACTCGAATTTGAATAAAACAATAGTCAATAAGTGCTCTCAGAATTGGGCGCGCAGCCTCTCTCCGGCTGCGAATCCGCCGAAATACCGGGGCGGGGCACAAGGCGTTTCACTGAATATTAAGCGACAGCGCCCCAAGGTGGTCCCAAATTGAACCAGGAGACGTCTTTTGACCTTCGAATTTTGTCGGGTAGATCCAGTGCGCCGCCAGCCACGGCCAGCTTTTCATGGTCGCACCTGTCCTGATCAAAGTGGTCAGATGAGGCGCGCATTCAGTTCCGAACTCCCGATCCCCCCTTCACATGACTGCGCGATGCACTCCTCGCCCCTCGTGGTCTCCCTACCTACGCACAGGGTGAAATGATGTCCGATACCGTTGAAACAAAAACCCCCCCTCGCCGTCGCCGTGGCATCTTTCGCAGTATCCGAGCGAAGATGGTGCTTATTCTGTTGATCATGGCCGGGTCGGTTGGCGTGTTTGGCTATGTGATGAACAGTGTCCTTGTGGGCATCGAGAAGAACATGGCGGTGCTCACCGAGGCGCGATTGCCGGCGCTGACGATCGCCGGCGACATCACCGAGACGGCCGGACACACGAAGGACAACATGATTTCGCTGATGGTGTCGACAAAGGTTGCCGACATTGATGCAGCCAAGGGCGAGATGGCAGAGACCATTGCCAAGCTCGATACGCAGATTGCGGGTCTGGGCGATGATGTGCGTGCCGATTTCGAAGCCAAAGCGAAGGCCGCAGCAACCGCGTTGGATATCCTTGCCGAAGCGCGTCGGACGGTTCTGGAAAGCGACCATCGGATCGAGGAACGGGTGGGTGAGCTGCATGACATCAGTGGCGAACTGCGCGATATCATGTCGGAGTTGTCCCAGACCGCCTCGGTCGAGCTGAACAAGGGCGCGGTGACCACCTACAACGCAATCGACTCGTCGCTCAAGAACCTTGTTGAGATCGACTTCCAGTTGCTGCAGCTTCTCTTGGAGGCACGGGCAGAGCTGAACCTCCTCGCGGGGACTGCGGTCGCGTTCGGGGGGACCAAGGACAAGGAAACCCTGGCACGCTTGACCGAGCTGGCCGAAAGCTCGGACACGAGGCTGCTTGAGATTGCCGACGAACTGAAGGAACGGGCCCCGGACATCATCGACGTGCAGGTCCTGCATACCGCGTCCTTCACATTGCAGTCCGTCATCGCGCAAAGCCTCTTTCCGTCTGAAACCCTGCGCCGTGCTGCCATGACGGCCCGGGCCGATACCGACGCGATCTTGGCCGCGGCAGTCACGACCCGTGTGGTCGCACTGGAAGAGGCCGCAAAGAAAGCCAGCAGCGAAAATGGTGAAGCGCTGCGCCAATTGATGTCAAATCAGGTTGGCTTCCTGAACACACTGATGGAAATCAGCACTTGGGTCAGCAGCTTCCAGGTCGCGGCGCTCGATGTGTTGACGGCCGGGGATGAAGCCGCGGTCAAGAATGCGGCCTTCGACATGGAGGGCGCGAGCATGAACCTGTCCTTCTATGAGGATTTCGGGGATGCCCGTGTTGGAGAGCTGTTGACAAAACTCACGGCTCTCAATGATCCGGATCAGGGTCTGGCGGCGCAGAAGATCGTGGCGCTGAATGCGCAGATGGCCGCAGATGAAGCGACACATGCGACTGAAGCTGCCGTGGTCCAGATTGCCTCGGAAACCGGCGCACTTGCAGCCACCACCCGAGACGCGATCGCGACCATGGCGCGTGATATCTCGGAAGAGGTCCTGGCTGCCGAAATGAACATGTACGGAGCGCTTGTTCTGGCCGCCGTTGTGTTCATGATGGCCTTCCTTTCGATCCAGATGATGATGCTGCGTCCCTTGAACCGGATCAGCGCCAGCACGGAAAGGCTTGCGGACGGGGATCGAAGCCCGATCACCGGGTTCGAACGGGCCAGTACCGAAATTTTCGGCATCGCAAGGTCGCTGTCGATCTTCCGCGATGGGATCGTCGAAAAGGAAGAGATGGAGCGTTTGGCAGAAGAAGAACGCAACCAACGTATGGCGGCGCAGGATACTGCAGTTGCAGCGCTTGGCGCCGGTTTGTCGCGCCTGTCAGACGGGGACCTGACTGCCCGTATCGAAGAGGCGCTTGCCGAGGGCTACGAGCAGCTTCGGGCAGATTTCAACCGTACATTGGACACGCTCAACGACACGGTGGGCAAGGTGGTTGACTCGTCCAGCTCGATCCGCAGCGGGGCCTCTGAAATCAGTCAGGCCACGCAGGATCTGTCGCATCGTACCGAGAGCCAGGCCGCCACTCTGGAAGAAACCGCAGCCGCGCTTGATCAAATGACGGCCAGCGTCAAGTCAGCCGCGGAGGGTGCACGTGATGTGGAGCGGACCACCAACGAAGCGCGCAGCGAGGCCGAGGCCAGCGGCGAGATCGTTCAGAACGCCGTGTCAGCCATGACGGAAATTGAGCAAAGCTCCAGCAAGATTTCCCAGATCATCAGCGTGATTGACGACATCGCCTTCCAGACCAATCTCCTCGCCCTCAACGCGGGCGTCGAGGCGGCGCGTGCAGGGGAAGCGGGGCGCGGTTTCGCTGTCGTCGCATCCGAAGTGCGTGGCCTTGCGCAACGGTCGTCGGACGCCGCGCATGAGATCAAGACCTTGATCGGCGACAGTTCCAAACAAGTGGAACGTGGCGTGGACCTGGTCGGAAAAGCGGGCGAAGCTTTGCAATCCATTTTGCAGCGCGTCGGCCAGATCTCGGAGTTGATTTCCAATATTGCGACCGGATCTCAGGAACAATCGACCGGCCTGTATGAGATCAACACCGGTATGAGCCAGCTTGATCAAGTCACACAGCAGAATGCTGCCATGGTCGAGGAAGCAACTGCGGCTGGGCAACTGCTGAACTCGGATGCGCAGAATCTGGGTGAACTGGTTGCGCGCTTCCAGACCGCCAAATCCAGTGGTGCACGGGTCGCGAACGTTTCGGAGCCTGCGGAACCGGCCCCTGCTCCGACCAGCTGGGGCGAGGATGAAAATGTCGACTGGGACGTCGATTCGGCTGTTCCGGTCGAGGCGGTTGCCTCTGCCCCTGAAACGGACTGGTCAGATTTCAACTGGGACGAAGACGAGCAGGCCACAGGGACGTCCTGACGCCAAGGCACCAAATCAGAAGACAGTTTTGGGTACCCCCGGTGGTCTGATGACCTTGCCGGGGGTGCTGTCGTTCTGCGCAATGCTGCGGAGGGATAGACCCTGGTCAATTCCGCAATGAGAGATTAAATTCTACATATTGAAATTATTGGCGCTCCGCCGTAGGAATATATCAGAATCAATGCCACGCTGTGGAAAGAGGAGCCGCCCCGTGTCAGATGTCGTGCCGAACGCCGAGCCGAACGCCGAGCCGAACCCAGAGCCGAACCCAGAGCCGAACCCCGTATCCACGGAGATCCTCGATGGCATTGCGCTTGTTGCAATCGCCAATCCGCCGGTCAACGCATTGAGCCACGCCGTGCGGGCGGGAATTGACGCGGCCTTCGCAGATATTGACAGCGACGACAGCATTCGCGCCGTGGTGATTTATGGCTGCGACCGGACGTTCATCGCCGGAGCTGACATCCGCGAATTCGGAAAACCGCCGCAAGCTCCCGTGTTGCCGGATGTGATCAACCGGATTGAAGCCTGCGAGAAACCCGTCGTCGCGGCCCTGCATGGCACCGCGCTGGGGGGCGGGCTCGAGGTGGCGATGGGCGCGCATTATCGCATCGCCCTGCCAACGGCCCGTTTTGGATTGCCCGAGGTGACTTTGGGTATCTTGCCCGGGGCCGGCGGCACACAGCGCTTGCCGAGATTGACAGGCGTCGGCGTGGCTCTCGATCTGATCACGTCCGGCCGTCAAGTCGATGCGGAGGAGGGGCTGCGGATTGGTCTCATCGATCGTATCGCGTCGCAAGCGGGCCCTGATGACACCGCAGATCTCGGCGCCGCCGCGCGCGCAGCCGGTCTGGCCTTCGCGCGCGAGTTGATCGACACCAAGGCGGCCGTGCGCCGCACCCGCGATATTGCGCCGGCCGACGTGGCATCTGATGTTTTTGCCGAGTATCGGGCAAAGATGGCCAGGAAATCGCGCGGCCAGCTTGCGCCGCAGAACTGTATCAGCGCCGTCGAGGGCGCCGTCAATCTGCCGTTTGCCGAAGGGCTGGCCAATGAACGCATCCTGTTTCAGGAGCTCATGAACAGCGACCAGCGCGCTGCTCTGATCCATGCATTCTTTGCCGAACGCCAAGTGGCCAAAGTCCCGGAAATCAAAGCCGCATCCGCGCGCGCTCTGACCCGCATAGGAGTCATCGGCGGCGGCACCATGGGGGCGGGGATCGCGGTGTCGGCGCTCCTGTCGGGTTTGGATGTGACCTTGATCGAGCGCGATGCCGAGGCGGTGTCGCGTGCCGAGGCAAGCGTCGCGGGCATCTTGCAGGGATCGGTCAAGCGCGGAAAGTTGAGCCAGGACAGATATGAGGCCATCCTGTCCGGTGCATTCCGCGCCAGCAGCGACTACGCCGCCCTGTCAGATGCGGACATTGTGATCGAAGCCGTGTTCGAGAGCATGGATGTCAAGAAGGACGTGTTCACCCGGCTTGATGCGATCTGCAAACCCGGCGCGGTGCTGGCGACCAATACGTCATACCTCGATGTCAACCAGATCGCGGCAATGACCTCGCGGCCCGAGGATGTGATCGGACTGCACTTTTTCTCGCCCGCGCATGTGATGCGGTTGCTGGAAGTGGTGGTCGCCGACAAGACCACAGCAGAGGTGACGGCAACCGGCTTTGCGCTGGCCAAGCGGTTGAAAAAGATCGCCGTTCGCGCCGGTGTCTGTGACGGGTTCATCGGCAACCGTATCCTCAGCCACTACCGCAAGGCTGTGGATGGCGCGGTGCTGGCCGGGGCCAGCCCATTCGCCGTGGATCGCGCCTTGGTCGATTTTGGCCTGGCGATGGGCCCCTTTGCCGTCAGCGATCTGGCGGGCCTCGATATCGGCTGGGCCACGCGCAAACGGCTGGCGCCGACGCGGGACCCGCGCGAAACCTACGCAAAATTTGCCGACCGTCTGTGCGAGGCGGGCCACTTTGGCCGCAAAACCGGCACCGGTTTCTATATCCATGACGCGGAGGGCCCACGGCCGAATGAAGAGGTCCTGGATCACGTGGCCCGTGACCGCATCGAAAAGGGCATTTCCCCACGCGAGATTTCCGATCAGGAGATCGTCGACCGATACATGGCGGCCATGGTGAACGAAGCCGCCCGCGTGGTGGAAGAGGGCATTGCCCTGCGGCCGCTTGATGTGGATGTGACGCTTTTGAACGGCTACGGGTATCCACGCTGGCGCGGTGGCCCGATGCACTATGCCGATACCGTCGGGCTGGCCAGAATTCTCGCCGATATTGAGCGCTTTGCCAGCGAGGATGCTTTCCTCTGGCAGCCCGCGCCGCTTCTCAAACGTCTGGTTGCCGAGGGCAAAACCTTTGCCGACCTGAACGCTGCCTGATCGTACCGAAGGATCTCTGATATGAAACAAGCCGTTATTGTCTCTACCGCCCGCACCGGGCTTGCGAAATCCTATCGCGGGGCGTTCAACGATACCCATGGCGCGCATATGGCCGGTCATGCGATCCAGCATGCGGTGACGCGGTCGGGCATCGACCCGGCCATGATCGAAGACGCCTTTCTCGGCTGCGGCTACCCCGAAGGCTGGACCGGTGGCAATATTGCGCGGCAGGCCGTGGTCCGCGCCGGTTTGCCGGTCACCGTGGCGGCGGCAACGGTGAACCGCTTCTGTTCGTCCGGTCTTCAGGCCGTGGCCATGGCGTCCCATGCGATCACGCAGGAAGGGGCCACTGCCGCGATCGCGGGCGGAGTGGAGAGCATCAGCCAGATGCCGCCCTCGCGTCCGTCACAGCGCCGCGATGCATGGGTCGAGGCCCATAAACCGGCCGTCTACATGACCATGATCGAGACCGCTGATATCGTCGCCCAACGCTATGGCATCAGCCGCGAGGCGCAGGACCAGCTGTCCTATGAAAGCCAGATGCGCACGGCAGCGGCGCAGGCCGCAGGCGTTTTCGCGGATGAGATCGTCCCTACCACGGTGACGCAGAAGATCATCGACAGGGAGACCAAAGAGGTCTCGTTCAAGGAGGTGACCTTCTCCATGGACGATTGCAATCGTCCGGCCACCACTCTCGAGGGGCTCGCCGGTCTGAAGCCCGTGAGGGGCGAGGGGCAATTCGTCACCGCCGGCAATGCGTCGCAATTGTCGGATGGGGCGGCCGCATTGGTCGTGGTGGAGGCGGATCTGGCGGCAAAGCAAGGACTGGAGCCGCTGGGCGCGCTCAAGGGCTTTGTCACGGCGGGCTGTGAGCCGGACGAAATGGGGATCGGTCCGGTGTTCGCCGTGCCGCGCCTGCTGGAACGTCACGGGCTGAAGGTGTCCGACATTGACCTGTGGGAATTGAACGAGGCCTTCGCGTCGCAGGCGCTCTATTGTCGCGACCGTTTGGACATCGACCCGGCGATCTGCAACGTCAACGGCGGTTCGATCTCCATCGGCCACCCCTTTGGCATGACCGGCGCCCGCATGACCGGGCATCTGCTGCTGGAAGGCAAGCGGCGCGGCGCCAAACTGGGCGTTGTCACAATGTGCATCGGTGGTGGTCAGGGCGCGGCCGGCCTGTTTGAAATTTTCTGAGCGGAGGCGACCATGGATCTGAGCTACACCCCTGCCCAGCAGGCCTTTCGCACCGAGGTGCGCGATTTTCTCGCAACCTCCCTGCCCAAACGGCTGAGCGACAAGGTGCGCCTTGGCAAGCGCTTGAGCAAAGCCGAGATGGAGGAATGGCACGCTCTTCTGAACGGCCGCGGCTGGCTGGCGCCGAATTGGCCGGCTGCCTACGGCGGGGCGGAATGGGATGCGGTGCAGCGCCAGATCTTCGAAGAAGAAGCCTGCCTTGCTCATGCGCCGCGGGCGGTGCCCTTTGGCCTGACGATGCTGGCGCCGGTGCTGCTGGCCTTTGGCTCCGAGGCGCAGAAACAGCACTATCTGCCGCGCATTCTGAACGGCGAGGATTGGTGGTGTCAGGGCTATTCCGAACCGGGGGCGGGCTCCGATCTGGCCAGCGTCAAGACCCGCGCCCTGCGCGACGGCGACCACTATGTCGTGAACGGGCAAAAGACCTGGACCACCTTGGGACAGCACGCCAACTGGATCTTTTGTCTGGTCCGCACGGATACCGATTGCAAACCGCAGGCGGGGATTTCCTTTCTTCTGATCGACATGGCCTCACCCGGGGTGAAAGTGCGCCCGATCACCCTGATCGACGGCGAAGCCGAGGTGAACGAGGTGTTTTTCGATGACGTGCGCGTGCCGGTGGAAAATCTGGTCGGCGAAGAGAACAAGGGCTGGACCTATGCCAAATACCTGCTGACCCATGAGCGGACCAATATTGCCGGTGTCGGGTTTTCCAATGCGGCGCTTGCCACGCTGAAGCAGGTGGCCGCTGCAACCCAGTCCGGCGGGCGCTCCCTGGCCGAGAACCCGCATTTCGCGGCGCGTATGGCGCAGGTGGAAATCGACCTGATGGCCATGAGAACCACCAACCTGCGGGTGGTCTCGGCGGCGGCGCGCGGGCAGGCACCGGGGGCTGAAAGCTCGATGCTCAAGGTCAAGGGCACACAGATCCGCCAGGAGCTGACCTCCCTGTTGCGGCGGGCGACCGGCCCCGATGCCTTGCCGTTCCTGCCGGAGTACCTCGACGGCGGGGACAATCAGATCACCGATCTTCCCGATCACGCGCCCGCAACGGCGCCGACCTATTTCAACATGCGCAAACTGTCGATCTTTGGCGGCTCGAACGAGATCCAGCGCGGGATCATCACCAAGGCTATTCTGGAACTCTGAGGGGCATATTGCGATGGATTTCACACTGACCGAAGACCGCGCGATGCTGCAGGATATGCTGCGCCGCTTTCTGAGCGAAAACTACGACCACGAAACGCGCCGCGCTCTGCTGGCCCGCGCGGAGCCCTTTGACCGGGCCATCTGGGGCCAGCTGGCCGAGCTGGGCATTCTCGGCGCTCTTTTCACCGAGGCGCAGGGCGGCTTTGCCGGTGCGGGGTTCGACATCGCGCTGGTGTTCGAAGAACTGGGCCGGGCCGGCGTGATCGAGCCGCTGCTGTCCTCGGCGGTTCTGGGCGGGGGGCTGCTGGCGCTGCTGGGCAATGACAGCCAGCAGGCCATGGTCGAAGAGGTCATCACCGGCGCGGCCCTGCTTGCGTTTGCCCATACGGAACCGGGGGCCCGCTACGATCTCTCGGCGGTCGGCGTCACCGCCAAGGACGCCAAGGCAGAGATCGTATTGAACGGCACCAAGACCCATGTCCTGGGCGGGGCGGAGGCGCAGAGATTGGTCGTCTCTGCGCGCGAGACCGGCACCCGCCATGACCCGGCGGGGATCTCGCTTTTCCTTGTGCCCGCCGACGCTCCGGGCGTCACGGTGGCGCAGCATGTGACCATCGACGGCTTCTCCGCCGCGACCGTCACCCTGACCGATGTCGTGCTGCCCGCCTCCGCACGGCTCGGCGCGGCGGGGGCGGCCTTTGACGCCATCGAAACCGTCACTGCCCGCGCCACGCTGGCGGTCTCTGCCGAGGCGCTGGGCGCGATGGAAAGCGCCAAGGCGATGACGATCTCCTACCTGAAGGAACGTCAGCAATTTGGCCGGCCGATCGGGAAATTCCAGGCCCTGCAGCACCGGATGGCGGATGTGCTGACCGAGGTGGAGCAGGCGCGCTCTGCGGTGGTGAACCTCGCCGGTCATCTCGAGGCCCCCCGCGCAGTGCGCGAGCGCAACGTCAGCGCCACGAAGAACCTGATCGGCCGGGTCGGTGCGCTGGTCGCCGAAGAAGCGGTGCAGCTGCACGGGGGCATCGGCATGACGGATGAATACGCGCTGTCGCATTTCGTGCGCAGGATCGTGATGATCGACCACATGTTCGGCGATGTCGATCACCATCTGGAGCGGTTCATCCAACTCGGTCAGGAGGCGGCCTGAGGTGGGGGAGCTCTTTCGCAGGGAACATCGGGGGGACTATGTCATTCTCTGGAATTGCAATGGCGCGCGTCGCAATGCGCTCAGCCCGGACTACTATGCCGGGGTCATTGCGGGGCTGCAGGCCGCCGCCGAGGATCCCTCGACCGCTGCGGTCATTCTCGCCGGCGAAGGCGATTTCTTCTGCGCCGGAGGCGACCTGACGCTGCTGCAGGCGCGGCGCGAGATGTCACTGGAGGAGCGCAAGGCCAATATCGAAAAGCTCCACGATGTCATCCGGGCCATTCGCGGCTGCCCCAAACCGGTGATCGCCGCCGTCGAAGGCGGTGCGGCGGGGGCCGGGCTGTCGATTTCCATGGCCTGCGATCTGATTGTCGCGGGGAGCAGCGCGACATTCACACTCGCCTATGTCAAGGCGGGGCTGGTGCCGGATGGCGGCGCCACATGGGCGCTGTCGCGGGTGTTGCCGCGGGCAACCCTGGCAAAAATGGCGATGCTGGGCCGCCCGATCAGTGCCGAACGGCTCTCGGCTCTGGGGCTCGTCAGCGAGCTGGTTGCCGATGGGACGGCGCTCCATGCGGCGGCCACGCTGGCCGGGGATATCGCCTGTGGCCCGCAACAGGCCATCGCGAGCATCAAACAATTGCTGACCACCGCAGAGGTCAGCCTGTCTCTGGAGGATCAGCTGGCGCGCGAACGCGACGCCATGGCCGCGGCACTGGGGGGCGAGGAAGCCCGCATCGGTATCACGGCCTTCCTGAACAAGACCCAACCGGCGTTCCGGTAAACGCGGCACTGGCGCGGGGCAATGCTGCGCGCCGCGCAAACATATGAATGGCCTCAGGGAGGGGGAGCTATGACCGAGATCGTCACCGACAGAGTGCACGACCTGCTGGACCGGGCCGCAAGGGATCGCGGTGACGCGGTCGCACTGGTTGATTTCTCCAGCCGTCACATGAGCTGGCCCGAGCTTGCCACCGCCAGTCTCGAAGCCGCCGCCGCCTTGACGGAGGCGGGGGTGAAGGGCGGCGATCGCGTGGTTCTTGTGTTCGAGAACTGCGCCTCGGTGCCGGCCTTCTTCTTTGCGTGTAGCCGGCTGAATGCAGCGGCTGTGGTGGTGAACGCACGGGTGTCAGAGGCGGAGCTGACGCGGATCGTCACCCATAGCGATCCCTCGGCCTTGGTGTTCTCCACCGATGTGTCTGACGCGGCCCGGGCGCATGCCGACAGGCTGGCGGCACAGACGGTCGAGGGCGGCTTCGGCACCGTCGCGATCCTGTCGCGGCACGGGGCCACGCCGGACGCGGTCCACAGCGCGGCAGAGGAGCAGGTCGCCCTGATGCTCTATACCTCCGGCACCACCGGCGCGCCAAAAGCTGCCATGCTGACCCACCGCAACCTGGTTGCCGCCTCGCAGGCCACGGCCGATGTCAGGGGGATCGGGGCAGAGGACGTCTGCTTCCTCGCCCTGCCTCTGTCCCATGTCTTTGGTCTTGTCACCCTGCTTGCGGTGACGCGGACACAGGGCAGAATGCGGCTCGAGGCCCGGTTTCAGGCCGAGCGGCTGTATGAGGCGTTGCAGCAGGACGTGACCTTCCTGCCCGCAGTGCCCCAGATGCACGCGCATTTGTTCCACTACATGCGCGAAAACGGCAAGCCGCAGTATTCTCGCGGCCTGTTGCGCACCGTGTCCTCCGGCGGGGCGCCGCTGGATCCGGCCTGGAAACGCGAGGCAGAGGCGTTTTACGGGCTGGCGCTGCAGAACGGCTATGGTCTGACCGAGGCCGCGGCAGGGGTCTGTGCCACGCAAAACGACATAGGCGATCCGGATATCTCTGTGGGCAGCCCGATGGGACATTGCATCTTGCGCCTTGATATGGCGGCCACCGGCGCGAACCCCGAAGAGCAGATCGGAGAGATCCTTGTCGCCGGACCGCAGGTGATGAAAGGCTATTTCCGCGATCCGGAACAGACCGCACGGGCCTTCACCGAGGATGGGTTTTTCCGCACCGGCGACCTTGGCCGCTATGACGATCTGGGCAAGCTGCACATCGTGGGCCGCTCCAAAGAGCTGATCATCCGCTCCGGCTTCAACGTCTACCCCGTCGAAATCGAGGCAACGCTCACGGACCATCCCGAGGTGATCGTCGCCGGTGTCATCGGCCGCGCGGTGGCGGGCAACGAAGAGGTGCTGGCCTTCGTCAAGGTCGGCGCCGGAAGCCGCGTGACAGAGACCGAACTGAAGGCTTTCGCGGCTGAACGTCTGGCCCCGTACAAGCGCCCGTCGCGGATCATTCTGGCCGAGGATCTGCCCGCTGCCCCGACCGGCAAGATCCTGAAGGCAAAATTGATCGACACCTTTGCCGATCAACTGGACTGAGCGCCGGAACGGATCCGGGAGGGAGGTGGCAAGATTTTGATAATGAATGAAAAATATAAAAGAGGCAGCCATTCATCATGCTGGGATGTTCCCAGACCCGAGGCGAAGAAATGAACGATAGACTTTTGAATAGCAGAACTGAATTCTGAACTATGGAACGGAGGAGAACCCAATGACTGGAGGAGGCATTCGGATGAACACACTCAAGACCTTTGTGGCCGCAGCGGCCCTGAGCCTTGGATCGGGGGCCATGGCGGTCGCTGATACGACGATATTTTACGGCCACGCCGGCCCGCCGCGCGGCACGGTTCCGGCGGCGCTGAACTGGGTGAACGAACGACTGGCCGACCTGTCGGACGGCGAAATCAAGATGGACATCCAATGGGGCGGCGCCCTGTTCAAGGCGCCCTCGGCGGTGCAGTCCATCGGCGACGGCGTGGCGGATGCAGGCTCCATCATCTCGGCCTATTTCCCCAAGGAAATGGCGGCCTATGCGCTATCGGACCTGCCGCTCGGTGGCCCCGATCCCTGGGTCGGCATGCGGGCCACGGACCGGATGATGCGCCTGCCGGAGATCAAGCAGCATCTGGCCGCACAGAACCTTGTCTATGTCGGCACCTTCACCGCATCGGATGTGAACGTGGCCTGCAAGGGCAGCGAGATCAATTCCATCGCCGATATCGCGGGCAAGAAAGTGCGCGGGGCAGGGGTCTATGGCAAGGTGTTTGGCGAGCTGGGCGCAACCATGGTGAACCTCTCGGTCTACGAGGCCTATCAGGGGCTCGATACCGGGCTGATCGATTGCACGCAGGGCTATTCCTACATCATCCCGGCGCTGAAATGGCACGAGCAGATCGACAGCTATACCGTCCTCAACTGGGGGCAGATCGGCGGCTACGGGATGTTCTTCAACAAGCAGATCTTTGACAGCTATCCCGAACCCGTCAAGGCTGCGCTAATCCAGGTGGGCGAAGAGCTTCCGGACAAATTTGCCCAGATCGTGATCGGTGCGAATGAAAAGGCGCTGAACACCCTGCGCGAGGGCGGCTATGATCGCCCGATCAAGCTGATCGAAGCAGGCGGCCAGGACGCGGATGCCCTGAATGCGGCGGCGCAGCCGTTCATTGCCGAGTGGAAGGAGACCGCGCAGGCGGTGGGTCTCGACCCGGAGGCTCTGATGAAAGTCTACGGCGACGCGGTTGTGGAATACACGGCCGAGCTTGAGGCCGAGGGCTATCCCTGGCTGCGGGACTGATACGCCTGAAAACGCGCCTGCGCCCCCCGTCGATTGCCGGATCACACCCGGCACATCCCAGGATGAAGGCCGGGGGGCGCAGGATTTCGAAACGCTGCACCAGAGCGAGGAAAGACAGGCATGCTGAACCGGGTAGAACGGATCTTTGTGGATGTGGCGGCCATGGCCATCATCCTGCTGGGGCTTTTGATCTTTGCCGATGTGGTGGCGCTGAATGTGTTTGCAGCACCGCTGCCTGATACGATCATCATCGTCCGCGAGCTGATGGTCATTGCCATCGTGTTGCCATTGGCGGCGGCCACAGTCAGCCGGGCGCATATCGCGGTGGAGTTCGTGACGAATTTCCTGCCGGCCCGGGTGGTCAACTGGTTTGTGGTCTTTGGCAGCCTGTTCGCCCTGCTCGCGCTCAGTCCGCTGGTCTATGCGGGCACCAAGGATCTGCTGCATCAATGGCATACCGGCAGCGTTTTCTACGGGGACCTCGGCCTGCCGCAATGGCCGGGGCGGCTTGCCTTTGTGGTCGGGATCGGCCTCACCTGGGTCCGCTTGCTGGTCATGGTGGTCGCGGATGCGGCGACCGCGATACGCGGGGGCGAGATCACCTTTGGCGGTCATTGAGAAAGGCCATCCGGGAAAAGGCCATCCGGAAAATGGTCATCTGAACGGTCACTGAAACGGGCGCAGGCCGCCTGAACCTACAACACGATACCGACGGACAGGAAAAACAATATGGATCCGGCAACTATCGGACTGGTGGCCTTTGGCCTCATGCTCATCCTGCTGGCGATGCGGGTGCCGATCGCTTTTGCTCTGATGGGGGTCGCCACGCTTGCGGCATTCACGATCTTTGCGTTCCGCACAGGGACCTTCATGCCCGAACGGGCGCTGCGGGCAACTGCCTCGATCGTGTTCTCGAATTCCTTTGACCTGATCCACAGTTTCGACCTGTCGATGATCCCGCTGTTCGTGGTGCTCGGCAATATCGCCTATCGGGCCGGAATCACGACCGCCGTCTACAACTCCGCCCGGGTCTGGCTGCAGCAACTGCGCGGCGGGGTGGCCATGGCCTCGATCGTTGGCTGTGGCGGGTTTTCGGCCATCACCGGATCGTCGATCGCCTGCGCCTCGACCATGGGGCGGATTTGCACGCCCGAGATGTTGCGGATGGGATATGACAAACGTCTGGCCACAGCCAGCGTTGCGGCCGGCGGCACGATGGGCTCCCTGATCCCGCCCAGCGTGCTGTTCATCGTCTATGCGATCTTTACCGAGACATCGGTCTCCAAGCTGTTTCTCGCCGGGATTTTGCCCGGATTTCTGACGCTTGTCGGCTTTGTCACCGTGGTGGTGATCTGGTCCGCGGTTGACCCCAAGGTGGCGCCCGTGGCGGCGCAGCGGGCGACGCGGCGCGAACGCCTGCATGCCGCGCTCGAAGCCTGGCCCGCGATCCTCATTTTCCTGATCGTTGTGGTCGGCATCTATGGCGGGTTCTTCACCGCAACAGCCGCCGCCGCCGTCGCGGTCGTGGTGACCACGGCCATCGGTTTTGCCCAACGCCGCCTGTCCCTGCGCGACATGTGGGAGGCGGTGCGCGAGACCTGTGTCCAGTCCACCTCCATCTTTATCGTGGCGGCTGCGGCCAAGATTTTCGTCGCGGCCATCGCGCTGACCGGGCTTGCGCCTGCCTTGGTGCAGACCGTCTCCGAGGCGCAATTGTCCTTCCCGGTCCTGCTGCTGTGCATCTGCGCGGTCTATCTCGCATTGGGCATGTTCCTCGACCCCATCGGGATCATGGTGCTGACCCTGCCGCTCGCGGTGCCGATGGTCGAGGCCTATGGCATGAACCTGATCTGGTTCGGCGTCGTGGTGGTCAAGCTGCTGGAGATCGGGCTGATCACGCCGCCGGTGGGGCTCAATGTCTTTGTGCTGTCCAATGTTGTCGGGCGCGCGGCCCCCATCGGTGCGATTTTCGCCGGCATCTGGCGGTTCCTCTGCGCCGATGTGATCGTTTTGGGGCTGATACTGGCCTTTCCGGCGATTTCCCTGATCCTGTCGGAGTCCGTGAAGTGAAGGTGCTTTTCTTTCCGCGGGAAACCCCGGTATGATGCCGCCTCCGAATGCAGCAACCGGACGGAAGACAATGCGCGAGCTTGAGCAGGACCGGCGATACGCCAATACCCTTGCCCGTGGGCTGCGCATCCTGCGGGCCTTTCGCCCCTCCGACAATGGGCTCGGCAATCTCGAGATCTCGCAGCGCACCGGCATTCCACGCTCGACGGTGTCACGGCTGACCTTCACCCTCTGCGCCTTGGGCTATCTGACCCACGGGCGGCATTTCGACAAATATCGTCTGGGGCCAGCAGCGCTGGCTCTGGGAAATATCGCCTCGGCGGCCTTTGGGTTTGTCACGGTTGCCTCGCCCCTGATGCAGAAACTGGCCGACGAGGTGGACGCCCTGGTCGGCGTGGCGATCCAGGACGACGGCAATATGCTGATCGTCAAGACCTGGCGCCCGGCGAAATCCCATACGATCTGGCTGGATGTGGGCTATCGGATGCCGGTGCTGACCTCCTCTTCCGGGATCGCCTATCTCGGGGCCTTGTCGCGCGAAGAACGGGAACGGCTGGAAACCTTGATGCCCGAAGATGCAGCCGCTGCCTGCGCCGAGGTCTGGTCACGGGAGCGGTCGCAACTGCGCCGCGACGGCTATGCCTTTGTACAGGGGGAGGCCCGCTATTCCAGATCGATCAACGCGGTGGCAACGCCCTTTCACCCCTCTGAAATCGGCGAGCCGGTGTCGTTCTTCTGTGGCGCGAATGTCGACGACCTCAGCGACCTGCGGATCCGCGAACAGGTCGGACCCGCCTTGGTGCGGGCGGTCAACAGCCTCAAGGCGCTGACCGGACAAGCGGTGTCGGCCGTATCCTCGGGCTGAGCGTCGCAGCTGTCAAATCTCTGACATGAACGGCGGCTACACCCGGTGGGTACGCCCATTCGAAGGACACTGACAGCCATGGCCATTTTCCGCCCCGATCCAATGCGATTCCTGACTGGTGCAAGCGCAGACACACCGCGCCCCCGGGCGATCACGGATCCGGGACAGGGCGGCAAATTCACTCCTGTCGGAGCGCCGCTGCCCTTTCCCGGCAACACGGTCATCTGTCATATCGACCCGGCCAGTGAGGCCCATGCGGCCCTGTGCGACATGCAGGCCGAGATGCGCGCCAGCGATTTTGGCGCGTTGTTCGCCTACCTGCCGCCAGAGAGCCTCCATATGACGGTCTTTCAAGGCATCTCGCCGGACGAGAAAAACTGGCCGCAGGGCATCGCCCCCGGCGCCTCGCGCGATGAGGTCACGGCGGCGTTTCATGACCGGCTGCGAGGGCAGGGCCTGCCACAGCGGCACCGGGTTGCGGCACGGGGGCTCTATGCCGGGCATTCGGTGACCCTCGATGGGGCGGATGACACCGATGAAGCCCGCTTGCGGGCGACGCGCCTGTCCTTGCGGGACTTGACCGGCCTGCGTCATGATCATTTCGACACCTATACGTTCCACAGCACGCTGGGCTATCTGCTGCGCTGGCTGGATGCCTCCGAGGCCGCTGACCTGATTGCCTTTTCCGACGAGGTCTTTGCCCGCCACGCCGATCCGCTGTCGCGGATTGACCTCGGCCCGCTGGAGCTGTGCAATTTTGAGACCATGCATCACTTTGAACCGGTCGCGGTTCTGGCCTGAGCCACAGACGCTGCGGGCGTTGCACAACCGCCCGTGTTTTGCGTTTCGCGGGCGTGACAGACGCAGGCGACATCAGGATCTGCTGCAAAGCGGGGGCGTTTCGCGCGGGCAGGGCTTGACCTGCGCCGCATGAGCCTGTTTGACCACTGGCAAATGACAACCTGAGCATCGGGGTCGCGGGACCTTTCGGGTGCGTCGCTCTGGAGGGGCAAAGATGTGGAATCTCATCGCCGATGTGGGCGGGACCAATATGCGGCTTGCGGCCGTGAATGCCGAGGGCGAGATCCTTGAGCAGTCGCGCTATGACACCAAGGGCACGCTGAACCTGGAACAGGCCTGCGCCGATTTTGCCGCCCATCGGGGCAGCGCTCCCGGTCGCGCCGTCATTGCGGCCGCCGGTGTGGTGCGGGGGGGCTCTGTACAGCTGACCAATGCGCATCAGAATTTTTCCGAACGGGGCATTGCGTCATCGCTGAAGATCGAACGCGCCAAGGTGCTGAATGATTTCGAGGCCGCCGCCTGGTCGCTCGCCTCGGTCGGGCAGGGCGATGTGACGGTACTGCAGGGGCAGGCGGTGTTTCCCAAGGAGCCCTGTCTGATCATCGGCCCCGGCACCGGGCTGGGCGTCGGGGCGCTGGTCTGGACCAATGGCGAGCCCTGTGTCGTGCCGGGCGAGGGCGGCCACGTGGCATTGGGACCACGCACGCCGGAAGAAGTCCCGATCTTCGAAGCGCTGCGTGCGGAATGGCCGGAGGTCGGCATGGGGCCGGGTCTGGTGGTCGAAGCGGAGGCGATCCTGTCCGGCACGGGGCTGCCGGTCTTCTACCGGGCGGTGGCCAAAAGCATGGATCTGACGGCGCCCCTGACCACGGGCGCGGAGATTTTCGAATCCGCCAAGGCGCGGCTCGACACCGCGGCGGTGCGCAGCGTTGCATTGTTTGCGCAATATCTCGCCGGAGTCGCGGGTGACCTCGGCCTCGTCTTCGCGGCCAAGGGCGGCGTGTTCGTGACGGGCGGCGTGGCAGCCGCGAACCCCTGGATCTTTGATCAGGCCTTTGTCGATGCGTTCAATGCGGGGGGGCGCCATACGGCCTGGCGCCGGGAACTGCCGCTGCATCTCTACCACCAGCCGAACTTTGGCCTGATCGGCGCGCGCAACTATCTGGCCGCGCGCTGACCGGTCCCGCCCCGGTCCATCGTTCACACGTCCAACGCCCAGACGTGCAAATCCGACGAGGCGGCCGTCCCACAGGGCGGCCGCGCGGGGCCATATGTCGGGGCTAGAGCAGCTCGGCGAGGTCCACGGCCCGGTGTTCCGTCATGGATCGCTGCGCGGCCATCCCCATCAGAACCGCCATCCTGCCGTCCTCGAGTGAGACCTCGGGCTGCGCGCGCTGGCCCCGGACCATCTCGAGAAACCCCCGGTGCTGGTAGAAAGTGGAGCCATTGTGGTCTCCGGCCTCCAGCAGCGTCGGGTCGACGGGGATGTCGCGCACCTGCGGCCCCTGCGGCGCGCGCGGGGAGACCACGACCTGCGGCACCGGCGCCGCGCCCAGATGGGCAGGCCAGAACCGCCCTGGTCCCGGCACATGCGCCTCGATCTTGCCCTTGGGGCCCACCGCCGAAATCTCCTCCTGGTAGCGGGATCCTTCGGCGAACATGCACAGCTCCAGCATCGCGCGGGCGCCATTGGCGAAATCCACGATCACATAGCCATTGTCAAATATATCCGGCGTCTCGCCTTCGTATGTCTCGTCCAGATGGTTCACATCCATGCCGCCGGAGGCCAGCACCCGCAGCGGTTCGGATTTCAGCGCCAACCGCATGAGGTCAAAGAAATGGCAGCATTTCTCGACAAAGGTGCCGCCGGTGAACCGGTTGAACCGGTTCCAGTCCCCGACCTTTTCGAGAAACGGAAAGCGGTGTTCGCGGATGGTGAGCATCCGAATGCCACCGGTGGCGGCCTCGGCCTCGGTCAGCAGGGTCGCGACCGGCGGCATGTATCGGTATTCCATCGCCACCCAGACCGGGGCCGGATAGGCGGCGCGAAAGGCGTCGAGCCTGGCAAGATGCGCCGCATCGGTGAACAGAGGTTTTTCCACCAGCACCGGCAGCGGGCGGGTGGCGGCCAGCGCCTCCAGCTGCTCCACATGGCGGAAATTCGGGCTGGCGATGAGAATGCAGTCGAGGTCTTCGACGGCCAACAGCGCCTCGACGCTGTTCACCAATTTCGCTCCGGGGGCAAAGGTCAGGCTGTCTGCGGCCATTTGGGCGTCCGGTTCAAAGATCGCCGAAACACGGGTCCCCTCAAGCAGCGCGATATTGCGCAGATGTTCCTGCCCCATCATGCCGCAGCCGATGATGCCGTAGTGGATGATATCTGACACGGGTCTTCTCCCTTAAATCAGGCGCTGCACATAAAGCGCCTTGTCTGTGTCGAACCAGGTTCTTGAAAACTCGACCGGGGCCGGGTCCTGTGCCCAGCTGAGGCGCTCGATAAATCCGGTGAGCGTGCCCGGCGACAGGCCAAAGCCCGGCGGCGCCCAATCGGGAACGGCCGCGACCGAGACCCGGTCTTCGGCGCGCGCGATGATCAGGCCCAGTTGCAGCTGATAGGTGCGATAGAGCGAATCCGACATCTGCTGGGGTCTGATTTCCCCCGCTGCCCCATCAAGCCAGATCTCTTCGACGGCGACGGGCAGGCGGTTCAGATAGCGCAGCCGGCGAATGCGGGTGCCGTGATCGGCCGTGCCGAAGCGGGGCAGATCCGCCGGTTTTGGCACCACGGCCAGGTCAAGAATATCCGCCGTCGGCAAGCCCCCGCCGGTGGTCAGCTCCAGCCGGAACATGGAGTAGACGCTCGGCGCAGAATGCTTGGCCCGGATGTAGTTTCCCGACCCCTGCACGCGCTCCAGCATGCCCTTTTTTTCAAGCTCCGACAGGGCCTTGCGCAGGGTGCGCACGGTGGTTCCGTGGCTCTTTGCCAGCTCCCGCTCAGGGGCCAGCCGCTGTCCGTCCACCAGCCGTCCGGCCGCAATCTCGCGGATCAGGAATTCGCTGATCTGCATATAGATCGGCAGCGCCGTCGGGGTGTCGCGATCAAGGTCATGTATCGGGGTCATGCAAGGGCCGGCTGCGGGAGGGAAGGGAGGCGAAAATAATTGATGCACCATTGATGTACTTTAAATCTGCTGCTACGCAAGAGGAAATTCGATCGCTCTGCAGGAGACAGAAATGACCGTAGTCCCCATCACCTCTCCGGATCTGGATGCCGCCGAAGTGTCGTGGTTTTCGGCTCTCTGCTCGGACGATTATCAGTTTCTCGGGGTGCCGGACGGGGATCTGCGGTCGTCCTGGGCGCATTGTTCCGAGATCGTGAAAACCGCCGAAGAGCAGGGGTTCCGCAATATCCTGTGCCCGTCATCCTATCAGGTCGGGCAGGATACCCTGTCCTTCGTTGCGGGCTGCGCGCCGATCACGTCAAAGATCAACATGCTCGCGGCGGTGCGCTGCGGCGAGATGCAGCCGATCATGCTGGCCCGGACCATTGCGACGCTGGATCACATGCTGGAGGGGCGGCTGACGGTCAATATCATCTCCTCGGATTTTCCCGGCGAAACCGCGGCCAGTGACTATCGCTACCAGCGATCGCGCGAGGTGGTGGAGATCCTCAAACAGGCCTGGACCCGGGATGAGATCACCCACAAGGGCGAGGTCTACAGTTTCGAAGGGCTCACTGCTGATCCGGCCAGGCCCTATCAGACCGGCGGGCCGCTGCTGTATTTTGGTGGCTACTCGCCCTCGGCGCTGGAACTCTGCGGCGAGCATTGCGATGTCTATCTGATGTGGCCGGAAAAGATGGCAGAGCTGGAAGGCCGGATGCGGGCCGTGCATGCCGTCGCCGGGACATACAACCGCACCCTGGATTACGGCCTGCGGGTGCATGTCATCGTCCGCGACACCGAGGCCGAGGCGCGCGAATATGCGCAATATCTGGTCTCCAAACTCGACGATGAACAGGGCAGCACGATCCGGGATCGTGCGCTGGATGCCAAATCGCTCGGGGTCAGCCACCAGGCCCGGAACCGCGAGATCGCCGATGACGACGGCTTCATCGAACCGAACCTGTGGACCGGAGTGGGGCGGGCGCGGTCGGGCTGCGGGGCGGCGCTGGTCGGCTCCACCGATCAGGTGCTGAGCAAGCTGGAGGCCTATCAGAAAATGGGCATCCGCGCTTTCATCCTGTCAGGCTATCCGCATATTGACGAGGCCCGGCATTTTGGCACCCGCATTTTGCCCAATATGAAAACCTGCTCGCTGCCGGAAGCCTATGGCCGGGTCCCCGCGAGCACACCGCAAACGCCGCTTGGCGTAGGAGTTCGCCGCTAATGGACCGTATCAAACTCAACGACGACCTTGATTTTTCCCGCCTGATCTACGGCATGTGGCGGATCGGGGATGACAGCGACACCTCGGTCAAACATGTGGAGGCCAAGATCGAAGCCTGCCTTGAACAGGGCATCACCACCTTTGATCAGGCGGATATCTACGGCGACTACGGCGCAGAGGCGATCCTTGGCGCCGCATTGAAGGCCAGCCCGGCCCTGCGCGACCGGATGGAGATCGTGACCAAATGCGATATCGTGGCGCCGATCGGGCGCTATGCGCATAAGCCGGTCAAATATTACGACACCTCGCGGGCCCATATCGAGCACTCGGTCGAGACCTCCCTGCGCGAGATGGCGATCGAACAGATCGACCTGCTGCTGATCCACCGCCCGGACCCTTTGATGGATCATCTGGAAACCGGTGCGGCGCTGGATGATCTGGTCCGATCCGGCAAGGTCAAATCCGTTGGCGTGTCGAATTTCCGCCCCTGGGACTGGGACTTGCTGCAATCGGGGATGACCACGCAACTGGCCACCAACCAGATCGAGCTGTCCCTCTCCGAGCTGTCGCCCTTCACCAATGGCGACCTGGCATTCCATCAGAAAAAGGGCCAGCCGATCATGGCGTGGTCGCCCCTGGGCGGCGGCAGCCTGATGACGGCCGACAGCGATCTGAGCGCGCTGATGGATCAGATCGCGGCGGCACAGGGCGTGGACCGCGCCGCGGTGGCGGTGGCCTTCCTGCTGCGGCACCCGGCGCAGATCCTGCCGGTTCTGGGCACCAACACTCTGACGCGGATCTCGGCGATCTCGGATGCGCTGAAGGTCGAGCTGGACCGGGAAACCTGGTTCAGCCTCTATCAGACCGCATTGGGTCACGAGGTGCCATGACATGGGGCTGCAGATGAGCGACAAGAGCTTTCAGGCCTTCGTTCCGGATGAGAGCAACACCCGGTTGCTGCGCGACGCCTTTGGCCGCTTTGCCACCGGGATCACCATTGTGACCGCCGCCACAGCCGAGGGCGTCGTGGCCATCACCGCCAGCAGTTTTTCCTCGGTATCGCTGACGCCGCCGATGGTGCTGTGGTCGCCGGACCGCAATTCCCGGCGGTTTCCGCATTTCGAGCGCGCAGACCACTACGCGATCCATGTTCTGGCGGCGGAACAGGACGATCTGTGTTTCCGGGTCGCAAAGGACGCAGGCGGGTTGCGGGGGCTGGATCTGGCTTGCAACGCCGAAGGCGTGCCGGTGCTCGACGGGTGTCTGGCGCGGTTCGAATGCAGCCGCCGCGCGGTATACGACGGAGGAGACCATGCCATTGTGCTGGGCGTCGTGAACCGGGCCGAAATGCGCGACGGCGGCGAGGCGCTCACCTTTTTCAAGGGGCAGCTGGGACGAATTTCCGCGCATTGATCCGCGCAGGGTGCAGCGCCCGAGGGACGCCTCGGGATGTCTGCGTGAGGGAGGACTGACATGAAGGCTTTGATGGCGGTGGTGACACCGCTGTACTGGATCAACGCGACCCTGCTGCGCCTCGGGCGCTGGCTGGGCTGTGCCGCCGTGGCTGCCATGGTGGTGGCCATCCTCATTCAGGTGTTCTGTCGCTATGTGTTGAACAACGCGCTGCCCTGGCCCGATGAAGCGGCCCGCTTCTGCATGCTGTGGATGACGGGGCTGATGGCGCCCACGGCCTTCCGGCAGGGTGGTTTTGTGGCCATTGACACCCTCTCGGCGCTGCTCCCGGCCCGGCTGGGCAGCGCGCTGTCGCTGCTGCTGCTGTGTCTCAGCCTGCTGGTCCTGATCGTCGCCATTCAGATCGGCTACTCCGAAGTCACCGGCATCGGGGGCCGCTTCACCACCGCCTCGCTCTATGTTCCGACGTCGCTGGGCTTTGACAGCTGGTATCGTGTGCCACGCAGCTGGATGATGATGTCGCTGCTGGTCGGGATCGCCCTGTTGATCCTCGTCAATGCAGAGCTGATCCTGCACCGTCTTGTCGCCCTCCTCGGGGGCGGCGACCGGCTGCCGGAAATCCGATACGCCACTGCCGAAGGGGCCGAGTGATGCTGATCTGGTTTCTGCCACTGTTCCTCGTCTTCCTGATGATCGGCTTGCCGGTCTTCTTCGGCCTGCTGGCCGCGCCCGGTCTGCTGTTGTGGCTGAACGGGCAGGAGCGCGACCTGACGCTGCTCTACCGCAACCTCTACAATGGCATGGACAGTTTTCCGCTGATGGCGATCCCCTTCTTCATGCTGGCGGGCGAGCTGATGAACAAAGGCGGCATCACGCTGCGTCTGGTCGAGTTCAGCCAGGCGCTGATGGGGCATCTGCGGGGCGGTCTGGCGCATGTGAATGTCTTGTCATCGATGCTGTTTGCCGGGCTTTCGGGCTCTGCCGTGGCGGATACGTCGGCGCTTGGATCGATGCTGATCCCGGCGATGGAGAAACAAGGCTACACGCGCCGGTTTGCCGCCGCCATCACCGCCGCCAGTTCGGTGATCGGCCCGATCATCCCTCCGTCGGGCATCATGATCATCTATGCCTATGTCATGGGCGAAAGCGTCGCGGCCCTGTTTCTGGCGGGGCTGGTGCCCGGTATCCTGGTCGGTGTCGGGCTGATGCTGATGGTCAAGGTGATGGCCGACCGCTACGATTTTCCGGTGGCGTCGCGTCGCTATACCTGGGGCGAACGGGGCCAGGCCAGTCTCAAGGCCTTCTTTCCGCTGATGACCCCCGTGATCATTCTCGGCGGCATCCTGCTGGGCGTCTTCACCCCCACCGAGGCGGCGGCCGTGGCCGTGGCCTATGCGTTGATCATCGGCTTCTTCGTTCTGCGTACGCTGACGGTGGCGGAACTGCCCGATATCCTGACCCGCGCGGGCATCACCTCTGCAGTGGTGCTGCTGCTGGTCGGGGCGGCGATGTCGTTCAAGACGGTGGTATCGCTCAGCCACGCCCCCGAACATCTGGCCGAGTTCATCCTGACGCTGACCGAAAACCCGCTGCTGCTGCTGTTCCTGATCAACCTGCTGTTGTTTGGCGTGGGAATGTTTCTGGACGCGGGCCCGGCCATCATCATCCTCGGGCCGATCCTGGGGCCGGTGTTCATCGGGCTCGGCGTCGATCCGGTGCATTTCGCCATCATCATGTGCGTGAACCTCACGGTTGGCCTGGCGACCCCGCCGATGGGGCTGGTCCTGTTCGTGGCCTCGGCGGTGTCGGGCGAACGCGTCACCACAATCGCCCGTGCGATCCTGCCGTTTCTCGCGGTGGAGATCCTGGTGATCTTTCTGATCACCTACGTCCCGGCGATTTCCATGACGATCCCGCGTCTGACCGGGTTCGTGAATTGATTTGACCAATACCAAGAGCACCAGGGAGGAAACCATATGCTCAAGAACGTCATGAAATCCGTCGCCGTTGCGGCGCTTTTGGCCGGGACCGCGCTCTCGGCATCTGCCGCCGATTACACCATTCGCGCGACGGCCAACTCCAATGAAAATGACGAGGATTACGACGGCCTCGTGGTCTTCAAGAACTACGTCGAGGCGGCCTCCAACGGGGCCATCGAGGTGGAGCTGTTCATTGGCACCCAACTGTGCTCGAACGGCGCGGAATGCCTGCAGGGCGTGGCCGATGGCTCGATCGATGTCTATATCTCCACGTCGGGCGGTGCCTCCGGGCTGTTCCCTTACGTGCAGGTCCTCGATCTGCCCTATCTGATGGCCGACGACCGGGTCGCGGAACATGTGCTGTCGGGCGATTTCACCCGCACCGTCCGCGACATGGCGCTGGAGGATTCCGGCGGCACAATCCGGCTGATGACCATCGGCAACACCGGCGGCTGGCGGAACTTTGCCAATACCAAACGCCGCGTGGCAGAGCCTGCCGATATGGAGGGGCTGAAGATCCGCACCGTGGTCGCAGACCTGCCGCAGGAACTGGTCAAGGCGCTTGGCGCATCGCCCACTCCGATCCCATGGCCGGAGCTGTTCACCTCCTTTCAGACCGGTGTCGTCGAAGGCTCCAAGAATGGCATTACCGACATCATGGGCATGAAATTCCCGGATGCGGGTCTGCAATATGTGACACTGGATGGGCATGCATACATGGGGGCGCTGTGGTGGATGTCGAATGAAACATTCATATCGATGCCCGAAGATATGCGTCAGGTGGTCGTCGATGGGTTTTACGCCCTGCAGCAGGCGACCTTTGCCTCGCCAAAACGCAAATCCATTGCCGCCTATCAGGAGTTCATCAACGGCGGCGGAGATCTCTACGTGCCGACGCCGGAACAGAAAACAGCCTTCAAAGACGCCGCAGCACCGGTCTATGATTGGTTCAAAACCAATGTCGCGAAGGGTGACGAGGTGTTTTCTGCCCTGACGGAGGCGGTCTCCGAAGCAGAGGCCGAGATCAACGCTGCCCGCATGAAGGATCTGAAGTGATCTGAGATTGTATGTTCAACAATGGGGCGGGCCATCGGTCGGCCCCATTGACGACAGGGCTATAGCCCAAGCGAAAAGTGCGTCAATTGCTGTTATCGCGTTGTTTCAGAGCACCAGCCCCCATCGGGCGATACTCGAGGACGCCGATAGCAGGGCGGCAAGATTTCCCCGGTGATCCAGCGGAGCGCCTTCGGCGCACAGGTTCAGGCGCTGCCGCGCCAGCTGGCAGGAGGCACACCCTTCATCTTTTTCAAAATACCTCGGGGGAGGCCCGTAGGGGCCGGGGGCAGAGCCCCAAGTCAGCGGCCCATCCCCGCTCACAGAAGGAGGAGCAGTGAAACGGATACATCCAGGCCGTGAAATCATCGACGGCGGAGGCTGCCCTTTCTATTCTATCTGATCGGGCCTATCTGATCGGGTCCTGTCGTCTTGACCGGCACTCAAGAGGCTGATCGCGACGTCCGGATCCCTATCGTCGAGTATGACCTCTGCCCGAGGCAGACCGTCCTGTCCGAACCGTGCCGCAGGCGAAAAACCGGCCTGCGCCTCCTGGGACGATCCGGCGCCCGTCGGGGCGCTACGGCAAGGACTTCAGCAATGACGCTTCAACCTTCTGCAGATGCAGGCGCATGGCACGTCTTGCGGCGCGGGCCGCGCCGGCACAGATCGCATTGGCAATAGCGCCATGCTGGATCGAATTCTCTGCGATTTCTTCCGGCCCGAGGGCCGTCTGGCGGGCGCGCGTCCACTCGGCGGCTTGCCGCAGGCTGCGGATTTCCTCGAACAGGGTCAGGAACACCGGGTTTCCCGACATCTCGGCAATCTTGTAGTGAAAAATATCGTCGGCGCGCTCGTATCCGGCCAGATCCGGGGCACGCAGCGTGTTTTCCATCAGCCGCAGCAGCCGAGCCTTGTCCTCGGGGCTGCCGCGTTCAGCCGCATAGGCCGCCAGCGCCGGTTCCAGTTCCAGCCTGACTTCCATCAGATCGCCCGGTGACACACGACGCGCTAGCACGCCAAACCGTTCCGACGCCTGCGCAGGGGGCGGCTGCAGAAAGGTCCCTTGACCGTGGCGGCGAAAAATCAGCCCCTCACGGGCAAGATCGTCCAATATGGCCCGCAACCGGCTCCGCGAGATCCCCAGCCGATCCGCCAAAGTGCGCTCGGGCAGCAGCCTGTCGTCCACCGCGAGGGCCCCCCCGAGGATCGCGGCGCGCAGATCTTCGGTCGAGGGCGGCGGCGGGCGGGTCACAGCCAACCTGCTTGCTGGGCGAGATCGGCGAACATGCGCAGCGAGGTCACCATCAGGAAGAAGCCGAAACACAGCTTCAGCATGCGCCGCGGGATCGCATGCGCCACTTTCACGCCGACGCGGGCAAAGGTCGTCGACAGCGGGATGATAACCACCGCCAGCAGCAGGTTGACATAGCCGAAGGAGAGCGGCGGCAGGCCTTCGGCGCCAAAACCGGTTGCCATATAGATGACGGCCCCCGGCAGGCCGATGATGAACCCGATGGCGGCGGATGTGCCCACGGCCTTGCGGATGTCATAGCCGAGAAAGCTCAGGGTCGGGACGCAAACGGTGCCGCCGCCGATACCCATCATGGCAGAAACGCCGCCGGCAAAAACGCCCAGGCCGGCCCAGACCGGTTTCGAGAACGACCGGGGCTCCGGCGTGGCGGAGGGTTTGCGCAGGATCATGTCCAGGGCCACCGCCATGGCAACAGTGGCAAAGACCAACAGCAGCACATTGCCGGAGACCAGCCCGCCCAGAATGCCTCCGATCACCACGCCGACCAGGATCGATGGCGCCCAGAGCCGCAGCAAGCCGGTGTCGATCGCCCCCTTCTTGTAGTGCCCATAGCCAGAGGACATCGAGGTGAAGACGATGGTCGCCAGAGAGGTCCCCACCGCGACCTGCATCGTCAGGGCCGGATCCATGCCGGTCAGGGACAGGGCGAAATACAATGCGGGCACGATGACGATGCCACCGCCAACGCCCAAAAGCCCCGCGAGGATGCCTCCGATGACCCCAGCGGCGGCGGCAACCCCGAGAAGGGGCAACAGTGTTCCAAGTTCCAGCATTTCGTCCTGTTCCGGTGTTTTGGCCTGTTGAAGGCGTGAAAAGGTTCCGTATGGCGCAACCAATTTTGAATTGGTGTCTATCTTTCCGGTGGCGGCGGGTCAACCTCGGTCGGCCCAAACGAACGGTCTCTGGCAGGCTCCGCAGTGTCAGGAGGCCTGTGAAAACCCGGAATGCGAATCCAGAAGGTACTGCGCGATCAATGGCTTGGAAGCGGCCCCGAGCGCCGAGGCATTGGCGCCGATCTGGCCCTCCTGCACCGCCGGAACCATCAGCCCCCGCGCATCGAGCCGCGGCAGATCCTCGCGGACGAGATCGACAAGCCGGGACCGCAAGTCGGCCGGCATGGCGCCGTCGATCACAATGGCCTGGAAATCGATCACCGCGCAGGTGGCCAGCGCTGCCCGCGCAAGCGCCTCGGCGGTGTCTTCCAGCCAACGGTCGGCCTCGTCCTGGATGCGGCTCCAGTCCTGCGGCTGTTGCCAGAGCACGGCTGGATCAATATCGGCCTCGACCAGACGCCGCTCCAGCACCCGGATCGAGGCCGTGTCCAGCAACCGCGCCTCGCTGCCGTCAGGCGCGCGCGAGGGCAGGGGGCCAAGGGCGCCCGCATTGCCCTGACTGCCCTCATAGACCGAATTGTTCAGCACGATGCCGCCGCCCAGAAACGACGCGATGAAGAAATAGATGCAATCGCGCCAGATGCTGCTGCCCCCGAACATATGCTCGGCGCGACAGGCTGCGGTGGCATCATTGATCACGAAAACGCTCAGATCGCTGAAGCTGCCGATCTCCTGGGCCGGGTCCAGTTCCTTCCAGGCCTCGAGGCTGGTCTTTGGTGCGCCAACCTCTTCGTGCCAGCGCCATAGATTGAACGGTGTCGCGACGCCGATCCCACAGATCCGCGCGCGTTGATCGCAGCTCAGCCCGGCAGCTATTTCGGTCAGGCTGCGCCTGATAAACCCAAAAACATCATTGGGTTGCGGGTAGGGATAGCGCATGCGCCGTTGCGCGTGAACGGTGCCGCGAAAATCAATGAGCAGCAGATCGGTGCTGCGGCGTCCGATCTTGATCCCGTAGGAAAACAAACCCGCAGGGTTGATATCCATCGGCACGGACGGCTTGCCGACGCGCCCCTTCTGGCTGGCGCCGCGCAGGATCAGCCCGTCGTGCTCCAGCTTTCGCAGAATGACCGAAACGGTCTGCGGTGACAGGCCGGTCCGGCGGGCCATTTCGCTGCCGGGCATGGCACCGTCCTGATGCAGGACCGACAGCATCAGGCGTTCATTATGTGCACGGACCTCGCTCTGGTTCGCGCCGCTGCTATAGGGGCGTAGTTTTGGCATGGCCGGGTCTTTGCCCTTCTCCTCTTGATTAGGCAAGAGGGTGCCGCTCCCGCATTAATAAATCAAGTTTAATTACATATTGACAGATTTCCGGGAATCGCCCCTTACTGGGATCAGGCGACGCCAAGGCGGGGTGAAAATCACGGCGGGCGACGCAGCACATAATCAGTGTTCTTTGGGAGGAGACCATGATGAAATTTCTGCTCAGCACCATTGCGGGTGTGACCCTGATGACCGGTGCCGCTCAGGCCACCACGGCCTGTCTGATCACCAAGACGGACACCAACCCGTTCTTTGTGAAGATGAAGGAAGGCGCGAGCGCCAAGGCCGAGGAACTTGGGATCGAGCTCAAGACCTTCGCAGGCAAGATCGACGGCGATCACGAAACTCAGGTCGCGGCCATTGAAACCTGCATCGCAGACGGGGCAAGTGGGATCCTGCTGACGGCTTCCGACACCTCGTCCATCGTTCCTGCGGTTCAGCAGGCCCGCGATGCGGGGCTGGTTGTGATTGCCCTCGACACCCCGCTCAGCCCGATTGACGCGGCGGATGCGACCTTTGCCACGGATAATTTCCTGGCGGGCGAGCTGATCGGTCAATGGGCTGCGGCGGCTCTGGGCGACGCGGCGGCGAGTGCGAAAATCGGCATGCTTGATCTCTCGGTGAGCCAACCCACCGTGGGCGTGCTGCGCGATCAGGGCTTTCTCAAGGGGTTTGGCATCGAGCTGGGCGACCCGAACAAATGGGGCGACGAGGATGACTCGCGGATCGTCGGCAATGATGTGACCGCCGGCAACGAAGAGGGCGGCCGCAAGGCGATGGAGAACCTGCTGGCACAGGATCCGATGATCAATGTGGTCTATACGATCAACGAACCTGCCGCCGCCGGCGCCTATGAGGCGCTGAAATCCATCGGCCGCGAAAATGACGTGCTGATCGTGTCGGTCGATGGCGGCTGCCCCGGTGTGCAGAACGTCAAGGAAGGGGTGATCGGCGCCACCTCGCAACAATATCCGATGATGATGGCCTCCCTCGGTGTCGAAGCGATCAAGAAATGGGCCGACGAAGGCGTGAAGCCGGAACCGACACCGGGCAAGGATTTCTTTGACACCGGCGTGGCCCTGGTGACCGACAAACCGGTGGAGGGTGTCGACAGCATCGACACCACAGAGGGAACCAACCTCTGCTGGGGCTGATATCCGGCCGCAGACCCGTCTGAACAAGAGCAGTGAGGAGGGGCGGCACCAAAATGGGCCGCCCTTTTCTCAACGGATCAAATAAAAACAAACCAGCCCCGTCACAAGGCGGGCGATTTGGAGGAGTGTCATGTCAACCCCGCAGAGCTACGAGGCCGCGGTTGCCGGAAGCCCGGACACGGTGGCCGAATTCGATCACGGCAACCAGAGTTTCATCCAGAAATTCCAGCACGCCCTGCATGTGACCCCATCCCTGGTGCCGCTGATCGTGTTGGTGCTGTCGGTTGTGATCTTCGGTCTGCTGCTCGGCTCCAAGTTCTTTTCGCCCTTCGCGCTGACCCTGATCCTGCAACAGGTGGGGATCGTCGGCATCGTCGCCTGTGCGCAATCGCTGGTGATCCTGACCGCGGGGATCGACCTGTCGGTGGGGGCGATCATGGTGCTGAGCTCGGTGGTGATGGGGCAGTTCACCTTTCGCTATGGGGTGCCGCCCGGCGTGGGCGTTGCCTGCGGTCTGCTCTGCGGTACCGCCTGCGGGTTCATCAACGGCTGGCTGGTGGCGCGGATGAAACTGCCGCCCTTCATCGTGACGCTGGGCATGTGGCAGATCGTGCTGGCCGGAAACTTCCTCTATTCCGCCAATGAAACCATCCGCAGTCAGGACATCGCGGCCCAGGCGCCGTTCCTGCAGTTCTTTGGCGAAAAGATCAAACTGGGGGGCGCGGTGTTCACCTATGGCGTGCTGTTCATGGTGCTGCTGGTGTTGGTGCTCGCCTATATCCTGCGCCACACCGCCTGGGGCCGGCATGTCTATGCGGTGGGCGACGACAAGGAAGCGGCCGAACTGTCGGGTGTCGATACCGACAAGGTGCTGATCTCGGTCTATATGCTCTCCGGTCTGATCTGCGCCTTTGCGGGCTGGGCCCTGATCGGGCGGATCGGCTCGGTCTCGCCGACCTCGGGGCAATTGGCCAATATCGAGTCCATCACGGCGGTGGTGATCGGCGGCATCTCGCTCTTTGGCGGGCGCGGCTCGGTGCTGGGCACCTTCTTCGGGGCGTTGATTGTCGGTGTCTTCACCCTCGGGCTGCGGCTTCTGGGGGCCGATGCGCAATGGACCTATCTGCTCATCGGCGTCTTGATCATTGCTGCCGTCGCGGTGGACCAGTGGATCAGAAAGGTATCGGTATGACGCACCCTATTCTCAAGGCCCGCGGTCTGGTGAAACGCTATGGCCGGGTGACGGCGCTGGATCATTGCGATTTCGAGCTGATGCCGGGCGAGATCCTTGCGGTGATCGGCGACAATGGCGCCGGAAAATCCACCCTGATCAAGGCGCTGTCCGGTGCGGTGATTCCCGACGAAGGCCGGGTGGAGCTGGATGGTACGCCGGTGAATTTTCACTCTCCCATCGACGCCCGCGAGGCCGGAATCGAGACGGTCTATCAGACCCTGGCGATGTCACCGGCCCTGTCCATTGCCGACAATATGTTCATGGGGCGCGAATTGCGCAAACCCGGCTGGCGGGGGCAGGTGCTGCGACAGCTGGATCGGCCCAGAATGGAGGCCGTGGCCCGTGAAAAGCTCAACGATCTGGGGCTGATGACGATCCAGAACATAAATCAGGCGGTCGAGACCCTGTCCGGCGGGCAGCGTCAGGGCGTGGCCGTGGCCCGCGCCGCAGCCTTTGGTTCCAAGGTGATCATTCTGGACGAGCCCACTGCGGCGCTTGGTGTCAAGGAGAGCCGCCGGGTGCTGGATTTGATCCAGGACGTCCGCTCCCGTGGCATTCCGATCATTCTGATCAGCCACAATATGCCACATGTCTTCGAGGTTGCGGATCGCATCCATGTGCATCGCCTGGGCAAGCGGCTCTGTGTGATTGACCCGAAACAACACGAGATGTCGGATGCGGTGGCCTATATGACAGGGGCGCGGGAGCCGGACCCGGCGGTGTCCGCTGCATGACGGCAACGGTTGGGGATGTGCCGGGTAACCTCTCCACAGCGGCGGGAGAGACGGGAGATGCTGCGAGGGGCGGCCCGACAGGGGCAGACATCCAGACGCTCTGCGATACTGTGCTTGGCCGTCTCGATCTGAGCCGCGCGCGGCGGCAGCTGATTGCGATTTCGGGGGCTCCGGGCAGCGGCAAATCCACCCTGTCCGGCCCCTTGGCAGCCGCGATGTCGGCACAGGGATTCGCGACCGAGGTGGTGCCGATGGATGGGTTTCATCTGGACAACAGGCTGCTGGAGGCGCGCGGGCTGCTGGAGCGCAAAGGCGCGCCCGAGAGTTTTGATCTCGACGGTTTTGCGCGTCTGTGCCGGGCGCTGAGATCTGTGGACCGGGTGATCTATCCGCTGTTCGACCGAGCGCGCGACATTGCGATTGCCGGTGCGGCGGAGGTCGGCCCCGAGTGCCGGGTGGCGATCGTGGAAGGGAACTATCTGCTGCTGGATGAACCGGGCTGGCGGGATCTGGCCGCGCTATGGGACCTGTCCCTTCGCCTTGTCGTGCCCGTGGAGGAACTGGCGGCGCGATTGGTGCAACGCTGGCGGGATCATGGTCTGGATCAACGCGCTGCCGAAGCGCGGGCCCGGGGCAATGATCTTGCGAATGTGGCGCGCATCGACGGGGCACCCTTGCCGTCGGATTTGATCTGGCCCTGAGCTGCGCCCTGATCGGCCCCGCGCTACCTGGGGGGCTGTTGGTGTTTTTACACGAGGCTTGGCCGCGCCATTGGTCTGTTTTTTGGCGAGAGCTGTCTTGTCCTGATGGCGAGGGGCGCTGCCCCTCGCGCTCCCCGAGGTATTTTTCAAAAGATGAAATGACGCGTTGCAAGAAGGGGGATGCCGACCGTGTCCCAGGCGTCTTGCGGCAGGGGGCTGGGACTTGGCCTGAAGAGCCGGTGAAGGTGGCCGCGGTGGCAAGATAGGTCAATATGTCTGACCCAATGTTTCGCGCGCGAAACAATAGGTCAGGGATTTTGACCTATCATATTGATTTTATTAATTATTATTTATTTCTGGTTGAGGCGGCGCGCGGCCCCGGCGGCGAGAGGCCCCCAAGCGGCTGCGCTGGCGCTTGGGGGGAGGGATCCGCAGTGGTTCAGGAGCGCCCGAAGGCGCTCCTGTTGGGTAGGACGGTTGTGATCCCCTGGTCAGGCGAAGGAAATGCCTGCCTCTGCCATGGGGAGCTCGGCGACCAGGTCATCGCTCTGTGGCAGGGCGGCGATGGCATTGGCCAAAGCCGGTGCAGAGGGCGGGGTTCCGGGTTCACCGATGCCGGTGGGGGCGAGGGGTGAGGGGACGATGTGGGTCTCGATCTTCTTGATGTCGGAGATCCGAAGCGGTTCATAGTCGGGAAAGTTCGACTGTTCGACCTGGCCATCCACAAGCGTGATCTGATCCCGCATCGCGTGACCGATGCCGTAGCCGATGCCACCTTCGATCTGGGCCTTGATCACATCCGGGTTGATCGCCACCCCGCAATCGACAGCGGCGGTGACCTTTTCGATCACGATGCCGTCCTCGGCGGTGCCGGAGATTTCGACCACTTCGGCGACAAAGGTCGAGAAGGATTTATGCACGGCGATGCCCTGTGTCCGCCCTTCTGGCGGCTGTCCCCAACCGGCCTTTTCGGCGGCAAGTTTCAACACGCGGGCCTGACGGATCTGGTCGTCGGTGCCGTCCGCCAGATGCGCGAGGCGGAAGTCGACGGGGTCCGTGTTGGCGGCGCGGGCCGCAAGATCCATCATGGTTTCCATCACATAGGCCGTGTGCGTGTGCCCAACCGAACGCCACCACAAGACGGAGGTCGCTTTTTCGGTATCGGTGAGGCCGATGGCCTGGCCGGGGATATTGTAGGGGTTCTCGGTGACACCTTCGACGAGGGTGCTGTCGACGCCGTCATGAACCGCAACTTGTTCAAAAAACGTTCCCTTCATGATCGACTGCCCGGCTATCTGGTGATCCCAGCCGGTGATCCGGCCGTCTCTCGACAGGCCGACCCGCACCTTGTGTCCAGTTGCAGGCCGGTAATTCCCGCCCCGAATGTCATCCTCGCGGGTCCAGACAAGTTTCACCGGACGGCTGCGGTCAGTCATGGCAAAGGCGAGGCCGGCCTCGACCTGATAATCCGCATCCGCCGTGGCGCGGCGGCCAAAAGAACCACCGGCGAGCATGGTCTCGATGTGGATCCTGTCTGCGGGAAGGCCGAAGATCTCCTGATAGGCCATATGCGGTGCTGTCGGCATCTGCGCGCCGTCATGCAGCACGATATCGCCGTTGGCGGTCTGTTCGATAGTGCAGTTCAGCGGTTCCATCGGGGCATGGGCGAGGAGCGGGAAGTAGAAGGTTTTCTCCACGACCCGATCGGCGCTGTCGACGGCGGCTTTGACTGCTGCGCGGTCGGCCTTGTTGACGTTATAGCTCGGCTCGGCATTGAGCGCGGTCAGGATTTCGTCGCGGATCTGCTGGCTGGAGCGTGTTTCCGCGGCCGTCATGTCCCAATGGACCTCCAGCGCCTCGCGCGCCTGAATTGCGGCCCAGGTGTTTTCCGCATAGATCGCGACACCGTGTTGGGTCGGCAGGGTCCGGGCCATAATATAGCCTTTCACCTCTTGTGCGGCGCTGTCGTCAAATCCGGTGGCCAGGCCGCCGCGCTTGGGGGTGCGTTTGATCATCACCACCATCTGATCCGGCAGATGCACATCCATCGCGAAGCGGGCCTGACCGTTGACCTTGGCGGGGCTGTCGAGGCGCCGGGTTGCGGGGTTGCCGATGATCTTCCAGTCGGTGGGATCGCGCAGGGCCGGGGTTTCCGGCACGGGCAGGGCAGCCGCGGCCGCCACGAAGTCCGCCAGCGGCGCGTCGTGGCCTGCGCCCGTGATCCGGCCGTCGGTGATGTCGAGGTCAGCGGGGTCGATCCCCCAGTTGGCGGCGGCGGCAGTGATCAGCATCGCGCGTGCCGCGGCGCCGGCTGTGCGGTATTGTTGCCAGGAGTTCGCCATGGCGGTGGAGCCGCCGGTGCCCTGGAACGGTCCGAAGTAGAGATTGTTGTAGCGCGTGGGATCGGACGGGGCGAATTCGTATCCGATCTGATCCATGGTGACGCCGATTTCTTCGGCGATGATGGTGGTCAGGCCCGTCGTCGGGCCCTGGCCCATCTCGAAATGTTTCACGATGGCGATGACTTTGCCGGAGCTGTCGATCTTGACAAAAGGTGTCAGCATGGCGTCGGCAGAGGCGCCTGCGGCCAGCACGCCATCGGCAGTGGCGCCAATCATCAAAACGGCGGTGGTCGCGGCGGCGGATGTCAGGAACCCGCGGCGGGAGGTGTTCAATGTCATGATCTCAGGCCTCCATGATTTCGGATGCGCGCAGGACGGCGGCGCGGATGCGCTGGTAGGTGGCGCATCTGCAGGCATTGCCCCACATGTAGCTGTCGACATCTTCGGCACTGGGCTTGGGTGTGTCGCGCAACAGGCCAACGGCGGACATGATCTGACCGGATTGGCAGTAGCCGCATTGCACCACATCCAGCTCCAGCCAGGCCTGCTGCACGGCGGCACCGATCCTGTCGTTTTCGATGGCCTCGATCGTGGTGATCTCGGCGCCTTCGATGTCGTCGATATAGGTCTGGCAGGAGCGCGTTGGCTCGCCATCCACATGCACGGTGCAGGCCCCGCAGGAAGCAACGCCACAGCCGAATTTGGTGCCGGTCATCTTGAGGTCGTCCCGGATCACCCACAGCAAAGGCGTTCCGGGTTCGGCGTCGACCGTCTTGGTCTCGCCGTTGATTTTCAGTGTAAAGCTCATGGCTCATGTCTCCTGTTGGGTCGGCGGCTTCGCCATGGTGGCGAGCCAGTGCCTGCAGGTCGGCGGAGGGTCCGTGCGGATCGGAATGGGGGGACGGCCTTCCTTTGACATCTCAAAAGATAGTGGATGGGGGGAATGGTTCAAAAACAATTGGTGCCAAACTTCATGCAGATGCGGCCAGCCTGCGGTCAACATGCATCATGACGCGATAAGGAGGGGCGGTCTGTTTGAGGTATTTCACCTCAGGCTGCGCCTGACGCGACCGGCGCGGCGCGGGCTCGAAGAGCCCGCGCCGCGCCACGCCCAACCGCAAACCGGGCCTCTTGAGGCACGGGAGACGGGCGGGAGCGCTCCGCTTCGGGCAGGGCGCGACCGGATCTGGCTGAGCGCGGCTGCGGTGTCCGGTCACAAGGCGGCGATCAGATCGCCTGCCGCCAGCCGCGCACGGGCCTGCAGAGGGGTCATGCCGGTCCAGTTGCGAAAGGCCCGGTAGAAGGAATTCGGATCGCTATATGCGAGGAGATAGGAAATCTCCTCCACGCTGATGTCATCCTGACGCAGGTAATGCAGGGCAAGCTCGGTGCGGGTTTCGTCGAGAATGGACTGAAAGGTCACCTCCTCGCGGGCGAGATGCCGGTAGAGACTGCGCTTGGACATCACCATCTGTCTGCAGACCGCATCGGCCGTGGCATGGCCGGAGGGCAGCAACTCCAGCAGGGATGCCTTGACCCGGGCAGAGGTCGGCTGACTTGCGTGCCAGTCAAGCATCTGGCGACGCAACTCTTTTTCAAAGGCAGGCCAGACATCGGCGGCCTCTGATATCAGCCTGCGGTTGCTGTCTTCGGGGGCCAATAAAATGCTCAGCGTATCCCCGGTGTCGATCTGACAGCCAGCCTCCGCCTCCAAGGCGGCCATGTCGATGTCCAGATCCGCGGAAATGGCGGGCAGGGTCACCGCCAGCGGCACCACGTGGTGGGCGGTGCAGGCGCGCATCAGCTCCAGAAAGAAGATCAGCTCAAAGGCCGCCATGGCCGCGGGCACCGGGCAGTCCGGCATGGTGGAGGTGATGATCACCCGGGTGCGCGCCTCCATCCGGGCGCAGGTGATCTGCACCGGGGCCACCAGCGGTTTGAAGACATTCAACCGCTCCAGCCCTGTCACCACATCCGGGCTGCAGGAGAAGGCCAGCAGGGCCGGCTTGAAGGGCGTCCTAGCGGAAGATTTGGCCAGCTCGACGAGCCGTTCGAATGATCCCGCCTCGGCGAATGTCGCCTCCCAGAGGTCAAAGATCTGGCGCCCGGACAGGCCGTGGCGATCACTTTCAAGCAGCTCGGCGGGCAGTCCGGCCCGGCGCAGGACACGCTCGGGCGGGATTTTCAACATGGCGCAACAGCCGGTCAGCATTCTGACAAAGGGAAAACGCTCTGCTTGCGCCATGGGGACCTCATCTATCGGGGCTGGCCTGTGGGGGCAGGAAAGGGGGAGAGCAGGAAAGGGCTGCCCAATAGATCGGCACATTTCGTCGCAGCGCAAGGGGGAGCGCCGTGAAAGCGGCTGTGTGGCACTATTTGTAGGTTGCTTGGCACGATTTTCCGACTTCCGGCACGATTTGTGGGCAAGACATGGCGGATGCAGGGTCGGGACAGGCGTAGGGTCGGGATTGGCGCAGCGGCGGGATTGGCGCAGCGACGGGACTGGCGCAGGGGCGGGACTGGCAGAGATGATCTTGCGACCGCCTGCAGTTCCATCACCCGCCCCCATGGGGGGAGCGGGTGATGCGCGCAGACCCCGGAGGGCTGCAGTCAAGGGGGGATGCGACGCAGGTCGGGCGGGAGATCAGCCGCGCGGCAACTGGCTGGCCTCGCGGGCCAGTTCCTCGATCGCGGCCCAGTCTCCGGCCTCGACCAGCTTCGCGGGTGCGACCCAGCTGCCACCGGCGCAGATCACATTGGGCAGGCTCAGGTAGCTGTCGGCGTTTGAGGGGCTGACGCCGCCGGTGGGACAGAAGGAGATCTGCGGCAGCGGGGCGCCAATGGCCTTCAGCGCCGGTGCACCGCCAGAGGCCTCGGCGGGGAAGAACTTCAGCATGTCATAGCCGCGCGCCAGGAGGGCCATTGCCTCGGAGGCGGTGGCGGCGCCGGGCAGCATCGCAAGCCCCTCCGCCTCGGCCGCCTCCATCAGCACATCGGTGGCACCCGGCGAGACGCCGAAGCGGGCGCCCGCCTCCAGCGCGGCGCGGACGTCGGCGGCGGTGACCAGGGTGCCTGCGCCGACGACGCCGCCGTCGACCTTTGCCATCTCGCGGATCACCTCCAGCGCGACGGGGGTGCGCAGGGTGACCTCCAGCGCGGGCAAGCCGCCTGCGACCAGCGCCTCGGCGAGGGGACGGGCGTGGGCGATGTCATGCACCACCAATACGGGAACGATGGGGGCCAGCGCGCAGATCTCGCGGGCCTGTTTGCTTGCGTCCTGAGGCAGAATAGCCATGGGTCAGACTCCAAATACGGTTGCGCCGGTATCGGCAGAGGTGACGGAATTGCGGAACAGGGCAAAGAGCTCGCGCCCGGTCCCGTGCTGGTAGGCCGTCAGGTCGGCGGTGGCGACGGGACGGTCCATGACGCCTTCGGTCAGCACCTCCAGCGTGCCGCTGACCGCGTCGACGCGGACCATGTCACCGTCCTGCAGCTTGGCAATGGCGCCGCCATCGAGCGCCTCCGGCACCACATGGATCGCCGAGGGCACCTTGCCCGAGGCACCGGACATGCGGCCGTCGGTGACCAGCGCCACCTTCTGGCCGCGCCCCTGCATGATGGACAGGAAGGGGGTCATGGAATGCAGCTCCGGCATGCCATTGGCCTTTGGCCCCTGGAACCGGACGACGATCACCACATCGCCCTCGTTCAGATCGCCGGCCTTGAAGGCCTCCTTGGCCTCGTCCTGATCGTGAAAGACCCGCGCCGGCGCTTCGACGATGCGGTTTTCCTCGGCGACGGCCGAGATTTTCATCACCCCGGTGCCAAGATTGCCCGACAGACGCGCCAGACCTCCGCTGGACTGGAACGGGTCGGAGACCGGCCGCAGGATCTTGTCGTTGAGGGTCTCGGAGGTGCCCCTGCGCCAGGTCAGCGTGGCCCCGTCGAGGAAGGGCTCCATCAGGTAGGATTGAAGGCCCTCACCGGTGACGGTCTTGGTGTCGTCATGCAGGAAGCCCGCGTCGAGCAGCTGGCCGATCATGTAGCCAAGCCCGCCGGTGGCATGGAAGTGGTTCACATCCGCCAGACCGTTGGGATAGACCCGCGCCAGCAGCGGCACCACATCGGAGATCTCCGAGAAGTCCTGCCAGTCGAGGATGATGCCGCCGGCGCGCGCCATGGCGATCAGGTGGATCAGCAGATTGGTCGACCCCCCGGTGGCCATCAGCCCGGTGATGCCGTTCACAAAGGCCTTTTCGTCGAGGATGTCGCAGGTGGGCGTATAGGCATTTCCGAGCGCCGACAGCGACAGCGCGCGTTTGGCACCTTCGCGGGTCAGCGCATCGCGCAGCTCGGTGCCGGGATTGACAAAGGAGGAGCCCGGCAGGTGCAGCCCCATGAATTCCATCAGCATCTGGTTGGTATTGGCGGTGCCGTAGAAGGTGCAGGTGCCGGGGCCGTGATAGGCGGCCATTTCGGCCTTCAGCAGCTCGTCCCGGCCGATCTCGCCCTTGGCGAATTTCTGCCGGATCTGGGCCTTTTCGTCGTTCGACAGGCCCGAGGTCATCGGCCCGGCCGGCAGGAAGACGGAGGGCAGATGGCCAAAGGCCTGCGCCCCGATCACCAGACCGGGGACGATCTTGTCGCAGACGCCGAGGAAGACGGCGGCGTCAAAGACATTGTGCGACAGGGCGATGCCCACCGACATGGCGATGCTGTCGCGCGAGAACAGCGACAGCTCCATGCCCGCTTCGCCCTGGGTGACGCCATCGCACATGGCGGGCACGCCGCCTGCGACCTGTGCGGTGCCGCCGACCTCGCGCACGGCCTCGCGGATCAGCATCGGGTAGGTTTCAAACGGCTGATGCGCCGAGAGCATGTCGTTATAGGCGGTGACAATGCCGAGGTGGCCGCCGATGCCGGTGGCCAGCGTGTCCTGATCCTCGCCGGTGGCGGCATAGGCATGGGCCTGCCCGGAGCAGCTCAGATGCGCGCGGGCCGGGCCCTTCAGGCTGGCGGCGCGCATCCGGGCGAGATAGGCCTCGCGGGTGGGGGCGCTGCGTTCGATAATACGGTCGGTAACGGCGGCGAGCGTGGCGTGGAGCGTCATGGCGTGCCTCTCTTCGGTCAGTTCGGTTACGTGTCACAAGGGTCGGGTTGGGGCGTCGGTCCCGGCGGGTGTTATGGGGCCTGTCTTGGGGGCCTGTCGTGGGGGCTCAGGTCCCGATGGGGCGCCAGCGACGGCCATCGCGATGCAGCAGCAAGAGCGCATCCTCGGGACCGGAGCCGCCCTGATCATAGGGTTGCGGCTCGCGGGTGGAATCGTCCCAGGCCGTCACGATGGGATCGGCCCAGGCCCAGGCGGCCTCGACCTCATCGCCGCGCATGAACAGGGTCTGGTTGCCGCGGATCACATCCATGATCAGCCGCTCGTAGGCGTCCTGGGGACGTCCGGCCTCGGGCAGGCTGTCGGCAAAGGTCATGTCGAGATCGGCGGAGGTCAGGCGCATGCCGCCGGGGCCGGGATCCTTGATGGTGGTCTTGAGGGTGATGCCTTCGTCCGGCTGCAGGCGGATCACCAGCATGTTGCCGTCGATGGCATTGTCCTCGCCAAAGATGTTATGCGGCGGCTTGCGGAAGTAGACGGCGATTTCCGACACCCGCTCGCGCAGGCATTTTCCGGTGCGCAGGTAGAACGGCGTGCCCGCCCAGCGCCAGTTGGCCACTTCGACCTTCATCGCGACAAAGCTCTCGGTCCGCGAATGGGGATCGCCTGCATGGTCGAGATAGCTGTCGTCGCCCGCTTTGGCCCGGTACTGACCGCGCACGATATTGTCGATCGGCGTGGCCTCGAGGCTTTCGATCACCTTCAGCTTTTCATTGCGCACCGCGTTGGGTTCGAAGGTCGAGGGCGGCTCCATCGCGGTGAGGCAGAGCAGTTGCATCAGGTGGTTCTGCACCATGTCGCGCATGGCGCCGGATTTGTCATAGTATTCGCCGCGCCCTGCGACGCTGATGCTTTCGGCGACGGTGATCTGGACATGGTCGATGTGATGCGAATTCCACTGCGGCTCGAACAGCGAATTGGCAAAGCGCAGGGCCATCAGGTTCTGCACCGTCTCCTTGCCGAGGTAGTGGTCGATCCGGTAGATCTGGTTTTCCTGAAAATGCGCCCGCAGCGCCGCGTTCAGGGCCTGTGCCGAGGCGAGATCATGGCCGAAGGGTTTCTCGACCACGATGCGGCTGTCGTCATCGGCGATGCCGGTGGCCTTGAGCTGGCCCGCGATATCGCCAAACAGGCTGGGCGCCACCGAGAGATAGAAGGCGCGCACCACGCCGTCGCGCAGCTTGGCCCCGAGATCGGACCAGCCGCCGTCACCGCGGGCATCGACCGACGCATAATCCAGCAGCGCGAGAAACCGGTCGACATCCGCCTGATCCTCTTTGGGCACGCCGCCGAATTCCGTCAGCGCATCGCCGACGAGGGTCTGGAACCCGGACTGATCCATCTGGCTGCGCGAGGTGCCGATGATGCGGCAGCTTTCGTCGAATTGGCCGATCTGGAACCGGTGGAACAGGCTGGGCAGGATCTTGCGCCGCGCAAGGTCGCCGGTGGCGCCGAACAGGACGAAATCGAAACTGTCTACGGGGATGACGCGGGATACCATTGGGGTGTCGTCCTCTTGTCTGGCTTTGGGGTCTGATGGGCCGTGTCCGAGCGGTCAGACACGGGCGTGTGATGGGTCAGCGGTGCAATTTGGCAAGCAGGCCACGGGTGGAGCCGTCCTTGGCGGAGGCATCCTCCCCCTCGACCATGGGCAGAAGCCGGGTTGCCAGTTCCTTGCCCAGCTCAACGCCCCATTGATCAAAGGAATTGATGCCCCAGATCGCGCCTTCGGTGAAGACCCGGTGTTCATATAGCGCAATGATCTGACCAAGCACGTAGGGCGTGAGTTTCGGATAGGCCAGCGTCACCGAGGGGCGGTTGCCGGGGAAGGCCAGATGCCCGGCCATCCGCTCCGCATCGGCCCCTTGATAGCCGCGGGCCTCGGCGATGGCGCGGGCCGCGTCCCGGGACCGGCCCAGCATCAGCGCTTCGGATTGGGCGAGGCAGTTTGCCTTGAGGAGGTTGTGCTGATGCCCGAGATCGCTTTCGTGACCTTCGGCGGCGATCAGGAATTCGGTCGGGATCGCCTGGGTGCCCTGATGCAGCAGCTGGTAGAAGGCGTGTTGGCCATTGGTGCCCGGCTCGCCCCAGACAACAGGGCCGGAGCTGCGCGGCAGCGGGGTGCCGTCCAGAGCAACGGATTTGCCGTTGGATTCCATATCGAGCTGCTGCAGATAGGCGGGCAGGCGGGCCAGACGCTGATCATAGGGCAGCACCGCGCGGGATCCGTAGCCGCAGATATTGCTGTGCCAGATGCCGATAAGTCCCAGCAGCGCCGGCAGGTTCTGGTCCAGCGGGGCGGTGCGGAAATGGGTGTCCATCGCAGCGGCGCCCTGCAGAAAGGCGCGGAAGTTCTCGGGGCCGACCGCGATCATGATCGGCAGGCCAATCGGCCCCCACATCGAATAGCGCCCGCCGACCCAATCGGCAAAGCCGAACACGCGCGAGTCGGGAATGCCCATGGCGGCGGTCTTGTCCATCGCGGTCGACACTGCCGCGAGATGGCCGGACACATCCTGTCCCATTGCGGATTGCAGCCAGGAGATCGCGGTTCCGGCATTGGTCATCGTTTCGATGGTGGTGAAGGTCTTGGAGGCGATGACAATCAGTGTTGTCGCCGGATCAAGGCGGCTCAGAACGTCATGGATATGCGCGCCGTCCACGTTGGACACGAAATGGCAGTCCGGTCCGTCGTGATAGGGCGCGAGCGCCAGAGTGGCCATCGCAGGCCCGAGGTCCGAACCGCCAATGCCGATGTTCACCACATCGGTAAATGCCACGCCGGAGGCGGTGGTGAAGCGGCCGCTCCGCAGGGCATCGCAGAAATCGCCCATCCGGCTCAGCACATCCTGTATGGCGGGCACGACGTTTTCCCCATCCACCGTGATTTCGGCGTCGGCGGGGGCCCGCAGGGCCGTATGGAGAACCGCGCGGTCTTCGGTGGTGTTGATCTTTTCGCCCGACATCAGCGCGTCGATGCGCCCCTTCAGACCGGCCTGTTCCGCAAGCTCCAGCAGCAGCCTGCGGGCGGTGCCATCCAGCGCGGTTTTGGAATAATCCATCAACAGGCCGTCGACCTCGGCAGAGAAGCTGTCAAACCGGGTGCTGTCCGCGTCGAACAACGAAGCAATCGGCGTCGCTTCGGTGGTGGCGCGGTGGGCGGTGAGGTGGTGCCAAATATCGCTCATCGGATCAGCTCCTTGTGGGTCTCGGTCGTTGGACAGAAGCGGCCTGGCGCGGGCGCAGGGGATCGGGTTTTGGTGCCTATGGTCGCCTATATGCCAAGTTAGCGCTAACAGTTCCAGTTCTATTTCTCAAATGTTACAATGCTATTGCAGGGGGCGAACAAAAAGGCCGGTCTGTTGTCATTGCCCGCATGGCCTGGATTTCCGCTTGTCCCCACCTTCGATCTATATGGCACGGAGGCGGAGACGGACCAACAGAAGATCTGCGTTTTTCGCACCCTGTGTGAACCGGTTCATATTGCGGGCGACGATCCGCTGCTATCACTGCCCTATCGAAGGGCGCTTTTGCGCGCTCAGTTTTCGGAGGGTATTGATATGATCCAACACATTAAAACCGTGGCTCTTGTCACCCTGATCGTGGGTGTCTCCCTGACCAAGGCCTATGCCACCGGGACCGGCTACTCCGGCGTGGCGACTACAGTCCAGTATAGCGTGACCGCCGGGCAGTGACAGCCGCCTCAGGCTGTTTCGCCGGTGGGCGCAGGGGCTGTGGCCGGGGTGTCGAGGCCGCCGATCTCGCAGAGGTGGCGCACCACGGCATCCACCCCTTTGCCATGACGCAGGGCGGTGAACACAAAGGGCAAGCCGCGGCGCATCCGGGTGGCGTCGCGCTCCATCACCTCGAGCGAGGCGCCGACGTAGGGGGCCAGATCGGTCTTGTTGATGATCAGCAGATCCGACCGGGTGATGGCAGGCCCTCCCTTGCGCGGGATTTCTTCGCCTGCGGCCACATCGATCACATAGAGCGTCACATCCGCCAGTTCCGGTGAAAATGTCGCCGAGAGATTGTCGCCACCGGATTCGATCAGAACAATTTCAATGTCGGGATGTCGGCTGCGCATCTCTGCAACGGCGGCGAGGTTGATCGAGGCGTCCTCGCGAATGGCCGTATGGGGGCAGCCGCCGGTTTCGACCCCGATCACGCGGTCCTGGGGCAGAATCTGCTGGCGCATCAACGCCTCTGCGTCTTCTTGCGTATAGATGTCATTGGTGATGACACCGATGGAGTGATGATCCTTCAGCGCGCGGGCCAGCTGCGCCGTGAGTGTGGTCTTGCCTGCGCCCACGGGGCCACCGATACCAACACGCAGGGGACCGTTGTGTGATGTCATGAGCGGAAGATCCTTGAATATTGGGTTTCGTGACGCATCGAGGCGATATCGGCGGCAAATGTGGCGCCCTGCAGATCATCGAGATCCCCGGCGAGGGCAGCTTTGGCCGTGTCCTGGATTGCGCAGGTCAGCGCTGCGAGGCGCTGCTGGGCCTCCAGTTGCCCGAGCGACAAGAGCCGCTGACCGGCTGCGATGAGGTTGGACACAAAGGCCTGCAGATACATCTGCAGGGTCAGCCCGAGCGGGATGCCATGGCACCGGGCGGCATGGCCCACCGCCACCGGATAGGCGAGCGCCGCGAGGTCATCGCCCCAGATCCCGGCGGTGGTCTGGCAGAAGGCGGCACCCTGCAGGTCGGTTTCCCGCAGCCGTTCCGCCGAGGGGCAGAAGGCGCGGGCGATGCTGTCGATCTCTGCCAGGTCGTCCGGCGTTTCGGCCCGATAGGCGCAGGCGAGCAGTTGCGCATCAGAACGCGCGCCGCCATGGGACAGCAGATCTGCGAGCCAATCGGAGAGCGTCTCGCCCGTGGTGACCATGCCTGCCTCGACCGCGCCCTCCAGCCCGTGGGAATAGGCAAATGCCCCGACCGGATAGGCGGGGGACAGCCACTGCATCAACAGGAGCGCAGGGTCAGGATGCGCAGGGTCAGTGCTCGCGGGGGCAGGGCGCACCGGATTGGTTGCCGGGTCAGGCGGCGCGGGGACAGTGGTTTCCGGATCAGTGCTCATGCGGGTGGCTCTGAGCGGGGGCAGCAGGGCTGTGATCTGCGGCGGGGTCCTGTGCGTGGCCGTGCGTGTGGCCGTGCGTGTGGCCGTGCGCGTGGCTGTGCGTGTGACTGTGGCTGTGGTTATGGCCGCCATCGTGATGGGTATGCCCGTGTTCATGGGCATGGGTGCGGCCGTGCCCGTAGGCGCCGCCTTCCGGGGTGAACGGCTCCTCCACCTCCTCGCAATGCGCACCGAGATGATCGAGCATTGCACGGATCACGTGATCGCGCTGGATCAGCAGGCGGGTCTCTTCGATCTGACAGGGGGTGTGGCGGTTGCCGATGTGCCAGGCAATGCGCGGCAGGTGGTCGGCGGTCACCGACAGAAGCGGTTCGGATGCGGCCAGCACGGTGACCTCGCCGCCGCCGTCCAGACACAGGACCCCACCATGATCGAGCGAGGTGGTTTGCGGCAAATCCACCAGCAGGCGGTCGCCGCTTTCACAGGTCAGAACCTTGCGGCGCAGAAAGCGGCCGTCATAGTCCAGCACGACGCTGTCACGCGGGGCCTCATCCTGGGCATGGGCATGGTAGTGGCGTGCGGTCAACCGGGGGGCGTTCATGTCCGGCCCCCCTGGCTGCGATATGGGATGTCCGACCGAGCGCCGTGGCTCGGAGGTGCAGTCCTTGGAGATACTATCCTCTGGGGGACAGTCCTCTGGAGGACAGTCAGAGGTACATGATGTCGCCGAACACGTGCTTGACCACGTCTTCGCGTTTGATGCCCCGTGCGGCCAGCTCTTCGTCCGACATGTCTATCATTGCACGTGCGCGGATCACGCGAGAGTTGGCTTCGGCCATTTTCACCATGCCTCTGCCGATCGCGCGGAAAAATCCTGCAATCAGGGCCAGCGGGTTCAGGGCGGTGTGGGTCTGTGCGTTCGAAGTGTATGCCATTTGGGAATACTCCTGAGTTCAAGGTTTCGTCTCCCGTGGCATCTATGTAGCTGCGATGCAGCAAATAGGTTAGTAGTGCTGACGCATTTCCGTCATGCATCAGAGTCAACTCTGTGGGTGTTTCGCGAAATTCTCGCATTGTTTCAAGGCCCTGATGAGTTGATGTTTGATCCCGTCTGTGCCGCCCTGTGTCGCCCTGTGTCGCCGCAGGGATGCGGCTGCACAAAAACCGGGCATTTGTCCGCTGCGGCGATCTTTGTCCTGATCCGTCGCATCGATGTCAGAACAGGAAATACCGCTGCGCCATCGGCAGTTCGGTGGCGGGCTGGCAGGTCAGCAACTCGCCGTCGGCGCGCACCTCGTAGGTTTCGGGGTGGACCTCGATCTCCGGCGTGGCGGTATTGAGCTTCAGGTCGGATTTGCCGATCCCGCGGGTGCCCTTGACCGCCAATGTCTGTTTGGCCAGCCCGAGAGTATTGCCGATCCCCGCCGCCTGTGCCGCCTCGGACACAAAGGTGACGGCTGAATTCTCGACCGAGCGCCCATAGGCCCCCCACATGGGCCGCGAATAGACCGGCTGCGGTGTTGGAATGGAGGCGTTGGGATCGCCCATCTGGGCGCAGGCGATGGTGCCGCCCATCAGCACCATCTCGGGCTTCACCCCGAAGAAGGCCGGGTTCCAGAGCACCAGATCGGCGCGCTTGCCCACCTCGATCGAGCCGATCTCCTGGGCGATGCCATGGGCGATCGCGGGGTTGATGGTGTATTTCGCCACATAGCGGCGGACGCGCTGGTTGTCATTGTCGCCCACCTCGTCGGCCAGCCGTCCGCGCTGCTTCTTCATCTTGTCGGCGGTCTGCCAGGTGCGGATGATGACCTCGCCGACGCGGCCCATGGCCTGGCTGTCGCTGGCGATGATCGAAAAGGCGCCCATGTCGTGCAGGATGTCCTCTGCCGCGATGGTTTCGCGCCGGATCCGGCTTTCGGCAAAGGCCACATCCTCGGGGATCGATTTGTCAAGGTGGTGACAGACCATCAACATGTCGAGATGTTCCTCGATGGTGTTCACCGTGAAGGGCCGCGTCGGGTTGGTCGAGGAGGGCAGCACATGCTCCTCGCCGCAGATCTTGATGATGTCCGGGGCATGTCCACCGCCCGCGCCTTCGGTGTGGAAGGCGTGGATGGTGCGGCCCTTCAGGGCGGCGACCGTATGTTCGACAAAGCCCGATTCATTGAGCGTATCGGTGTGGATCATCACCTGGACATCCATCGCATCCGCCACCCCGAGGCAGCAGTCGATGGCAGCGGGGGTGGTGCCCCAGTCCTCGTGCAGCTTCAGTGCGCAGGCACCGGCGTTGACCTGTTCCTCCAGCGCGGCCGGCAGCGAGGCATTGCCTTTGCCTGCGAAGGCGAGGTTCATCGGGAACGCATCTGCGGCCTGCATCATACGACCAAGGTGCCAGGCACCGGGTGTGCAGGTGGTGGCCAAAGTGCCATGGGCCGGCCCGGTGCCACCGCCCAGCATGGTGGTGAGGCCGGAATGCAGCGCGTCCTCGATCTGTTGCGGGCAGATATAGTGGATATGGCTGTCAAAGCCGCCCGCGGTCAGGATCCGCCCCTCGCCCGCGATCACCTCGGTGCCGGGACCGACGATAATGTCGACGCCGGGCTGGGTGTCGGGGTTCCCGGCCTTGCCGATGGCGGCGATGCGCCCGTCCCGCAGGCCGACATCGGCCTTGTAGATGCCGGTCCAGTCGAGGATCAGCGCATTGGTGATGACGGTATCCACCGCCCCGGCTGCCCGCGTCGCCTGGGACTGCCCCATGCCGTCGCGGATCACTTTACCGCCGCCGAACTTGACCTCTTCGCCATACATCGGCGCATTCTGCCCGGCCGCCAGCGCGGTGAGGTCGCGCTCGACCTCGATGATCAGATCAGTATCGGCCAGCCGCAGCCTGTCCCCGGTGGTCGGGCCATACATGGCGGCATAATCGGCACGTGAAATTCTTGCAGGCATCGTGATTAATCCTCTAGCTAGTCCGATCTTCTATTGCAGCAGAAGAAGGCTGACACTATATGTTGGGGCAGCTGTGTAATCCGCTGCCAGCTGCGGCGAGGGTTATCTTACCTCGATAAAATGAGTACTGCGAGCAATTGAGCCGTCCGCAGGGGCTAGAGCCGATATCACCTTTAGCACTTTCGCTCTGTGCGTTTGTTATATCAAAGCCCCTGCATGAGGAGATCGCCATGACATGGCTATCAGACGCGCTTGAAGCCGCCGGATACGTGTTAATGATCGCGTCAATCATTTCAAAATACTACACTTAGCGTCCAAATAGGCGCTAGAGCGTGCCCATCACCTTTGCGTTGAAACCATAGATCTTGCGGGCGCCGCTGATCGGGATCAGCTGCACCTCGCGGCGCTGGCCGGGCTCGAACCGCACGGCGGTTCCGGCGGCAATGTCCAGCCGCAGGCCATGGGCGGCGTCGCGGTCGAAATCCAGCGCCGGATTGGTCTCGGCGAAATGATAGTGGCTGCCCACCTGAACCGGGCGGTCACCGGTATTGGCCACCATCAGCGTGATGGCCTTGGTGCCTTCGTTGAGGATCAGATCCCCGGCGGCCGGCAGCAGTTCTCCCGGGATCATTTGCGGCCCCGCATCAGGCTGATGCATCCGATGACGACCACTGCAACCAGGGCGAGGGCAAGCCAGACCTCGGCCCCATGGGGGTGAACATGCGCGCCGCCATGGGCGAGGGCGGGACCGGCGGCGCATGCGAGGGCTGGGACAAGCGCGAGCAATCGTTTCATCGGGGATCTCTCCTGTCTGGATCTATGGAATGGGCTGGATCTATCGAATGGGCCAGATCTATCGAATGGGCCAGATCTATCGAATGGGGTTGTGCACGGTCACCAGCTTGGTGCCGTCGGGAAAGGTGGCCTCGACCTGAACTTCGTGGATCATCTCGGCGACGCCATCCATGCATTGATCGCGGGTGATCACCTCGGCGCCTTCCTGCATCATCTGCGCCACGGAGCGCCCGTCGCGGGCGCCTTCGACCACCGCATCGGTGATCAGCGCAATGGCTTCCGGATGGTTCAGTTTGACGCCACGCGCCAGCCGTTTTCTCGCCACTTCGGCGGCCATGGCGACCAGCAGCTTGTCTTTTTCTCGGGGGGTCAGATTCATCGGGTCCACACTTTCATGAGGTCACAGGTCATGAGGTCACAGTCTCCAGCACCGCGGCAGGCCGCCGCCGGTCAGGCGATCAAGCAGGGGCAGAAGGCTCTGGCGCAGGACGAAACTGTCCACGGCCAGCAGCCTCAGGTGAAGCAGGTCGGGCGCCAAAAGGGAAGCACCGCCGACCGCGCTGCCGCCGGACGGCAGTGCCGCCCGGATCCAGTCGAGTGCCGCCTCGGCCTCCGGCGCGGCCAGCAACAGCGTCGCCAGGGCGCCAGAGGGCGCCGACAGACCGCCGCCGGTGCCGGGGCCTGCGAGGGTGGCGGCAATATCGCCGTTCAGGCGGATCGCATCGTGGTAGAGGCGCCGGGGGCCGCGGTAGAGGTCGATCCGGTCGTGAAACCGCGCCGAGGTCAGCCGCTCGCCCATGGCGGCGCGGCCAAAGACCAGAGGTTCCACCAGCAAAAGGCGCGCATCCGGGGCCAGATCCACCCGCAGGCGTCGCGCAAAATCACAGTTCTGGAACAGGATGGTTTCCTGCGGCAGCCAGTTGAGACGCGCGCCCGCCGCAACGGTCAGTGTCGTTTGCACCCGCCCCGTCTGGCCGGGCTGTGCCCGATAGGCGCGCTCGGCCGCCTGGGTGGTGAGGGTCAATTGGCTGTTGCGACCTGCGCTGGCCTCAAGGGTGAAGCGATCGCCCCCGGTGATGCCCCCGGCCGTATTGACCAGGACCGCCTCTACCGGGGGGCGGCCGCGCGGGAACAGCAGCTTCAGCGCCCCGGCCTGATGCAGGCCGTCAATCGCGACACAGCCGTCGGCCCGGCATTTGGTCGATACCATGGCCCGCCCGACGGCGCGAGGCTGTGCCTCTACCGGTTGCGGCCCCGGGGCGCCCAGTGCCGATTGCGCCTGCGGGGCGCCCAGTGCCGATTGCGCTTCAGGGGCGCTCTGTGCCGTGATCCGGGCCAAGCTGTTGATCTGTCTTCTCCCCCTCGCGCGCGCGCCCGCCCGTCACTGGGGCTGCCCATGGAACTGCAGGGCGCGCGGTTCACCTTGTTTGACTGTCTTTTCCCAGTCTCGTCGCGATACTGCCATTTTCTACCGCAAAATTGCGACAGATGATGGCTGTTCTGGTGAATTTTGCGGCGTTTCACGTAAAATCTGCACAGGAATTGGGCATGTGTGGATTTCGCCAAGGCCGCTCCCGGCCGGCAATTGCAAAGCAGAGCAACGCTGCAGAAACCTTGGGCGGGTCGGGGAGCAGACAGACATCCGCAAGAGATGTCGCACGCCTTTCGACCTGATTGAAATGACGTGTGGCGACCGTATGAATTGCAGCTCGGTCGGGCCGCCACACTCAATACGCAACAACAGTTGCAGGGATACGAAATATCGTTCCGCGGCCCAGGGGGCAAGCGTTCGGTATTTGCGGCCCTGCATGGAGGGATCTATGACGTTTCTGAAGAAAACCGCTGCCAGCGCGCTGGCACTGACCATTGGCACCGGCGCCGCCATGGCCGCCGATTGCCCGATCAAAGTGGGCGTTCTGCACTCGCTGTCGGGCACCATGGCGATTTCCGAGACCACGCTGAAGGACACCATGCTGATGCTGGTGGCTGACCAGAATGAAAAAGGCGGCCTGCTGGGCTGCGAACTGGAGGCCGTGGTGGTCGACCCGGCCTCCGACTGGCCGCTGTTCGCCGAAAAAGCGCGCGAATTGCTGACCGTGCATGACGTTGACGTGATCTTCGGCAACTGGACATCCGTCAGCCGCAAGTCGGTGCTGCCGGTGATCGAAGAGCTGAACGGGCTGCTGTTCTACCCGGTGCAGTACGAAGGCGAAGAATCGTCGAAAAACGTCTTCTACACCGGCGCCGCCCCGAACCAGCAGGCGATCCCCGCCACCGACTATTTCCTGGACGAGCTGGGCGTGGAGAAATTCGCGCTGCTGGGCACCGACTATGTGTACCCACGCACCACCAACAATATTCTGGAAAGCTATCTGAAGGGCAAAGGCATTGCCGAGTCCGATATCTTTGTGAACTACACGCCCTTCGGTCACTCCGACTGGTCCAAGATCGTCTCTGACGTGGTGGCGCTGGGCGCGGACGGCAAGAAAGTCGGCGTGATCTCCACCATCAACGGCGATGCCAACATCGGCTTTTACAAGGAACTGGCCGCCGCTGGCATCTCCGCCGATGACATCCCCGTCGTGGCCTTCTCGGTCGGTGAGGAAGAGCTGTCGGGTCTCGATACCTCCAACCTGGTCGGCCACCTGGCGGCGTGGAACTACTTCCAGTCCGCCGATACCGAAGCCAATGCAGGCTTCATCGACAAATGGAAGACCCTGATGGGCGAAGAACGGGTGACCAACGACCCGATGGAGGCCCATTACATCGGCTTCAACATGTGGGCGAATGCGGTCGCAGCCGCTGAAACCACTGATGTCGACGCCGTGCGCACCGCCATGTACGGGCAGGAATTCCCGAACCTGACCGGTGGCACGGCCGTGATGTTGCCGAACCACCACCTGGCAAAACCCGTGCTGATCGGCGAAATCCAGGAAGACGGCCAGTTCGACATCATCTCCGCGACCGATCCTGTGCCGGGCGATGCCTGGACCGATTTCCTGCCCGATTCAGCGGTCCTGAAATCCGATTGGAAAGACCTCGGCTGCGGCATGTACAACACGGCCACCGACACCTGCGTGCAGATCAAATCGAACTACTGATCTGATCGTCACCTGAAGGATTTCACCCGGGCGGGTTTGCTGCCCGGGTGATGCAAACACGACCCCCGGACGAACCGGGCGGCAATAGGGTCGGATCACCATCCATGACACAGCTAATTCGCCTCTGTTGCGTTTTGATCTGCGCTGCGCTGCTGGCATTGGCACCGGTCGCCCAGGTCGCCCGGGCACAGGACACGCCCGCCGATGCCGCGCAGTCTGGGACCGGGGCTCAGAGCGGGCCTCAGATCGGGCCACTGCAGTCGGTCTTGCAGCAGGACGCTGCGCTGTTCGCCAAATCCTCGCGCAAGACAATCGGGCCGGTGATCGACCGCATCGTGTCGTCCGGCCTGCCCGGAGTTCCCGCCCTGTTGTCGGCGTGGCAGAACAAATCCATCTGGCAGCGCAAGGCGGATGGATTGTTCTTCCTCGTCGAGGATCTGGGCGATCGAAGCTATGCGCTGATTGATCTCGACAGCGGCACCGAGGCCGGTCGCGCGGAGAAATCCGATCTCAAGCAGCTCAAACCCAACAGCGGCGTGCGGGGGCTGATTGCCACCGCGCTGGTGCAGTTCCAATTGTCCGATCCCAGTCGCGCCACCCGCGAAGAGGCGCTGATCGCCATCGAACGCCGCCCCGGTCCCGATCTGTTGGCGCCGCTCCGGGCCTCTGTCGCCGCGGAACCGGATCCGGTGCTGAAGACCCGCAAGATGCGGATCGAGCGGCTGCTGACCATGGCCTATGACGACGACCCGCAAGACCGGATCGCGGCAATCGAGGCGATGTCGACCGATCTCGGTGTTGACGTGCGCGCGGCGCTGAACCCGCTGGTCGCCACCACGCTGGCGGTGCAGCCGACGCTGCCCGAAGACCGGAACATCGCCCGGGTGCTGGTGCCCGGCAGCGCGCAGCTGGAGCGCCTCGCGGCCTATGACATGCTGGTCGCGGCAGACCTCGCCCCGCCCCGGCGCTCTGCCGCAGAGATCAAGACCCTGCTGGCAACCCATATCGATGGCGGCCGCGTTGGCGGCGTTCCCGTCGCCCGGCTGTCGGACCCGGAGGCGCGGGTCGCAGCCTATGGCGCGCTCTTCGCAGAGGGCCTGGTGCCGCCACGGGTGTCAGACGCCGATATCGATGCCGCACTTGCCTCGCATGTTTTCTTTGAAACCTACGCCGAGCCTGATCCCGCCGTGACCGATGCGGCAGAGGCGGCGCTGGCGACGATTGCAACGCGGGTGGGGCTGAACCAGTCGCTCGACCTGGGATTGGACGCGATCTCGCTCGCCTCGATCTATTTCCTTGCCGCCATCGGGCTCGCCATCACCTTTGGCCTGATGGGGGTCATCAATATGGCCCACGGCGAATTCATCATGATGGGCGCCTATACCGGATATGTGGTGCAGCAGGTGATTCCGAACCACACGGTCTCCATCCTGGTGGCAATTCCATTGGCCTTCGCGGTGACCTTTGCCGCCGGCGTCGCGATGGAGCGTCTGGTGATCCGCCACCTCTACCATCGTCCGCTCGAAACATTGCTGGCCACTTTCGGCATCTCCATCGCCCTGCAGCAGTTGGCAAAGAACATCTTCGGCACCCAGGCCCGCCCTCTGACCGCACCGGGCTGGCTGGATGGGGCGCTGGTGTTGAATGATGTGGTGGCGATCAGCTACATCCGCATCGCGATCTTTGTGCTGGCGCTGATCTTCCTCGGCTTCTTCCTGTTCCTGATGAAACGCACCCGGCTGGGGCTGGAGACCCGCGCCGTCACCCAGAACCCCCGCATGGCGGCTTCGATGGGCATCAATCCGGGGCGTGTGAACATGCTCACCTTCGGGCTGGGATCGGGCATCGCAGGCATCGCGGGTGTGGCCATCGGTCTCTATGCCAAAGTCACCTCGGAACTGGGCGCGGATTACATCGTACAGAGTTTCATGACGGTGGTCGTCGGCGGTGTCGGCAATATCTGGGGCGCCCTCCTGGGAGCGACAATGATCGGCACCCTGCAAAAGGGCATCGAATGGCTGAACCCCTCGAACACACTGGCGGCCCAGACCTATATGATCATCTTCATCATCATCTTCATCCAGTTCCGACCCCGCGGCATCATCGCGCTCAAGGGCCGGGCGGCGGGGGATTGACCATGCGCCTGAAACGCCCTGTTCATCTTTTCCCAAATACCTCGGGGGGCGCGGGGGGCTGGCCCCCCGCAGACAAGGATCACGGATATGCGTAGGCCCTTTGTTGCAGAAAACCCGTCGGTGCTGGTCTTCCTGATTGGCCTCTCGATCTTCACGGTGGTGGTCACCGTCCTGGCCGAGGGCTTTGGCGTCGGCGCTCTCTCCACCAGCTTCGTCAAGACCCTGGGGAAAACCCTGTGCCTGTGCCTCGTGGCGATCGCCATGGACCTGATCTGGGGCTATTGTGGGATCCTCAGCCTCGGCCATTTCGCCTTTTTCGGCCTTGGGGGCTATATGGTGGGCATGTGGCTCATGTATGCCCGCACCGAGATCATTGTCGAAGGCGCGCTGGCGCAGGGGGACATTCCGCCAACGCCACAGGAGATCATCGACGGGATCGGAAATCAGATCTTCGGGGTCGTCGGCAGCTCGGAGTTCCCGGTGGTCTGGACCTTTGCCGACAGTCTCGTGATACAGCTTTTGATGGTGCTTGCGGTGCCGGGACTGCTGGCGCTGGTCTTCGGCTGGCTGGCGTTCCGCTCCCGTGTGGCAGGCGTCTACCTGTCGATCCTGACACAGGCAATGACATTGGCCTTGGCCTTGTACCTGTTTCAGAACGATAGCGGGTTGCGCGGCAACAACGGTCTGTCCGGTCTGCAGAACCTGCCCGGTGTCACAGCCCCCCAGTCAGCGGTGTCCCTGTGGTTTTTCTGGGCCTCGGCTCTGGCTCTGGGGGCCGGGTATCTCCTCAGCGCCTGGGTGGTCTCAGGCAAATTCGGCTCGGTCATTCGCGGCATTCGCGACAATGAGGCACGGGTGCGGTTCCTGGGCTACCCGGTCGAGAGTTTCAAGCTGATGCTCTTCACGCTGACGGCCATGATCGCCGCCGTTGCAGGCGCGCTCTATTATCCTCAGGCCGGGATCGTGAACCCTGCGGAAATCGCCCCGATCGCCTCGATCTACCTGGCGGTCTGGGTCGCCATCGGCGGCCGGGGCCGGCTCTATGGCGCGGTGCTGGGCGCGGCTTTCGTCTCGCTGGTGTCGACCTGGTTCACCGGGGGGCAGGCGCCGGATATCAATCTCGGGGTCTATACGGTGCACTGGGTTGACTGGTGGCAGGTGATCCTCGGGCTGTCCTTCGTTCTGGTGACCTTGTTTGCGCCCAAGGGCATAGGCGGCCTGTTCGACCTGATGAAGCGCGAGGACAAGGCATGAGCCAGATGAACACTCTGTTGGAGGTCTCTGGCGTGTCGGTTTCCTTTGACGGGTTCCGGGCCATCAACAATCTCAGCTTCCAGATCGGCCCGGCGGAACTGCGGGCGGTGATCGGGCCCAATGGCGCGGGCAAGACCACTTTCATGGATATTGTCACCGGCAAGACCCGCCCGGATGAGGGGCGCGTGCTCTGGGGGGAAAGGTCGATCTCGTTGCTGGCCCTGAACGAGGCGCAGATTGCTCAGGCCGGCGTGGGGCGGAAGTTTCAGAAACCCACCGTGTTTGAAGAGCAATCCGTGCGCGAAAACCTGATGATGGCGCGGCGTGCGCCGCGCAGCTGGTGGGCGGTTCTGACCTTCCGCGCCAGCGCGCAGGACATGGCGCGCGTCGAGGCCCTGGCCGGGGAAGTCGGGTTGCAGGACCATCTGGACCGGGTCGCCGGAGAGCTGTCGCATGGTCAGAAGCAATGGCTGGAGATCGGCATGCTGCTGGCGCAGGAACCACGGTTGCTGCTGGTTGACGAACCGGCCGCCGGCATGACGCCGGAGGAGCGGGAGCACACCACTGACCTGCTGGTGGAAGCAGCCAAGACCCGCGCTGTGGTGGTGGTGGAACACGATATGGAGTTTGTCCGCCGCCTCAATTGCAAGGTCACCGTTCTGCATGAGGGATCGGTCCTCGCCGAAGGCGGTCTCGATCATGTGACCGCCAACCCTGACGTCATTGACGTCTATCTGGGACGTTAGCACGATGCTGGATCTGAACGATATCACGCTGCACTATGGTCACAGCCAGATCCTGAAAGGGATTTCCATGCAGGCCCAGCTGGGAGAGGTGACCTGCGTCATGGGATGCAACGGGGTTGGCAAGACCTCTTTGATGAAGGCGATCACCGGCACCCATGCGCGCTCGGGCGGGACGGTCACTCTGGATGGCGAAGACCTCGGCGTGCTCCCGGCCCATGCGCTGGCGCAAAAGGGGATTGCCTATGTTCCGCAGGGGCGTGACATCTTTCCCTTGCTGACGGTGAAGGAAAATCTCGAGACGGGGTTCTCCTGCCTGCCCGCGAGCGAGCATCACATTCCGGATCAGGTGTTTGAGCTGTTTCCGGTTCTGAAGGACATGATCAGCCGGCGCGGCGGCGATCTGTCCGGCGGGCAGCAGCAGCAGCTGGCGATTGCCCGGGCATTGATCACCCGGCCAAAACTCCTGGTTCTGGACGAGCCGACAGAAGGCATCCAACCCAATATCATCACCCAGATTGGTGAGGTTATCAGCCTGTTGCGCGATCAGGGCGAGATGGCGATCGTGTTGGTTGAGCAGTATTTCGACTTTGCCTATGCGTTGGCGGACCGCTTTGTGGTGCTGCGCCGGGGGGAGGTGGTGATGGAGGGCCGCAAGGGCGAGCTTGCGCGGGACGATCTGCTGGAGGGCGTGTCGGTCTGAGGTCCGGCGGCGGGGGGGGCTCCCGCCTGCGCTGCTTGCATGTGAAATGCAAACATCCCAGTTGGGCGTGGCAGCGCGCCTGCGGCGCGCTGCCTGTCGCGCATGAGAGGGACAGATGAATGCCACTGCGGGCCGGGCTCCGCAAAGTACAGCACGATTGCGCAGGCCGGAGGCCCCCGTGACGATTGCGGAGGCCAGAGGCCCCCGTGACGATTGCGGAGGCCAGAGGCCCCCAAGGCGCGCATGAAAATAACCGGAGATTGTATGGGCTTGGCCTGACCGCTACGGCTCGGCTATGGAGGGCGGTGACATGACCCTCTCAAGCCCAAAAGGACACCCTTCATGACTCCGCTTCAAGGCCTCAAGGTGGTGGAACTCGCCCGTATTCTCGCCGGTCCCTGGATTGGGCAATCGCTGGCGGATCTGGGCGCCGATGTGGTGAAGGTGGAAAGCCCCGAGGGCGACGACACCCGACGCTGGGGGCCACCGTTCATCGAACGCGACGGCGACAGCACGGCCGCCTATTACTACGCAGCCAATCGCGGCAAACACTGCGTCACGGCGGACTTCCGCACGGAGGAGGGGCAGGCGCGGGTGCGGGATCTGGTGGCCGGTGCCGATATTCTGATCGAGAATTTCAAGGTGGGGGGCTTGAAGAAATACGGGCTGGACTATGAGAGCCTGCGGCAGATCAACCCGCGCCTGATCTACTGTTCTGTCACCGGCTTTGGTCAGGACGGACCCTATGCGAGCCGGGCGGGCTATGATTTTCTGCTGCAGGGCATGTCGGGGTTGATGTCGGTCACGGGCGCGCCGGACGGGGAGCCGCAGAAGGTGGGCGTGGCCATCACCGATATCGTCACCGGCCTATATGGCACCATCGGCATTCTGGCGGCGGTGGAACAACGCCACCGCACAGGCCTCGGGCAGCACATCGATATGTCGCTGCTGGATTGCGCGACGGCGATGCTGGCAAATCAGAACATGAACTATCTGGCAACCGGCACCAGCCCGACGCGGATGGGCAATGAACATCCCAATATCTCGCCCTATCAGGTGATGGCAGTGCGCGACGGCCATGTGATCCTCGCCGTTGGCAACGACGGCCAGTTCGCCCGCCTCTGCGATGTCCTGAACCTGGGCGGCGTGAAATCCGACCCCCGGTTTCAGAGCAATCAGTTGCGGGTTGCGAACCGGGGCGACCTGACCCCGATGATCGGCGCCGCCCTGGCGCAATGGGAGCAGGCGGCGCTGCTCGCCGCGCTGGAGGAGGCGACAGTGCCGGCGGGGCCGATCAACACCATCGGTCAGGCCTTTGACGACCCTCAGACCATCCATCGGGGGATGCGGATTTGCCCGGAGGATGTGCCGGGAGTGCGGGGGCCGTGGGTCTTTTCCGATGCCGAACTGGCGCTGGACCGCTCGGCGCCGGTCCTGCCGCGACATGACAGACAAGAAGACTGAACCCTCTCGGGGCTCAGCGCGGCGGGAAGGTCTCCACTGCGAGGCACAGGGGCGTGTCCTCGCCCAGCAGGCGGCGCACCTTCGGATCAAGCCGGGGGCTGTCCTGGGGCAGGGCGCCGGTAGCGGCAATAGCCTCGCGGGCGGTGACTTTCTCCTCCAGCCGCACCCAGACCATGCGGGCAGAAAAGGGTCTGCGGCTGGCCCCGGCAGAGACCCCGAGCGTCAGCCCCTGCAGGTAGGAGATCTGATGCGGGTGTTCGGGCATCAGGATGGTTTCCGATATGGCGCTGGTGGCGTTGCGGGGGCGTTCGCACAGGCAGATCCGGTCGCCGCGCAGGGCCACCAATCCCCGATAGGCGGTGCGTTGGCGGATGCTGCCATCGCGGGCGCTGGCGCGTTCGAAGGAATGGCTCATGACATAGCCGTCGGCCTCCTTCAGGTGGATCAATGCGCGCAGAACCTGCCCCGGCCAGGTCGGCGTCCGGTAGTAGGTATGATATGTCCCGAGGAACCGGCGCATGTGCCGGGCCTGATCGGCAAACCCCTGCCCCAGGTGCAACAACGGCGCAGGCGGTTTTGCCGTGCTGAGCGGGCTGCGCTGGGCACATAGGGACTGGTGATCGCCGAGCAGATCGGCTTCGCTCAGGCCAAAGTGGCGTGCAATGCGGCGCAGGTTATGAGCCGAGGGCAGCCCCGCCCCGGAGAGGTAGCGATTGAATTGCTGTCGGTTCAGGCCGATCTCGCGGCAGACCTGCGCGATGGAGGGCGCCTCGGCGCAGAGAAACCGCAGATTCAGGGAAAACTCGCTACTCATCACTGACCCTTTCGCGATGTGACGCAACTATGCGTAAACCTGATGACAACTGTATACAAGCGCGCAGTTTCCTCCCGAGGCCTGACGACGCAGACTGCGCGGCAAAACCGGCCCCGAAAAGCCACTTTGATAACGAAGGACAACACAGAAGGACAACACGGACGTGCCCAGCGAGCAGACCGCCGTCTCTACCACCGATCATCTTTGGATCCCCCTGCCGGATGGTCGCCGTCTGGCGGCGCGGCTCTGGCAGCCGGAGGGGGCAGGCCCTTTTCCGACCATCCTCGAATATCTGCCCTATCGCAAACGCGATGGCACCGCGCCTCGCGATGCCACCACCCATCCGGTTTTCGCCGCACAGGGCTATGCCTGCCTGCGGGTGGATATTGCGGGCTCCGGCGATAGCGACGGGCGGTTCGATGATGAATATTCCGAACGGGAACTGGCCGATGGCGAGGATGTCCTGAGCTGGATCGCGGACCAGCCCTGGTCCACCGGACATGTCGGCATGATCGGCATATCATGGGGCGGGTTCAACGGCTTGCAGCTCGCCTGGCGCCGACCGGAGGCGCTGAAGGCGGTGGTCTCGGTCGCGTCTACCGTCGATCGCTATGCCGATGACATCCACTATATGGGCGGCTGCCTGCTGAGCGACAACAAGAATTGGTCGAGCCAGATGTTCGCCTATATGACCCGGCCGCTGGACCCGGATCTGCGCCCGGACTGGCGCGACGAATGGCTGGGTCGGATCAAGAACCTGCCGTTCATGGGGGCCGACTGGCTGAGCCACCAGACACGCGATGCCTTCTGGAAACATGGCTCCGTCTGCGAGGACTGGTCGGCAATCACGGCGCCGGTTCTGGCCATCACCGGCTGGGCCGATGCCTATGTGAACGCGCCGCCCGCGATCGCGGCCAAGCTGTCGAATGCCCCGGGCAAGGCGCTGATGGGGCCTTGGGAACATCGCTACGGGCATATCTCGAAACTGGAGGCCTCGGATTTCCATGGCGAGGTGCTGCGCTGGTTTGATCAGTACCTGAAGGGCGAGGACAGCGGCGCAGAGACCTTGCCCGCCTATCGCGCCTACGTGCAGGAGCATTTCAACCCGACGGCCAAGAACACACCGCGCAAGGGGCGATGGGTGGCCGAGGCGCAGTGGCCGTCGCCGCATGTGCAGGACCTGTGCTGGCCGCTGGCGCCCGGCGGCTTTGCGGATCACCCCCAGACCGGCAATGTCACCGTGGCCAACCCGGCCACGCTGGGGCAGGCGGGGGGGTATTTCTGCGCGGGCATGCGTATTGACAACGAGTTGCCCGAGGATCAGCAGGTCGACGATGCGCTGTCTGCCTGTTTCGAGACAGCCCCGCTGGCGACGCCGCTGGAGCTGCTGGGCCGGCCCCGGCTGCGGCTGCGGTTCAGCGTCGACCGCCCCGTCGCCCAGGTCATGGCGCGGCTTTGTGATGTGGCCCCGGACGGGGTGTCGCAGCGGATCAGCTACCGGGCCCGCAACCTGTGCCATGATGACAGCCACGAGGTGGCCACCAGACTGGAGCCGGGCAGGATCTATGAGGTGGAGTTTGAGCTGAACGAATGCGCCCATCGGCTGGTTGAGGGGCACCGTCTGCGGCTGGCGCTGTCAACCTCCTACTGGCCCATCGTCTGGCCGGCCCCCGAGGCGGCAGAGATCACATTGGCGCTGGACGGCTGCATGCTGGTTCTCCCGGAGCGCACCGTCACCGAGGAGATCGAGCCGATGGCGCCGCCGCCGGCCCGAGCCTACCCGACCATCGGCGGGCGTGAGCTGCGCGCGGCCTCCGGCACATCGCAGCGGCGGGTCGAGGCGGATGGCACCCATGTGCTGGAGACGTTTGACGACTACGGCCGGGCGGAAAACCCGGATCATGGTCTGATCGCCGATAGCACCGTGATGATGCGCTACAAGATCCAGCCTGATGACCCATCCACCGCCACATTCGAGAGTGACTGGACGTTTGAATTCGCCCGCGGTGACTGGGGTGTCGAGATCGAGACGGAGAACAGGATGACCAGTGACCGGACGCATTTTCACCTGTGGAGACGCGTCACCGCAAAGGAAGGTGGCGCCGTTGTCCTGACGCGCGAATGGTCCGAATCATTGCTGCGCGGGGTGCTTTGACGGACCTTTCAGCCTGCCGTTGATTGCGGAGTTTCAAAGGCAAAACCGGTGGTGCCATGGCATGATTGTGGCGCCTCACACAGCGCTGACACCGGGGTGACATGATGCGTGTTCAAAACCTCACAGCGCGTTAATCATTTGGTGCGAAACTGCTGTCACGCGCCTGTCTGCGTTTGAAAACGCGCCGGGCTGTCCTGCAGATTGGGTCTCGATCGAGCAGGTGGAAAAAGTGAGGGCAGGCCCCATGCTACTGTCGGTGGTTGTACCGTGCTACAATGAGGAAGAGGCGATCCCGCTTTTGGTGGAACGCCTGACGACGGCAGTTGCGCCCTGGGCAGGGCAGACCGAGATCATTCTGATCGATGATGGATCGACGGATGGCACCTGGGCCGCTCTGGAAGCGGCGCATGCGTCCCATCCCGAGGTGCGCGGGCTGAAGCTTTCGGCCAACCGGGGGCACCAGATTGCCCTGACCGCCGGTCTGGCCGCGGCCGAGGGGCAGAGGATCTTCATGCTGGACGCCGACCTTCAGGACCCACCGGAGCTCCTGCCCGAGATGATGAGCCTGATGGATGCAGGCTATGATGTGGTCTACGGCAAACGGGCGCAGCGTCAGGGCGAAACCCCGTTCAAGAAGCTCTCGGCCTGGGCGTTCTACCGGTTCCTGAATGCCCTGTCGGATGTCTCTATCCCCAAAGATAGCGGCGATTTCCGCCTCGTCAGCCGCCGGGCGCTGGACAGTGTTCTGCAGATGCCGGAGCGCTCGCGGTTTGTCCGTGGCATGTTCGCCTGGGTCGGCTTTCGCCAGATCGGCGTGGAATATCAGCGCGATGCCCGTTTGGTTGGTGAAACCAAATACCCGCTGAGGGCGATGCTGAAGCTGGCCACAGATGCGCTCACCGGATTTTCGATCAAACCGCTGCGCTTTGCCACCCGGCTGTCGTTTTGTACCCTCGGGATCTCGGCGCTGGTTGCGATCTATGTGTTCCACTCGCTGATCATGTATCAGACCGCGCCGGGCTGGGCGTCGATGCTGCTTGCGATGTCGTTCTTTTCCGGCATTCAGCTGCTGACGCTGGGCATCATGGGGGAATACATCGGCCGCCTGTATATGGAGATGAAGCAGCGGCCGCTGTTCTTTCTGGATCGCGAGACCGGCGACTACCAAAGTGAGGCCTTCGAGGACGTCGAGGCGGAGACAGGCCGCCGCCATCGGGCGGGATGAGCGCAATGGCCGCAGCCGTGCCATCCGAGACTGTGCCATCTGGGACTGGGCCATCTGAGGTCGTGCCATCTGGGACCTCGCCATCTGGGACTGTGCCATCTGAGACTGTGCCATCTGAGACTGGGCCCGGTGCGACCGGTAGAATGCGCAGCGACAGAATGCGCAGCGACCGAATGCGAGATGACCGGGATCAGATCCTGCGGTTCTGCGTCGTGGGAACAGGCGTGGCCGGGCTCTATCTCGGTCTGTTCCTGCTGGGGGTGGAGCTTGGCCTGACCGAAGCCGCCGCCAATGTCACCAGCCTCAGCTGTGCCGTCGTGGTGCAGTATATTGCACAGACCGCCTGGACCTTTCGCCGGTCGCTGGCGGTGCCCGAGCAGATCTTTCGGTTTGTCTGCACCATCGGTTTGGGCTTTGTCGTCTCGACCTTGATGACCGCGCGTTTCGGACCGCTGCTGGGGTGGCCTCCGGTGCTGTCGGGATCAGTCGTGATGCTGTGGTTGCCGATCCAGAATTTCGTCATGTTCCGGATCTGGGTTTTTGCCGTAGCTGCGAAATGAGGGGTCCGAAACCGATGTGCCATGCGGATCGCGCAGGACGCTGCGCTGCGCTGAGGCGCAGTGATCTTTGCCGGAACTTTTGCCGGGACTTTTGCCGGAACCATTGCTGGGATCTGGGGCGGCGGCCAGGCTGGCGCAAAGTCACCGGCAGGGAGGCAGGCCTGCGATGACCGATGCCCGGCCTGCCACCGCGACCAAAAGGGCGCAGCCGCAGCAAAACCGGCCGTGGCGCGATCTCTGGTCTGTGATCGGGCTGTGCTTCGCCGGGATTCTGCTGGCCTCTGCGCCGCAGGTCATGGATCCGCTGTTGCGCCATGATGATTTTCAAGCGCTGTTCAACGACGCCGACGGCTATTATCCGAAAACCCTGAGCGAGGGCCGCTGGCTGAACTACGTCTGGCTGCTGTGGTCCCCTCCGTTGCCTGCGCCGGCCACCTACATCCTCTATCAGAGCTGCTGGGCGGTCTATCTGGGCACGCTGGTGCATCTTGCCTTTGGTCCCGGGGGCGCTGTCTGGCGCAAGCTCTCGGTGGCGATGATTGCGGGCCTCTCGGCGCCGAGCCTGCTGATTTCTTTGTGGTTCAATACCTTGCTGCCGGGCATGATGCTTTGTGCGAGCTATGCGGTGCTCTGCGCGACCCTGTCCGAGCGCGGCGGGCGCTGGCTGCTAATGCCCTTCGTGCCCCTGGCGCTGATGGGATACACGATGAACCCGCTGCTGCTGCTGGCGGTCTGTCTGACCCGGCGGGACGCGCCGCAGTCGGCCCAGCATCTGGCCAAGGTGCTGGCGCTGTTTGTCACCAGCTTTGCGCTGGGCATGGGGGTGATCTACACACTGAACCTGCATTTCCACGGCGTCTTCGGCGTTCCGATGGCGGCGTGGCGGGAGCCTGCGCCGGCCCATGATCTGGCCTCTGCCGTCAGCAACCTGGCGCGGATGGGCGATGTGATGGGCCTTGCCGCGCGCGTCGTCTCGTATCATTCGATGCCGCTGGTCTATGGTTTGCTCGGCCTGGGCTGTCTCGCGGTTCTATGGGCTGGGCGGCGAAACCCCTGGCGGGTGATCTACCCCTTGGCGGGGATCGGGATCGGATTGGCGCTGATCGCGGTGCAGGCGGTGAAAAGCGGCGTGGTCATGCCACCCCGGGTGCTCGGGTTTGCGGTGGTGTTCTATGCGGTTCTGCTGGGGCAGCTGTCGCTCTGCCTGCCGGAGCGGATTGCGCGGGCCATGCTGGCGGGGATTGCGATGCTCTTTGCAATGTTTTCCGTCCTGCAGCACAGGGACATGGTGCCCTGGCAGCACGAAACACGGGCGATGGCCGAACAGATTGGCACCGGCCCCGAGAGGGTGTTCGTGACCGGGACCTATCTGTCATTGCCGCAGGTGCTGGGCGCGGGCATTCAGCATGCGCGTGGCTTGCGGCTGCGCCTCGAATATCTGACCGGGCGGGAGGTGATCCTGTGTGAAGAGATGCCAGCCGCCTGTGACGTCCTGTCGCCTGAACGCAGAGGGCCAGAGCCGGAGACCGGCTGGTCCGTCCTGCAGAGGGATGCAGGCATCGAGCTGCGTTTGTCGGATGGGGCGCTGCGACCGGCAAAAATTCCGAGCAGGTGAAAGCCAAACCGCAGATGACCGACTGGTGGCAGTCTGGTGATAGACTGATGACGGACTGTTGGCGGTCCGAGTAGGGTCTGATGATGGGGGCATGCGCAGGTTGGCCTGTTCACGCCCCCGGACGGGTCAGGAGGCGGGCAGGGCGCGCGGATTGAAGCTGCATTGGCTGCCTGCGGTGTCCATGACCTGGCCAAAGCCCGCAGTGGAAAAATCACCGTAGAGCCAAACCTCGCCCTCGGCGGCCCGGTCGACGCCGAAGCCAAAGCCGTTTTGCGCCGCCAACATGCTTGAGACCACTTCCGGCACGATCGAGCTTGTCATCGTGGCGCCATAGGTGAAGCCTTCGCCGTTGAAAAAGAACATCTCCTCGCCCATCCAGACCGGCTGATTGTCGACATAGAGCGACACGCCGTCCTGTTCCATGTCCCACGGCGGCTCCACCTCGTTCTGGGACCAGGGCAGATAGATATAGTCGAATGTCGCGTCGTAGCCGCCCTCGTCAAAGACGAATTTCAGGAAGCCGGATGTATTGGGCGCGGAGTAGAGCGAGAAGACGTGGCAGCTGCGGCCGATTTTGACACTCGCCCAGTTGCCGCTTTCAAAATAGCGGTTTTCGGCCTGGGCAAGCGTTGCCGCGAAGATCATGATGCCGGACAGAATTGGACCGGAGAGGCGCGTTTTCGCCCCGACGATGGATTTCAGCATGAAAAGTATCCTGAGTAGTATTGAGAATGCAAAAAGCCTAGCCGCGAAATCTTGCCAAACCCTCAATGGGGCCTCGGTGGCGCCTCGGTGAGGCGCTGTCTCACTCTGGCGTGACGTGGATGGCAAACTGATCCAATCCGGCGTCCTGAGGCGCAATGGTGCGGAAACTCTCGCGCACGCCGACTTTGGTCAGCTCGCGCGCGACGGTCAGAAGCGTATTGGCCGAGTGATCGTCGCACAGATCCATCATCTGCTGGATTTCCGCCTCTGCGACCGGGCGGGCGGCATCGATGTCGGGGGCGCCGTAGACGGTCACGAAATGCCCGGCGAGCTGTTCGATCAGGCCGCTCACCTCCTCGGTTTCGATCTGGGTCACGGCGACAAAGGTCACACGACCGGCCGTGTCGAGCCCCATCCAGCCGTTGGCAAAGGCCTGCCGCTGCTTGCCGACCAGATCGCCCTGCGTCCAGTTGGAGAATTCAAAGCCGCCGGAAATGCACCATTCGCCGGTCCGGGCAGGGCTGGCAAAGACGTTCATGTCGCTTTCGTCGAAATGGATGGCACGGGCCAGTTTCATATCGTCTCTCTTTCCTGTCAGTCCCGGACCAATACGCGGGTCAAAGGGATCAGATGGGTGGTTTCGCTGTCACGCAGCAACATACCGAAATCCTCGTCCACGCCGAGGAATGTTCCGGTGAGGCCCGCGCGGGTCGTCTCCTCACCGAGGCCATAGGCCAGACCGCGCCAGTCGGCATGCAGGGCTTTGTGGTCGCCCTCCTCCCAGCGGTTGATCCAGTGCAGGCAATGGCGGGTCCAGCTTTCCAGGAGCTGCGGCGCGGCCACATCGGCGCAGCCCTCGGCATAGAGCGCGGTTTGATCCGGCGTCTGGTCGCCTTCGCCCGCGGGCCAGAGCGGCAGGGTCAGGCCGATCACCAGCCAGTCGGGCACGCGGTCCGGCTCATCGCCGCTGGCGGCGACGCGCAGGGTTCCGCAGGCCGCGCCATTGATCCGCAGGCCTCCGTCCCAGTCCAGATGGACCGCGACCTCTGGCGGGGCCAGCGCCCCCAGCGCGTTCTGAAAGCCGAGGCCACAGACCGGAAGCATGGCCATGGCCTTGGCCAATGCGACATCGGGGGCCAAAATCAGCGCGGCCCGCAGGGTATCTGCGCCGAGGTCATAGATCACCAGCCCCGCATCCACGCCGAGTTCGGCCTTCTGGCAGGCCAGATCGAACGGATCGAGGCCGGGACCTGCTGCCGCGCCGGACATCAGCGGCGGAAAGGTGACGTCGCCGGTCATGCGGCGCCCCGCTCCACCAGACCTGCGGCAATGTCCTGAAACGCCTTGGCCTGCGGGCTGTCGGGTTTGGACACGACGATCGGCGCGCCACCATCAGCCGCCAGACGGACATCCAGATGCAGCGGCACCTCGGCCAGCAGGGGCACATTCATCTTTTGCGCTTCGGCGGCGACGCCACCATGGCCGAAGATATGTTCCTCATGGCCGCAATTGGAGCAAATATGGGTCGACATGTTCTCGATCAGACCAATGATCGGCACGTTCAGCTTGTTGAACATGTCGATCCCCTTGCGGGCGTCGATCAGCGCCACATCCTGCGGGGTGGAGACCACGATGGCCCCGTCCACCTGCGCCTTCTGTGCCAGCGTCATCTGAACATCGCCGGTGCCGGGCGGCAGATCCACGATCAGCACGTCGAGCGCGCCCCATTGGACCTGCATCATCATCTGCTGCAGCGCGCCCATCAGCATCGGCCCGCGCCAGACGACGGCCTGATCGTCATTGGTCATCAGGCCGATGGACATCATGGTGACGCCGTGGTTGCGCAGGGGCAGAATGGTTTTGCCATCGGGGCTGGCGGGGCGACCGGAGACCCCCAGCATGCGGGGCTGGCTGGGGCCATAGACATCCGCATCCAGCAGACCGACCCGGCGGCCGGCCTGTGCGAGGGCGCAGGCAAGGTTTGCGGATACGGTGGATTTTCCGACGCCGCCCTTGCCGGACGCGACCGCGATTATACGGTCGACACCGGGGATTTTCTGCGGCCCCGAGGGGGCGGCCGGTTTCGCGGGTTTCAGATCCGGGGGCGCCTGAGTGCTGTGGGCCGTCATCAATGCAGAGACGCTGCCCACGCCGGCAAGATCCTTGATCAGGGCCTCTGCCTGATCGCGAACCGGGGCGTAGGCCTCGGAGCGCGCGGGGTCGATCTCCAGCACGAAGCGGACATTGGCACCGTCGAGCGTCAGCGCACGGACAATGCCGGCAGCAACGATATCGCTGCCGCTGATCGGGTCGGTGAGGGTCTTGAGGGCGTCGAGGACGGCGTCGCGGGTTATGGACACGCGGGGCTACTCCTTGGTTGGGCGGTGAAAGTCGGGCGCGGATCGCTCCGCGTGACAGAGGTCTTGTTGCTGTCCTAGCATGGCCTGCGGCCCCTGCGACAGGGCGAAGCGCTGGACAGGCAGAGGCGATACCTGAACCGGACCGTCCGCAGTGGCGGGATCTCGGCCGGGGCAGAGGCGCGACAGGCTGCGCCCCGGGACGAGAGGGGTGCCGCCGCCTGTCGGAAGGGGCGCCGCCGCCTGTGGTGGGAAGTGAAGAGATCCGCTCATGCGATGGGGCCGTCAGTGATCGCGACGTTTGCTGAGGTAGTCTTCGGTGGTGCGGACCCGTGGACGATCCGCGCCGGCAAAGGGTGAGTTCTGTTGATGGAACTGCGCGTTGACGCGGCAATCGTCGCACATCTGGATCATCCGCGCTGCATTTTCATTGGCGAACATGGCGTGTTTGCCGGCCAGTTTGTCGATGATCTTCTCAACGGTGGATTTGACGCCAAAGAGCGCGCCGCATTCGACACAGGCAAAGGGCTCCTCTTCATGCAGCACCACCTGATCCAGGGCGCTGGCCGCAAGGTTCAGCCGGGGTTCATATGTGATGGCATCCTCGGGACAGATATTGGCGCAGAGGCCACATTGCAGGCAGGCATCCTCCTGAAACCGCAGCTGGGGCAGATCTGGATTGTCGCCCAAGGCGCCGGACGGGCAGAGCGAAACACAGGACAGGCACAGCGAGCAGGCCTCCTGATCAACGAGAACCGCCCCATAGGGAGCGCCCTCGGGCAGCGGCAGCGGCACATCCGGCGCGTTCAGCGCCAATGCGGCCTGGCGGGTGACCTGCCGCCGTGTCCCCATCGGGCGCTGCGGGGTCGCGACCGGGGCCGGGCGCGCGCGGTCCTGATAGAGGGCATCACAGAGGGCCTCGGGGTCGGTGATCTGGAGAATTTCGCCGGCCCCGGGAGAGATCGCATTGGCCAGCTCAACCTCCTGTTCCTGCACGGTGAGGTCGGTCCGTGGCCCCGGCAGAATGGCCACCTCGACGAAGCCCGCAGCCCGCGCCGCGAGGATTTCGGCGTGTCCGAAGGTGTTCAGGGCCTCGACCTCCAGCGGGATCACCGTCGCGGGCAGGCCGCGATCAAAGCGGGCGGCCAGGCGGATCATCTCGGCGCCATGGGCATCCACCACCAGCAGGCGCGGCGCCTGTCCGCCTGCGTCGAGGAAGGCCTTGGCCAGAGTTTGCACCCGGCGGAACAGATCGCTCGTCGGGGGGGCGTCATAGGTGATGGCCCCGGAGGGGCAGAGCGCGGCACAGGAGCCGCAGCCGGCGCAGATCATCGGGTCAATGGTGACATGATCGCCCTCCGGAGCGATGGCCCCTGTGGGGCAGACGTCCAGACAGCGGTTGCAGCCGGCCTGACTGGCCCGGGAATGGGCGCAGAGCAGAGGCTCGGTCTTGACGTAGAGCGGTTTTTCGAAGGTCCCGACCAGTTGGCTGGCGGCGAGGATGGCATCGGCAACCGCGCCGGGGGATTTCGGATCGGGACGCAAGTAGCCTTCGCGTTTTTCCGGGGCAGGGAACAGCGGGATCGCCCCGCGCAGGTCGAGGAGGATGTCACAGCTTGACCGAGCGCCATCCCGGGGACTGTCCCAGGACCAGAGGCGACCGGTGGTGTCGAGCTGTTGCAGCGCGTCTATCGTCACCACAAAGTTGCCCAAGGCTCCGCGCGCGCTGCGCAGGCGCCCCTGCACCGTGTCGAACCCGCGGCCGAGCGGGGGATCTGTCGGCTCTGTCAGCAGCACGGTCACGCCCAGGACATCCTGCAGCTTCTCGGCGACCGGCAGCGCGACCTCGGCGGGGCCGACAATGAGGCAGAGACCTTCGCTGATGACGTCGACAGTCTTGGCCGCCGTGCCCGGCATCCGGGCTTCGGCGATCAATGAGGACATTTTGGGTAGTATTGCCCCCGGTGTCGCCGCGTCTGCGGACCATCCGGCCCGGTCCCGCAGGTCGAGAAAGGGGGGCGGTTCGACCCCCATCTCGGTCGCGAGTTCCGAGAAAAGGCGGCTCTCCTGGCCACAGCAAAAAATTGTGTCCTCTTGACCGAGGGCCTGCATCGCGGCGTCGGTTTCGGTGGTGCACAGGCCGGAATGGACCGTGGAGCAGGCCAGGCCGGTGAGGTCGGAAAGCGCCGCCGGGTCGAGCGGCTGCGTCCCGGAACAATCACATAAAATCAGACGTTTGGACATGGTTTCCTCGCTGGCGTTCACGCTGGCAATCGGCGCCGGTTTCTCGGTTCAGGACCACACCCTAGACATGATTCCCTGCGCTCGTAAACCACTCCGGGCGTTGCGGGACGGCCGGGCAATGGCGGCATCGGCGCAGGTGATTCGCGCGATGATCAGCGAAATTGAATGCCTGATAAAAATGCTAGAAATAGACAATTCGTCCCAGAGGGGGTGGCTTGCGGGGATGGGCTGTCCAAAATGTCCGCTTGTGCTGAAAATGCGAGCGATTGTGGAACAGTGTTCTTTCGCATGCGGATGACTTTGCGGCAGTCTTGCGGTGCATAAGCAAGGACAGACGTTTGGACCAAGCCAAGGCAAAGACGGACATGATGCCTTTGGGCATCGTCATTCGGCGCACCCCGGGGGTGACGCCCTGGGCACGTTGGGCGTGGAAAGCGGTGGCTGTCATGCCTGGCGCCGCCGCGGCGGACTGGACGCTTCTGCGCGAAGGCGAGGGCGTGTCCGAGTTCCATGCCGCCACCCTGCCGCTGGAACTGCACCGCGCCGATGCGGAGGCCTATATGCAGGGGCTGACAGCATCGCCGCCCAGCGTCTATGTGGTGATGCGGAGCGGTTCGGGAGATCGCCCCGATCTGATGCTGGTGACCGCCTCGCCATTCGAGGCGCAGGATTACGCGGACACTGGCGAGGATCTGGTCGAGAAGGTGGAGATGCCCGTGGGGCTCGTGGCCTGGGTGCGCGACTTTACCCTCGCTCATTTCAAGGAAGAGGAATTCCGCAAGCGGCGCCGGGATCGTACGCGCACCGATCTGGAAGAAGACGGCGTCGGGGACGCCCGTATTCCACAGTTGACGGATGTCTATCGGGCTCCGGCCAAAAGCCGCAAGGAGCGTCTGCAATGACTGGCCGCACCTTCTGGGATCGCCGCCGCGCTGCGGTCGAGGCGGAGCAGCAGGCCGAGATCCGTGCGACCGTCGAGGCGGAAACGGCGCGGCGCGAGGCGGAAAACGCCGACAGGGACGACGCGGAAATCCTCGCCGAGCTGGAGTTGCCGAACCCGGATACATTGGGGCTTGGCGATGATTTCAAGGCGTTTTTGACCGAGGCGGTTCCGGCGCGGATCAAGGCGCGTGCCCTGCGCCGGTTGTGGACGACGAACCCGGTGCTCGCCAATGTCGATGGTCTGCTGGACTATGGCGATGATTTTACCGATGCGGCGATGGCGGTGGAGAATATCCAGACCGCCTATCAGGTGGGCAAGGGCATGACGGCGCATGTCGAGGAGCTGGCACGCCAGGCGGAGGTGGAGGCTGCGAAGACCGACGCGCTGTCGCCGGAGGATGACGAAACCGGGGGCGCGCCCGGTGACGCAGAGTCAGAACCAGTAGCTACAGGGGTCGAGGGCGAGGACGCCCCGGAGACAGGCGCCCCCCAGCCGCAGGAACTGTCGCCAGAGGCTGACCAGATGGCCGAGCCAGATGCGGCCCCCGCCGCACTGGTCTCAGCCATCGATGAAAATGCGGAGACCCGGCAGGCTGCCGTTTCCGAAATCGAAGAGGAGACGCTCCTGCCGGTGGTGCCGCGCAGGATGCGGTTCGTTTTTGAGAGCGCGGGAGACACCGCATGACAGAGGACAACAGGATGACCGACGCAGCTCTGGCCGTGCCAGCCGTCAACGAAGAAGACCGCCTGCGTGCGGACCTCTACAACTATATCGGCTTGATGCTGGCGTCGGCGCCGGATCAGATGTTGCTGGACCAGACCGCCGGGCTGTCCGGCGACGACACGCCGTTGGGGCAGGCGATCACGCAGCTGGCGCGGGTGGCCAAACGCACCAAACCCGCCGGGGCCGAGCGCGAGTTCAACGCCCTGTTCATCGGGTTGGGCCGGGGCGAGCTGCTGCCCTATGCCAGCTACTATCTGACGGGGTTCCTGAATGAAAAACCGCTGGCGGCGCTGCGCAATGACATGACGGCCCGAGGCCTGAGCAGGGCGCCGAATGTGTTCGAACCCGAGGACAACATCGCCTCCCTGATGGAGATGATGGGCGCATTGATTGTCGGCCGCTTTGGCGCGCCCGCCCGTCTGGAGGATCAAAAGACCTTTTTCAACAAACACATCGGCCCGTGGGCGGGACATTTCTTTGCCGATCTCGAAGGCGCCAAGAACTCTGTTCTTTATGCCTCGCTCGGGACTGTCGGCCGCGCCTTCATGGAGATCGAGGCCGAAGGGTTCCGGATGGGGGGATGACCGTCACGACAGAATTCAGCGCGTGAGGGGCACGTGCAGGGTGGGGCGGACCGGCTGCCCGAGGATGGGGCCTGACCCACAGGACCTGACAAACCAAGAAGGAGGAGACCAGAGATGGCAAAACCAGAGATGGCAAAACCAGAAATGGCAAAACCAGAAATGGCACAAAAAGAGGATGGCGCCAGTCGCCGTGACTTTCTGAAGCTGGCGGCGACCACCACGCCGGTCGCGGCAGTGGCATTGGCGACCACAGGAGGCGAAGCCGAGGCTGCAGCTCCTGATCCGACATCGGACAAGATGCAGGACACCGCGCATACCCGCGCCTACTACGACAGCACCCGGTTCTGAGTTTCAGACTTCGGTTGCCTTCATACCTTTGCCGACTGGTTGCGTGACGCCCGACTGCGCGAAGGATTCCCAACAAACCCAGCGCGTTTCCGATGTCGGAAACAAGCAAGGGAGGTAGAACATGCTTAGGAAAAAGACCAACGGGGTTGCGCGACGCCCCCAGCGGACAAGTATCCTGTCCAAGGTCGGTGAAACATCCGTCGACCGCCGTGCATTCCTGCGCGGCTCGGGCCTCGCCATTGGCGGGCTTGCAGCCATCAGCGCCACCGGCGGCACGGTAACGCAGGCCAATGCGGCCGTATCCGCGACCGGCTCGGTCGAAACCATCAAATCCGTCTGCACCCATTGTTCCGTCGGTTGTACCGTCGTCGCCGAGGTGCAGAATGGCGTCTGGGTCGGCCAGGAACCGGGCTGGGACAGCCCCTTCAATCTTGGTGCCCATTGCGCCAAGGGCGCATCGGTGCGCGAGCACGCCCATGGCGAACGCCGCCTGAAATACCCGATGAAGAAAGAGGGCGGTGAGTGGAAGCGCATTTCCTGGGAGCAGGCGATCGACGAGATCGGCGACGGGATGATGCAGATCCGCGAAGAAAGCGGGCCTGACAGCGTCTACTGGCTCGGCTCGGCCAAGCACAACAACGAACAGGCCTATCTGTTCCGCAAGTTCGCCGCCTATTGGGGCACGAACAACGTGGATCACCAGGCCCGGATTTGCCATTCGACCACAGTTGCCGGTGTTGCCAACACCTGGGGCTATGGGGCGATGACCAATTCCTACAATGACATCCACAACTCCAAGGCGATCTTCATCATCGGCGGCAACCCGGCCGAGGCGCATCCCGTCTCGCTGTTGCATGTGCTGAAGGCCAAGGAGCAGAACAACGCACCGCTGATCGTCTGCGATCCGCGCTTTACCCGCACCGCGGCCCATGCCGACGAATACGTGCGCTTCCGTCCCGGTTCGGATGTGGCGCTGGTCTGGGGCATCCTGTGGCATATCTTCGAGAACGGCTGGGAGGACAAGGAGTTCATCCGCACCCGTGTCTGGGGCATGGATCAGATCCGGGACGAAGTGGCCAAGTGGAACCCGGAAGAGGTCGAGCGCGTCACCGGCACGCCCGGCAGCCAGCTGAAGCGGGTGGCACGGACCCTCGCCAACAACCGCCCCGGCACCGTGATCTGGTGTATGGGTGGCACCCAGCACACCAACGGCAACAACAACACCCGCGCCTATTGCATCCTGCAGCTGGCGCTGGGCAACATGGGCACCGAAGGCGGCGGCACCAATATCTTCCGTGGCCACGACAACGTCCAGGGCGCGACCGATCTCGGCGTTCTCAGCCACACGCTGCCCGGCTACTACGGCTTGTCCGCAGGCGCATGGGGCCACTGGGGCCGTGTCTGGGGCGAGGATATGGACTGGCTCAAGGCGCAGTTCCAGACCGTGAAGGGCGCCGACGGCAAAGACAAGAACCTGATGCAGGAAACCGGTATTCCGGTCAGCCGCTGGATCGATGGCGTGCTGGAAGATGCGGAAAACATGGACCAGCCCAACAAGGTGCGGGCCATGGTTCTGTGGGGCCACGCGCCCAACTCGCAGACCCGGATGCCGGAGATGAAGACGGCGATGGAACAGCTCGACATGCTTGTCGTGGTGGATCCCTATCCGACCGTCTCTGCCGTGCTGCACGACCGCACCGATGGCGTCTACCTGCTGCCGGCCGCGACGCAGTTTGAAACCCGCGGATCGGTGACCGCCTCCAACCGGTCGATCCAATGGCGCGATCAGGTGGTGGATCCGCTGTTCGAGAGCCTGCCGGATCATGTGATCATTGCCAAGTTCGCGAATAAATTCGGCTGGGCCGATCGCTTCTTCCGCAATATCGAGATGGAAGACGCCGAGACGCCGAATATCGAAAGCGTCACCCGCGAGTTCAACTCCGGCATGTGGACGGTCGGCTACACCGGGCAGAGCCCGGAGCGGATCAAGCTGCATATGGCGAACCAGCACACGTTTGACCGCACCACGCTTCAGGCGCTGGGCGGCCCGGCGGACGGGGATTTCTACGGCATGCCGTGGCCCTGCTGGGGAACGGCCGAGATGAAGCACCCCGGCACGCCGAACCTCTATGACATGTCCAAACCGGTTGCCGAAGGCGGATTGTGTTTCCGCGCCCGGTTCGGTGTGGAACGTGATGGCGACAACCTGTTGGCAGAGGGCGTGTCCAACCCCGGCGCCGAGATCCAGGACGGCTATCCCGAATTCACCATGCAGATGCTGGTGGATCTGGGCTGGGACAAGGATCTCACGGATGAGGAGCGCACCATTATCGCCGGTGTCGCAGGCATCCAGATCAGGGGCATGGGCGAAGGCCTCACGAGCGGTGACGGAACCCAGGGCAATGGCGAAGAGGTGGGCGAGCAATCGATGTCTCCCTTCCCCTCCGACTTCAATGCCAAGAGCGCGTCGGTGAACTGGAAGACCGACCTGTCGGGTGGCATCCAGCGGGTCGCGATCAAACACGGCTGTGCGCCCTTCGGCAATGCCAAGGCGCGTGCGGTGGTCTGGACCTTCCCGGATCCGGTGCCGCTGCACCGGGAGCCGCTCTACTCCAACCGGCGCGATCTGGTGGCGGATTATCCGACCTATGAGGACCGGAAATTCTACCGCCTGCCGACCATGTACGCCTCGATCCAGAAGAACGATGTGTCCAAGGAGTATCCGATCATCCTCACCTCCGGCCGTCTGGTCGAATATGAGGGTGGCGGCGATGAGACCCGCTCCAACCCATGGCTGGCCGAGTTGCAGCAGGACATGTTCATCGAGATCAACCCGCGCGATGCCAATGATATCGGCGTGCGCGACGGGGCTCAGGTCTGGGTCGAAGGTCCCGAAGGCGGCAAGGTCAAGGTCATGGCCATGGTCACCGAACGGGTGGGGTCGGGCGTTGCCTTCATGCCCTTCCACTTTGGCGGCCATTTTCAGGGTGAGGACCAGCGGTCGAAATACCCGGATGGGGCCGACCCCTATGTTCTGGGCGAAAGCACCAATACGGCGCAGACCTACGGCTACGACTCGGTCACCCAGATGCAGGAGACCAAGGCCACTCTCTGCAAAATCATGCCAGCGTAAGGAGACGGATATATGGCACGAGCTAAATTCCTGTGCGACGCCGAACGCTGCATCGAATGCAACGCCTGCGTCACCGCCTGTAAGAACGAGCACGAGGTGCCCTGGGGCATCAACCGCCGTCGGGTGGTTACCATCAATGACGGCAAACCGGGCGAGCGGTCGATCTCGGTCGCCTGCATGCATTGTTCCGATGCGCCCTGTATGGCGGTCTGCCCGGTGGACTGTTTCTACCAGTCCGAAGAAGGGGTGGTTCTGCACTCCAAGGACCTCTGCATCGGCTGCGGCTACTGTTTCTATGCCTGCCCCTTTGGCGCGCCACAGTATCCGCAGGCGGGCAACTTCGGCTCTCGCGGCAAGATGGACAAATGTACCTTCTGCGCCGGCGGCCCGGAGGAGAACAACTCGCAGGCGGAGTTCCAGAAATACGGCCGCAACCGGATTGCCGAGGGCAAGCTGCCGATCTGTGCCGAGATGTGCTCCACCAAGGCGCTTCTGGCAGGGGACGGCGACGTGGTCTCGGCGGTCTACCGCGAACGTGTGGTGGCCCGCGGCTTCGGCTCCGGCGCCTGGGGCTGGGGCACGGCCTATGATCAGAAGGGGGGCTGACGCCCTCGCCTGATCCCATTGGCAACCCGGACCGGGGCGGCCCGCCATCTGGCGGGCCCCTCCGGGTCACGGAACAACAGATTTTCAAAGCCGGCTTCCGAAGCGGAGCCTTGGGGGAGTATGCCCATGCCGCGCCTGATTTTTGCGATATTTCTGAACCTGGCCCTGTTGTGCGGCCTGTCCGTCCCGGTGGCCGCCCAAGCCCAGGACGCCGTTCCGGCGGCACCGGACCGAAGCGCCACAGGAGGGGCCCAGACCCTCGAAGACATCATGGCGCGTCAGCGGGGCGAGGTTGTCGAAGACAGCTTTCGCAGTAGCGACACCGGAAACCCGGATGGCGCAGCCGGGATCGATGAACAACTGGGCACGCTGGGCGGAGTTTCCGATCCGGAACTCTGGCGCGCGCTACGCTACAATTCCGCCGATATCAGTGTGTCGGCGGGCGGGGAGGTGGCGACCGTTCTGGTGCAGGACGGCGGCATGAACTGGCTGGCCTTTCGCGCAGGCCCCTTGCGCACATACGGGGGCTGGCTGCTTTTGGGCACAATTGCCGTCCTGGCCGTTTTCTTTCTGGTCCGTGGCCGCATCCGTATCGACGCCGAGAAAACCGGCCGCACCGTCACGCGGTTCGAATTCGTCGAGAGAATGGCGCATTGGACGCTGGCCGGGTCCTTCATCCTGCTTGGCGTGACCGGCTTGCTCACTCTCTTTGGCCGGGTGGCGATCCTGCCCTATCTGGGCAAGGACGTGAACTCTGTGCTGCTGATCGGCTCGAAATGGATCCACAACTCTGTGTCCTGGGCCTTCATGCTGGCCTTGGCCACCGTGTTCTTCATGTGGGTGGCCCACAATATTCCCAACCGCACGGATCTGGTCTGGCTGAAGCAGTTTGGCGGCATCATTGGCAAGAAGCACCCGCCGGCCAAGAAATTCAACGCCGGGCAAAAGGTGATCTTCTGGTCGGTCATCCTGTTCGGGGCCTCGATTTCGGTCTCTGGCCTGTCGCTTCTGTTTCCGTTTGAACTGCCGCTGTTTGCCAAGACCTTCGGCATCCTGAACGATCTGGGCGCGCCGCAGTTGTTGGGCTATGACGCGTTGCCCACCAGCCTCGCGCCGCAAGAGGAAATGCAGCTTGCGCAATTGTGGCATGCCATTGTCGCCTTTGTCCTGATGGCGATCATCATCGCCCATATCTATATCGGGACGCTTGGCATGGAGGGGGCCTATGACGCGATGGGCTCCGGCGAGGTGGACGAGGCCTGGGCGCATCAGCACCACTCGATCTGGCTCGAAGAGGTGCAGGAGAAGGACCGCACCGCGGCAGGCAAGGCGGGCGCGACACCGGCGGAGTAGCGCGAATGAAAGCGTTTGCGCTGGCCTTGACCCTGTCTGCCGCGCCCGCGCTGGGCAATGACGGCGCAGAGTTCCTGACCCTCAAGGGGCATGGCGGGCCGGTGATGGCCGTGTCGGTGGATGACGCCGGGCGGGTTGTCAGCGGCAGTTTCGACAACGCCGTTGCCCTGTGGCAGGACGGCAGCCCGACGTGGCTGGAGGCCCATGATGCGGCGGTCACGGCGGTGACCATGGGCCCGGACGGCGGTCTGTTCAGTGCCGGGGACGACTTTGTGATCTATCGCTGGTCGGCGACCGGTGCGACGGAAATTGGCCGCCACGCGGGCAAGATCCGGGGATTGCATGTTTCGGATGACGGGCGCTGGCTGGCCTCTGCGGGATGGGATGGCCGGATCGGGATATGGCCGCTGGGACCGCTGGGGCCACTGGCAGAGGGCACGCCGCATATGATCGAGGTCGGCGCGGGCGTCAACGATGTGCAGTTCGGACCGGCAGGGCAGCTGTTTGCGGCGACCACAACCGGCGAGATCCTGGTCTATGAGGACCTGCATGCCCCCGCGCGAGACTTGGTGCGGCAGGGGTTTGGCATCAACCGGCTGCTGATCTCGGAGCAGGGCTGGCTGGTCTATGGGGCGGTGGATGGCGCGACTCGGGTGATCGATGCGGATACCGGCGCGGCGCTTGCGGATTTCACCCTGGATCGGCGCCCGATCCTGGCATTGGCCCATCATCCGGCCTCCGGTCAGATCGCTGTCGGTGACGGTCAGGGCTACATCATGCTGATCGATACGCAGGCATGGCGCATTGCCCGTGATTTCCGCGCCATGCGCGAGGGGCCGGTCTGGGCGCTTGCCTTTGCTCCGGATGGCACCCGCATCTGGGCGGCGGGGATCCATGATCTGATCTACGGCTGGCCGGTGGCCTTGATGGACCAGTTTGACGCGGTCGAGGCAGGCCCCCGGAGCTTTCTGCAGGATCCGGACAGCATGACGAACGGAGAGCGCCAGTTCATGCGCAAATGCTCCATCTGCCACGCCCTGAACGAGACCGGATCGCGCAAGGCGGGGCCGCATCTGGCCGGGCTGTTCGGCCGCACTGCGGGCAGCCTGAAGGGCTACCGCTATTCCGAGACGCTGACGGGATCGGATATCGTCTGGACCGCGCAAACCATTGATGCGCTTTTCGATCTTGGTCCCGATCACTATATTCCGGGGTCCAAGATGCCGATGCAGCGGATCACGGCCTCCGCAGACCGGCAGGATCTGATAGACTACTTGAAACTCGCGACCAATACTCAGGAGGACAACTGATATGAAAGCCATGCTGGCAGGGTTTGCTTTGATTGCTCTTATCGCTGTAGGGGCGGATCTTGCGCTGGAGGGTGTGGGATATTCGGCGCAGGATCGCAATTCCGGTACCGCCGTGCGCTTGAATTGACGGCGCATCGACGATGAACGTCACCGCCATTCGCGACGAATATTCCGAATCCCTGTCGTCCGCATCGATCCTCGTGATCGACGACGAACCGGGGATGCGCAACTTCATGACCAAGATCCTGGCACCGCGGTGCAAGCGGGTCGAGCAGGCCGCCTCTGCCAGTGAAGCGTCTGACATTCTCGACAAGGCGCATTTTGACCTGATTGTTCTGGACAATATCATGCCGGGCAAAACGGGATTGGACTGGGTCGCGGAGCAGCGTCGGGTGGGGTTGTTTGCCGATACGATTCTGGTGACCGCCTATGCGGATCTGGATACGGCGATCCAGGCCCTGCGGATCGGGATCGCGGATTTCGTGCTGAAGCCCTTTCGCGCCAACCAGATCCTGAATGCTGTGGCACGGGCGCTGGACCGGAAATACCTCCGGCGGGAAAACTACCTGCTGAAACACGCGTTGTCGGCGGAACACATTGGCGCGCGCGGGCGTCTGCTGGGAAAGTCGGCCGCCATCGTGCAGGCGCGGGACATGCTGAAACGGCTGGCGCCCTTGCCGACGCCGGTGCTGTTCACCGGGGCCTCCGGGACGGGCAAGGAGATCGCCGCACGGACGCTGCATTCCTTGTCTGACCGGGCCGACAAGCCGTTTGTAGCGGTCAATTGCGCCAGCCTATCGGCCGCGCGCCTGGCGGAAGAGCTGTTTGGCGTCATCGATGCCCAGGACCGGCGGCGGGATGGTCTGTTCCTGCACGCCGATGGCGGCACGCTGTTCCTCGATGAAGTGGTGCAAATGCCGGAACAGGTGCAGGCGGCCTTGCTGCGGGTGCTGGAAGATCAGAAAGTGCGACCGGTCGGGGCGGAGCGGGACATCCCGCTGAACCTTCGGTTCCTGTTTGCCACCAATGCCGATCTGCCATTGGCGGTGGAGGAGGGCCGGTTCCGGGCAGATCTCTATCACCGGATCAATGTGGTCAATATCGAGATGCCGTCGCTGAAGGCGCGGATCGAGGACATCGTCGAGCTGGCATCGCTGTTCATGGAGCAGTTCTCCCTGAGCCTCGGGATGCCCGCGCTGACGCTGGACGAGGAGACATTGCTCAAGTTTTCCCGCTACGATTGGCCCGGAAATGTACGCGAATTGCGCAATCTGATCGAGCGGTCGGTGATCCTTGGCGCCTTCCCGCAGGCATTTGCGGGCACCGGATCGGTAACCGGGGCGGCCGCCGTGGACAATCTCGACATGGTGATGCAACGCCATATCATGCATGTCCTGGACGAATGTGACGGCAACCGGGCCGAGGCCTCGCGGCGGTTGGGGGTCTCGCGCAAGACCATCGACCGCAAATGTGCCAGCTGGGGCGTCTGACGCCGGGGGCTGCTCTGCTCAGGCCTTCAACCCTGCTTGTCTGTCCCCGTGGCCCGCTCCGTCGGTCACAGGTGCCGGGGCTGGGGCTGTGTTGCCGCGAAATCAGGGTCGGCGGAGGCCATCGGCAGCCAGATCAGGAATTCCGCCCCCCTGGCGCGCCGGTTGCGCACGGTGATGCGGCCGCCTGCGCGCTGGATCAAGGTCTGGCTGATCGACAGGCCGAGGCCGGTGCCTTCGCCGCGTTTTGTGGTGAAAAACGGATCAAAGATCTTGTCGATCCGGTCCGCAGGAATACCGGCGCCTGTGTCGGCGATCCGAAGGGCGGCGCCCCGGCGACCGTCGCGATCCTCGGCACAGAGGGAAATCGCCAGCGTGCCGTGCCCGTCCATGGCCTGACTGGCGTTGATCATGATGTTGATGATCACCTGTTGCAGTTCGCCGGGGTCAATTCGGGTCAGCGGCGCCGGGTCAAGCTGGGTCAGAACCCGGATTTTCTGCTTCGAGATGACGTGATCGACCAGGACCAGACAATCCTGCACCACGGCCGCAATGTCGACGCTCTCGGCGAAGGTGCCAAATTCCGAAGGGCGGGCGAACTGCAGCAGCTTGCCGACAATGGCGCCGATCCGCATGACCTGATTGTCGATCAGGTCCAGCTCGGTCTTCACCGGGTCTGCCTGCTCTGCGAGTGTCATGCGCATCACATCCACATTGCCCTGAATGACGGCGACGGGATTGTTGATTTCATGGGCGACACCGGCGGTGATTTCCCCGATCGAGGCGAGCTTTTCACTCAGAACGAGCTGACGGAAGGTTTCTTCCAGCTTGGCATTGGCAATCTTCAGCTCGCTGGTGCGCTCCTCGACGCGGGCGTTCAGCTCGCCCGCCCAATTGCGCAACCGCTGGTCCCGCTCCTGTACCTGGTCCAGCAGAGTGTCGAGATGTGCCGCGACCTGACCGATTTCATCGCTGCGCCCGCTGGTGCCATTGCGGGCGGTCAGATCGCCGCGTTTGACCCGCCCCATGGTGCGGGTCATTTGTTCGAGCGGCGCGAAGATGCCTTTGGCCAGCCACAAAAACAGCGGAACCGAGAGTGCAATCACCAGCACAAAGGCGCCAAAGACCGTCCAGTAGGCGGCACGTTTTGCGGATTGATAGGGGGCCTCGAGGAAGCCGACATAAAGCATCCCGACCCGCTGACCGAAACTGTCGGTCAAGGGAAGATAGCCGGATATATACCAGTCGTTGACCACGAAAGCGCGGTCGAGCCAGGTCTTGCCCTGTGTCAGGACGGCCCCGCGCACAGCGGCCGAAACGCGGGTTCCCAAGGCCCGCACGTCCTCAAAGAGGCGCACGTTGGTCGAGACGCGCGTATCCTCGAGAAAGAGGGTGGCCGTGCCCTGTCGGCTGACATCGGATTGCCCGTGCAGATAGACCAATGCGTTGATGGTATCGATGAAGTCGAGGTTGCGGTTCAACAGCAGCCCTCCGACCAGGACGCCGCTGGCGCGCGGCCCGCGCAGGGGGGCTGCGGTGTGAACCACCATGCCGCGGTCTTCGACGGTGCGGTCGGCGGGGGCGGCGGCCTCGGTGTCGATCAGGTCAATACGGGCCTGATCCGCCAATGCCGGAGATCGCATCCGCAGGTCTTCGGAGGAGAAGATGTCAATTTCGGAGGACATGAACCCGGCAGCGGCGGCATGGATCACCGGCCATTTCGCTTTGGCCTCGCTCAACGCATCGCCCTGCAGGAGATAGAGAAAGTCGAGATCGAGCGCGGCTTGTTGCTCGGCCAGAAAATGGTCGAGTGTGGCACCATCTGCTTTGAGGATGTCGGCGAGGCGGGCGGAGTCCGCCAGCCCCTGCAGGGTGCGGGCCGAATTGCTTTGGAGCTGGCCCAGGTATTGCTCGGCGATCCGGAGGTCGCTTTCTACGTTTGCAATCAGGACCTTGTCATAGTCTGTGTTCCAGCGCGCCATGGCGAGGACCATCAGCAAGGGCATCAGGACGATGAGAGGCAGGAGGGCGAGGATCAGCAGGCGCAGGCGGACGGATTTTAACAAGAGCTGGCTTTCCCTCCCGCTGACAGGGCGTTGACGCCTTGGTGCGTCGGGTCAGTGTCGCGCGAAGTGCTGCTGTGTGCAAGGCGCCGGAGGATGCGCCCCCAAGGAGGCCGCGCTGTCGGGATCGGCCCGGGCCGGGGGCCTTCTACCGGGGGCACATCGGTATGGGGCGTGCCGGGATCGGACAATGCGAGGCTCTGCCTCGCGCTCCGAGGTATTTTGAAAAAGATGAAAGGGGCCGATGCGTTCTGCGGCCCCTTTTGGTGTTGTTTGGTTCTGCTGGAGATGCTCTGATCCCCAGCGTTCGGGCCAGCGTTCGGGCCAGCGTTCGGGCCAGAGTTTGGGCCTGGGTTCGGGCCAGCGTTCGGGCCAGAGTTCAGACCGGGCCTAGAGGAATTTTCCCATCGCGCGACCGGTGTCGATCATCCGGTTGGAGAACCCCCATTCGTTGTCGTACCAGCTGACGACACGGACCAGACCTTCGGAGGTGACCGCGGTTTGCGGCGCTGCGAAGATTGAAGAGCGTTTGTCGTGATTGAAGTCAATCGAGACCAGCGGTTGCTCTTCGTAGCCGAGAATGCCTTTGAGCGGACCTTCTGCTGCGGCGGCCTGGATGGCGGCGTTGATACCGTCAACCGTTGCAGGCGTTGTCGGCATGAAGGTCAGATCCACAACGGAGACATTCGGAGTGGGTACGCGAATTGCGGAGCCTTCAAGGCGGCCCTTGAGGTGCGGCAGAACGAGAGAGATGGCCCGGGCGGCACCGGTCGAGGTCGGGATCATCGACAGTGCGGCGGCGCGCGCACGGTAGAGATCCTTGTGGGTGGTGTCATGGGTTGGCTGGTCGCCGGTATAGGCGTGGATCGTGGTCATATAGCCGGTCTTGATGCCAAAGGCATCGTCCAGCACCTTGGCGACCGGGGCCAGGCAGTTGGTGGTACAGGAGGCGTTTGAGACAATTACATCCTGCGCCGACAATTCACCGTCATTGACGCCGAAGACCACTGTTCGGTCGACATCGGTACCGGGAGCGGAAATCAGCACGCGCTTCGAGCCGTTCTTCAGAAGCAGGCCGGCCTTGTCGCGGGATGTGAACAAGCCGGTGCATTCATAGGCGACATCTACATCGGACCAAGGCAGCTCTTCGGGATTGCGGATGGCGGTCAGGCGGATTTCGTGACGGCCGACTTTCATGGTGTCACCTTCGACCACCACTTCCGCGTCCAGGCGGCCATGGACACTGTCGTATTTCAGCAGGTGGACCTGGGTGGCCGGGGGGGCGAGGTCGTTGATCGCGACGACTTCGACGTCCGTGGTATCGTTCTCGAGAAGGGCACGCAGTACGTTCCGGCCTATCCGGCCAAATCCATTGATCGCAATTTTCAGGGTCATCTGAACTATAACTCCGGTTCGGTTTTCCGGGCGCGGCACCCTGGCGGTGCCGCTCTCACTCGCCGTAATCGTTATCGCTAACGCCACCGTCGATCAAGCCCTCTCTCGCAGCGGATCGGGACAGGACCATCGGGCCTCAGGATACCAGAAGTTGTAGAGCGGTTCCGGATGGCGTCACGGCGTCTGCAAAAAAAATGAACAGTTTGCCCGGAGGTGCTGCAACTTTGGTCGCTGAAGGTTTACGAGAGGGGCGGGCTGGTCCTAAGTTGTACGGGATGGCCCCATGTGATCGAAGCATCTGAGCACAAAGCGGAAATCATCGACTGAAAATCGGGGAGTACAGCAAAATGGCATCAGGCAGCGCGTCATTCGGGACCCGCCTGTCGCGGCTTTTGAGCGATATTTATCCAGATCTTGATAGTGAAATCCTGGGCTCCAAGGTGGTTGAGGCCTTTTGGCCCGAGGAGTCACATCGGCGCAAAAGGCCGCGCAGGCCCGGCAATGGTCTATGGTCGGAAGCAGACGCCCTGTTGATCACCTACGGCAATTCGATCGTGGATGGATCCCATAAGCCGCTGGATCTGTTGTATGATTTTTTGCTGCGTCACATGAAGGGTGTGGTTGACGGCGTGCATATCCTGCCGTTTTTTCCCTACACGTCCGATGACGGATTTGCGGTGACCGACTATCGCAAGGTGAATCCGGAGCTGGGGGATTGGGCGGATATTCGCCGGATCGGGGCGGCGTTTCATTTGATGTCGGACATGGTGCTGAACCATGTTTCCTCGCAAAGCCCCTGGTTCAATGCCTATCGGCAAGGGCAGGCGCCTTTTGATGCGTTCTTTTACGAAGCCAGCCCCGAGGATGATCTGTCTGCGGTCGTGCGTCCGCGCACAACGCCGCTGCTGCAGGAAGTGGAAACGGCAAATGGGGTGAAGAACGTCTGGTGCACGTTCAGCCATGACCAGGTGGATCTGAATTTCGAGAATCCGGAAGTCCTGCTGGAGATCCTGCGGATCATTCGGATCCATATCGACCAGGGCGTGCGGATCATCCGGCTGGATGCGGTGGCGTTTATCTGGAAGCAGGTCGGCACCAGCTCCATTCACCTGCCCGAGACCCACGCGATCGTACAGCTGCTGCGGCTTCTGGCGGATTATGCGACCGAGACCGTGGTGCTGTTGACGGAAACGAATGTGCCGCGAGCCGAAAACCTGAGCTACTTCGGCAACCGCAATGAGGCGCATGTGGTCTATAATTTCCCGCTGCCGCCTCTGGTCCTGCATGCGATGCTGGCGGGGTCTGCGACCTATTTGCGGAAATGGGCGCGGGCGATGCCGCCGGCGCCTCTGGGATGTGCCTATCTCAACTTCACCGCCAGTCACGATGGTATCGGCATGCGGCCCGCCGAGGGCGTGCTGCCGCAGGAAGAAGTGGACCGGATGATCGAGACCATTCGCGACAGCGGCGGGCTTGTGTCGATGCGGTCGCTGCCGGATGGCGGCCAGGCCCCATATGAGGTGAACTGTACACTATTTGACGCGATGACGCGCACCTTCGCTGGTGAGGATGACCTGAAGGTTGCGCGTTTCATTTGCTCGCAGACGATCCCGATGAGCCTCGAGGGCATTCCCGCGTTCTATATCCATGCCATGCTGGCGACGCCCAATGATCACGAAGCGGTGGCGCGGCGGGGGATGAACCGTGCGATCAACCGTCACCGCTGGGACTATCCCGAGCTGACACAGCGGCTGGCCGATCCGGAGACAGAGCAAGCGCGGGTGCTGACGGCGCTGTCCGACCGATTGCGCATTCGCGCGCAGCAACCTGCATTCCACCCCAACGCAACGCAATTTACCTTGCAGCTTGAGGACCGTGTCTATGCGTTGTGGCGGCAATCGCTGGATCGGGCGCAGTCGATTTTTGCTCTTCACAACGTCAGTGCGGATGATGTCATTCTGCCGCCGTCCGCATTGAACCTGATCGAAGGTGAGGAGTGGTATGACCTGCTGACCGGTGAGGTTTTTGAGGGAGAAGCCACAATTTCCCTGACGCCGTACCAATGCCGCTGGATTACCAACCGACCGGGAGGATGACCAGGAAGATGACTGGGGGGCTGACCGAAAGGTTGACTGGGAGGCGAGCTGGGTGGCACCTGCCGTCGCTGTCCTTCACGCTGGCGGTCTTGCTCGCGGCGGTTTCGGATGCGGCCGGGTGGGCAGAGGGCCCCTGACGGCGGGCACTCCCCCTGTTTGATACGGTCCAGTGCCCCGGTGCCGGTCAGGCTGCGGAATACTCCGCCTCATCGGCAATGGCGGCGGCCTTCAGATCACCGAGAAAGGTCGGGTTTGCGGAATGGATCCGGTTCCAGTTCGGGATGAAGGGGCTCTCGTGTGGGTTTTCAAGAAAGATCTGCCCGGCCGTCATGATGTTATTGGCGAACATCTCCACCATTTTCTCTTCGCCATGCCGGTCCATTTTCAGTCCGTTCATGGTCGCATCATGGGAATAGGATTCCAGCAGATCGAGCGCGGAGCGGTAGTAGGTCGCCTTGAGCGTGCGAAAGATATTGGGAGTGAACACGGTGCCATCGGCGGCGAGCTTGCGGAAAACCGCCTTGCAGATGTCCGTTGACATGCGGTTCAAACCGGCCGTTGCATCCTCCGGGCTGAGGGTCTGGTGCTTGTGGTCATAGTTGTCGGCGATTTCCACCTGACACACCGCCTTGCGCCCGAGATTGCGCCAGGCCTCTGACAGGACACCGATTTCCAGCCCCCAGTCGGAGGGGATGCGGAGATCCGCGAGCAAGGAGGTCCGCAGCGCCATCTCTCCCGAGAGCGGATAGCGGAAACTGCGCAGATAATCGATGTAGTCCCGGTCTCCGATGGTCCGCTTGAGCGCAATGAGAAGCGGCGACACCAACAGCCGCGACACGCGCCCATTCAGTTTACCACCGCCGACGCGGGCATAGAAGCCTTTGGAAAGCTGATAGGAAAAGGCCGGATGGGCCACCGGGTAGACGAGCCGGGCCAGCATGTCCTTTGAATAGGTGGTAATGTCGCAGTCGTGGATCGCCACCACAGAGCTCTCGGCGTTGGCAAGCAGATAGCCAATGCAGGACCAGACGTTTTTCCCCTTGCCGGGTTCGGGCGGCGCCAGGCCCTGTTCTCCCAATTCTGCACCAAGAGCCTGCATGCGCGGGCTGTCATTCCACAGCACCCGATGGTTTTGCGGCAGCACAGAGAAGAACTCGCGCGCGTGTCGGAATTCGGCTTCGGTTGCACGATCCAGACCGATGACGATGTCATGGAGATAGGGCGCTTTTGCCAGCTCATTCACGATGTTGCCGAGCGCGGGCCCTTCCAGTTCGGAGTAAAGGCACGGCAGGATCAACGAGATCTTGCGCGTCTGCGAAAAGGCCGTCAGTTCGTATTCCAGTTCTTCCACCGGGCGACAGCGCAGATCGTGAAATTGGGCGATATTGCCGTTCTGGTGAAAATCAGCCATTCGAGGCGGTTCCTTTCTGATGTTGGTCCCATTCGCTGAGAATCTGGAGCATTGCTGCGCACCAGCCTTCAGGTCCGGGCAGATCTGTTCGCAAGACCTGAAGTTCGTTCGGGAGGGTCGGCAGATGCGGGCTGTGATCGTTGCGGATGATCACGCCGCGATCGGCGGCGGCGATCATTTCGATGTCATTGGGGGCATCCCCGAGTGCAACCGTGAAACACGGGGCGTGTTTTTTGCGGAGAAGGTGCATCTGATCCGCCTTGGTCGCGCCAAAGGAAAGCGTCAGATAGCGGCCTCCCTGCCGGGCTGCGATCCCGTGCCGGGCAAGCGCCGCGAGAAAGGCCGCCTGTTGACCGGCATCACCGTCCCACAGGCCCGGTTCGCTGAACTGACGGGCCTTGGCGCGTTTCGCGGCGGCCATGTCCAGGCCGGTCTGCCGGCTGACTTCCTCCACGCTCATATCGCCAAAGCCGCGAAAGGGGGCGTCCAGGCTCCGCAGGACCTGCCGGATTGCACGATAGTCCGCATCCTGCGTGCCAACCGCAGCGGCGTCGATGCAGGCCGCACCGTTTTCGACGATCATTGGCGTGTCCCCGAGGTCAAGTTCCTGATGCAGCGCCAGAATCTCGGCAGCTGTTTTGGAACTCGCCAAGATCAACAACCCGCCTCGGGCTTTGATCTGCGCGATGGCAGGCAGGGCGGGCGCGTATGAATAGGTCTCATGATCCAACAGCGTGCCGTCGAGGTCACTGAATACGAGAAGCCGGCGCATGAAATGCCTCTTTGCAGGACGGGCGATAGTATGAGCTTAGGTCGCCACTTGCCGGAGGCAAACGCAGGAGACCCGCGTTTTATCATTCGCTGCTTATTTTCTGGATCTGTTGCGCAATTATTGTGCGGTTGCTCCAAAATCACTGGTGTGGCCCAGGAAGTCCCCAGGGGGACGCCGAAACACGGCCGAGACACGTGAGCGTGAAACTCCGTCGGCTGCACCGGGAGGGGGGCGGGGACTGCGGGGCCAGCCATGTCGGGGCTTTGTCGGCGTGAAACACCGGGTGCCCGGAGCTTGGCGCTGCGATGAGCACAGGGTATCACCGAGGGACCACACAGTGAAGGAACGCCAAATGTCCGACTATGTCATTGCTCCGCCGCCGCAGCCCGTTCTGGAGGTGCACGGGAGTGCGGCGCTGTTTCCGGTGCGCAGGGTCTATTGTATCGGGCGGAACTATGCCGCCCATGCGGTGGAGATGGGCCATGATCCTGACCGCGAGCCGCCGTTCTTTTTCCAGAAGAACCCGGACTGTCTGGATGGCTCTGGCCGCTTTCCCTACCCGGTGATGAGCGAGGACGTCCATCACGAAGCGGAACTGCTGGTGGCCTTGGGGACGGGCGGGCGCGACATAGCAGAGAGCGCGGCGCTGGACCATGTCTGGGGCTATGGGTTGGCGCTGGACATGACCCGGCGGGATCTGCAGGGCGCGGCCAAGAAAATGGGCCGCCCCTGGGAGATCGGCAAATCCTTTGAACACGCCGCACCGGTGGGGCCGCTCTATCCGGTGGCGGAGGTCGGTCACCCGAGCGCAGGCGCCCTGCGGCTGACCATCAATGGCGCCCCCCGCCAGGACGGGGATCTCAATCAGATGATCTGGAAGGTTCCGGCAATGATCGCCCATCTGTCGCGCTACTATACGCTGGCGGCCGGCGATGTGATCCTGACGGGGACACCCTCGGGGGTGGGGCCGGTCGCACGGGGTGACATTCTGGAGCTGACCTGCGCCCCCTTTGCCCCGCTGCGGGTGCAGGTGACCTGAGTGGAGGCGACAGGCGCCCTGAACCGGCCTGATCCCCGGAGCAGGCACCGGAGGGCAGGGCGCATGGGACAGACGCCGATTGGAACAGAAAGAGCCATAGGGAGTTCACCCTGCGGGCGCGCCGCAAATCGAGCAGTGGTCACGCGCGGGGGGCTGAGGCGTCCCGGAGCGTCAAAAGTATTTCACTGGTCTGACCGTGTTCAGGACCGAAACCGAAGGCAGGAAGACGGCATATGACATCGCAATTCGGCCCGGCCCGGCTCGGACCCATTCTGTATTATCGCGGTCTGGAGGGGGCGGATCTGCAGCTGGCTGCCATGGTTCTGCTCCCACTTGGTGAAACTCCGGGCCTCTTGCGGGCTGCCGACAGGGAACATGAGGCTATCTGCCTGCGCGAGATCGGCGAGAATGCGGTCTGGCGTTTCGATTTCGCGCTGCCGCAGGGCGCCGGTGCATATACGCTCGGCGACGAGACCTACCCGGTGCAGACCGAGGTCACCGGCGATCTTCGGATCGCATTTGCCTCCTGCAACGGCGAGGAGGAGGGGGATCTGGATCGCGATCAGGACGAGCGCAATCTCATGTGGGCGGATATGTGTGCCGAACACAAGCGGGCGCCCTTTGCGCTTTTGTTGCAGGGCGGCGACCAGATCTATGCCGATGAGGCCACATTGGGCCACCCCCTCAGCAATGACTGGCCAGAGCGGGTTGTCCGACCGAAGAATGCCGAAGACCTGGAAGATCTCGCCGATCATCTGCGGCTGCGCTTTGCGGATCGCTATGTGCAGGCCTTGTTCGGCGAGTCCCCGGCCTGGATCATGGCGCGGGTGCCGACGCTGGCGATCTGGGATGACCACGACATTTGCGACGGCTGGGGCTCTTTGTACGAAAGCCGTACCCATTCCGAGGTGGGGCAATGCCTGTTTCGGGTCGCGCGGGAAATGTATCTGCTGTTCCAGCACGCCGCGACAGAGGAGGATATCCCCGATCTCTTTCTCGACGCCAGCGGCACCTCCCTGTCATGGCAACGTGCGCTGCCGGGCGTGCAGTTCCTTGCGCCGGATCTGCGGGCAGAACGGCAGCGTCGCCGGGTGATGGGGGCCTATGGCTGGTCCGCCACCGAGGCGATGACGCCCGGAGACACGCATACATTCGTGATTTCGAGCGTCCCACTTCTGGGGCCGCGGCTGTCTCTGGTCGAACGCTTCATGCTGATGATCCCCACCATCCAGAAATACGAGGACGACCTGCGCGATCAGTGGCAGAGTCGGGCCCATCGCGACGAATGGACCCGCATGTTGAAGCAGGCACTGACGTGGCGAGAGACCGCTCCGGTCACGGTCCTGTCCGGGGAAATCCACCTTGCGACGCGGGCCGAGATGGGAACGGGCGACCGCCGCATTCACCAGTTGGTCGCCTCCGGCATTGCACACCGGGCCCCGGCGCAAAGCTATGCACGGGGCCTTGGCGCTTTGGCCGGGCTGGGGGATGCGCCGGTTCCCGGCTATCCGATCCGGATCCACCCCTTGCCGGGGCAGAAACACCGCTATGCGGCCGAGCGCAACTATCTGGAACTCAGCCGCACAGACGGCAGCTGGAGTGCGATCTGGCATCTGGAAGACAGCGGCACAACGCCGCCGCTGCCGCTGGATGCGTCGGGCTGACGCCTTCATCTTTGTGAAAGTTGTCTGAATATTTGGTTGCGGCTTTCCGATGCTGGAAAGGTGGCGTTAACGCGGGCATGGTTTCTTTGTCTGCAACGCTAGGGTGGCGTTGTGGAATGGGCGGTTGTGCCGTTGCCGGGCCTTTGTGATCATCGTTTCAGATCGCAAGGCTCGGCGCGGCACTGGAAGAATAGGATCTGAATGGGACGTTTTCGCTCGGGTTTTGCGCCACGGGGCCATCAGCGTCGGTGGTCTGTGTTGGTGGCGGCGGTGCTGACACTGGTTGCGCTCCACGCGCCGGGAGAGGCGCGACTGTCGCCCGGCCCGGAGATCGACAAACAGCAGGGGCGCGGGCTGGACCGCGGGCTACGCAGCCATCCGCTGCCCCCATCGCGCGACATGCGCAGCTTGGTCAACACCGGTGTCTGGCGGTGCCAGGCAACCTGCGACGAGACGGGGCACATCCGCCAGGGATGCCTGATGCTGGAAGACCCGCGGCTGAGCGGATTGGCGCAGCGGCTGGATCACCTGTCAAAGGCGCGCTCTGATCTCAAGTCACTCAGCGATCTTGGACTGGCGGGCTCCGAATATCGGCCGAGTTGCTGACCTCGACGAACAGCGCCGACGAACAGCGCCCTACTGCAAGGCGCCATTGCAGGTTGACCGGCTGCAAGATCAACCGGCAGGGACAGGAGCCGCCCGCATGGCGGACAGCTCTGGTCAACAGCTCCGGTCACGGGTGAGCCGGGAGGATGCTAGAGCGGCGTGTGATAGCGGCGCAGCGCCGCACGGGTTCCCTCGTTCCAGATCAGGCGCAGCCATCCTGCAAAGGCCTCCGCAAAGGCGGGGGCATCGGCGAGCGGGCCATAGAGCCCCTTTTGCGCGAGCCAGACCGCCGGATCCTGACGGGCCGCCTGTGCTGCAGCCGTCAGCGCATCCCATTTCGGGTCATTGGGGGCAATTGCGCTGCCGTCTTCTCGGGTGCCTGCGCACATACGGGCCCAGAGGGCTTCGACCAAGGCGAGGCCCTCGACCGGCCCGCCTGCGGCCAGCGCATCCCGCAGGATCGGCAGAATGAATCCGGTGTGACGGGACGAGCCATCAAACGCCACGCGACGGGTGGTGTCGCGGATCTCCGGGTTGGAGAACCGGCTGGCGATCAGGGTCACATAGTCCGTTGGCGTGATTTCCGGCACCGCCGCCACATAGGGCGCGATTTCTTCGGCTTGCACCCGGTGGAACAATCCGGCGATATCCGCGTCGGTCATGCATTCCGCGATTGTGGTGCAGGACAGCAATTCCCCCGCATTGGCAATGACCTGATGCCCCGCGTTCAGGATGCGGATCTTCATGGTTTCATAGTCATGCACGGCGTCCGTAAAGGTGGCCCCAACCTGGTCCCAATCGGGACGACCGGCGCAGAAATCGTCTTCGATCACCCATTGCCGGTAGGGCTCATGTGTCACCGGCGCCTGATCGGCCACGCCGAGCTGTTCGGCATTGGCAATTTCGGCGGCACCCGTGGCCGGCACGATACAGTCGACCATGGAATTGGGAAAGCTGACCTCTGCCTCGATCCAGGCGGCCAGATCGGCATCGATGGCACGGGCCAGCCCGAGAATGGTTTGCCGCGTGATTGCGCCATTGCCCTGCAGGTTGTCGCAACTCTGCACGGTGAAAGGGCCGGTGCCGTCCCTGCGCCGCAGATCAAGGGCGGCGACGATGGCGCCAAAGGCAGTCCGCGGGCTGCCGGGAGTGTCGATGTCATGGCGGATGTCGGCATGCGCCGCGTCAAACTGCCCGTTGACCGGATCCTGATAATAGCCGCCTTCGGTGACGGTCAGGGCGACGATGCGGATTTCGGGACGCGCCATCGCTGCGATCAGGGCGCCGTTGCCCTCTTCGATCGGCAGGTAATCGATCATGGAGCCGACAACTTCGGCGCTGGTGGAATTTGGCGACAGTTCGATCAGCGTCGTCATGCAGTCCTGCGCGATCAGTTTTTCCCGCATGGCCGCATCATAGGGGCGCACGCCCGCGCCGAGGATCGCCCAATCGAGCGCCTCGCCCTGCTGCATCAGCCGATGCAGGTACCAGGATTGATGGGCACGATGAAAGTTGCCGAGGCCGATATGCACGATACCGGGCGTCAGCGCGGCGCGGTCATAGGTCGGGCGGGCGATCACCGCAGGAAGGCTGGCCAATGTGGCATTTGTCAGCGGGGCAGGGGTCAGGGGCAACGCAGTCATCAGTTCATCCAGTTTCCGCCGTCTACATTATAGGTCTGGGCCACCACGTAGTCGGCATCGTGGCTGGCGAGGAACACGGCCATGCCGGTCAGATCCTCCGGCGTGCCCATGCGTCCGTAGGGCACGGCTTCGCCGACCTCACGTTTCTTCTGGCCGGGGGCCTTGTGCTCATATTTGGCAAAAAAGGCATCGACGCCGTCCCAATGTTCGCCGTCGACGACACCGGGGGCGATGGCATTGACGTTGATGCCATGATTGATCAGGTTCAGCCCCGCCGATTGCGTCAGGCTGATGATCGCCGCCTTGGAGGCGCAATAGACCGCCACCAGCGCTTCGCCGCGGCGCCCGGCCTGGCTGGCCATATTGATGATCTTGCCGCCACCACCGCGGGAAATCATGTGTTTGGCCACGGCTTTCATGGTGAACAGCGTGCCCGCCACATTGATATCGAACACGCGGCCGAAGTCCTCGCGGCTGATTTCGACAATCGGGGCGGCTGAAAAAATGGCGGCGTTGTTGACGAGAATGTCGATCCGGCCCAACACTTCAACCGTGGTGGCAACCGCCGCGTCGATACTGTCCTGTCGGCTCACATCCATTTCCACCGCGAAGGCCATGGGGCCGATCTCGGTGGCCGTGGCGCGGGCGCGGGCGATGTCGAGGTCGGCAATGGCGACACGCGCCCCCTCGCGGACGTAGCGTTCGGCAAAGGCCCTGCCGATCCCGCGTGCCGCTCCGGTAATCAGGGCTGTCTTGCCGTCCAGCCTCATGCGTTGATCCTCAGTCCTTCGGCATCAAAGCGGTGGATGACATCGGTCCGCGGCGACAGATGCACCCGGTCGCCGTGGCGAAAGCCGACCTCGCCGTCGGCGCGCACGGTGATGGTTTCGGCCAGGCCGGTGTTGTGGATATGAAAGAACGTATCAGAGCCCAGGTGTTCCGAGACCCCCACGACGCCGCTCCAAGGGCCCTCGCTGTCGCTGATGGCGATATGTTCGGGGCGCACGCCAATGGTGTGCGCGTTGTATTTCGCGGCCTCGGCCCCTTCGATGAAATTCATCTTTGGCGAGCCGATGAAACCCGCAACAAAGATGTTTTGCGGGGCGTGATAGAGATCCAGCGGCGAGCCGACCTGTTCGACATATCCGGCCCGCAGCACGACGATCTTATCCGCCATTGTCATGGCCTCGACCTGATCATGCGTCACATAGACCATGGTGGTCTGCAGGCGTTTGTGCAGCTCGGAGATCTCCAGGCGCATGCCGACACGCAGGGCCGCATCGAGGTTGGAGAGGGGTTCGTCAAAGAGAAAGGCCGAGGGTTCGCGCACGATGGCGCGGCCGATCGCGACCCGCTGACGCTGACCGCCGGACAATTGACCGGGGCGGCGTTCGAGATAGTCCGTCAGGTTGAGCGCCTTGGCTGCGGATGCAATCCGGCGGTCCTGTTCTTCCTGCGGCATCTTTGCCATCTTCATCGGAAAGGCGATGTTCTTGCGGACCGACATATGCGGATAGAGCGCGTAGGATTGGAACACCATGGCGAGACCGCGTTTGGCGGGCGGTGTCATGGTGGCGTCTTCGCCATCGATGCGGATCTGTCCGGAACTGACGTCCTCCAGCCCGGCGATCAGGCGCAGAAGGGTGGATTTGCCGCAGCCCGAGGGGCCGACAAAGACTGTGAATTCGCCATCTTCAATCGTCAAATCCAAGGGCGGGATGACCTCTGCCGTGCCAAAGCGTTTGGTCACCTTGTCGAGTGTAATACGTCCCATAGTTGTCGTCCTTATTTCACAGCGCCAAAGGTCAGGCCGCGCACAAGTTGTTTCTGGCTGAACCAGCCAAGGATCAGGATCGGCGCGATGGCCATGGTCGAGGCTGCGCTGAGTTTTGCGTAAAAGAGCCCTTCGGGGCTGGAGTAGCTGGCGATGAAGGCCGTCAGCGGCGCTGCTTTGGCGGCGGTCAGGTTCAGCGTCCAGAAGGCCTCGTTCCAGGCGAGAATGATGTTCAAAAGCAAGGTGGAGGCGATCCCCGGCACGGCCATCGGCGTCAGCACATAGAGGATTTCTTCCTTCAGGGTCGCGCCATCCATGCGGGCGGCCTCAAGGATCTCACCGGGGATTTCCTTGAAATAGGTGTAGAGCATCCAGATGATGATCGGCAGGTTGATCAGCATCAGAACCACGACCAGACCGATGCGGGTGTCCAGAAGCCCGAGGCGAATGAAGACCAGATAGATCGGGTAGAGCACGCCCACCGCAGGCAGCATCTTGGTCGAGAGCATCCACAGCAGGATATCCTTGGTCCGTTTCGACGGCACGAAGGCCATCGACCAGGCCGCCGGAACCGCGATGATGATCCCGAGAATGGTAGACCCGCCCGCGATGATGATGGAGTTCCACAGGAACCGCATGTAGTCGGAGCGTTCCTGAACAACGGCGTAATTCTCGAGCGTCCAGTCAAAGAACAGGAACAGGGGCGGATCGTTGATCGCCTGCGCTTCGGTCTTGAAAGAGGTCAGGATTGTCCACAGGATCGGGAAGAAGATCAGAAGACCAACGGCCCATGCAACTGCAGTATTGATCGCCTTGCGTTGTTGGGTAACAGAGCGTGCCATGTGTCAGGTCCCCTTTATGAGTCGAGGTTCTTGCCAACGATGCGCATCAGGAATGCGGCAACGATATTGGCGAGGATGATGGCGTAGACACCGCCTGCAGATCCGAGGCCGACGTTCTGGCTCTCCAGCACGCGCTGAAAGATCAGGAAGGTCAGCGTTCTGGTGCCGAAGGCGCCCTGGGTGGTGACGTAGATCTCTGCAAAGATCGACAGCAGGAAGATCGTCTGGATCAGCACCACAACGGTGATGGCCCGGCCAAGGTGCGGCAGAATGATATAGCCGAAGCGGGCGAGGGGGCTGGCGCCGTCCATCTCCGATGCCTCGAGCTGTTCACTGTCCAGCGATTGGATCGCGGTCAGCAGGATCAACGTCGCGAATGGCAACCATTGCCAGCTGACGATCATGATGATCGACTGGATCGAGGCCTCGGACAGCCAGGAGACAGGCTCGGCGCCGAAGAATTTCCACAGATGCGCAAAGAGCCCGTTCACGGGGTCCATGAACATGTTCTTCCACACCAATGCGGAGACGGTGGGCATCACGAAGAAGGGCGCGATGACGAGAATGCGGACGATGCCCTGGCCCCACATCGGCTGATCCAGCAGCAAGGCCAGCAGCACGCCAAGGGCAACCGTGATGGCGAGAACGCCGCCGACGATCACCAAAGTAACCTGGACACTGGGCCAGAACGCCGAGGAGCTGACAAAGCGCACGTAGTTGTCAAAGCCGACCCAGCCGAGGTCGCCTCCGCGCAGGGGGAGGTATTTCTTGAACGAAAACAAGACGGTCATCGTCAGCGGAACTAGCATCCAACCAAGAAGCAGGATAACGGCGGGGGCCATCATGATGCGCGCGGCTGAGCGGGAATGCTGGGTAGCCATGGGAGCCTCATCATTGGACGGGCGGGCCCGTCTCGGAAATAGACAGTTGGGAAAAAAAGACCAGAGATCGCAAAGAGCGCGGTCCCTGGTCCAGGAGGAGTGCGGTTTAGTAGCCTGCAGCTTCCATTTCTTCGGAGGTCAGAGCCTGTGCTTTTGCCAGAGCTTCTTCAGCGGTTTGCTGACCGGCCAATGCGGCGGAAAATTCCTGACCGACCTGGGACGCGATACCTGCGAATTCCGGAATGGCGACAAACTGGACCCCGACATAGGGGACCGCATCAACTGTCGGGTTGAGCGGATCCGCCGAGAGGATCGATTTCAGTGTCATTTCCGAAAACGGCACGGCTTTGTAGTTTGGGTTCTCATAGAGAGAGGTCCGAGCGCCCGGAGGCACATTGGCCCAGCCTTCGTTTTCCGCGACCAGCTCGATGTATTCCTTCGAGGTGGCCCATTGGATGAATTCCTTGGCTGCACCTTCTTTTTGGGTGCCCGCAGGAATGGCCAGAGCCCAGGCCCAGAGCCAGTTGCTGCGGCGGTCCAGGCCGGTGTCGGGGGCGAGGGCAAAATCGACCTTGTCGGCGACGGTGGAATCATCCGGGTTGGTCACGAAAGATGCCGCCACCGTGGCGTCGATCCACATGCCGCATTTGCCTTGCTGGAACAGCGACAGGTTTTCGTTGAAACCGTTGTTGGAGGCACCCGGAGGGCCCGCATCGTTCAGCAGGTCGATGTAGAAGTTCAGGGTGGTTGCCCATTCCTCGCTGTCGAACTGCGCTGTCCAGTTTTCGTCGAACCAGCGCGCGCCAAAGGCGTTCGAGGTCGCCGTCAGGAAGGCCATGTTCTCGCCCCAGCCCGCTTTACCGCGCAGGCAGATGCCGTAGATCTCGTTGTCCTTGTCGGTCATCGCACGGGCTGCGTTGGCGACGAATGCCCAGGTCGGTGCCTCGGGCATCTCCAGACCGGCCTTTTCCATCAGGTCGGTGCGATACATGATCATGGAGCTCTCACCATAGAACGGCGCCGCATAAAGCGTGTCGTCATAGCTCAGGCCACCGCGCATCGCGGGCAGGATATCGTCGACGTCATAGTCCGCAGGCAGGTCGTTCAGCGGCACCAGCCAGCCGTTCTTGCCCCAGATCGGCGTCTCGTACATGCCGATGGTCATGATGTCGAACTGGCCACCCTTGGTGGTGATGTCCGTGGTCACACGCTGGCGCAGCACGTTTTCTTCCAGTGTGACCCATTCGACCTCATGGCCGGTTTTTGCAGTGAAATCGTCGGTCAGCCCCTGCATGCGGATCATGTCGCCGTTGTTCACGGTCGCAATGGTGATCGTTTCTGCAATTGCTGAAGACGTCATGAGTAGCGACACTGTCGCCGCCGCTCCGAAAGCGTTCTTCAAGTACATCCTAATCCTCCCTGATGTCTGGATGTTGTGTAGACACGGTAGTTGGATGCTTAACGTTTCGTCAATAAATAATTTACGCGCGTAAATTTTTGGCGCAGGGCTTGAATTCTCAAGGCCTTAGGCGGAGACGCGTTCGATCAGCTTGCCGGAAAACAGCGTCGTCACCCGGGATTCGGCCCGCTCACCTGATTCGATGAGAGACAGAATCGCCTCCACGCTTTTGGTGGCAATGGCGGCATAGTCCTGTGCCACGGTGGTCAGCGGCGGGCAGGTGAAGCGGGCATAGGGGTGGTCATCATGGCCGGCTACCCGGAGCGCATAGCTCGGGCCGCGGCCGACGCGAAGGCCGCATTCATAGGCCGCCGCCAGAAAGCCGATCGCCAGACGGTCATTCGAGCAAAGGACGGTATTGGTGCCCAGCCGACGGTTCTGAATGGCATCGAGGCCGCCCTCGTATCCGATTTTCTCAAACTCCCATGTGTCCCCATCCACTTGAATCAGCTGAGGGGAGAGGCCGAGCATTTCCATGGTTTCGATATAGGCGTTCCGGCGCTTGTAGGCGTTCGGGTTTGTTGGCGTGCGCATTTCGAAAAACGCCGGGGGTTCGCCGGTGCTGCAGAGGTATTTCACCATAGTTCCAACGCTTTGCGGGTTGTCCAGGCCAAAGAAGGCCTCGCCCAGGTCGCCAATGGAATTGTCAAAAAGCACGGTGGGAACTTCGGCGCAAAACCGTTCGGCGGCCGCCACGTCAGAGTTGCGCCCGAGCGGAGCCATCAGCACGCCGGCCGGGCGGATCGACTGCAGGGAGTCGAGATTTTCGATCTCTTGCTGGGTGTTGCCGTGGGAGCTCAGCAGGATCGGACGAAAGCCGCCCTCGATCACCAGGTCCTCGATCACCCTGGCGATTTCGGCAAAAAATGGATCGGCCAGATAGGGAACAACGATGCCAATGTTCTTGGTCAGGCGCCGGTTCTGGTTCATCGCATAGATGTTGGGCCGGTAGTCGTAGGTCTCCAGCGCGGCTTCGATCCTCTTGCGGGTCGAGGCGCGGACGCTGTCGGGATCATTGAAGTATTTCGACAGGGTCGGACGTGATATGCCACTGACGCTGGCAAGCTCCTCCATATTGCGGATCTTGGAGTTTTGCATGGCGGTCCTTCTCTCATCCCTGCCGTGATCGTTTGCTGACTGCGGCTTATTTGGGCCTACTTTGACCTGAAAGGTTTACGTGCGCAAATTTTTGTTCACCTTCTGGTGTCCGGTGATCTCTTTTTCTCGCGCCGAACGCAAGGTGAGCCGTGTGCGTGCACTCCCTGCCGTGGCTGGCGGATACATGTGGGGAGGGGGGATTGGTTGGCAACAGACTGCGGCGCGCCCGCAAGCGGGGCGCATGTGACATCTGCGTCGGACATGATGCCGCGATGCTCGGGACCTGTGCGGTCTGGCACAGGCCAATCCGCGGCTCGGGTCGCAGGATCAGCTCCTGATCCGCCGGATCAGCGATGCATATCTTGATCTGTCTGGGAAGGGTGGTAGCGGAGGAGGGACTTGAACCCCCGACACGCGGATTATGATTCCGCTGCTCTAACCAACTGAGCTACTCCGCCGCTCGCTGTGTGGAGGCGATGTACGGAATGGCGTCCAAAGGGTCAAGGGTGAAATCGACGCAAGGCGCCGTTTTGGGAATGTTTTTTCTGTCGCCTCGATTTTGTTGATCCTTCTCAGGATGTTGTCTCTGTCTAGTGGGGGGTGACATCCATCATCGGCAAGGGGTCTGCCTGTTCAAGCTCCGTCAGGCTGGGCTGTGGCAGAGCATCCAGAAGCGCAAAGACCTTTTGGCGGCAGGATTCTCCGGCCCAGCCCTCCGGGTGGAACCGCTCGGGCAGGTACGGGTGGCGCAGGACGATACGCCGCCAGCGATGCACGATCAGGGTCCTGAGGCAGGCGCGCCGCAGCGGATCCAGCGCGGGCGGGGCGCCAAGGGGCTGCAATGCGGCGTCCAATGCGGCGCAGCCATGATGCAGCGTCTGCGGGTAGAGCTGGCTGCGCAGCCAGTCCGGCACCTCGGCCACATTGGCGTCGAGAACCAGCATTTCGGCCATCTGACCCGGAGCGGGTCCCGGCGCCAGTCCGGTGTGGCGATTGACGCGGATCAGGCTGTCCTGTGATTGATCCGAAAGCGCGTCCAGAAGCTCTAGGCCGGAGGGGGTGCCCGCGATCAGGACGTGCCACTCCGGCGTGGTGCAGGCGGTGCGGCAATAGATTCGGGGCGTGACCAAGGCCGATTGGGCGCGTCCGTGCGGGGTGAGGAAATGCACGGACCCACGCCCGCGGCGTTCGCTTTCGGTCCAGCCGTCCTTGCGCAGACGATGCAGGGCGACGCGGATGGCTTCGGGTTTGATGCCAAGCGGTGTGATCACTCGTGTCAGGGCCGCGCTGCTGATCCCGGCCCCTTCGCCCTGCGCCATATCGCCGAGAAAGGAGATGATGACAGACCAGACCCGTTGGCCCTGCTGATCCGCAAGCGCCCCGATGGCGGAGGAAAACCAGTCCTGTGCATCTGTGCTCATCGGGTCAGAATAGGCGCGGAACCGGTCAAGCGCCAGCCCCCGCGCGAGGCATGTCCCGGTTCACAGGGTGCGCACAGGGGGGGCGGGGCGCTCACAGGGTATGCACAGGGGATTCACCGGGCGCTCAAAAGGCGCTCAAAGGGCGACCATTGTCAGCAGGTCATATTCCGCCACCGGATCGTCGGTCTGGTTGGTCAGCGTCACATGCCAGCGGACTTCGCCGTAGCTCTTGGTCCGGGGGGTCTTGGCCTTGACAGTGAGGCGGACCGTGATGCTGTCGCCCGGCGTGACGGGCTTCATGAACCGCAGGGAGTCGAGGCCGGTGTTGGCCAAAACCGGCCCTTCGTCGGGCTGTACGAACATCCCGGCGGCGAAGGACAGCAGAAGATATCCATGGGCAACGCGGCCCGGAAAGAATGGATTTCGCGCCGCCGCCGCATCGTCCATATGCGCGTAAAACCGATCCCCCGTGAAGGTGGCAAAATGGTCGATGTCGTCACTGGATATCAGTCTCGGCGGCGTGTGCAGGGTCTCTCCGATCGTCAACTGGTCAAACCGGCGGGTGAACGGGTGGCCGGGGCCTGTGGCTTCGGGACTGCCGGGCATCCATGTGCCGGTGATCGCGCTCAGGATCTCCGGGCTGCCCTGTAGGGCCGTGCGGTGCATATAGTGTTTTACCGCCCGGATGCCGCCCAGCTCTTCGCTGCCGCCGGCCCGTCCGGGGCCACCGTGAATGAGGTGGGGCAGGGGGGCGCCGTGGCCGGTGGATTCCGCCATCGACGTGGCGTTGTTGATATAGACCCGCCCGTGAAATGCCGCGATACTGAGTGTCAGTTCCCGTGCGACGGAGGGATCGTCCGTGATAACGGATGCCACCAGCGAGCCCTGACCGCGATTGGCCAGCTCTGCGGCATGGGGGAGGTCCCGGTACCCCATCACGGTGGCCAGTGGACCGAAGACCTCGGTGTGGTGCACGTGCTGGGCGCTGTCGGGGTCAGCGCAGTGATAGAGCATCGGTGGCACAAAGGCGCCCGCATCCCTGTCCGCGCCCAGGACGGTGAAAGTGTCGGGATCGCCAAAGACCCGCGTGGCCTCCTGACCGATCAGCGCCGCCTTCTCCAGCACATCGCGTTTCTGCGCGGCAGAGACCAGGGCCCCCATGTGGATCCCATCTGCACGCGGGTCGCCGATGGTGATCTGACCAAGGGCGTCGCGCAAGCCCTCGATCACCGCAGCCACCTGGGCCCGGGGGACGATCATGCGCCGGATGGCGGTGCATTTCTGGCCCGCTTTCACCGTCATTTCATGCTGCACCTCACGGAGGAACAGCGCAAACGCCTCGGTGCCGGGCTGCACGTCAGGGCCGAGGATGGAGGCGTTCAGACTGTCCTGTTCGGCAATGAAGCGGACGGCGTTTTCCAGAATGGCAGGGGTTTGCCGCAGCTTCAGCGCGGTGGCTGCGGAGCCGGTAAAGCTCACTACGTCCTGACCGTTCAGCCGGTCGAGCATGTCACCGAGGCCGCCGCTGACCAGTTGCAGCGCACCGTCAGGCAACAGGCCGCTGTCCAGCATTATCCGCACGGCGGCCTCGGTCACATAGCAGGTTGCCGTTGCTGGTTTGACGATGGCGGGCACGCCTGCCAGCAGGGTCGGGGCCAGCTTTTCCAGCATGCCCCAGACCGGAAAATTGAACGCATTGATATGCACGGCGACACCCGGCCGGGGAACGCAGATATGCTGGCCGACAAATGTCCCCTGGCGCGAGAGTTGCTCGACCTCGCCATCGATATATACATGTCCGTCGGGCATTTCGCGGCGGCCCTTGGAGGCAAGGACCAAGACCGTTGCGATGCCTCCATCCACGTCGATCAGGTGGTCTTTGCGCGTGGCGCCGGTGTCAAAGCTCAGATCGTAGAGCGCCTGTTTGTGGCTGTCGAGATGGCGGGCCAGTGCCTTGAGCATCCGGGCGCGGTCATGAAAGGTCATGGCCCGCAGCGCAGGCCCGCCGACTGTCCGGGCGTGATCCAGCATCGCCTGCGTGTCCAGCCTGCCGTGCCCGGCCCGTGCGATCACCTGTCCGGTGATGGCCGACGCAATGTCGCGCGCGTGGTCATCGGGGCCGATCAAGCCAGCCTGTGAAGCCAGCCTGTGAAGCCAGCCTGTGAGGCCAGACCATCTTGAGGGCAATCGCCGATCCGGGACGCCGCCCTCTCCTGTCAAATAGAATTGACCGTCCGGTCGGTTTATGCAAGAATTTTCGCCAGAAGAGTGGCGCAGGGGGGGGCGATGGTCTGCAGGGCTCGGCGTCCTGAGCGATGCGGCCTGTCCCGAAAAGCGCAGGCCGGAATTCGGGCGGGAATTCGGGACAGGCCGCAGGCAGGAATTCAGGTCGGGACGCAGGCCGGAATGCAGGTCAGAATTCAGGGGCGGGGAGCATGGGGATGTCTTTGAGTGCAACGGAGCGGGCCCAGGCTGCAGCGGCGGCGATGTGGGACAGTGATGCAGCCTCCAAATGGGCGGGCATGGAGATCGACACTGTTGCGGAAGGCTTTGCCCGTCTGTCGCTGACGGTGGCGCCGCATCACTGCAACGGTCATGGCATGTGTCATGGTGGCGTGATCTTCATGCTGGCCGACAGCGCCTTTGCCTTTGCCTGCAACAGCCGCAATCAGGCGACCGTGGCCCAGCACAACATGATCAGCTTCACCGCGCCCGGCCAGTTGGGCGATCATCTGATTGCCGAGGCCCGCGAGGTCTCTCTGACCGGTCGCAGCGGCATCTACGACGTCACGGTCAAGACAGCGGCGGGACGGAGGATCGCCGAGATGCGCGGCTGTTCCCGCGCGGTCAACGGGCATCTGTTTGAGGAGACCGATGCCGAAGGGGCCGATTTGTGACCGGCCCGATCCACACAGGCGATGGAGGACACCAATGCTTGATTTGACACCGGACCGGGGAGATCTGGACCCGATCGAGATCGCGTCTGTCGACGAGATCCGCGCCCTGCAGTTGCAACGGCTGCAATGGTCGCTGCGCCACGCGTATGAGAACGTGCCCCTGTACAGGGCGCGGTTTGATGCGGCGGGTGTCCATCCCGATGACCTGCAGGATCTCTCGGATCTGGCAAAGTTTCCGTTCACCTCCAAGGCGGACCTGCGCGACGCCTATCCCTTCGGCATGTTCGCAGTGCCGCGGGACCGGATCATTCGCCTGCATGCGTCCTCCGGGACGACCGGCAAACCGACCGTGGTGGGCTATACGCAGGCGGATATCGAGATCTGGGCGGATCTGGTGGCCCGCTCTTTGCGCGCAGCCGGGCTGCGGCGCGGCGACATGGTGCATAATGCCTATGGCTATGGGCTGTTTACCGGCGGGCTGGGGGCGCATTACGGCATCGAGCGCCTCGGGGCGACGGTGGTGCCGATGTCCGGGGGGCAGACGGAAAAGCAGGTCCGCCTGATCGAGGATTTTCGCCCCGACGGCATCATGGTGACCCCGTCCTACATCCTGAATATTCTCGAACAATATGTGCGCATGGGGCTGGACCCGCGCGCGTCCTCCTTGCAGGTCGGCGTCTTTGGGGCGGAGCCCTGGACCGACGCCATGCGCCGCGAGGTCGAGGCGGCCTTTGACATGCATGCCGTTGATATCTACGGCCTGTCCGAGGTCATGGGGCCGGGGGTGGCCAGCGAATGCGTCGAAACCAAAGATGGTCCGGTGGTCTGGGAAGACCATTTCCTGCCGGAGGTTGTCGACCCTGAAACCGGAGATGTGCTGCCCGATGGCGAATTGGGAGAGCTGGTCATCTCAACGCTGACCAAGGAAGGGTTGCCGATGGTCCGCTACCGGACCCGCGATCTGACCCGGTTGTTGCCCGGCACGGCCCGATCGATGCGGCGGATGGCCAAAATCACCGGCCGCTGCGATGACATGATTATTCTGCGCGGCGTCAATGTGTTTCCAAGTCAGATCGAGGAACAGATGCTGACGGTGGCGGATCTCGCGCCCTACTACCAGATCGAGCTCTTCACGAAGGGGCATATGGATGCGATGCGGATCCATGTGGAACTCCTGCCGACGTGCAGCGGCGCAGAGCAGCGGCAGGCCTGCAGGAATCGTCTTGCCTCACGGATCAAGGAGATCGTCGGGATTTCGGCCGAGATCGCGGTCGGGGACCCGGGCAGTGTGGAACGATCGCAGGGAAAGGCGCGCCGCGTCGTCGACAATCGGGAAAAAAGGTAGAGAGTTTGGTTCGGACAATTGCCAAAGACCACGACCACAAGCGCGCCCAGATCCTCGGGGCGGCGGCGCGCCTCTTTGCCGAAGAAGGCTACGACCGCGCCTCAATGATCCAGATCGCGCAGGCTTGCGGGATCTCGAAAGCGAATATCTATCACTATTATGACGGCAAGGAGGCATTGCTGTTTGATGTTCTCGACAGCTATCTGAGCCAGCTCAGCTCCCGCATCTGCGGCCTGGACCTGCACGGCCTGCCCCCGCGCGACCGGTTGCAGCGGCTCCTGACCGAGGTCCTGTTGGCCTATGAGGGCGCCGATCACCAACACAAGGTCCAGCTCAATGCCATGTCGGCGCTGCCGGAGGGACAACAGGCCCATTTGCGCGCCTATCAGCGTGATATGGTGCACTGCCTCATGGCGGTGATCCGGGATGCGGCACCAGAGAGGCTGCGCCAGGACCGCCAGAGGCTTCGGTCGGTGACCATGTCCGTGTTCGGGATGCTGAACTGGCATTACATGTGGAACCCGGGCGCCGACAGCCCGGCCCGCAAGGACTATGCGGGCCTCGTCACGGCGCTGACACTGGAGGGCGTGACGGGGCTGTGATCGCCGGTTTCTCGCGCCAGAGGCTGCGACCCGCTGCGGCGCAGGTGAAAAAGCCGCCGCCCGGGTGGGGCAGCGGCTTTCGATCACCTTGCGACCGGGGTGCAGAAGAAGGGGCGCAAGAAGAAATAGGGGCGCAGGAAACAGGGGTGCAGAAAGACCTCAGATCTCGACCGGCGCGACCATGCCGACAATGTCGTAGGTCTTGCGCAGGATCGGGGCGGTGATCTCTCGTGCGCGCTGTGATCCACGGGCGAGGATCTTGTCGATCTCGTCCTGGTTCTGCATCAGACGGGCCATCTCGGTCGAAATCGGAGCAATTTTCGCAACCGCCAGATCGGCAAGCAGCGGTTTGAACTCCGAGAACTGCTTGCCCCCGACATCCGCCAGCACCTGCTCTACCGATTGATCCGACAGGGCCGCGTAGATGTTCACCAGGTTTCTCGCATCCGGGCGACCTTCCAGGCCCTTTTCCTCCGAGGGCAAGGCCTCGGGATCGGTCTTCGCCTTGCGGATCTTCTTTGCAATCGCATCCGCATCATCGGTCAGGTTGATGCGGCTGGCGTCGGAGGGGTCGGATTTCGACATCTTCTTTGACCCGTCCCGCAGCGACATCACGCGGGTCGCGGCCCCTTCGATCACCGGTTCGGTCAAGGGAAAGAAATCGACGCCGTAGTCGTGGTTGAACTTGGTCGCAATGTCGCGCGTGAGTTCCAGATGCTGCTTCTGGTCCTCGCCCACGGGGACATGGGTGGCATGATAAACCAGAATATCCGCCGCCATCAGGGCCGGATAGGCAAAAAGCCCAAGCGAGGCATTCTGGGCGTTCTTGCCCGCCTTGTCCTTGAACTGGGTCATCCGCTGCATCCAGCCCATGCGGGCGACACAGTTGAAGATCCAGGCCAGCTGCGCATGTTCAGGGACCTGGCTCTGGTTGATCAGAATGGACTGTTCGGGATCGAGCCCCGCGGCAATGAACCCGGCACAGAGTTCGCGGGTCGATTTCACCAGATCCCTGGGGTCCTGCCAGACGGTGATCGCATGCAGGTCGACCATGCAGTAGATGGTCTCGACGTCCCGCGCCTGCCAGTCGACGAACCGCTTCAGGGCACCGAGGTAATTCCCCAGGTGCAGGTTGCCCGAAGGCTGGATCCCGGAAAAGACTCGCGGGGTGAAGCTGGTTTCGCTCATTGTCGAAAACTCCCGTCTGGAATTATGCACCATCGTCGCTTACCCATGGCGTGCAGTATCGTCAACAGGCGCCGTCATCCGTCGTCGGGCAGGCAGAGCACCGGAGAGCAGGAACACCATGCAAGAACCAAACCAATCCCCCTTCAATGCGCTGCCCCCCGCAGTGGTGGCGCTGGTGATCGTGATCCTCGGGATCGAGATCGTTTTCTCGCTCGGCGCACGCGGGCTGGTCGGCGGGCCGCAGGCCGTGGGCTGGCGATTGGCGGCGCTGCAGGAATACGGGTTTGGCGCGCAGTATTTCTGGTGGATGTGGGAAACCGGCAACTGGCCCTTTGACGTGCTGAAGCGGTTTGTCAGCTATGCCTTTGTGCATGGGTCCTTTACCCAGTCGCTGTTTGTCTGCGTGTTTCTGCTGGCGATGGGCAAGATGGTGGGCGAGACGATGGGCGAGGTTGCGGTCGTGCTCATCTTTCTGGGCTCGGCAATCGGAGGCGCGCTGGCCTATGCGCTTTTGGTCGGGGGGCAGGCGGCTCTGATCGGTGGGTTTCCGGCGGTTTACGGGCTGATCGGGGGCTTTACCCATCTGCTCTGGTTATCGCTGGCCAAGGTCGGCGCCCAGCAATTCCGGGCCTTTTCGCTGATTGCGTTTCTGATGGGAATACAGCTGGTCTTCGGTCTGATTTTTGGCGGGAGCCCGGATTGGGTGGCGGATCTCGCGGGGTTTGCAACCGGGTTTTGCATGTCCTTTTTTCTGGTTCCGGGCGGATGGCGCCGCATTCTGGGCAAGCTCCGGCAAGAACGCTGAGACGGTGCTCGGTGCCCGGTGTCCTGGGGTCGCGCAGGCGCTGACTGACTGGCCGCTGGACGGGTAGCCGGGCGCGGGATCAGGCGCCCGACTGTCGGTTCAGCGGCAGGTTCAGGCCCGGCGGCGGCGCAGGGTGGATCTGAATTCGGACAACCGAAGCGCGCCGACCAGCTGACCCACGGAGAAATAGAGCGCACCGCCAGCGAGGATCAGCCCGAGCAGCGCGGCATAGCGCCAGTAGGGCAGGGACAGAGCGGGCGCCAGCAGGGCGGCGATGACATAGAGACCCGCGCCCATGACACCAGAGGCCAGGACGATGCGCAGACTGCGGCGGCGGAAGCGGGCATCGAGCTGCGCGGCCTCTCCCATACGGCCAGTGCCGCGCCAGAGCAGACCGACCATGACCCAGCCCGCGACGGTCGCCGCCACCGCCGGCGACACCCAGCCCAACAGCGGTTGCAACCCAAGCGCCAGCACCGCGTTCAGCGCCATGGCCACCAGCGCATAGTGAAACGGGCTGCGGGTATCCTCCCGTGCGAAATACAAGGGCTGCAGCACCTTCTGCAGCACGAAGGCCGGCAGGCCGACGCCGTAGATCGCGACCGCCAGTGCAATGGCGGCCACATCCTCCGGTCCGGTCGCGCCCCGTTCGTACAGGACCGACACCAGAGGCAGGGGAATGACCACGAAGGCCACCGCCGAGGGCAGCGTCAACAAGAGCGAGAACTCTCCCGCTCGCGACAGCGCATCGCGCGCGCCCAGGTCGTCGCCCGCGCGCAGGCGGCGGGACAGATCGGGCAGCAAGACGATGCCAACGGCGATGCCGACGACACCCAGCGGCAGTTGGTAGAGACGATCCGCAATGAACAACCAGCTGACCGCATTCTCGAAATTCGACGCGGCCAATTGCCCGACCACAAGGTTCACCTGGGTCACCCCCATGGCCAGCGCAGCCGGTACCGCGACCCGGACCAGTCGGCGCATCTGCGGTGTGATGCGGGGGGGGGCGGGGCGCACTCTGATGCCCGCCCGCGCGGCGGCCTGCCAGACCAGCAAGAGCTGCGCGAGCCCGGCGACAGGAATGGTCCAGACCAGCCAGGTGATCACTTCCTGCCCCAGAACAGCGCCTGCAACCATCGCCGCGCAGGTGAATATGTTCAGCAAAACAGGGGCGGCAGCAGCAGCGGCAAAGCGCCCGGTTGCGTTCAGGACGCCGGAAAACAGGGCGGCCAGGGACATGCACAGGATGTAGGGAAAGACGATATGGCCAAAGCCGACGGCCAGGTCGAACCTTTCATCGCCGACAAAACCGCCCGCCGTCGCCCAAACCAGGGCCGGCATGAAGAGCATCCCGGCGCCCACCAGCCCGAGAACGGCAACGGCGAGCAGATTGAAGGCCTCCTGTGCAAAGGCCTGAGCACCGTCATCCGCTTCGAGGCGTTTTGCAAACATCGGCACAAAGGCCGCGTTGAAGGCGCCCTCGGCAAAGAAGCGACGGAACAGATTTGGCAGCCGGAACGCGGCCACAAAGGCATCCAGCACCGGTCCGGGGCCAATGTATGCCGCAATGAGAATCTCCCGGAGAAACCCGAGCACCCGGCTCGCCAATGTCCAGAACCCGACCGTCATGAAGCCGGAGAGCAGCTTGATCGGTTTCATGTATCTGCCCGTTTTGCACCTTCTGAAATGGCCTGACGCAGCTTTTTCTCGAGCGCCTGTTGTTTGGCGACAGAGTGGTATTTCAGCCCGAACATGTCTTTGACATAGAAACTGTCGACGACCTGCTCGCCGAAGGTCGCGATGACGGCATTGGCGACATAGACGTTTGACGCGGACAGAGCACGGGCAAGATCATAGAGGAGGCCCGGGCGATCGCGGGTATCGACCTCGATGATCGTGTAGATATCCGAGCCTTCATTGTCGAACAGGATATGGGTCGGGACCTGAAAGGCGCGCTCGCGCTTCTTGATCTTGTCCCGCGATTTCAGGGCGTCGCGGGCGATCACTTCGCCGTTCAGGGTCTTTTCGATCATCTTGCGCAGGCGTGGCAGGCGCGACAGCTCGTAGGGGTGGCCGTCGGCATCCTGAATCCAGAAGGCATCGGTGACAAACCCATCCTTGGTGGTGTAGCTGCGGGCATCGACCACATTGGCCCCGACCAGGGCCAGAGCGCCTGCGATCCGGGCAAAGATCCCGGGATGATCGGGCATCACGAAACTGGCACGGGTGGCGTCGCGGTCCTCGTCCGGGTGCAACTGGACGAGCATGGCCGAGGGATCGTCGAGCGCGTCCAGTTTCTGCAGCATTTCGGCGAAATCCACATGCGCGGTGACATGCAGCCCCTGCCAGTAGGGCGGGTAATGGCGTGAGGTCTCGCGCTTGATGGCGGCCTTGTCCCAGTCGGGAAGGGCGGCGCGCAGCCGCTTCTTGGCCTCGGCCCCCCGGTGTTCGCGGTTGAAGGCCTCGAGCCCGTTTTCCAGCGCCTCGCGGGTCTGGTTGTAGAGCGCCCGCAACAGCACCGCTTTCCAGTTGTTCCAGGTGTCCGGCCCGACCCCGCGAATGTCACAGACGGTCAGAAGCAACAGCAGGTCCAGACGTTTGACGGTCTGCACTGCCTTGGCAAAATCGCGGATGGTGCGCGGATCGGCGATATCGCGTTTCTGCGCGGTGTCGGACATCAGCAGGTGATAGCGGACCAGCCACTCCACTGTTTCGGCTTCGTTTTTGCTCAGGCCGAGGCGCGGCGCGACCTTGCGGGCGATCTGCGCCCCGAGGATGGAGTGATCCTGCGACCGCCCCTTGCCGATGTCATGCAACAGCATCGCGATGATCAGAACCTTGCGGTTTACCCCCTGTTTGATCCGCGCGGAGGACAGCGGCAGCTCTTCTTCCAGTTCGCCGCGCTCGATCGCCGAGAAATTGGAGATCACCTGAATCGTATGTTCGTCCACGGTGTAGGAATGATACATGTTGAACTGCATCATGGCGACGATCGGCTCGAACTCGGGGATAAAGGCGGACAGCACGCCCAGCTCATTCATGCGCCGCAAGACCCGCTCGGGGTTGCCGTGCTTCAGCAACATATCCAGAAAGATCTTCTGGGCGACCGGGTCGTTGCGCATGTCCTCGTCGATCAGGCTCAGGTTCGCCCGCACCAGGCGCATGCTGTCGGGGTGCAGCAACATGCCCGTTCTCAGCGCCTCTTCGAACAGGCGCAACAGGTTCAGCTTGTCCCGGAGGTAGGTGTCCGGCTCTGCGATTTCCAGCCGGTTGTGGGTGACCTTGTAGCCGGATTTCACCCGCCGCTTGCGCCGGAAAATCCGCTCCAGCAGGGGCTCGCTCTTGAGGTGGCCATCTTCGAGTTTCGACAACAGGATCCGGGTCACGTCGCCCACCTGTGTCGCATGGCGAAAGTAGTCCTGCATGAAGACCTCGACGGCGCGGCGACCGGATGTATCGGCATATCCCATCCGCTCGGCCACCTGGACCTGCGTGTCGAATGTCAAATGCTCGGTGGCGCGCCCGGCGGTCAGATGCAGATGCGCCCGCACCGCCCAGAGAAAGTTCTCGGCCTTGGCGAAAAAGTCGAATTCCTCCGGGCGAAAGAGGCCAAGCGGTACCAGCTCTGCCACATCCTGCACCTGATAGAGGTATTTTGCGATCCAGAACAGCGATTGCAGATCGCGCAGCCCGCCTTTGCCTTCCTTGACGTTGGGCTCGACCATGTAGCGTTCACCCTGCTTCAGGTGGCGCGCATCCCGTTCGGCCAGTTTGGCGTCGATGAATTCCTTGGCCTCCCTGGAAAACAGGTCCTTTGCCAAACGGGTTTCGAGTTCGGCGGCAAGGGGCGCGTGCCCGGCCAGGAAGCGGTTTTCCAACATCGCGGTGCGGATGGTGAAATCCTCGCCCCCGAGACGGATGCAATCCCGGATCGTCCGGCTGGAATGGCCCACCTTCAGGCGCAGATCCCACAGGATATACAGCATCGATTCGATGACGCTCTCTGCCCAGGCGGTGATCTTGTAGGGCGTCAGGAACAGCAGATCCACGTCGGAGAACGGCGCCATTTCCCCCCGGCCGTAGCCGCCGACCGCAAACACGGCGACCCGCTCGCTGGTGGTCGGGGTGGCATTCGGATGCAGGATCTCAGACGCGGCCATCAGCGCGGTGGTGACAAGGCCGTCGGTCAGAAACGTATATGATCGCGCCAGTTCGCGGGCCGCAAAGGGCTGCAGTTCGAAGGCCTCCGCGATCGCGGCGCGCCCGGCGTTGTTGGCATCGCGCAGAAGCGCGACGACCGCCGAACGGAACTCTGGTCCCTGCAGATCCTGCGCCAGTTCAATGACCCGGAAACGGACCGCGTCGCTGTCAAAAATGGCATTGGGGTCGCAGATCAGCGACCCCAGTGGTTTTGCATGTGTCTTGGCGAGCGCCTCGGACGGTTCAGGAACCGGCGCCAGCGAAACTTTTGGGGGCTGGGTCAATGATGACGACTTTCTGGTCTTGGATCGTTGCGACGGCGAGGCCGCGTTCGTTGGTGCCATCGGGGCGCAGGCGGAAGATCCCGCCGGTGCCCTGGAAGCCTGCGGGCTGGGTCAGCGCGGCCCCGGTCAGCGCCTCGGAGTTGCCGGAGAGCACGAGCGCGCCAATGGCCGCGATGCCGTCATAGGCCAGGCCGCCAATCGGGTGAGGAGCTGCGCCATAGGTCGCCTGATAGCGGCCGCGAAACGCCTCCGACTTTGTGGGGTCGGGCAGGGCGAACCAGCCGTTCTGGACGCCGGGCAGGGCCAGCGTCTGCGCCGGGATATCCCAACGGGTCAGGCCGACATATTGCACATCGCTGGTTTTGATGCCCGATTCCGGCAGAAGCTGCGTCAGCAGTGGCAGGGCCCCGGCGGTGGTGGCGGTCATGAACATCACGTCCGCGTTCGACTGGCGGACGCTGTCGGTGATGGTGGGCACCGCATTGATGACGCCTTGCTGGGACAGATCATAGCTGATGTTGCCGGCCAGCGTCATGCCCGACTGCACAGCGGCTTGCTGGATCGCGGAGCGGCCGGCCTGACCGGCGGCGTTGTTGCCGGAGACCACCACCATGGTCCGTTTGCCCTGACGTGCGGCATATTGCGTCAGCCGGCTTGCGGTGGTCTCGAAGGTCGAGCCCATGACAAAGACGTTGCCGCCCGCGATGGAGGTGTTGTTTGAGAACGCCAGAACGTTGACGCCGCGCTTTGCGGCCGCAATCCCGGCGGCATTTGCCGCTTCGGCATAGACGGGCCCGAGCAGGATGCGGGCGCCTTCCTGAACGGCCTGGGTTGCGACAGCGGCCGCCGTCTGGGGATTGCCGGCCGTGGCATAGACCCGCAGATCGATCTGGACCCCGTTCAGGTCGGCAATCGCCATCCGGGCGGCGTTCTCAAGGCTCTGGGCGAGGACATCATCGCCGCGCTGAGCAGACCCGCGCGGCACCAGCAATGCAACCGGAACCGGCTTGGAGGTATTGATGGACGGTCCGCCGCCGCCAATCGCTCCGGGGTCACATGCGGCCACAAGGGCAGAGGCGGCAACCGCAGTTACGGTGAGGACAATCTTGCGGGCCCGATTGAAAACAGCAAACATAAAGCGCATAAACTCCCTGGTCCGGGCAGCGGCCACGATTTCCGCGGACCCGTTTTGGTTCGGACCGATCATAGACGACGAAGAAAGCGGGTCCAGCGTGAATCACAAGATCGTCAGTTTGTCGCCGGGGTTGTACTTTGTCGCGACACCTATTGGGACTGCCCGCGATATCACCCTGCGGGCGCTTGATGTATTGGCCTCGGCCGATCTGATCGCCGCCGAGGACACCCGCTCGATGCGCAGACTCCTCGAAATCCACGGGGTCCCGCTCGGCGACAGGCCCGTCATCGCCTATCACGACCATTCGGGTCCGGGGGCGCGGTCCAGGCTGCTGGAGGCCTTGTCGGCAGGCAAATCCGTGGCCTATGCCTCGGAGGCGGGGATGCCGATGATTGCCGATCCGGGCTATGACCTGAGCCGCGAGGCCGCCGCAGCGGGGCATCTGGTCACGGCCGCGCCGGGCGCGTCGGCGGCGCTTTGTGCCTTGACTCTGGCAGGCCTGCCGACGGATGCATTCTTTTTTGCCGGATTTCTGCCGAACGCCACCGGTGCGCGGCGCAAGCGGCTTGAGGAGCTGGCGCATATCCCCGGCACGCTGGTGTTCTACGAATCGCCCAAGCGGATCGCGGCCTCCCTGCAGGACATGGCGAGCGTTCTGGGAAACCGGCAGGCGGCCCTGTGTCGGGAATTGACGAAGAAATTCGAAGAGGTGCGCCGGGCACCTCTGTCCGAGCTTGCGGCGGCTCTGTCTGAAACGTCGGTGAAGGGCGAGATCGTGGTGCTGGTGGACCGCCAGCGGGAGGCCGCGACCAGCGAGGCGGATCTTGAGGCGGATCTGCGCGCGGCCCTGAGGGACAATTCCGTCAAGGATGCAGCCGCCATCGTCGCCGAAGCGCATGACGCCCCGCGTCGCAAGATCTATCAGCAGGCCTTGCAGATCGCGCGGGAGACCTAGACCGATGAGCCGTTCTCGCCAGAATCGCGGAGAAGTGGCGCATCTGTCCGGAGCCGCGGCAGAGGAGCTGGCTCTTCGGGCCTATCTGGGTCGCGGCTATACTCTGGCCGAGCAGCGCTGGCGCGGGCCGCATGGCGAGATTGACCTGATCCTGCGGCGGGGCGCCGAGGTGATCTTTGCCGAGGTCAAATACAGCATGTCGCGCGATACCGCCGCCGCGCGGATTTCGGCGCAGCAAATGCAGCGCGTGATGGCCAGCGCGGCGGTCTTTCTCGACGCCGAGCCGCAGGGTCAGCTGACCGAAACCCGGTTGGATGTCGTTCTGGTCTGGGGGGCGGGCGATGTCGAGATCCTCGAAAATGCGTTTGGCCACGGTTGACCCATTGAACCGCACAAGCCGCTGGGCCATGTACTGAAAAACACCAAAAGGGACACCCGCCATGAAAATCGCCTTTCAGATGGACCCGATCACGGGCGTCGACATCAACGCCGACAGCAGCTTCCGTCTCGCCGAAGAGGCGCAGAAACGCGGTCATACGCTGTTCTATTATGCGCCCGACCAGCTGGCCTATGAGGAAGGGCGGGTGACCGCGCGCGGACATGACATGACGGTTCAGCGGATCGCAGGCGATCCCGCCATCCTGGGCGACCTGCGCGAAGTCGATCTGGCCGACTTCGACGTTGTCTGGCTGCGACAGGACCCTCCGTTTGACATGCATTACATCACGTCGACCCATCTTCTGGACCGCCTGAAGGGCGATGCGCTGGTGGTGAACGACCCGTTCTGGGTCCGCAACTTTCCGGAAAAATTGCTGGTGCTCGATTTTCCGAAGCTGACGCCTCCTACGACCATTGCGCGCGACCTTGCGACCATCAAGGCCTTCAAGGCAAAGCATGGGGATGTGATCCTGAAGCCGCTCTATGGCAATGGCGGCGCCGGGGTGTTCCGTCTGGATGCCAATGACCGCAACCTGTCCTCGTTGCATGAACTGTTCACGGGCTTCAGCCGCGAGCCGCTGATCGTGCAGAAATTCCTGCCGGATGTGTCCAATGGGGACAAGCGCGTGATCCTTGTCGATGGCGAACCGGTGGGCGCGATCAACCGGGTGCCTGCAGCAGGCGAGACACGCTCGAACATGCATGTGGGCGGGCGGCCGGAAAAGATCGGCCTGACCGACCGCGACCTGGAGATCTGTGCCGCGATCGGCCCGCTTTTAAAGGAGCGCGGTCAGGTCTTTGTCGGTATCGATGTGATCGGCGACTATCTGACCGAAATCAACGTGACATCGCCGACCGGCATTCAGGAGCTGGAACGCTTTGACGGGGTCAATATCGCAGAAAAGATCTGGCAGGCGATCGAAGCAAAGGTCTGATTCCAACCGAGGCCGCTCCGGCCTGTTTCGGTCTGTTTCGGCCTGTTTCGGTCGGTTTCGGTCTGTCCCGGTCTGGCGGCTCAGCCCGAACTGGGCAGCCGGTAGGACAGGGCCTCGGCCACGTGGTCGCGCGCGATGCTCGGATCGCCATCAAGATCGGCAATTGTGCGGGCCACCCGCAGGACACGGTGGTAGCCGCGCGCACTGAGGCCGAACCGGTCGGCGGCGGCCAGCATCAGGGCGCGGCTGTCGTCATCCAGATGGGCGACCTCATCCAGTATGCGCCCCTCTGCATCCGCATTGACACTGGCACCGTCGCAGCCTGCGTAGCGCTCCGTCTGCAGGGCGCGAGCGGCGGCGACGCGGGCAGAGACGGTGGCAGAGCTCTCGCCCCTGCGGCTGCGGTCCAGATCGGAAAAGGCAACGGGCTCCAGATCAATGCGCAGGTCGAAGCGGTCCATCAAGGGACCGGAAATCCGCCCCATGTAGTCGGCCCCGCATTGCGGTGCCTTTGCGCAGGCCCGCGCGGCATCGGTCATATATCCACAGCGGCAGGGGTTGGCGGCCGCGATCAGCATGAAGCGGCTTGGATAGCGCACATGGGCATTGGCCCGCGCCACCATGACATCACCGGTTTCAAGCGGCTGTCGCAGCGTTTCCAGCACCTCCCGCGCGAATTCGGGCACCTCATCCAGAAACAGAACGCCATTGTGGGCGAGGCTGATTTCACCGGGCTGCGCGCGCCGTCCACCGCCGACAATAGCGGCCTTGGAGGCCGTGTGATGGGGCGCGCGATAGGGGCGGGCACGGCTGACGCCGCCGGCTTCGATCATGCCGCAAATGGAGTGGATCATCGAGGTTTCCAGCGCCTCTTGCGGCGACAGGGGCGGCAGAATGGACGGCAGGCGGGCCGCCAGCATGGATTTGCCCGCCCCCGGCGGGCCGCTCATCAACAGGTGATGGCGTCCGGCGGCTGCGATCTCCAGCGCGCGGCGGGCGCTCTCCTGGCCTTTGATATCGGAAAGATCCCTGTCGTCGGCGTCGCTGACCACCTCTCCGGGCTGGGCCGCCGCAATGACAGCCTGGCCGGTGAAATGGCGGATCACCTCGGTCAGGGACCCGGCACCGATGACCGTGGCGGCCGCGACCCAGGCGGCTTCGGCGCCGGAGCCTTTGGGACAGAGCAGCGTCCGGTCCTGTTCCGCTGCGGCCAAGGCTGCGGGCAGGGCGCCATTGATGGCGACAAGCGTGCCGTCAAGCGAGAGCTCCCCGAGGGACAGCGTTTCATTGGCCGCCTCGGGCGGCAGGATTTCCAGCGCAACCAGCAGGGCGACCGCGATGGGAAGGTCGAAATGGCTGCCTTCCTTCGGCACATCCGCCGGCGAGAGGTTGATGGTGATCCGACGGGACGGCAGAGCGATCGACATGACCGCCAGGGCAGAGCGGACCCGGTCGCGCGCCTCGCTGACGGCCTTGTCGGGCAGTCCCACGATCGAAAAGGCCGGCAATCCGGGTGATATGGCGCATTGCACTTCGACAGGGCAGGCCTCGACGCCCTGGAATGCCACTGTGTTTGCCCGCGAAATCAATGCCGCTCCCCCCGAGTTCACATGGGAACTCCCGGCAAGCAGCATTGAAAATCGTGGTTACTGATTGGTTAAACTGACCGTAAACGTGCCGCGAATTCGTTCAGACAGTCCAGGGACGCTGGTCGAGATCCTGCGGGTAGGGGGTGGGATCATAGCTGACCTGCCGCGCCAGATCCTGCCATTGGCGCAGGGCAGGATCCTTCAAAAGGGTGGCGCAATAGGCGCGTGTGGCGTCAGAGACGGGCAGGTCATATCCGACGATCCGCGCCGCCACCGGCGTGTAGAAAACATCCGCGAGACTGTATTCCCCAAACAGGGGGCCGCTTTCACGACCCGAAACGGATCTGGCATGATCGAACAGCGTCTCGATGCGATCCAGATCGGCCAAAACCGCTGCGGAGGGCTTGAACCCCTGCCAGATATGGCTCAGCTGCATTGGGCAGTCACCGCGCAATGCACTGAAACCAGAAGTCATTTCCGCACATAGCCAGCGCGCCGTGGCACGGCATCGGGCATCGTCTGGCCACAGCATCGCCTCTGGGTGGCGTTCGGCCAGGGTCTCTGCCATCGCCAGGGTTTCGCCTACCACGGTGCCATCCGGCAGTTTCAGGGTCGGCACGAGGCGGGCGGGCGCCAAAGGCGCAAGATCCTGCGCCATCGTGCCGGAATACAGCCCCACCAGACGCACGTCATGGGGCAACGAGAATTTTTCGAGCATGAGCCAGCCGCGCAAAGACCAGCTGGAAAACATGCGATCACCGATGTAGAGTGTATATGTCATGGCTCGAATTTAATGCAGTTCCTGATCATCAGTAAAATTCATATTTAATCGGCAATCCATCACAAAAATTGATTGATCGGACCGGGGAACCAACGTCCTTCGGTGTAGTCTATACGCGTGACAGACAGGTTGTCGATCTTGTGGCCGAAGGCCTCTGTGGGGGAGATTCCGGCTGCCCGCTGCACCTGACAGAGGATCTGTCCGAAGTGGCCAACGACGATCACATCTGACCCGGCATGGGCCTGCGCGAGATGATCCATACGCAAGGAGACCCGGTCGGACAGTGCATTCCAGCTTTCGCCACCGGGCGGGGCAATGGTGCCGGGGGTTTCCCAGAAGGCGCGAATATGGTCGGGGGTTTCGGCGTCCACGTCGCGCCAGCTGCGCAATTCCCAGTCCCCGAAGTGGATTTCCCGGAGGTCCGCAGTATGAGGCAGGCGTTGGCGTGACCCTTGAATGGCGTCCGCCGTTGCCACCGCGCGGGACAGATCGGATGAGACCACGACGGCCTCCTGCGGCAACTGCTGCGTCAGGCGCGACAGTTGGGCTGTGTCGGAAAGATCTGCAGGCAGATCCGACCATCCAACCATGCTGCGCGCATGGGTGGGGCCGTGCCGCACCATATGGAACCGGGTGATCACAGGGCACCCTTCAGCACCAGCGGCAGACCGGCCGCAACCAGAACGACGCGATCGGCCTGCGCGGCCAATGCGATATTCAGCCGCCCTTGTGCCTCGCGAAACCGGCGTGCAAGGGCATTTTCGGGCACGATGCCAAGACCTGTCTCGTTGGTCACGACCACAATTTCAGCAGCGCAGTCGGCAAAGGCGGCAAGCAGGACGTCTGTTTCAGCCGCGAGATCATGGTCCGCAAGAAGGTGATTGGTCAGCCACATGGTCGCGCAATCCATCAACAGGATATCGCCCCCCGTGAGCCGCGGAGTGACCGCAGCCACGTCCAGAGGGTCCTCAATCGTGGTCCAATTGCCTCCACGTTGTGCAAGATGACGGTCCACCTTATGCCGCATCTCCGGGTCAAGTATTTGTGAAGTCGCCCAATAAAATCGGTTTTTTCCTGTGGTTACGCAGGTTTGTTCGGCAAAAGCGGACTTTCCGGATGCTGCACCGCCGAGAATAACTGTGACTCTGCTTGCCAAGGCGTCTACCCTCTAAGTTGTAAGTGTGCTGCGCGTTGTGCCACTAACTCTATTCGGTTTCTTTGCGGCATTCTGGCGTTGCGCTGCCGACGTACTACCGGAACCACAGTCTATTTTCGATACGTATCAAGATTATTTTTGAACCAAAGCCGCCTCTCGCGCGTTGTCAACGTAGCTTATGGAACAGGGAGTTTAAAATGGCACTGGATGACACTTCTGAAAACCCTCTTCCAAAACGGGCTATGAAAGCCGAGCTTTTGGACGCTGAAACGGAATTGGCCCTTGCCTACGCCTGGCGCGACCAGCGCGACGTTCAGGCGCTGCACCGTTTGATCACCGCCTATATGCGGTTGGCCATATCGATGGCGTCAAAGTTCCGGCGCTACGGCGCCCCGATGAACGATCTCATTCAAGAAGCAGGCCTCGGCCTGATGAAAGCGGCAGAGAAATTTGATCCCGATCGGGGCGTGCGCTTTTCAACCTATGCGGTCTGGTGGATCAAAGCGTCGATCCAGGACTATGTGATGCGCAACTGGTCGATGGTGCGCACCGGTTCGACCTCCTCCCAGAAGTCTCTTTTCTTCAACTTGCGCCGGGTGCAGGCACAACTGGAGCGCGAAGCGCAGAGCGAAGGTATCGAGCTGGATCGTCACAAACTGCAGCAAATGATTTCCGAGGAGATCGGCGTTCCGTTGCGCGATGTTGAGATGATGGATGGCCGTCTCGCGGGGGCGGATTTTTCATTGAACGCGGTGCAATCTGCAGATGAGGACGGCCGCGAGTGGATCGACGCATTGGAGGATGACAGCGATCAGGCCGCCGAACTGGTCGAGGCAGATCACGACACGCGCCAGCTGCGCGAATGGCTGATTACGGCGCTCAAGGGGTTGAATGAGCGCGAACGCTTCATCGTGCGGGAACGCAAACTCCGGGAAGAGCCGCGAACGCTGGAAAGTCTGGGAAGCGAGCTTGGTCTGTCCAAGGAACGCGTCCGCCAGTTGGAAGCGGCGGCCTTCCAGAAAATGCGGAAATGTCTTGAAGGCCAGTCGCGTGAGGTGCAGAACTTCCTCGTATGAGGATATCATCCAGACGCCGTCTCGCCTTGTCGATCTGCCGCGCCCTTGCCAGTTTGGCCGGAGCAGCCTGCCTGAGCGTCGCAGCTGCCTTCGCTCAACCCGACACGGATGGCGCAGTGGAGCCGATCCTATCAGTGGTGCCGATCTTATCGGCCGCAGACATCGCTATTCTGGGTGAAATCCACGACAATCCGGAACACCACCGGACCCAGGCAGCCCTGGTCTCGGCCCTCGATCCCGCAGCTGTCGTATGGGAGATGCTGACGCCGTCTCAGGCCGCATCGTTGACGCCTGCGGACCTCGGGAATTCCGCAACGCTCGCAGATCTTCTGGCGTGGTCCGCATCGGGGTGGCCTGATTTTTCCTTGTACCAACCGGTGTTTGAGGCCGGACAGGCCGCGCGCCACTTCGGGGCCATGGTGCCGCGAGAAGAGGCCAGGGCTGCGCTGAAATCGGGTATCGTGGCCTCCTTTGGCGTGCCGGATGCAAAGCTGTTCGGCCTCGACCGGCCCTTGGCAGAGGCGGAGCAAAGGCGCCGCGAAGCCGACCAGCTGGCCGCTCATTGTGACGCGCTTCCCGAGGATGTGTTGCCAGCAATGGTCGACATCCAGCGCCTGCGCGATGCCAACTTGGCGCGCGCAGCGCTTCGGGCGTGGAATGAGGGGGGCGGGCCTGTGGTTGTCATCACCGGGAACGGGCACGCGCGACTGGACCAAGGCATTCCGGTCTATCTGGCACATGCTGCGCCGCATCTCGTGGTCCGGGCGCTTGGACAAGCCGAAGGAGATCGCATCGACGGGGTGTTTGATGTCATCCTGTCGACCGATCCTGTCGAGCGTCCCGATCCCTGCGCCGCCTTCCGGTAGCTCTGGCGCAAAAGCATTTCCTTCTTTCCGATGGGAGCGATAGGATTGTGAAAAGACAATGGGTGAGGGCGTATCATGCTGGCCGGTAAACACATTCTCCTGATCATCGGGGGCGGGATTGCTGCCTACAAGGCCTTGGACCTGATCCGACGCCTGCAGGATCAGGGCGCACGGGTTACGCCTGTTCTGACCAAGGCGGGCGCAGAATTCGTGACGCCGCTTTCAGTCTCGGCGCTGGCGGGCTGCGCCGTGCATCGCGATCTGTTTGACCTGACCGCCGAAGCCGATATGGGGCATATCCAGCTGTCACGCAGCGCCGATCTGGTGGTGGTCGCGCCTGCGACTGCGGATTTGATGGCAAAGATGGCGCAGGGTCTGGCGAATGATCTGGCCTCGACGCTGCTGTTGGCGACGGATACGCCGGTGCTGCTGGCGCCGGCGATGAATGTCCGGATGTGGGAACACCCGGCAACACAGCGCAATTTGGCCCGGCTCCTGGAGGATGGCATCCACATCGTCGGTCCGAACGAAGGCGGTATGGCCTGCGGCGAATTCGGCCCGGGCCGACTGTCTGAACCGGATGAAATCGTTGCAGCCGTCGCGGACCGGTTCCGCAAGGGGCCATTGGCGGGAAAGCGTATCATCGTGACGTCCGGCCCGACACATGAGCCGATTGATCCGGTGCGCTACATCGCCAACCGGTCCTCCGGGGCGCAAGGGACGGCGGTGGCCCGTGCTCTGCGGACATTGGGTGCGGAGGTGGTTTTCATCACGGGCCCGGCAACGGTGCGCCCGCCCGAGGGGGTAGAGGTCGTGCCGGTGCAAACCGCGCGCGAAATGGAAGCGGCAGTCCTGGCCGCGCTGCCGGCTGATGCGGGTGTTTTTGCCGCTGCGGTGGCGGATTGGCGGGTTGTGTCGGCCTCCAGCGAGAAATTGAAGAAAACCAAAGGCGGCCTGCCGGTTCTGGAATTTGCAGAGAATCCGGACATTTTGAAACAGGTATCGACAATGGCGACCGGTCGTCCGGCATTGGTTGTGGGGTTTGCTGCTGAAACAAATAATGTCCTGGACCATGCGAGCGCAAAACGCATTCGAAAAGGCTGTGACTGGATAATTGCCAATGACGTCTCGCCGGGGACAGGCATAATGGGAGGGGAAGAAAACGCGGTCACGCTCATCAGCGAGAGTGGCAGCGAAACCTGGCCCCGCATGGCAAAAGAAGCCGTTGCAACGCGTTTGGCGATGAAAATAGCGGATGCCCTGATGTCTTAAGACCCGGGACCCTGTGGGCGGCAAGCAAGGGTCTCAGGGGGGCGGGTATCAAGTGGCATATGCCTTGCGGGCATGGCTTTCGTAAAATGTTCCGGTTTCGTTTTTTACGAAGAGTAGTTGGCCAGTTAACTTCTTTGAGGTTAGATATGAATTGGGCGGTGCCGTGGTTTTGCAGCATCGGCATTGTATGTCGCCCTGTGCCTATACTGTTCCCCGCTTTGGTGTTGGCGGGTGTTGGAGGTGGAGTTGTAAATGATTACTATGCCCAAAAAGAGTTGGATCGGTCGCCGAAATCGCTTTTTATTCCAGTGTTGTTTTGTTTCAAAGGTGTCCGCGTGAGTCATTATGAAATCGAAATTCTCGTCTTGGAGGATGAGGTCCGTCTGGGTCAGCTATTGTGCAATATGATCCAGCTGCATCGGATCGGGACGCCCCATTTGTCCACAAGCGAAATTGATGCCTGTCAAATGATGGAAATCCAGAGGTTTGATCTCTGTATTTTCGACTTGAGCGTGAGGGGCAAAATCTGCCATCGCGCCGTTGACGCTGCAAATGCGAAATCAATACCGACCCTGTTGCTCAGCGAAAACAATGATGATTCCGAATTGAATTTACGACCCGCGCGCGGCCTGAGGGTGCAAAAACCCGCCACGGAAGAGGATATTCATCGGGCTGTGATGGAATTGCTCCCGCCGGAAGGCGGTCGTCAGGGGCAAGCCATATAAAAGCGTGCTGCCATATGGCATGGAGTGGGACAGCCGCGCGCATCAAAGTGTCGGCCCGTCAGGCGCGCCGATGATCATATCCCCCCTTTGACCGCATGCCCATACGGTGGATGCGCTCCGACTGACCTGTTCGACAGGCCTGTTCGATTGACCTGTCCGACCAGCCTGTCCGACCAGCCTGTCCGACGGGCCTGTCCGACGGGCAAACCGCATCCGGCATCCCGACCGCGTGGCGGAGGCGACGGGGGTGGGCCCAGCTCCGGGACAACGAGATACCAGATCACACAGGTGAGCGCCTCCCTATGTCATCATCGGAGCAACGCCCCCGATTTGACCGGTGGCGTTTCTGCCGTGTTCCGGGGCATAACCTTTGCAGGATGACGGTTTGCCGGAAACGGGCAGCCAGAAGAAGAGCATGAGGATAGTGAGATGCAGCACGGGGCCTTTGCGGTGGAACTCAAGATTATCGACCCGCGCCTCCGGGATTGGGGGCTGCCTGACTATCAAACTGCCGGAGCGGCGGCCATCGATCTATGTGCCTGCGTCGACGGGGACATAGCCATCGAGCCGCAGGCCGCAGCCGTATTGATCCCGTCCGGTCTGGCACTGCACATGAACCATCTGCACTGTGCGGCATTGATCTTGCCGCGGTCCGGGCTGGGCCACAAGAAAGGTCTGGTGATGGGCAACGGCGTCGGCCTGATCGATGCCGATTACACCGGGCAGGTCTTTATCAGCGCCTGGAATCGTAACCCGGCCGGGAACGCTCCGATTATCATCCAGCCGGGCGAACGCATTGCGCAGTTGATGTTTGTGCCGATCCTGCGCCCGGCGTTGAATGTTGTGGATGCGTTCTCGCAGGAAACCGAGCGCGGTGCCGGTGGGTTTGGATCAACCGGAACAGGAGGCGCCGCATGATCACGGTGCTGGGTCTGGCAGGGATAATCTGGTGGGGCGGGCGTCTCATGCAATTGACGCGTCCTCTCCGTATTGCACTGCTGGCGGTGCTCTTTTCGGCCGTCGTTCTCCTGCAGCTGACGCTGCCCGACGGTGCGCCGCTGCGGGTGGCGACCGGGGGCTCGGCGCGCCCGTGGTTCATTCTGGCAGGGGCCGCGGCGATGATTGCCGCCTACGCCGTGGCGCTGCGGCGCTTGCGGGCGCGGGCCGAGCGCGCGGATCAGGCGCAGGCAGACCAGGGGGCCGAAGCGCCGCCCTTCAGCGAGGCCGAACTCAATCGCTATGCGCGTCATATTGTTCTGCGCGAGGTGGGGGGGCTCGGGCAGAAACGGTTGAAGGACGCAAAGGTCCTGGTGATCGGGGCAGGGGGGCTTGGGGCGCCTGCGCTGCAATATCTGGCGGCGGCGGGGGTCGGAACAATCGGGGTGATTGATGACGATGTCGTCGAAAATGCCAACTTGCAGCGGCAGGTCATCCACCGTGATCGCGATATTGGCACCGCCAAGGTGTTTTCTGCCCAGGCGGCGATGGAGGCGCAGAACCCGTTTATCACCGTGCGGCCCTACAACAGGCGGTTGAGCGATGACATCGCGGCGGAGCTGTTTGCCGATTTTGACCTCATCCTTGACGGGTCCGATAATTTTGCCACCCGGTATCTTGCCAATCGCGTGGCCGTTGCGCAGGAAAAACCTTTGATCTCCGGGGCGTTGAGCCAATGGGAAGGTCAGATTTCCGTCTTTGACCCGGCCCGGGGCGGCCCTTGCTATCAGTGCATCTTTCCCGAGGCGCCGGCACCGGGCCTCGCCCCGAGCTGCGCCGAGGCTGGCGTGATTGGCCCCTTGCCCGGTGTTCTGGGGGCGATGATGGCGGTAGAGGCGGTGAAGCAGATCACAGGTGCCGGAGAGCTGTTGCGCGCGCAGATGTTGATCTACGATGGTCTTTATGGTGAAACCCGCCGGATCACCCTGAGTGCGCGCGCCGACTGCCCGGTCTGCGGACAGCCCCGGATCGTACCGGCCTCGACAGGAGAAGACCGACCATGACCCGTATTCTTGCTTTGGCCGCTGCGACGGCTGTTCTTGCCACCGGCGTGAGTGCCGCCGATCTGCCGGATCTCGGCGGGCGCGAAGTGGTGGTGGTGACCGAAAACACATACCCGCCGCTGCAATTCGTCGATCCCGCATCCGGTGCGGCCATCGGCTGGGAATATGACGCGGTTGCCGAAATCGCCAAACGGATCAACATCACCGTCGTCTATGAAAATTCCAGCTGGGACGCGATGATCCCGGCCATCGGGGCAGGCCAGTACGACATGGCCATGAACGGGATCACGATTCGAGATGACCGTCGGGAAAAGGTCGACTTTTCAGACAGCTACCTGACTTCACAGATGATGATGATTGTTGCGGGCGACGAGGACCGGTTCGATGATGCGGCGGGTTTTGCCGCCGATGCCGATCTGCTGGCAGCGGCCCAGCCGGGCACGACTCCGTTTTACGTGACGGTCTATGATGTGCTTGATGGGGACGAAGCCAATCCACGGATCAAACTGTTTGAAACCTTCGGCGCATCGCTGCAGGCCCTGCGCGCGGGCGATGTGGATCTGGCGCTGTCGGACAGCACCGCCGCCACGGGTGTTGTTGCCGCCGCGGAGGGCGCGCTCAAAATCGTCGGCGATCCGCTGGGAACCGAGGATTTCGGCTTCATCTTTCCCAAAGGGAGCGATCTGGTCGCCCCGGTCAATGCGGCCCTCGCCGGGATGAAGGCAGACGGAACGCTGGATGCGCTCAACAAGACGTGGTTTCTCGACTACAAGATGGGCCAGTAAAAAGATGGGCCAGTAAACCCTCGTTTCTGAACCGGATTTCCCGCCCCGGCCGCTCTCGGTCGGGGTGTGTCGCAATTGGATGATGCAATGGCCGAACAGCGCAAGCGCGAAGAAAAGGAAGACTTTCCCTGGTGGCTTGTCGCGGTGGCGCTCACGGCGCTTTACCTCGGTATCGAGGTCGCCCAGAGCGAGGTCTACGCCCAGATCATGGCGACGCTCTGGCGCGGTATCGGAGTCACGGTCTTTGTGACCGGCGTCAGCTTTTTCTCGGCGAGCGTTCTGGGGCTCCTGCTGGCGTTGGGGGGCAGATCCCGGTGGATTGTGCTGCGCCAGGCCTGCCGGTTCTACATCGAAATCGTCCGCGGCGTGCCGATCATCGTGTTGCTGCTCTATGTGGCATTCGTATTGGCCCCCGCCCTTGTCGATCTGCGCAACTGGGTCGGCGGGCTGCTGGGGCTGGAGGACGTGCGCACCCGTCATTTCCCGCTGCTGTGGCGGGCGATCCTGGCGCTCATGATCGCCTATTCGGCCTTCATCGCCGAGGTCTTTCGCGCCGGATTGGACTCGGTGCCCGCCGGGCAGATCGAGGCCGCCAAGGCGCTGGGGCTTGGCAATTGGCATCGGTTTCGGTTTATCGTCTTTCCGCAGGCGATCCGAACGGTGATGCCGCCGTTGGGCAATGATTTCGTGGCGCTGGTCAAGGACAGCTCTCTGGTGTCGGTGCTCGGGGTGCTGGACATTACCCAATTGGGCAAGGTCACGGCGGCCGGAAATTTCCGCTATTTCGAGACATACAATATGGTCGCTCTGGTCTATCTGGCGATGACAATCTCCCTCTCGCTGGCGCTGCGTGCGCTTGAGCGCCGCCTGCGCAACCGCCACCAGCGGATCTGAGGCGGCTTTCACGTGCCAATGGCCGCGCCGCGCACCTCGCGCGCACTCTGGGCGGACGGTGGGACGCACCTTGGGGAGTGCAGTGCGGAAGTACAGTGGGGAGTACAGTGGGGAGTACGGAGGGGCGCGCGATTGCAGCGCCCGCCAAGACCCGGTAGCGTCGGCGCAAAGGAGATATGCCCCATGACAAATCCGCTGTTGTCCGACTGGAACACACCCTTCGGAATTGCGCCCTTCGACCAGATTTCCGATCAGCATTTCGCGCCTGCCCTGGACGACGCGCTTGCCCTCCATTCCAAACAGATCGATGCCATCGCCACCAGTACCGAGCCGCCCGGTTTTGCCAATGTGATTGAGGCGCTTGAAACCCCCTGCGCCCCGTTGGAGCAGGTCCTGTCGGTGTTCTTTGCCGTCGCCGGCGCCGACAGCAACCCGCAACGCGAAGCACTGCAGCGGGAGTTCTCGCCGAAACTGGCGGCTCATTTTTCCGCGATCACCGCAAACAAGGCGCTGTACGGACGGGTCAAGGCGGTCTGGGACCAGCGCGAGGATCTGGATCTGACCGCGGAACAGGCGCGGGTTCTGATGCTGACCCACAGGGGATTTGTCCGCGGTGGCGCGGCCCTCGAAGGGGCCGCCGATACCCGCATGCAGGAGATCAAGTCGCGGCTGGCGACCCTGGGCACCACCTTCACCCAGAACCTGCTGGCGGACGAGCGGGACTGGGTCATGCCGCTGTCTGATGAGGATCTTGAGGGGCTGCCCGAGTTCGTCGTCAGTGCGGCGCGCAGCGCAGGCGAAGACAAGGGGGCCGATGGCCCGGTTGTCACCCTCGCGCGGTCCATCGTGACGCCGTTCCTGCAATTCTCGCCCCGTCGCGATCTGCGGGAGAAGGCGTATCGCGCCTCGGTCGCACGCGGCGCGAATGGCGCAGAGCACGACAATCGCGACATCGCGGCCGAAATTCTGGCCCTGCGGCAGGACCGCGCGGCGCTGCTCGGCTATGACAATTTCGCGGCCTACAAGCTGGAAACCGAGATGGCCAAAACGCCGGAGGCGGTGCGCGATCTGTTGATGGATGTCTGGGGACCGGCAAAGGCACAGGCGGACCGCGATGCCGAAGTGCTCACCCGGATGATGCATCAAGACGGCATCAACGGCGATCTGGAGCCATGGGACTGGCACTACTACACGGAAAAACGCCGCAAGATCGAGCATGACCTCGATGAGGCGGAATTGAAGCCGTATCTGCAACTCGACCGGATGATAGAGGCGGCCTTTGCCTGTGCCAACCGCTTGTTCGGGCTGGAGTTTGCGCCGCTGGATGTGCCGCTCTACCACAAGGACTGCCGCGCCTGGGAGGTCACCCGGAATGGACAGCATCTGGCGGTCTTTATCGGGGATTATTTCGCGCGCGGCTCGAAACGCTCCGGCGCCTGGTGTTCTGCGATGCGGGCGCAGGCAAAGTTCCCCGAGGTGCAGACACCGATTGTGGTCAACGTGTGCAATTTTGCCAAAGGGGAGCCTGCACTGCTGTCCTATGATGATGCGCGCACCCTGTTCCACGAGTTCGGCCATGCGCTGCATCAGATGCTGTCCGACGTCACCTACGAGAGCGTCTCGGGCACCTCAGTTGCCCGTGATTTCGTCGAATTGCCAAGCCAGCTCTATGAGCATTGGCTGGAGGTGCCGGAGGTGTTGCAGGAATTTGCCACGCATGCCGAGACCGGCGCGCCGATGCCAAAGGACATGCTCGACAAGGTGCTCGGGGCTGCGACTTTTAACATGGGGTTTCAGACGGTGGAATATGTTGCCTCGGCGCTGGTCGATCTGGAATTCCATGACGGTGCCGCTCCCTCGGATCCGATGGCGAAACAGGCCGAAGTTCTGGCCGGACTGGGGATGCCCCATGCCATCCGGATGCGCCATGCAACGCCGCATTTCGCGCATGTGTTTTCGGGGGACGGGTATTCTTCGGGCTATTACAGCTACATGTGGTCCGAAGTCATGGATGCGGATGCCTTTGCGGCCTTTGAAGAAGCAGGTGGCGCCTTTGATCCGGAGCGCGCCCGGGCGCTGGAGGAAAACATCCTGTCTACCGGCGGATCGCGGGATGCGGCAGAGTTGTATACGGCCTTCCGTGGGCGCCTGCCGGGGGTCGATGCGCTGTTGAAGGGGCGCGGTCTGGCCGCTGAATAAGCCTCAAGTGGGGCCTCATGTGCAGCCCCTCATGTGCAGCCTCATGTCCGCGCCGGGTCTATTCCCCGGTGCGGACATGTCGGAACGACGGGGACGGCCTCCCGGGGGAGCGTTCTAGTATCCGCGGGCGCGGTCCACCTGGTGCAGGAAAGCGGCTCCGGCCTCCCCCCGGCTGATGTTTTCCGCAATCACCCGTGCCGCCGTGATCGGCCGGGTTTCCGCCGCGATATGAGGCGTGACCGTCACCTGCGGATGCGCCCAATAGGGGTGATCCAGTGGCAGCGGCTCCACTCGAAAGACATCCAGCGTGGCCTGTGCGATCTGGCCACTGTCTAGCGCCGCAAGCAAGGCGCCGTCGTCGATCAATGGCCCGCGACCGGGGTTGATGATGCGGGCACCGGTGGGCAGGTAGCTCAGGCTCTCGGCATTGAGGATGTTCAGGGTGTCCGGCGTGTCCGGCAGCAGAAGCACCACAATCTCTGCCGTGGACAGGACGTCTCGCAGCCCATCGGGCCCATGGTGGCAGTGCACCGCGGGGATGTCTTTTGCGCTGCGGGCCCAGCCCGAGACCTTGAATCCCAGCTGGCACAGGGTCTTGGCACAGGCCTGCCCCAGCGCGCCCAGCCCGAGGATCGCCACCGCGCGCTCTTCGGCCAGCGGCGGCACAAAGGGGGCCCATTGATCCTGCTGGGCGATCGAGCGGTCGATATCCAGATGATAGCGCAGCACATGCCCGGCGACCCATTCCACCATGGATTGCGTGAGGCCCGGATCAACCATGCGGCACAGAGGCTGAGTCAGCGTCTCATTGCCGACAATCTTTTCCACCCCGGCCCAGAGGTTCAGGACCGCCTTGCACCGGGTGTAGGGGCGAAAATCCTGCAGGGGCGAATTCGGCGCGTAGACGATGTAGTCGACGTCCTGCGGCGCAAAGTCCTGACGAAGATCGACCGCCAGACCAAGGGCGGCAAACGCTGTCTTCAGGGGGGCCTCATAGGTGTCCCAGCGTTCGGACCGGGCGGCGAAAAGCACATTGATCATGTTGCGAAGATCCCGTCCATATTTGCAAACCCCTTGATTTCTATCGGATTGCCGGCCGGATCATAGAAGAACATTGTGCTTTGCTCGCCCGGCTCCCCTTTGAAACGCGTGGTGGGAGGAATTTCAAATTCCACCCCCGCCGCATGCAGCCGTTCTGCGAGGCTCTGCCATTGGTCCAGCGGCAGGATCACCCCGAGATGGGGCATCGGAACCAGGTGCTCGCCGACGTGGCCGGTTCTGGCCGTCGCGAAAGGCTCGCCCAGATGCAATGAGATCTGATGCCCGAAGAAATCGAAGTCGACCCAGCTGTCGGCACTGCGGGCGACCTTGCACCCCAGCGTTCCGCCGTAAAAATCCCGGGCGGCGTCCAGGTCATCCACATTATAGGCGAGGTGAAAAATGCTCATGCGGCGTCCTTTTGCCAAAGTCTCGGGTCCCAAAGTCCCATGTCATTGTTTTGTCGCTGGTCCATCACTCGGGTCATCACCGGGTCATCATCCTTGCGATCACGGGGTCATCACCGGGGGCGGTGGACGTTTGCGCTCTGGACGATGCCGAAGGCGGCCAGCAGCACCAGCATCGCAGATCCGCCGTAGGAGACCATCGGCAACGGGACCCCGACGACAGGCGCGAGCCCCATGACCATCGACATGTTCACCGCGAAGAACAAAAAGAAATTGAGCGCAATGCCCAGCGTCACGAGGGATGAAAACCGGTCCTTTGTCGACATGGCCGTGGCGACGCAGAAGATGATGATCAGCACATAGATCGACAAGAGCGTCATGCCGCCGACAAAGCCGAATTCCTCGGCCAATGTGGTGAAGATAAAGTCGGTGTGTTTTTCGGGCAGAAAGTTCAGCCGGGATTGCGTGCCCTGCATGAAACCGCGTCCCGACCAGCCGCCGGAGCCAAGCGCAATTTTCGACTGGGTGATGTGATAGCCCGCGCCCAATGGGTCCTGAGACGGGTCGAGAAAGGTATCGATGCGGCGGTATTGGTAGTCCTTGAGCAGTTGCCAATCGGTGCCGCGGCTCTTGAATACAGCCGAGACCAACCCGACGGCGGCGCTGATGACGGCTGCGAAATAGGCCCAGTGCACGCCGGCCAGAAACATGATCCCGCCCCCGGCTGCCAGCAACAGAATGGAGGTCCCCAGGTCGGGCTGCTTGAGCACGAGAAAGGTCGGGACAACAATGATCAGGACCGGAAGCGCGACAAAGAGGGGCCGGGAGGTGCGCTTTCCGGGCAGCCAGTCGTAATAGGCGGCCAGGATCATCACCAGGGTGATTTTCATCAGTTCCGAGGGCTGCAGCCGCATCGGTCCCAGATCGATCCACCGCTGCGCGCCCATGCCGATGGTGCCGAAGAACTCGACCGCCACCAACAGAAGCAGCGCCATCAGATAGGCCACCACCGAGATATTGCGCCAGAACCAGATGGGCACCATGGCGACGATAATCATGACCACCATGCCCAACAGGAACCGTTTGACCTGCGGTTCGACCCAGGGGCTGAAGGAGCCGCCCGCCACCGAATAGAGCATCAGAAAACCGACGCCTGCGGCCGCAGCCAGCAACAGGGCCAGTGGCCAGTTGAGATACAGGATTTTGCGCAGCCCGGTCGGCGTGGTCTTTGAATGATACTCGAGATAGCTCATGCCTGGTCGCTGCCACTGCTCTCGCGGCGCTGCAGCCGCTCCCGTTCCAGCCGGTCCTGCTGCGCTTCGATCCTCTGGCGATCGCTGGCCGGATAGGCCTCCAGCGGCGGGGTCCCGCCATAGAGCGCCTGCAACATGACATCCCGCGCAATCGGGGCCGCCGCCGTTGATCCGCCGCCGCCATGCTCGACCACGACCGACACCGCGAATTTGGGCTTGTCGAAGGGGGCGAAGCAGACAAACAGCGCGTGGTCCCGGCGTTCCCAGGGCAGATCTTGGTTGCGGATCACACCGGCGGCGCGCTCTGCTGCGGTGATGTTGCGGACCTGGCTGGTGCCGGTCTTGCCGGCCATGCGCATGCCGTCGGCAATGATGCGCGAGCGATAGCCGGTGCCGCGCCGGTCGTTGCTGACCGCATACATGGACTTGCGGACATTGCGCAGATGAATATCGCTGATCTCGAGCGGTGCGCCTTCGCCCGAGGGTTCCTCGACCCCGTTTATGGATTTGACCAGCCGGGGCGTGACGCTGTGTCCGGATGCGATGCGGGCCGTCATCAGGGCAAGTTGCAGCGGCGATGCCAGCATGAAGCCCTGTCCGATGGAGGCGTTCACCGTGTCGCCAACCAGCCAGTCCTGCCCGTGCACGCGGGACTTCCAGTCCCGGTTGGGCGCCAGGCCCGCAGCGACGGCGGACATGGGCAGGTCGTGACGCACCCCGAGGCCCAGTTTGTTCGCCATCTCCGAAATCCGGTCTATCCCGACCTTGATGGCGAGGTCGTAGTAGTAGACGTCGCAGGATCCCTTGAGGGATTCCAAGAGGTTGACATGGCCATGACCGGCGCGTTTCCAGCAGTGGAACCGACGGCCGGAGACCTCCAGGTGGCCCGGGCACCATGTCGTTTCCTCGGGGGTGATGATGCCGTTTTCCAGCCCGGCCAATGCTGTGACCATCTTGAAGGTGGACCCGGGCGGATAGGTGCCCTGAACGGTCTTGTTGGCCAGGGGACGAAAGGGATCTTCTGTCAGCGCGCGGTAGTCGCCAACCGAAATCCCCCGCACAAAGAGGTTCGGGTCAAAGCTCGGGCTGGAACAGATGGCGCGCAGGTCGCCGTTTTCCACATCCATGATGACCGCCGCCGCACTTTCACGACCGAGCCTGGCCTGCACATAGTTTTGCAACTCGGCATCCAGCGTCAGCTGCGTGTCGGCCCCGGATTCACCTTCGCGCCGGTCCAGTTCGCGCATCACCCGGCCCATCGCGTTCACCTCGACGCGTTTGGCCCCGGCCTTGCCCCGCAGCGACTCCTCTCGTTTCGCCTCAAACCCGACTTTGCCGATCTGAAACCTCGGGATGCGCAGGATCGGCTCCGGGTCCTCGATCCGGGACAGATCGTAATCCGAGACTGGACCCACATAGCCGACAACATGGGCAAAATCGTCCTGCTGCGGGTAGACGCGGGTCAAACCGACCTCTGGCGTAATCCCGGGAAGGGCCGGAGCATTGACCGCGACCTTCGAGATGTCCTTCCAGGAAATCTGATCGGCGAGGGTGATCGGCAGGAAGGGCGGAGACCGCCGCATTTCGGTACGTGCCCGCTCCAGATCCTCCGCGTCAATGGGGATCAGCCGGGACAGGTTTGCGATCACCTCTTCAACGTCCCCTGCATCTTCCGGCACCAGAACAACACGGTATGAGGGCGAATTCTGGGCGATGATCAGACCGTTGCGGTCGAAGATTTCACCCCGGCTGGGCGCAATCAGGCGAATGTTGATCCGGTTTTCTTCGGCCAGCAGCCGGAATTGATCCGCCTGATCCACCTGCAGGAAGCGCATGCGCATGCCCAGTGCCCCGACAAAGCCCAGCTGCATGCCGCCGAGCAGCAGCGTGCGGCGGGTCAGCAATTTGTGGCTTCCGTCGAGATCTTTCGGGCTACGTTTCACAGGCGCGCTCCCATGGTTTCAATCTCGGCAGGCGACAGGCGCCGCACACCGAGCAGGCTCTGGCTCAGGAAAACCACAACCGGATAGACGGCGATGGTCATGATGACCTGAACCAGTATCAACGCAATATGGGCTTGTTCCACGGCCAATATGCCAAGGATCACCCGGTTGAGCAACGTGATGCCGACGATGATCACCGAGACCGCGAACCATTCGCCGAGAAATGGCGTCTCCCGACTGGCGGGCAGGCGGGATTTGGTGAATTCGCAGGCGAGCAAGACCAGCAAGGCCCAGAGGCCGGGCGGGCGTTGCAGCAGCAGGTCCGCCATCAGCATGACGGCGGCAATCAGCAACGCCGGTACGAAATCTGCGCGCCGCGCTGACCAGGCCAGCGCGGTTGCCAGCAACAGGTCCGGCGGGCTCCACTGGCGCGGCAATGTATCAAGGGGCAGAAGGCGAAAGAACATGATCACCAGCGCCACCGCGACAAAGACGGCGCGCATGAACCAGATCCCGGCCGGGGTCATCCTAGCCATTTTCGGCCTCTTCTGCGCCGCCGGTGGGCGATATGCCGTCAAGCAGGCTCTCGGGGCGCGGCAGCGGGATCATGTCTTCGGGCACCGGCGCAATCAGGGCGCCGGGATCGGTGATTGGCGCGCTGCCCTGATGGCGCAGCACCCGGAGAAATTCCAGACGTTCGTAATCTGCCGACAGGCGGACCCGCAGGCGCCCGGCCCGGTCCTGGGCCACCTGTCCGATCAGCAGGCCCGGTGGAAACACATGCCCGTCCCCGGAGGTGACGACCCGGTCTCCGGGCCGCACCAGTTCCGGGTTCTCGACAAAGTTCAGCAGTGGCGCGGCGGTATTGTCGCCGCTGACCAATGCGTTCTGCCCGGAGGGGTGCAATGTGGCGGGGACCGCGCTGGCCGCATCCGTCAGAAGAATGGCGCGGGCCGTATCCAGCCCGGTGCCGGAGATCCGCCCCACCAGACCGATACCATCCATTGCGGCCCAGCCATCCATGATCCCGTCGCGCGCTCCGACGTTCAGCAGCACGGATTGGCGAAAGGGCGAGCCGCTGTCGGCCAGCACAACGCCGGTCACATAGGTCAGCTGCGGATCGAGACGCACATTGTTGAGATCGAGAAGCCGGGCGTTTTCCTGTTCCAGTTGCAGGGCCGCCTCTTTCCAGGCCCGCATCTGACGCAGCTCGGATCGCAGCTCCTGATTCTGGTCTGCCAGACGTTGATAGCTCTGGAAATCGCGCAGCAGATTGATCGCTCCGGTGACCGGAACCATGGCCCATTGCATGTTGGGAACCACCGCATCCACGACCTGGGCGCGAAACCGTTCCACGCGCGGGCTGTCGATCCGCCAGATCAGGAAAATGATCGCCAGCACCAACACCAACAGCCCCACAAGCAAACGCTTGAGCGGTCCGGTATATTCTTCGCGCTGTGACCGGTCTTTGGCCAAGGCTCTCCTTTCAGCCACAGGGCCTCACCCCGGGCGCGCCCGATCAGGACGAAAGGGGGTCAGCTTTCGTAGTCAATGGCGTGACGCAGCTGCTTTTCATATTCCAGCGCCTTGCCAGTGCCGAGCGCCACGCAATTGAGGCTCTCATCCGCGATCGACACGGCAAGGCCGGTCTGTTCGCGCAGGGCCAGATCCAGATCACCCAGAAGCGCGCCGCCGCCCGTCAGCATGACGCCACGGTCAACGATGTCAGCGGCCAGATCCGGCGGCGTGGTCTCCAGCGCGGTCATCACCGCCTCGCAGATCTGCTGCACCGGTTCGGCGAGCGCCTCGGCAACCTGGGCCTGGCTGATTTCGATCTCTTTCGGGACCCCGTTCAGCAGATCACGTCCGCGGATCTGCATGGATTGACCGCGCCCGTCATCGGGCATCCGCGCGGTGCCGATGGAGGTCTTGATACGCTCGGCCGTGGCCTCCCCGATCAGGAGGTTCTGCTGTCGGCGCAGGTAGGAGATGATCGCCTCGTCCATGCGGTCGCCGCCGACGCGCACGGAGCGGGCGTAGACGATATCGCCCAGCGACAGGACCGCCACCTCGGTGGTGCCGCCGCCGATGTCGACGACCATGTTGCCGGTGGGGTCGGTGATCGGCATGCCGGCGCCGATCGCCGCTGCAATGGGTTCTGCGATCAGACCGGCGCGGCGCGCACCTGCCGCCAGAACCGAAGAACGGATGGCGCGCTTTTCAACGGGTGTGGCGCCGTGGGGTACGCAGACGATGACCTTCGGCTTGGAGAAGGTGGAGCGTTTGTGCACCTTGCGGATGAAGTGCTTGATCATTTCCTCCGCAGTGTCGAAGTCGGCAATCACACCTTCACGCATCGGGCGGATCGCCTCGATGGAGCCGGGGGTCCGGCCCAGCATCAATTTCGCATCTTCGCCGACGGCGAGGACTTTCTTGACGCCGTCCTTGACGTGATAGGCCACCACCGACGGCTCCGACAGGATCACCCCTCGGCCCTTGACGTAAACCAATGTGTTCGCAGTGCCGAGATCAATGGCCATGTCTGATGTGAACAGACCGCCGAGTTTTCCGAAGAGCGCCATGTAAGAGGGGTCCTGTGAGTACTGCCGATTTGTAACCGCGACTCTTTCCCCGGGTCGCAGATCTTGATCTTATAAGCAGCGGAGGCCTGCCGTAAAAGAGCGTATTCCAATCCTCTAGCGTCTTTTCGCTTGTGATTGCCCCGAATTCGAGGATTGGCCGCCGGAATCGCGTTGCGGGTGCGTTTTTGCACATCAAACCGGCAGCGGGGTTGGACAGAGCCATTTGCCTCCCCCTCAACCGGAAAAAATCTGATCCATCTGGGCTTTGAAACTGGCCCAGGTCACCGTGGCCTTGTTCCCGGCATAGTTGTGGTAGTGGGATTTCCCGCTGGAGGTTGGCAGCCCGGCCCAGATCTTGGCCAGATTGTTCATGAAGGTCACCTGCTCCATCTTGCCGGCCTTGAAGGCAGAGAGGCCCGCTTCCTCGATCAGCTGATGCGCCAGCTGATCCTGCAGCGCCGGGCTGAAGGTGCGGTTGAGAGGCACGTCCTGATTGCGGGCCAGACGTTTGAGGGTTGCGGGGATGAATTGATACCGCCCGATGGCATGATGTTGTCCCGGAGTGGCCTTGATCCAGGTATAGATCTGCTGCAGGGTCATTTGCGTCGGGGCGGCAGGCGGTTTGATCCGGGCGCCATGCTGGACCGCATCGTAATCGGCGCGCCCGGCCTCGGCCTTGGCAATCACATTCATGATCTCCTCAACGTCAACAGAGACCGTGATCGAACCGGCAAAGAGGCTGCCACTGCTGCGCCCGCGAAACAGGCTGGCGGCCGTGGGATCGAGCGACACGGCACCGCGGCCGGTCGTGTCATCCGTGACCGGATCATGGACCGGAGAGGCAGGGGCGGAGGTCCGCATGAAGAAACTGCCATCGCCCACCAGCGAATAGCCGCCGGAATTGGACCAGGCGGGAGAGATCACGGTCAGCGCGAAAATCACGCTGAAGAAAAGGCTCGTTCTGAGGGGCATCGCTACCTGCTTCTGCGGGCGTCAAGTGGCCCCAGAATGACCCGATGTGATTTAGATTTGGTTTAAGGCGCGGTCTTCCTCCGGCGCCGATTTGCCGCTAAGGGGGCTATATGCTGTCATACCAACATATCTATCACGCGGGAAATCTCGCCGATGTTCAGAAACACGCGCTTCTGGCGTGGGTTCTGGACTACATGACCCGCAAGGACAAGCCGGTCAGCTATCTTGAAACCCATGCCGGGCGCGCCCTCTATGACCTCGCCTCTGCCGAGGCGCAAAAGACCGGTGAAGCCGCCCGTGGCATCGACATGGCCCGCGACTGGTTCGCCCGGGATCATCCCTACGCCAGGGTGATCGACGCCGTTCAGGCCGAACACGGCAGCAACAGCTATCCGGGATCGCCCCGGGTCGCATCAGAGCTGCTGCGGCCCGGCGACAGCCTGCATCTGGCCGAGCTGCACCCGCAGGAGGCGCAGGCGCTGCGCGCGGCGATGCGTGGCACCGGCGCCAAGGTGCATCTTCAGGACGGGTTCGAGATGGCGCAGTCACTGGCGCCTCCGACGCCGCGCAGGGGCGTGTTGCTGATTGATCCGAGCTATGAGATCAAATCCGACTACACGCGCATTCCGGGGATCATTTCCAAGCTGCATCGGAAATGGAATGTCGGGGTCATCATGCTGTGGTATCCGATCTTGCGGGATGGTCCACACCCGGACATGCTTGCGGCGCTGGAGGCGCAGGGCCTGCCGGACAGCGTGCGGCACGAGGTGCGCTTTCCGCCTGCACGGGCGGGGCACCGGATGGTCGGATCTGGCCTGTTTGTGGTCAACGCGCCATTTGGCTTCAGTCAGGAGGCCGCAATGCTGACGCGGCGGTTCGCCGAGCTGAACTGAACTGAACACGCGGACGGCACCTCGCACCCGGCAAAAAGGCACCCGAGGGTGCCTTTTCACGAAGGGGCTTTGCAGCGCGAGCCGCCTGATCTCAGCGGGGTCGCGGCTCAGGCATCCTTGTAGGAAATCTCGCGCGTGTCGGCGCCATCGCCCACTTTGCTGCGCCGGACAATCAGGCGGTTGAGCGCGCTGATATAGGCCATGGCCGAGGCGACAACCGTGTCGGTATTGGCGCTTTCACCGGTGGCGATGATGCCGTCTTCCTCCAGCCGGACCGAAACCGTGGCCTGGGCATCGGTGCCTTCGGTCACCGCATGCACCTGATAGAGCTGCAGATGCGCGGAATTCGGATGGATCTTGCGAATGGCCTTGAAGGCTGCATCCACGGGGCCGTCACCCTCTGCGACCTTGGTCACATCGGTTCCGTCCACTTCCATCTCCACGGTGGCCTCCGCGGGCCCCGCCGTTCCGCAGACGACTTTCATCGACACCAGTTTCAGATGGTCGCCCTCGTCCCCTCCGGTGCGCATCAAGGCGACGATGTCGTCGTCGAAAACCTCTTTCTTGCGGTCGGCAAGTTCCTTGAACCGCACAAAGAGGTCCTTCAGTTGGTTGTCGCCGATCTCATAACCGAGGGTGCCGAGCTTGTCGCGAAGCGCGGCCCGGCCGGAGTGTTTTCCAAGCGGCAGGGAGGTCCCGGACAAGCCCACGTCCTCGGGGCGCATGATCTCGAAGGTTTCCTTGTTCTTCAGCATGCCGTCCTGGTGAATACCACTTTCGTGGGCAAAGGCGTTCTTGCCGACGATGGCCTTGTTGAACTGCACATTGAAGCCGGACACCGTGGCGACCCGCCGCGAGATATGCATGATCTTGCGGGTGTCGATGCCGGTGGAAAACGGCATGATGTCATTGCGCACCTTCATTGCCATCACGACTTCTTCGAGGGCGGTGTTGCCTGCGCGCTCTCCCAGCCCGTTGATGGTGCATTCGATCTGGCGCGCTCCGGCCTCGACCGCAGCGAGCGAGTTCGCCGTCGCCATGCCGAGGTCGTTGTGGCAGTGGGTGGCAAAGACCACCTCATCCGCACCCGGCACGGTTTCGATCAGGCGGCGGATCAGATCGGCGCTTTCGCGGGGGGCGGTGTAGCCGACCGTATCGGGGATATTGATCGTGGTCGCCCCGGCCTTGATCGCAATCTCGATCACCCGGCACAGGTAGTCCCATTCGGTGCGGGTCGCATCCATCGGTGACCATTGCACGTTGTCGGTCAGGTTGCGCGCATGGGTGACGGTGTCGTGGATGCGCTCTGCCATTTCGTCCATGGTCAGGTTCGGAATGGCGCGGTGCAGGGGCGAGGTGCCGATGAACGTGTGGATGCGGGGTTGCGCGGCCTTGCGCACGGCTTCGGCGCAGCGGTCGATGTCCTTGGTATTGGCACGGGCAAGGCCACAGATGACCGAGTTCCGGGAGCGCTCGGCGATCTCGCTCACGGCTTTGAAGTCCCCCTCGGAGGCGATCGGAAACCCGGCCTCGATGATGTCGACGCCCATGTCATCCAGCAGCTCTGCGATCTCGAGCTTTTCATCATGTGTCATGGTGGCGCCGGGGCTCTGCTCGCCGTCGCGCAAAGTGGTGTCAAAGATCAATACGCGATCTTGGTCGGTCGTGCTGGTCATGTCAGAAATCTCTCTCGCTCTGGTCCCCGAGCGTCGTTTCTTCGTGTCGGGGGAAGGGTCCAATCCGTGGCGCGCGTGCACTTCCTCTGAGCGGGCGCGCCGGATGGCACGCTCAGAGGCGGATTAGGAGCAGTAGGCCACGCGACAGCGCGCTGCGGGGGGCAGCGTCGGCAATCTGGATATCGGCATACGTGGTCATGAGGGGAGTTATACAGCTGCCGAAGCGAATGGAAAGAGGCAAATTTCTCTGCGTTGCAGCAGGAACAATGTCGGGGTTGGCTGGCGAGATTGCTTGTCGGGATTGCCTGTCGGGATTGCCTGTCGGGATTGCCTGTCGGGATTGGCTGTCGGGATTGGCTGGGGGACGCCGGGCTTTGGCAGGCAGCCCGTCATGCCGGGGGCCGCAGCGGCGGTTACGACCCGGCGCTGCGCTCTGCCCAGAAATGGCGCCATCTGTCGAGGGTCGCGGATTTCAGTCCGGCCTCATCAAGGGCCCCCGGTGCCAGCCGCGGCAGATGCCGCGCGATCTGCCCCGCTGGCAGGCTGGATTTGATCATCATATCCAGCGCGATATTCGCCCAGACGTCGCGGCCCTCGGGGGTGGGGGCGGCAAAGGCGCAGAGATAGGCAAGATAGCCAAATGCCGTCGCCCGTCCCATGCGGTGGCGCAGGGCATAGATCCGGGCCTTCAGTTTCAGCGGCAGCGGTTTGGGGGGCTCTGACATCCGGGGGAGGCGCTGGGCCAGGGCCGTGTTGACGGCGGCGCCGGGGGGGGAACATCGTATCAAATCTGCCGTGATAGACATGGCGCATATAGCCTCGGTAATGGATCACGTGGTCCCGTGCGTAGGCCACTTTGTGCCCCTCTGCCTCGATCGTAGCGGAAAGGGCGACTTGTTCGATTTCGGATAGTATTTGGCCCATATCTGCGGAGTTTGCCAGGGTTTCTGCGTGAATGAGGATATTTTTGTCTTGCGGCGACAGACCGAGAACACCGATGTCGAATACTGCAGTCCCGGCATGGGCCCGTGGGTCCTGCAGGGGGGGCGGGGACCCGTCGATACCGTCCTCCCAGCCGCTGCGCCCCGCCAGCCAACCGTCGTGATCCTGTACCAGAACCGCGCCTGGGGTGATGAGGTCGAACAGGTGGCGGGGCGGCGCCTTGAAGGCGGTGTCAGTGGCCATCACGCAGATTTTTCCACCGGTCAGCTCAAGGCCGAGCTCTGCGGCCTGCAGGCGCTCCAGCGGCGCCGGACCCCGGTCTGCCCCGGCCGTACCGGTTTCAGCCGCGAGGATGCTGGCCTCCGCCGAGAGGATATGGTGGCGCAGCGGCAGATCCGGCCTTTGGTTGGCCGCATCACAAATCAGCAGGATTTCGACCCCATCCAGACCATGCTTGAGCGCGGACAAAACACTGTAGGACAGCTGCTGCTGGGCACGCTGCGCCTCCCCGTGGACCAGATAAACCAGCGTCGCCATGATCGGTCTCGGCGCTTTTAATCGGAGCCGGCGGCATCGCTTTCGGCCTCGGCCTCTGCATTCCCGGCATCGGCGTCTTCATTGCTGGTCAGCGCCCCATTGTCCCAGGTGCCTGCGGCTTCTTGACCGGAGGCGTAGCGCATGGTTCCGGGGCCCTGACGCTTGGAATTGACAAAGCTGCCCTCGTAGACATCGCCATTGGCATAGGTGGCGACGCCCTCGCCGCTGATCTTGCCCTCGGCCCAGTCGCCTTCGTAGCTGAAACCGTCGGGCATGGTGATCTTGCCGACACCATGACGCTGGCCGTTCTCGAACTGACCTTCGTAGACCGACCCATCCGCATAGGTGACCTTGGCCTCGCCATGACGCAGCCCGTCCTTCCAGCTGCCATCATAGCGATAGCCGTCGGGATAGGTCATCACACCCTGGCCATCGTTCTTGGCGTTCTTGAAGGACCCCTCATAGGTCACCCCGTTGGGATAGGTTGCGGCGCCGGTGCCCTCGATCACGCCGGCAATCCACTCGCCATCATAGGTGGAGCCGTCAGGATAGGTGATCTTGCCGGTCCCATGGGCGAGATCGTCGCGAAACTCACCTTCGTAAACGGAGCCGTCCGGGTAGGTGACGCGGCCCTGTCCTTCGATCTGACCGGCCTGCCATTGGCCGGTGTAGATATATCCGTCCGTGCCGGTAAAGGTGCCCTGACCCTGCCGCAGGTCGTCCTCGAACATGCCTTCGTAGATGTCGCCATTGGCATAGGTCAGCTTGCCTTCGCCGTGGCGGCGCCCATTGACCAGTGGCCCTTCGTAGACATCGCCGTTTGGCTGGGTCAATTTGCCCATGCCGTTCATCTGGTCGCCGGCCCATTCGCCCTCGTATTTCAGCCCGTCGGGCATCACCAGAGTGCCCAGCCCGTCGAGTTTGCCGTCGGAGATGCCCCCCTGATAGGTGGCGCCGTTGGGGTATGTGATCTTGCCCAGCCCCTCCTTGCGCCCGGCAACCCAATCGCCGTCGTATTCATAGCCGCCGGGGTTTTGCATCACGCCGCTGCCTTCGTGCTTGGCGTCGACAAATTCGCCCTCGTAGCGGACGCCATTGGCATAGACCGCGATGCCCTGACCGTTGATGACCCCGTCATGCCACTCGCCTTCGTAGGTGCCGCCATCGGAAAAGGTAATTTTGCCAATGCCTTCGGGCTTTCCCTTGACGAACTCCCCCTCATAGACCGACCCGTTCGGGAACCGGGCGACCCCTTGGCCCCGGATCTCGCCTTCGACCCAGCTGCCGGAATATTCGTAGCCATTGGGCAGTTTGTAACTGCCCTGACCATGTTGCAGGCCGCCCTTGAATTCACCTTCGTAGACGCCGCCGATCTCGTCCTGGGTGGTCAGGACCTGGGCCTCCTGGGCGCGGGCGGGAGGGACCCCGGCTGCCGCCGTCAGGGCCAGCAGGGAGGTCAGAGAGAGAGTGGAGCCGATGCGGGTCATGGAAACCTCAGTTGCCTCAGAAATTGCGAGAGCTGCCTGTATTATGGGGTGCTTGTCCCAGAACCTATGCGAGCCGTCGCTTTGTCGCAACGGTTTTGCCTTGCCGGTCTTTTCCTTCAGCGGAGATCTGTTACACGGCTCTGGACGATACAGTTTTGGGGACCCCGGACGATGGCCGATAGATTTCGCGTAACCTTGGCGCAGCTGAACCCGACAGTGGGCGATCTGGCAGGCAATGCCGCCAAGGCCCTCGCCGCATGGGAACAGGGTCGTGATGCCGGTGCCGATCTGGTCGCTCTGCCGGAAATGTTCATCACCGGCTACAACGCACAGGATCTGGTGATGAAGCCAGCTTTTCACGCGGCAGCCATGGCCGAGGTCGAGGCGCTTGCGCAGGCAACCGCGCAGGGTCCTGCCATGGCCATTGGCAGCCCCTGGGCCGAGGACGGCAAACTGTACAATGCCTATCTGATCCTGAAGGACGGCCGCGTGGCCTCAAAATGCCTGAAGCACCACCTGCCGAACGAGACGGTTTTTGACGAGGTCCGGATTTTTGATGCAGGCCCCCTCGGGGGTCCCTATGCGGTGGGCGATACCCGCATCGGCAGCCCGATCTGCGAGGACGGCTGGCATGAGGATGTGGCCGAAACGCTGGAGGAAACCGGGGCGGAATTCCTGCTGATTCCCAACGGCTCGCCCTATTATCGCGGCAAGATGGAGACGCGGGTGAACCATATGGTCGCCCGGTCGGTCGAAACAGGCCTGCCGGTGATCTACCTCAACATGGTTGGCGGGCAGGACGATCAGGTCTTTGATGGCGGCAGTTTTGCTCTCAACCCCGGCGGCGGGCTGGCTGTTCAGCTGCCGGTGTTTGACGCGGCGGTGACGCAGCTCGATCTGGAGCGCCGACCCGAGGGGTGGCGCGTCGTCGACGGCGACAAGGCCTCGCTTCCCGACGCCTGGGAGCAGGACTACCGGGTGATGGTCCAGAGCCTGCGGGATTATCTGACCAAGACGGGATTTCACAAGGTGCTGCTCGGCCTGTCGGGCGGGGTCGATTCCGCCATCGTGGCAGCCATCGCGGTGGATGCGCTGGGGCCAGAGAACGTGCGTTGCGTGATGCTGCCGTCGGAATACACCTCGCAGGAGTCGCTGGACGATGCGGAAGCGGTGGCAGAGGCGCTGGGCGTTCACTACGACTATGTGCCGATCTCGGAAGGCCGCAGCGCCATCACCAACACGCTGGCGCCCCTCTTCGAAGGGCGTGCGACCGACGTGACCGAAGAAAACATCCAGTCGCGCCTGCGCGGCTTGCTGTTGATGGCCATGTCGAACAAATTCGGCGAGATGCTGTTGACCACCGGCAACAAATCCGAGGTCGCAGTCGGATATGCCACGATCTACGGCGACATGAACGGGGGCTACAACCCGATCAAGGATCTCTACAAGACGCGGGTGTTTGAGACCTGCCGCTGGCGCAATGCCAACCACCGCGCGTGGATGATGGGGCCGGACGGCGAGGTCATTCGCCCCGGCGTGATCGACAAACCCCCAAGTGCCGAGCTGCGCGAAGATCAGAAAGACAGCGACAGCCTGCCGGATTACCCGGAGCTGGACGCGATTCTCGACATTCTGGTGGATCAGGACGGCTCGATCGCCGATTGTGTTGCTGCCGGGTTTGATCGCGACGTGGCCAGGCGGGTGGAGCATCTGATCTACATCAGCGAATACAAACGGTTTCAGTCGGCGCCCGGCGCGCGCCTGACCAAACGGGCGTTCTGGCTGGACCGGCGCTATCCCATCGTGAACCGGTGGCGCGATCCGTCCTGATCGCCCTGACGCGATCCGAAAACCAAGACCGATCCGGTCCTGATTGAGGCCGGAAGAGCACAGACCGGGGGAACCGTCCCCTTGTTTTCAATGACGAGTAGACCCGTCAAATCCACGCGGAATAGAAGAAGCCATGCCTGGACCACAGCTGCCTCATTTCAACGCAGACCGTGCGCTGCCGCACAGGGTTGACGTCGTCGTCATCGGCGGCGGCATCATCGGCGCGTCGACGGCGCTGGAGCTGACCGAGCGCGGCCACTCCGTGCTGCTGTGTGAAAAGGGCATGATCGCCGGCGAACAGAGCTCGCGCAATTGGGGCTGGGTGCGCATGTCCCAGCGTGACCCGCGCGAAATGGAGCTGATGGCGCATGCGCTGCGATTGTGGGAGGGTCTCGACGAGCGGACCGGCCACAAGACCGGATTCACGCGATCGGGAATTGTGTACACCGCCCGCACCCGGCGCCGCGAGGCAGAGCTCGCCAAATGGGCCGAGCATCTCAAAGGTTTTGATCTTGAAGGGAGAATGCTGCGGGGTGCCGGTCTGGAGACTCTGGCTCCGGGCTATGGAAACCGGTTGCGCGCCGGGTATTACACGCCACAGGATGGCCGCGCGGAGCCGCAGGCCGCGACGCATGCCATTGCCTCCTGCGCCCGCGACAAGGGGGCCGTGATCGTGACAGGCTGCGCCGTGCGCGCCCTGGATGTCGAGGCCGGGCGTATTCGTGGCGTGATCACCGAAAAGGGGCGCGTCAAGGCAACGGCGGTTGTGCTAGCCGGCGGGGCCTGGTCACGGCTGTTCCTGCGCAACGAAGGTGTCTTTCTGCCGCAGCTCAAGGTTCTGAACTCCGTCATGCGCCTGTCGCCTGTGGCAGGTGTGACAGAGACGGCCCTCTGGACCCGAGGGTTTTCCATTCGCAAACGCGCTGATGGTGGATTTACCCTGGCGACGGCAGGCGAGAATACGTTCGACATCGTTCCGGACCTGTTTCGCGTCGGTCACCGTTTCCTACCGGCCCTTCTGAAGGACATGGGCGCGGTCCGCTTTCGTGTCTCCGGACGTTGGGGTATCGAGGCCGCCCAGGAACGCCCCTGGGGCGCACAGGACCGGACGCCCTTTGAAGAGACCCGGATCCTCGACCCCCAACCCTCACAAAAAGCCCTCCGCCACGCCCTCGCGGCGGCGCGCGATGCCTTCCCGGCGCTGGCCCAGGCCGATGTAACCCAGAGCTGGGGGGGGCTGATCGACGTGACACCGGACGAACTCCCGGTGATCTCCGAAGTGCAGGCCCGTCCCGGTCTGTTCCTGTCGACGGGATACAGTGGCCACGGATTCGGCATTGGCCCGGCGGCTGGCCGGCTGACGGCGGATCTGGTCACCGGCGACACCCCGATCGTCGACCCGCGCCCCTTCCGCCTCAGTCGGTTCTGATACGGTCCTTTCTGATCGCCAAAGCCCTGACCAGCCCAGCGGGGCCTTGAGGCAACGGCAAGCCCGGCGCAGTCCGCCGGGCCTGCAGGCCGATCAGCCCATCATCTGATAGCTCACCGGCACGAACCGAAACCCCTCGCCACGGTGTTCCACAAACCCTGCGGCCGGAAAGGGCATGTGGTAGCCGATCATCGGAACCCGGCTGTCGGCGAGCATCTCCAGCACCCGGCGCCGCGATGCCGAAGCTGCGTCCTTGTCGGTGTCAAAGCTGGTTTGCCATTCGGGATGGGCAAAGGGGAATACATAGTGATTGGCCAGATCCGCCGTCAGCAGCAGCTGATGGCCGCCGCTTTCGATCATGTAGATCATATGGCCGGGCGTGTGCCCGAATGCGGCCAGTCCGGTCACGCCCGAGGCCACGGTGCCACCATCCTCGATAAACGTCATCTTCCCGGCCTGCGGCGAGACAGTGGCCCGCACACGGTCGCCGCCGCCATTTCCTTCCGGCAACCCGGTCCAGTGATCATACTCGCGCGCGGCGGTCACATATCGGGCATTGGCAAATGTCGCAGACCCATCCTCCGTCGTCATGCCGCCGATGTGGTCGCCATGCATATGTGTCAGCACAACCACGTCGATATCTTCAGGGACGACACCCGCATCCGCCAGCGCCGCGGTAATGCCACCGGCATTCAGACCTGTGTCGAACAGGATCTTCTCGCTGCCCGTATCCACCAGGGTCGGGGTAAAATAGAACTGGGCGTTGTCGTGCGAGATGAAATTCTCTGCCGCGACCTCGGCAAAGGCCTCATCCGTGGCGCCGCCGCCGAAAATCGCCTGCACGCCGTCGCGCGGTGTCGTTCCCGCCAGCAGGCTGTGAACGGTATAATCCCCCACGTTGAACGCGCGGGCATGCATTGGTTTCGGCGCATCGCCATGGCCTGCGGCCTGCAGGGGCGACGCCACGGCGGCAGCAATCGGGGCCGCTGTCACACCGGCGATGGCCGCGCGGCGGGTCAGGTTCAATGTCATCCTAAAAATCTCCCAGGTGGATCCGATGCCTCGACACTAGCGCATCTCCTGCCCAAATCAGCCATCCCATGTTCACGAATGCGTGGGGCGCAGGGCTTCATCTTTTCCCAAATACCTCCGCCGGAGGCCACGCCCCGCCAGGGGCGTCACAGGATGCCCGCTAAACTGGACAATTGCGCGCCGCTGTGACAGAGCAAAGCCAACAGGAGAATTGCGATGACCACCACCCGTTTCGCGCCGTCGCCCACCGGCTATATCCACGTGGGCAACCTGCGCACTGCACTGATGAACTATCTGATCGCCCGCAAGGCCGGCGGCAGCTTCATCCTGCGTATCGACGACACCGACCAGGCGCGCTCAAAGCAGGAATACGTCGACGCGATCCAATATGATATGGAATGGCTCGGCCTGACCTGGGACCGGCTGGAACGCCAGTCGGACCGGCTCGATCGATATGCCGACGCGGCGGACAAGCTGCGCGACATCGGCCGCTTCTACGAAGCCTTCGAGACCCCCACCGAACTGGATCTCAAGCGCAAGAAACAACTCAATATGGGCAAGCCGCCGGTCTATGACCGGGCCGCACTGACCCTGAGCGCTGACGAACAGGCTGCCTTGCGCGCGGAGCGGGGCAATGGCGTCTGGCGGTTCAAGCTCGAACACGAACGGATAGAATGGACCGATGGCATCCTCGGCGAAATCTCCATCGATGCAGCCTCGGTGTCCGACCCGGTGCTGATCCGCGGCGATGGTCAGGTGCTCTACACCATCGCCTCGGTGGTGGACGATACCGAGATGGGCGTGACCCATGTGGTGCGGGGCTCTGATCACGTGACCAACACGGCGACGCAGATCCAGATCATCGAGGCGCTGGGCGGCACCTGTCCCGAATTCGCCCACCACTCGCTGCTGACGGGCCCCCAGGGCGAGGCCTTGTCGAAACGTCTCGGCACGCTTGCCCTGCGCGACCTGCGCGAGGCGGGGGTACAGCCGATGGCCCTCTTGTCGCTGCTGGCACGCCTGGGCTCATCCGATCCGATCGAGCTGCGCAGCGAGATGGCCGAGTTGATCGACGGTTTCGACATTGGACGCTTCGGCTCCGCACCGACCAAACTCGACAGCCAGGATCTCTATCCGCTGACAGCGCGCTACCTGCAGACCCTGACGCATACGGCGGTGAAATCCGATCTGGATGCGGCCGGAGTGCCCGAAGACAAGCAGCAGGCGTTCTGGGCGGTGGCAAAGGAAAACATCACCACGCTCAAGGATCTTGAGGGCTGGTGGGCGCTGTGCCGTGACGGGGCGGAGCCTATGATCGCCGAGGAAGACGCGGAGTTCATCGCCGAAGCCATGGCGCTGTTGCCCGAGGGGCCTTACGACAGCGAGACATGGGGCAAATGGACCGCTGAGGTGAAGGAAAAGACCGGCCGCAAGGGCAAGGGGCTGTTCATGCCGCTGCGCAAGGCCGTCACCGGCATGGAGCGCGGTCCCGACATGTCGGCGCTGCTGGCGTTGATGCAGGTCGTGCGCGCGCGCGGCTAGCGGCGCCGTCCCGGCCGAGGGACACAGGACGGGCAGGCCGGATCGGTCTACCCGTTTTCATGCGCGCTTTTGTCGGGTCGCTTTTGACGGGTCGCTTTTGACTGGGCGCTTTGGCCGACCTCCCGTCGGCTCTTCTCTTTCGAGTGCCCTGTCGGCTGTGTCCTGTCGGCTGTGTCCTGTCGGCTGCGTCCCGTGGGATCTCAGTCGAACAGGGACCGGCGCATCTCGCGCGCGGCCGTGCTCATGGCTGCGTTCGGGTGATCCTCCAGCGCTTTCAAGGCCTTTGCCAGCCATTCCATGACCTCCGGCGCGTCACCGCCGTTGCGGGCAATGGGGGGAAAGCTGGCCTTCAGCAGTTCTTTGGCCGTGACCGGCGCCAGATGGACCCGCTGGAAGCGGATGTCGTCGCGGCCTGCCTCCGTGTCTTCTGGCAGGTTCTCCCACAGCAGACGCTCGATGCGGCCGAGAACCTCGATCGCGGTGCCGGGATCATTGACGCCGGGAGAGAGCGCGCGCTGCGCCGTTTCCGCCAGCAGGGTCAGGCCAAAGGACGGGTCCTGTTCGAAACTCCGCACATCGCCAATGTCGATCAAGCCAGAGGCCGCCTTGCAGAATGTCTGATCTGCCCCTTTCGACCCATCCGTCCCTTTTGACCCGTCCGCCCCGCTAGTCCCGTCCGTCCTGTTCAATCCGCCCGCCACGGCAACCGGGCGGCCCCGCAGCACATATTCGCCGGGCAGACGCAGCAGATGCACCTCCACACCGGCTTTGTCGGCGAGCGTGTTCAGCGCGGCCATGTCGGCAAAGCGGACAAACCCGCTGCGGGCGGCGGGGATTGGGGTGGCGTTCTGCGGGGGCGGGGCGTGATTGCACTGCCCGCCGAGGCAGGGGGTATTCTTGCGCGCCTGCAGGCTGTCGCGACTTCGGGTTTCGATCAGGCGCAAGGTGTGATCCATGCTGCCGAGATCCGACAGGTGATCGATCCAGCGCAGAATGGCGACCACGATCAGGGCCACGACCAAGACGGTGATCCCGAACACGATGATCGCCGCCTGCGGGGTATAGATCTGGGCGCGAAACAGGATAATCGCGCTCAGGGCATAGACAAATCCGCCGGTGAAGGTCGCAAGCACGCTCTGGGTCACTGTGTCTTCCAGCAGCAGGCGGTAGACACGTGGCGTCGCCATGGAGGACGCTGTGCGGTAGGCGCTGACCATGACGTTCAGGGAAAACGTTGTGACCGCGAGCATGCCGGAGGCGAGGATCGTCAGCACCGGCAGCACCGCCTCGCGGCCAAACCGGTCAGACAGGTTTTCCGGCAGCACCGGTGTCAGAAGCGGCGCTACGGCCAGTGCCAGCAGCGAGAACAGCGACAGCGCCACCACCCTGAACCACAGCTGGCGGGTGATCCGCCGCAACAACAACAGGCTGCGCGAGATCATGTGCCCACCGCCATGACAGATGCGCCCACATCGGCGATCAGCCTGTCGTGGAAGGCGCGCTCCGGTGTGGCGATGTCCTGATGGCGGGGATAGCGTGGCGCCGCGCGATCATCCAGGATCGGCGTGTCCCATCCGTCGGTACTCGTCATGAAGGCCTGCGCCCCGGCCTCGCCAAAGACCTGAGTGTAGCCCCGCAGGACCACATCGAGATAGCTCAGCAGGATCGGATGGGCGGAGGAACCTGCCGCCTGATCTGACTCCGGCACCTGATACAGCGAGACCTGCGGAGGCGGGGTCAGATCATGGCCGACCTGTGCGGTGACATCAACGCGCACATAGGCGAACTCCCGTTCGTCAAGCGCCGCCCAATCGCCGTTCGGCACCGCCGCCAGCAACCCGTCTATGGCGTGCCCGTCGGCGGGGGTGGCGCTCAGAAAGGCAAGGCTGCGCGCGGGCGTATGAACCCAGGCCCGCCGCCAGCCCTGCAACCGGGCCGGGCGGGTGTTTCCGTAGACATGGGTGGCGGTATTCACGAGGCTACCGAAGCCGAAGAAATGCGGGGTCATTGGGCCTCTGGGTTTTTCTGTGGTTGCATTGATGTATGTCAAACCGCGTTTTTGCCGGATTTGCAACTCTGCGGCACCGTCGCCACCGGGAGATCGCCTCATGCGGATCACCAAGAGAACCAATATCGCTGTCCGGCTGTTGATGTATTGCGCCGTCAATTCCGGCCGTCTTGTCACCAAGGCAGAGATCGCGCAGCGGTGCAATATTTCGGAAAACCACCTCGCGCAGGTGGTGAACCAACTCGGACAGCTCGGGTTCCTGTCGACCCGGCGCGGCCGCCACGGCGGATTGTGCCTCGGCCGGTCGCCGCGAGAGATCTGCATCGGAGATGTGTTCCGCCAGATCGAGAGCGGTCTGCCGATGGTGGAGTGTTTTGCCGATGTGGACAATACCTGTCCGCTGGTTGCCGCCTGCCGCCTGCGTCACGCGCTGACCGACGCCTGCGAGGCATTCTATGGGGCGCTCGATGGCGTGACGCTCGACAATCTGACCTGCGACAATATTGATCTGCACCGTATCCTTGGCCCGGTCTCCTGTCCTGGCCCGCAATCGGCACCCGTTTCGGAGGCCGGAGGGTCCCGGGCCGCCGCAGGTCCCTAGTTGGTCAGTCGCGGCTGCGCAGCACCTGCGCCGGACGCGCCGCCAGCGGCCGCAGGGCATAGGCCAGACCCGCGATCAGGGTCACGAGGATGCCGCCGCCGATCACTGCGATGGCGTTGGGCCAGATCACCGCATAGCTGGTTTCAAACACGTAGCGGCTCACCGACAAGGCGGCCAGGATGCCCGCCAGCAGCGCAACGCTTCCGGCCGCCGCGCCCAGCAGGGCCGAGCGCAGTGCAAAGCTGCGCAGGATCTGTGCGCGCGGAGCCCCGAGCGTTTTCAGCAAGGCCGCCTCGTAGCGCCGGGCCGGTTCAGTCGCCGCTGCAGTGCCCAGCAGCACCAGAAACCCGGTCAGTAACGTGGCCGCCGCGCCGTAGGCGGTGGCCGTCGACAGTTGGCCGAGGATCTCTGACACCCGGTCGATGGCATCGCGGACCCGGATGGCGGTGACATTGGGCATGGCGCGTGCAACGTCGCGCAGGATCGCCGCCTCGGCGTCGGGCCGGGCATAGACGCTGGCGATATAGCTGTGCGGCGCCCCGCGCAGGGCGGCCTCGTTCATGGTCAGGATGAACCCCATCCCGGCATTGGAAAAATCCACCTCGCGAAAGCTGGTGATGGTGCCGGTGATGTCCCGGCCAAGCACGTTGAGTGTCATGCTGTCGCCGAGCTTCAGCCCCATTTCTTCGGCCTCTTCGGCGGCAAAGGAGATCTGCGGCGCCCCGCTATAGTCTGCGGGCCACCATTGCCCGGCGGTGACCGTGGTGGCGGCGGGTTTGGCGGCTGCATAGGTCACACCCCGGTCGCCCCGGATGACCCAATGCTCGCCTGCGACCTCTTTGGCCGGGCGGTCATTGATGCGTGTGATGACCCCGCGCAGCATGGGGGCGCTGTCGACCTTGCTGACGGCGGGGTCACCTTCGACGCGGTCCAGAAACACCGGGATTTGATCGCGCTGGATGTCGACAAAGAAATAGGACGGTGCCACATCCGGCAGATTGCCCGCGATGGCGCGTCGCATGTTGCCGTCGATCTGGCCGATCGCGGCCAGCACGGTCAGGCCAAGTCCCAGCGCCAGGACCGCAGGTATCGCGCCTTCTCGGGTGGCGCCGATCGACGCAAGGGCCCATCGCAGCGCAGGGCGGCCGCGTGCGGCTCGGTTGCCCAGCCGGGCGAGCCAGCCGATGGCAGCCCCGGCCAGCAGCAGCACCAGCAAGGCCCCGATCAGGCCACCCGCCGTCCAGAGCGCCAGAGCGGGCGCTCCGCTGAAGAGCGCCGCCGAGCCCACGAGGACCGCCAGCGTGAGGGCCGTTGCAACGATGTAGCGCGGCGCGGGCCATTGCAGACCGCTGCCCTGCGCATCCCGGTAAAGGGCTGCCGCACGGATGCGTTCGGCCCGCGCCAAAGGCCACAGGGTGAACAGGACCGCAGTCAATACACCATAGAGCGCGGCCTCGGAGAGGGCGCCGGGGTAGACCGAGAAGACAGCCGGAAAGGGCAACTGCGTGGCGATCAAGGGACCCAGCAACACAGGCCCGAGCCCGCCGAGGATCAATGCGAGGGCGATACCACAGGCGGACAGGACCCCGATCTGCAGGAAGTAGGTCAGAAAGATCACCCGCCGCTCCGCGCCCAGGGTGCGCAGGGTTGCGATGGTTTCGGTCTTTGTGGCCAGATAGGCCCGGACGGCGGTCGAGACACCGACGCCCCCCACCGCGAGGCCCGATAATCCGACCAGCACCAGAAACGCGCCGAGACGTTCGACAAAGCGGGCAATGCCGGGCGCGCCGTTGCGGGCATCCCGCCAGCGCATACCGCTGTCCGAAAACAATGTCCGCGCCTCTTGTTCGAGCGCCTGCAGATCCATGTCCGCAGGCAGGCTGAGGCGGTATTTGGTCGAATAGAGCGTCCCCGCAGCCAGCAGGCCGGATTGCGCCAGCGCCTCGGTGCGGACCAATGTGCGCGGACCGATGGAAAAGCCGGACCCGGCCGCATCCGGTTCCCAGGCGAGAATGCCGCTCAGGCTGAAATCCTGACTGCCAAGGCGGAATGTATCGCCCTCGGTCAGCCCCAGCCTGTCGGCCAGAACCCGTTCCATGACGGCACCGGGCAGCCCCCCGGTTGCTCCCAGGGCCTCATGCAGCGGGCGGCCCGAGGTCAGCCGGACTTCGCCGCGCAAGGGATAGGCGGCGTCGACTGATTTCACCTGCGTCAGCGCGCGCTCTTCGCCGACCACTGCCATGGAACGGAATTCCACCACTTCGGAGCGGCCATTGGACCTCTGCGCCATCCAGTCCTGTTCGTCGTCACTGGCAAAGCGGTAGGTAAAGGTCATTTCCGCCTCGCCCCCAAGCAGGCCCGCACCTTCGCGCGCCAGGCCCGCCTCGATCGACGCGCGAATGGAGCCGATGGCAGCAATGACGCCGACGCCAAGGGCGAGGCAGGCAAGGAACAGGCGAAATCCGCGCAGGCCGCCCCGCAGTTCCCGAAGGGTAAAGCGCCATGCCAGCTGGATCTGCGCCCCGCCGCGCCGCGCAGGCGCGCTCATTCGGCAGCCTCGCGCGTGTCCTCGGGTTGGATCAGCCCATCGCGCAGACGGACGGTGCGATCGCAGCGCGCCGCAAGGTCCGGCGCATGGGTCACCATCACGAGTGTCGAGGCATGTCGGTCCCGCAGATCGAACAGAAGGTCCATCACCTGTGCGCCATTGGCCTGATCAAGGTTGCCGGTGGGCTCGTCCGCCAAAAGGATGTCAGGCCGGGAGACCACGGCCCGCGCCAGGGCCACGCGCTGCTGTTCGCCGCCGGACATTTGCGCGGGCATGTGGTCGCAGCGATGGCCGAGCCCGACCGCATCCAGTTCCGCGCGCGCACGGTCAAAGGCATCGTATTCGCCCGCCAGTTCCAGCGGCGTCGCGACATTTTCCAGCGCCGTCATGGTCGGAATCAGGTGAAAGCTCTGAAACACCACGCCCATGTGATTGCGCCGAAACTGGGCCAGAGCGTCTTCGTCCAGCCGGGTCAGATCCTCGCCCATCGCGGTGACCCGCCCGCTGGTGGCCTGCTCAAGCCCCCCCATCACCATCAGAAGGGAGGATTTCCCGGACCCGGACGGCCCGATCAGCGCCAAAGTCTCGCCGCGCTGGACGTCAAGGGAAATCTCCTGAAGAATCCTCACACGGCCGGTATTGCCATTCAGTGACAAATGCACATCTTGAAGCGAGAGAACGGGGTGGGCATCAGTGCTCATGGGAGGGCAACCTGTCTGTTTGGATCTCATCTGGATATGGAGTGCCGGAGGCTATGCGCAAGTTACTGACGCAAATTGCAGCTACTTTGACGGCGCTTGCGCTCTCTGCGCCGCTTGTGGCGGCGCAACCCATCCGGCTGACAGCTTTCGGAGACAGTCTCGTTCAGGGCTACGGCCTGCCGCAGGGAGAGGGCTTTGTGCCGCAGCTCGAGGCCTGGCTGCAAGGGCAGGGGGCGGATGTCACGGTGGTCAATGCCGGCGTCTCGGGCGAGACCACCGCGGGCGGCGCGGCCCGCATTGACTGGACCATGGCGGACCGGCCCGATGGGATCATCGTGCTGCTCGGAGGCAACGATATGCTGCGCGGGCTGCCACCGGAGCTGACGCGCGCCAACCTCACCCGCATCGTCGAGACGGCCCAGGCGGGCGGCGCCGAAGTGATGTTGATCGGGATGAACGCGCCCCTCAACTATGGCGCGCAGTACAAGGCGGGATTTGACGGGATCTATTCCGACCTCAGGCGCAGCCATGATGTGTTGCTGCATCCCTCGGCCTTTGCCGGGATCCAGCAGGAAACCGATGGCGACCCGACAGGGTTTGGCCGTTTCATGCAGAATGACGGTATCCACCCAAATGCCCGCGGGGTCGCGGCCAATATCGAGGCGATGGGCCCTGTTCTGCTCAGGCTTTTGCGCCGAATTGGTGCCGAAGGGATTGGTGCCGAAGGGGATGAGCAGGAGCTGCGCGGCGACGAGGGGTGAGCGACGCTTCGGCGGGCAGGTGGTTTCCCAGTCGGTACTGATGCGGAAAACGCTGAGGCATGAGGCCGCCCCGACATGTTCGCAGCCATGCTCTGATGCAAGTCATTGATTTTAATGGGGGGATGTGGTGCGAGGCCGAGCACAGCCCTGTCTCTGCCTTGGCAGCCTTGTGCCTGCCTTGGCAGGCTTGTGCCTGACTTGGCAGGTTTGTCTCGCTTCGCAGGTGTGGATCGGCCCTGCCTTGGCCAGTTGATGCCGCCGGTCTATCGGATGGGATTACATCCGTCAGGTGGTGCGCACCCAGTCGGGTTCTGCGCGCTCTGCGGTATCGCTCGGTTCAGGTTTGTCACTTTGCAGGAAATAGACGGTCAGGAAGGCGCATGTCGCACTCAAGGATCCACCAATCGCGTATATCACGATGCAAATCCAAAGGCTGAGGTCGAACGTGAAGAAGCCAATGCTGGCCAATGCCAGACCCGCGATGAGGCCAATCAGCATTCCTAATATCGCCATTCTCTTGCGACCCTTCCTTTTGATGTCGGTCGATTTGAAGTCGACCCATGACTTGGCCAAAGGCTAGACGCAAGTGATTTTGCGAAAACCGTCCCGGACTTTACCATAGGGAGCGCAGTCTAGCAGCCAAATTCTTTCCAAAAGGTTAACAGGATTGCCGGAAGATGTTGGATTTTGTTAATCGTCAACCAGTGATTGCGGCGCAGGCCGGGTGGCGGGGCGATGTTTCAAAGTGGCGGGGAGATGTTTCAAACATGGGCCAGCGCCGGGTCGCGGCTGTCGTGATCGGCTGTATAGGACTGACACAGCGCGGCAACACAGACCACGAATATGGTCGTCAGGCTGCCACTCAGGATATAGACGCCGCCGCAGAGCCAAAACGATGCACCAAAAGCAAGACCAGCCATCGCGGCAGAGATGCCGCCTGTGAACATTGCGATGATAAGAGCTGCCACTATCATTTTTTTCTCCTGATGCATCCTTGCGAAAGGGTGAGTCGTCTCTGTCTCTTCTGTTAACTTCTCCGGCAATTGTGGTCTGAATAAGGAACCACCGTCCCGAGTTCGGGGCGCCCGGAGCAAAGGCCTTTCGTCCCTCGCCTGTTCAGCAGCGATTGCTCCTGCCTGGCGCACAGGGTATCACACCGGCCAACCCGTTTCTCTCATGATGGAGCACCAAAATGGCTTCCTACCAGTACGTTTATCACATGCAGGGTGTCTCCAAGACCTACCCCGGCGGCAAGAAATGCTTTGAAAACATCCACCTGTCCTTTTTGCCGGGGGTGAAAATCGGTGTTGTCGGCGTCAACGGGTCGGGTAAATCCACCCTGATGCGGATCATGGCGGGCCTTGACAGCGATTTCACCGGCGAGGCCTGGTCCGCCGAAGGGGCCAAAGTCGGCTATCTGCCGCAGGAGCCGCAGCTCGATGAGAGCCTCACGGTGCGCGAAAACGTCATGCTGGGGGTGGCCGAGAAAAAGGCCAAGGTTGACCGGTTCAACCAGATCGCCGTCGAGATGGCCGAGAATTACACCGATGAGCTGATGGAGGAGATGACGGTTCTGCAGGACGCCATCGATTCCGAAAATCTCTGGGATCTGGACAGCCAGGTCGATGTCTCGATGGAGGCGCTGCGCTGCCCGCCGGATGATGCGCCGATCAAGGATCTCTCGGGCGGTGAACGGCGCCGGGTCGCGCTGTGCAAACTGCTGCTCGAAGCGCCCGACATGCTGCTGCTCGATGAACCGACCAACCACCTGGACGCGGAAACCATCGCCTGGCTGCAGCAGCACCTGATCGATTACAAGGGCACCATCCTCTGCGTCACCCACGACCGGTATTTCCTGGATGACATCACCGGCTGGATCCTCGAACTCGACCGCGGACGCGGCATTCCATACGAGGGCAACTATTCCAGCTGGCTGGAGCAAAAAGCCAAGCGCCTGCAGCAGGAAGCCCGCGAGGACAAGGCCAAGCAAAAGACGCTGGAGCGCGAACTGGAATGGATGCAGCAGGGCCAGAAGGCGCGGCAAGCCAAATCCAAGGCCCGGATTTCGGCCTATAACGAGATGGCCAATACATCCGAGCGTGAAAAGGTCGGCCGCGCCCAGATCGTGATCCCCAACGGCCCGCGTCTGGGGTCCAAGGTGATCGAGGTCAACGGGCTGAAGAAGGGCTTTGGCGACACGCTGCTGATTGACGGGCTCGACTTTTCGCTGCCGCCGGGTGGCATCGTCGGGGTGATCGGCCCCAACGGCGCCGGTAAATCGACGCTGTTCCGGATGCTGACCGGGCAGGAGCAGCCCGACGAGGGGACAGTGGAATACGGCGATACGGTCAAACTGTCCTATGTGGATCAGTCCCGCGACGATCTGAACGATGGCGATACCGTCTGGGAAGCGATCTCGGGCGGGGCCGAAATCATCGAACTCGGCGATGCGCAGGTCAATTCGCGCGCCTATTGTTCGTCGTTCAACTTCAAGGGCGGCGATCAGCAGAAGAAGCTCTCGCTCCTGTCCGGTGGTGAGCGCAACCGGGTCCATATGGCGCGTTTGCTCAAGGAGGGCGGCAATGTGCTGCTGCTCGATGAACCGACCAACGACCTGGATGTGGAAACCCTGCGGGCGCTCGAAGATGCGCTGGTGGATTTCGCGGGCTGCGCCGTGGTGATCTCTCACGACCGCTTCTTCCTAGACCGGATCTGTACCCATATTCTGGCATTTGAGGGCGATGCCCATGCGGAGTGGTTCGAGGGCAACTTCGAGGACTATGAGGAAGACAAGAAACGCCGCCTCGGTCCCGACGCGCTGGAGCCCAAGCGCCTGAAGCACAAGAAATTCGTGCGATAGGCAACGCGGCGTGAAAGACCATGGTAGACCCGGCGGGATTTCGGCCGGGTCTATTGTTTCTGATACCCTCTTTCGAGGGTCCGTATGATGCTTCCACCGCATGGGCCTGGCAGGTTTCCCATGACTTCGGGGCCTTTGCCGACCGCGCGGTATCGTTCCCGGGCGGGTAACCTGCATCCGCCGTTGCCATCCCATGGCAAATATGCTCATCGTCCTGCCGATGAGAAACGCATATCCCTTCTTGCGCCCCGGCATGACCGTGGGTCTTCTGGGCGGATCCTTTGATCCGCCGCATCAGGGGCATGTGCAGATTACCCGCGCCGCGCTGAAGCGATTTGACCTCGATCAGCTCTGGTGGCTGGTCACGCCGGGCAATCCGCTGAAGGAAAACCCGCCCGCCTCGATGGCGCGGCGGACAGAGGCGGCAGCGCGGATCATGGATCATCCCCGGGTGCGGATTTCCGATATCGAGGCACGGCTCGGGACCCGCTATACGGCGCAGACCCTTCGGCATTTGCGCCATGCCTATCCGCATGTGCGCTTTGTCTGGTTGATGGGCGCCGACAATCTGGCGCATTTCCATCGCTGGAAGGACTGGCGCGATATCCTCAACACGGTGCCGCTCGGCGTATTGGCCCGCCCGGGCGAGCGGATCTCGGCGCGGCTGTCGCCTGCCGCGCGCGCCTATGGAGGCTACCGGATTCCAGCCAGCGAAAGCCAGCGGCTGGCGCGGGCACAGGCGCCGGCCTGGTGCTTTTTGAACGTTCCGATGGTGAATGCATCGTCGACCGAGATCCGCAACCGCGGTGACTGGGGCGGCTGACTGGGGCGGCTGACTGGTCGGCTCACAGCGCGAATTGCGTGTGGTTTGCCGCGGCCCCAACTTTTTTGTCTCATTCCGTTCAAAGCATTTGCCGAATTGAAGGGAATTTGATTCAAAATACGCAACATGATTTCACGCCGCGCTTTCATCTCCTCCGCTCTTGCTGTGCTTGGCTCCGGCCCTGCATTGGCCAATGCCCCTGCGTCCACGCCGCGCCCGAAAATGCGGGGGAGCAACCCGCTCAGTCCCGGAGGCGACGGGTTGAAGGCGGTCCTGCAGAGCGCCGACCTCACGGGGGAGGTGGTCTGTGCCGTGGCCGATGTCGGCACCGGTCGGCTGCTTGAGGAGGCGAGCGGCAACAAGGGGCTGCCGCCGGCCAGCGTCGCCAAGGTCCTGACGGCGCTTTATGCGCTGAATACCCTTGGCGAGGGCTACCGGTTTCGCACCCGGCTGATCGCAACGGGGCCACTGCGCAACGGGGCTCTGGATGGTGATCTGGTGCTGGTGGGAGGGGGAGACCCGACGCTCAGCACCGATGGGCTGGCCACGCTCGCAGCCCGGCTGAAGGCGGCGGGCCTGCGCGAGGTCCGGGGGCGGTTTCTGGTCTGGGACGGGGCGTTGCCCTTCGTGCGCTCCATCGATCCGGAGCAACCCGACCATGTGGGCTATAGTCCTGCGGTCTCGGGCATCGCGCTGAATTTCAACCGGGTGCATTTCGAATGGAAGCGGGCAGGCGGCAGTTGGGCGGTGACGATGGATGCGCGCACCCAGAAATATCGCCCGGATGTCTTTTCGTCGAAAATGGCAGTCGTGCGCCGGGATCTGCCGGTCTATACCTATCAGGACAAATCCGGGGTCGATCACTGGACCGTGGCAAGCGGTGCATTGGGCAAAGGCGGCGCGAGGTGGTTGCCGGTGCGCAACCCGGCGCTCTATGCAGGCGATGTGTTCCAGACGCTGGCCCGGTCCCATGGCATTGCCCTGCCAAATCCGAAACAGATCGGCCGCCTGCCAGCCGGGGACCCGCTCGCCGAGGTTCAGAGCGCGCCTTTGCCGGTTTTGCTGAAGGGGATGCTGAAATATTCCAACAATCTGATGGCGGAAATGATCGGAATGGCGGCCAGCGTGCAGCAGGGCGGGCGGCCGTCCTCCCTGCAGGACTCGGCTCTGCGCATGAGCAACTGGGCCGCACGGACCTATGGCATGCAGCAAACCCGCCTGGTGGACCATTCCGGCCTTGGCGAGAAATCACGCCTGACCGCGAATGATCTGGTGCGGGCGCTGGTGGTTGCGCGAAAAGAGGGGGCGCTGAAACCGCTTTTGAAACAGATCTATCTGCAGGATACCAAGGGGCGACCGATCAAGACCCATCCGGTCAAGATCGCGGCCAAGACGGGGACGTTGAATTTCGTGTCCGGTCTGGGCGGTTTTGTCACTGCGGCGGATGGTACGGAACTGGCGTTTGCCATCTTTTCAGCCGACATGCGGGCCCGGTCCGGGCTGCGCCGCGCTGAGCGGGAACGCCCACCGGGCGCCCGGACATGGAACCGCCGCGCCAAGCGCCTGCAGCAGTCGCTTTTGCGGCGCTGGGGTCAGGTCTACGGCAGTTGAGGCATCGACAGCCGCCGATTCTACAGCCGGCCGTCACCTTTTAAGACCAGTTCGCCCCACAAGAGGCAAATTTCGCTTCCGGATAAGCCCAGAATCGAGTTTCCTTGGGGCCAGTAGGGTCGTGACAGTTGTCAGGTCGGGTTCGGTTCGCGACGATTTGGCAAGGTCGACAAGAATACCCCAAAATGGAACGACCTGAAAAAAACAAGCGATTGATCGCGACACCGGTTCAATACGGAGGAACCCCCATGTCTTTCAAGACCACACTCTGCGCAACGTCTGCTGCATTGGCCCTCATGACGGGCACTGCGGCTGTGGCCGAAGACCTCACAGTTGGCTATTTTCTCGAATGGCCGATGCCGTTCCAATATGCCAAGGCAATGGAAACCTATGAAAAGACGATGGGCGTCGACATCAACTGGGTGGCCTTTGACACCGGTACGGCGATGTCTGCTGCCATGGCGTCGGGCGATGTGCAGATTTCGGTCAGCCAGGGTCTGCCGCCCTTCGTGGTTGCGGCCTCTGCCGGCCAGGATCTGGTGATCGCCGACATCGCGGTCAGCTATTCCGAGAACGACAACTGCGTTGTGGCTGAAACGCTGGAAATCGACGCATCCTCCGCCAAGGAGCTGGAAGGCAAACGCGTCGGCGTGCCAATCGGGACGGCGGCACACTTCGGCTTCCTCAAGCAGATGGCGCATTTCGGCGTTGATATCTCGACCATGGAAATCGTCGACATGGCGCCGCCCGAGGGCGCGGCTGCATTTGCCCAGGGGTCGCTCGACATGGTGTGCGGCTGGGGGGGATCCCTGCGCCGGATGAAGGAGCACGGCAATATCCTGATGAATGGTGCCGAAAAGGAAGCCGCAGGCATTCTCGTTTTTGACGTGATCTCGGTTCCGTCGAATTTTGCCGCCGAAGAGGGCGACATGCTGACCGCCTTCCTCAAGGTCACGGCGGAGGCCAATGACATGTGGAACGCGGGCACCGACAAGGCCAAGATGATCGAAGTGATCGCCAAGGACGCAGGCATGGATGTGGCCGATACCGAAGCCACCATGGCCACCTTCTCCTTCCCCTCCACCGAGGAGGCGCTGAGCGAAAAATGGCTCGGGGGCGGCGTGCAGGACTTTATGGTCGGTGTCGCGGGCGTCTTTGCCACCGCGGGCTCCATTCCAGAAGCGCTGGACAGCTATGAGACATCTGTGGATGCGAGCTATCTTTCTGCTGTAGCAGAATAATTCCCAAATCCATTTCTCCCGGAGTGGCGCCTGTCCTAGGCGCCACTCGACACATTCATTCCTCATATGAGAGCAGGAGTTGCCCATGGATGGTCTCCATATCGACAGCCTGTCGATGCGATTTGACTTGCCGAACGGCACGCACATCCAGGCGTTGCAAGATGTTTCTATAGATATCGGCAAGGGCGAGATCATGTCCGTCCTCGGCCCATCCGGCTGCGGCAAGACCACGCTTTTGAACATTTGCGCGGGGTTTTTGGCGCCCACCGATGGGGCCGTGCGGATGAACGGCCATGAGGTCAAGGGACCGGCGCCGGAACGCGGCATGGTGTTTCAAAAGGGCGCGCTGTTCGAATGGATGAGCGTGCGCGACAACGTCGAATTCGGCCCCCGCATGAAGGGGATGCCGGTGGCAAAGCGACGCGAGATCAGCGATCAGCTGCTGGATACCGTCGGTCTGCAGGATTTCGGCGAAAAGGCGGTCTATGAACTGTCCGGCGGCATGCAGCAACGGGTGGCACTGGCCCGCTGTCTGGCCAATGATCCTGACGTGATCTTGATGGATGAACCATTGGGGGCGCTTGATGCGCTCACACGCGAGAAGATGCAGGCGCTGGTGCTCAAACTCTGGAAAGAGAGCGGCAAGACCGTGATCCTGATCACCCACTCCGTCGAAGAGGCCCTGCTGCTGGGCGAGCGGCTCCTGGTCATGGCCCCGCGCCCGGGACGCATCCACAAGGAATACAGGCTGCCCTTTGCGGAACAGGGCGTCAATATGGACCTGCGAGAGGTCAAGAAGCTCGACGGTTTCGCCCAGACGCGGGATGAAATCCTGTCGATGATCTGGGAAATGGAAGAGGAAATCATGGGCCGGTCGGAGTCGGCAGCATGACGGGGCTCCTCATCCTTCTGGCCTATGTGGCCCTGTTCACCATCGCCTACTTCATCGTCGACGCCATCCAGCAAAGGCGGCGGACGGGCGTGAATTTCACCAGCCTGAAGACAGTCACCTTCGGCGACGAAAGCGCGATCACACCGAACCGCGCCGCCTCGGTGATCTCCATTCTGGTGATTTTCCTGATCTGGGGCGCCTTTACCGGATCAAGACTGGTGCCGGTTCATGTGCCTGGCCCGTTCCGGGGCGACACCAGCTTTACCTATACCGCGACGGCGCCGGATGGCGAAACCGCGCAGGCCCGGGTCCATGTGCGCGTGCATGCCTTCGGCGACAGCGCGGAGGCACCCGAGACCAGCACGTCGGAAGGCTTCGCTCAGGATGATGCCGAAAAGGTCGCAGCCTGGCGTTCTGTTCTGATCAAGGCAGCCGACAATGATGGCGACGATGTCGCGGTCACCGCCGTCGAAGGCCAACCTATCGCCCCCGGCGAAACAGTCAGCGTCGCGGACGGTACGGTCACCATGTCGCGGCGGGGGGCGCTGAACTTCGAGCCGGACAAGGGCTTTCAGATGGAGCCGATCTGGATGCCGAGCCCCGAAGCGGTGGTTGCACGCTTCGCCGAAATTGCATCACAGGGCTATCAGAACTTCACACTCTGGGAGCACCTGGGCTGGTCGCTGCTGCGCGTCCTGGCCGGGTTTGTGTTCGGATCTCTGATCGGCATCCCGCTGGGCTACGCCATGGGGCTCAGCTCCTGGGTGCGGGGATGGTTCGACCCGATCGTCGAATTCATGCGCCCCGTTCCGCCGCTGGCCCTGATCCCGCTGGTGATCATCTGGTTCGGTATCTGGGAAACCGGCAAGATCGTGTTGCTGTTCCTCGCCGCCCTGTGGATCATGACCATCGCGGCGCGGGCAGGGGTCTCGGGCGTCAATATCTCCAAGGTCCACGCGGCCTATTCGCTCGGGGCCTCAAAGGCGCAGATCCTGCGTCATGTGATCGTGCCGAATTCGCTGCCGGAGATCTTCACCGGGGCGCGCGTGGCCATGGGCGTGTGCTGGGGCACGGTGGTTGCGGCGGAACTCGTCGCTGCCCAGAAGGGGGCAGGGATGATGATCATCGCGGCCTCCAAATTCCAGCTCACGGATATCGTCATCATGGGGATCATCCTGATCGGGGTCATTGGCTACGGCATCGACATTCTGATGCGCAAGGCCGAGGATATTCTGGTCCCCTGGAAAGGTCGCAGCTAGGCCGTCCCGTCCGTCAAGCCGGGACCAGGGTCAGGACATGACCGGGATACAGCAAAGGGCGACCCACCGCGGCCGCCCTTTCATCTTTTCAAAAATACCTCGGAGCGCGAGGCAGAGCCTCGCATCCCACAGCCGAAGGTCCCGTGCCCGGTGTCACATTCTCCCCCGTCGCCAGCCTCGCGGGCGACAGCGCCCGCGGCGTGATCCTCAGACCATATGCCGCGCGCGCGACCCGCGCTCGATGGCCGCCGCATGCAGGCGTTCCACGTTCAGCTCGTAGCGGATTTCCTCCAGCAGCCGCAGTTCGTTGTCGTTGAGCGTACCGTCCGCCGCGGCCACATCGCAGGCCAGCGCATAGCAGGTCTCGTGCAGACGCACCGGCAAAATGTCCCGGACCAGACCAAAGAGCGCATCCAGCCCGTCCTCCTGTTCAAACAGATCAAAGACCGCACGCGACACCGTCGCGATCCGGTCGGCGTCATAGTCGGCAAAGACCGGCAGCATGTTGACCGCATTCTGGATCTTGACCAGTTCGGCGGTGCGCATGTCTTCATCGGATGCCGACACGGCCACCATCACGGCCACCAGGCAGTCCTGCGGCGTGAGCAGGGGGAGGGTCTCTTCTGTCATATGTCCGGCGTCCTTTGTGCCCGTGGGGTCATGTGTTCACGCTGCAGGATATGCCCCGCAGCAGCCCCATTCAACGAAGAAGCGCGGCAAAAAGTAGTTTTGCGCCGGTTCCCGCTGTGCGCTCCGTGTTGACTCATGCTGCGCAGGCACAATACAGGGGAGCGTCGGTTTGCATGCTGCATCCGATGATCCCGAAAACGACGCTGACTGGAGAACATCATGTCTGATCTGCGCGAAGAAGCTCTGAAGAGCAAAGCCTGGCCGTTTGAAGAGGCACGTCGTGTCCTCAAACGTTACGCCAAGGGCGCGCCGGAGAAAGGCTATGTGCTGTTCGAGACCGGCTACGGCCCCTCCGGTCTGCCGCATATCGGCACCTTCGGCGAGGTGGCCCGCACCACCATGATCAAGACCGCCTTCGAGGTGCTGTCCGACATTCCGACCAAACTCATCTGTTTCTCCGATGACCTCGATGGGATGCGCAAGATCCCCGGCAACGTCCCCAATGCCGACAGCCTTGTGGAGCATCTGCAAAAGCCGCTGACCAGCGTCCCGGACCCCTTTGGCGAATTCGAGAGCTTCGGCCATCACAACAACGCCATGCTGCGCCGTTTCCTCGATACCTTCGGCTTCGAGTATGATTTCTACTCCTCGACAGAGTTCTACCGCTCCGGCCAGTTTGACGCGGTGCTGAAGCGCTGCGTCGAACGCTACGACGCGATCATGGAGATCATGCTGAAAAGCCTGCGCGAGGAGCGCCGCCAGACCTATTCGATCTTCCTGCCGATCCATCCCGAAACCGGCCGCGTGCTCTATGTGCCGATGAAAAAGGTCGACGTGGAAACCTATTCGGTCACCTTTGATGACGACGAGGGCCGCGAATGGACCCTGCCGGTCACCGGTGGCAACGTCAAACTGCAGTGGAAACCCGACTTCGGCGCGCGCTGGGCCGCGCTCGAGGTGGATTTCGAGATGTACGGCAAGGACCATTCCACCAATACGCCGATCTACGACGGCATCTGCCGGGCGCTGGGCCAGCGCGCACCGGAGCATTTCACCTATGAGCTGTTCCTCGATGAGAACGGTCAGAAGATTTCCAAGACCTCCGGCAATGGTGTCTCTATCGACGAGTGGCTGACCTATGCCTCCGCCGAGAGCCTGTCCTACTTCATGTATCAAAAGCCCAAGACCGCCAAGCGGATGCATTTTGACGTGATCCCGAAGGCAGTTGATGAATACCACCAGCAGCTGCGGGCCTATCACGGGCAGGATCTGAAGGGGCAGCTCAACAATCCGGTCTGGCACATCCACGGCGGCGACGTGCCGCAATCGGATATGGTTGTGTCCTTCTCGATGCTGTTGAACCTCGCTTCGGCCTCCAGCGCCGAGGACAAGGCAACCATGTGGGGCTTCATCAACAAATATGCCCCCGAAGCGACAGCCGCGACCCATCCCGGCATGGATCAGGCGGCGGGTTTTGCCGTGCGCTACTTCCAGGACTTCGTGAAACCCGCAAAGGTCTACCGCCTGCCCACCGATCAGGAACGGGCGGCGCTTGCCGATCTGGCCAAGGCTCTGTCCAGCCCGGAGGCCGCACTTGCCGCGATCTCGAAGAAAAATCAGCTGGTCGGCAACGACGATCCTCTGCCCGCGGCAGATTTCACCGATGACGAATTCCTGCAATCCCTGGTCTTTGCCATTGGCAAGGTGCATGGGTTCGAACCGCTGCGGGCCTGGTTCTCGGCGATCTACGAGGTGCTGCTGGGCGCCAGCCAGGGGCCGCGTTTCGGCGGGTTCATCCAGCTATATGGGGTCGAGGAGACGATTTCGCTGATTGAGGCTGCACTGGCGGGGGACCTGCTGGGAACCCCGGCCTGAGGTCCGACCTTCCCCTGATGTGAAACCGACCCCTGATGCGACACCGACGGAACGGGCGCCCGGAAACGGCGCCCGTTTTTGCTTGCCCGCGCGCCGAATTGAAAAACTTCTGGCGCTCCTCACTTCTTTTTGGCGGCTGAGGTGTTTATCTTGAGATCAAGGATTTTTTGGAGGATTTTATTATGATGCCAGCGGCGCGTCTGACGGATATGCATCTCTGCCCCATGGTGACGCCCGGCGTCCCCCCCATTCCCCATGTTGGCGGACCTGTCGCGGGCCCCTGCGTCCCCACCGTGTTGACCTGCGGACTGCCGCAGGCGGTGATGGGGGATATGGCCATTTGTGTCGGCCCTCCGGATACGCTCGCCAAAGGATCCGCCACCGTGCTGGTCGGCGGGAAACCTGCGGTGCGCATTGTGATGGACACCTGCGCCCATGGCGGCATGGTGACTGTTGGCGCGCCGACCGTCCTCATCGGCGGCTGAGCGCAGAGCCGATGGTTTGCTTTTGCAAAGACCTGGATCTGGCCTCGGCCTTGCCCTCCACGCAGCGGGACAGCCTGCGTGTGGACGCCCCGCCGCCGCAGCTTGCCAACATGCTCAAGCTGATGAAACTGAACGCGAACCTCAGCGCCCGGGCCGACCTGAACCTGGCGGAGCTGCTGCCGGTCGACCAAAACTGGCTGACCGCCAATATATCGGCCCAAGCCCCGAACGGGACATTGCCGTCGGTGCTGCCGCCGCGCGGCGGCCCCGTGCTGGCGCTGGCGATGCGGCTGGCCGTTCCTGCGGCGCTTTTTCCGCTCGACGATCTCGCGGCGCTGAAGGACGAGCTGACCCAGGCCATTCTCAGCCTCGAAGAAAACGTGATGGCGCAGACCCACTCGATTTCGCAAATGCCGTCGCCCAGCTTTCGCAATCTTGCCCTCGGTGCGCATATGACGCTGGCGCTGCGCACGCAGGGGCTTTGTCCGTTCGAGGTCATGGAGATAGAGCTGGGCGAGGCGATGACCATGGGCGACGCCGGCACCAGCATGGCCCGTCAGGATGCGACGCTGCAATTTTCCCGGCGGCTGCCGGGCATGCGGTTGCCGGCCTTTGGCCTGCCGCTGCCGCAATTGGCCCTGGCGACGCAATTGGCCGAATTGGCGTCGACCACTGCGGCCCTGAACAAACCGCCGCTGACGCCCGAATTCATTGATCAGCTGAAGCGCCAGTTCGCGGCTCTGCAGAATTTTCCCGTGCCGCGGATGAAGACACCGCTGGCGCTGCTGATGGCCATGGCCGCCGAGATGGCGGATCTGGAGGCGATCCACGAGGCCTTTGGAGAAGACGCGCTGACCCCCTCCGGCCAGTCACGGATCAACGCCATGTTCACCCATTGGGCGAAAAAACGCATCCCCCTGCCACTGCCCGCGGCCGATCTGCAAAGCCAGTTTGAACTGCTGCCGGAGCTTCAGGATGTGATCGATGGGGGGCAGACGGCCAATATGGCGGGGCCCGCCCTGATGTCATCAATGTCGGCGCAGATGCCGCCGCCGCCGATCACGCCCTTTCTCGAGGTGATCGCAGCATTGGGATCGGTGATGACGAAACTGATGGGGCAGAAACCCTTTGGCGCCTGTTCGGCCTGCGAATTCTGAACCCGCAGGCAGCTCACGCAGCACCCAGCGTGGGCGGGGGCAGGAGCGGTCCCTTTGCGCGCTGTCTTGCGCCATTCACCAGAGCCGGGGGCGCGATCCCGGCCCTCGCCGTTGCACAGGCGGCGCACGCCCTGCTGAGCCGGACTTAAGCCCGGCCCGATATATCCTGTCCTGATCCCGGTGTGCTGGAACAGGAAAGGGTACTTCTCATGAACAAGGTCATTACCGACGGACTGCAATTGATGCCACCTGCATTTGCGGATGGGCTGGATGTCTGGTCCAGCGGCGACGGGGTGCCCGGCTCGGATACCTATGACGGGGCTGCCAACGCGGCCCTTGTGGCGGGGGATGCGGATTTCGGCGGTTGTCTGGAGCTGCAGAAAACCAGCAGCACCCAGCGTCTGCGCTATATGGGGGAAACACCGATCCTGCCGGGCTGCTATCTGCGGGTCACCGCGCGGGTCAAGGCAATGAGCGGCGCATTGCCCACCGTGCGTATCGCGGGCTGGGCCGGGGCCAGCAATGACAGCCACGTCTCCGGCGTGATCGAAAGCGGGCCGGGCGTCACCCTGTCGTCCTATGGCGAGGTGGTCGAGGTGCAGGCGATTGTCGGCACCGGCAACCGCAACGGTGTCGATATGGCCTGGGGGCGCCAGGCGGCCTACGGACATCTGGGCCTGAACCTGACCGGCCCGAACGGCGGTGTGGTCCGCATTGACGACATCATCATCGAAGACATCACCCAGGTCTTTCTGCGCGATATGCTGAGCATCGTCGATGTGGTCGATTTCGGTGCCATCGGCGATGGCAGTACCGACTGTCACGCGGCTTTCGAGGCGGCAGACGACGCGGCCGACGGGCGGCGCATTCTGGTGCCCGAGGGGGTGTTTCGGATCAACAGCACATTGTCGCTGCACCATGACGTGGTGTTCGAAGGGACGCTGACAATGCCGGATGCGGCGATGCTGCTTCTGACCAAGAGCTATTCCTATCCGACCTATGCGGCGGCGTTCGGAAACGAGGAACTGGCCTTCAGGAAAGCGTTTCAGGCGCTCCTGAACAGTGTCGATCACGAGAGCCTGGATCTGGGCGGGCGCAATATCTCGGTGTCGCAGCCCATCGACATGCAGGCTGCGGTGCCGAACCGCACCAGCTATGCCACCCGCCGCTATATCCGCAATGGCCAGTTTTCGGCGCAATCCGGCTCGGCCTGGGATCATGACGTGGTCACGTCGCAGGCAAGCTACAGCAGTTCCGACAACAGGAAGCTCACCAATGTTGCCAATATCTCGGCGATTGCGGTGGGCTCGCTGGTCGAGGGCGCCGGGGTTGGCCGTGAGGTCTATGTCAATGCCAAGAATACCGGGGCCAATGAGCTGACGCTGAGCCAGCCGCTGTTTGATGCCGAGGGAACCCAGACCTTCACCTTCACCCAGTTCAAATACATGCTGGATTTTTCCGGCTTTTCGGCCCTGAAGAAATTCGGTGTCTCGGGGGTGGAGTTCCAGTGCAACGGCGCCGCAAGCGGCCTGCGGCTGGCGCCCGCAGGGACGGTTTTTGCATTGCACGACTGCCATTTCACCAAACCGAAGGCGCGCGGCATCACCTCGATCGGCAATGGCTGCCAGGGCATGCTGGTGGACAATTGCCAGTTCCTGTCCAACGAGGACGCGGAGGATGTGTCGGACCGGACGAGCATTGCCCTCAACGTCAATTCCAACGATGTGAAACTGCGCCATAACCGGGCCACCCGTTTCCTGCATTGGGCGGTCATGGCCGGGTCCAACCACACGATTACGGGAAACCATTTCTTCCAGGGAGACAGCGTCGCAGGCGGCGTCCGGACGGCGGGGATCGTGGTGACGGATACCTATGCCTCGCATACGATCTCCGAGAATTACATCGACAATTGCTCGATTGAATGGACCAACGAATATGACGCCACTCCCGATTTCTCCACCGGGTTTTCGTTTTCCGCCATGTCGATCACGAACAATGTCTTTCTCAGCGGCGACGTGGCGAGCTGGTTCAGCTACATCGTGATCAAGCCCTATGGCAGCGGGCATTTTCTGAATGGTGTCTCCGTCACCGGGAACAAATTCCGGTCGATCAACGGCACCATCGACCGGGCGGAACGGGTGGACACCAGCTTTTCCAGCCTCGACTTCACCCGATCCAAGGACGTGTTCTTTGACGGCAATACGTTTCACAACGTCAACACCCAGTCCCGCAATCCGCTGCGGGTGGATCGCGCTCTGGGCAGCGTGGCGGGGACCTGGACGGTGGCGACCGATGGCCGGTTGCCCTTCAATGGCCACAGCCGCGGGGTGGACAGCGTTGTGATCGAAGGGTCGTTGCGCAATTCCGGCGGGTCGGTGGTCTACCCGTCACACTATGTGCGCACCAATGAGGGCAGCAACCGCAACGAGATCGATCTGGTCTGGCCGGAGGCTGTGCGCGGCTCGGTCCGGGTCCTGGTTCGCATGGACCGCTGACCGCCCTTTTGATCGCTCTGTTGATCGTCCCATCGACTGCCCCGTCGGCGGCGACGGTTGCGGCTCGCAGGCAGCGCTGACACGCTTGGCGCGCGATCGAGATAGATTGAGACAGATTGAGACACAAGTGGGGTGGCCGTGCCGGTTCGGCACGGCCATCTTGTCGTATGTCGTGTCGGCGGGCGTGGACACGATGGACACTGTGGAGACGGTGGTCTCAAAACCGGTGCCACAGCTCCATGCGCAGACCATATCGCGCGTCACCAAAGGATCGTATCTCCAGCCCGGTGATCAATTCCCGCTGAGGCGAAAGTTGAAACCGCACTCCGGGCAACAGTTTCCAGAGCAACTCGCCGTTGCGGGGTTGGTACAGCTCCACCTGCAGGAGCGGCGAGGGGCCGGAGGTGGCATTCAGCCCCAGCGTGCCATCCAGTTTCCAGGCCCGGCTCGTCCCGGCAGTCTTCCATTCGGCAGCGAGGTCAAAGGCCGCCCAGCCGTCGCGCCCGGCGAGGCGCAGACCACGCCCGGCTGAGACAGTGATCCGCTGCATGGGCGCCCACTTCGCCGTGCTGGAGTCCCGACTGGCGCCGACGGCCATTTCAACGGCGAGGCGCCAGCCGGTGTCGCGCTGGCGCAGGGGCAGCCGGGCAAAGACCAGCGCATGGGCGGATTGCCCGCCGCTGTCGTCTGCCTGATTGATGTCGACCCCGAGGGTCAGGCGCGGGCCGATGCCATAGGCACCATAGGCGCTGAGCTCCTGGCCGGAGGGCCGCAGGCGAAAGCTTGACGACAGGAAGCCCGCGCCGTCCTGTTCCATCCAGGCCCCGGCCATCGCGGTCCTGCCCCCGATCAGCAATAGGATGCAGATGAGAAGAAACTGGGCCATGGGTTTCGGCAACCGCTGACCTCCCGATGCCCTGCTGGTTTCCTCCTTCGTAATTCAGATCAGCATCGACTTTCAAGCGGGACGGGATACTCTCGGGGACAGGATGAGAAGGAGGACTTCATGCCGACAATTACTCAATCCAGCGATGTGCAGACCGTGATAACCACATTCGAGGTGACACCGGGCACCTGTCAGGATCTGATGGATGCACTGCAAGAGGCGTATGACGGCTTTATTTCGCGGCAACCCGGCTTTGTGGCGGCGGGGTTGCATGTGAACGATGCGCAGACCCGAATTGCGAATTATTCGCAGTGGCGGCGGCGGGAGGATTTCATGGATATGCTGCGCACAGATGAAATGCGGCGGCGCAACCGGGACCTGAACGCCCTGTGCCGCAGTTTCGAGCCGGTCATGTATGACGTCGTGGCGACCTTCGGCTAGCTGTATGGCTGCCCCGGGACGACAGGCCGGGCAGGGAGCGCAGGGCCCGCTCGCGCCGGTATTGGATATATCCATGCGCGATATCTGTCGGCCCCCCGGCCAGCGTATCAGGCCTAGCGCACCCGGCCTAGCCTAACCGGCGGCGCTAGCCGAAGCGGCCGCCCGAGAGGGCCTGTGCCAATCGGAACAGAGTCATATGAGGCCGCAGCAAGGCTGACCGGATCAGCACCTTGTGGGAGTCGATCACCGCGGCGATCCTTTGGAAATGGGGCTTCTGATGCGGGGCGGGAGAGCGCAACAGGATGGTTTTTGCGTCCTCCAGGGCGCGTATGGTTTCTTTTTCGATCCTTGGCAGCGCTGCGGGCTTCACCGCGCTGTAGCGTTGCAAGCCTTTTCGGATCCGCCCGGCATCCGGGTCAAGATTGGCCTCCACGGCGGCGCTGATACGCTGCTCCACCAGCTTCAGGGCCTCGTAGGCGGGGAGATAGTCTATGCTGCCTTTGATCCTGTTGGCGGCGAAGCGATAGGTCTTGCGGTGGCAATCGTAGCGATAGGCCTCAAACAACTGCATACAGGCGCGGGTGTCATTCGACAGTTGCCGCAGCAGGGCATCGGTGGTGCGATTGTTGATGGTGTTGCTGGCCCCGGCGTCCCCCTTGGAGCCATCACGCTCGCCCGCATGGGCCAAAGGCACGGCCAGAATGGTGAAAATCGCGACAATCGAGAACAGAAAACGCATCGAACAAAACCTTTTGTGACATAGCCACGAACACTCTAGCACAGCGGGCGCCGTTTTGCCCGGGAAACGCCCCGCAGATCCGGCAGAGCAGCAATGGGTCGTCGCTGTCAGATCACCGAGGCGTCAGCCTGATGTTGGCCTGATGTTGGCCCGATGTCAGCCCTGTGGCAGCCCGGTGTCTGCCCGGCACCGGCCGGACCTATCCGTGTCCGATGGATGGACCCAGCAGCCGGGCAAGCCGGATCACCGTTTGCGGCAGGGACAGAAGGGCAGAGCGCAACAGCACCTTGTTGGACTGAATGACCGCTGCAATCTGCTGAAAATGCTTTTTCTTTTCGTTGTCCGGGGTGCGCAGCAGAATGGTGGTGGCCTCTTCCATTGCGGCAATCGTCGCCTCTTTGATCAGGGGAACCGCTGCGGGTTTCACCGCCCGGTGCTGCACAAACAAGTTCTCGCGCAGGTTGGGCTGGTCCGGGTCCAGGTTGGCCGTGACAGCGGCACCGATCCGGTTCTCGATCAACTGCAGCGCCTTGGCGATCGGGGCATAGGCCCGGCTGCCGTTCAGGGACTGTGCTCCGGTGCGATAGCTGCGGCGATAACAATCATAGCGGTAGATCTTTGGGGCGGCCTGACAATGGCGAAAGTCGGTTTTCAGCTGCTCCACGATAGATTGGGTGGTGGCGTCGTTCAGCTGCACATTCCAGGCGCTGCGGCCACTGAAGCCGCGGTCGGCCATGGCGAAGGTGGGCAGCAGAAGCAGCGCGAGCGTGGTGGTCAGGGCCAGGCGGGTCATGATGGAAATCCTCGGTGATCTGCGTGTCTCGGGACCGGATGGACGTCGCCGGGCCCTATTCGGGGTAGTGAAGGCGGCACTGGGCGGCTGCCTCTGCGGCGCGATCCTGCGCACCGGGCAGAGCATCCTTCAGGCCACGCAGCTTTTTGCGCTCTTCGGCCACATCGATGGGGACGGGGGTTTCAATGGTTCGATAGATCGTTTCGGGGCAAGGATAATAGCCGACGACCTTGCCATCGTGGATGCGACGACAGCGGTAGAATACCGTTTCCGGCAGGGTCTGGCGGTGGATCGCATACCCGCGCGCAATATTGCCCTCGGTCACCTTGATTTCGCCCAACAACCGGGTCTGCTCTGTGGCGCCCTGCCGGATGCAGCGTTCCTGAGGCGTGGCGCAGGCGGCAAGAAGGGCCAGAGCGGGAAGAAGGGGCAGTATGAAGCGGGACATATATGGCGTCCTTTGGGTCAGGGCTACTGAAATGGCGGATATGGGAATAACACGTCAAAGCCCGATGTTATTCGATATCGGTCGCGTTTGCCTATAGGGCGGCGCAGGCCTTTGTCTGAAACGGCGAGGGAGCGCAGCCGGGATCCGCCAGCCGACCGCGTCCGTGCTGCCGGGCCGCCCCGCCGCCCCGGTGCGGTCCTATCGCCCGCGGCGCTTGACATTGCCGCCGCGTTGTCCCGCGCGCCCCGCTGTGGACCGGCCCCGCGACTTGGTGGCCTGCTCGGCGGCGGCCTCGACGGCGGATTGCCGGGCCAGCGGGTCGTCGGAGATCGCCAGATCCACCGCCTCCAGCCGCTTGACCTCGTCGCGCAATCGGGCTGCCTCTTCGAACTCGAGGTTCTCGGCCGCCTTGCGCATATCCTCGCGCAGCCCCGCCAGATGGGCCTCCAGATTGGCGCCATGCAGCGGCTTGTCGATCGTGGCCGTCACCCGCGACATGTCGGTGTCGCCCTGATAGAGGCCCGCCAGCACATCATCGACGTTCTTGCGCACGGTGGCGGGTGTGATGCCATGTTCCTCGTTGTAGGCGACCTGTTTTTCCCGGCGGCGGTTGGTCTCGCCAATGGCGCGCTCCATCGAGCCGGTGATCTTGTCGGCATACATGATCACCCGGCCGTCGGCATTGCGGGCGGCGCGGCCGATGGTCTGGATCAGCGAGGTTTCCGAGCGCAGAAAACCCTCCTTGTCGGCGTCGAGAATGGCCACCAGACCGCATTCGGGAATATCCAGACCCTCGCGTAGCAGGTTGATCCCGACCAGCACGTCAAAGGCCCCCAGACGCAGATCGCGCAGGATTTCGATCCGTTCCAGCGTGTCGATGTCGCTGTGCATGTAGCGGATCTTGATCCCCTGTTCATGCAGGTATTCGGTCAGATCCTCGGCCATGCGTTTGGTCAGCACGGTGGCGAGCGTCCGGTAGCCCTGGGCCGTCACCCGACGGATTTCGTCCAGCAGATCATCCACCTGCATCTCGACCGGGCGGATCTCGACCGGCGGGTCCAGAAGGCCGGTGGGGCGGATCACCTGTTCCGCGAAAACGCCGCCCGCCTGTTCCAGCTCCCAGGCCGAGGGGGTGGCGGAGACAAAGACCGACTGCGGCCGCATGGCGTCCCATTCCTCGAACTTCAGCGGGCGGTTGTCCATGCAGGACGGCAAGCGAAAGCCATGTTCCGCCAGCGTCATCTTGCGCCTGTGGTCGCCCCGGTACATGCCGCCGATCTGCGGCACCGAGACGTGGCTTTCATCGGCAAAGACGATGGCATTGTCGGGAATGAACTCGAACAGGGTCGGGGGCGGCTCGCCGGGGGCGCGGCCGGTCAGATAGCGCGAGTAGTTCTCGATGCCGTTGCAATGGCCGGTGGCCTCCAGCATCTCGATGTCGAAATTGGTCCGTTGCTCCAGCCGCTGCGCTTCCAGCAGCTTGCCCTCGCCGACCAGCTGGTCCAGCCGCAGACGCAGCTCGGCCTTGATCGAGATCACCGCCTGGTTGAGCGTCGGCTTCGGCGTCACGTAGTGGGAATTCGCATAGATCCGGATCTTCTCGAAACTGCCGGTGCGCTCGCCGGTCAAGGGATCGAATTCGGTGATCGCCTCCAGTTCCTCGCCAAAGAACGACAGCTTCCAGGCGCGGTCTTCGAGGTGGGCGGGAAAGACCTCGAGCGTGTCACCGCGCACCCGGAAAGAGCCGCGCTGAAACGCCTGATCATTGCGTTTGTACTGCTGCGCCACCAGATCGGCCATGATCTGGCGCTGGTCGTAGTCCTTGCCCACATGCAGATCCTGGGTCATCGCGGAATAGGTCTCGACGCTGCCGATGCCGTAGATGCAAGAGACCGAGGCGATGATGATGACATCGTCGCGTTCCAGCAGCGACCGGGTGGCCGAGTGCCGCATCCGGTCGATCTGCTCGTTGATCTGGCTTTCCTTCTCGATATAGGTGTCCGAGCGCGGCACATAGGCCTCGGGCTGGTAGTAGTCGTAGAAGGAGACGAAATACTCGACCGAGTTCTCCGGGAAAAATCCCTTGAATTCGCCATAAAGCTGGGCGGCCAGCGTCTTGTTCGGGGCGAGAATGATCGCAGGACGCTGGGTTTCCTCGATGATCTTCGCCATGGTGAAGGTCTTGCCGGTGCCGGTGGCGCCCAGCAGCACCTGATCGCGCTCGCCGTCCCTGACCCCCTGTGCGAGCTCTGCTATCGCTGTGGGCTGGTCCCCGGCGGGCGAAAATTCCGTTTGCATGACAAAGCGTTTGCCGCCTTCGAGCTTGGTCCGTCGCTCGGGCGCCCGCTCTGCCATCATCGGCAGGGACTTGTCTGAATTGGCGTATGGCATCTGCGACTCCTTGTCGGCACGCACAGAGAGTTTGGTCCGTTTTTGTTCCACTTCAAGGGGCGAGTCAAACATTGCGATGGAGCGGCGGCAGGTTGCAGGGCTGCAACCTCTGTCGCATGCATGATATTTGCGATCTTGCCGATGGCGCCCATCCGGCGCATATATGACGCTGGGAATCTACTCGAGGAGACAGCCATGCGCGCGCGGATTTACCGGCCAGCACGAAACGCCATGACCTCTGGCATGGCCAAGACGAAGAAATGGGTGCTGGATTTCGCGCCTGAAACCGCCCGTGAAGTGGACCCGCTGATGGGCTGGACCTCTTCCTCTGACACGCAGAGCCAGGTTCGCCTGCGGTTCGACAGCAAGGAAGACGCGCTGGAATACGCGCGCGATCACGGCATCGACGCCGAGGTCCAGGATCCCAAGACCCGCAAGCCCAACCTGCGCGCGGGCGGTTACGGCGAAAACTTTGCCACCAACCGGCGCGGTCCGTGGACGCATTGAGGGTGTTGTAAATCGGGATCAAGTTGCGGCCGAATGGGCGACAAGATCCGGCCGAGGTCTATTTTGAAGGGCGCGGATGCACCCGATTTCAGTCGGCTTCGCAGTTATTCCTTTCGGCAACTGGTCCAGTGCGACGCTTGGACCGACCATACGCTCTCGGATGGACTCGCTTGGACAATGCGCATGCTGCGCTTGTCGAAGCCACTGAACTGAGAGGCCGATCGCTTCGGCGAGGAGTAGTCAGAGAAAGCAGATGAATGCGCAATCGAAAGCATAAGTCTGCGCAAAGGGTGTCAAGGGCGAAACGTATCGCCTGGTGCCGCTGGGCTGCTCTCTGAAAGACGGTGGTAGAGGCGCCGGGGCAGATGCTCCGGCGCCTTTCGCGTATGGAGGGGAGCGCGGTTCGTGGCATGAAGGCGCGGATCTGGCGGAGGGCGCTATGCCGTCGCGATATGGGCCTGAGCGTGGCGCAGTGTGGCTGGCTCGCGATGGAGAGACCCTGGACACGAGGTTGCTCTGAAACGGTGGAAGCTCTGACGAAGACTATGAAGCAGGCACAAGCTGTCGCTACGATCCTGAACCGATATCAGCGTCGGAGAAATTGTCAGGTGCCCGTCACAGCAACCGATGTCTACGCCGACACCATTGCTCGCGTCTGTGGAGACGACGTTGGCCTCGACCCGTTCGAACGGGGTCTTATCCATTTCAAGCGCCAGAAGGTGATTTTTGGCCGAAGGCTGGTCACCCTTTTTGCCCGCCACCAGCGTGCGCTGAGGCCTGAGTGACGCGTCGCGATGGCTTCCTGGGCTCGTGTGCTCAACGCTACCTACGAAGACACGAAGCGTCACCGCTCTGGGGGAGGAATGGATGGGCTTCAAGCGGTCCATGAATACCGTTCACGTCCGGTGACCTGCCCCCCACTGATCCCTCATTCATAACGAGCGTCTGCAGGTTGGATTTGGGTATTCCGGTTCCCCGTCTGACGCAAGCGCGCCGGGCGTGGGGCCCTCAAATTGCTCAAGCGCTCGGCGCGCTTGCTGCGGTGAGCTTGGCGTTCTCATCCTCGAGCGCCTTCAGCCTGGCCGCCTCAGACACTTCCATACCGCCATACTTGGACTTGAGTTTGTAGAACGTCGCCGTGCTCAGCCCATGCCTGCGGCACACCTCGGCCGGTCGGCATGCCCGCCTCTTGCTCCTTGATCATCCCGATGATTTGCGCCTCGGTGAAACGGCTCTTTCGCATTCGTCTGCTCCTTCAGTGTTGGCGCAGGCTCTACATTACGATGAGGGATTTCGCGGGGGGCAGGTCAGGCGCGACGCTCTGAAATGTGGAATTGGCTTCGCACATGGTCAATGCAGGCGCGACGACGCGAAGGGCTCAGTCGTTTCCCCGTGCGGCCTCCGACAGGATCAGCTTGTCCAGCGTCAGGTCCGAAACGGCCCGGCGCAGCCGATCATTCTCTTTCTGAAGCCGCTTTCGCTCCTTCAGCTGGTCGGTTCCCATCCCGCCATATTGCTTACGCCAGCGATAAAATGTCTGTTCCGTTATCTGCACCTTCCTGATCGCATCGACGCGCGGCATCCCTTGGCCGCAAAGCACCTCAACCTGCCGTAACTTGCTAACAATCTCTTCCGGCTTGTGTCGCTTGTTTCCCATCTTTGATCCTCCGTTTCCTAACTATAAGGCCGGACCAATTCAGTGGGGGGGATCATTATGTCGAGCGCCGAGCGGCCCGTGGTGTCGCGTTCCCGGACGTGGCAGGCCAGCCGGTGACCGGGGGCGACCTCGACCGGCGCGGGCCGGAGGCTCTCGCAACCCGGCTCGCGCAGGGGGCAGCGGGTGACGAAAGGACAGCCCTTCGGCATGTCCATCGGGTTCGGAACGTCGCCCTGTAGCGGCCGTGCGGTCTTGCTGCGTTCGGCCCCTGGGTCGGGGATCGGCACCGCGCTCAGCAGCGCCTCGGTATAGGGGTGCAGCGGGCGGGCGAAGAGCGTGTCGGTCGGGGCCTCCTCGACCACGGTGCCAAGGTAGAGCACCGCGATCCGGTCGGCAATGTGGCGGATCACGCTCAGGTCGTGGCTGATGAAAAGATAGGAGAGGCCGAGCTCGCGTTGCAGCTTCAGCAGCAGGTTCAGCACCTGACTCTGGATCGACACGTCGAGGGCCGAGACCGCCTCATCGCAGATCACCACGCGAGGCTCCAGCGCCAGCGCGCGGGCGATGACGACGCGCTGGCGCTGGCCGCCGGACAGCTCGTTCGGGTAGCGGTCGTGCTGGCCGGGGCGCAGCCCCACAAGCGCCATCAGATCGTCGACGCGTTGGCGGCGCTCCGCCTTGGCAACCCCGTGGATCGCCAGGGGTTCGGCAATGGACTGGCCGATGGTCCGCTTGGGGTTGAGGGCCGAGACCGGATCCTGGAACACCACCTGCAGGTCGCGCCAGAGTGACTGGCGTTCGCGACCCGTCAGCGCCGCGACATCGCGCCCGTCAAAGAGGATCTCTCCCTCGGTCACCGGCGCGAGGCCGAGGATTGCGTTGCCGGTGGTGGATTTGCCGCAGCCGGACTCGCCCACGATGCCCAGAGTCTCGCCCGCGTGGAGGGTGAAATCGACTCCGTCAACGGCGCGGACCACGGGTTTCTCGCCAAAGAGCTTGCCGTTGGCGACGGGGAAATGGACCTTGAGGCCCTTCACGGAAAGAAGCGGGTCACTCACACCAGATCCTCCACCCTGTCGGAATGCCAGCAGGCGGTGACATGACCCTCGCCGCCCGCGACCGGCCCGAGCGGCGGTCGCGTGGCGCATTGGTCCGACGCCAGCGGGCAGCGGGTCCGGAACCTGCAGCCTTCGGGCCATGCGGAGAGATCGGGCACCGTCCCGCTGATCGAGAACAGCTCGGTCTTGCGGGCACCGTCCAAGCGCGGGATCGTCGCCAGCAGCAGTTTGGTATAGGGATGCCGGGGGGCTGCGAAAAGCGCGTGCACCTCGGCCTGTTCCACGATACGGCCCCCGTACATCACACAGACCCGGTCCGCGATCGAGGCGACAACCCCCATGTCATGGGTGATGATCAGAACGGATGTCTTCGTCTCGTCCCGGAGCCGCCGCATCAGGTCCAGGATCTGCGCCTGGATCGTCACGTCGAGCGCGGTGGTGGGCTCGTCCGCGATCAGCAGACGCGGCGCGGCGATCAGGGCAGAGGCGATCATCACCCGCTGGCACATGCCTCCGGACAGCTCTGACGGCAATTGCCGCGCGCGCTGTTCCGGCGCGGGGATGCCCAGATCACGCAGCATCTCCACCGCGCGATCCCAGGCCTCCCGGCGGGTGGCGCGGCCATGAACGATCAGGCTTTCGGCCACCTGCGCCCCGACGCTGAGCAGCGGGTTGAGGGAGGCCACCGGTTCCTGAAAGATCATCGACAGCGAGGTGCCGCGCAGCTTTTGCATGGCGGCGTCGTTGCCCAGATCCAGCACCTCCCCCTCGAGCGTCGCGGTTCCGCCGGTCTGGTGGACCGAGCCGGACAGCAGCCCCATGATCGCCAGCGCGGTCAGGCTCTTGCCGGAGCCGCTTTCGCCCACAAGGGCGACGATCTCGCCCCGGCCGATGCTGAAATCCACCCCGTCCACCACCGAATGCTGCCCGACGCCGATGCCGAGATCGCGGATCTCCAGCGTTTGTGCATCAGCCATTGCGCCCCCCTTCCGCCGCGCAGGCGGTCCAGGGGTTGACCGGATGTGCCATGCCCGAATTGAGACCGTCCTTGCGGCTCACTGCGGAGGGGATGGCGAAAAGCACCGGATGCAGGGAGTTCGCGCGGATCTCGACCGGAAAGGAGCGGCTGACTGCTGCCGCCACATCCGCCGCAGCGGCCTGATCGACGACGATGGTCGGGCCCGACCCATCAATGCGCGGCGCATGAAACGCCTCTTCCAGCGACATGCCACGGTCCAGCACGTAGCTGATGATCTGCGCGATACAGGGAAAAATCTGACGCCCCCCGGCCGCGCCAATCGCCAGCGTGGGCTGCCCGCCGCGGCTGAGGATTGCGGGGCTCATATTGGCCAGCGGCCGCGCTGCGGGGGCGATTGCGTTGGGCACGCCCTCGCGCGGGTCGAACCACATCATGCCATTGTTCATCAGCACGCCGGTGCGGGGCAGGGTGACTTTGGACCCGAATCGCGACAGCAGCGTGTTTGTCAGCGAGACCATGTTGCCCTGCGCATCGACGACCGAGACATGGCTGGTGCAATCGCCCTGCGCGCCCGCATGTCCCATGGTCTTCAGCCGGTCCTCATAGGTGCTGCGGATGGCATTGGCGTAGACCGCTGCCGCCTGGGCCTCGGAGGGGGCGACGGGCAATCCAGCCTCGATGCGGGACAGTGTTTCGAGCAGACTGGGTCCGCCGCAGAGACCGGGCACCACAGAGACCGTGGTGTCGCGGTAGCTTCCGGTGCGTGCTTCGGCCCAGCGGGGCTGGACTCCGGCAAGGTCCTCGGCATCAATCACGGAGCCGCCGTCCTGCAGGTCAGCGACAAGATCGCGGGCCACTTCGCCTTCGTAGAAATCCCGCGCCCCCGCGCGGGCCAGCCGCCGCAGCATCGCGGCCTTGGTGGTCATCGGCAGGTAGTCGACCTGTTTGCCATTCGGCACCCGCCGGGGGCGGCCATCGTCGAGAAACAGCCTGGCGCTCTCCGGGTCCCGCGCCAGCCCCTGTGCATCCACCGCCAGGCAGAGCGAGGTGAACCAGTCAATCCGCATCCCGCGCTCGGCGATCTCGATCGCGGGGGCGAGGGCGTCTTGCCATGACAGCGTGCCGTATTTCTCGAGCGCGGCGGCAAAGCCCGCGACGGCGCCAGGCACGCAGATCGAAGGGTAGCCGATCAGGTTGCGGTCATCCTTGACCGAAGGCCAGTCGAACCAGTCACCGTCCCGGCCCCCCGCCAGCGGATATTGCGACCGGTCCGTGTTGCGGCTGGCCCGCACGTTGAAGTCGAGCGTATCGACGGGGCCGCCATCGCCGGGCCCCCAGAGCAACAGCCCGCCGCCGCCGACTCCGCTGAGCCAGGGCTCCACAATCGACAGCACCAGTGCCGCGACGACGGCGGCGTCCATGGCGTTGCCGCCGTTCTCCAGGACCGCCGCGCCCGCCTCGGCGGCCTCGAAATGCTGCGAGGCGACCACCCCGCGCGGGCTCTCAAGTTGCGTCTTGCTCACCGTCCAGGTCTCTTCGGCGCGGTCGCTCACGTCCTGGTCCATACCGGGTGCTCCAACAGGGTTTGGGGGATGTCGGGATTGATCGGGTTGCGATCCATCCCGTTGGCCGCGTGATGGGCGGCGACCTCTGCCACGGTGGCGACCCAGACGTCGCTTTCGGCGAGAACCTTCTCCAGCAGGCTTTCCAGCATCACCGGGCGCGCCCCACGGCCCGAGATCCAGTCATGCACGGTCAGCATGAAAAGCGCGCCGAAGCGTCGGCTGGCCTCGAATTCATCACGCCACATGCCGAGGATTTCGCTGGGGCTGCGCGGGGCGGGATCGCCGCCGCCGAGGAACTTGAAGAAGATCGCGTCATCCGTGCCCCAGTTCACCGGCACCTCGACCACGCCATCGACGGTATGCGGCGTGTCGAACCCCATCAGAGAGCTGTCATAGAACCCATGCCGCTTCACCTCGGCCAGCATATGCGGCGTCATTTCCCAGGCCGGGGAGCGGAAGCCCTTGGGCGTCTCGCCGGTTTGCTTGCGGAAAATCTCGATGGAGGCCTCCAGCACGCGGGTGAATTCCGCGTCAGAGACCTCGGTGACCAGCTCATGGAAATAGCCATGCAGCCCGACCTCGTGACCGGCGTCGAGCAGCGCGGGCAGCATCCAGGGATGTGCCTCTGCCACCGCACCGGGGACGAAGAAGCTGCCCTTCACGCCGAGGTCCTTCAGGATCGACGCGATCCTCTGGATCCCGACGCGCGGGCCAAAGTTGCGCTGTTCGAGGTGGCTGAGAAGCTGCGGCACCTCGTGGCGGTTGTTCCACATCCACGGCGAATGGGCATCCACGTCCATGCTGAAGCAGAAGGCCGATGCCTTGCCGTCGGGCCAGGGGTAGGGGGGGGGCAGGTCGAGCGTGCTCATAGCGGGGCCTTCTTGTCCTGATACACATCCATCGAACCGATGGAATTGCCGCCATCCACCGTCAGCGTGGCGCCGGTGACGAAACTGGCGGCCTCGCTCGTGAGGTACATCGCGGCCGCGACCACATCTTCGGCGGAGGAGGCCCGGCCCAGCGGCATGGCGGCGGTGACCCGTTTGACATGTTCGTCGGGCAGCGGGCTGGCGGTGGAGCCTGCGGCAAATCCGGGCTCCAGCGCGTTCACGCGAATGCCGTAGCGTGCCAGTTCCAGACCGTAGCCCTTGGTCAGCCGGTCGAGCGCGGTTTTGGACAGGCTATAGGGGGCCGCCGTCAGACGCATCTTGCGCGCGGCTCCGGAGGAGATGTTGACAACGCTGCCCTTGCGGTCGGCCCGGATCATCTGGGTGGCGATCCCGCGGGTCATCAGGTGGACGGCGCGCAGGTTGATGTCGAGGATACGGTCCCAGTCCTCGGCATCTGTATCGAGGAGGAACCCCGAGGGGTAGACGCCCGCATTGTTGATGAGAACATCCGCAGCCCCCCAGCGCTGGCCGACCTCGGCGACCAGGGCGTCGATGGCCGTTGCATCGCGCAGGTCACAGGCGACGCCGAAGCTCCCCTCTGCGCCCAGCTCCGCCGCGAGCGCTTCGAGCGCGCGCTCGTCCGTGTCGGTCAGGCAGAGTTTGGCGCCCGCCTTGCCAAAACCTTCGGCCAGCCATCGCCCGACCACGCCGAGCGCGCCGGTGACGATGACATGTGTGCCTTCAAATTCGTTTCCAAAATCCATGACTTACCGTGACTTAGGGTTGAGGTATGCGCTGAGACGGTCACCGATGAGGTTCACCGACAGCACGAGAAGGAAGAGGCAGAGGCCTGGGAAGGTTGCGATCCACCAGGCGGTCGAGACATAGTTCCGCCCGACGCTGAGCATCGCGCCCCAGCTGGCCGTGGGGGGCTGCACGCCGAGGCCCAGAAACGACAGCCCGGCCTCAAAGAGCACCATCAGGCCGAACTCCAGGGTCGCCACCACCGCGAGCGGGGCGAGGATGTTCGGCAGGATGTGCAGGAACAGCACCCGAAGTGGCCCGGCGCCCATCGCCTTGGCCAGCCGCACATAGGGCTGGTTCGAGACCGCCAGCGTCTGGCCATAGGCCACGCGGGCATAGCGCGGCCAGCGGGTCAGGGCGAGGACGAGAACCACATTGGCGAAACCGGGCCCCAGGACCGACACCATAATGATCGCCAGCAGGATCGCCGGGATCGACAGGAAGATATCGACGAGGCGCATGACCACCATCTCGACCCAGCCGCCCCGGTAGCCCGCCAGCATGCCCAGCGTGATGCCGACGGCACCGGACAGGACCACCGACAGAAAGGCGACCGACAGTGAGACCCGCGCGCCGTAGATGACCCGGCTCAGAAGATCGCGGCCGAGCTCGTCCGAGCCGAGCAGGTAGTAGGTGCCCCGTGCTTCGGTTCCCGGTGGCTTCAGCCGGCCCATCAGGTTTTGCGAGTCGGGGTTGTAGGGCGCGATCAACGGCGCGAAAATCGCGATGATGACCAGCGCCGCGAGGATCGCCACGAAGACGCCCACGGGAACCCCGCCGCTGGCCTGTGGCCAGAACAGGCGCCGCCATGTTGTGGTGAGTGCGCTCATGCCCCGCCTCCCTTGCGGATGCGCGGGTCGACCACGCTATAGAGGATATCGGCCAGCAGGTTGACGCTGATCGTGACAAAGGCGCCCAGCAGGACGATGCCCTGAACCACGACGAAATCGCGCGCCTGTACCGATTGCACGGTGAGCTGGCCCAGGCCGGGCCATGCGAAGACAGTTTCGACGATCACCGCGCCGGCAAGAAGCTGCGAGATCTCCAGCGCGCTGATCGAGATGACGGGGATCAGGGAGTTGCGGATCAAGTGCTTGCCGACCAGCCGCCCCGTCGTGACGCCGCGTGCGCGGGCCGAGCGGACATAGTCTTTGGACATCTCGTCGAGGATCGAACTGCGGGCAATCCGCGCGTAAGTCGCCATCGACAACAGTCCCAGCGCGATCGACGGCATAATGAGGTGGCTAAAACTGCCCGACCCCGAGGGCGGGAGCCAACGCAGCCAGACACCGAAGACCATGATCATGAGGATGCCGCTCCAGAAGGTCGGCATGCTCTGGGCGCCCAGCACGATCCCCATCAGCAGGTTCGTGGCGCGGTGCTTGCGCCAGATCGCCATGGCAAGCCCCACCGGCAGCCCGATCACGAAGGCCACAAAAAGCGCCCCGCCGGCCAGTTGCAGCGTATAGGGAAGCCGCGATGCGATGATGTCGCTGACCGCGACGTTCTGCACATAGGAGGTTCCGAAATCAAGCCGCAGCATGTCCCAGAGGTACGTCACGTATTGGACGACCAGCGGCTGGTCGAGGCCGAGCGACCGGCGCATGGCCTCGATATCCGCCTGCGTTGCCGTCTCGGGCACCAGCAGGTAGGTGGGATCCCCGGTCAGGCGCTGGATGAAGAACACCAGCGTCATCACGCCGAAGATCGCCACCAACGCCTGACCCAGTCTTTGCAGAAGGAAGACTGACATGGTCTGGTTATTCGCTCCAGCTCATGCGGTTCAGGAACAGGCCCTCATTCGCCGTCGGGGTCCATTCGAGCTGATCCGAGGCGCCATAGAGTGCGACCGCCTGATAGAGCGGCAGGATATAGGCATTGTCCTGAACGATCTGCTGCACCTCGGTATAGGCCGCCATGCGGGTCGCCTCATCCAGCGCCGTGCGGCCTTTCTCCAGCAGGCCGTCGAGCGTCACGTCGGCCACCCGGCTCCAGCTTGAAGAGGAGTGCAAAAGCGGGAACTGGACCCCGTCGACGTCCTGACAGGCGCAGGACCAGCGGCCAAAGCTGAGATAGGGCCGGTCGGTCTGTTCCGGTGCCCGCGCGGCTTGCAGGTAGGTGCTCATGTCGGTCATCGAGATCTCGACGTCGAAGCCCGCGTCGGTGAGCATCTGCTGGATCGCCTGCACGATGCGCTGGTCGTAAACCGGCGAGGTTGCGAATCGCATCGGCATGTCGCCTGCGCCGGTTTCCTCGACGATGCGCTTGGCTTCCGCCAGGTCATAGGGGATCGCCTCGCGGCCTTCGACGTAGCCGAAATGCGACGGCGTCGCCATCTGGTGGACCACCGTTTCACCACCGGCCAGGATCCCCTGCACGATGCCCTCGCGGTCGATCGCCATGGTGGCAGCCTTGCGCACCATCGGGTCGTCAAACGGCGGGCGCAGGGTGTTCATGCCCATAAAGGCCACCCGCTCGGTCGGGGCGCTCAGGACCTGCACGCCGGACTGACCGTCAAGCTGCCGTGCGACGTCGCTGTCGATGGAGACGATCAGGTCCGCGGTGCCCGCCCGCAGGTTCGCGACCCGGGTCGAGGCGTCGGGCACGGCGACAAAGGCGGCCGTCTCGAACGGGCCGGTGTCGCCCCAGTAGCTTTCGTTCCGGCTCAGGGTCACGTCCACGCCGCGGTTCCACGTTTCAAAAGTGAACGGACCGGAGCCGACGGGGGCCGCGTTGAACGCCTCGTCGCCGACCTCTTCAAGCACGTGCTTCGGCACCACCGAGAGTTTCACAAGCTGGGCCAGCAGCACCGGATAGGCGCCCTTGGTGGTCAGTGTGACCTCGTAGTCGCCGGTCGCCTCGGCGCCGGTGATCTGGTTGAACTGGCCCAATTGGGGGGAGCCGAAATCCGGGTTCGTGATGCGCTGAATGGAATAGGCGACATCCTCCGCCGTCAGCGGCTCGCCGTCGTGGAAGGTGACATCGTCGCGGATCTTCAGCACCATCTCGATGTCCGAGACCTGCGTCCATTCGGTCGCGATCTGCGGCACGATCTTGCCCGCGTTGTCCCGGGTGACCAGGTTGTCAAAGATGTTGCGATAGACGTAGTAGCTGTCGGGGTTCCACTGTTGGTGCGGATCCAGCGTGGAGGGCTCGTTCACCAGATTGACGGTGATGTCCTGCGCCAGCAAAGCCTGCGCGGACAACAGCGTGACGGCGGTGACGATGCCATGGGTGATTGCACGTATCATGGTCTGATCTCTTTCCTTCAAACTCGGGGGAATGCGGGGCCCCGCCTTGCGCGCGGCCCCACGGCCGCTCACTCGGTCCAGCTCATACGGTTGAGGAACAGGCTCTCATTGGAGGTCGGCTGCCAGTCCAGATTGTCAGCCGCGCCATAGATGATCGCGGCCTGATAGAGCGGCAGGATATCCGCATCCGCAAGCGCCATGCGGTTGATCCGGGCGTAGAGTTCGGCGCGTTTGACCTCGTCCAGCTCGCCGCGGGCCTCATCCAGCAGGGCGGCAATTTCGGGATCCTTCACCCGGCTCCAATTCGACGAGGAATGCAGCAGGGGATACATGATCCCGTCCGGATCCTGGCAGGCGCAGGACCAGCGCGAGAAGGTCAGCATCGGGGCCTGCTCCGGCGCGGCCTGCTGGTCTTTCAGCCATGTGGCCATGTCGTTCGTCTCGATCGAGACCTTCAGCCCCACATCCGTCAGCATCTGCTGGATCGCCTGAACAACCCGTTGGTCAAAGACAGGTGACGTCGCGAGTTCGATCTCGCTGTCGGGCGCGGTCGCCAGCCCGGCGATCAGTGCGCGGGCCTTTTCGGGATCGTAGTCGAACCCCTCGATGCCTTCGGTCCAGCCGAAATGTGCCGGAGACAGCATCTGGTCCACGATCTGCGGATAGCCGCCCAGCAGCCCTTCGACGATGGCCTCGCGGTCGATGGCATGGCCGATGGCGCGGCGCAGGTCCGGCTGGTCGAGCGGCGCCAGCGCGCTGTTCATCGCGAAATAGGCCACCCGTTCGGTGTTGACCGTCAGGATCTTGCCCTGTCCGCCGTTTTCAACCTGCTGTGCAAGGTCGGTGTTCAGCGTCACCACAAGGTCCGCCGCGCCGGCCTGAAGGTCCGCCACACGGGTCGCCGCATCCGGCACGCCGCGGAAGGTGACGGTTTCGAACGGGCCCTTGTCGCCCCAGTAGTCGGCGTTCTTCGTCACGGTGACCGATACTCCGCGGTCCCAGCTTTCGAAAGCATAGGGGCCGGAGCCGACGGGGGCTTCGTTGAACTCCGCCGAGGTCATGGTCGAGGCGATATGCTTCGGCACGATCGATAGCTTCACCAGTTGCGCCAGCAGCGCCGGATAGGCGCCATCGGTGGTCAGGGTGACCTCGTTGTCGCCGGTGGCTTCGGCCTTGATGATCTTGTTGAACTGGCCCAGCTGCGGCGATCCGAACTCCGGATCGGTGATCCGCTCGACTGTATATACCACATCGGCGGGCGTCAGCGGCGTGCCGTCGTGGAAGGTGACGTCATCACGGATGGTGAACACGGTCTCCGTGTCGCTCGTGCGGTTCCAGTCGGTCGCGATCTGCGGCACGATCTCGCCTGCGTCATCGCGGGTGACCATATTGTCGAAAATATTGCGGTAGACGTAGTAGCTGTCGGGGTTCCACTGCTGGTGCGGGTCGAGCGAAGACGGCTCGTTCACCAGATCGACGGTCAGCATATCCTTTGCGGAGGCGGGGGTGAGCGCGGATATCGCGATCCCCAGAGACAGGGCAATTGGCAGCGCGAAATGCGCGGCCCTCTTTGTGGCTTTCATGAGGTCACTCCTTTGTTGGACACGATCCCGGTCTCGTCTGTGTCTGTCGTCCCGGGTGTTGCGCCTGTATCCGACCTTGAGTGGCCGTTGTTGGACGAGGCGTCTTGGGCGTCTGCTCCGACGCCAAGCTCGGTGCGGTTCTGCATGAGGCCCGCAACGGCGAATTCCTGAAAGGCAGCAATATCGGCCATCCGCAATGCTTCGATCCGCGCGCCGTCACCGGCCGCGGCAGCCGCCGCCAGATCCCGCGCCTTGCAGGCGGCGAAGGGGGGCGAAGCAGGCGTTTCAAGGAAGCGCAGGATGCGTTCGGAATGGTCCCATAACCCGGTGAGGAAATGCGCCATCAGATGGTTCCCGACAGTCCCCGCGAGGATGTCGAGCAACTCGCGTTCATAGCCGCGCCGCGTTACGAGGCCGGCAGGCTCGCGCTGGTCCGCCAGCACGTCAATCATTTCGGCCAACTCGGTGATACGGCCCAATGCGGTCGCGTCGGGGCGCGCATTGGCAAGGCAGGACTCGACCTGCCGCCGCGCCGAGATCACATCGCCGATCAGCGCGCCGGTGACCGGAAGCACCTTCCAGCCCGCCCGCCGAATGGGCTGTACCAGACCCTGGGCAGACAGCCTCGCCAGCGCGACACGCACGCCTGCGCGGCCCAACCCGAACCGCTCCGAGAGCTGCGCCTCGGTCGCAATCGACCCGGGCAGCAATTCGCAGGACTGGACGGCGACCTTCAGTCGGTCCTCGGCAAAGCTGGTTTTCTGCGCGGGCACAAGCGGGTTGTTTGTGCCCATGAAAGGCGATGCTGGATCAAACATGCGGTCTTCCTTTGAATTTCTTTTAAAGATGCTAGTGGTGAGTCGTGAACATTTTCAAATGTTATTTTGAACATTTCCAAAAATGGCGTCGCCGAGAACCCGTTCCAGCAATGGAAACGCCCGGTTCTTAGGCGGTTCCTGTGGGGCAGTGTGGGGGGGCATACTGCCTGCAGCTGCCGATGCGATCCAAGGATGCGATCCAGGGATGCGAACAGGGATGCGAACAGGGTTGGATATAGGCGGTGCGAAGCAGCTATCCCGATGCAGCACGGAATGTGGCACAGCCCGTGGTCTCGGGCGGAAGGCAATCCGGTCTTGCAGGCGAGCGTTGGACAACCAAGTGATCTCCCTGCTTGGGAATGGCTTGTCTTTGCCGCGAGCAAGGCGTTGTCATGCGGGCGATCACGGCCTGCCTGACAGGAATGAACCTGCTGTCCAGGCTTCGGGCATGATCCGCGTCTGGGGGAAAGGCCGCGCTGCCGGGGCTGAGCTGCGCTCTGGCCCGAGGTTGTCAGGGTTTGTCGAACTGGACCTGAAGAAAGTCGACGGCCTTCGGCACCATCGGGGCAAAGAGGTCTCCTCCGTGGCCTGCGCCTTCGACGCGGGTCAGGCTGACATCGGCGCCACGCGTCCAGAGTGTCTCATACAGGCGGTCACTTTGCAGTGGCGAAACCACCACGTCTGCGGTGCCATGCATCAGCAGGAAAGGTGAAAGCGGCATTCCCTCCGGCAGGGCGGCGATCACCGCTTCGGGACTGGCAGCATCGGCCAGGGCCGGGGTCTCGGCCACGGGTGCGCCGATCAGCTGCGCCTCGGGCGTCGGGCCTGTGCCCATGTCGCGGTCGGGCACGTCGTCATTCACCCGATCCGCCGCAATCTCGGACAGGTTTGATGGTGCGTACCACGACACCACGCCTTTCAGGTCGATATCAGGGTCTTCAGCGGCGAGAATTCCGGCCCAGAGCGCCAGATGTGCGCCGGAACTCTGGCCCCAGACCGCGATCTTCTGGGCATTATAACCATATTGCGCGCCCTGCATCGCAAGGAACCGAAGGGCAGCAGCGACATCGTCCCTCTGTGCGGGCCAGATGGCGTCGGCCGAGTAGGTGTAATTCATCGAGGCCACTGCAATGCCTGCGTCCATCAGCGCATCGGCACGGTCATGCACATGGATCTGGTCCTTGTCGTTCCTGAACCAGCGCCCGCCATGAATAAAGAGCACCACGGGCGGCGCATCCACCCCATCGGGAAGGTAGAGATCCAGCTGGTTGCGCGCACCTTCGCCATAGGCAATATTGCGGATCACCTCGGCGTGCGACAGGCTTGCGACAAGGCTCGCCGCTGCGGACAACAGGATTGCGGTCTTCATCTGGATCTCCTTCGGGTCGGACTGCGCGGATGCCGCGCCTCTGCAGAACAGCTCAACGCATGCAGGGGGCGATTCCGTCGGAAGACGTATCCTGCGGGGGGCCATCAGTCACCCCCGCAGGCCCGACTTAGCCAATGGCAGCGGCGACTGCAATGGGGAGCGGTGTTGTCGGGCGGCCGATCAGGGCTGACAGCTGCGTTCCACCGTCATATAGCGCGCCCTTCGCCGCTTCCACATCGCAATGGGCGAGGAAGCCGGCAAGATCGGCGGGCAGGCCCGCGCCGGTCAGCGCGGCTGCGTAGTCGGGTTCGGGCATATCGACATAGGGGATGTCCTTGCCGGCTTGCCTGGACAGCTCCGCCGCCAAATCCGTCAGCGTGTAGCTGTCATCTCCGGACAGCTCGTAGGTCTTTCCCTGAAGCGCCCTGTCCAGTAGCACGGCGGCGGCGGCTTCGGCGTAGTCCTGCCGTGTCGCAGAGGAAATCCGGCCATCCTTTGCCGCGCCAATCAGGGCGTTGTGGTCCAATGCGGCGGGCAGGGCCATCGTGTAGTTCTCCGTATACCAGCCGTTGCGCAGCACGCTGTGGTCGATGCCGGACGCGGCCAGCAGCTTTTCGGTCTCGACATGTTCGGGTGCAAGGCCAAGCGTGCTTTGAGGCGCATTCAGCAGGCTGGTGTAGACGATATGCCGGACGCCCGCGGCCTTGGCGGCTTCGATCACGGCGGCATGTTGCGGCACGCGGCGGCCGACCTCGCTGCCTGAGATCAACAGCAGCGTGTCGATGCCATCAAGTGCCGACACCAATGTTTCGGGCGCATCATAGTCGAAGGTTCGCGCCGTTACGCCAAGATCGGCGGCCTTCTCGGTATTGCGGGCCAGCGCGACGATGCCGTCGGGCGCTGTCTTGGACTTCAGGGTTTGGATGACGAGGCGGCCAAGCTGGCCGGTGGCGCCGGTAATTGCGAGTGTCATTGGGTGTCTCTCCGCTTCGGATGTTGATGCGGCAGAGGTAGACCCTTTACTTACGAAAAGTAAGAACGTACATTTTTGTTAGTATCAACTTTCGAGGTTTCCATGCCCAAACTCAGTGACGCCGTACGCTCGGGAAAGCTTGTGGGCAACCTGCAGGCGCAGGAATGCCCGTCGCGTGACATCCTGAAACATGTCACCGGCCGTTGGGCGGTGTTGACGCTGATTGCGCTTCAGGGGCGGACCATCCGCTTTGCCGCACTCAGGCGCACGATCGGCGGGGTCAGCGACCGGATGCTGACGCAAACGCTTCAGACCCTTGAGGCAGACGGATTTGTCCATCGGCAAGCCTTCAAGGTCGTGCCACCCCATGTGGAGTACAGCCTGACCCCGATGGGCGAAAAGGTGGCGCAGCATGTGCGGGAGCTGGCCGACTGGATCGAGGACAACACCGGCGAGATCCTGTCGGCCCGGCAGGAGATCGCGTCGCGCTAGCAGGCTGGAAGTCAGGGTGCCAGCAGGTCGAGGTAGGCCCGCAGCCTGAGGGCAAGGAAAGGTTGCGGCGGGTCAATCAGGCAAGCGGACATGGGGGCCGCGATTTGATCCGGTAGCACGCGGCCGAATGGTGCTGCCTCCGGTGGCCCTTCGACCGTGGAACGGGGCAGCAGGCCGCCCCCCACGTCCCGCGCTATCATTGCCCGGATGGTCGAAGAAACCGCCGCCGCGATGCGCCCCTGTGTCGTCAGCAGAGGGCTGGGCCACGGGATGGCCGCTCTGGTTCCGGCAGTGGCGACCAACTGTTGTGGGGGCTCGGTTTGGCAATAAGGGCCTCTGTTTGCCCCTCACGGCGGCACAGTTGTGCCCGCCAAAAAGGCGGCGCCCCTCCAAAACTGCTGCTTTTCCGCGCAATTCAGACACCTCCACACATTCAATGTTTCAACAGCTTGCGCGCTACCGGCACTTCGGTCTGTCCTAGAGCTGCAGGGCGCTTAGGGTTCCGTTGTCTGATTTGACAAGCCTGGTCCAAGAAGCGCCACCTGCCTGGCAAAATCCGGGCGGGCACACGGCGGGGCAAAATCCCGGGAGGTTACTGCGCTGGTTTTGTCCGCGCCTGATCTCATTGTTCCGCCAGCGGACCCAAAGCCAACCTTGACTTCGGCGGGACGCAACAACGGGGAATGACATGCAGCTGAAACAGATTTTGTCGGCAACAGCCATCTCTTTGGGTGTCTTGGGCGCGCTATCCGCACCACTCGCCGCCCAGGAAAAGACCGAGTTCAAATTGGCATGGTCCATCTATGTGGGCTGGATGCCTTGGGGCTATCTCGAAGACAGCGGCATAATGGACAAATGGGCCGAGAAATACGGCATCGATATCGAGATCGTGCAGTTCAACGACTACGTCGAATCCATCAACCAATACACAGCCGGCGCCTTTGATGGCGTTTCCGCCACCAATATGGACACCTTGTCGATCCCGTCCGGCGGCGGCGTTGACACCACCGCGCTGATCATTGGCGACTATTCCAACGGCAACGACGCGGTGATTGCCAAAGGCGCAAGCAGCCTTGAAGATCTCAAAGGCAAGCCAGTCAATCTGGTGGAGCTGTCTGTCTCCCATTATCTGCTGGCCCGAGGGTTGGACGCCGTGGGCCTTGAAGAGGCGGACCTGGCCTCTGTGATAAACACCTCTGATGCGGACATGATTGCCGCATTCGCGACGCCAGACGTCGAAGCCGTGGTCACCTGGAACCCGTTGGTCTCTGAGATCCTTGGCTCCTACCCCGATGCGGTGAACCTCTTTGACAGCTCCAAGATCCCTGGCGAAATACTCGATCTGATGGTCGTGAACACCGAAACCCTGGAGGCGAACCCGAACTTCGGCAAAGCCGTGGTGGGCGCATGGTATGAGGTGATGGGGTTGATGGCCGCGGGTGACGAAGCCGCGCTGACCGCAATGGCCGAAGCGTCGGGCACCGATCTGGATGGCTACAAGGCGCAGATGGCGGCGACCGAGATGTTCTTTGAACCGGCTGCTGCGGTGGCGCAGGCCAGCGCGGAGGCTCTGCCGACGACAATGACCGGCGTGGCAGAATTCCTCTTTGACAAGGGCATCCTGGGCGAAGGCGCACCAAGTGCGGATTTTGTCGGCGTTGCCTATCCGGATGGCACCGTCACCGGGGATGCGGGCAACGTGAAGTTCCGCTTTGACACCACCTACATGCAAATGGCTGCGGACGGCGCCCTGTAACGCCTCGCCACACGAAACCGGCTTTGGCAGATGTTGGGTTTGCCAAAGCCGCGCCCAGACACGAGGACGCCCTGCCATGCGCTTGATCAATCACAGACCCGCTCGCCCCGGCGCAGTCCTGCTTGCAGCGGTGCCGTTTGTGGTGCTGATTGTCGCCTATAGCATCGCGTCTGACATGCGCCTTGCCGCCAACCCGCAAGACAAGCTCCTGCCCGCCCTGTCGACCATCTCGGACACCGCGCAGCGGTTGTTCACGGTGCCAGACAAACGCTCCAAAGAGATCCTGCTGTGGAAGGATACAGTCGCCAGCCTCGCGCGGCTCATGGGGGGCGTTGGCATATCCGCGGCCCTGTCGCTGACTTTTGGACTGGCGATTGGTTTGCTGCCCTACGCACGCTCCGCGCTGTCGAGCTTTGTCGCGGTGGTGTCGATGGTGCCCGCACTTGCCCTGCTGCCGATCCTGTTCATTGTCTTTGGTCTGGGCGAATTGTCCAAAGTGGTGCTCATCGTGGTCGGGATCACCCCTTTCATGACCCGCGATCTGGCCCAAAAGGTGATGGACATTCCCAAAGAGCAAATCGTGAAAGCCCAGACCCTTGGGGCCTCCAGTTGGGTGATCACAGCACGGGTGGCGCTGCCGCAGATCCTGCCCCGCCTGATCGCAAATATGCGTCTGTCGCTCGGCTCTGCCTGGCTGTTTCTGATCGCGGCGGAGGCCGTGGCCTCGAACGTTGGTCTGGGCTACCGCATCTTCCTTGTGCGCCGCTATCTCGCGATGGATGTGATCCTGACCTACGTGATCTGGATCACGCTCCTGGCCTATGTGATTGACTGGTTGCTGAAAACGGTTTCGCGGCGGGCCTTCCCCTGGATGGAGGCGGGCCTGTGAGCTTTGTCAGTGTCCGCAACGTCTGGCAGCGCTACGGCGATCGTTCGATCCTCGAGCGCGTGTCTGTTAGCGTCGAGAAAGGCGAATTCATCTCCATTGTAGGGGCTTCGGGCTGTGGCAAGTCCACCTTCCTGCGCATGCTCCTGGCCGAAGAACGCCCCTACAAAGGGGAGATCCGCATCGAGGGTGGCGAGACCGCGGTGGAGCCCAACCGAGAGCGCGGCGTGGTGTTCCAGAAATACTCGGTGTTTCCGCATATGACGGTGCAGGAAAACCTGATTGCGGCGGAGGGGTTTCGAACCACCTTTGGCCGCCTGCATGGCGCGGCGCGAAAAGAGGCGGCACAGAGAGCGGATCAGATGCTGGAGCGCATCGGGCTCAGCCATGTGGCGCAGCACTATCCGGCGTCTCTGTCGGGCGGCATGCAACAGCGCCTTGCCATCGGCCAGGCGATGGCTGCCAAACCCCGGATCCTGCTTCTGGACGAACCCTTTGGCGCATTGGACCCCGGTACGCGCCTGCAAATGCATGATTTCCTGATGGAACTGCGAGACGAGACCCAAATGACCGTTTTCATGGTGACCCATGATCTTGAAGAAGCCTTCAAGCTGGGGGACCGGGTGTTGGTCTTTGACAAGCCACGCTGGGACCCTCAGGATCCCAACTTGATTGGCGCGACGATCACCTATGATTTTGACGTGCGCCACGGCGGCATTCCCCATCAGGATATTCTCGATCAATTTCCATCACTTGCGATGGGATAACCTACACGTCCCATGCGCCCCCGGGCTCCGCATGGGATGGTCACCAAGGCTCGGAGATATCTGCCACACGGCAGGCAATGATTTGGGAGACATCTCATGTTTTCACCTCCAGAACGTACGCGGTCACATCATCCACGTGACCTGCAATCCATCATCACCCGTCGCGAAAAGCGACAGCATCACCCGGATTTGACCAAGCTGGCAGGCTGGAAAGCCATGCAGAAAGAGGCCGACCTGCCCGAAGGCCGCTGGGACGAGGAACGCCGCTGGGCCCTGCGCATGGGGCTCACCGGTGCGGACAGTATCGAGGACAAGTCCATCCCCACATTTGCGCGCGGTGAGTTGCCCCATTTCGCCGGGATCAATACCTTTCTGAAGGCCCCCTACGCGGAGGACGTACTGCAGGTCGCCAACTACGACGCCACCGTCCTTGGCATCCCCTTTGACGGCGGCACCACCTACCGCCCCGGCACACGGTTCGGACCACAGGGCCTGCGCAAGATCTCGGCACTTTACACGCCCTACAACTACGAAATCGGCGTCGACCTGCGCGAGCAGATGACGCTCTGTGATGCGGGCGATGTCTTCACCATCCCCGCCAATATCGAAAAGAGCTTTGATCAGATCTCGCGCGCGGTGAGCCATGTGTTCTCCTCCGGCTCGCTGCCGATCATGATCGGCGGAGACCATTCGATCGGCTTTCCCTGCGTGCGCGGGATTGCGGAATGCACCTCGAAAAAGATCGGCATCGTCCATTTTGACCGCCACGCGGACATCCAGGAAAAGGACCTCGACGAACGGATGCACACCACCCCCTGGTTCCATTCGACGAACCTGCCCAATGTGCCCGCCAAGAACCTTGTGCAGGTCGGTATCGGCGGTTGGCAGGTCCCGCGCGAGGCGGTCAAGGTCGCCCGCGAGCGCGAAACCAATATCATCACCATGGGCGATATGGAGAAGATGGGCATCGACAAGACCATCGAAATGGCACTGGAGATGGCGTGGGACGGGGTCGACATGGTCTATATGTCCTTTGACATCGACAGTATCGATTGCGGTTTTGTGCCCGGCACCGGCTGGCCAGAGCCGGGCGGTTTCCTCCCGCGTGAGGCGCTGGCGCTGGCCTCTGGCATCGCCGCCGAAGGCATCTGCGGCATGGAGCTGGTCGAGGTTTCGCCGCCCTATGACACCTCCGACATCACCGCCCTGATGGGCACCCGAGTGATTGTGGATGTGCTCGGTGCCTTGGTTTCCAACGGCAAGATGGGCGCTCATAAGAAGTTCATCGACAAGCCGGTCACCACACCCCATGGCGACTTCGAAGGCCAGCGCTGGTCCAACGCTGCCCCGCATAAGGTAGGTCCATAATGCCCCACGATCATCCACATCATCATGACCATGACCATACGCACAGCCATGCCCATCACGGGCATGGTCACAATCACCCCCATGGCGACCATCTGCACAGCCATATGCATCACGAAGATGAGGCCGCAGATCTGCAGGTTCTGGCCACCCAGTTCATCGAGGGTTTTTTGCAGGCGACAGATAAGACCAGCTATCTGAAGCTCGCAGGGCTCCCGTTTGAGCGTCCTTCAAAAGACGGCGCCAAGGCGCTGAAGCTGATTGATGTCGAGCTGAAGACCGACTGGCAGGTCGGCACGGCGTCGCCCTCCTTCGGCTCTCGTGAACTCAGCTACCTCCCGTTCCCCGGCCAGATGGTGCAAGAGCGCACCAACATGTCGCTGATCTATGTGTCGATGGATGAAAGATCCACGCTCGACATCCGCGACTTCCTCTATCAACGCAAACAGGAAATAGAAAAATGAAACGCGCCCTTTTGACGATCTTGCCTCTTGTTGCTGCCACCCCTGCGCTGGCCCATGCAGACGGCAGCTTTCACAGCCACGGAGCAGAGCTTTTCCTGTGTCTCGCCGCGATCGGAGGGATCGCCGCAATCGCATATAGAAATATGAAATAGAGTACTCTTGGCCGCCTTTGTTGAGGCTCGCGCCTGCGCAACCTCATCGTCTGGCCTGCCTCCTGGTGGGCAGGTCAGGACCTCGCGTGCCCCGGTGGGCTCCCGGCTACGACAGGGACGCCTCAGGACACAGGCCTACGACCCCGGTTCTGTCAAAATTGCGCGAATATCCGATCAGGCCTGCCCCTTACGGGTGGTCCCGGTCAAGCGTTGCTGATGGAGGCGATGTCCTCCGCCGAACGGCATCGTAATCTGGCAAAGTGGTGTGTTGCACGGTATCACTTCGACCAAGGAACCATCCCCATACCGCAAGGCCCAAGATAGGCGAAGACCGTGTAACGGTTTCGCGTGTCAGCGTCTTTCGAAGTACAACATTCTCGTCGTAGTCGACGGCGTGCACTTCAAGAACGTATTGTCCGTCCCCAAAGCTCGACACACGCGCGCCTGGCGAATGTAGCGGTGGCTGCCCACAATTTACGCGCTACATCCGTTTTTCCAGTGCTTCTATCGGTTGAGTCGCCCTCTGTTGGCGCGCGAAATGGCGCGGAGTGCATTTTTCCGGTAGCATCCAAGAGAGACGGCGTTCTGAATCTTCAGGAGGACTTGGCGATGGTACATTGGCTCAGAGTTGCAGGTGCCTGCGTCTTTCTCCCCAGTTTTTCCGCCGCAGAGCCGTTACCCGTCCTGAACCTCGAACCCGAAGCGACAACCGTGTCCGGTCTGTCGAGCGGGGCATTCATGGCGGTGCAGCTGCAGGTGGCGTTCTCAAGTGCCATCTCGGGCGCGGGCGTTGTTGCGGGTGGGCCCTATGACTGCGCGGATCATTCGCTATGGCGCGCACTCAATGTGTGCATGGATCCGCTTTGGATCGCAGCCGATCCCGAGACGTCCTTTGATGCCATGCAAGCCCTGGCCGCAGAGAACCGCATAGACCCGCTTCAGGATGTGTCGCCCGACAGGCTCTATCTGTTTCATGGTCAATCCGATGACACCGTGGCGCGATCGACAATGGACGCTTTGCGCCAAACATATGAGTTGCTGGGCGTGTCTGCAGGCAACCTGAGCTACGTGACGGAGGTCGATGCGGGGCACGGGTTTGTCACTGAGCAGGGGCCGGTGACCTGCGATGCAACCCGACCCGATTTCCTGATCGATTGTGATTTCGATCAGGCCGGTGACATTCTGAACCAGCTGTACGAAGACCTGTCGCCTCCGGTCGAGCCCAGAGACGAAGGGTTCCTGACCTTTGACCAGGCTCAATATACCAACGGCGCAGCGGGCATGGACGATATTGCTTTTGCCTATGTTCCGGCTGACTGCGCCGCGGGCGAAGCCTGCCGTCTGCACATCGCGTTGCATGGTTGCAAGCAAGGGCGTCAGGTTATCGATGAGGACTATGCGCGGCTGACGGGCTATAATCAATGGGCCGAGGCCAACCGGATCGTCGTGCTCTATCCGCAGGCCATCAGGATAGCTTCGCCCTGGTACAACTGGTTTGCGGGAAACCCGAATGGATGCTGGGACTGGTGGGGGTATTCAGGGCCGGATTATTTGAGCCGAACGGCGCCACAGCTGTCTGCGGTGGCCCGGATGGCAGACGCATTTGGCGCGCCTTTGCAGCAATGAAGCGTTTCGCCTTTTGACCGACGGTGTTGAGCGCAAAGGACGTGTCACTTGGCCTGCAGCCCGCGTCCTCGCGCCTTGAAATATTGCGCGAGCGGAGCGGTGTGAACTTGGGCTTGTCATCATTGGAAAGATGACGAGTGCCGCAGGCCACCGCACGACGCTGCGTCCTACACTGCGCCCTGGCCTGCGGTTTCGGCCAGGTGAACCTCTTCCCGTCCAGGCGCTGAATGATCAGGACAAGGCCGGAGCCATCCCATCCAGCATCTCCACCTCTTTGCATCGGGTCGCGCCAGCATAGCAAACCCCTCAATTTATCGAGGAATGGGGCCTTTGCACCGCCTACATTTTCTCGCGATACTTGCTCCTTCGCTATCTCAACTATAGGGGCGGACCACTGCAAAAGCGGAGGTGTCCGCCCGGAGCGTTGCGCGGCCGTTGCAATGCTCCTGTCAACTCTTCATAAATCAAACCCGAAAGGACCCATCATGAAACATATCCTTCTGGCTTTGGCTGCAACCTCTGTCGGCGTGCCTGCAATGGCGCAGGACGCGCGCGAGATGGACGCGCATGTCCATGGCGTCTCCACTGCGGAAATCGCCATCGAACACGGCAAGGTCGAGATCACGATCCTCTCACCGGGCATCGATGTCGTCGGCTTTGAATACGCAGCGACCTCGGCAGCGGACAAGGATGCGGTCGAGGCTGCCATCCGCAGCATGCTCACGCCCGAAAACATCGTGACCCTGCCCGCCGCCGCCGGTTGCCGCCTGACCGAGGTCCTCGTGCATCTGGAGGGGGGCGAGCCTGATCATGGCGACGCGGATGCGCATATGGAAGAGGATCAGGACCACGACACCCATGCCGGAGATGATGATCATGATCATGATCACGGTCATGAGGAGCACGCACAGGATCAGCGCGACCACGAGGACCAAATGAGCGAAGGGCAGCATAGCGAGTTCCACCTGAGCTATGCTTTTGCCTGCGAGGACGAAGACGCGCTGACCTCGGTCGGTTTCCCCTTCTTCGACCGGTTCGAAAATGCGCAGGAGATTGAGGCGCAATATATCACCGAGACCGCAGCAGGCCAGGCCGAGATCGGCCGCGATGCGCCGGAACTGACGCTGGAGTGACCATGCAGGAGCCCGCATTGATGCTGCAGGACCTGCGCTTCACCTGGCCGGGGCGGGCATCGTTCGGACTGTCGGTGCCGGAGTTCTGGATCGGGCAGGGCCAGTCGGTCCTGTTGCTGGGCGAAAGCGGATCGGGAAAATCGACCCTGCTGTCGCTGATCTGCGGGATCGTCACGGCCGACCGCGGCCGGGTGGAGGTCGGCGGCTGCGACCTCTCGACCCTGGGGGCCGGGGCGCGGGACCGCTTTCGGGCGGAACGGATCGGGGTGATCTTCCAGCAGTTCAACCTGCTGCCCTATGCCAGTGTTGCGGATAATATCCAGCTGCCGCTGCGGTTTGCGCCTGAACGCCGCAACCGGGCCGCGCCGGAGGAGGCGGCGGCGCTCTGCGCTGCGCTCGGCCTGCCCGAGGGGATCACCGGCACGACGGCCGGGCGCCTCTCTGTCGGTCAGCAACAGCGCGTTGCCGTCGCCCGCGCCCTGATCGGCCAGCCGCCCCTGATCGTCGCGGACGAGCCGACCTCTGCGCTGGATGCGGCGGCGCAGGACAGTTTTCTTGGCCTCCTCTTCGACCAGATCGCGGCGACGGGGGCCTCGCTTTTGATGGTCAGCCATGACGAACGGCTGGGCGCGCGATTTGACCGGGTGCTGCGGCTTGCGGATATCGCATCGACCGAGAGGGCTGTGGCATGATCCTGCGTCTCGCCCTCGGTTCGCTTCTGGCGCGGGCGCTGACGGTCGGAATGACGATCCTCGCCATCGCCCTGTCCGTTGCCCTTTTCCTGAGCGTTGAAAAGATACGCACCGGTGCGCGGGCCAGCTTTGCCGATACGATTTCGGGCACCGATCTGATCCTGGGGGCGCGGTCCGGCTCGGTTCAGCTGCTGCTCTACTCCGTATTCCGGATCGGCAATGCGACAAACAACGTGACCTGGCAAAGCTATCAGGACATCGCCAGCCGCAAGGAAGTCGACTGGATCGTGCCGATCTCGCTCGGGGACAGCCATCGGCAGTTCCGGGTGATGGGGACAACGCAGGCCTTCTTTGAACATTACAGATACCGGGGCGGGCGCCCGCTGGAGATCGGGCAGGGGCACGGGCTGAAGGATCTCTACGATGCGGTGATCGGCGCCGAGGTCGCGGCCACGCTCGGCTACGCGGTCGGCGACCCGATTGTCGTGTCGCACGGCCTTGCCTCCTTCAGCGAACATGACGACCAGCCCTTCCGGGTCGCCGGGATCATCGGCCGCACCGGCACGCCGGTGGACCGCACGGTGATCGTCAGCCTCGCGGCGATCGAGGCGGTGCATGTCGACTGGCGCTCGGGTGCGCAGATTCCGGGCCAGGCAACCCCGGTCGACCGTATCCGGCAGATGGATCTGACACCGACGGCGATCACAGCCGCGCTGGTCGGGGTGAAGTCCCGGCTTCAGATCTTTGGCCTGCAGCGCTGGATCAATGAATACCCCGAGGAGCCGCTGCTGGCGATCCTGCCCGGCGTCGCCCTGCAGGAACTCTGGCAGATCGTCGGCGTGGCCGAATCCGCGCTGGTCGCGGTGTCCGCCATGGTCGTGGTGACTGCGCTGCTGGGTCTGATGGCGATGATCTTCTCCTCGCTGAACGAACGCCGCCGGGAAATGGCGATCTGGCGGGCCATGGGCGCGCGCCCCGCGACAATCCTCGGCCTGCTGGTGCTGGAGGCTGCGCTGATGGCGGCCATCGGGGCGGTGCTGGGGCTGGCATTGCTCTATGCCGGGCTGGTGATCGCGCGGCCGCTGGTTGACAGTGCGTTCGGTCTCTGGCTGCCGATCGGGCTGCCCACCGCGCGCGAGCTGTCCGTGCTGGCAGCCGTGATCGGCGCAGCGGCGATTTCGAGCCTTCTGCCCGCGCTCAGGGCCTACCGCCTGTCGCTTGCGGATGGCATGATGGTGCGGATCTGACAGCTGCAATAGGGCACTGGACCCGCGCGGTTCCGCGCGGCAAATACGCGTCCGAGGGGTGGTTGTCCTCGGCAGAAACTGTCACGGGTGCCGCGCAAACGGTGGCGTAACTTGCGTGGTCTGATCTACCTCATTGCCATGCGCGCGGCACAGACCGGCGGCCGGCAGACCGCCCGCCATATGCCGCAGCACGCCCATGATCCGGGCTTTTGTGTAGCGTGTCGTCTTCATCGAAATCTCCTCCGTCAAAGCTCCAAGGCGGACAGAGGCAAGCCCGCCATTCAGATTCCGGATGAAAGCGTACAAAGTGCATTGCGCCCTGATATCCATAGTCTTTTCGATCCGCGATGGTGCATCAAAGGCTACGGTTGGGGGGAGGGCGCCGGTCACGGGCCCCACCTCTATGGTCGGCGGTCCGGCACCTTGGCGCGGCCAGACAGGTACCCAAGGGTGAGCGCAGAGAGCAATCCGTTGCCGGACAGGTAGCCGCTGTCGCCCGTCCCGGAGACGCCACACGCCGCGCCGCCGACGGCGAACAGGTTGGCGAAAACCGTCCCGTCGCTGCGCTGCACCGCGCCGGTCGCGTCGGTGACAAGCCCCCCTTGGGTGTGGAACAATGCGCCCGTCACACGCACTGCGCAGAAGGGCGGCTCCAGTTGAACGCCTTGCGGCCAGGCCCGGCCAAAGTCATCAACTCCGGTCCGGAGCTCCGCGACGGTCTGCTGCAAAGAGCCGGCGGGCACGCCGATCTCCTGTTCGAGCGCGCTCAGGCTGTGGGCGCTGCGGATGGCGCCCTGGCTTTCGGCCTGGCGGAAGTCCTCGAACTGGCGGGCGATATCCGCGATCCGAGCATCGAAGATCGTGAAAGCCTCGCCTCCGGGCTGCGAGAGGATGACGCGCGCCGCCTCCGAATAGCCCTGCGCTTCGTTCCAGAACCGGCGGCCGTGTCGGTTGACCTGAAACCCGCCCTCGGTAACGGTAGCCCAGGTAATCAGGATGCCATGGGGATGCGCGACGTTGCCGTGGCCCTGATAGGCGCCGAGGTGGCGGGTTGCGGCGCCCAGAGCTTCGCCCCATTGGACGGCCTCGCCCCTGTTTCCATCGTGTCCGAACCAGACCGCTTGATCGATCTCGGGCATATGCCGGGAGACCATTGCGCGGTTGCCGCCAAACCCGTTGCAGGCCAGGATGAGTTTCTCGCAGCCCACCGTCTGTACCGCGCCGTCCGGCCCGCGGACAGCCACACCGGTGATGTGTCCGGCCTCGTGAAATAGCGTTTCGGCGCGTAAACCACACATGAGATCAATGTCTTGCGCTTCTGCGGTGGCGCGCAGACGGTCAATCAGCTCGGCACCGGAGCGCGTCGGAAGCCCATGCATCCGCCGGGCCGAATGGCCGGGATAGTCGAAGTTGTCCACCACTGAAAACGGCAGGCCAAAGCGGTCGGTCAGCCAGTCGATGGTCGGAGCGGCTTGCATTGTCAAAGCCTCGACAAAGGCGGGGTCGTTTTCGTGATGCGCTTTGGTCTGGATGTCGTTGGCAAAGGCGGCGGGACTGTCGGCGATGCCCGCGGCCCGCTGAAGTTTGGTGCCAGCGGCAGGGATCAGGCCCGCGGACAGCGCGGTAGAGCCCTGCGGCACGGCGTCGGCCTCAATCAGCAGGACGTTCTGGCCAGCCTCATGCGCGGCAAGGGCGGCGGTCAGCCCGCCGGCGCCGGCCCCGATGATCAGGGTTTCGATCTCGATGTCGAAGGCTGCGGGGGAGGGCGCGACATTAGCCATCGGGGTTTCCCCACTTTTGCCCGTCTTCCAGCATTTCCGGCGTGCCGATGACGCTGTTCAACCCGTCGAAATCAAACATGCGATCAGCAAATGGACGGTTGGAGCCGTGGGCATGCAGGGAGGCGTAGTAATCTTGCGCGGTTTTTGCCAACGCGCGCACGATGCCGCCGGGGAAGATCGCGATGGAGAACCCCATCGCCTGCAGGTCCCGGGCGCCGGAAATCGGGGTGGCGCCGCCTTCAACCATATTGGCAAGCAGCGGGATCCGGTGACCGAATGTGCGCCCCAGCATTTCCAGTTCCGCGCCGGAGCGCGGCGCCTCGATGAACAAGGCATCCGCACCTGCCGCGATGTAGCTTTCCGCGCGGGTCATGGCGGCATCAATCCCCTCCACCGCGATGGCATCGGTGCGCGCAATGATGAGTGTGTCCTCCGAGGCGCGCGCATCCGCCATGGCCGCGATCTTGCCTGCCATCTCGGCCCGCGGGATCAGGGATTTGTCCTTCAGATGGCCGCAGCGTTTGGGATAGGTCTGGTCTTCGACCTGCAGGGCGGATGCGCCGGCGCGTTCATAGGCGCGCATGGTGCGTTGGGCATTCAGCGCGTTGCCAAAGCCGGTGTCTGCATCGATAATCACCGGCACATCGACGCGGTCCGCGATCAGCGCCATCGTGTCGGCCATCTCGGAGGCCGTGGTCAGACCGATGTCAGGCCGCCCGAGCCGGGTATAGGCGACGGCCGCGCCTGACAGGTAAAGGGCCTCGAACCCGGCGGCTTGGGCCAGGGCGGCTGTGATCCCGTCATAGACCCCCGGTGCGACGAGGATCTGCGATTGCGACAGACGAAGACGCAGGCTCATGTCGTGCCCTCCAGTTCCGCGATCATGTCAGCACAGCTCGCCTGCCGCCCCAGCGAGGACAGCGACAGCAGCGTCGCGTCATGGACGTCGGTCCTGAAGGCGGCACAGCCGTCCGTCAGAAGCACGGTGTCGATATTGCGCAAATGGGCATCCCGCAATGTGGAGGCCACGCCGCCATTGGTGACGATGCCGCCCAGAATGAGTGTGTCGAGATCCAGAGCCCGCATGATATATTCCAGCCGGGTCTGGTAGAACGCCGAATAGGCGACTTTTTCGACGGTGTAATCCGCCGGGGCCAGGGGCTCGACGAGGCTGTGGCCAAAGGCGCCGGGGGCAAAGTCGCCCTTGCCGAGAAAGGGGCGCAGCGCCTTGAGGTGCGGCGCGATCAGCGGCTCGCCGCCGGGACCGGGAACCAGCGTGAACTGCGCCGAGATATAGGTGCCACCGCGCGCGCGCAGGGCATTGCGCAGGGGCGCAATGCGGTCCGGCAGCGCCGGAACGGTCTCGGCGCTTTGGCCCGCCCGCCCATAGGCCCCCTCGGGGTGCAGAAAGTCGTTTTGCAGATCAATGGTCAGGAGCGCGCATCGCGTCGGATCGAGTGTGTGTCCCATGGCCTAGTCCCTCGTGATGATGGTGTTGCCAAAGCTGTCGACCCGTCCGGTCAGGCCGGGATCGATCAGCACTGTGGTATCCGCTTGTTCCAGGATCGCCGGTCCATTGACAACCGCGCCCACGGGCAGGGCCAGCCGGTCATAGATCGTCGTGTCATACCAGCGGTCGCCGAAATGGACCTGACGTGCGCCCTTGGTCGCGGCTTCGACGCTGCCCCCCTGCGGAGCGAGTGTGGCCAGGTCGAATTTGGGTCGCCTGCCGATGACCGCACTGCGCAGGTTCATCACACGCATCACCCCGCCGGGCAAGGTCCGGCCATAGGCGGCGTGATAGGCGGCCTCGAAGGCCTGCGCGATCTGGTCCGCGGTCGGAGGTATGACCTTGCCGCCGGTGATCACCACATCCAGTGCCACCGGAACCGTATGCGTCTGGCCAAGATAGGCCATATCCAGCTCGAACCGCGTGTCGCGGGCCTCAAACCGGGTGGCGGCACTGTCGAGCATGGCTGCACCCTGATCCGCATGCGCCTGCATGAACTGCCCGAGCGTGTCGCGGTCAACTGTGTCGACCGTCACATTGAGCGTCTGGACAAAATCATGGCGCATATCGGCGATCACACAGCCCATGGCAGAGGTGACACCGGGATACCGTGGCACGATGGCGCTGCCCAATCCGACATCACCGAGCATCGCCCCGGTGTGCAGCGCGCCGCCGCCACCAAATGGCATGAAGGCAAAGCGTTTGGGGTCAAAGCCGCGCTCGATCGACACCAGCCGGATGGCCCCGGCCATACGGGCATTGGCGACTGTCAGGATGGCTTCGGCGGCTTCGGTGGTCGACAGGCCAAGCGGCGTGCCGACATGTTCATCAATCGCCTTTGCCGCCGCGTCGACATCCAGACGGGTCAGTTTGCCGCCGATGGGATTGTCGGGATCGATCCGCCCCAGCACCACATTCGCATCCGTCACGGTGGGGCGGGTGTTGCCCTGCCCATAGGCAACGGGTCCCGGGGTCGATCCGGCGCTTTCCGGGCCAATGTTCAGCAGGCCCCCCTTGTCGACCCAGGCGATAGAGCCGCCCCCGGCGCCAATCGTCGTAATCTCGATCATCGGGGCGCGCACGGTCATGCCAAAATCGACAGAGGTTTCCGGCGCCAGCATGCTTTGCCCGTCTGCAATCAGCGACACATCAAAAGAGGTGCCGCCCATATCGCCGGTGATCACATCGGGAAAACCCGCCTCGGTGGCGATATGGGCCGCAGCAATGACACCTGCCGCAGGGCCGGACAGGGCGGTGCGCACCGGCAGGCGGCAGGCCGTGGCCACATCCATCACGCCGCCATTTGACTGCACGATCAGGAATTCCGAGGCAAATCCGCCCCCGCGCAAAGCTGTATCCAGCCGGTCAAGATAGCCCGAGACTTCGGGTTGCAGATAGGCATTGAGCGCGGTGGTGGAAAACCGTTCATACTCGCGGATTTCGGGCAGGATTTCGGAGGAGGCCGAGACATGCGCATTGGGCCAGAGGTCGCGCAGAACCTCTGCGGCGGCGGCCTCGTTTTGCGGGTTGGCGTAGCTGTTGGCGAAGAGGACAGCCACCGCCTGGCAGCCCGCGTCGATCAATTGCTGACCGGCAATGCGCACGGCCTCCAGATCCACCTTGGTGCGGATGGTGCCATCGGCCAGCGTGCGTTCCGGCACCTCAAGGCGCAATTCGCGCGGCACAACCGGGTCAAAATCACCGCGCAGCCCCCAGGTGCGGGGTCGGTCGCGGCGGCGCATCTCCAGCACATCCCGCAGCCCTTCGGTCGTCACAACCCCGATGCGCGCGCCCTTGCGCTCCAGCAGCGCATTGGTTCCGGCGGTTGTGCCGTGAATGACGGCCTGTACGTCGCCCAACGTGCTGACCTGCTGGCCGATCCCGTCCAGAAAACCGCCGGATTGGTCCGGCCGAGTGGTGGGAACCTTGGCAACCTGTGCGGTGCCGGTTGCCTCATCCACGACAAAAACATCCGTAAACGTGCCGCCTACATCGACGCCGATGACTTTGGATCTGTCCGTCACGCGCGGCTCTCCTTCCAGTTCGTTCCATATAGCCGCGTGGCTTCTGCTTCGCTCAGGAAGCCGCGCGCCACGTCTTGTGCCACTTTCGCGGGGGCGCGGTCCTGCGGCGCGCCATATCCGCCGCCGCCGGGGGTCTCCAGCTTGACCGATTGGCCCTTGGTCAACTGAATGCCGCGCATTTTCGATGCCAGAGGCGGCGTCGCCCAGCCCTCGCTGGTCTCATATGCAAATCGGTTGAGCGCCGCCGCGCCGCCGCCGTTCACGCCCTGCGGCGCATAGCGGCCGCGTTCTCCGAACAGGAAGACTTCGGCGCCGTTGTCCTCCAGCACCTCGATTTCATAGATCGCCCCCAGGCCGCCGCGATGCGCCCCGGCGCCGGCGCTATCCGGGCGCAGAGCCCATTGTTTGAACATGACGGGATAGGCCGCTTCGAGGATTTCCAGCGGCGGGATCGTAGCGGTCGAGATCGGCGCATTGCCGTGGTTCAGCCCGTCGCTTTCCGGCGAGCCGCCGTGCCCGCCGCCGTAGAATGAAAACATCACCCAGGGACTGCCGTTGGCGCGTCGGCCGGCGATGGCCAGCGCATTGATGGTGCCATAGGCATTGGCGACAACACGATCCGGTGCGGCCTGTGATGCGGCGGAAAAGATCGCGTCGATCATCCGCATGATGGTTTCCGTATAGCCCCCGACCGGCGCGGGAAACGGCGCCGACAAGAGCGAGCCATCGGGAATGCGCACGTCGATCGGGCGCATCACCCCTGCATTGGCCGGAACGTCCGGAAAGATATGCTTGATCGCGACATAGGCGGTGGCAACGGCGGTCGGCAGCGCGATATTCACCGGCCCCTGGCAACGCGGCGCCGTGCCGGTGAAATCCAGCACCATCCGGTCGCCGCTGATTTCCAATGCCACCCGGATCGGCAGCGGCGTGTCGGTGATGCCATCGTTGTCGAGGAAATCCTCTGCCTCCCAACGGCCATCGGGAAGGGCGGCCAGCTCGGCCCGCATCAGGGTTTCGGCCCGGTCCGACAGCGCCGACAGACCCGCCTGAACCGTGGAGCCGCCGTATTCGCCCAGCAATTCGCCCATGCGTTTGACCCCAAGGTCCAGCGCGCCAAGCTGGCCGTTCAGGTCCCCCTCTGCCGACTGCGGCAGCCGCGTGTTGCGCATCAGAATGTCGATGATGTCCTGATTGATGGCGCCTTTGCGGGCGAGCCGCACGGGCGGCAGGATAAAGGCCTCCTGAAAGGCGTCCTTGGCCGCCGGGTTGTAATTCCCCGGAGCGCCGCCCCCCAGATCGTGCCAGTGGCCGACGGAGGCCAGCCAGCAGAACAGCTCACCGTCATGATAATAGGGCCGGATCACCCGCATATCGTTGAGATGGGTGCCGCCCAGATGCGCATCATTGAAGATAAAGATATCGCCCTCTTCGACCGTATCGCCAAACTTGTCGATCACCGCCTTCACCGCAAAGGACATGACCCCCACAAAGATCGGCAGACCGGATTTCCCCTGCACCAGAGTGTCGCCGCTGGTGGCGTGATAGAGACCATGGCTGGCATCATGGGCTTCGGCGATGATCGGGTTGAAAGCCGAGCGGAACAGCGTCGCATCCATCTCGTCTGCGATCTGTTCCATCCGGCCGGCCAGCACCGCCAGCGTGATCGGATCGATTTCGGGGGTGGGCATGGTCAGGGGCGCTCCTCTGCGATGTCGTTCCAGACGTCTTGTCGGGTGATGAGACCGTTTGTCAGTTCAAACCGGTCAATGAATCGGATGCCGTCAAAGGCGGTGCCGTCGTGCCATTCCCCGTACAGGGTGCCGCTGACGTAGACGACGCAGGGCCCGGCGGTGGGCGCCAGATCCAAGGTGTCGATGGTCTTCTTGACGGACCTGTAGCGCGGGGCAGCCCAGTCGATCAGCTCCTCCAGCGTGGTCATGGCGGCCGCACCGGGAAAGCGCATGATGAACCCCGCGCCCAGCAGGCAGCGCGCGGACGCGAGATCGCGGTCTTCCATATGTGCCAGATACTGGCGCACGACCTCATGCGGGTCGGGCAGGGCCGGGGCAGGGACGCGCGCTGTCCCGCCGCGCATGAAGTTGTCCGCCGTGTGCTCGGTCAGCGTGACCATGATACCCGCCGCGGAGGCGGGCACGACCACGCGGGTGGCATCGGTCAACAGGCGGGACAGGCGCTGTTTCGTGGCGCTGGCATATCCTTCGATCAGATGGACGTGCAGGATCGGCATGTCGACTGCCCTTTCTTTAATCTGTATCTTTTGTAATACCGATTTGATCGTTCAGAAAAGACAAATTTCTTGATTTCGTAGATTCTGGGGGTAGGCTCTGGTCAAACGGAGTAAAAAATGACCGATAAGCATCACCAGACATTGCCGGAAGGGGGCAAGGCCCGCAGGGTCTATCTTTTGCTGCGCGATGACATCCTGTCTGGTGAGCACGCGGCCGGCTCTTTGCTGGTCGCCGAGCAACGTCTGGCCGAGCTCCATGGCGTCAGCCGGGTCACGATTCGCCGTGCGCTGGACGCATTGGAGGCGGACGGTCTCGTGGAGCGGCGCGCAGGCAGCGGGACGCGGGTGCGCGAGGTGGCGCACAGTCAAACAATGGCCGCCGATATGGCGACATTGATCCCCCAGATCGTCAAGATGGGCGAGCACAGCGCCCGGCTGTTGTCCTTTTCCTATGGGGCCGCGCCGGATCATATCGCCGAGGCAATGGGTCTTGGCAGTCAGGACAAGGTGCAGCGCGCCGTCCGTGTCCGCTTTGCAGGCGAGCAGGCGTTTTCCCATCTGACCACTTTCGTCCCCGAGGATATTGCAGCCCATTATTCGGAAACCGATCTTGCGAATGCGCCGCTGTATCAATTGCTCGAGCGGTCCGGTGTGCGTGTCTCCGAGGCCTCCCAACGGGTCAGCGCGACCCTCGCCGGCCCCGACGTTGCCGAGGCCTTGGGCATTTCCGTTGGTTCGGCGCTTTTGTCTCTGCGGCGCGTGGTGCGCGACGCGGACGGCCGGGCGGTGGAATATCTGTCGGCGCTGTATCGCCCCGACCTGTTCGAATTGGAAATGTCGCTGTCCCGTGTCGGGGACCCGGCGGGACGTCATTGGGAACCGGTGATTGCACCGTCCCGGGGGCCGGGCTGATGCAGACTCTTCTGGACAAGCTCTGGGCGGCGCATGAAATCCGCGCCGAGAACGGACAGTCGCTGTTGTGGGTGGACCGGCATCTTGTGCATGAGGGGTCGCATCACGCCTTCGCCAGGCTCGCCGACCGCAAGATGGCCGTGGCGCAGCCGGAACTGACTTTTGGCGTGGCGGATCACTACGCGCCCACGCGCCAGCGCGACAGCATTGCCGACCCCAAGGTGCAGGTGATGCTGGACCGGCTGGACGCCAACTGCAGGCGCCACGGGATACGTTTGTTCGGTCTGGGTGACCCGCGTCAGGGCATCGTGCATGTGATCGGCCCGGAACAGGGGCTGACCCTGCCGGGGCTGATGATCAACTGCGGCGACAGCCATACCTCGACCCATGGGGCCTTTGGTGCGCTGGCCTTTGGGATCGGGGCCACGCAGGTGGCGCATGTGCTGGCGACACAGACCCTGTGGCAGGCCAAGCCACGGGCCATGCGCATCCGCTTTGACGGGCGGGCGGGCCCCGCTGTGACGGCCAAGGACATGGCGCTGCACTGGATTTCGCGGCTTGGTGTTGGCGGTGCGGCCGGCCATGCGGTGGAATACGCAGGCGAGGCGGTGCGGGCGCTGTCGATGGAGGCGCGCATGACGCTGTGCAACCTGTCGATTGAGGGGGGCGCGCGCTTTGGAATGATCGCGCCGGATCAGGTGACCTTTGACTACGTCGCAGGCCGCCCGTTTGCGCCCGAAGGGGCGGATTGGGACAGGGCGCTGCAAATGTGGCAAACGCTACAGAGCGATGCGGGCGCGGTCTTCGACATCGAGGCACGGTTCCGGATGGAGGATGTCGCCCCCACCGTGACCTGGGGCACCACGCCGGATCAGGCCTTGCCCATTGGTTCCTGTCTGCCGGACCCTGCCAAACTGGATGCGACCCAGGCGGAGGCGGCGCGCGACGCGTTGGATTACATGGGGTTGCAGCCCGGTCGCCCGCTTGAAGGAACGCCGGTCGATCAGGTTTTCCTCGGGTCCTGCACCAATGGCCGGATCGAAGACCTGCGGCTGGCTGCGGCGGTTTTGCGAGGCCGGCGCGCCCGTGTCCCCGGTCTCGTATCGCCCGGCTCGATGCTGGTCAAACAGCAGGCCGAAGCCGAGGGGCTGGACCGTGTGTTCCGTGACGCCGGGCTGGAATGGACAGCATCGGGCTGTTCGATGTGCGTCGGCATGAATGGAGATCTGGTCGCCCCGGGACAGCGGTGCGCCTCGTCGACAAACCGGAATTTTCGCGGACGACAGGGCAGGGATGCCCGTACCCATCTGATGAGCCCGGTCATGGTGGCGGCCGCGGCCGTAACCGGCACGCTGACCGATGCGCGCCCCTTGCTCGAGGGGCGCATCTGATGGCCGGTTGGACCGTACACGAGGGGCAGGCCGTGGTGCTGGATCGCCGCGATGTGGACACTGACCAGCTGATCCCGGCGCGGTTCATGTCCGCCAGTCGGGCCGAAGGGTATGGCGGCTTCTTGTTGCACGACCTGCGCGAGGGCGAGGGCGATTTTCCCCTGACGCGCCATCCGCAGGCCAGCGTCCTGATCGCAGGGCCGAACTTCGGCTGCGGCTCCTCGCGCGAGGCGGCTGTCTATGCGCTGGTGGATGCCGGTTTCAAAGCCGTCGTCGCCGAGAGCTTTGCCGATATTTTTGCAGGCAATGCTGTGAACAACGGCCTGCTGCCGATTGCCACCGCGCAGGCCGCGCAGATTCGCGCCGAGCTGGGCGGCGACACCGCCCGCGCGCATATCGACCTGGGCAGCCGTGTGCTGACCCTCGGGTCGAGCCGCATTGACTTTGATTTGTCGGATACCGCTCAGACCAAGCTGATGAACGGTTGGGACGACATTGATCTGACCCGCGCCTATGCGGGCGACATTCGTAGCTTTCGCGACAGACGAAAGAGCGACCACACCTGGGTCTGGCCCAAGGCCTGACCCGCCAACAAGGAGAAACCGAATGAACAAAATCCTGATGACGGCGAGTTTTCTCGCGCTGGCCAGCACGGCCCTCGCCGAGGAGCGTATCTCGGCGGTGCATGCCTTTCCCGAAACGCTGATCTACACCCAGAGCTTCCTGTCTTTTGTCGACAAGGTGAATGCGGCGGGCGAGGGGGTGATCCAGATCGACGTCCGCGGCGGCCCTGAGGCCATCGGCATGTTCCAGCAGCCCGACGCCGTGCGCGACGGGGTTGTCGACATGGTCTATACGCCGGGGTCTTTCTACGGCGGCACCGTGCCCGAAAAGGATGCCCTTGTCACATCGAACCTCGCCGCGCCGCAAGCCCGTGAAAACGGCGGCACCGATCTGATCGATCAGATCCATCAGCAGAAAATGGGCGTCAAGTATCTTGGCTGGTTCGACTCCGGTGTCTGCTACAATCTCTGGACCCGCGAAAAGCCCGAACTGGACGCCGACGGCAACCTTGACGTGTCCGGACTGAAACTGCGCGGCAATGCCGTCTACAACGCGTTTTTCACCGATTACCTGGGAGCGCAGGTCATCGACCTGCCCACGACGGACGTCTATTCCGGTCTGGAACGCGGGGTGGTCGATGCGACCGGCTGGACCCAGATCGGTCTGATCGATCTGAAGTGGAACGAGTTCCTGAACTATCGCATCGAACCGTGCTTCTTTTCCACCGACCTCGGGGTGATCGTGAACCTCGACAAATGGGAAAGCCTGTCCGACGAGGCGCGCCAGATCCTGACCGATGTGGCCATCGCCCATGAGGCCGAGTCCGCCGCCGCCCTGGGCGGAAAACGCGATCAGGACTTTGCCGCGCTGGAAGAGCAGGGCATGCAGGTCGTCACCCTCGAAGGGGACGCCGCCGAAGCCTATCTGAACGCCGCGCGGGAAAAAACGCTCGCCCGTATGAAGGGGCTGATGGCCGACCATCCCGCAGGTGACGGGAACTACGACGCTCTGGTCGACCTGTTCTACGACGCCGACATGTAAGCCTACTCCTGCGGTCCGACCATGGTGTCGGGCCGCAGCCTCATCCCGAAAGGCATTCACGATGCTCCCCCTTCGACGGGCCTATGACGGTGCTGTCACCGCCATGGCCATTTTGTCCGGCTTGCTATTGCTTTGGATGATGGTGTCCATCATCGTCTCTGTGACCATGCGCAATGTCGGTCTGCAGCCCTTTGCGTGGCTGTTCACGTCTCTCGAATACGGCTTGCTCTATATGACGATGCTTGGCGCGCCGTGGTTGGTGCGGGAAAAGGGGCATGTTCATATCGAGCTTCTGACCGCCGCCTTGCCCCCGGTTGCGCAGCGTGCCGTCAGCCGTCTGGTGGCCGCGCTCTGCGTTGCGGTCTGCGTGGTGTTGGCGTGGAAGGGGGCCGAGCTTGTGGCGCGCAATATCGACCGGATGGATTACGATGTGCGGGCCTATTACACGCCCAAGTGGCTGCTCACCCTGGCCTTTCCTATCAGTTTCAGCGTCATGGCGGTGGAATTCGCCCGCTTTGTTTTTGGACCGCGACTGCTGCTGTCCGGTGAGGCGGGGATTCACGAATGATGGAATGGTATTGGGCGATGGCCCTTCTGCTGGGCTCGATCATGGGGTTGATGGCGGTCGGGATGCCTGTGGCGCTCGCCTTCCTCGCGGCCAATATTGCCGGTGCCTGGGTGTTCATGGGCGGCGCCAATGGCATCACGCAGCTTTTGAACAATGGCTTCGGGTCGCTGACACGGTTTTCGCTGGTGCCAATCCCGCTGTTCCTGCTCATGGGCGAGATCTTCTTTTACACCGGGCTGGGTGAGCGGATGTTCAACGCCATTGACCGTCTGCTGGGCCGCCTGCCGGGGCGTCTGTCCTTTGTCACCGTCATTGGCGGCACTGGCTTTTCGACCCTGTCGGGGTCATCCATGGGATCAACGGCGTTGCTGGGCAGCCTCATGGTGCCGGAGATGACCAAGCGCGGCTACAAGAAGCATATGTCCATCGGCCCGATCCTGGGCACGGGGGGGCTGGCGATCATTATCCCGCCCTCGGCTCTGGCGGTGCTGCTCGCGACTTTGGCGCAGATCGATGTCGGAGCCTTGCTGCTGGCGGGCATTATTCCGGGGCTGGTGCTGGCGTGTTTCTACGTGGTGATGATCTGGGTCCAGACCCGAATTGATCCGGATGCAGCCCCGGCCTACGAGGTCGAACCGCTGTCTGGCCGGGAAAAGGTGGTGCTGATCCTGCGCGATATCCTGCCCATGATGTCGATCATGATCCTGTCGGTCTGGGGCATGGTGGCCGGTGTATTCACCCCCTCCGAGGCGGCCGCTTTCGGGGCGCTCGGGGTGATTGTGCTGGCGGTGGTGTTCAGATGTCTGACCATGAAGGCCATGATCCAATCGGTGCGGGGCGCGCTGCGAGTGACGCTGATGGCGTATCTCATCGTCTTTGGTTCGGCGACCTTCAGTCAGCTTCTGGCCTTCTCTGGAGGCTCGCGCGGGTTGATCGACTGGGCGACGGGGTTCGACCTTGCGCCTTTGGCGATGCTGGCGGTGATGTTCGGGGTGCTCCTTGTGCTGGGCATGTTCATGGAGCAGATCTCCATGATGTTGCTGACGGTGCCGATTTTCTTTCCCCTGGCGTCGCAGATGGGCTTCGATCCGGTGTGGTTCGGCCTGATCATGTTGCTGGGTCTGGAAATCAGCTTTACCACGCCGCCCTTCGGCCTGTTGCTGTTCGTGATGAAGGGCGTCGCACCGCAGGACACCACCATGCGCGACATCTACACTGCGGCATTGCCCTATATCGGATGTTCGTTGATCCTGGTGCTGTGTCTGGTGGCCTTTCCGCAGCTTGCGCTGTGGCTGCCGGGACGCTAGCGCGCCCGATACGCCCCATCCAAGAGGACACCCCAGGCCATCAGGTCCGTCCGGCGCGCGTGAGAGTGTGCAGCCGGCCTGGGGCGCAAGTGACACCTCCAGCGCATTGGTCTTCGCAGCGCATTGATCTTCTGTCGCTTGCCACAGGCTGTTCCAGCATCGGAGCCTGTGAACAGATCCAGGTGAGTTGATATTTTTTCAGATAAAATAAGAACTTGTTTCCGCGTCTCGATTATCGAGTTCTTAAGGCACTCTCCTGAATGTGGCGCCAGCATCGTTTTTGGAGGAGAAAGAAAATGCTGAAAAGATTTACTGCCATGGCCTGCGCGGCCGCCATGCTCGCCACACCTGCGCTCTCAGAAGCCCTGCGCGCGGTCACCTATGAGGGGCTGTCTCCCTTCACGCGCGAAGCCTCGGCGGACCTTCCGGGTTTCAATGTGGAGCTGATGAATGCCGTCGCCGCGCGCGCAGGCTACGAGCTTCAGACCGAATACCTACCTTGGAAACGCGCGCAAAAGGTTGCCGCGGAAGAGGCCGACACGCTTATTTTTGGTCTTGGCCGAAACGCAACCCGCGAGCCCAAGTACAAGTGGGTGATGAACCTGCTCACTGCGGAAAGCGTATTTGTATCCACTAGTGGCTCTATCGATTCGCTTGACGCCGCGCGTGATCTGGGTCGGATCGGCTCACGCTCGCTCTATTTCACGCAGCTGGAGAAGGAAGGCTTCACCAACCTTGAAAACTCCGACATCGTGAATAACCTGAAAAAGCTGAAAGCGGGTCGTGTGGACGCGGTCTACACCGTATCGTCCCGTGCGGTTTTCGTCTGGTCGCAGGACCTGGGCTACGATCCGAACGAGCTGACAATTGGCGCTTCGATTGCACCGGTCACAATCTGGTTGGCCGCGCATAAGGATTTCGACGAGGCCAAAGTGGCCAAGTTGCAAGCCGCCCTGAAGGACGTCGTTGCCGACGGAACCTACGAGACCATTCACAAGAAGTACTTCGGTGTGCTTCCGATCCTGGATCTCTGTGCGGCCGACTGCAATAGCTAGTCCCGCAGCAATTCCCAAGAAGGGCGAAGGCCGCGATGCTGCGGCCTTCGCCCCTCTTGGGGTGTTGCGCACACCGCGAAACGGCTCGACTGCCGTCTGTGGCGCCGGTCTCTCAACCCGGCGGCCGCCGCGCACCGGCGCAACCATCCTGTATGGCCGTCGCGGCGCGGGCCGCATGAATTTTGCGATCTTCGGTCACGCCGATCACAAGACGTGACCGTCATGTGCATCCAGGGCCCTGTCGCCTTTCGCAAGACCGGTCTTCGGCATCCTACCCTCTCGCAAGGGGGCGGCCTTCGGCCTTGAGCTTCTTGTTCATGATCTGGCGAACCTTTATGCCGGCTCCGTCAGCGCCCAGCGTGACTTCCAGAAAATCGAGACCCCGTGGGTCGGCCGCGACGCTCGCCTGGAGCTTTTCCAGCAGGTGTTTGTCCTCGTCAAAGGCGGCGGTCACGCTTTTGCGGGTTTTCTCTGCCACCTCATCCGTCAGGCTGGGCACGTCAAAGGCCGCCATCCAGAAATAATGCGTCTTGCCCCGTTGGGAAGGGGTCACGATATGGCACCCACGCACGATGAAATCCGCTCGCCGCCCTTCTTCCGGGGCAGGGTCATGGACGTTCCAATCGGAAAAGGAAATCGCCAGCGAGGGCATCCGGCCTTTCTGCACCCGTTTGATCGGCTTGTCCTCGGGCAGGCCCATTCCGGCACAAAACAGCGGCGACAGCGGCGCAAGGTCGAACTCTTGCTCGTAGCAGATCGTCTCGCCTTCCATGTAGGTGTCGGGCGCGGTGATCCAGTCATCCTGCTTGAAAGTATCTTTGTGCAGGAACGCGATATGGGTCAGATCCAGCACGTTCTCGCGGATCAGTACCCAGTTTGCGGCCACTTCATAATAGCCATGGACCGGGGTCCAGCCGGGATCTGTCTGATAGCCCACCTCGGGCGGGTCGCAGTCAATTGCCTCCCTGTCGCCCATCCAGATCCAGATATAGGCCCCGGCCTCGCGCACCGCGAAGGATGGGATTTCGGCCGTCTTCGGCTTCATATGCTGTGTCGGCGCCTTGGTGCAGCGCCCGGCGGTGTTGAACTCCATCCCGTGGTAGGGGCAGATGATCTTGTCACCCTCCACATGGCCTTCGCTGAGCGGCGCCCAGCGATGCGGACAGCGGTCATATAGCGCCGCAGGGGTGCCATCTTCGAGACGGTACAGAACGACGGGGGTCTCCAGCAGCCAACGGGCCAGCGGCTTTGTCGTCACCTCATCACGGTGTGCAGCGACCCACCACATGTTGCGGGGGTAGTTGTCCTCCAGCATCCCGTTGGGAATGGTCTGGCCATTTTTCCGCGTCACATCGTCTTTCATGTCGCATCCTCCCTGTTCAACAGCGCTGCAAACCGCTCGATTTCCTCGGGTTTCATCCGGTAGCTGTGGTTGGCATCGGGAAAACGCCCTGAGCGCACATCCTCGGCATAGGCCGCAAAGGCCTCGGTCGCATCCCGGGCAAGGCTGGCATAGCGCTTGGCGAATTTGGGCTTGAAACTGTCAAAGGCCCCGAGCAGGTCATAGCCATTGAGCAGCTGGCAGGTGCCCGCCGCGCCAGCCCCGATGGAAAAGGTGAAAATGCTCACGGCCTCGTCCACGGCCTTGCCAACCTCATAGGGCATGGCTTCGATCTCCAACCCGATGGCGCCGGCGGCCTCGATCGCGCGGGCGTTCTCAATGATCTCCAGCGCGGCCTCGGCCGTGCGGCCCTGCATCTTGAAACCGCCCATCTGGTGGACCCTGTGCGGCAGCAGGCCGACATGGCTCATGACCGGCACGCCGGCATCCGCAACCGCGCGGATGATATGCGCGCCTTCGCGGCCCAGTTGCAGCTTCAGCGCGTCGGCGCCGCTTTCTTTCATCATGCGCACCGCATTGGTGACCGCGAGCTCCGGCGTCGCGTAGGAGCCATAGGGCATGGACACGAGGCACAGCGTATTGGGCGCCCCGCGCCGGACCGCCTGCGTGTGCATGATCATCTGATCAACCGTCATGGCGAGGGTGTTTTCATGGCCATGCAGGGTCATGCCCAGACTGTCGCCCACACCGACAATATCGACGCCTGCGCGTTCAGCCCATGTTGCGGTCAACACTTCGCCGACGGCGACCATGACCAGCCGTTCGCCTGCCGCTTTCTTCTGCGCCAGCTCGGGCAGGCTGAGTTTTCGACGTGTCTCGGTCATTTGGCTCACTTGCGACAGGAAGGGTCGTTTTTATTGTTCCATTTGGAACAATGTGCGCTAAAACTCGGACCGCTGGCAATAGGAAATCCGGCAGGACAAGAAGCAACGGGCCCAAGAATGACGGATGCAAACACCCCGGATCTGATGCAGATATTTGATACGATTGAATATCCCGAAGCCTACCGGATCACCTATCTGGCCAATGCCATTGTGTTTCCGGCCTATGCCGACATCAAAAAGGACTTTGGTCTGGTGCGCGCCGAATATATCCTGCTGGCCTGCCTGTCGCATTTTGATGTTCTGACGGCGCAGGAGGTCGCCCGCATCTCGCGTCGCCCGCGCAACACGATCAGCCGTGCGGTGCACAGGATGCTCGCCGACGGGTATCTGGACCGGGCGCCCGATCCGCTTGACGGGCGTCAGGCCCGGCTGCGCATTACCTCCGCGGGGCGCAGGCTGCATGACGAAATATCCGGCTACCTCAGCCGCCGGCAGGATGAGGTATTGGGCAATCTCGATGCCGATGAACGCCGCTCTTTGACCCTTCTTCTGAAAAAGGCGGCGCTTCATGCCGCCAAGCTCGACACCTGAGGCTCTTGCTATGGCTGAAATCGGACCAAACACCCGTCTGCGCGTCTCGCCTTTCTATGAGGCCACAATCCAGGCGGGGGTCACCGCCTTTTCCCCCTATAATTCGATGCTGATGCCGGTGTCCTATGGCGATCCGGATGCAGAATATGACCGGCTGATGAACGGCGTGTCCCAATGGGATGTCAGCGTCGAACGCCAGGTCGAAATCAAGGGGCCGGATGCCGCGCATCTGGTACAGCTGATGTCCGTGAGGGACCTGTCGAATATTGAGGTCGGCAAGGGCAAATACATCCCGATGTGTGACCATCGCGGCGTGTTGATCAATGACCCCGTGGTCCTGAAGCACGAGGACGGGAGGTTTTGGCTGTCGATCGGGGACAACAATATCCTGATGTGGGCGCGGGCCATTGCCGCCGAACGCGGCCTGAAGGTCGAGATTTGCGAGCCCGATGTTTCGCCCATGGCGGTGCAGGGCCCCAAGGCCGAGGATGTGGTCGCCGCGGTTTTTGGCGATTGGGTGCGGGCGCTGAAATACTTCTGGTTCGCCCCGGCCGAGCTCAACGGCATTCCGCTGATCATCCAGCGGTCAGGCTATTCAAAGCAGGGCGGCTTTGAGATCTATCTGCGCGACGGCGCGCGCGGCACCGAACTCTGGGATATCATCAAGGAAGCAGGGCAGCCCTGGGGGATTGGTCCGGGCAATCCCAATCCGATCGAGCGGATCGAAAGCGGTCTGCTGTCCTATGGCGGCGACACCGACGATCAGACCAATCCGTTTGAGGTCCGGCTGGGGAAATACGTTGACCTTGACCTTGATGACGATGTGGTCGGCATCAAAGCCCTGAGGCGGATCAAGGCGGAGGGCATCAAGCGACAGCAACTGGGCATTGTGCTGGACACTTCCGAACGCCACCCCGGACACGCGATTTGGTATGATCTGCTGAAAGACGGCGAGCGCGTCGGTCACATGACCTGCGGGGCGTGGTCGCGCCGTGCGCAAACCATGATCGGCTTCGCCCTGGTCGACAGCGAATGCCGCGTGGGGGATGCGGTCAGCGTCCGACGTGGGGGATATATGGATCAAGCCAGCCTGTGCGAGCTGCCCTTCTTTTGATGGCGCGCGCACCATGTCTCCGTCGACGGGCCGCACCGCATGGGGTCTTCCGTCAATTGCGCAGTGCGTGACCGCTGGTGATTTCTTCAGGCGTCCGGGGCCGGCCGCTGTCCCTGAGACGCTGAACGCAGTGGAGCAGGCAAGCGCCGATCAGGCGGCGACATACGCAATGATCGAGGATTCTGGCCGGGTCGACTGGTCATTCATCTTGCTGCATTGGTTCCTGTTGCAGAGGTCAAATCGAACCCAGCCCGCGCCTTCGCGGTCAATGCAGGCGGCACGATCAACCTCTTGTCCGCTTTGGCCGACAATGTGGCCCGGATTTTGGTCTGTTCGTCGAGCCATTTCTACGCCAGCATGGAAGACGCCTGCACGGAAGACGCCCTTGCGGCAGCCGCCCGGACGGCAGCCGCGGACGAACCGGCTTTGCGAGATCGCTTTGATCCGGACCACTGGTCACCCGCGCAGGCGCAGGCCCGCGGGGTCAAATGGCGGTTCGGCAAGGATCACCGCCCTGTGAGGGCGCCCCAGAACCATCACGTCGACCGCGTCGCCGGGCGCTGCATCATTGACGTAGCCAAGCGCCAGTGACTTGCCGACTGTATAGCCGTAGGTGCCTGATGTGACGTGGCCAATGCCGACCCCGTCCTTGAAAATGGGTTCGCCGCCGGTGGCATCTGCGTTCGAACGCGCCACATCGTCCTCGTTCAGATGCAGAATGACAAGACGCTCGCGCGCGGGGGCGGAGAGCGCCGCCGCGGCCGCCGGTTTGTTCAGGAACTCCTTCTCCATCTTGCACAACCGGTCCAGCCCCACCTCATGCGGCAGATATTCCGGGCTGTACTCCCGGCTCCAGGATCCATAGCCCTTTTCGATCCGGAGCGACATCAATGCGCGGCTGCCGACAGGACCCGCGCCGATGCTGCGCCCGGCGTGGATCAACGTCATGTAAAGCTTTTCCTGATCTTCTGTCGCGCAGTGCAACTCCCATCCGAGATCTCCCGTGAAAGACACCCTGAGCGCCAATACATTGATCCCGTCCAACATCAGCCGCTTGCTGCGCATGAACGGAAAGGACGCGGAGTCCAGCGCCACATTGGTCATGCGCTGGAGCATTTCTCGCGACCGTGGCCCGGCCACGTTGAAGCCGCAGACATCCTGGGTGAGGCTTTCAAAGGATGTGCCCTCGGGCAGCGGAACGGAGGCGAAGAACCGTTTGTGATAGCGCTCCGCCATGCCGGAGCCGATGATCCAGAATTCGCGGTCCTCCGTCCGGGTGACTGTGAAATCACCGGCAATGCCGCCCCGCTTTGAAATCAGCGGCGTCAGACAGGACCGCCCGACAGCGGTTGGCATGGTATTGGCGAACACGGCGTTCAGCCAGGCTTCGGCATCGGGCCCTGCGCAGCGATATTTGGCAAAGTTCGAAATGTCGATAATGCCCGCCGCGTCGCGCAGCATCCTGCATTCTGCGCCCACCGGCCCCCACCAGTTCTGACGGGTAAAGCCGTTGGTGTCGCAGAGGCCGGGACGGTCGGCAAACCACAAAGGGTGCTCCCAGCCTGCAGTCAACCCGAACACCGCCCCCATTTGCTTTTGGGCATCATAGACGGGGCGGGTGCGGGCCGGGCGACCGGCGCTGCGTTCCTCGTTGGGAAAATGAATGGAGAAGCGGTGCGCATATTGATCCTGCACCCGCGCCCTGGTGAAATCCCTGGTGGCCCAACTGCCGAACCGCGCCACATCCCAGGCGAACATGTCGTATTGCGTCTCGCCCTCGATCATCCACTGGGCCGCCATCAGACCCATGCCGCCGGATTGGGAAAAGCCGGGGATGATGCCGTTGCAGCAGAAATAGCCCTGCATCTCCGGCACCGGACCAAACAGCACATTGGCATCGGGTGACCAGATCATCGGCCCGTTGATGACCCGTTTGATGCCAGCCTCGGCGATCAGCGGCACCCGCGCGATGGCGTTCATCATATTGTCCTCGATCCGGTCCAGATCATCGGGGAACAGATCGTGGGCAAAGTCGAGCGGCGTGCCCTCTTCGGCCCAGAATTTCATGTCGCGCTCGTAGGCGCCGACCAGCAGGCCCTGACCTTCCTGCCGCAGGTAATATTCCCCGTCGCGGTCGGAAACAGAGGGCAGCCGCCGCCCCATGTCGGCCACCTCGCGAATGGTCTCGGTCACGAAATACTGGTGTTCGGTGGGCTGCAGCGGCAGATCGAGCCCGGCAAGCGCGGCCACCTCCCGCCCCCAGAGGCCCGCCGCATTGACCACCCAGTCGGTGCGGATGTCGCCCTTGGGCGTTTTCACGATCCAGCTGCCGTCGTCCTGTGGCTCGGTTGCGGTCACGGGGGTGAAACGGTGGATCTCGCCACCGCGCTGGCGGGCCCCGGTGGCATAGGCCTGTGTCACGCCGGAGGGATCGACATTGCCGCCGTCAGGTTCATACATGACACAGCGGATGCCGTCATAGTTCACCAGCGGGTTCAGCTCCTGCGCCTCGGCGATGGAGATCTCGTGGAAATTCATGCCATAGAGCCGGGCCTTGGCCGCTTGCAGGCGCAGCTGGTGTTCGCGCGCCTCGGTCTGGGCCAGATACAGCGAGCCGGGCTGGAACACGCCGCAGCCCTGGCCGGTCTCTTTTTCCAGCTCCTTGTAGAGGGTCATCGTATAGTGCTGGAGACGGCTGATATTGGTGCTGTCGTGCAGCCCGTGGATGTTGGCGGCCGCGTGCCAGGTGGAGCCGGAGGTCAGCTCATCGCGCTCCAGCAGCACCACATCGGACCAGCCGAGTTTGGTCAGGTGATAGAGGATGGAGCATCCGATGACGCCGCCGCCGATCACGACGGCCTTGGCTTGTGTGCGCATGATGCTGGTGCTTTCGCTTGTGGGTGTCAGGGCGTGTTCGGGCGGGGTTCAGGGCGTGATAGGGGCGTATGCGGGGCGCGGTTTTCGATCATCGGGCCATGCTGCAGTCTTGTGCGTCGCCCCGGCGGCGACAAGGTGGAAAAATCTCATGCCCGCACGAGCTGAGGTCAACTGACGCCAGTGGCCTCACCCGGCGGGCAGCGGCCAGGCGCGGCCATAGGCCACCAGCCGCCGGTTCAGCTCGGCAGCGCGCTCCGCCCCGGCTTCCAGCGCAAAGACAAAGGCCTGCGTCAGAAAGAAACAGGTCGCGTCAATCTCTCCGCGGCGCTCCATGCGGTCCGCAGCAGCGGCATAGAGCGTGGCCAGCGCATCGCAATCGCGGCGGGCATGGGCCGCAAGCAGGGCGGCCTCCAGAGCCGCAAGATCATCCGGAACACCGGAAACACCGGAAAAACCGGGAACACTGGAAACACCGGGAAAACAGGAACACCCGCTGGCCGTCATGCCCGGCGTCCTGCCTCGATCTGGGTGGCGACCCAATGATGAAAGCCATGCGTCGGCCCGTCCATCACGGGCGAGAACCGCCCGCCGTCGAACATCGGCCCATGACGGCCCTTCTGCATGCCTTCGACGACAAAGATATCCTCTTCGAACACGGTCTTCCACAGCTGGGCATTCTGTTGGCGCAGCGGCTCCAGCGCGGGGGTCTCCGCGCCGGGCCGGGCGTAGTAGAGCGCGATATGCTCCACCGTGGTTTCACAGTCCCTTGGCTCCAGCACGATGGCAAAGGTGTGATCGCGCTGCACCCCCAGGAGGACATTCGGATAGACCGCCACATATTCGCCGCCGGTGTCCCACTGCGCGCTCAGCTCCTCGAAATCCGGAAAGATCTCGCCACCGGCCCCCTGCAACTGGCGATAGACGAGGGTGCCCTGACCGGAAAACGCGCCGGGCTGTTCGATATTGTAGTGATCCTCGAGCCGGGAATAGCTGTTCAATCCGGGATGGACCCAGGGCAGGTGGTAGCTTTCGCAGTAGTTCTCCACCGCCAGTTTCCAGTTGGTTCTGACCTCCAGCTGAAAGGAACTGTCCGCCCCGCCATGAAAGAGCGGTTTGGCAAATTCGCGCCAGCGCGCGATCAGGGCGCCATGGGCCTCCTCGAAGGGGGCGGCCCGGCCATCGATATTGACAAAGATCACATCCTGCCAGACATGGGCGCGAAACCTCACCAGACCCAAGTCCTCCATTCTGATGTCGGGATGGGTATTCTGGCCGACCCCGCCGACATGGGGCGCCGCGCGGAGCTGTCCCTGCAGGCTGTAGCACCAGCTGTGATAGGGGCAGCGGAGGGTGCCGCGAATGTTTCTCGGCGCGTCAACGAGGATCATGCCCCGGTGGCGGCAGGTGTTTTGATAGACATGGACCGCGCCCTCCTGATCGCGCAGCAGCAGCAGGGGCACGCCGAGGAAGTCCACCGGTTTTGCGTCGCCCGCCTCGGGGATGTCCTTGCCAAACCCGACCCCGGCCCAATTGGCAAACAGCACCGACTGACGTTCCTCGGCAAAGATCACCGGGTCGATATAATGGGCATTGGGCAGGCCATTGGCCCGGTTGACGGGCATCATCACAGTTTCCAGCGAAGCGGGCTTGGTCATGGCACTCTCCTGCGATCTCTAGCTGACAGAGCATGGGAGCGGAGCCGGGGGTGGCTCAATATCAGAAAAGCTCACCTATAGCTGAGCTGGGTTCATCCGAGACGCGGCGGGCCTCGGCAATGATCCAGTCGCGCAGCATGCGGGCGCTGGGCGTCAGCTCTTCTTCGGGTTTGCAGATCAGATAGAATTTCTGCGGTGCCGACAGCACATGCGGCGCGATGATCTGCAGGTCGCCGCGGTTCAGCACCGGCCGGATCAGCTGTTCCCAACCCAGCGTCAGCCCGGCGCCATCCTGCGCCGCCTGCAGCGCGATCGAATAGTTGTTGACCCGGATGCCCGAGGCCACCGGCCCCCTGTAGCCCAGCTGCCGGAACCAGTCGTGCCATTTGGTCCAGCTGATATCGTCGCCCTCCAGATGGATCAGCCGCTGCCGGGCAAGGGTTTCCAGATCGGCGCCTTTCAGCTCGGCCGCCTTGTCTGCGGCGGTCACCGGCAGCAGCCGGTCGCGATACAGCGGAAACTGTTCCAGCCGGGGGTCTTTTTCGCGCCCGTACCAGATATAGAGATCCAGCTCCGCCGAGGTGGTAAAGGCCTTGTCGCGGACGACCTGATTAATGTTGACCTCCGGATGGGCGCGCCAGAACCGGATCACTGCGGGCGACAGCCACAGGGAGGCCATGGCGGTGGTCGACCCCACTGTCACCACCCCCGCCGAGCCGTGATCGCGGACCGTCTGCAGGCTTTGCGAGATACGCGTGAAGGAGACCGCCAGCGCGTCATAGAGGGTCCGGCCGGGCAGGGTCAGCTCGACGCCGCGATGCTTGCGTTGAAACAGCGTCACCCCGAGTTCCCCCTCCAGCGCCTTGATCTGATGGCTGACCGCCCCCGGCGTGACCGAGAGCTCCTCGGCGGCCTGTTTGAAACTGAGGTGCCGCGCCGCGGCCTCAAAGGCGGTGAGAGTCGTCAGCGGCGGCAGGTCATAGTGGCGGCGAGACATTCGGCACCTCTCGGCTTGGGGCGGGGTGGCATGCGGCGAACTCTGGCGAGTATGGGGCCTTGCCAGAGGCTTGGCGAGTAGGCATCCCGACAAAAGGCCGGTTGGATCCGACATTTGGGACTGGCATTTCGCAGCCCTCGCTGGCAGGGATATGGCATGACAGACCAACGCAATCTTTCCCCTGACGCCGCTCAGGCGCAGGAGTGGCCGCGGGTGAGCGCCGCCGGTTTTGACGGTTTCGTCGTGCGGTTTGGCGACAGGCTGAGCGAGGCCGCCAACCGGGCGGCGCTGGCATTTCGGGCGGCCATCGATCAGGCCGGCTGGTCCAGCGTGGCAGAGACCTCCACATCGCTGGTGTCGACCTATCTGCGGTTTGATCCGCTGGGCACCGATCACGCGGTGATGCAGGAACAGCTGCAGCGCCTTCTGGCGACGCAGGACTGGTACGCGGCGCCGCATCCGCAGGGGCGCAGGTTGTGGCGGGTCCCGACCGTCTTTGGCACCGCGCTCGCGCCCCAGCTTGACGAGGCCGCCGCCCGCGCCGGGCTGACGGCGGAGGAGGCGGTGCGCCAGATTGCGGCGACACGGTTGCGGGTGCAGACCATCGGTTTTGCCCCCGGCCAACCCTACCTCGGGGAATTGCCCCCGGCCTTTGACATCCCGCGCCAGACCGATCTGACACCAGAAGTCCCGGAGGGCGCGGTGGTGCTGGCGATCCGCCAGATTGTCCTGTTCTCGGTCACCACACCGACCGGCTGGCGTCATATCGGTCAGACCCGGTTCCGCCTGTTCCGGCCCGACGCGGAGGTCCCCTTTGTGTTGCGCTCCGGTGACGAAGTGCTGTTCGAGCCGATTTCATCCGACCGCTACAGCGCATTGGCGCAGGCCGGACCCGATGGTGGCGCGGTCAGCGAGGCGCTGGCATGAGCCGGACCCTCACCCTTCTTCATGCCGGTCCCGGGCTGACGGTGCAGGATCTGGGTCGTCCCGGCTACCTTGCCTTCGGCCTGTCGCGGGGCGGGGCGGCGGATCGGCTGGCGCTGGCCGAGGGCGGCGCGCTGCTCGGGCAGGACGCGGGCTTTGCCGCGATTGAAATGGCCGGGATCGGCGGCACCTTCGAGGCCTCCCAGGAGATGCGCATTGCGCTGACCGGGGCGCCGATGGCGGCTACGCTGGAGGATGGCACCGGGCTGCGCTGGAACGCCAGCCACATCCTGCCCAAAGGCGCGCGGCTGACGATCGGGGCTGTGCGCAGGGGATCCTATGGCTACCTGCATGTGGGGGGTGGGATTGCCACGCCGGAGCGCCTCGGCGCGCGCAGTGTGCATCTTGCGGCGGGCCTTGGCGCGCGGCTTCGGGCCGGGGATGTGCTGCCTGTCGGGGGTGATCATGGCGGCCCCGTCGATATGGGTCTGGAGCCGGAGCCGCGTCTGGAGGGCGGCCTGTTGCGGATGGTGCCCAGTCTGCAGACCGAGCTGTTCGCCAAAGCGGAGCTGCGCCGGTTTCAGGATGTGACCTTTGTCCGGGACAGCCGCGCCAACCGGATGGGCGTGCGGCTTTTGCCGGGGGGCGCCGGTTTTGCGCTCGACGGCGGCTTGAGCGTGCTGTCCGAGGTGATTGCCCCCGGCGACATTCAGGTCACCGGCGACGGGACTCCCTTCGTCCTGATGAGCGAGTGTCAGACCACGGGGGGCTATCCCCGTATCGGCTCGGTGCTGCCCTCGGATCTGCCGCGGGTGGCACAGGCGCAGGCCGGGGCAGAGTTCCGGTTTGCCATGGTCTCGCTGGCTGAGGCCGTGCGGATCGAGCGCCGCGCCGCCGAAGACAGGGCTCGTCTGCGCAGTCGCCTCACCCCGGTGCTGCGGGATCCCGCGCGAATCCGCGACCTGCTCGCCTACCAATTGGTTAGCGGGGTGACCGCCGGGACCGATCTGGACGATGAATGTCTCGACACAAAGGAGGGCCGCCGGCCATGACACGCACTGTGGATCTGAATGCGGATATGGGAGAGAGCTTCGGCCCGTGGGTGATGGGGCGCGATGCAGAGGTTCTGGATGTGGTGACCTCGGCCAATGTGGCCTGTGGCCTGCATGCGGGGGATTGGGACGTGATGGCACAGACCATGGAGGCGGCCGCCGCCCGTGGCGTCGGGGTCGGGGCGCATCCGGGATTTCCCGATCTGCAGGGCTTTGGCCGGCGCCGGATGCATTTGCCGCCGCAAAGTCTGGCGCATCTGGTGCAATATCAGGTCGGCGCGGCCCAGGCGATGGCCCGCGCGGCAGGAACCGAGGTCCGGCATCTGAAGCTGCATGGGGCGATGGCGAATATGGCCGCCGCCGATCGCGACATGGCGCGGGCCTGTTACGCGGCGGCGTTGAAGGTGGCGCCGGAGATCATCGTGATGGTGATGGCGGGAACCCAGCAGCAGGCCGCAGCCGCAGAGCTGGGGTGCAGGGTCGCCTGCGAGATCTTTGCCGACCGGGCCTATAATGCAGATGCGTCGCTGGTCGATCGCGCCCGGCCGGGCGCCGTGATCCACGATGCCGACCGCGCCGGAGAGCGGGTCGCACAGATGGTCGAAGAAGGCGCGATCCTGGCCGAGGACGGCAGTCGCATCCCGACCCGTATCGATACAATCTGCCTGCATGGCGACACGCCCGAGGCATTGGATATCGCACGAAGCGTGCGCGCCAGTCTGACAGCGGCCGGGATCGGTTTGCAGAGGTTTGCCGGTGCAGCTCTTTCGTCGGTCTGACGGGGCGTGAACGGGTGGGGCTCCCGCCCATCTGCCCTGGCCATGCGGCCCCGCCATCTGGTTGGGCCCGGC
>MPDC01000030.1 GCA_001874255.1 Alphaproteobacteria bacterium MedPE-SWcel
AAGCTCAGGCGGCGTAAATGAGAACTTGGGGCGGCACGTGAAAGGGACAGGTCCAATCCTCGAAGAGCGTAAAGGCGAGATATCGCCGCGAATGCGCTCGATTTTGATCGGCCTTTACGGCGATTGGATGTGGATGGACGACCGCATCGACAAGGTGTCGGCAGAGATCGAAGAAATTAGTCGAACCGAAGAGAAGAGAACTGCGTCAACGTCATGTCGGTGCCGGGCATTGGCCCGATGATCTCGACGGCGATGGTTGCAGCGATCGGTGAAGGAGAAGCGTTTGATCGCGGGCGCGACTTTGCGGCGTGGGTGGGTTTGGTCCCCAGGCAATACAGCACCGGAGGACGAACGGTCCTTGGACGCATATCGAAGCGCGGCAGCAGGTATCTGAGGATGCTGTTCGTTCAAGCGGCGAAGATCATCATGATGCGACCGCATCGTTGGCCGGACTTCAGCTTCGGTGCTTGGCTGGCACGAGCTTGCGAACGCATGCATCGCAACAAGGCCGCCGTCGCCCTCGCAAACAAGTTGGCGCGGATGGCCTGGAGCATTCTGAGACACAAAACGGCGTTTGATGCGCCGAGAGATGAGGTTGCCATCGGCATTTAGCGACCCAAGGCAATCCAAAGGAGTTCGCGATAGATCGAAAGCATGGAACGGAAATATTACGCCCCCAAAGTCTGACGGCCCAAATGGTCATAATCGACCTGTCCGCTAATGAGATCACGGCGCGTGCGTAACCCCAACAAGGCCACGACCCGCGTGTCGATCAACAGGCCGGATACATATCTGCGACTTCCGAGAACATGCCAGAAATCATTTGCGAACAGCAGCCGGTACATACATTGGGCCGGGCAGGCCGCGCCGGAGGCGCGGCCTGCCCCCCGGCGATTTGCACAGCAAAGCGCAAACCCTCGCCCGCCCGCCATCCTGCCACGCAGACCTTCCTCTGACCCCGCCCCTCAGGCCGCAGCGACGGCGCCCAGCAGCCGGGGATAGCGCGCCCCAAGGGTCACGGCGCGCGCCACATTCAGCACCATCACCGCCAACCACAGCCCGTGGTTGCCCAAGGTCGGCACAAAGACCGCCAGCGCCAGACAATACAGGCCCACCGACTGCAGCATGGCGATCCGCATGTCCCGGGTCCAGGTGGCCCCGATGAAAATCCCGTCCAGCATATAGCTGGCAACACTGAACAGCGGCGCCAGCGCCACCCAGAACAGGTACTCGCGCGCCACCGCGCGCACATCCGCCGCGGTTGTCATCAGGTCGATCAGCATCGGCCCGAAGATCCAGAAACAGCCGGCAATCAGGATCGACAGACCCAGCCCCCATTGCCCCGACACCGTCACGGCCCGGCGCAGGCGGCCGGGATCGCGGGCCCCCACCGCGCCGCCCACCAGCGCCTCGGCGCTGAAGGCAAACCCGTCCAGCGCAAAGGCCGTGATTTCGAGAAACTGGATCAGCACCTGATTGGCCGCCAATGTGGCATCGCCGAGGTCCGCTGCGAGAAAGAGAAACGTGGTGAAGGACACCGTCAACAGCACCGAGCGCACCATGATGTCGCCATTGACCTGCATCATCCGCCGCAGCCGCGCGCGATCAAAGATCCGGGCCCAATCATACCATTGATTGCCCCGGAACGCCGAACCGCAGAGCCAGAGCCCCAGCGCCAGGCCGGTCCATTCGGCCATCAGCGTCGCCGTCGCGACCCCCTCGACCCCCCAACCAAGGCCCAGAACAAACCACAGGTCCAACAGGATATTCAGCCCGTTCATCCAGATCTGCAGCACAAAGACGCCGCGGGTGCGCTCCATCGCGATCAGCCATCCGGTGACCGCATAGAGGCCGATGGTCGCAGGCGCCCCCCAGATGCGGATCTCCAGATATTGCCGTGCCAGGCTCTCCACTTCGGCGCTCGCGGGCGAGAGCGCAAAGGCCCCCCAGAACACAAAGCCCTGCGCCAGGATGAAGATCAGCCCCGCCGCCGCCGCCAGGATCAGCCCCCGCATCAGCAAGGCGCCGGTCTCGGCGTCATCACCTGCGCCACGGGCCTGCGCCGCCAAGCCGGTGGTGCCCATGCGTAGGAAGCCGAAGACCCAGTAGAGCGTCGACAGGATCACCGCGCTGATGCCGACCGCCCCGATCGGCGCCGCCTGCCCCAATTGCCCGACAACGCCGGTATCCACCGCGCCGAGGATCGGGACGGTGGCATTGGACAGCACGATGGGCAGCGCGATTTTCAGCACCCGTGCATGGGTGATCGGCCCCGCAGCCCCGGTCGCCGCAGCTTCAGTCGCCGCAGCTTCAGTCACCTCGGGCGTCTCCGCCATGTCAAACGTCCCTTGAAACGATCAGATCAGCCCTCGGCCGCGCGGTCCTGCGGCATCAGGAAATGGCCGGTGGCCTGGGCAAACAGCTTGTCCTTGTGATCCTGCCAGGCCGCCACCTGAACCGAGGCATAGCGCCGCCCCGACCGGTTGACTGTGGCGCGCGCGTACGAATCGCGCGGCAGGCCCGAGCGCAGGTAATCGACTGTGAAATCAATGGTCTTCGGCAGCCGCGGCATCTGGCCTGTCGTCATCGCCTCCACATCCAGTTCGCCGGATTCAAACTGCGGCCACAGGTGGAACCATTGCAGGGTGATCACCGCCGTGACCTCCAGAAAGGCTGCCGTCGCGCCGCCATGCACGGCAGGCAGCATGGGGTTGCCGATCAGGGCGTCATGGAAATGCATGGTAGAGGTCACCTCGTCCCCGCGCCGTTCAAAGGTGATGCCGAGAAAGCCGATATAGGGCACCGATTCGACCAGCGCGCTCAGGGCTGCATCGCGACGTTGCTTGATCACCTGTACGGGTTCCGGGCGGGGGCGGCTCATCGTTTGATCTCCACGGTGAAGGCCCCGGAGGCAGTCGCCACGGGCGTTTCGGTCTCGTCATCGGTGGCCACAGCCCGCACGAAGGCGACGTTGCGGGTGACATGGTGGCAGGTGGCAGTGGTGCGGATGGTCTGCCCCGGCGTGGCGCCGCGCATATAGTCGATGCGCAGATCGATCGTGGCGGTGCTGGAGGGGGCGCTCGGGTGGCTCATCACGGCCGCGCCGCAGCAGGTATCCATCAGCGCCGAAACCGCGCCGCCGTGGATCACGCCCGTGTCCGGGTCGCCGATCAGTTTCGTGTCATAGGGCATCACGATCACCGCGCGGCCATCGCCGATCTCGGTCAGCTCCATCCCCAGCGCCCGCGAATGCGGGATTGCTTCGATGAACTGGCGCGCCAGTTGGGTCTTGTCGGCCATGTGGTGCTCCTTGCCCGGATGTCCCCCTTTTATTCCGCGCTGCCTGCCAAAGCGCAAGGGCTGCGGAAACTCCTAGTTGCACCGCTTGGTTCAGTTGCATAGGTTGCGCCACAAGGGAGGATGTGGATGACCGAGACATTACTGTCATTCAAGGAGATGTGCGCGCAGTTCGAAGTGACCCCGCGCACCCTTCGGTATTATGAATACATCGAACTGCTGAAGCCGGAGCGCCAGGGCCGGTCGCGGTTCTACGGCCCCCGCGAGGTCGCGCGCATGAAGCTGATCCTGCGCGGCCGGAAGTTCGGCTTCCAGCTGGAAGAGATCCGTCAATGGCTGATGATCTATGACAACGAAGGCAACGCGGCGCAGATGCGCGCCTTCATCGAAATGGCCGACCGCCAAATGACAGAGCTGCAGTCGCAACGCCAACAGATCGAGGACGCGATGACCGAACTGGGATCGCTCCGCGAGGCCACGCTGAAGCTGCTCGACTGAGGGCCAACCAACAGCCGGGCGCCCCAGCAGTCCGGTATGGTTTCGGCGCGGACTGGCCCCACCGGGACAGAACCGAAGAATCCCCCCTGATCCCCCCTGCGCCGAGCCCCCTCGGCGCAGTTTTAGTTTCAGCGTTCATTTTTACGCGGTTTTCGCGATCCAACCGGACGGTTTCGGGTCAGGATTTAGGTGACGTTGCGTCACCCCAACCTGTCACAACGTCACTTTTCAAAGTGACGCGGCGTCGAAGTTACGTAAACGTAAAGTTCATGTTGTAACCTTTGGGCAGACGCCTAAAGTTGACGTTGTGACCATCAACGTAAAGAGACCCATGACCGAAGACATCAAATCCATTCGCGAGATGTGCGACGAATTCGGAGTGACTCCGCGCACGTTGCGATTCTACGAAGCCAAGGAACTGTTGTTTCCGACCCGGGATGGTCAGAAGCGTCTGTTCACCAAACGCGACCGCGCCCGGCTGAAACTGATTCTGCGCGGCAAGCGCTTTGGCTTCAGCCTGGAGGAAATCCGCCAGCTTCTGGACCTCTATCACATGGGCGACCAGCAGCTGACCCAGCTGAGCCGCACCTATGAGATCGCTCAGGACCGGCTGGCCGACATGGAGCGTCAGCGCGACGAGCTGAACGAGGCCATCGACGACCTGAAAGATCAGCTGAAATGGGGCGAGAAAGTCATCGCCTCCATGCGAAACGGTGCGAAGGCCGCGGAATAATCCCGCAGGCCCTCGCGCAGCCGGCCATTCGGCCACCCGGCCCCACGTGCCGCCCATTTTCTGACCGCGCCACCGGCGCAACCGACGAGGAACGCGATGCCAAGCTACACCGCCCCCACCAAGGACACTCAATTCGTCCTGCATGACGTGCTGAATATCAAAGACTCCGGTATTCCGGGCTATGACGAGCTTGAACCGGAGTTCACCGGCGCCGTGCTTGAAGAAGCGGGCAAGATCGCCAGCGCCGTGCTGCATCCGCTGAACACGGTGGGCGACACCGAAGGCTGCCGGCTGGAAAACGGGGTGGTCTATACGCCCACCGGCTTCAAGGACGCGTTCGAGCAGGTCAAGGAGGGCGGCTGGACCGGTCTCGACATGCCGGAACAATACGGCGGTCAGAACATGCCCTATGTCATGGGCACCGCCGTGGGCGAGTTCTTCTCGGCGGCGAACCAGGCCTTCACCATGTATCAGGGCCTGACCCATGGTGCGGCCTCGGCCATTCTGGTACATGGTACGGACGCGCAGAAGGATACGTATCTGCCCAAGATGGTGTCCTGCGAATGGACCGGCACCATGAACCTGACGGAGCCCCACTGCGGCACCGATCTCGGGCTGATGCGCACCAAGGCAGAGCCGCAGGACGACGGCTCCTACAAGATCACCGGCCAGAAGATCTTTATCTCGGCGGGCGATCACGACATGGCAGAGAACGTCATCCATCTGGTGCTTGCCAAGATCCCCGGCGGCCCCGAGGGCATCAAGGGCGTGTCGCTGTTCATCGTACCGAAGTTCATCGTCAACGAGGACGGCACGCCCGGCAGCCGCAACGGCGTCTCGGTCGGCAAGATTGAAGAGAAGATGGGCATCCACGGCAATTCCACCTGCGTGATGGATTATGACGCGGCCACCGGCTGGTTGCTGGGCGACATGCACAAGGGCATGCGCGCCATGTTCACCATGATGAACGAGGCCCGGCTGGGGGTCGGCATGCAGGGGCTGGCGCAGGCCGAAGCCGCCTATCAGAACGCGCTGGACTATGCCAAGGACCGCCTGCAGGGGCGCGATGTGACCGGCGTCAAGAACCCCGACGGCCCGGCAGATCCGCTGATCGTGCACCCGGACATCCGCCGCAACCTGATGGATCAAAAGAGCTTTGCCGAGGGCGCGCGGGCGTTCCTGCTGTGGGGCGCGATGCTGATCGACAAGGCGCATCGCGGCGAGGACAAGGACGCCGACGGGCTGATCTCGCTGATGACGCCGGTCATCAAGGGCTTCTTGACCGACAAGGGCTATGACATGACCGTGCAGGCGCAGCAGGTCTATGGCGGTCATGGCTACATCGAGGAATGGGGCATGTCGCAATACACCCGCGACGCCCGTATCGCGATGATCTACGAGGGCGCCAATGGCGTTCAGGCGCTGGATCTGGTCGGCCGCAAACTGGCACAGGATGGCGGCAAACACGTCATGGCCTTCTTTGATCTGGTCAAGGGGTTCTGCAAGGAAAACGGCGATATTTCCGAGGCCTACACCAAGGAGTTCATCGATCCGTTGAAGGCGGCCTCAAAGGATCTGCAGGCGGCGGGCATGTATTTCATGCAAAACGGCATGAAAAACCCGAACAACGCCCTCGCCGGATCCTATGACTTCATGCATATGTTCGGCCATGTCTGCCTCGGCCTGATGTGGGCGATGATGGGCAAGGCGGCGCAGACGGCACTTGACGCAGGGACCTCTGACGCGGCGTTCTACGAGACAAAGCTCGCCACCGGCCGCTACTACATGGCACGTCAGTTGCCCGCGACAAAACTGCATCTCGCCCGCATCGAGACCGGCGCCGACACGGTGATGGCGCTTGCGGCCGATCAGTTCTGACTGCAGCAGACTGTGACCTGATAAACGGATGCGCCTTTCGGGGCGCATTCCGTCCCTGTGACGGCCGGGGCGCATTTGGAAATGAGAGGATCCGAATATGCCCAAACGCTTTCGCCTGACCCGCCGTTTTCCCGTCGCCATGACGGAGGACGGCTATCGCAGGCTGAAACGGTTTGCCCATGAGGCCGGTCTGGATGAGGGAGAAGCCCTGTCCTTCCTGTTCGAGCATTTCGACAGCGTGACGGACAATGAAAACCTGAGCCACCGGCTGCGGCTGTTCAATGCCGGGCTGGAGGCGCGAAAACGCTAGCGCCGGTCGCAAAGATCGCGCCAAAGGGGAGAGAGATGGACGCAGATTTGGATTTTCGGTCCTCTTCCGCATGGATGACCGACGAACATCAGATGCTGGCCGATATGACCCGGAGCTTCATCGGCAAGGAATGGGCACCGAAGTTCGAAACCTGGCGCAAGCAGGGCGAGATGGACCGCTCGACCTGGTCCGAGGCGGGTGAGCTGGGCTTGCTCTGCCCCTCTGTCCCCGAGGAATATGGCGGCGTTGGCGGCGATTTTGGCCATGAGGCGGCGATCTTGATCGAAGCCAGCCGCGCCAATCTCGCCAGCTGGGGCCATGGCATCCACTCCGGAATTGTGGCGCATTATATCCTGTCCTATGGCACCGAGGAACAGAAGCAACGGTGGCTGCCCGGGATGATTTCCGGCGCGCTGGTCGGTGCCCTGGCAATGACCGAACCGTCCACGGGCTCGGATGTGCAGGCGATCAGGACAAAGGCGGTACAGGACGGAAATATGTACCGGCTGACCGGACAGAAGACTTTCATCACCAACGGCCAGCACGCCAACCTGATCCTGGTTGCGGCCAAGACCGATCCCGCGCAGGGCGCGAAGGGCATATCCCTTGTAGCGCTGGAGACTGACCACGCCGAAGGCTTCACCCGCGGTCGGAATCTGGAAAAGGTCGGTCTGCATGCGGCGGACACTTCTGAATTGTTCTTCGACGATATCCCGGTCCCGCCGGAAAACATCCTTGGCGGGCGCGAGGGGCAGGGTTTTTACCAGATGATGCAGCAGCTGCCTCAGGAACGGCTGATCATCGCCTGCGGCGCGGTCGGCGCCATGCAGGGGGCGGTCGAACGCACCATCGCCTACTGCAAACAGCGCGAGGCCTTCGGAGGCCCCCTCACCCAATTTCAGAACACCCGTTTCAAGCTGGCCGAATGCCTCACCAAAAGCAAAGTTGCCCGCGCCTTCCTTGATGAGTGCATGGTGGAGCACCTACGTGGAGAGTTGACGGTCGCAAAGGCCGCGATGGCAAAATACTGGATCACGGATACGCAAGGAGACGTGCTGGACGATTGCCTGCAACTCCACGGCGGCTATGGCTTCATGCAGGAATACGCGGTGGCGGAAATGTGGGCAGATGCGCGCGTTCAACGCATCTACGGGGGCACGAATGAGATCATGAAGGAATTGATTGCGAGGTCGTTGTGACACATCAGTCGCTGCTCTGTGATGCGCTCGATGGATGCCTCCGGCGGAGGTATTTTGGAAAAGATGAAAGCAAGGGGTGCATCCGCCCCCTGGCCTTTCGCCTAATGGGCGGATGCACTTTCACCTTTTACGGCCATCGGCTCCTCAGCCTGTACCGCATGGCCATATTGTTGCCATCTTGGTTAACAATCGCCAAACATATTTCACTTTTTGAGAAATACCTCACGGGGGTGCGGGGGTGTGAAACCCCCGTCGCGACATATAATTCACGAGGGACAGCTTGATATGAAACTCTATTGTTTCGGAGAAAGTGGTCATTCCTACAAGGCTGCACTGGCACTGGAGCTGGCAGGGCTGGAGTGGACCCCGGTCTTTGTGGATTTCTTCAGCGGCGCGACACGTGGCGATGATTTCCGAGGCCAGTTGAACGAGATGGGCGAGTGCCCGGTGCTGATTGATGGCGATGTGAGCCTCACTCAATCGGGCGTGATACAGCAGTATCTATCGGACACCTACGGCCATTTCGGCGGCTCGACCCCCGACATGAAACGCGAAATCCTGCGATGGCAGCTCTGGGACAATCACAAACTGTCGTCGATGGCGGGCATGTGCCGGTTCCTGATGAATTTCCTGCCCGAGGACAAACGCCCGGCAGAGGTCATCGCCTTTCTGCAGGGCCGTCTCAGAGCGGCCTACGGAATTCTGGACGCCCATCTGTCTGACCGGGACTGGATCGTCGGCCAATCCGTGACCAATGCCGATCTGACCTGCTGCGGCTACCTCTACTACCCTGAGCCTTTCGGATTTGACCGCACCGAATGGCCCCGTATTGACACCTGGCTTGCGCGCATCAGCGCCCTGCCCGCCTGGAAACACCCCTATGATCTGATGCCCGGCAACCCGTCGGATCGAGCTTGAGGAGACTATGATGACCGAAGCGTATATCTATGATGCCGTCCGGACCCCGCGCGGCAAGGGCCGCAAGGATGGCGCGCTGCAGGAGGTGACCTCGGTTCGCCTCTCCGCGCTGACGTTGAACGCCGTGAAAGAGCGCAACAACCTCGAAGGCCATGCGGTCGAGGACGTGATCTGGGGCAATGTCACCCAGGTGATGGAACAGGGCGGCTGTCTGGCGCGCTCTGCTGTGCTGGCCTCCGATCTGGATGAAACCATCCCCGGCCTCGCCATCAACCGGTTCTGCGCCTCCGGCATGGAGGCGGTGAACCTGGCGGCCAACCAGATCAAGGGCGGCGCCGGTGAGGCCTATATCGCCGGCGGGGTCGAGATGATGGGCCGCGTGGCCATGGGCTCGGATGGCGCGGCCATCGCGGTCGATCCGACATTGGCGATGGAGACCTATTTCGTGCCGCAAGGCATTTCGGCCGATATCATCGCCACCGAATATGGCTTCAGCCGCGATCAGGCCGATGCGCTGGCGGTGGAATCCCAGCGCCGGGCCAAGGCCGCCTGGGACGACAACCGCTTTGCCAAATCCATCATCACCGTGCGCGACCAGAACGGTCTGCCGATCCTCGGCCATGATGAATACATGCGCCCCGGCACCGACATGCAGGCGCTGGGCGCGCTCAACGCATCGTTCCAGATGATGGGCGAGGTGATGCCCGGCTTTGATGCGGTGGCGAAACTGAAATACCCGCATCTGGAGCGGATCAACCACATCCACCACGCGGGCAACTCCTCTGGCATCGTCGATGGCGCCGCGGCGGTTCTGATCGGCAACAAGGAATTCGGCGAGAAACACGGGCTGAAACCCCGCGCCCGCATTCGCGCCACCGCCAAAATCGGCACCGATCCGACCATCATGCTGACCGGCCCCGTGCCCGTCACCGAAAAGATCCTGGCCGACAGCGGCATGAAGATCTCCGACCTCGATCTGTTTGAGGTCAACGAGGCCTTTGCCTCGGTCGTTTTGCGCTTCATGCAGGCCTTTGACATCGACCCGGCGGTGGTGAACCCGAACGGCGGCTCGATTGCCATGGGCCACCCGCTGGGCGCCACCGGTGCCATCATCATCGGCACCCTGCTGGACGAATTGGAACGTCAGGACAAGGAATGCGGTCTGGCCACGCTCTGCATTGCGTCCGGAATGGGGGCCGCAACCATCATCGAGCGCGTCTGATGCCGAAACTCGACCTGTCACAGATCCCCACGCGGGGCGGAACCAGCTACCCCGGCACGCTCGCCGAGCGTGTCTCGGGACGCAGCTCTCAGCGGCTCGGGGATGCCGGGGGGCTCAGCCAATATGGCGTGAACCTCGTGCATCTGGAGCCCGGGGCGCTGTCGAGCCTGCGCCACTATCACATGGAGCAGGACGAGTTTGTCATGGTCACCGCCGGTACTCTGGTGCTGGTGGACGACCACGGCGCGCATGAGATGCAGCCGGGCGATTGCGCCGCCTTCCCCAAGGGCGATGCAAACGGTCACCACCTTGTCAACAAGAGCGATATGCGGGCCTCCTTTCTCGTGATCGGAACACGGACCGCAACCGAGACCGCCTATTACAGTGACCTCGACATGAAGGTGCAGGTCGCAGACGACACATACAGCTACACCCGGAAAGACGGCAGCCCGCTGACGGCTGACCAGATCGGAGACGAAACATGAGTGATTTTACATACGACGTAGACGCAGACGGCATTGCCATCATCACCTGGGATGCGGTCGACAAGAGCATGAACGTGCTGACCCGCGAAGCCTTCAGCCTGGTGGAGGACTTCATCGACCGCGCGCTTGGCGACGATGCGGTCAAGGGCGTGGTGATCACCTCTGGCAAGAAGGACTTTGCCGGCGGGATGGACCTGAACGCGCTGGCCTCCATCCGTGAGGAGTCCGGTGAAAACCCGGCCCAGGGGCTGTTTGATTTCACCATGAACGGCCACCGTATCCTGCGCAAACTGGAACGTGCCGGGATGGCGCCGAAGACCAACAAGGGCGGCAAGCCCATTGCCTGCGCCATCAACGGCACCTGCGCGGGCATCGGCACCGAAATCGCGCTGGCCTGTCACTATCGCGCCATGACCGACAATCCCAAGGCCAAGATCGGCCTGCCGGAAATCCTGCTGGGGATCTTCCCCGGGGGCGGCGGCACGATCCGCTATTCCCGCATGGTCGGGGCCGTCGCCGCAGCGCCCGTGCTGCTGGAAGGCAAGATGCTGGACCCGAAAAAGGCCAAGGGCGCGAGCCTCGTTGATGAGGTGGCCGCCGATCCGCTGGAGGCGGCGCGGCAGTGGGTGCTGAATGCAAAACCGGCCGATATCGTCAAACCCTGGGACGCCAAGGGCTACAAGATGCCCGGCGGCGCGCCCTATCACCCGGCCGGTTTCATGAACTACGTCGGCGCATCGGCGATGGTGCATGGCAAGACCCAGGGCGCCTTCCCGGCCGCCAAGGCGCTGCTGTCCGCCGTCTATGAGGCCGCGCTGGTCGATTTTGACACCGCGCTGAAGATCGAGGCGCGCTGGTTCACCCATGTTCTGATGAACCCCTCCTCCTCGGCGATGATCCGGTCGCTGTTCCTCAACAAGCAGGCGCTGGAGAAAGGCGCTGTCCGTCCCAAGGGCATCGAGGATCAGACAGTCCGCAAGGTCGGCGTGCTCGGTGCGGGCATGATGGGCGCGGGCATTGCGCTGGTCTCGGCTCAGGCCGGCATGGAGGTGGTTCTGGTGGACCGGGATCAGGCCGCCGCCGACAAGGGCAAGGCCTATTCCGAGAGCTACATGGATCAGGGCATCAAGCGCGGCAAGGCGACCGCCGAGAAGAAAGAGGCGCTGCTGGCGCAGATCACCGCAACGCCCGATCTCGACGCGCTGAAGGGCTGCGACCTGATCATCGAGGCGGTGTTCGAGGATCCGGGCGTCAAGGCCGAGATGACCCAAAAGGTCGAGGCGATCATCCCCGAGGATTGCATTTTCGCCTCCAATACCTCCACCCTGCCGATCACCGAGCTGGCCAAGGCCTCCAGCCGCCCCGAGCAGTTCATCGGCATCCATTTCTTCTCGCCGGTCGAGAAGATGCTGCTGGTGGAGATCATCAAGGGCGCGGAAACCGGGGATCGCGCGGTGGCCAAGGCGCTGGACTATGTGCGCCAGATCCGCAAGACGCCGATCGTGGTCAATGACGCGCGGTTTTTCTACGCCAACCGCTGCATCATCCCCTATATCAACGAGGGTCTGCGCATGATCACCGAGGGCGTCAGCCCGGTGCTGATCGACAATGCCGCACGTCAGCTTGGCTTCCCGGTGGGGCCTGTGCAGCTCAATGACGAGACCTCGATCGATCTCGGCGCCAAGATCGCCCGCGCCACCAAGGCCGCGATGGGCGATGCCTATCCCGACAGCCCTGCAGATGATCTGATCTTCTGGATGGAGGCCGAGGGGCGTCTGGGCCGCAAGGCGAATGCGGGTTTCTTCGACTATGACGAAAAGGGCAAGCGCACCCGCTACTGGCCTGGTTTGGAAGAGAAATATCCGCATGCGGAGAACCAGCCCACGCTGATCGAGGTGCAGGAACGGCTGATGTTCTCGCAGGTGCTCGAAGCGGTGCGGGCGCTGGAGGAAGGCGTGCTGATGGACATCCGCGAAGGCGATGTGGGCGCGATTCTGGCCTGGGGCTTTGCGCCCTGGTCCGGTGGTCCGCTCAGCTGGCTCGACATCATCGGCGCGCCCTATGCCGCCGAACGCTGTGACCAGCTGACCGAAGCCTATGGCGACCGGTTTGCCTGCCCGGCCCTGCTGCGCGAGATGGCGGAAAAAGGTCAGACGTTCTATGGCCGGTTTGCCCCGGCCGAAGATCAGGCCGCCTGATCCGCCGGATCCGCCGGGTCCCTGCCAAAGCCACGGATCGAGCAAAAGTTCGGGCCCTCCAGTTTTCGGGCCCTGCAAAGGCCCGACCCCGGCCCCCCGCGGGTCCTGGCAGCCTCACGGTCTTTGCAGGGCTCCGGTCATTGCAAACCCCTTTACAAACCACAGGGTCGCCTTTCGGGGCGGCCCTTTTTCATGGGCAGGGCTTTCACGGGCAGGGCTTTCACGGGCCGGATTTTCATGTGGCGGATTTTAATGGGGCGGGTTTTCACGGGCCGGATTTTCATGGGGCGTATTTTCACGGGGCGGGTTTTCATGAGGAGGGCGATCTTGTGCCCCTGTGGCCCGATTGGTCTGAAGATCCGAGCCCGGCGCGGCATCTGCCGCCGCCGCCCTCAGTCGTCGCCCTCACCTGTCGCAGCCTCCGCCCGCGCAGGGGGGCCGGGACAGCCGTCCACACCCTTCCCGACCGGCGGTGCCCATATCACGCAGGCAAACTGGCAGGCTGACAGACAGGCGGACCGGGACAAACAGGTCGACCGGGGAAGGCTGACGGGCTGGGGCGGACTGGCGGGGGCGGACTGGCGGCGCGTCAGTTGTAGGTGGCGTATTGCGGCTCGCCGGTACCGCCACCGCCCGCCAGCGCGCCGGGCGTCCAAAAGCTGTCTTCGGTGATCATGTCGATGATCAGTTCCCGCGCCTCGATGGCACAGAGCGGTGTGTAGAGTTTGTCGTCCTGCTCGGTGACACAGAAATGCATCAAATCCCGCCGGGCGGGGCAATAGGCCAGGATATCGGCATCGATATAGATCACCTCGTCCTGATCGAAAGTCACAAGGATCGCCTCCATCGTGACCTGCTGTGGCGAGCGGGAGATGCCGCGGTAGCCTTCCAGCGTGCAGGCCGGCACAATGGCATAGGGGTCCCCCAGCTTGTCCTCGACCAGATCATGTTCGATCATGATGCCCTGTTCCGACTTCACCCACATCGGGTTGCGGTTGCCGATGGCATCCCGGGGAATGTAGATCGGTGCCATATCCTGGGCACAGGCGGTATCTCCGAGCACCAGAACCTGCCGTTGAATGGTCTTCACCGCCTGCATGCCATGGTCGAAGGTCAGGACCTCATCGCCGATATTGAGCAGCTCGACCGGCCGCCAGCCAAAGGAGGTGGCGACCATCGTCCCGGTGAGAAACCCAGCATGGCCTGCGGCCACCATGGGATATTGCGTAGCAAATGCCTCTGCCATCGGGGAGGCATTCCGTTTTGCAAACCAATCCAGCATGTTCCAGTCCTTTCGACCTGATCTCCTGCGACGAACCTCTTCAGGGTTCAAAGCTCCAGCGGCCGGTCCGTGTTCACAACTGTAGCAAACCGGTTCGGCCTGGGCGCGGTCTCTTTCGGAGCCGCCAATAGGCAAAGGGATAGGGGTTATTCGTTAAAAGAGTATTCAAATCGTTCGATTTCAACGGCACAGCATTGCCGCACGGCGGCTTCTGCGGCGGCGTCATAGTAGGGCCGCCAATCGCGCTGGCGCTCTGACATGTTCACGCGGGGCAGATCCAGCCGGAAGCCGAGATGGTCAAACAGCGGCTCTGCATCCTCGGTGAAATGCTCCAGCCGGATATAGAGGCTGCAATGCTCCTGGCCATCGGACTGCCGCATATAGGCCGGGGCGGGCGTGTCGGCGAAGGTGCGCCTCACCAAAGGCGCGGTGATGAAGTCGCCGAAGGGACGCGCCTGCGCCAGCGGCACCATCGGGTGGTCAAACCGCTGATCCTGCAACCAGTGATAGAGGCTGACTGCCCGGTCCCACGGGTTGCGCACAAGGGTGAAGGCAAACATCTGGCGCAGCTCATCGCGTGTGGCCAGACCTTCGATGTCGGACAGGGTGGAGTGTTTCCACAACCGGCCCCGGGTGCTGACGCCCTGCAGGCGGCGGCGGCGCTTTTTCGCCTTGGGGGTGTCGCCGAGCATCTCGTCACCGGCCATGGCGCGCGCCTCCAGCGCCTGCGCCAGCGCCGTTCCCCCGGTCTTGGGAATATGGACAAACACAAAATTACGGCCGCGCGACAGGATCATATGCGCAGGCTAACCCATTCAAACCCATCCCGAAACCATCTTTGCCCCCGGCAGAGACCAGAAGATTGCGCAGCCTGTCACGCAATCTCTTCCAATTTCCGCAAGAGCGGCGCAATATTCCAACCGACGGGGGAATTTCGGACAATATTTCGGACAGTATATAGGGGAGGAAAGCCTATGGGTTGGCTGGCGGATGAAACGGGACTGGAGCGCAGAGCAGCGAATTTCGTGCCGCTGACACCTCTGTCGCACCTGCAGCGCGCGGCGCATGTCTATGCGGGCGAAACCGCTCTGGTCTACGGGCAGACACGGGTCAGCTATGCGCAATATCACGATCGCTGTACCCGCCTGGCGGCGGCGCTGGCCGGCATGGGGGTGACACCGGGCGATGTGGTGGCCACGCTGCTGCCCAATATCCCGGCGCAGGCCGAGGCCCATTTCGGCGTGCCTGCCTGTGGCGGGGTGCTGAATACGATCAACACCCGGCTGGATGTGGATACGGTCGCCTATATCTTTGACCATGGCGAGGCCAAAGTGGCGCTGGTGGACAGCGAGTTCCTCGCCCTCGCCGAAGCGGCCAAGGCGCAGATGGACGGCGCAGGCCCGATCCTGATCGAGGTGCCCGACCGCGACGCCGGGATCAGCGCCAGTGGCCGCCACCCCACCTATGAGGACATGCTGGCCGAAGCGCCGCATGACTTTGACTGGATCATGCCCGAGGACGAATGGGAGAGCCTCGCGCTCAATTACACCTCCGGCACCACCGGACGGCCCAAGGGTGTGGTCTGTCACCATCGCGGCGCCTATCTGATGACCATGGGCACGGTGATTTCCTGGGGGCTGCAGATCCGCCCGGTCTATCTGACCATCGTGCCGCTGTTTCACTGCAATGGCTGGAACCACACCTGGATGATGCCGGTGCTGGGCGGAACCGTCGTCTGCTGCCGCAATATCACCGCCGAGGCGATCTATACCGCCATCGCTGACGAGGGCGTGACCCATTTCGGCGGCGCGCCCATCGTGTTGAACATGATCGTCAATGCCAGAGACGAAGACCGCCGCGCCTTTGATCACACGGTCGAGGTCTTCACCGCCGGGGCGCCCCCTGCCCCCGCCACGCTTGAAAAGATCGAGGCGCTCGGGTTTCACGTCACCCAGGTCTACGGGCTGACGGAGACCTACGGGCATGTGACCGAATGCCTGTGGAAGGGCGCCGAATGGAACCGGCTGGACACCGCCGGACGCGCCGCGATCAAGGCTCGGCAAGGGGTGGCCTTTCCGATGATGGAGACGGTGACGGTGCTGGACGACAGGCTGACGCAGGTGCCCAAGGACGGGCGCACGCAGGGCCAGATCGTAATGCGCGGCAATTCCGTCATGAAGGGCTATCTGAAGAACCCGGCCGCCACTGCCGAGGCCTTTGAGGGCGGGTATTTCCATTCCGGCGACATCGCGGTGCAACACCCCGATGGCTATATCCAGATCGCGGACCGGGCCAAGGACATCATCATCTCCGGGGGCGAGAATATCTCGTCGGTGGAGGTCGAGGGCGTGCTGATGGGCCATCCCGATGTCAATCTCGCGGCGGTGGTGGCAAAACCGGATGACAAATGGGGCGAGGTCCCCTGCGCCTTTGTCGAATTGAAGGCCGGCGCCCAGGTCGATGAGGCGGGGCTGATTGCCTTTGCGCGGCAGAAGCTGGCGGGGTTCAAGGCGCCTAAGGCCGTCATCTTTGAGGAATTGCCAAAGACATCGACCGGGAAAATCCAGAAATTCGAGCTGCGCAGACGGTTCAAGACCTTCTGAACGCAGCAATAATCGCCTCAACAGGGGCATTGGCGCATCAAAGCGGTTTGCCGCCGGTGCCCGGCCCGTGCTAAAGCGCGTGCATAACAAGATGGAGCAGGCAGACCGGTCTGATGACGGTACTCCGTGAATTTCAGCGGCTCGAGGCGTCAGGGATCTGGCGCCCGTCGCCGGACGACCAGCGGCGGGACGTGATCGTCTCGCTTGGGGACGCGACGCTGACCATAACCGATATGCAGGACCGGCCGTTGGCGCATTGGTCCCTGGCTGCCGTTGAGCGGGCCAATCCCGGTGCGTTTCCGGCGATCTACCATCCCGACGGCGATCCGGGCGAAACGCTGGAGCTGGGCGAGGATGAGGTCACCATGCTTGACGCCATCCAGAAGGTACAGGCCGCCATCCTGCGGGCCCGCCCGCACCCCGGTCGGCTGCGTCTGTTCGGCGGGCTGGGTGTGTTGGTGCTGGCGGTGATCCTGCTGGGCTTCGGCCTGCCCCGCACCATGCGCCAGCAGACGCTCGCGGCTGTTTCCGACGTGCACCGCAAGGCGATTGGACAGGCCTTGCTGGGCCGGATCGAGCGGGTCTCCGGTCAGGCCTGCTCGACGCCGGAGGCTGATCCGATCCTGAGAGCGCTCGCGGAGCGTGCCGGCGTGCGCCGGGTGGCGGTGATGCGTTCCGGCATTGCCGAGAGCCTGACGCTGCCGGGCGGCATCGTGTTGATCCACCGCGCCTATGTCGAGGATTTCGAAGATCCCGCCGTCGCCGCCGGGGCGGTGCTGATCGAACGCGCCCGCAGCCAGGACCATGATCCGATGGCGGAAATCCTCGACATTGGGGGCATCGTCGCCACCTTTCGGCTGCTGACCACCGGCGAAATCAAGCGCGAGACCCTCGATCGGTATTCCGAAGCGGTTCTGGCGGCCCCCCGCCCGGCGGTCGCGGACGAGACCCTGCTGGCGGAATTTGCCCGCGCCGCGATCCCGTCGACGCCCTATGCCTATGCCCGCGATGTGACCGGCGAAAGCACGCTGGGCCTGATCGAGGCCGACCCGATGGCCGGTCGCGATCTGGCGCCGGTGCTCAACGACAGGGATTGGGTCCAGCTGCAAAACATCTGCGGCTGAGGTGGCCTGACTGATCGGCAGGCCCATCTGCGGCCCCGTCTACAAACCCCTCAGAAATCCCGTCTACAGACCCGTGGGGAGCGGGGAACCCGCGCGCTCAGTTGCTGAGCCGCGCGCCCGGGAAGCCGGCTTCCTGCACCCGCTGCAGGGCCTTTTGCGCCGTGCCCGCATAGGGGCCGGACAGCACCACGCTATAGGTCTGACCGCCGCGCATGACCGTTCCGAGGCGCATGGTCAGACCGGTCGCCTCGGCCAGGCTCCGCGCAACGGTCCGGGCCTCGGCTCGATCGGCAAAACTGGCGGCGCGGATATAGCGCGCGGGCGCGGAGGAGGGATCGGCTGCGGGCCGCGTCGCATCGGGCGCAGAGCGGGTGGACAACCGCAGCACCAGATCGCCGGTCTGAGTCCGGGTGGCGGCGGACGCACCCGTCTGGGTCTGGCCTGCTGTCTGGGTCTGGCCTGCTGTCTGGGTCTGTTGTGCCAGGTCCTGTGCATACAAACGCTGCGCCTTGCGGAGCGAGAACGGGATTTTATCCGGCAGCGGCTGCACCGATTTGCGCGGCAGCCCATTGGTCCAGACCTGTGCCATCTGCGCGGTCCCAGCGGCCGTCTGCACGCCCCGCGTCCGGCTCATCCGGTTGTCATCGCGGCTCACGCGGACATAGCCCGTCGGCACGACCGGCGTGGTCAGCACCGGTGGCCGGATCGTCCGCTCTGCCCGTCGCGGGTTGAGCCGCCCGTCCTGCCAGACCGGCCGATAGCCCTCCGGCACGCGCACATCGGCCTGCCGGAGGCGCTTTTCATAGAGGTGCCGCGGCAGAATGCGGGTATCGGGGGTCAGACTGCCGAGCGGATCCGCGCGCTGCGGGCCGCAGCGGACGCCCGGCCCCGTGTTGATATATTGCTGGCTCAGTGCCGAGGCCCCGGCACAGGGGCCGGTGGCAGGCGCCGGGATCGGCTGCGGCACCACGGCCGGCCGGACCGGTTGCGGTGTCGGCTGTTGCGGGCGGACCAGTCTGCGGGGCGCCACCGCCGCGCCGGTGGAGGTGGAGGCCGGGGTCCGTTCGGGTTTCACCGTGGCGGCGGGCGGCGGCGCGGTCGCGGTCGCCGCTGCTGTCGTCGGTGTCGCCTTTGCCGCGGCGGTGGCCGTCGCGGCTGCTGCCGGGGTTCCGCCTTGCGCTTGCGCCTGAACGGCGGCCGGGCCGGGCGTTGCCGGGGGCTCTTCGGGGGCCAGGGTTATGATATCCGGACCCAGTAGCGACACGGGGCGGTCCTTGGTGGTCCCGGCCACATTGGTCGGCTCGCCGCCGCATAATTGCTGGCGCGCCCGGTTCACCCGCGGCACCCAGTTCACATTGCCATCGACACCGGCCCGGATGAAGATGCAGCCCTTGCTGTCCACATATTGACGCCCCTGATAGGAGGTCGGCGGAAATTCGGCAGGCCGCGCGGCACTGCGGATGGTCTGGGCCGCGAGATCCGTGCCCATTCCAACCGTCAAGATGATGGATACTGCCGCAATTCTTGTTATTTTCATGGACCCGTCCCACAAGATATGGGCACAGGATGCCCGAAGTCCGAATCCGAGTAAAGCCGTTGGCGGCAACAATATGGCCGCGCGGACCAAATCATCGCCGGTTTTGTCCCTCGTTTCGTCACTCGGGTTTTCCCGCAGGCAGTGGCCCGGGGCGCGCCTCTGTGCGGCCCGGGACTCGGCGCCGGTTCGGACGCTCGGCAGCGGCGTTATTTCGTGTCGAACATCCGGTCGCCTGCATCCCCCAGACCGGGCATGATATAGCCTTTTTCGTTCAGCTGACGATCCAGAGAGGCCGTGACGATCGGCACATCCGGGTGCGCCTCCTTCATCCGTGCGACGCCTTCGGGCGCGGCCAGCAGACACAGGAAACGGATATCGGTGGCGCCTGCCTCTTTCAGCAGGTCGATAGCCGCAACCGAGGAATTGCCGGTGGCCAGCATCGGGTCCACCGCGATCACCATCCGGTCGGAAATTTGCTGCGGCACCTTGAAGTAATATTGAACCGGCTGCATCGTTTCTTCGTCGCGGTACATGCCGACAAAGCCGACCCGCGCCGAGGGCACCAGCTCCAGCACCCCGTCCAGCATCCCGTTGCCCGCCCGCAGGATCGACACCAGCGCCAGTTTCTTGCCCGCCAGGATCGGGGCCTCCATATCCTCCATCGGGGTCTCGATAGAGGTGGTGGTCAGGGGCAGCTCGCGGGTGACCTCATAGGCCAGCAGCTGGGTGATTTCGCGCAGCAGCTGGCGGAACTCCGATGTGGAGGTGGCCTTGTTGCGCATGATTGTCAGCTTGTGCTGCACCAGCGGGTGGTCAACAACTGTCAGGTGGTCACTCATGGGGCGCGCTCCTCTTTGGCTTTTGTGTCTCATAGTCGGCAGGCCGGGAGGCAGGCAAGGTGTTTTCCCGGCCAGATCCGCCACAGCCGTCCTGCTCGGCTACAAACTCGGCTACAAAAAGGACTGCCCCGGCCCCTGCGCCGCCACCCCGAGATGCGCCGCAACCGAGGCTGCGACATCGGCAAATGCGACCTGCCCGAGGCACCCCGCCCCGGCGCCCGCAACCAGAACCGGCACCCGTTCGCGCGTGTGATCGGTGCCGGGCCAGCTGGGGTCATTGCCGTGATCCGCCGTCAGGATCAGGATGTCGCCCTCGCGCAGCTCGTCGAGGACCCGGCCAATCTGCCCATCGAACCATTCCAGCGCGCGGGCATAGCCCGAGATGTCACGCCGGTGCCCATAGAGACTGTCGAACTCGACGAAATTGGCGAAGGTCAGGCTCCCGTCCTCTGCGGTCTTCACCGCAGTGCGGAGGTGCTCCATCAGGGCGGCATCCTCACCTTTGTGCAGCGTATCTATCCCCTGCATCGAGAAGATGTCACCGATCTTGCCGATGCCATGCACCCGCCCCCCCGCCGCCTGCACCCAATCGGTCAGGATCGGGGCCGGCGGGCGGATCGCATAATCACGCCGGTTGGCGGTGCGGGTGAAGCCCGTCGCGGGCGTGCCCACGAAGGGGCGCGCGATGACACGCCCCACCTTCATTGCATGCAGGCGCGGGGCGACGGCTTCGCAGAGCGCCAGCAACCGGTCGAGGCCAAAGCTCTCCTCATGGGCGGCGATCTGAAACACGCTGTCCGCCGAGGTATAGCAGATCGGCCGACCGCTCTGCATATGGGCGGCGCCGAGCTCGGCAATGATGGCCGTGCCCGAGGCATGGCAGTTGCCCAATATGCCCTCCGTGCCCGCAGCCGCCGCCACATGGGTCACCAGATCCGCGTCAAATGCAGCGCCGGTTTCAGGAAAATAGGTCCAGTCCCAGGGCACCGGCACACCGGCCAGTTCCCAATGCCCCGAGGGTGTGTCCTTGCCGGCGCTGATCTCCGTGGCCGCCCCCCACAGCCCCTCGGGTTCCGGCGCAGTTCTGTCCCCTGTCCCGTCTCCAGTTCCACCCGCTGTGTTGTCTGCTGCGCCGCCCCCTGAGCGGCCCCCTGAGCGGCCCGGTGATCGCCGGCCGTCTCCGGCAGGGCTCAGCCCCGGCGCCGGCTGCTGCGAGGCCAACCGCACCGCCGCCCCCAGTCCCAGTCGCCGCAGCGTCGGAACCCGCAAGCCACCCGAGCGGCCCTCTTCCGCCCGCCCCTCGGCACAGGCCTGGGCAATATGGGCCACCGTATTGGCGCCCAGATCCGGCAGGTCCTTGTTGAAATACGCCGCCGCATCCGGTGCGCCGCCGATCCCGACCGAATCCATCACCACCAGAAAGGCGCGCGCCATCATCCGATCCTTTCATGCACCAGTGGCGGCAACGGGGGGGCTGCAGACGCCACGCTCACCGCCGCCCGCAAGGCCGACGCCGCCTCTTGCGCGGCCTCCGGGCGGGCGGCATGGACCCGCGCGATCACATCGCCCCGCCCCACTTTGGCCCCGAGCCGCACCACATCCGACAGACCCACCGCCGGATCGATCCCATCGCTTTCCACCATGCGACCGCCGCCCAGCTGCACCACACAGAGCCCGAGCGCCTCGCCGTCGATGGCCGCGACATATCCCTCGGCCTCACTGGTCACCTCAAGTATCACCGGCGCTTCCGGCAGGAACCGCTCCCATTTGTCCGCAAACCCCAGCGGGCCGCCCTGCGCCGCCACCATCCGCGCAAATCGCTCGGCGGCGCGGCCATCCTTCAGGATCGCAGCACTCCGCGCCTCGCCCGCCTCTGCCGTCTCCGCCAGGCCCGACCGCTGCAGCACCGCCCCCGCAAGCGCGGCGGTCAGCTCGAGGATCGGATGATCCCGCCCGGCGGTCAGCGCCCGCATCACCTCGGCCACCTCCAGCGCATTGCCGAGGCTGGCAACCAACGGCTGATTCATGTCGGTGATCAGCGCCTGTGTCGGACATCCCGCCGCATTGGCCGTTTCCACCAGAGAGACCGCCAGCGCATGGGCGGCCTCCTGGGTTTTCATGAACGCACCGGAGCCGATTTTCACATCCAGCACCAGAGCCTCGGGGCTGGCCGCGAGTTTCTTGGACAGGATCGATGCGGTGATCAGATCGAGGCTCTCGACCGTCGCGGTGACGTCGCGCACCGCATAGAGCCGCTTGTCCGCCGGCGCGATCCGCGACGTGGCCCCGACGATGGCACAGCCCACATCCGAAATGATCTGCCGCAGACGCGCCGGAGGCACCTGCGTGCTCAGGCCCGGGATGGCTTCCAGCTTGTCCAGCGTGCCGCCGGTGTGCCCCAGCCCCCGCCCGGAAATCATCGGCACAAAGGCGCCGCATTCCGCCAGCGCCGGCGCCAGCAGCAACGAGACACAATCCCCGACGCCGCCGGTGGAATGCTTGTCCACCACCGGCCCCGGCACATCCCAGCGCAGCACGTCGCCACTGTCCCGCATCGCCAGCGTCAGGGCGCTGCGGGACGCGGGCGGCAAGCCATTGAGGCAGACGGCCATGGCAAAGGCCCCGGCCTGTGCGTCGCTGACCGCGCCACTGGCCAGACCCTTGGCAAACCAGATCAATTCCTCATCCGTCGGGACCGCCTTCTGGCGGAGCTTGGCGATAACCGCGCGCGCATCCATGGCCGTCAACTCCGCTCCATATAGCCCGCGTCAAAGGCACCTGGCAGCAGGTCGCCGATGGTGGTGGTCTGCTCGACCCCGTCGGTTGTCGCCAGGGTGACGGACACATCTGTCGCGCCGAATTCCTTGAGCTTCTGGCGGCAGCCGCCGCAGGGCGGCACCGGACTTGGGCAATCCGCGATCACATAGGCCGCGACCAGCTCCGTTTCGCCGGCCGCCACCATTGCGGCAATGGCCCCGGCTTCGGCGCAGGTGCCCTCCGGGTAGGCCACGTTTTCCACGTTGCAGCCCACATAGACGGCGCCCGAGCCCGCCCGGATGGCGGCGCCGACCTTGAAGTTCGAATAGGGCGCATGGGCGTTTTCACGCACCGCTGCGGCACGCGCGCGCAATGGGTTTTCCGGCGGGGACACTTCTACAGCAGACATCAGCACACTCCATTTTCAGATTTGAGCGCCAGGGGTCGGCGCCGCGTCGGGCTTTGAAACTCCGGTCCGTTCTGGCCGATCCTGACCAATTGGTCAAATATCATCTGACCGATCGGGGGCCACCCCTGAACAGCTGCCTCCAAACCGCGCAGTCCCTCCGGCGCCCAGCCTGAAACTGCCCGACTCAGGCTGCCTCTGGCCGAAACCGGCCGATACTGGCCGATACTGGCCGGATCAGACCAATTCGGTGCGGAACCTTCCCGGCAAGGTCACCTCCAGCAGCTCCAGATCCGCGGATGCGCCGCTCAGCCGACTGCGCATATGCGGCGGGATCACAAAGGCGTCGCCCTGTTCCAGATCATAGGGCCTGCGCCCCTCTCCTTCCAGCGTCACGGTGCCCGCCATCACAAAGGTGAAATGAATATCGGTGTCATGCCTGGCCCAGGGGCTGCTGCCCCCGCCCGGCACCGGCCGCACCACCTGGACCCCGGCCACGCCCCGGGTGTTTTCGGCGATGCTGGTGTCGCGACATTCAAATCCCGGCAGACGAAACGCCTGCCAGACCGCCCCCGCCGCCTGATTGAACACAAACCGCTGGCCGTCCCATTCGCGGTCAGGCCGCAGATGCGGCGTCGGCAGGGTCATCTCGTGGTCGATCTCGGTCACATGCTCGGCCGGCACCCCGATTTCGATCACCTGCACATTGTCGCTGGCCTCCAGCACCCGGTGGCGGATTTCCGGCGGCTGGATGAAACAATCCCCCGGCGTCAGGCGCATCTTGTCGCCCTGATCCTCGTAGACCACATCGACCCAGCCATGGATGCAGAAAATGAGCTGAAACCCGACCTTGTGGAAATGCACCATATCCGGCACCGGGCCCCCATCCGGGATGCGGATATGGCTGGCAATGATCGACCCACCCAGCCGGTCCGGCACCAGATCCCGGTAGTGCATGCCGGCCCGGCCGATGATCCATGGCGCCTGATCCTTGAGCCGCCGCACTACAAAGCTATGCGCGGTTGGCGGCATCTCCAGCGGCGGGTTGCGCGCCTCGATCTCGATCCCGGTTCCATTCGGCGCGGTCAGGGTCCGGGCGCCGCCCGCAAACCCCTCCGGGTCCTCGGTCAGGATGCGGATCACCCCGGGTGCCGTCGCGGCGTCGCGGTCGATCCGCAGCCGGAGACCGTGACCGGAAAACACCCCCACCCGCGGGTCATCCGCCGGATAGATCATATCAAGCTTGAAGCCGAGGACCTTGGTAAAAAAGGGAATATCCTCGCGGAGCTCGGACGTGGGCAAGAGGATCTCGGCGACCGTATCGGCCATGTGGGGCTCCCGGTTGGCTTGTTTTGCGACCTGTTTTCGCCACCCTGCGCGCTCTGTCCGCCGTGATCAAGAGGGAAGGCCCACCCCAAACCGGGCTCCGCAGGGCCAGCATACTGCGCAGCGCACCACCGGAGCAGAACCGGCCGGGACCCGTCGGCGCGGCCATGCCGATCGTTCCCAAGCGTCAAGAATGCCGGTTCCCCTCCGCCACAAGTTAGTTTAGCACTAAACAATCACCATGAGGAGCGCCCTTTCATGACCGACAAGACTTCGGAATCCCTGCGCGACGCGGCTCTGCGCTATCACGAATTTCCGCGCCCCGGAAAATTGGAAATCCGCGCCACGAAACCTCTGGCAACCGGCATTGACCTGGCCCGGGCCTATTCCCCCGGCGTCGCCGAAGCCTGCCTCGAGATCAAGGAGAACGAAGACAACGCGGCCCGCTATACGGCCCGGGGCAATCTGGTGGCGGTGGTGTCCAACGGCTCTGCCGTGCTCGGGCTCGGCAATATCGGGGCGCTGGCGTCCAAACCGGTGATGGAGGGCAAGGCGGTCCTGTTCAAGAATTTCGCCAATATCGACTGTTTCGATATCGAGCTGAACGAGAGCGATCCGGAAAAGCTCGCCGATATTGTCTGCGCGCTGGAGCCGACCTTTGGCGCCATCAACCTTGAGGACATCAAGGCGCCCGACTGTTTCATCGTCGAAAAACTCTGTCGCGAGCGGATGAACATCCCGGTCTTTCATGACGACCAGCACGGCACCGCAATCGTGGTCGGGGCGGCGGCGACCAATGCGCTGCATGTGGCCGACAAACGGTTCGAGGACATCAAGATCGTCTCGACCGGGGGGGGCGCGGCGGGGATCGCCTGCCTCAATATGCTGCTGAAGCTGGGCGTGCGGCGCGAGAACATCTGGCTCTGTGATATCCACGGTCTGGTCTACGAGGGCCGCGCAGAGGACATGAACCCGCATAAGGCGGCCTTTGCCCAGGCCTCGGACAAACGCGCGCTGGCCGATGTGATCGAGGGCGCCGACCTGTTCCTCGGCCTGTCCGGACCCAATGTGCTGACGCCCGAGATGGTGGCGAAAATGGCCCGTCGCCCGATCATCTTTGCGCTGGCGAACCCGACGCCCGAGATCATGCCCGAGGCCGCCCGCGCGGTGGCGCCGGATGCGATCATCGCCACCGGCCGCAGCGATTTCCCCAATCAGGTCAACAACGTCCTGTGTTTTCCCTTCATCTTTCGCGGCGCGTTGGACGTGGGCGCCACCGAGATCAACGACGACATGGAAATCGCCTGTGTCGACGGGATCGCGGAACTGGCGCGCACCACCACCTCGGCCGAGGCGGCGGCGGCTTACAAGGGCGAACAGCTGACCTTTGGCGCCGATTACCTGATCCCGAAACCCTTTGATCCGCGCCTGGTGGCGGTGGTGTCCTCGGCCGTGGCCGGGGCGGCGATGTCCAGCGGCGTCGCCCGGCGCCCCATCGACGATCTCGGGGCGTATCGGTCGCAACTGAACCAGAGCGTGTTCAAATCGGCGCTTCTGATGAAGCCCGTCTTCGAATCCGCCCGCGCCGCCTCGCGCCGCATCGTTTTTGCGGAAGGCGAAGACGAGCGGGTGTTGCGCGCCGCACAGGAGATCCTGCGCGAAACCACGGAAACCCCGATCCTGATCGGCAGGCCAGAGGTGATCGAGTCCCGCAGCGAGCGGCTCGGCCTGTCGATCCGGCCGGGCCAGGACGTGCAGATCGTGAACCCGGAAAACGATCCCCGCTACCGGGACTACTGGTCCAGCTATCACCAGATCATGGAGCGCCAGGGCGTCACCCCCGATCTGGCCAAGGCCATCCTGCGCACCAATACCACCGCCATCGGGGCCATCATGGTCCATCGCGGCGATGCCGACAGTCTGATCTGCGGCAGCTTCGGCGAGTATCGCTGGCATCTGAATTACGTGAGCCAGATCCTCGGCGGTGGCAGCTACGCCCCGCATGGGGCGCTGTCGCTGATGATCCTCGAAGACGGGCCGCTGTTCATCGCCGATACCCAGGTGCGGATTGAACCCACGCCCGAGGAAATCGCGCAGACCGTGCTGGGGGCGGCTCGCCATGTGCGCCGGTTCGGCCTGCAGCCGCAGATTGCGCTGTGTTCCCAAAGCCAGTTCGGCAATATCCCATGTGACACCGGGGCCCGGCTGCGGGCAGCGTTGAAAATCCTCGACGCGGAGCCGCGGGATTTCGTCTATGAAGGCGAGATGAATATCGATGCGGCGCTGGATGCGGATCTGCGAGAGCGGATCTTTCCGAACTCTCGACTGGAGGGGGCGGCCAATGTGCTGATCTTTGCCCATGCGGATGCCGCATCCGGGGTCCGCAATATCCTGAAAATGCGCTCTGGCGGTCTGGAGGTCGGCCCGATCCTGATGGGCATGGGCAACCGCGCCCATATCGTGTCACCCTCGATCACCGCGCGCGGATTGTTGAACATGGCGGCCATCGCGGGCACGCCGGTCGCCCATTACGGGTAGCGATACCCCCTCATGACTCCGGAGCGTGTATGTGCTATGGGTGGACCATTGCACGACGGAGATATTGAGAGGGTTTCATGCGCACGGCGATGCTCTTGCTGGTTGGCTTGTCACTGCCCCTGTGTGCCGAGGCAGGCGGGATTTTTGGCAACAGCGGCCTGTTGGGCTTCGCGCCAAACGCTCTGGACGGCTCAGGTGACGCGTTTGAGCCTGCTCCGGACGAACTTGGTCCGGAGGAGCCTGGTCTGAACACTGGCGACAGTGTGATCTTGCTCCCCGCGCCCTCCACCGCGCCCTCCACCGCGCCGACGTCGGATGTGCAGAGCGCCTTCCGCAAGCTGGATCGCAGGCCGATCGGGGCGCCGCTTCCGCAACAGGCCGCGCCCAGTACCTTTCTCGACTATACCGAACTCCTTGAGGGCAAATCCTCCGCCCAGCGCCAGTTCGAAGCGGAACAGGCCGAGGAGCTGGGCGTCGCCGTGTCCAACATCTGCCTGACCGCGGCCGGCGCTTGCGAGGTGAGTTACACGACGCAGGGCTCGACCTGTTATTGCGACAACGAGACCACATTCGAACTTGGTATTGTGCAATAGGAGTGTTCCATGCCGCAGATCACCGCGCTTGTCGCGATACTGAAGCCCTTTCGCGAATTGATCGTGATTGTCGTGGCTCTGTCCAGCGCGGGCTATGCCGCAATCACCTATTTCGCCACCGCCGCCCAATTGGCGGACGCCAAGAGCGAACTGCAGCGGTTGCAAACCACGCAGCACGGCGTCGCGCTGACGGCGCTCCAGGAGCTGAAATGCAACAACCGCCTCAATCGCGAGCTGTTGCGGGCGGAGCTGGAAGAGTTCCGGCTGACGGTCTTGTTGCAAAAGACCATCACCGATGCCGCCGCCATTCGCAGCCAGGGCGGGCCTTCGGTGCAGAACGTGCTGGACAGTCTGAGCAGCAACCGCGATGCGCTGGCGTTTCAGCTGCAGGCCGCAGGGCAGCGAAAGAGCGCCGCGCTGCGCGACCTGCGCGACAACAGCTGCTCTGCCACCACTTGAGCCTGAGCCCCGCGCGCGCCTTCTGATCGGCCTCGGCAGCCCGACCTGATTTAAGGCCGACGTGATTTACAACTATGCAAACTGCGGCACAGCGCCGGGGAGAGCTGCAAAACAGGGATCGGTTTGCAAAATTTGCAATGCGTCCTGCGCAAATTTTGCAAATTCCCTGCGATATTCTGTCCTGACCTGCGGTAACATGCTTGCCCGACTGGCCTGCCTCCCCCTATCCAATTTGGGAACGCTTGGAGGAGGCACATCATGACATATGCAGAGGTCTATGGGCAGTGGAAGGCCGACCCGGAGGGGTTCTGGATGCAGGCCGCAGAGGCGATCAGCTGGGACCGGGCGCCGACACGGGCGCTGAGCGATCTGGGCGATGGGCTGTATGAATGGTTTGCCGATGCCCGGGTCAATACCTGCTACAATGCCGTCGACCGTCATGTGGAGGCAGGCCGGGGCGAACAGGCCGCGATCATCTACGACAGCCCGGTCACCCATACCAAACGCGAGATTTCCTATGTCGAGCTGCGCAACCGGGTGGCGACGCTGGCGGGGGCCTTGCGCGCCAAGGGCGTGGAAAAGGGCGACCGGGTCATCATCTACATGCCGATGGTGCCCGAGGCGCTGGAGGCGATGCTGGCCTGTGCCCGGATCGGCGCGGTGCATTCGGTGGTCTTTGGCGGGTTTGCCGCCAGCGAGCTGGCCGTGCGGATCGACGACGCCACCCCCAAGGCGATCATCGCCGCCTCCTGCGGGATCGAGCCGGGGCGCATCGTGCATTACAAACCCCTGCTGGACGGCGCCATCGAACAGGCCAGCCACAAGCCCGATTTCTGCGTCATCCTGCAGCGCGAACAGGAAGTCGCGGAGCTGGTGGAGGGGCGCGACGTCAACTGGCACGGCTTTCAATACGGGGTGGAGCCTGCGGACTGTGTGCCGGTCGAGGGCAATCACCCGGCCTATATCCTCTATACCTCCGGCACCACCGGGCAGCCGAAGGGGGTGATCCGCCACACCGCAGGCCAGCTGGTGGCGCTGAACTGGTCGATGAAAAACATCTACAACGTCGACCCCGGCGATGTGTTCTGGGCCGCCTCTGATGTGGGCTGGGTGGTAGGCCACAGCTATATTGCCTATGCGCCGCTGATCCATGGCAACACCACCATCGTGTTTGAGGGCAAGCCCGTCGGAACGCCCGATGCGGGCACCTTCTGGCGGGTCATGGCCGAGCACAAGGTCAAGACCTTCTTTACCGCGCCCACGGCCTTTCGCGCGGTCAAACGCGAAGACCCCGAGGGCGCGTTGGTCAAAAAATACGACCTCTCCCATCTCGGTCAGGTGTTTCTCGCCGGTGAACGCGCCGACCCCGACACGATTGTCTGGGCGCAGGAGCAGCTTGGCGTGCCGGTGATCGACCATTGGTGGCAAACGGAAACCGGCTGGTCGATCGCGGCAAATCCGCTCGGGATCGAGGCCCTTCCCGTCAAACTCGGCTCTCCGGCGGTGCCGATGCCGGGCTATGAGGTGCATATCCTCGACGAGGGCGGGCACCCGGTCAAACCCGGAGAGCTGGGCGCGATCGCCATCAAACTGCCGCTGCCGCCGGGCACGCTGCCGACGCTGTGGAAGGCCGAGGATCGGTTTCGGTCGAGCTATCTCACCACCTTTCCCGGCTATTACGAGACCGGCGACGCCGGGATGATGGATGCGGATGGCTATCCGCCTGTCTACCGGCGCCATGGAAGAGGTGCTGTCCGGTCACCCGGATGTTGCCGAATGCGCCGTGATCGGGGTCGCGGACAGTCTCAAGGGGCAGATGCCGCTCGGCTTTCTCTGCCTCAACGCCGGCTGCAGTCGCCCCCATGGCGAGATCGTCACCGAAGTGGTGAAACGGGTGCGGGAGAAGATCGGGCCCGTGGCCGCATTCAAACTGGCCTGCGTTGTGGATCGGCTGCCCAAGACCCGGTCCGGCAAGATCCTGCGCGCCACTATGGTCGCCATCGCCGATGGCAGCAGCTGGAAGATGCCTGCGACCATCGATGACCCTGCAATCCTCGATGAAATCAAAACCGCGCTGCAGGAGCTGGGCTACGCCTCCTGATGCGCGCGGACCCCGCACGCGGACCCAAACGCAAAAGCGGCCCCGCTCGGGGCCGCTTTTTGGAATCCTGTCACTGGTGGATCCCATCAATGACTGTCAATGATGTCAGCGCCAGAGGTGCCCAAAGGTGCTCATGGGCACTCTGCGGCACGCTCCGGCACGCTCCGGCACGCTCCGGCACGCTGCGGCGATCAGAGCAGTTCTTTTTGACGCTCGGCAAAGTCGTCGATCTGACGTTCTGCCTCGTCCTTGGCCATGCCATAGCGTTCCTGCAACAGGCCAACCAGTTTTTGCCGGTTGCCCGCAACCTGGTCGAGTTCATCCTCGGTCAGCTTGCCCCACTGGTTCTGGGCCGAACCCTTCAGCTGCTTCCATTTGCCTTCGATGATATCCCAGTTCATGATCTCTGCTCCTTTATGTTCAGGTCGGATCACAGCGCGCCTTGCTGGGCGGCTACTGCTTGACCGGACAACGTAAAGGCGAGGGGTTTGTTCCACCGTCGGCAAAATTTTCGCGCGCGCCTCAGGTTCGCCTGTAAGTTCACCTGAAACTTCGCCTGAAACTTCGCCTGTGCTCCCCCGATATTGGAAGCCCGGCGCCCAAGGGGAACAGGCGCGCAACACCTGCCCCCCACCCCCAGTGCAGACCAGTGCAGACCGGCGCAGAGAGGTCAGGGACGGACCGGTTTTGGCATCGCAAAGAAGCGCACCGCAATCGCCGCCCGCGGCGCCGGGTCGCCAATGCGGTGGCGGAACCGCACCTGATACTGGCCCGGGGCCGTCGGGTAGTAGCCCGCGCAGGGTTCATCCCGATCCGCGGCCTGCGCCAACTGGTCCTGGATCTGGCGGGCGTAGGTCTCGCCCAGGTCCGGCTGACCGCCGGAGGAATAGGTCACCCCCGGCCCCTGCCAGCTGGTGGTGCATCCCCAACCCATCACGGTTTCATATTCCGAATGCGCCTGAAAGACCCAAGGGATGCCGCCCGGGTTCGGCAAGGCAAACCATGCCGTATTGTAGAGGATCCCCTCCTCCGCATACATCAGCGACACGCTGGAACAGCTGTCCGTCGCCGGATCGTAATCGGCGCATTCATAGGGCGTGTCGACCATGTCATCCATCACCTGATAGACAGAGACAAAATCCTGTGCCTGCAGGGGCGAGGCCAGAACGCCGAAACTGCTCAGGACGAGGGCACAAACTGCTATCGGTTTCATTCTACGGGCTTTCTTTCAAAAATCGGGGCGGCAAACGGATGTCAATCTTGCCTCTACTCTGCCCTCCCGCAATGAAGAAACCGCTAAGACCAAAGCCCCTTTCCACACCGCCGCCCGCGCATTAGGCTCATCCTCCAAGGAGACCACCCATATGTCACATCAAGACCTCTGGCGCCTCAGCGCGCGTGAATTGTCGCATCTCACCACGGGCGGCGAGGTCACCCCGACGCAGGCCGTGGCCGCGACGCTGGCCCGGATGGATGCGGTCAACCCGGCGCTGAATGCGGTGGTCGAGGATCTGCGCGACGAAGCCCTGGCCCGTGCAGAATGTCTCGACTCGCAGGCTGCGCATCTGCGCGGCCCGCTGCACGGGGTGCCCGTGACGATCAAGATCAACGTCGACCAGACCGGCCATGCAACCTCGAACGGGGTCAGTGCGCTGCGGGATCTGATCGCACCGGATGACGCCCCGGTGGTGCAGAATCTGGAACGGGCGGGCGCGGTGGTGATCGGGCGCACCAATACGCCAGAGTTCTCCTTTCGCGCCGATACCGACAATCCGCTCTTTGGCCGCACCCATAATCCCTGGGGCAGGCATATCTCGCCCGGCGGCTCCTCCGGCGGCGGCGGCGCGGCGGTGATGGCGGGCATCGCGCCCCTCGCGCATGGCAACGACATCGGAGGCTCCCTGCGTTTTCCCGCCGCAGCCAATGGCGCGGTGACGGTGAAACCCGGCCTCGGCCGCGTCCCCGCCTGGAACCCCAGCCAAAAGGCCGAACGGGGGCTCCTGGCACAGCTGATGAGCGTTCAGGGCGTGATGACGCGCCGGGCCGCCGATCTGCATCTGGCGATGCCGGCCCTGATTGCCCCGGACATTCGCGACCCGTTCCATGCGCCGGTGCCCTGGACCGGCCCCGCCCCCGACACCCCGATCCGGGTGGCCTTCACCCGGAACACCTTTGGCTACGACCTGCACCCAGAGGTCGAAGCCGCCCTTCTGGCAGCCCGCGATGCCCTCACCGATGCAGGCTATATCGTCAAAGAGGTAGAGCCCCCGAATGCGTTCGAGGCCGGGCGCACCGGCTACCGCGCCCTGATGGGCGAAGTTCAGTCCCTGTTGAAACCGGACATCGACGCCTATGGATCCGACACCATCCGCGCACTCTTCGAGACCTATTTTCAGGAATTTGCGCCATTCACAGGTGACGCGCTCCTGCAGGTCTACGCCAAACGCAGCCACTATGCGCGACAATGGGCCATGTTCATGGCCGACTATCCGCTGGTTCTGACCCCCTTCCTGCCACAGCCCTTCTTTGCACCGGACCGCGACCTCGAAGGCGCCGAAGGGGCCCACGATGTGCTCGGCTGTGCGGTCTACTCCTACGCCATGAACTACATGGGGCTGCCCGCCGCCTGTGTCCCATCGCGGCTGGCGCAGCTGCCCAAGGGGCCGCAACCCATCAATGTGCAGATCGTCGCGCAACGCTGGCGCGAGGACATGGCAGTGGACGCCGCAATCGCCATCGAGGACCGCATCGGCCCGATGGCGCCGCATCTCTGGGAGCGGATGTCAGCCCCGGCCTGACCCCCTTCCATCCCGCGCCCGCCTCCGCCGCGACCCAGTCTCCGTCCCAAGCCATCCTCCATTCCGACCCAGTCTCCGCCGCAATCCCGCCGCCCTCGGTTTCATCTTTTTGAAAATACCTCCGCCGGAGGCATCGCCCCGGGCCGCAGGTCCGGGGCTGATCCTGTCGCGCGGCAGCGCGCCCGCAAGGGGGACCGGCTAGTTGAACTGTTCAGAAATCAGCCGCTCTTCCAGCCCATGGCCGGGGTCGAACAGGATCTTGTGGCTGATGCGGCGCTCACTCTGGATCTCGACCCAGTCGATATCCTTGAAGGAAACCGAATCCGCTTCGGCCATCACCGGCCGTTTCGCGGCGTCAATCACGTCGAACCGCACGGTCGCGCCACTGGGCAACAAGGCACCCCGCCAGCGCCGCGGGCGAAAGGCCGCAATTGCCGTCAACGCCAGCACATCCGCCCCGATCGGCAGGATCGGCCCATGGGCGGAGTAATTATAGGCGGTGGAGCCCGCAGGTGTCGCCACCAGAGCCCCGTCACAGACCAGCTCCGCCATCCGCAACCGCCCATCGACCGAGATCTGCAACTTCGCCGCCTGCGGCCCCTGCCGCAACAGCGACACCTCGTTGATCGCCATCGCGTCATGCAGCCCGCCGCTGCGATCGCGTGCCCGCATCCGCAGCGGGTGAATTGTCTCCTCGACCGCCGCCGCCAGCCGCTCCAGCAGCCCCTCTTCGCTATAGCTGTTCATCAAAAACCCGACGGTGCCGCGGTTCATGCCGTAGATCGGCACATTCAGATCAATGGTGTCGCGCAGGGTATGCAGCATGAACCCATCCCCCCCAAGCGCGACAATGACATCCGCCGCCGCCGTCTCGACAGTGCCGTACTGCGCAACCAGACCCTCCCGCGCGGTCTGCGCCAGAGGAGCCTCACTGGCCAAAAATGCGATTCTCATGGGGCGCGATCCTGTTTCCGGAAGGGTCCAATCGGTTCCGAAACAAGCACAGGTTTTCCCCAATGACCAGACTTGCCGTTCCCCCGGCCGATTTCGTCGCTTTACAGTCTTTCAGACCGGCGGAGTTTCCGATAGGAAATCCCGCAAAGATCATCCCCAACCAGACGGAGCCAGCATGACTGTGACCACCCGTGACCCCGGTTTCTTCACCCAGAGCCTCTCGGACCGCGACCCCGAACTCTTCGCCGCCATGCAGGCCGAACTCGGCCGCCAGCGCGATGAAATCGAACTCATCGCCTCCGAGAACATCGTCTCCGTTGCGGTGATGGAGGCCCAGGGCTCCGTCCTCACCAACAAATACGCCGAGGGCTATCCCGGGCGCCGCTACTACGGCGGCTGCCAATATGTCGACGTGGCCGAAAACCTCGCCATTGACCGGGCCAAGCAGCTGTTTGGCTGTGAATTTGCCAATGTGCAGCCCAATTCCGGCTCGCAGGCCAATCAGGGTGTGTTTCAGGCGCTGCTGAAACCCGGCGACACCATCCTCGGCATGAACCTCGCCTCCGGCGGCCACCTGACCCATGGCGCGGCCCCGAACCAGTCCGGCAAATGGTTCAACGCGGTGCAATACGGCGTGCGCCAGCAGGACTGCCTGATCGACTATGACGAGGTCGAGGCGCTGGCGGTGGAACATCAGCCGAAAATGATCATCGCCGGCGGCTCTGCCATTCCGCGCATCATCGACTTTGCCCGCTTCCGGGCCATCGCCGACAAGGTTGGCGCCTATCTGCATGTGGACATGGCCCATTTCGCCGGTCTGGTGGCGGCGGGCGAGCACCCCTCGCCCTTCCCGCATGCCCATGTGGCCACCACCACCACGCACAAGACCCTGCGCGGCCCCCGGGGCGGCATGATCCTGACCAATGATGCCGATATCGCCAAGAAAGTGAACTCGGCGATTTTCCCCGGCATCCAGGGCGGCCCCCTGATGCATGTGATCGCAGGCAAGGCCGCAGCCTTCGGCGAGGCGCTGAAGCCCGAGTTCAAGACCTATCAGAAACAGGTCCGCGCCAATGCGGTGGCGCTGGCGGACGAGCTGATCAAGGGCGGGTTGGCCATCGTGACCGGCGGCACCGACACCCATGTGATGCTGGTGGATCTGCGCCCCAAAGGCGTCACCGGCAATATCGTCGACAAGGCCCTGGGCCGGGCGCATATCACCACCAACAAGAACGGCATTCCCTTTGATCCGGAAAAGCCCACCGTGACCTCCGGCATCCGCCTCGGCACGCCCGCGGGCACCACCCGTGGCTTTGGCGAGGAAGAGTTCCGCGAGATCGCCCGCCTGATCGTCGAAGTGGTGGATGGGCTTGCGAACAATGGCGAAGAGGGCAACGCCGAGGTCGAAGCGGCTGTGCGCGAGAAGGTCTCTGCGCTCTGTGGCCGTTTCCCGCTCTACCCGAACCTGTAGGATCCGGATCAGGCTTCAGGCTTTCGGGCCGACAGTCCGGTCTGGTGACACACCGCCGCGCCCCCCTGCGCGGCGGTGTTTTGCATCCCGCCCCCCCTCTGGCGGGCAAAGCGGAGCAGGCCGGTCGGGCTAGTCGGGTCAGGCCAGCCGGGTCTCAGGCCAGTTGGATCTCAGGCCAGTTGGATCTCAGGCCAGTCGGTCAGCACCGCATCTCAGCACCGCATCAGAGATCACACGAACCCGCGCCAGCGCAGCACCAGAACCAAAAGCGCAAGCACTGCCAACAGGGCAAATCCGGTGGTTGCGGCAATATCCAGCAGACGGCCTTTTCGCCGGTCCGCCATGTCCAACTCGGCAAGATAGCCCCGCAGCCGCCGGGCCTTGCGCAACAGTCGTGTCTGATCCAGCGTCACCGCCAGTCGCGGGTTGCAGGACGCCTCTTCGGCCGCGGCCAGATCCTCGGCCACCCCGCGCAGCCTGTAGGGCAGATGCCGCCGGGCCCGCCGCAGGGACTCCGACAGGCTGCCGCTCAATTTCAGCCGCTTTTCCAGCAACAGGCTGATTTCGCTCAATTCGCCTTCCAGCGTCTCGATCATTGGCTCCGGTCTCCGCAGATGGTGGCGGCAATGACCCTACGCGCCGCCGCGCAAAAGCTCAATGTCGGCGCGGCCACAGAACAGCGCAGATCGGAACAGGGCGCATGGGAACAAGGTGGATGGGCACCGGGCGGATCGGGGCGGGCCAGCGCGCCATATGGGGGCTGACAGCCCGCTGCGTTGCGGCTATCACCTGAGGATGCTGAACACGATTTCCCATGGCGCCCCGACCGACCGCCCTCCTCTTCTGATCGTGCACGGGCTCTATGGCTCGGGCCGCAATTGGGGGGTGATCGCGAAACGCCTGTCAGATGAACGCCAGGTCATCGCCGTCGATATGCGCAACCATGGCGACAGCCCCTGGGACGACAGCCACAGCTACCCGGATCTGGCCGCCGATCTCGCCGAGGTCATTGCCGCGCACGGCGGAGCGGCCGGACAGATGGATGTGGTGGGTCATTCCATGGGGGGCAAAGCGGCCATGATGCTCGCCCTGAGCCACCCACAACTGGTTCACCGGCTGGTGGTCGCCGATATCGCCCCCGTCCGCTACAGCCATACGCAGGCGCATTTCATCACCGCCATGCGCAGTGTCGACCTCGATGCGGTGACGCGCCGGTCCGATGCGCAGGCGCAGCTGGCCGAGGCCGGTGTCGACGCGCAGCTCCAGAGCTTTTTCACCCAATCGCTCGATGTGGAGCACCGCAGGTGGCGGCTCAACCTCGATGCGCTGGAACGCGAGATGCCCCATATCCTCGGCTTTCCACAGGTCAGCGGCTCCTGGCCCGGCACCGCCCTGTTCCTGACCGGCGGCAGCTCTGACTACGTGCAGCCCGAACATCGCGACCGGATCAAACAGCTGTTTCCCAAGGCCCGTTTCGCCAAGATCCCCGGCGCAGGTCACTGGTTGCATGCGGAAAACCCCCGCGCTTTCGAGGCAACTGTCCGCGCCTTTCTGAACGCCTGATCCTACCTGATCCCGCCTGCCCCCGCCTGACCCCGGTGTCCGCCGCAGACACCCACAGCCCCCCACAGAAAGGCACCCACAGACAGCCGCAGACCGTTTCCCGGCAGGTCGGCGTTGGGTTCAGCAGGTCGCAGCCGGTCTCTCAGTAGGTCAAAAGCAGCCGATCGCGCACCGCCTCGGTCTCCATGCGCTGACCGCCCATCTGGAAGCGTTTCAGCATCGACTGGCCGGTATTGACCAGCGTTTCACGCTCAAACAGCCCGGAAGGGATTTCGATGTCGCAGTAGACATCGCCGGATTTCTTGGTCCCGTCGATCGACATCGCCACCCGCACGCCGCGGGCCTTGCAGGCGGCAATCGTCGCAAACAGCTCCTCCAGACGAAAGGCCTGCGCCCCGTAGAGGATGGTCTGGGAATGCGCATAGGGCGGGTCGCAATAGATCACATCCCCCGCCCGCGCCTGCGCCATGGCCTGCCGGTAGTCGAGACAGGCAAAGCGCGCCCCCGCCATGCGGTCGCGCCAGACCCCGACCCGCGCGGCGAATTTCTCCGGGCCGATCAGCGGGTGGCTGCCGCAGGGCGTCGACATATAGCTGTCCTTGCGCCGAAACCGCACGACACCACCATAGCAGGCACGGCACAGGAACAGGAAATCAGCCCCGTTGGGGGCTGCGTTATAGCGCGCCTTGATTGCCTCGTAGACCTCTGTCCGGTCGCCATCCTGAAAGGCCGCGTGGCGGTCGCCATACCAGGAGACCAACGTCTCCGGCGTCTCGATCAGCGCCTGCCAGATCTCGACCAGGGGCGCGAAACTGTCTGACCCGAGCGCACGATGGGGCCGCAGGGTCGCCATCACCCCGCCGGCACCGAGAAACGGTTCGAAATAGGTCCCGTAATCCTGCGGCAGGAAGGACACGATCTCATGGGCAAAGCGCTGCTTGTTGCCGACCCATTTCAAGAGCTGGGTCTTGAAGGGCGCAGGCGGCAGCCCCGTGGCCCCCGAGGCGGGCAGCGCCTCATATGCGTCCGTCAGCGCGATCTTCATGCCGGGAGGTCCCCTCTGTGATCCTCGGGGCGTTATGGCGGAGAAATCCGCCTGGTGCCATGCGAAACAGCCCCGCATCGCTTCCCCGTATGGCTTCCCCGTATGGCTTCCCCGTATGGCACACCCCATACGGCTTCCCTGTTCTGCTTTCCTGTGCGGCTCCGCCGTTCTGCACCCTTTTGCGGCGCCCATCCTCGGCGGCCATCAACAGCGCTGCGCCTGCCTCGGCAGATCGCTGCGGCAGGCCGGTCATTTCACCTTTTGATCCGCCCCCCGGATGCCTATAGTGAGCGCCGGAACCTGCAACTGGAAAGGCTGTATTGGCTGTGGCTTCGATCAAAGTGCCCTTTAATCGCCCGTCCTTTGTCGGGCGGGAACTGCGGTGGGTCACTGACGCCATCGAGCGTGGCCAGCTGTCCGGTGACGGCCATTTCACGCGCCTGTGCAACCAGCAGATCAAGGAGACCACCGGCGCCCAGGCGGCGCTGCTGACCCATTCCTGCACGGCGGCGCTGGAGATGGCGGCGATCCTGTGCAATCTGGAACCCGGCGATGAAGTCATCATGCCGTCTTTCACCTTTGTTTCGACGGCCAATGCCGTGGTGTTGCGGGGCGCGGTTCCGGTGTTTGTCGACATCGATCCGTTGACCCTGAATATTGACCCCGCCTGCGTCGGCGCGGCCGTCACCCCCAAGACCCGCGCCATCATTGCCGTCCACTACGCGGGCTTTCCCGCCGATATGGATGCCCTCGCCGAGATCGCGCAGGCCCATGAGCTTGTCCTGATCGAGGACGCCGCGCAGGCCTATGGCTCCACCTACAAGGGCCGCCCTGCGGGGTCGCTCGGCGATATGGCCGCCTTCAGCTTTCACGAGACCAAGAATATCATCAGCGGCGAAGGCGGCGCCCTGACCCTGACCCGGCCGGATCTGGTGGACCGCGCAGAGATCATCCGCGAAAAAGGCACCAACAGATCGCGGTTCTTTCGTGGTCAGGTGGACAAATATACCTGGGTCGACCTTGGGTCGTCGTTCTTGCCGGGCGAATTGATCGCAGCCTTCCTGCATGGGCAACTGGAGATGGAGCCCGAGATCCGGCGGCGGCGCTGCGGCCAGTTCGACCGCTATATGACAGCCTTTGCGGATCTGGCGGCGGAGGGCAGCGTGGCGCTGCCGGTGATCCCGGCACAGACCACCGGCAATGGGCATATGTTCTATCTGCGGCTGCCCGATCGGGACCGGCGGGACGCGCTGATTTCCGATCTCAAGGACCAGGGCATCATCGCGCCCTTTCACTACGTGCCGCTGCATTCCGCCCCGGCCGGGTTGAAATACGGCCGCGCCGCCGGTGATCTGCCGGTCACCGACAAGACCTCGGACTGCCTGCTGCGGCTGCCGATGTTCTACTCTCTCGGCGACGAGATCGAGGAGGTCATCGCGGCCGTGACCTCCTTCTTCCGCAACGGCGGCCGCTGACATGGCCTATCTCACGCAGGCGCAGCTGGAGGCCATGGGATTTGCCGCTCTGGGCGTCAATGTTCGCATCAGCGACAAGGCGTCGCTCTATGAGCCGGAAAAAATGTCGCTTGGCGACCATACCCGGATCGATGATTTCTGCGTGGTGTCCGGCCATGTGAGCACCGGGCGCAATGTGCATATCGCGCCGCTGTGCCTGGTTGCGGGGGGCGCGCCCGGCATCCGGTTTGACGATTTCGCGGGCCTTGCCTATGGCGTCAAAGTCTTTGCCCAATCCGATGATTATTCCGGCGCATCGCTGACCAATCCGACGGTCCCCGCCGCCTTCAAGACCGAATTAATGGCGCCCGTCACCCTCGGGCGGCATGTGATCGTCGGTGCAAATGCCGTTGTGGCCCCGGGCGTGGCGCTCCGCGAGGGCACGGCCGTGGGTGCGGGTGCGGTCGTGCTCTCTTCCAGCGCGCCCTGGACAATCCTCGCCGGCGTGCCCGCCAAGGCGATCAAGGCGCGCTCGACCGAGCTTTTGCAATTGGAACAGGACTACTTGCGGAGCGACGCACCTTGAGCGAGCCCTCCCGCCCCAACTACATCATCTATGCGCCGGGATTTGATCCTGACAGCGGCGGTGCGATCTTTCTGCATCAATTGGTCCATGCGCTGGTCTCGCTGGGCGAAGACGCCGCCCTCTGGCCCTGGGGCGTGCCCCCGAAGCGGTCCTTCGGCGGGTGGCTGAAACAGGTGCTGCGCAAACCGCGCCTCCTGTGGCAGGGAAATGCCGCCTTGCTGCGCAGGAACCCCGCCTTGACGACGCCGGTCGCCCGCGCCCGCGATCTGCGCGAGGACACCATCGTCGTCTATCCCGAAGTCACCCTGGGCAACCCGCTTGAGGCCCGTCACATCGCCCGCTGGCTGCTCTACACACCCGGGCAAAAGGATCCCTACGCCTTCACCGAAGGCGAGATGTTCTTTCGCGCGGGCGAGATGTCCGACCTGCCCGATGTCACCGGCGGCGCGCAGGATCTCTACCTCTGGCAACGCCATCCCGCCTATCGCAACGAGAAGCGGCCGGACCGCAAGGGCGCCTGCTATATCCTCCGCAAGGGCCGTGAAAAGGACCGCATCCCGCAGACCGCGGATGCCATCTGTATCGACGGGATGTCGCATGAGGAGACCGCTCAGGTCTTCAACGCCTGCGAAACCTTCTACAGCTATGATGAAGCGACGTTTTATTCGCAATATGCCGCCATCTGCGGCTGCACCAGCGTCATCGTCCCCGGTTATTTTCGGACCCGCGAGGACTGGGTTGCCTCCCATCCCATCGGGCGGGTCGGGGTCGCCTATGGTCTGGACGACCTGGACCACGCCCGCACCACGCGCGAGCAGGTTGCAGAGGTGCTGGCCGCTCAGGAACAGGCGGGGCTGGAGACTGTGCGCAGTTTCATCTCACGGACCCAAACGCGCTAGCCGCCGCACCCCCGTCATGCACGCGGATCTGTACCCAGTTCCGTACCCGGATATGTACCCGGATATGTACCCAGAGCCAGGTTTGCCTGCCGCGACACTCATTTGCGCAGCTCGGGAGGTCCACAGGATCACAGCGCCCCGACGCGGGCCTGCCAAGCGACGCCGCCGCTGCAACGCCATAGTCTTGAGTGAGAGATCTTGAGTGAGATCATAGCCGGGAGGTTCGCAGTCAATTTTAGTGCGAGTTTGGTGCGGGCGGTGGGCACAGTTTATTCCTTATTCTTCAATGTCCTAAAATCATAAATGCGTATTTTTTGCGGAGTGCGGAACCGCGCCAGCGATCGCAACCTCTCTCCCCCCGAAACCCGCCATCAAGAGCGACTTAGCACCAAGGTCAGAAAAGCGCAGAAAGCAGACCCTGCAAAACTGCAAACTATGGCCGCACTTCACGACAAGCTCGGCCCTGAGCTGCCTTCCACCCACTACGCCGTTGCGGCACTGCAGCTTCACCAGAACGGCCATTCGTCCATGGCGCAGCATTTTCGGAGGATGAAAGTTGGCAGAGCGGGACTTAGTTACCCTTTGAGGCAGCATGATATATTCAACTTGCGTCAATGAGCCTCTTCAGACCAAAGATGCTCGAAAACCAAGGTGTAGGGCTAAGAGTACCGCAGCAGCTTGGCCCAC
>MPDC01000031.1 GCA_001874255.1 Alphaproteobacteria bacterium MedPE-SWcel
GCCCCGCAGGGGCGCGCGCCGCGCCGGTCGCTTCGGGCAAAGCCCGAAGCGAAACACCTCATTCACCGGGCCTCATTCTCCGGGCCTCAGTCCTGAAAAACCGCTTTCCCGGGTAGCTTTCGGGAACGCAGAGGCAATCACCGTATGCAAGCGCTCTGAATAGGGGGGCGAACACCAGCCCAATGTATGTACCGGCTGCTGTTCGCAAGTGATTTTCTGGCATGCTTTCGGAAGTCGCAGATATGTATCCGGCCTATTGATCGACACGTGGGTCGTGGCCTTTTTGGGGTTACGCTCGCACTGTGATCTCATTAGCGGACAGGTCAATTGTGACCATTCGGGCTGTCAGATTTTGGGGACGTAATATTTCCGTTCCATGCCTTTGATCTGTCGCGAACTCCTTTAGATCGCTTCGGTGCCTTAGATACCGATTGCAACCTCGTATCTCGGGGCGTCAAACGCCGTGTTGTGTCTCAAAATACTCCACGCCATCCGTGCCAGCTTATTGGCGAGCGCGACTGCGACCTTGTTGCGATGCATGCGCTCGGATGCACGGGTCAACCACTCACCAAAACTGAAGTCAGGCCACCGATGTGGCCGCATCATGATGATTTTCGCGGCCTGAACGAATAACATTCTGAGATAGCGGCTACCGCGCTTGGATATCCGTCCCAGCACGGTTCGACCGCCGGTGCTGTATTGCTTGGGCACAAGTCCAACCCAAGCTGCGAAGTCGCGTCCACGATCAAAGGCCTCACCTTCACCGACGGCCGCGACCAGCGCTGTCGAGATCATTGGCCCGATCCCCGGCACTGTCATGACATTGACGCAATTCTCGTCGGTGCGGCTGATCTCTTCGATCTCGTCGGATACGGTATCGATGCGCTCATCCATCCACAGCCAATCGCCGTAAAGACCGATCAAGATGCATTTCATTCGCCGCGATATCTCGTCTTTTCGGTCTTCCAAAATTGCGTGGAAAGAGGCCTTCAACGCCCGCAAGCCTTTGCGCACCGTAATCCCCTGTTCAATCAAGAAAGCGCGGATCTGATTGATTGTTGCTGTCCGCCGCGACACCAGTCGTGATCGCACCCGATGCAAGGCCTGCAGATCAAGCTGATCCTGGCTTTTCTCAGAGACGATCTTCAAGTTCGGACGCAGGGCTGCCTCGGCAATCGCCTCTGCGTCATTGTAGTCGTTCTTTTGCCCTTTATTGAACGGCTCCACATAGATCGCGGGGATGATCCGCGGTTCGAACCCAAGCTTCCGTAATGTCCGGCTGACAAAATGGGCGCTCAGGCATGCTTCCATGCCTACAATACAACGAGGCAATTTCTCGAATGTAGAGACCAACGCCAGTCGCTTGATCTGCTTTCGCAGAACACGCTGTCCCGAACGGTCGAACCCCACCAAATGGAATGTATCTTTACCGATATCGATCCCGATCGACATCAGTTCATCAAACTCGTGCTTCGCCATGCTACTTCTCCTTTTTTGCAGAAATAGGCTCAGCCTAACCTGCTGGGTGAAGCAGCCGGTACATCCCATTAACGGAGACCCAACCTTGGGCCCATAGGCGGACGGAGGCCGACCGTTTGTGGTCAAATCGCCAGCCCCAATCGCCGTTCCCGGCGCATCACGAACAGAATGGCCAGCATGCCGGTGGCGCCGCTGCCGACCATGATCTCCAGCAGTGGCACGGCATTCGATCCCGGCACCAGCAGCCAGCCTGCGGCCGCGCTGAGCGCCGCGCCGGCCCCGATCATGATCGCCGAGGACAAGCCGGCCGCCGTGCCTGCCAGATGCGGACGGACGCTGATCGCCCCGGTGGTGCCATTGGGGATGGCCATGCCATTGCCGAGACCGACGAAACACATGAACCCGAAGAAGGTCCAGACCGTGTCGAGCCCCGCCAGAGTGATCACCAACGACAGTCCGACCCCGAATATATTCACCACCGCGCCCCAGAACACCATGATATTGATGCCAAACCGCTCCGAGTAGCGCCCGGACAGAAAATTCCCGAGGAAATACCCAAGGGCCGGCGCCGAGAGGTAGAACCCCAGCTCGGCGCTGTTCAGCCCGTAGACATTGGTCCCGACAAAGGGGCTGCCGCCGAGATAGGCAAAGAAACTGCCGGCGCTGAGACCTGCGGCAAGCGAATAGCCCCAGAACCGGGGCGAGCGCAAAAGCTCCGGATACTCGCGGAACTGGTTCAGCAGCGTCTTGCCGCTCACCGTCGCGGTCTCGCCGAAATCGGCGTAGAAAATCACCAGCGTCGCAGCCGCCGCCGCAAACAACAGCCAGAAGCTGGCGTGCCAGCCAAAGCTCTGATCCAGCACGCCCCCCAGCGCCGGACCGATCATCGGCACCACCGTCATGCCCATGGTCACATAACCGATCATGCTGGCGGCCTTGGGGCCCTCATACATGTCGCGTACCGCGGCGCGGCTCAGGACCATACAGGTGGCGACGACCGCCTGGGCCATGCGAAAGGCCAGAAACACACCCGCGCTCTGGGCAAAGATACAGCCCAGCGTCGCCAGCAGGAATAGCACCAGAGAGGCCATCATCACCGGGCGTCGTCCCATTTGGTCCGAAATCGGCCCGACGACAATCTGTACCACCGTGCTCGCGGCCAGATAGAACGGCACCGAAAGCGCGATCAGCCGGTACTCCACCCCGAAATAGCTGGCCATGCTGGGCAGCGACGGTTGAAAGATGTTCATGCCAAGGGCCGACAGGCCGGAGAGCAGGATCAGGGTCCAGATGGTCGGGGGGGATGTGCGGGTCACTATACGTCTCGGTTTAGTTTGCGTGTTAATCATCTAGGGCCTGACCCGGGCAAAGTCCACGGCGCGGCTCACCTCGGGTACAATTTTAGTGAGACATTGCCGGATATGGTGCCCCGCATATGGTGCCCCGCGCGTAGGCTCAACGCATTGGCCCCCGCGTCGCCCCACCCGGTACTCTGGTCAGCGGTCCCCCCGCGCGCCTGGCGCCGGGCAGGCCACCGGTCGGCTCCCCCGTGTCGAGGCCGCGATTGCCCGGCCGCCCACCGCGAACAGACACCGCGAACAGACACCGCGAACAGACAGGGCGAACAGACAGGGCGAACAGGCAGGGCGAACAGACAGGGCGAACAGGCAGGGCGAACAGGCAGGGCGAACAGACGGAGCACACAGAAGGAGCGAACAGACGGAGCGAACAGACGGAGCGAACAGACGGAGCGAACAGACGGAGCGAACAGACAGGGTTTGCTGATTTGCTGATTTGCGACCTGCCTCTGCATTGACTTTGCAAATTTGCCACAATTGCCTTGGGGCCCGGACTGGCGCAGGCTAGGGTCAGCCACAACATCGGGACCGGACCTCCGGCGACCCGGACCATTGGGGCCCAAACTGATCAGGGGGCATTTGCCATGAAGGATATCCTTGCCGAACTCGAGGGGCGTCGCGAAACCGCGCGGCTCGGCGGCGGACAGAAACGCATCGATGCGCAGCATGCGCGCGGCAAGCTGACCGCCCGCGAGCGGGTGGAGCTCCTGCTGGACGAGGACAGCTTCGAAGAATTCGACATGTTCATCAGCCACCGCTGCACCGATTTCGGCATGGAGAACAACAAACCCGCAGGCGATGGTGTCATCACCGGCTGGGGCACCATCAATGGCCGTCAGGTCTATCTGTTCAGCCAGGACTTCACCGTGCTGGGCGGCTCGGTCTCGGCGACCCATGCGCAAAAGATCTGCAAGATCATGGATATGGCGATGCAGAACGGCGCCCCGGTGATCGGTCTCAACGATTCCGGCGGCGCCCGCATCCAGGAAGGCGTCGACGCGCTGGCAGGCTACGCCGAGATCTTTCAGCGCAACGTGATGGCCTCGGGCGTGATCCCGCAGATTTCCGTCATCATGGGCCCCTGCGCCGGTGGCGCGGTCTACAGCCCGGCGATGACCGATTTCATCTTCATGGTCAAAGACAGCTCCTACATGTTTGTCACCGGGCCGGATGTGGTGAAAACCGTGACCAATGAACAGGTCACCGCCGAGGAACTGGGCGGCGCCACCACCCATACCCGGAAATCCTCCGTCGCCGATGGCGCCTTTGAAAACGATGTCGAGGCCCTGGCCGAGGTGCGCCGCCTGATCGATTTCCTGCCGCTCAACAACCGTGAAAAACCGCCGGTGCGCCCCTTCTTTGACAACCCCGCCCGGATCGAGACCAGCCTCGACACGCTGGTGCCGGAAAACGCCAACACCCCCTACGACATGAAAGAGCTGATCACCAAGACCGCGGATGAGGGCGACTTCTACGAAATTCAGGAGGAGTTCGCCAAGAATATCATCACCGGCTTCATCCGGCTTGAGGGGCAGACGGTGGGCGTGGTCGCCAACCAGCCAATGGTGCTGGCGGGCTGTCTCGATATCGACAGCAGCCGCAAGGCCGCGCGTTTCGTGCGCTTCTGCGATGCCTTCGAGATCCCGATCCTGACCTTCGTGGATGTGCCGGGTTTCTTGCCGGGCACCTCGCAGGAATTTGGCGGCGTCATCAAACACGGGGCCAAACTGCTGTTCGCCTATGGCGAGGCGACGGTGCCGAAGGTCACGGTGATCACCCGCAAGGCCTATGGCGGCGCCTATGACGTGATGGCCTCCAAACACCTGCGTGGCGATTTCAACTATGCCTGGCCCACGGCCGAAATCGCGGTGATGGGCGCCAAGGGCGCGACCGAGATCATCCACCGCGCCGACCTCAACGACCCGGAGAAAATCGCCGCCCATGCCAAGGATTACGAGGACCGCTTCGCCAATCCCTTTGTCGCCGCCGAGCGGGGCTTTATCGACGAGGTGATCCAGCCGCATTCGACCCGCCGCCGGGTGGCCCGGGCCTTTGCCTCTCTGCGCAACAAGAAGCTGCAGAACCCGTGGAAGAAACACGACAACATCCCGCTGTGATCGATGGCGTCGCGTTGGCATATCACCCGCACTGAGGGCGAGCTGGTGCTTTGTCGCCAGCGGCCCGCCCGGTTCGATGTGCTGGCGGTCACAACTCTCCCTATGGGCGATCCGCTGCGGCTGGCCCATCAGATCCGGCAGGACCTCTGGCGGGCCTTGCAGCGGGTGCGGGGCTTCTCTCCGGTGGTGCGTCTGACCCGTCAGGGCGAGGCGATTCGCGTCGAGGCCGGAGGGCGGGTGGCGCGCCCTGTGTCCCCAGGGCTCGCGGCCCGGATTTCCGAGGTTCTGGAGCATCCGGCCACACGCCGCCGGTGGGTGGCTCAGGCAAAGCGCAATGCAAAAGGTCTCTGAATGACCCAAGGTCATGTTCAAATCAGCGCAAAATTGATGCAGCTCTTGCGCCGAAATGACGGGGTGACCCGGCGTTTTTGTAACGGCTTTGCAAAACGCCCGAGTGCTGTGCGGCTCGAAGTATTTCTGCACAAATTTGTAACAGTGTTTGACACAGAGGCCGAATCGGTTGCATGCTCTGTTTCAGCCGAAGCGAGTTCAGCGCGCGCCCTTGGCGCAGCGCCCGCAGCCCCGGCAGGAGGAGCTCGATTGTATCGAGGTCGGGGCTGCGGTTCTTTGGCATCTTGCCACGCATCAGTGACATCGCACTCAGAGGTTGAATTCGGACTGTCAGATCCGATGTTCAGCTCGGTTTCCCATTCCCTGTCTCGTGTCTTTTGCGATCCGGTTTTCGGGCCAACCACAGGGCCAACCACAGGGCCAATCACAGGGCCGATCACAGGGCCAAAATTCCGGCCAAAATCCGGGCCAGCATTCCGATCTCTCTCCGCCCCGCGGACGCAGCCCTCTCGCAGCTACGGCCAGCGGGGGGAGCGCATCGGCCTGTCGCTGCTGGTCCTGTCTGCAGTCTGGCTCCTGCTGAGTGCCCCGTATGCCCAGTCTGGCCTGTCTGGCCTGTCTGCCCCTGCGGCCTCCGGTCAGCCGGGCAATGGTCAGCCGGGCACTGGTCAGTCAGGCAATGGTCTGGCAGTTCCCTCCGGTCAGCCGATGACCCTCTCCGAGGTTCTTCTGGACGAAACGCCCGGCGCGCTGTGGGCGCGGTTCCGCTTTGTGGCACCGCAGATTGCAGGCACCGACGCCGCCGCGCAGAGTGCCGCCGATATCGATCATCTCTGCGCGGCCTTGGTGGTGCCCTATCTGGCCCATCACGCGATCACGCCGGAGCGGGTGGTGATCTCGCTCTCGGACCGCAGCCTGCCCTTTGGCAGCACCGCACCGGAGGCCACGCAATTCTTTGAAACCTACCGGCTGGAGGCCGGGACTTGCATCTGGGAGGGGTTCTGATGGGGCGGGCTGCGATCTCTCGGCATGTTTTTGCGGTTTTCGCGTCACAAGCCCGCGCCGCGGCGGAATTGTCATATGTTCCGCAAACCAATGCCGCTATACTGCGCGCAGGACGCAAATATGCGCCTCGATCCATTGGGGATTATCCCTTTGGGTTGCCCGAGGTGCGGGTTTCGGCCCGCGCAGGTTTCATCAATGATCTTAGGAGACTGACATGTCCAAGAGCATCAAGCTTCTCACCCTCGCAGGTCTCGTGGCGGCCGTGTCCGCATGCGCGGGTCCGCGCGAAGAGGAATTCGTCGTGGTCGAGCCCGAGCCGATCTCGCAAGAGCCGGTCTACACCGGCAAATACAAGTAACAACTTCAGGGGTCCGGCCCTGTGGCCGGCCCCGTCCGACCTGCGGGGTGCCGGACCGGAGGCCCCCACCATGTTGAAACACCGCGGCTTTCCCGGCCGTCTTCCGGGTACAGATTTTCAGTTCATCATCCGTCGCGCCAGCACCAAGGGCATCACGCCCCTGATCGCGCGTGAACGCTTTCGCGACCGCAGGCCGCCGGATCGCCGCGCCGATGCCGGCTTCATGAAGGCCCTGTGGGAGCATTTCGGCGACCAGCCCTTCGAGCGGGGCAATCTCGATGCCGGGCGGCTCAGCTGGCTGTTCGGGCGCGAGGTCGTGGCCGTGGACGACCCGTTCGATCCCGAAAGCTACGAGTCGTTGCTGGTGATCGACGTCGACGTGGCGCGCCGCTCCTTTCCTGAGGCCTTCGAGGGCTGACCGGATGCGGGCAGGGGATCATATCCGCCAATTTGGCACTCTGCGTCAGCGAGAAATCGCTCATGCAAATACACGTCCAGCGTGTATCGGCGTTTTCCCGCCGGTCGAGCGTCGATTTGCGCGGCCTCTCGCCAGAACCCGCCTGCGGGCGACACATCCGTTTGCGCAGCGGCGCTGCCGTGTCAGGGTGATGCAGCCGACACAGCCTTTTCGTCCCTTCTGGCTGTTTGTCCGGCCCCAATACCCCACTGGGCAGATGTGCATGTTTGTGTGCCATCTGCCCGCTTTTGGCACCAGCCCTGTCGGGGCCCGTTTGGTCACACTCACAGCACTCCGATTCCCGCCTCGATCCGGGTCCCGACCACTGTTTCAATCCCAACCGCCATCGGGGCCTCTGTGCCTGATGCTGACATGGCCGCGCACCCCTTCCCTCGCAGGGTTGCGGCGCCCGTCTCGGACCTGCGCGCGCAGTTGGGCGAAACCCCGCCCGGCAGGCCGCGCCCCCGCGCAAACCTCCGCCGATTGCGAGGCCCGGCCGGGAACATCTCTGGACGCCCGACGTTATCAGATCAAACTGACGGTCAATCGTGCCGTCACTCGGACTGGTCGATCAAAAGGAGCATCCCGATGCGAAAATCCATTCTTGCAGCCCTGCTGTCCGCCACTGCCGGTCTCGCGGCCTGTGGCGATACCACCGGCGAGCAGGCGCTTTACGGGGCAGGGGCCGGTGCGGCCGGCGCGGCCTTGCTCAAGGGCAACCTGGTCACCGGCGCAGCCGTCGGCGCGGCCGGCAACCTCATCTATTGTCAGGAAAATCCGGGCCGCTGCTAAAGGCGGAACCGGCCAGGGCCCGCGCCCTGCGCCTGCCGGAACAGACAGACGAACCGCCGCCACGGGATCACGCCCCGTGTGCGGCGGTTTTTCATGCGCCGGTCTGACGCCGCATCACCGAACAAATATACGGCCAAAATTCCGGCCAAATTCTCGACCACATTCTCGACCACAAGGGACAGCACATGTTTGACAAGATCCTGATCGCCAACCGGGGGGAAATCGCCTGTCGCGTCATCAAGACCGCGCGCAAGATGGGGATCAAGACGGTAGCGATATATTCCGATGCCGACCGGCAGGCCCTGCATGTGCAGATGGCGGATGAAGCCGTTCACGTCGGCCCGCCCCCCGCCAACCAATCCTATATCGTGATCGACAAGGTCATGGCCGCCATCCGCGAAAGCGGCGCGCAGGCGGTGCATCCGGGCTATGGTTTCCTCTCCGAGAATTCCAAATTCGCCGCCGCTCTGGCCGCCGAGGGGGTCGCCTTTGTCGGCCCGCCCGTCGGCGCCATCGAGAAGATGGGCGACAAGATCACCTCCAAGAAGATCGCCCAGGAGGCGGGCGTGTCGACGGTGCCCGGCTATATGGGCCTGATTGCCGATGCCGACGAGGCGGTGAAAATCTCGGGCGAGGTGGGCTATCCGGTGATGATCAAGGCCTCGGCGGGCGGCGGCGGCAAGGGCATGCGCATCGCCTGGAATGACGAGGAAGCCCGCGAAGGGTTCCAGTCCTCCAAGAACGAGGCCGCCAGCTCCTTTGGCGATGACCGGATCTTCATCGAGAAATTCGTCACCCAGCCGCGCCACATCGAAATTCAGGTGCTCTGCGACGCCCATGGCAACGGGATCTATCTGGGCGAGCGGGAATGCTCGATCCAGCGCCGCAACCAGAAGGTGGTCGAGGAAGCGCCCAGCCCGTTCCTGGACGAAGCCACCCGCAAGGCGATGGGCGAACAGGCCGTCGCCCTGGCCAAGGCCGTGGGCTATGCCTCTGCCGGCACGGTGGAATTCATCGTCGACGGCGACAAGAATTTCTACTTCCTCGAGATGAACACCCGCCTGCAGGTGGAACATCCCGTGACCGAGTTGATCACCGGCGTCGATCTGGTGGAACAGATGATCCGCGTCGCCGCCGGCCAGCCGCTGAGCATCGCCCAGGACGACGTCAAACTCACCGGCTGGGCGATCGAGAACCGGCTCTATGCCGAAGACCCCTATCGTGGCTTCCTGCCCTCCATCGGCCGTCTGACCCGCTATCGCCCTCCGGCAGAGGTTGCGGCTGGTCCGATGCTGGATGCGGGCACCTGGAACTTTGCCGAGGATGCTCGCACCGATGGCTGGGAATTGCGTGGCCCCAGCGCCGAGACGGCGGCGGTGCGCAATGACACCGGCGTCTTCGAGGGCGGTGAGATTTCAATGTATTACGACCCGATGATCGCCAAGCTCTGCACCTGGGCCCCGACCCGCGCGGCGGCAATCGAGGCGATGCGGGTGGCGCTGGACAGTTTCGAGGTCGAAGGCATCGGTCACAACCTGCCGTTCCTGTCGGCGGTGATGGATCACCCGAAATTCATCTCCGGCGATATCACCACCGCCTTCATTGCCGAGGAATACCCCGAGGGTTTTGACGGCGCCACGCTGCCGGTGGCTGAATTGCGCCGCATTGCCGCCGCCTGTGCCGCCATGCACCGGATTGCCGAAATCCGCCGCACGCAGGTCTCGGGCCGGATGGACAACCACGAGCGCCGGGTCGGCAATCACTGGGTCGTCGATCTCGGCGGCCAGAGCTTCAAGACCGTGATTGCGGCCGATCCGGCGGGCGCCACGGTCACCTTCCAGGAGGATGACTCCGTGATCCGCGTGACCTCCGACTGGACGCCGGGCGACATGATCGCCCATATCGAGACCGAGGGCGCGCCCTTGGTGCTGAAGGTCGACAAGATCACCCAGGGGTTCCGCATCCGCAACCGGGGCGCGGATCTGAAGGTCCATGTGCGCCGTCCGCGTCAGGCGGAACTGGCCGCCCTGATGCCGGAGAAACTGCCGCCGGATACCTCCAAGATGCTGCTCTGTCCGATGCCCGGGCTGGTGGTCAAGGTCGATGTGGCGGTGGGTGACGAGGTCCACGAGGGTCAGGCGCTCTGCACCATCGAGGCGATGAAGATGGAAAACATCCTGCGCGCCGAGAAAAAAGCGGTGGTCACCAAGGTCAATGCCGGCGCGGGCGACAGTCTCGCGGTGGACGATGTGATCATGGAATTCGAGTGATCCGGTGATCTGCGCCGCTCCCATATCGCCGCAGCTGCTCGTGCCCTGTCTGCCGCCACATCGCGGGCGGCGGCGCGGGGCCATTGGCTGCGGGCGGGCGGCGCAAAATTCCGCGCGAATCCGGGGGGTGTTAAGGCTTTCTGAAGCCCCCGCCAGTAGCATGTGCGGACGCGTCGCGCCGTCCCTGTCTCCGGGGTGGCGGATCAGGCGCGCGCCTGTGTTGCCGGAGGATCAATTCGTGCCCATTACCCGCTCCCGTCGCCGCCTGCGCACTGCCACTTTGGGGTTGGCCACGGCGGCCGGGGTCTTGCTGTCGGCCTGCAGTCTCGATCAGGAAACCGAGATCCGCTCCAAGCTGCAGAGCTGGGTCAAGCTGGGAGAGACCTTCTATTTCTACTCCCGGGTCAACTGCACCGCGGCGCTGTTTGATGTCAAAGCCGACCGGATCAGTTCGCTGATCAAGAAAGCGGGCTCGATCGAGGCCGGCATGCGCGCCATCGTCGAGCAAAAAGTGGTGGCTTTTCAGATCGCCGCGCTGTCGCCAACCCAGGTGACCGAACAGATCATGACCCTCGATCTGCCGCTGGGGCTTGGGGTCTTGTCCTCGGGCACGGGCGGCAAGGACTGTATGGCGCGGGAAATGGAAGTGGCCTATTTCAACGCGCTGCTCGACCCGACCTCGGTGCTGATCTACGATCCGGTGGCGAAATCCATGGCCGTCTTTGACCTGCGCAACCGGCGGCTGTTCTTCTCACGTGGCCGGCCCTCATGACTCAGCCGCCCCGCCGCTCCTCGACCTCGCGCAGGCGCATCGGCATCTTGTCGATGGTCCGCGACAGTTCCCGGACACTCCACGGCAGGGGCTTGCGCAGTTTGACACCGCCATCCTTGCCGATCAGCACCAGCATGAAGCCGCGCGGACGCAGTTTTGTACGCAGGGCCGATTGCCGGTCCGGCTCCGTGTCGACAAAGACGATCACATCGCGCGTCATCAGCGCCGGAACATCCTTCAGCAATTCATCGATCTGCTCCTGGAACCTCGGGTCCGCCGGGCTGTCGGCAAAGACCACCACCGGGCGATGGGTCCAGCGATACGCGTCGAGGTCCACGTCATACCCGTCGTGGATGGCAAAAACGGGCGCGGCGGGGGCCTGCGCCTCGGGGGCAGGCGGATCGGCCATGACCTCGGCCTCCTGCGCGCCCACTGCGGCGGCGCTCAGCGTCAGGGCGACGATCTGGGCGACGATCAGGGCCAGGGTTGACAGGGTTGGCGCAAACCGGGCCAGCGATGACAGGGTCGGCGCAAACCGGGCCAGACGGATCAGGTTTTTCATAGGTACTCCTCTGTGCGGGAATATATGCACCCCGACCGTAAAAGCGATGGGCGAAACCGCTGATTGCACAAAAAAAACACCTTTGGTTAAGCTTGATGGAACACCACAGGCCGCATGCTTTCCCCGTCCGGCCGCCGCCGTAGCCGGGCCCCTGCACGAGGAACCCATGCCATGAAAGTGATCCTGCACATTGGTGCCCACCGCTGCGCGACACGCAGTTTCCAGAACTACATGAGCCGCAAACAGGACCATCTGGCGCAATATGGTCTGACCGTCATGGGGCCGGAGCGCACCCGCAAGGGGCTGCTGCACGGGGTGCAACCGGGGGCGCCGGCGATCAGCGGGCGGGACCCGGTCCAGCGCGCCCGCGGGCGGATTGCGTTGCAGCTGACCACCCTGCGCGAGGCGGGCACGGCCGCCTTGGTCCTCAGCGACGCCAATCTGCTTGGATCCCTCGACCAAAGCCTGGCGCTGGGGCAGCTCTATCCGGGGGCGGGCGAACATCTGTCCCGGCTCGATCATGCCTTTGCCGGCGCGGTGACCGATGTGATGCTCAACATTCGCAGCCCGGAGGTGTTCTGGGCCTCGGCCCTGTCGGTGCGGCTGGAGCATTCGTTGCGGATGGCCAATGGCCGGGTTCTGTCCCGGATCGCCTCCGGCCCCCGCAGCTGGCGCGATGTGATCCAGGACATCTATTGTGCGGTGCCGGGCGCCCGCATCCGGGTCTTTGCGCATGAGGTCTTTGCCGCCCGCCCCGAGGCGCAGCTCTCAGCGATGACCGGGGTGGACTGCCCGGCGGTCCGGGGCAGTTTCCGCCTCAACGCCTGTGCCAGGCTGCCTGCCCTGCGGGCGGATCTGCCGGAGCGGCTTGCGGCGCTCTTGCCCGAGGGCGATGGCCGCTGGATGCCCTTCTCCGAGGCGGAGGCCGCGCGCCTTCGCGAGAGCTACTATGATGACATGATGTGGCTGGTGGGGGGCGCCGACGGGCTCGCCGAACTGGTCGAAGACCCGAACAAATCGGGCGCACGCGACGACACCAACAATGCGGCAGCAGAACGCATGCCGCAGCACGACCTGACAAGAGGACCAACCCATGACCCAGACACCGGAGACGCAGACACCGGACGATTGGCGGGCGCTGGCTGAGAAAGAGCTGCGCGGACGCCCGCTGGACGATCTCACCTGGCAGACCCTCGAAGGCATCGAGGTCAAGCCGCTCTATACCGCCGAGGATACTGCGGATCTGCCGCATATGCAGGGGATGCCGGGCTTTGGCCCCTTCACCCGCGGCGTCAAGGCGACCATGTACGCAGGCCGCCCCTGGACCATCCGCCAATACGCGGGCTTCTCGACCGCCGAGGACTCCAACGCCTTTTATCGCCGCAACCTCGCGGCCGGCCAGCAGGGGGTCTCGGTGGCCTTCGATCTGGCCACCCACCGCGGCTATGACAGCGACCATCCCCGCGTGGTGGGGGATGTGGGCAAGGCGGGCGTGGCCATTGATTCGGTCGAGGACATGAAGATCCTCTTTGACGGCATCCCGCTGGATCAGGTCTCGGTGTCGATGACCATGAACGGCGCGGTGATCCCGATCCTCGCCAGTTTCATCGTCGCGGGCGAAGAGCAGGGCCATGACAAATCGGTGCTGTCGGGCACCATTCAGAACGACATCCTGAAGGAGTTCATGGTCCGCAACACCTATATCTATCCGCCCGAACCCTCGATGCGGATCATCTCGGACATCATCGAATATACCTCGGCCGAGATGCCGAAATTCAACTCCATCTCGATCTCCGGCTACCACATGCAGGAGGCCGGCGCGAACCTGGTGCAGGAACTCGCCTATACGCTGGCGGACGGGCGCGAATATGTGAAGGCGGCGATGGCGGCTGGCATGGATGTGGACAAATTCGCGGGCCGGCTGTCGTTCTTCTTTGCCATCGGGATGAATTTCTTCATGGAGGCCGCGAAGCTGCGCGCCGCCCGCACGCTCTGGCACCGGGTGATGACAGAGGTGGGCGCGCAGAACGACCGCTCCAAGATGCTGCGCACCCATTGCCAGACCTCGGGCGTGTCCCTGCAGGAACAGGACCCCTACAACAACGTGGTGCGCACCGCCTATGAGGCGATGTCGGCGGTGCTCGGCGGCACCCAGTCGCTGCACACCAATGCGCTGGACGAGGCCATTGCCCTGCCCACCGATTTCTCCGCCCGCATCGCCCGCAATACCCAGCTGATCCTGCAGGAAGAGACCGGCGTCACCAATGTGGTCGACCCGCTCGCGGGCAGCTACTACGTCGAGAGCCTGACGGCGGAGCTGATCGACAAGGCCTGGGCCCTGATGGAGGAGGTCGAGGAGATGGGCGGCATGACCAAGGCCGTCGCCTCCGGCATGCCGAAGCTGCGCATTGAGGAAACCGCGGCGCGGCGGCAGGCGATGATCGATCGCGGCCAGGAGGTGATCGTCGGCGTCAACAAATACCGCAAGGAGAAGGAAGACCCGATCGACATCCTCGACGTGGACAATGTCAAGGTGCGCGACAGCCAGATCGCCCGGCTCGACCGGATCCGCAAGGAGCGCGATCCGGAGGCCTGTGCTGCGGCGCTGGCCGAACTGACCCGATGTGCCCGCGAGGGCGGCAATCTGCTGGGGGCGGCTGTGGATGCGGCCCGGGCGCGGGCCACTGTGGGGGAGATCAGCATGGCAATGGAAGAGGAATTCGGCCGCCACCGCGCCGAGGTCAAGACGCTCGCCGGGGTCTATGGGGCGGCCTACGAGGGCGACGAGGGCTTTGCCGCGATCCAGCAAAGCATCGAGGCCTTCGCCGAAGAAGAGGGCCGCCGCCCGCGGCTTCTGGTGGTCAAGATGGGGCAGGACGGTCACGATCGCGGCGCCAAGGTGATTGCCACCGCCTTTGCGGACATCGGGTTCGACGTTGACGTGGGACCATTGTTCCAGACCCCGGACGAGGCGGCGCAGGATGCGATCGACAATGATGTGCATGTGATCGGGATCTCGTCTCAGGCGGCGGGGCACAAGACCTTGGCGCCGCAATTGGTCACAGAGCTGAAGGCGCAGGGCGCGGGAGATATCATCGTCATTTGTGGCGGTGTGATCCCGCAACAGGATTATCAGTTCCTCTATGATCACGGGGTCAAGGCGATCTTTGGTCCCGGCACCAATATCCCCGAGGCCGCGCAGGATATCCTGCGCCTGATCCGAGAGGCGCGGCAGGGCTGACCTCCACGTGCATTGGGGGCCTGAGCGGTGGCGCAGGGGGGGAGGGGCTCCCGCCCCGCCGTGTGCCCTGACTGCGTCAGACCCCTTTGGCGGCTTGGGCATGGCAGTCGACCCCTTTGGGGTCGACTGCGCGCCGCGCGCGCCCCTAATCCCAACCGGTTCGGTTGCGCCACTGGCGCAGCCGCGGACGGGCGGGAGCTCGCCGGACGTGGTCCGGACACTGACAGGGGACCGATACGCCCGGACCTTATATGCCAGGTTTTTCCGCGCCGGGTTTTGTCTTGGATTTTTGCTCTGGGATTTTTGCCAGGGATTTTTCGTTGCCTCGGTCGCTCAGCCGGTTAACTTGACCCGGTCAAACGCCGCAGGAGACCGCAATGATCGCACTCGACCATTTTGCCGTGGCCGGCACCTCGCTCGAGGAGGCCAGCGCCCATGTCGAGGCGGCGCTCGGCGTGCCCCTGCAACCGGGCGGCCCGCATCAGGTCTTTGGCACGCACAATCGTCTCCTCGGTCTGGCGGAGGGGCTCTATCTGGAAGCCATCGCCATCGACCCGGCGGCAACGCCCGAACGCAGGCCGCGTTGGTTCGACCTCGACCGGTTCACCGGCGCCCCCCGCATCAGCAACTGGATCTGTCGCTGCGAGGATCTTGAAACCACGCTGGCGGGGCTGCGCCTCGATGCAGGGCAGCCGGTCGCGCTCGCCCGCGGGGATCTGCGCTGGCAGATGGCGGTTCCGGCCAGCGGGACCTTGCCGTTCGACAATTGCTGTCCCGCCCTGATGCAATGGCAAGGGCCGCATCCGGCTCCGGGACTGGCTCAGCAGGGCTGCACGTTGCGACGGCTGGTGGTTGCCCATCCCGAGGCGCTGGCCCTGCGGGATCTGCTCGCGCTGAACGAGGCCCGCGTGGTGTTTGAACCCGGCCCCGCAGCTCTGCTGGCCGAGATCGAGACGCCGCATGGGCTGCGCCACCTGACATGACGCCACCTGACATGACGCCGCCCGATGTGACGCTGCCCGATGTGGCGCCGCCTGACACGTCTCTGCCCGAGCACACGCCGCACAGGACAGGGCGCCCGCGCATTCGTCCGGCCCGTTCCGGCGATGCCGAGGCGATTGCGGCGCTGCATGCTGACGGCGTGCGACATAGCCTCGCCACCTTCACCACCGTGGTGCGCACCGCCCCTGACTGGGGCGAGGACATCGGGTCCGGCCTGCCGATACTGGTCGCCGAGGACAGCGCGTCCGGCGCATTTCTGGGCTTTGCCGCTCTCGGCGCGTTTCGCAGCGGGCCGGGCTATGCGCATACGGCAGAGCATTCGATCTACCTGACGGAGGCCGCACGGGGCCACGGCGTGGGGCGGAGCCTGTTGATCGCACTGGAAAATCTGGCCGGGTCGCGGGACATTCACGTGCTGGTGGCCGCCATCAGCGGCGCTAACCCCTCGGCGCAGGCCTTTCACGCTGCCTGTGGCTATCGCGAGGTCGCGCGGCTGCCGGAGGTCGGCTATAAATGGGGGCAGTGGCTGGATCTTGTGCTGATGCAGAAAATTCTGCGTGAGGAGGAAACAGGACGACCTGACAGCCGACCGGATCCCGGCTAAGATCGCCCCATGTCACTCTGGTCCCGCATCACCGAGGCGCTGTCGGCGCTGGCCACGGGCGAAAGCCTTGCGTCGGTTTTCGACCGCCTGCGCACGCCGCCCGAACGCTCCGTGGCGTTCACCATCGCGGTGATTGCGCTGGGGGCAAAGATGGCCAAGGCCGACGGCCAGGTGACCCGCGACGAGGTGGCGGCCTTTCGCGAGGTGTTCCACATCGCCGCCGAGGATGAACAGCAGGCCGCGCGCGTCTTTGATCTGGCCCGTCAGGACATCGCAGGCTACCGCGAATATGCCCGCCGCATCAGCACCATGTTCCGGGACGATCCGGGCACGCTCTGCGATCTGATGGAGGGGCTGTTTCATATCGCCCTGGCGGATGGGTTCTACCACCCCAATGAAAACGCCTTCCTCGAGGAGGTCAGCCGCATGTTCGGCCAGTCCGAAGCGCAGTTCCGGTCCTTGCGCGCCCGTTTTGTCGAGGGCGCGCCGCGCGATCCCTATGAGGTGCTGGGGGTGGCGCCGGGCACGCCGCTGGAAGAGGTCCGCCGGATCTGGCGAAAGCTGGTGCGCGACAACCACCCTGACGCGATGATCGCGCGGGGGGTGCCGACCGAAGCGATCCGTCTGGCCGAAAAGCGCCTGGCGGATATCAACCGGGCCTGGGACGACATCCGCGGCGCCGCACAGGCCCGAGAACATGCGCCTGAGCACGTATAATATCGAATGGTTCGCCAATCTGTTTGATGCCCGCGACCGGCTCTTTCTCGACGGGCGGCGGTCCGGGCGTCACGGGATCAGCTGTGCCGCCCAGACCGAGGCGATCGCAACGGTGCTGCGACGGGTGGATGCCGATGCGGTCGTGGTGATCGAGGCCCCGAACACCGGCCGCCGACAGAGCACCCTGCGGGCGCTGGCGGAATTTGCCGAATGGGCGGGGCTGCGCAGCCGAGCGGCGGTGATGGGGTTTTCCAACGAGACCCAGCAGGAAATCGCCCTGCTCTACGATCCTGATGTGCTGCGTGCCGCCCATGCGCCGGTTGCCTCGTCCCGGGTGCCTGCCTTCGACGGCTGCTTTTCCATCGATCTCGACGTGGACGCGCAGGCCGACAGCGTGCGCTTTTCCAAACCGCCGATGGAGATCAAGGTCACCCCGCACTCCGGCACCCCCTTTCGCCTGATTGGCGCGCATCTGAAATCCAAGGCGCCCCATGGCGCCCGCAGCCCGGAAGAGGCGCGGGCGCTGTCCATCTCCAACCGGCGCAAGCAGCTGGCGCAGGCGATCTGGCTGCGGGCCCGGATGTCCGAGCATCTGAGCGCGGCAGAGCCGCTGGTGGTGATGGGGGATTTGAACGACGGGCCGGGGCTCGACGAATACGAGGCGCTGTTTGGCCGCTCCTCGGTCGAGATCATTCTCGGGGCGGAGATGGCCGACCCCCATGCGCGCTGCCTGCTGCGCCCGAACCGACAGGGGCTGCCGACCTCGGCCCGGTTTTACAACCAGATCGAAAAGCGCTATTTTCAGGCGCTTCTGGACTATGCGATGATCTCGCCGGATCTGGCAGGCTGCGCCCCCCGCTGGCGCATCTGGCACCCGTTCGAGGACGCGGAATGCTATGGTGATCCGGACCTGCGCCGCGCGCTTCTGGAGGCGTCGGACCATTTTCCGGTCAGCCTCGATCTGGATCTCGACCTGTATCCTGGCCGCCAGTCGGAGCCGGAGGGGACCTCTCCCGGAGCGCAACCCGATGGCGCCGCCGTGGGATCTTCCGGTCGGCCCTGATCACGGCGCGGGCCAATGTGGCAGGGGATTGCCCCACCGGGGGCGGGCGCTATCGTCTGTTCCAGAGATGAGCCAGAAGAGGTACACTCCGCCCATGATGCAGATCTTTCGCCCTCCGTTCCGAGCCTTCGCAAAGGCGCCGCTGATTGCCGCTCTCGGTGTGCTGGGCCTCTGCGTTCTGGTGACATTCGGCTCTGCCACCGGTCTTGAGGCCGAGGGTGCGGACGACGGGTTTGAGGGCGAACCGGAGGGCAAAAGCCTGATGGAGCGCGGCGCGGATCTGTTTCTCGAAGGGCTGCGCCGCGAAATGGAGCCCGCATTGGACGAAGCGGCGCGGCTGTTGGCCGAGATCGGGCCCTCCATGCGTCGTTTTCTGGCCGAGATGGGGCCTGCCCTGGCCGAGATCGCGGAGCAGGTCGAGGACTGGAGCCTCTACGAGCGGCCCGAGGTCCTGGACAGTGGCGATATCATCATACGCCGCAAGGTCCCGGTGCCGGACGAGCATCCTCCGGGCGACATCCCTCCGGGCGAGCTGCGGGAACAGGGGGAGGGGGACGCCCCGGATGACGGCAGCATCGAACTCTGACCCGCTGACGGATCGGCAGGTCTTGCTGTAGACCTTCGGCTGCGGGACCATGGAGCTTTTGAACTCCGGCTGTCTTAGGGAGGACGGTGGCCCTCCCGCCCGCGCGCGGCCCTTTAAAAAGGACCTTGCGCCGTTGGGCGTGGCGCCGGACTTCGTCCGGCGCCACGCCCAACGCTTCTGATGGTGCTCTGCGTTAGCAGAGGGCAGGAGGAAGGGGCGGGAGCCTCCCCCTCCTGGCTCAGCCCTCGGCCATCAGGTCGCCGCGTTTGCCCTCGACCGTGACCCGGACATCTGCATCCAGCGCGTTGACAAGCGACATCAGCCGCGCCCGCGCCACCTCGCCAAACAGCGCGGTGCCGGATGTCGGCAGCTCCACATGCAGCAGCCGTTTGCGCGGTTGCCAGCGCAATGTCCCGATGTCGCGGTCCTCTCCGACCATCAGCATGGCGCCGAACCGCATGGCCTTGCCGAGGATTTCCGCCTCCTTTTGCTGTTCGGGGTCCAGCAGATCGTAGAGATGTTCGAAATGGGTGCCCTGGCGTTTGTTGCGGTAGCGATGCAGCAGCGCCAGACCGAGGAAAATACGCTCCGAATGTTTCAGCCCGCCCAGATTGGCGCGGGTGGCATTGTCGAAACAGACCTCGGCGCGGTAGTCGGGATGGGCCCGCCAGCTGACATCATGCAAAAGGCTCGCGGCCTTCACCAGCCGCATCTTGGCGTAGGGGCTGCCGGAAAACAGAGGTTTCACAAAGGCATAGAGCGTCTTGCCAAAGCCCGGCACCCGCGCGTCCTTGGCCTCGGCAAAGCGCGCGGCCTCGATCAGCGGATCCCGTTCGCGCAGCCGGTCGGGCATCTGTTCATACAGCAGCCCCTCGCGCAGACCATAGCTGGAGATGGCAATATCCTTGGGGCGAAAGGTCTTGACCAGCCGCGACAGCACATCGATCGCATAGGGCACCAAGGCCATCCGGGTCGAGGATATCCCGCAGTCGCCGCGCAGCTTGTCGAGGTCGTTCTTCTCGATGAATTTCGCGGTTTCGCGCACGTCTTTTGCCGTCATGCGGTATTCATGCTGCACCGTCAGCGGGTAGCTGCGCCGCAACATGTCGAGGCGCGCAATCGCCCGCCAGCTGCCACCGACCAGAAACAGCCGGTCGCGCTGATCGCCCATCTGGTCGCGCAGGGACAGCATGACCTCGTCGATGTGCTTCTTGCGACCCTGACGGCCGCCCTTGATATCCTTGAGCTTCAGCGGGCCGAGGTGCGAGGTGACGCATTTGCCGACGGTGCCGCCCTGGATCTCTGCCAGCTCCATGGACGAGCCGCCGATGTCGCAGATCAGCCCATAGGCACCGGGCCAGCCCAGCAGGACGCCCTGCGCCGACAGGCGAGCCTCTTCCTCGCCGGTGATGACCCGGATGCGCAGCCCGGTGGCCGCCTCGACCTCAGTGCAGAACTCCGGCCCGTCACTGGCATCGCGCACCGCAGCCGTGGCCACCACATGCAGCTTGTCCGGCAGGAGCCCGGCTGCGAGGGCCTGAAACCGCTGCAACGCGGCGAGGGCGCGGGCGCGCCCCTTGGGATTGAGCTTGCCGGTCTCGGACAGTCCGGCACCGAGGGCGCACATGATCTTTTCGTTGTAGAAATAGGCCGGGCTGCGCGCCGCGCCGTCAAAGATCACCAGCCGCACCGAGTTCGAGCCCACATCCACCACGCCGATCCGCTCCAGCGCGCGGGCGTCGGGGTCGTTGAACAACGGGTGGCCGAAGGGGCCCCAATCCTCTGCCGGGGCGGCGGGCTCTGTCGCGGCTGGTTGGCGGTCGGCGGGTCGGTCGGCGGGTCGGTCGGCGGGGCGGGCGGCGGCGCGGCCCTCCGCCGGATCGCTGCCGGAACTGGGGCTGCCCGGGGTGGGCTCGGTCGGGGCTTCTGGCAGGATCGTCATACGGGCTCCGGACGTTTTGGCTTTGGAAAGAATGATCTATTGGCTCCGTCAGGTCAATTCAGCAGACGTGACGCCAGGCGAGGGAGGAGGGCGAGGGAGGCGCGCGCTGTGGATCAGGCCTCCCGGCTCTTGGGGGTGCTGTCATCGGGGGCGCGCCCTTTGGGGGTCCGGTCTTCGGGTCTGTCGCCTTCGGATTTGCGGTCTTCGCTCTTGCGATCTTCGGCCATCATCTGGATCGCCAGCGCCCGCGACAGGGTCCGGTGCTCTGCCAGCGCCAAGCGGTCCAGCCGGTCCACCACCGCCTGTGCGGCGGCAAAGGACCGGTCCATCCGCCCCACCAGATAGGGGATCACATCGGGCTTTGGCGTGATCTGGCGGTCATTGAACAGTTTCGCCAGCACCACAGCCAGCAGCGCATCATCGGGAGGATCGAGGGCCGCATGGGTGGCCGCCTGCACCCGGCTTTGCAGATCGGCAAGCCCCAGCCCCCAGAGATTCGGCGCAGGCCGGCCGGTCATCATCAACCGGTGGCCATGGGTCAGAACCATGTTGTGAAGGTGAAACAAGGCCTTTTGCGCGGGGCCGTCCTCGGCGATCTCGGGCACATCCTCGACCACCACCGGCCCTTTGGCCAGATCGGGCACATCCGCCTCGGTCAGGGTCTGCGCGGGGATCACCCGTGCGCCGCTGTCGCGGGCCCAGACATGCGCCAGATGGGTCTTGCCCGACCCCTTCGGACCGGTCAGTACCAGTTTCCCCGAAGGCCAGGCGAAATTCATGTCGATCAGCGCCACCGCCATGGCGTTCGACGGCGCGACAAAAAAGTCATCCCGCCCCAGCGCGGGTTTCGCCGGGAGATCAAAGCTCAGCTGTTCGGACATCGTCGGTCTGCTTATTCCACATCTGCGCGGGACGCCGCGTCCCGGTGTGTCTGCCCCTGATAGAGACGACTGTCCAGATACTGGTCCACGGCAAAACGTGCAACCACTCCGATCGCCGCCGCCACCGGCACCGCGACCAGCATGCCGACAAATCCGAACAGCGCGCCAAAGACCGACAGCGCCAGCAACAGCCAGACCGGATGCAGTCCGACGGAATCGCCCACCAGCTTGGGGGTGAGGAAATTGCCTTCGACAAACTGGCCGAGAAAGAAGATCCCCGCCACCAGCGCGATGCGAATCCAGTCGGTGCCCTGGCGGATCGTCTCGCCGTCGGCGCCTTCCAGCGCGCCCCAGAACTGAAACAGCGCCAGCCCGATGGCCAGGACGCCGCCGATGATCGACCCGAGATAGGGGATGAAGGTCACCAGCCCGGCGACAAATCCGACGGCGAGGCCGAAGTTCAGCCCGACCGCCATCAGCGCCACCGCGTAATAGGTGCCGAGGATGACGCAGACCGTGCCCATGCCGCGAATGAAGGAGGACAGCACATCGTCGATCTCGCGCGCCAGCCGCCGGATGACCGGAGCATGATCGCGCGGCAGCAACCCATCGATCCGGGCCACCATCCGGTCCCAGTCGACCAGCAGATAGACCGACACCACCGGCACGATCACGATCAGTACCACGACATTCAGCAGCGACAGGGCCGAGCCGACAAACCCCTGCAACAGGGTCACGCTCTTGTCCTGCAGCATCGTCCACAGGCCGGACAACGCCTCGTTGATCTGGCTGCGTTCCTCAAACAGCGACGGGAACCGGTCATTGGCAAAGGCGCGCAGGTTCGCCCAGGCCTGCGGCAGGGTCTGCACCAGATCGATCAGCTGATCGACCAGCATCGGAATGATCAGGAGCAGGAACAGCAGGAACATCAGCACGGCCGCGACGGTGATCACGGCGGTCGCGCCCTCGCGGCTCAGCCCCATGCGTTCCAGCCGGTCGGCCAGCGGGTCGATCATATAGGCAATCGCGCCCCCCAGAATGAACGGCAGCAGCACATTGCCGAGCGCCCACATCACCACGGAGAATATCACCAGGGCGAGGCCCCAGTATGTCATTTGCTTGCTGGCAGGCAGGGCCATGAGACAGCGACCTCGCGATGTTGCGCAGGCCGTGGGCCTGCAGGGGTGCCCCTGTGATCGCCCAAAGGTCCTTGAGTTGCAAGAGAGAGTTGCGCCGCCCCGCGGTGCGGCTAGCGGCGCCCGGCGGTGAGGAGCGGCGTCAGCACCCGCAGCAGATCCGGTTGACGCAGCGGTTTGGCCAGCCAGCCATCAAAGCCGGCTTCGCAGTATTCACCGGTCTGCCCGGCAAAGGTGTTGCCGGTCACCGCCAGACAGAGCGCATCCCCGGCCGTCTTGCCGCCAGACGGGGTGCCGCCGAAGTATTTTCGCAGTTTTCCAAGCACCTGGGTGCCGCTGAGCACCGGCATCTGGATATCCAGCAACAGCACATCATAGCCGGTCGCCACGGCGCGCTCATAGGCCTCGTGGCCATCCGCAGCGGCATCGACACTGGCCCCCAACTGCTCCAGCATCTTTGTCAGCACCATCCGGTTGGCGGCGCTGTCATCGGCAACCAGCACCCGCTTTCCGCGCAGCACCTGCCGCGGCGCGCTGTGGCTGCCGGGGGGGGCGGTTTCGCAGGCCTCGGTGATCGGCATCGGCAGGGTCACATGCACCGAGGTGCCCTCGCCATAGCTGCTCTCGGCGCGAATACGGCCCTGCATCAGCTCCACGATCTGCTGCACGATCGCCATCCCGAGACCGGTGCCGCCCTTGTCGCGAGCGCTGGCGACATCGGCCTGGACGAAGGGTTTGAACAGATGTTCCATCTCGCCGGGGGAAATGCCGCAGCCGCTGTCGCGGATATGGATCTGCAGCCCCTGCGCAGTGCCGCGCAGACACAGGCGGACAGAGCCCGCATCGGTGAATTTCACCGCGTTGCTCAACAGGTTGCCAATGATCTGCGCGAGGCGGAAACTGTCCCCGAGGCGCATTTCCCCCTCGGGCACATTCACGAATTTGACGTTCAGATCGACATTCTTGGCGGCGGCAGTGGCAGAGAACAGCTTGGCCATGTCATGGATCATGTCGCGCAGATCAAAGGGGGCCGGGACCAGTTCCAGCTTGCCCGCATCGATCTTGGCAATCTCCAGCGCGTCATTGAGCAGCCGGTGAAGGTTCTGCGCAGAGCGGCTCACCGCCCGCAGCAGCTTGGCCTGTTCCTGCGGCGCGACCACTGGTGTCGGCCCCCCCTGCATCAGCAGGTCGACGGACCCGATGATGGCGTTCAGCGGCGTGCGGATTTCATGGCTCATATGGGCGAGACAGGATTTGCGCGCCTCCGCGTCCTGGCGGGCCTGCGCCTCGTCCATGCGGGCCTTGCGGATGGCATGTTTGGAGAGAATGCGGTGGTCCACACAACAGGCGATCTGGCGCAGGGTCTGCAGATCGTCATCGCTCCATTCGCGGGGGCTTTGGTCGAGAACACAGAAGGCGCCGATGGCGGTGCCGTCGGGCAAATGCACCGGCACGCCGAGGCAGGCCGGGGCGGCGCCAGTACCCGTATCTGTATCTGTTCCAGTACCGGCTGCGCTCTGTGCCGCAAGCAGGCTCGGCAGCAGAGCCGAGACGTGAGGCTGGGTGATCCGGACTGCGTCGCCGGTGGCCTGGATATGGGCGCAGACAACCTGCATCAGGGCCATATTCTGCAGGTCTGGGTCCCCTGCGGCGGTGCCGGTTCTGCTCTTGCAGGCCATGCCGCCCTCGCTGCGCGACGCGAAGGACAGGATTGCCGCCTCAGCCCGTAAAACGCGGGCTGCGAGGTCGGTCAATGTGTCAAATGCCGGCTCGGCGTCCGCCTCCAGGAGCCCAAGCTCCCGGGTCTGAACATCAATAGCATCTGGTTTCAGCGTGACTGCATGGTTCATGGGACAACTGGATCTATGAAAGTTCAAAAAGGGTCGAATTAAGGTCGTATCGGCTTATGTTTGCATCGGCTCATGATCGCATCGGCATATGGTTGCGTTGGTATAGTCATGGCTGCGCGACACCTGTGCCGCGCTGGCTTCATTCCATTCATTGAATACTCAAATTTCCAGCCAATGTGTCAAAAAACTGTGTTGAATTTAAGGCAGTTTGAGAGTGCTTTGCGGAGCTTTATTGCCTGCTTTGCGGGTGTAACCCGCCGGGGCGGACCAAGGCTATGGGATAGACCGCCTTTTTCCTATTTCCCGCCAATCGGCCCGGCCAGACGCCTGAAAACGCCGGTTTCCTGATGAGAAATTGGGCAGGCGGGATGGCTCAGGTGAACCGCACGCCCTGTCGTTTCAGTTCGTCCTGCACCTGCGAGATCGCCACCGCATCAAGCGCACATCCCGCCTTGACCGAGAGCGCCGCCGCAATGCCCGCGCCCTGGCCCGCGACGGCGCAGCAGGCCATGTTCCGGGTTGCCGCATGGGCGATCCGGTCGCCGCCGATGGCCCGGCCGGTGACCAGCAGACCCTCGATTTGTTGCGGCAGCATGGCGCGATATGGGATCTGCATGTAGCGCCCGGTGGTTGGCAGGATCAGCACGCCGTAGCCGTCGATGAACTCCGGGTAGATGCCGATGCTGTCCTCGAAGCGGCCCTGCTCGCGGGCATCCGCCTCGGTCATGTTGTACTGCGCATCGAGCTTGCGGGTGTCGCGGATGCCGATGGTCATGCCGAAGTTGCGCAGCCGGGCGCCATCGCAGCCGGGGGTATAAGCCTTGAGCGCGTTGATCGCATGCATCGCCTGTTTGCGGCCCTCGATTTCAAAGCGGGTCATGCTGTCCGGGTCGGTGCCGTCGCAGCCCGCCAGATGCACCAGGTTCATATAGGTCATCTCGCCCGAGTCGTGCACCGCGCCCCAGGTGCCGCCGATGGTGTTGAGATGCGCCGGGATCAGCCCGTCCTTCAGCGCCTGCGCAAAGGGTTTGGCAAGGAAGGGCGAGAACATGTCGTCCTCCTTGCCCGAGGTCTCCACCTGCCATTCGCCCGTCGACCAGTCCTTGTAGGTCTGGGGGTCGGCCTTGACGCCCTCCATGAACCGCTGCTTGTCGACGCCTGCGATGTGGAACATGACGCTGGCGGCCTGCATCTCCTCGACCGGAGTCTTGATCGTCGGCGCGCCCATCATCCGGGCAATGTCCGCGTCGCCGGTGGCGTCGATCACCCGTTTCGCCAGGATCGCCTCGCGGCCCGCCTTTGATTCCACGATCACCCCGGTGATCCGGTTGCCCTCGCGGATCGGGGCCACATACATGCGGTGCAGCATCGGGTGGATGCCTGCCTCCTCAACCAGCGTGTCGGCCACCAGTTTGAACCCTTCGGCGTCCAGCTCGTAGGACAGCGACTGGCTTTCGGGCGTGGCCGCGTCCATCGCCCTGGCGCGCTCCTCGAATTCCCAGCCGATGCCGCCGGCCTCGACCGTTTCCTCATGGCGATACCAGGCAAAGCCCTCGACGCCGACGGTGGTGATATTGCCGCCGAAACAGCCGAACCGCTCCAGCAGTGTCACCCCGACGCCGCTGCGGGCCGCCGCCAGCGCCGCAGCCAGCCCGCCGGGGCCGGAGCCGACCACCAGCACGTCGGTTTGGTGAATGACGTCAATGTCACGCGCGGGTTCGGTGATCGTGTGGCTCATCTGCGCTGGCTCCGAAGCAAATTTGAGCCACGATGCGAAATCCTGAACCGTGGTTCAAGTCTTGAATGAGGCGACGGCGATTGCGGGGACCCTGGCTGGCTGGGGGCGTGGTGGGGGCAAGGCGGGGGCGATGGGGGCGAGGTGGTAAGCTGGTGGGGCCTTGGGCGGGACGGGAGGCCATGGCGGAACGGATCTCGGCTCTTGTCTGACCCAGCCACACCTTCTACACCGGGCCAAACCGAATTTTACCGCACGGAGCCAAAATGCGCCTGTCCCGCTATTTCCTGCCTGTCCTCAAGGAAACCCCTTCCGAGGCTCAGGTCGTCAGCCACCGCTACATGCTGCGCGCCGGCATGATCAAACAATCCGCCGCCGGGATCTATTCCTGGCTGCCGCTGGGGTTTCGGGTGCTGAAAAAGATCGAAGGCATCGTGCATGAGGAACAGATGCGCGCGGGTCATATCCCGATGCTGATGCCGACCATCCAGTCGGCGGATCTGTGGCGCGAGTCCGGGCGCTATGACGCCTATGGCGAGGAAATGCTGCGCATCACGGACCGCCACGACCGCGACATGCTGTTCACCCCCACCGCCGAAGAGCTGATCACGGATGTGTTCCGCGCCAATGTCAGCAGCTACAAGGACCTGCCGCTGACCATGTATCAGATCCAGTGGAAGTTCCGCGACGAGATCCGCCCACGCTTTGGCGTGATGCGGGGGCGGGAATTCTACATGAAGGACGGCTATAATTTCGACCTCAGCAAAGAAGACGCGCTGCATGCCTACAACCGCCATCTGGTGAGCTATCTGCGCACCTATGAACGCATGGGCCTGCAGGCGATCCCGATGCGTGCGGACGGTGGTCCGATCGGCGGCGACTACACCCATGAATTCCTGGTGCTGGCCGAAACCGGCGAGTCGGAGGTGTTTTATGACAGCGCCGTCACCGACCTGACCTTTGGCGACCGCGACATCGATTACGACGATGTGGCGCAGTGTCAGGCGATCCTGGAGGAGTTCACCTCGAAATATGCCCGCACCGACGAGACCCATGATGCGGCTCTGTTCGAGGCGGTGCCCGAGGATCGCCGCCGGGTGGCGCGCGGCATCGAGGTGGGGCAGATCTTCTATTTCGGAACCAAGTATTCCGAGGCACTGAACGCCACCGTGCAGACCGGCGATGGCGCGTCGGTACCGGTGCATATGGGCTCGCACGGGATTGGCGTATCGCGTCTTCTGGGTGCCATCATCGAGGCCAGTCATGACGACAAGGGCATCATCTGGCCCGAGGGGGTCACGCCGTTCCATTGCGGGATCGTCAATCTGAAGCAGGGCGACGATGAGGCTGATGCCGCCTGCGAGCAGCTCTATGCTGCGCTCACCGCGATCGGGCTGGAGCCGCTCTATGATGACCGCAAGGAGCGGGCCGGTGCCAAGTTTGCGGGCATGGATCTGATCGGTCTGCCCTGGCGGATCACGGTGGGGCCGCGGGGGTTGAAGAATGGCGTGGTCGAACTGACCTCGCGCCGGACGGGAGAGAGCGAAGAGCTGAGCCCGGAAGAGGCGGTGAAGAAGATCGCCGCCATATACGCCGCACATCCGACGCCGCGCGGGTTCTGAGCGCCCGGGGAAGGCGATGGGGTTCGGCGATGGGGGCTGCTCCCGCCGGTCCTGCGGGCACAGGGTGCCCTGGTCCCGTTGGGCCTTGCGGGTTGGGGGTGGCGCCGGGCCTATGGCCCGGCGCCACCCCCAACGCCTTTTCGGCGTTTTGCCTTCGGCAAAACACCAAAAGGGGGCGGGAGCGCACCGCTGTGCCCCGTGCACGCGGGTCGGGCGGAAGCTTTGGGTCGGGGGATATCGGACCTCCGGGAACAGACGTCGGGCAGGTTGCCGTTTGGGATCACAGATGTTGGGTCAGAACGGGCGGGGGCGCGGACGTGGGGGCGGGAACGTCTCGATTGGGACCGCATCCTGCTGTGTCCCGGGACTGGGTTGAAGGAGCAGAGCCATGATATCGCGCGTGATCTCTCTCTTGGCTGGGCTCTGCACCGGCGCGGGTCTGTCCCAGTTTCCCGCCTATGCGCAGGCCTATTTGCAGCGGTTGGGCGGTCATGTGGATGCGCTGCGCCGCGTCGTGGCGGCGTTCGACGCGGATGCCGCCGCAGTGGGGCTGGAGCGCCATTCGGCCCTGGTGCAACTGGCCCGCTCGGGCGAAATCGGCGCAGAGCGGGCCGCGACCATGGCCGCCACCATCGACCGCTACGAACGGCTTGCCGCGGATCTGCACCAGCTGGCGGCGCTGTCTCCGGTGGAGCGCGCCCTGCATCTGCACCGTTTTGCAGAAACTGACATCGCTGCGGCCACCCTCCGGGCGTTTGAGCCTGCGGTTCCGGTCACGGCCGATGCGCTGCTGTTGACCGGAGCGGGGATGATCCTGGGCGCCGGGGTGATCCGGGGCCTGGTTGGATTGCTCCGGCGCGGTTCTGCCCGTATCCGCCGCCGTCGCAGCCGCCGCGACCGGCTTGCTTGACCGCCTCGTCGCCCGCGCCTAGGGTCCGCCCGATGCCTCGCTCCTCCCGCGCCGGATCGGTTCCGCGCTCCGCATAGAAAGAACACCTGCATGGCCGGACCTGCGCCCTTTTCCCGTTTCGAATGGATGATCGCCTGGCGCTACCTGCGGGCCCGCCGCAGCGAAGGCGGCGTGTCGGTGATGACCTGGATTTCGCTGATCGGCATCACCCTGGCGGTGTTTGCGCTGATCGCGACGCTGGCGGTGCGCTCCGGCTTTCGGTCGGAATTTGTCGGCACCATTCTGGGGGCCAATGCCCATGCCACGCTCTATGCCCATGGCGAGGTGACGGCGGGTGGCAGGCTGGACCGCACCATCGCCGATTATGCGGCGCTGTCCGAGGCGGCGGGGCAGGTGCCGGGGGTGCTGCAGGCGGCGCCATTGATCAAGGGGCAGGTGATGGCCAGCCGTGGCGACCGCAACGCGGGGGTGCAGGTCTATGGCATCGCGGCGGCGGATCTGGCGCGGATTCCGGGCGTGGCCCACAGTGCCGAGGCCTATGGCGATCTGGCGCGTTTTGAGGCGGGGATCGCCATCGGGTCCGGGGTGGCGCGCAGCCTCGGGGTGCGGGTCGGCGACACGATCAAGCTGATCTCGCCCAATGGGATCAAGACCGCCTTTGGCACCTCGCCCCGGGTCAATGCCTATGAGGTGGTCTATGTCTTCACCGCCGGGCGCTATGATATCGACAACACCCGTGCCTATCTGCCCTTTGCCGAGGCGCAGAGCTATTTCAATCGCGAAGGCGTCGCTGATGAGATCGAGGTGATGGTCGCCAATCCCGAAGCGGTGGATCAATATATGCTGCCGCTGCTACAGGCGGCGGGCGCGGGCTATGGTGTCTGGAGCTGGCGTGACGCCTCGGGGGGCTTTCTGCGGGCGCTGGAGGTCGAGGACAACGTGATGTTCGTGATCCTGTCGATCCTGGTGCTGATTGCGACGATGAATATCGTCTCCGGCCTGATCATGCTGGTGAAGAACAAGGGGCGCGACATTGGCATCCTGCGCACCATCGGGCTGAGTGAGGGGTCGATCCTGCGGGTGTTCTTCATCTGCGGCTCGATCACGGGGGTGATCGGTACCGTGATGGGGGTGGTGCTGGGCTGTCTGTTCGCGCTTTATATCGACCCGATTTTCTCCTTTGTGAACTATGCGATGGGCGGCGGTGTCTGGGATCCGTCGATCCGCGGGATCTATGCGCTGCCCGCAGAACTGCGGCTGGGAGATGTGCTGTCGGCGGTTGGCCTGTCGCTGGGGCTGTCGTTCCTGGTGACGATCTTTCCCGCCCGCCGTGCGGCGCGGATGAACCCGGTGGAGGCGCTGCGCTATGAGTGAGATCACATTGCAGCTGGAGGGGCTGAAGAAGACCTATCTGCCGGGCACGCCGGGAGAGGTGCAGGTGTTGCGCGGCGCGGATCTGAGCCTGCATGCGGGCGAAGTGGTGGCGCTGGTGGCGCCGTCGGGGGCGGGCAAATCGACCCTGCTGCAGATCGCGGGTCTGCTGGATACGGCGGATGCGGGCGCAGTGCGGATCGGCGGGCAGGACATGAGCGGCGCGAGCGAGCGCAGGCGCACCCGGGTCCGGCGCCAGGACGTGGGCTTTGTCTATCAGTTTCACCATCTGCTGCCGGAATTCACCGCGCTGGAGAACATCGTGTTGCCGCAGCTGGCCGATGGCGTGTCGCAGCGGGCGGCAGAGGCGCGCGGCGCCGAGCTGTTGGCGCTGGTGGGGCTGGAGCGCCGCGCCGCGCATCGTCCGGCGGCGCTTTCTGGCGGGGAGCAGCAGCGGGTGGCGGTCTGTCGGGCCCTCGCCAACCGGCCGCGCATTCTGCTGGCGGATGAGCCGACCGGGAACCTGGATCCTGCCACCTCGGATCAGGTGTTTGACGTGCTGATGCGGCTGGTGGCCGAAACCGGCCTGTCGGCGCTGATCGCGACCCATAACCTCGACCTGGCGTCCCGGATGGACCGGATGGTGCGGCTCGACGCGGGCGTGCTCTGCGCGGGGGACTGAGCACCGAAGGAGCGGTCAGGACGCGGCGTGGGGCCGGCGCCGGACAGCGCGCGACTGCCGCGTGCGGGCGGCGGGACCGCGGGTGGCAGGCAGGTGTTGATCAGACGGTGGCCAGGTCGCAGTCAGGCGGCGATCTGGGTGATCCAGACGCCGCAGGCCATGACGGAAATTCCCAGCAGGCGCATGGCGGTCAGCGGGTTGACCTGAGCTCCGAAGAGGCCGAAGTGGTCGATCGCGGCGGCGGAGACGAGCTGTCCGAGCAGGACGAAGAACACCGCATTGCCGACGCCGAAATGGGGCGCGACATGGGTGATCGACAGCACGTAGAAGGCCACCAGAAACCCGCCCAGCAGCAGATGTTTCGGAGCGCTTGCCGCCTGCGTCAGCGTCTTTGGCCCGACCAGCGCGTAAAAGGCCAGCGCCGTCAGGAAGGCCACCGCGAACAGCACCACACTGGCCGCCCCCGGTGCGCCGAGAAACTGCCCCAACCGCGCATTGAGCGCCGCCAGCAGCGGAATGCCGATCCCGGCCGCCAGCATCATCAGCGCATATTGGGTCATGTCGCGTCCTCTTCCCATCGGCCTCATCCGGTGCGTCTCACCTGCGGGCACCATGGCTGCAAGTCGGCGGGCTCACAAGGCCTGTTGCGACCGGAGCGGGTGTTTCCTGCAACCTGCGTGTCAGCATGGGATTTCTCAATCGCAGATGCCCTCGATCCGGGCCCCTTTCCAGGGCAGGTAGACGTCGCTCTGGCGGCGTTGCGGCAGGGCGGAGACCGGCATGGCGGCTGCCAGCATGGCATGCAGGCGCCGGGTGCGAGGGGCCTGTGGCGCCAGGGCGCGGCAGCAGACGTATTCCTCGACGATGGTGCCCTGTTGTTCGTAGCCGTAGGAGAGAAACTCTGCAGGTCCATCGGGATCAAAGAGATAGGGGTCGGGCGAGGCCCCGTGTTCGCGCAGCGCCTTCAGCGGCGTGTAGCCGGTGCGCGCGCGGTTTTGCCATTGCCAGACGTGGGTGGCCTCATGGGCGAGCAGCATTGCCTCGACCAGCGGCAGCGCCTCGGGGAATTCGGGCAGGTAGTCCTCGAGGAACCAGTCGCGGGTGAAAAAGATGCGGTTGAAGAGGGCCACGGCGGCCGGCGAGGCGGTGACCTCTTCGCCGGCCGGGCGCGGCGGCAGGATGCGTTCGCGGCAGGTGACGCGCGGGCGCTGCGGGCGGCGGAAGGTGACGGGGCGCAGGGGGGCGCCCTCGACCAGCCGCAGGCGATCCAGATCGAGGCTGGCGCCGTAGATCTGACCGAGGAACGCCCGCTCGCGTTCTGTTGGCAAACGACCGCAGGCGGCGAGCAGGATCAGCAGGCAGAACAGAAGTCTAGTCACGGTCGCGCGGCACCCGGCTGATATTGTCAAAGGCAGGAAGCATGGTGGGATCCTCGTGGCTGGGGGCGGGTGGCGTGGCCTGTCTGCGGGCGGTATCTGCGCAGGCAAAAGACCCTCTCTGCCGGGCCGGGAGACCGGCTGGCGGGAGAAGTGTAGGCGGGAGAGGTCCGCGGGATCAACCTCGGGAGAGGGCGACCGGATGGGATCGAGGCGAAAGAGCGTCGATGAGAGGCGGCGCCGCCCCGTGGGTTTGAATCCCCGGGGGGCGGAGAGGGGGCGCGGGGTGGCCGCGTCTCGCTGAGATCCCCTGCACCCGGGTGAGGGTGGTCTGAGGGGGCCTGTTCTCCTGTGTGGGGCGGGATGTCAGCCCGCCTCCGATGTCGCGACCGCGCCAGAATGACAGGGCGCGGTTAAAATCGCCGCAGCCGGGCGGGCGGCGGGGTCGCAACACTGACGGGCGGCGGGGTCGCAACACTGACGGGCGGCGGGGTCGCAACACTGACGGGTGGCGGGGGCGCAACGCTGGCGGGCGGCGGGGGCGCGACGCTGACGGGCGGTGGGGTCGCGACCCTAGCGGGGTCGCAACAGGCTTGGGCCGCCGGGGAGCGCGGCCGGGGAGGGAGCGCTGAGGGGTGGCGGGCAGGCAACAGGGGCCTGCACAGAGGTCCCGCCCGTCCGCCAGCCAGTCCGCCCGCCCGCCAGCCTTCTGGTCGCTCAGGCGCGGCCGTGTTTGATCTGCCGGATCAGGGAGGCTTCCTGATCCTTGCTGAGTTTTTCCTTCTTCACCAGGGCCTTGGCCTGTTTGATGGCCTCGTCCTTGCGGTCGCTGTTGGTGAGGATCATGATCTCGAACAGGGCCTTGTCGTCCTTGATGCCCTGGGCCTTTGCCTCTTTCTTGGCATCGGTCTGGCCGATCAGCTTGATCACCAGATCGCGAAAGGTCTTGGACTCGAAGAACTCTGGCCGGTAGTGGTCGAGCGGCCCGAGGGTGAATTTCTTCGCCTTGCTCAGCAGCGCCTTGAAGGCCGCGGCGCGGGGGGTGGCGCTTTTGTCTTCCCGATCGAGAAGGCTGTAGATGTTGACCGGCAGATCGATGCGGTCCTTTTCGGGCAGATCTTCCGAGATATAGGTCTGAAACAGATGACGGCCATCGGCGCTGTTCATCTGTGCAATCGCGTATTTGATGTGCGGCAGCAGCACTTTTTTCTCGCGGGCAATCCAGTTGCCGAAGGTGTTGCGCATGGTGTTGTGCTTGAGCATGCCCGCGAGGTCGGCGGGATAGGCTTTGCCTGCAATCTTGATGGTCTCGGCCATGATGTGTTCCTTTGTCTGAAGTCATCCTGTGATGCTAGGGAAACACGGGGGGCGCGGAGATTATTCGCGGGCTGGGTGAATTTTTTCAGGAATGCCGATTTTTTGGGGGTGGCCGGGGTGGCTTGCGTGCGGCGCGGGGCTGTTGCGCCAGCGCCGGGGGGTGAAGGAGGGACTTGAGCAGGAGGGCTTGCACCGGGTCGCCATCGTTGGACATTCGCGCGTCCTCGCCGAACTCAGGCTGAGTCCGGCGACGTGATCTTTCCGCCACCAGCGTGATTTCAGCGCGAAGGCCGGTTTTGGGGCCGGCGCGCGCGCCTCAGACGTCCAGCTCTTCGACGAATTTGGCGTTTTCCTGGATGTACTGGTAGCGCAGCTCGGGTTTCTTGCCCATCAGACGCTCGACCAGATCGCCGGTTTCGCCGGGCTCGTCCTCGTCGATGGTGACGCGGATCAGCTTGCGGGTCTTGGGGTCCATGGTGGTCTCTTTCAGATCCTTGGCATCCATCTCGCCAAGCCCCTTGAAGCGGGAGACGTCGATCTTGCCCTTGCCGCCCAGGCCTTTTTCCAGCCATTTGTCGCGCTCGGCCTCGTCGAGGCAATAGACCCGGCGCGGCCCTTGGGTCAGGCGAAACAGCGGCGGGCAGGCGAGGTAGAGGTGGCCACCGTCGATCAGCGGCCGCATCTGGGTGAAGAAGAAGGTCATCAGCAGCGAGGCGATATGGGCGCCGTCGACATCCGCATCGGTCATGATGATGATCTTGTCATAGCGCAGATCGTCGAGGTTGAAGCGGGTGCCGAGGCCGACGCCAAGCGCCTCGCAGAGATCGCGGATCTCGGCGTTTGATGTCAGTTTGCCGGAGGCCGCGCCAAGCACGTTCAGGATCTTGCCCTTGAGCGGCAGCAGCGCCTGATATTCCCGGTGCCGCGCGCCCTTGCCGGAGCCGCCGGCGCTGTCGCCCTCGACGATGAACAATTCGGTGCCGGAGCGGTCCTTGGAGGTGCAGTCGGTGAGCTTGCCGGGCAGGCGGAGTTTCTTGGTGGCGGATTTGCGCTGGGTCTCTTTTTCCTGTTTGCGGCGCAGCCGTTCCTCGGAGCGCAGGATCAGGAAATCGAGGATGGCGCCGGCGGATTTGGTATCGGCCGCCAGCCAGTTGTCGAAATGGTCACGGACCGAGTTCTCCACCATGCGGGCCGCGCCTTCGGTCGACAGGCGGTCCTTGGTCTGGCCGACAAAGGCCGGGTCGGCGATGAAGCAGGACACCAGCCCGCAGCCCCCCGCCATCAGGTCGTCGCGGGTGATCTGGGCGGCCTTCTTGTTGCCGACCAGCTCGCCATAGGCTTTGATCCCCTTGAGGATGGCGGCCCAGAACCCGGCCACATGGGTGCCGCCCTCGGGCGTGGGGACGGTGTTGCAGTAGCTCTGGGTGAAGCCGTCGCGCGAGGGGGTCCAGTTGATCGCCCACTCCACATAGCCGGGCTCTCCGAATTTCTCGCGGAACTCCACCTTGCCTGCGAAAGGCGCGTCGGCGTAGGTGGTGGATTTGCCCAGTACCTCGGTCAGGTAGTCCTTGAGGCCGCCGGGGAAATGGAAGGTGGCCTCGGTCGGGGTTTCGCCGTCGTCGATGGCGCTCTTCCAGCGGATCTCGACACCGGAGAACAGATAGGCCTTGGAGCGGGCGAGGGTGAAGAGCCGTTTGGGTTTGAACCGATGCGAGCCGAAGATCTGTTCATCCGCGTGAAAGGTGACGAAAGTGCCGCGTTTGTTGGGGGCGGCGCCGATCTTTGCGACCGGACCGAGGGGGATGCCGCGCGAAAACCGTTGTTCGAACAGCTCCTTGTTCTTGGCCACCTGCACAATGAGGCTGTCGGACAGGGCGTTGACCACCGAGGAGCCGACGCCGTGCAGACCGCCGGAGGTCTGATAGGCCTTGCCGGAGAATTTGCCGCCCGCGTGCAGGGTGCAGAGGATCACCTCGAGCGCGGATTTCTCGGGGAACTTCGGATGCGGGTCGATCGGGATGCCGCGGCCATTGTCGGTGATGGTGACGGAATAGTCTTCGTTCAGGGTGACTTCGATCCGGCTGGCGTGGCCTGCGACGGCCTCGTCCATGGAGTTGTCGAGGATCTCGGCCACCATGTGATGCAGGGCGCGTTCGTCGGTGCCGCCGATATACATGCCCGGACGTTGGCGCACCGGTTCCAGCCCTTCGAGCACTTCGATGGAGGAGGCGTCATAGGTTTCGGACATGTTGGGGCTGAGAAGATCGTCGGCCATGTGTCGCGCTGCTCATTTGTTGCTATTGGTTGCGGCCATTATGGCGCATGTCGCAGGGCGGGGGAAGGGGCGCAGTGCGGCGCTTTGTAGGCGGTCTGGAGATGCGCATGGGGAGAGGCGCGGGCAGGCCACCCGTGACGGCGGGGGCGCGGGTGTTGCCGCAGAGCCGCAGGCGCTGCCGGAATATGCCAATCCGCGTGACATATTCTCCGGCGGCTGCCCATGCGGCTTGAATAATACGCGGTACAGCTTACCCTAGGGCGATGTTTGTTATGAGTAGGCCAGCGATCTGCCAGTGATCTGCAAGCGATAGGGCAGTGATCTGCAAGCGATCGGGCAGTGATCCGCCAGTGATCCGACAGAAATCTGCCAGCGATCCACCGGTGAATGGCCAGTGTTTTTTAGGGGGTCGTCAATGCCGTGGATAGAGGTGATTCCGTTTCGCAGTGCGACGGGCAAGCTGCGCGAGATTTATGAACGGATGACGGGCCCCGATGGTGGGGTCGACAACATCATGCAGCTGCACTCGCTGCGGCCGCATTCGATGGAAGGCCATATGGCGCTCTACAAGAACGTGCTGCATCACACCAGCAACGAGCGGCCCAAGTGGTTTCTGGAATTGCTGGGCATCTGGGTGTCGGCGTTGAACGACTGCGCCTATTGTCGGCTCCACCATGAGGTCGGGCTGAAACGGCTGATGCATGACGGCGAGCGGGTGGACGCCATGCTGGCCGCCGTCACCGCGCGCGATATCGACAGCATGCCGGTGCGGCAGGCCGAACGGGCGGCCTTGCGCTATGCGCGCAAGCTGACAGAGCGACCGGCGGAATTGACATCGCAGGACGTCTGGCCTCTGCGCGAGGCCGGGCTGAGCGATGGCGAGATCCTCGAGATCAATCAGGTGGTGGCCTATTTCGCCTATGCCAACCGCACGGTGCTGGGGCTTGGCTGCTCGACCGAGGGCGATGTGCTGGGTCTCAGTCCCGGAAATCTCGACGATCCGCAGGACTGGAGCCACAGCTGAGGTCAGTTGAGGCCAGTTGTGGCCTGTGTGGGGGGGGCGTGGCCTGTGTGGAAGAGCTGTGTCCGCAGGGGTGTGGCCTGCAGCGGGATGGCCCCTCTGCCGGGGATCGGCGTCAGGCTGCCGGGGGCGCTGCGCGTCGATATGGAGACTTGAGAGGCGGCGGCTGTCGCAGTAGGAGTCAGAGCCATGATGAAACCTGTCTGTCTCGGCCTGTGGCTGCTGTTGCCTGCTCCGCTTGCGGCGCATCCTCATATTTTTGTCGACACCGGGCTGGCGCTGGAGGTGGATGACGCGGGCATGCTGCGCGCGGTCGAGATCACCTGGGCCTATGACGATTTCTACTCCTTGCTGATTTTCGAGGATCTCGCGCTGGATGCGGATCTCGACGGGCAGCTGACGGAGGCGGAGCTGCAGAGGCTGCAGGGGTTTGACCTGAACTGGTCGCCGGGCTTTGCGGGCGATCTCTATGTGTCTGCCGGGGCGCAGGGGCTGGGGCTGGGCGCGCCGCAGCATCTGAGCACCGAAGTGGTGGATGGGGTCATCACCACCCGGCATCGGCGGGTCTTGACCGCCGCCGCGCCTGTGCCTGCCGCCGCCGCGCCTGTGCCTGCCGCCGGGGTGACGCTGCGGGCCTATGATCCCACCTATTATACCGCCTATGAGGTCAGCGGCGGGGTGACGGTCAGCGGCCCCTGCACCGCCACGGTGACGGCTCCGGATCTGGACCGGGCCTATACGCTGGTCGAAGAGCTGCTCTATGCGATGCCCGCCGATCAGGCCGAGGACGCCTATCCGGAGGTCGGCCGCGCCTTTGCCACCACCGTGATGCTGGAGTGTGACGCCTGAGATGGCGCGGACTGTCCTGACGACACTGGGGATGCTGTTTCTGCTGAGCGTGGGCGCGGCGGCGCTCTGGCTCTGGGTCTTTGGCGGCGCGGATCAGCTGTTGCACGCGGCATCAGAGGCGCAGCGCGCGGCGCAGAACGCCATGGCGCGGGGGCTGCGGGGGCTGAAATCCGGAGCCCCCGGCGCCTGGTGGAGCCTGATGGGCGTGTGTTTTGCCTATGGGTTCTTTCATGCGGCCGGGCCGGGTCATGGCAAGATGGTCATTGGCGGCTACGGGTTGGGCCGGTCGGTGCCGCTGTGGCGCCTGTCGGGGCTGGCGGTGGTCTCCTCGCTGGCGCAGGCCGCCACGGCGGTGCTTTTGGTGCTGGCGGGGGTGTGGCTGTTTGACTGGGGGCGCGTGCGGCTGACCGAGACCGCAGAGCATCTGCTGGCGCCGGTCTCCTACGGGTTGATGGCCCTGCTGGGGCTCTATCTGATGCTGCGGGGGCTGCGGCGGGGCTGGCCGCTGTGGCGCCGGGCGGCGGTGTCGGTTTTGGGTCAGGGGGGGCATGGCGGTCACGGCGATCATGGTGGACCCGCTGGTCACGCCGGTCAAATGGGGCACGCCGGTCATACAGGTCATACAGGTCACTATGGACACGCGGAGCACAGTGGAAACGCGGAGCACAATGGGCATGGCGGTCACGGCGACGCGGCGGATCACGACCACCCGCATGTCGGCGCGGTGGGTGAGGTCTGCGCCAGTTGCGGCCATCGCCACGGCCCCACCCCGCAGGAGGCCGAAGGGCTGAGCTCGCTGCGGGAAGCGTTGGCGATTGTTCTGGCCATTGCGGCACGTCCCTGCACCGGCGCGGTGTTCCTGTTATTGCTGACCTGGCGGCTGGGGGTCCTTGGGGCCGGGGTTGCGGGGACCTTTGTCATGGGGCTCGGCACCGCCAGTGTCACCCTTGCGGTCGCGCTGGTCGCCGCCGGGGTGCGCAGCGGGCTGCTGGCGCGCGGCGCGGGGCCGGGGCGGCCAGCCGGAACCGGTACCGGCGGAGCCCGGCTGGCGGCTCTGCTTGAGATCTGTGCCGGGGCCATGGTGCTGATCTTCTGTCTGCAACTTCTGCTGCGCAGCCTCTGACGGGCCTGCGGGATCGCCGTCAGGCCGCAGGGTCGGGGGGGCAGGGTCGGGGGGCTGAGTCAGGCCGCAGGGACAGGGGTCAGGCCGCAGGAACAGGGGTCAGGGTCAGGGGGCTCGCTCAGGGGGCTCGCAATGTCCGATCTTGCCAAATTGACGATTCATTTCTGCTGAAACCTTGTGCAATTGTATCGGTACGCAAAGCCGACTTGTCGCCACCTGCAACGCGGCCTAAGGGCTTTGGGACAAGGAGACCGTGTGATGGTGAGCCCCGAAACAACCCAAATGACCTATGGCGGCCATGTGCGCGCCCTGTCGATACTCGGCCTGCCGCTGATCGGGGGGCATCTGGCGCAATTCGCCATCGGCATGACCGATACGGTGATGCTCGGCTGGTATGGGATTGCCGAGCTGGCGGCGGTGACGCTGGGGCAGTCGTTCTTTTTCGTGTGGTTCATTCTGGGGGCGGGCTTCGCATTTGCGGTGATGCCTGTGGTGGCCTCGGCGGCGGCGACCGGGGATCACCGACGGATCAGGCGGGCGACCCGGATGGGGCTGTGGCTGTCGGTGGTCTACGGGCTGCTGGCGATGCCGATGATGTGGTATTCCGAAGCCATCCTGCTGGCCGCCGGACAGGAGGCCCAGGTGGCGGCCGATGCGGGGGCCTACTTGCGGATCGCGGGCTGGGGGATTTTTCCGGCCCTGCTGGTGATGGTGCTGAAATCCTACCTTGCCGGGCTGGAGCGCACGCAGGCCGTTTTGTGGATCACCGTGGTCGCAACGCTGGTGAATGCGGCGGCCAATTATGTGCTGATCTTCGGCAATTTCGGCGCGCCCGAGATGGGGCTTCGCGGCGCGGCGCTGGCGTCTCTGGCGACCCAGGCGGTGTCCGTCGTGGCCGTGATCGCCTACAGCCTGTGGCGGCTGCCGGAGCATGACCTGCTGCGCAACCTGCATCATCCAGATTGGGAGATGCTGCGCGAGATCTTTCGCCATGGGCTGCCGATCGGCCTGACCACACTGTGCGAGGTCAGCCTGTTCACGGCCTCGTCCCTGATGATGGGGTGGCTGGGCACGGTGGCGCTGGCGGCGCATGGCATCGCGATGACGGTGACGGGGCTGACGTTCATGATGCATCTGGGGTTGTCGAATGCGGCCACGATCCGGGTCGGCACCGCGCTGGGCCGCGGCGACAAGGATCATATGGTCCGCGGCGCGGTGGTGGTCACGGTGGCGTCTTTCCTGATCGCGGTGGCAACGGCGCTGGTGTTTTTCCTGACGCCCGAGCCGCTGATCCTGATGTTCCTCGATCCGGGCGACCCGCAGAAACAGGATATTCTGGCGATCGGCATTGCGCTGCTGGCGATGGCGGGGCTGTTCCAGCTGATGGATGGCATGCAGGCGATTGCGCTGGGGCTGTTGCGGGGCTTGCTTGACACTGGCGTGCCGATGGTGATGGCCGCGCTCAGCTACTGGGTGGTGGGGGTACCGGCCTCCTATGTGCTGGGGTTCCGGCTTGGCATGGGCGGGGTCGGGGTCTGGACCGGGCTGATCCTCGGGCTCAGCGCGGCGGCGGTGTTGTTGCTGCTCCGGTTCTGGCTGCATACGCTGGGGCGGGTGGAGCTGCCGTCGGCGGCGCGCGCGCCTCTTTCAGCGGATCGGGATGCGGATCCGGCCACCTGAGGCTGTGGGCGCGCCCGGTTGGGGACGGGATGTTGGGGGCGCCCGGTTGAGTGCGCCAGATTGGGGCGAGAGCTCGCCTGGGCCAGACTGGGCGCGCGAGGGGGGCGGGGTCAGTTGCCTTTGGTCAGCCGGTCGGCCTTTTTGCGCACCAGCACATTGCGCAGATCATGCATCGCCAGCAGCAGCGCGTCTGTCACATCGTCAAGCTGCGCGTCGGTGGCGCGGGATTGGGCCCACTGCGTGGTGAGGTTCAGGTGATCCACCGTGCGCAGGATATCGTCGACCTCTCGGTGGGCCAGCAGGTCGGAACGGTCCGCCATCCAGCGGTCGATGGCTGCCCGGTCCTCCGCGCTGAGCAGCCGGTCGCCATGGGGTTTGACCTCTCCTTTGCGCAGGTTGATGATCGCGATCTGGTCCATCTCGATGCGGCGGTTGCGGTTTTCGCTGTCGATCCGAAACACCAGCGCGCCGTTCTCGCGGATGCGGAAGTAGTAGTCTGGCAGGGTGGTGGTCATGGAAATCCTATTCAGATCAGGTGTTTGAAATGGGGGGTGATCGGGTGCGGGATCACAGGTGCGATCAGAGGCCGGATCACAGTCTGGATTTCGGGCAGGGTAGCAGGCTGAAGGCCGGTGGCAAGAATTATAGAAGTGCAGGGCGCGGGCGGCAGAGGGAAGTCTCGACGTTCCGGTGGTGCTCCCGCCCATTTGCACCGCCCGCCTTTGGCGCGCATCACAAATTGGTTGGGCCGGGCGGGGGCCGCGCCTGAAAG
>MPDC01000032.1 GCA_001874255.1 Alphaproteobacteria bacterium MedPE-SWcel
CTTTGAGGAACAGCCAGAGAATGCCCAAACCGGACAGATGAGAAAAGACGGCAAACGCGAAATTGAACATGGCGTGAGCAGAGTGACTCAGGAGTGCAACACGCCCGCAACAGCCACAGCCGACGACCTAGGGTCAGGACTCATTGAGTTTCAAAGCCAGTAGATAACGAGTGCTGCGAGTGCGATAGCTGACAAGAAGACCTTCGGGCATCTGTCGTATCGGGTCGCGACCCGCCGCCAATCCTTGAGCCTGCCGAACATGATCTCGATGCGATTGCGGCGTTTGTATCTGCGCTTGTCGTAGTTGATAGGTTTCTTTCGCTGTTTCCGGCCAGGGATGCAGGCGCGTATCCCTTTGTCTTTCAACGCTTCTCGGAACCAGTCGGCGTCGTAGCCACGGTCCAGTCGTCAATCCGCGCGTAGATCGTGACTGCTATGCCCCCGAGCGCGACCGCGATGAACACCCAGCGCAGCGTATCGAGATACGGCACCAGCGGCATGATAGCGGACTGGGTCTCGGCAAGGACGTTTTGCGCCACCTCGAGGCCCGCCGCGCCCAGCGTCGCTACTCCTGCTGCTCCACCGCCCTTCATGGTTCGGCTGTCGGCCAGCACTTCGCGCGCTGGTGGAGTTTCTTCGGCGAATGCAGTCGCACGGACTGGGAAGCGCTCGCCCCATTGGCGCGTGGGGCCGAGATCGACATGCATGAACCCCGAGCGCGGATAAAATCCAAACCCGAGGAAACCAACCGCACGTGCCGGCGTCTCGAACGCCGCCGGATCGTGGTTGGTCATGGCGATGTCGAAGGCCGCACCCTCCATGTGCTTCGACCGGGTTGCGCCGCCGACGGAGCGGTTGTGTTCCGGACTGCGATAGGCAGAACGGACGATCAGCGGCTTGCCCAGCCGGTCACGCAGCGCCTGCCCGCGACAGCGTCGTCGGCCGGATGTGCACCGCCACCCTCGTGAATGATGTGGATATTTACTGATGCTGACGCTCGATCTGACGAATGCACCTCGCTGGCACGACCTCGCGCCGGGCGTCCGGGTGCAACTGCGCCCGCTGACCACCGCTCTGATGGTGGCGACGCGCAGCGCCCCCGTAGTGGACGCGGTGCCCGAGGAGGCTTCAGACGAGGAGCGCGCGGTCGCCTTCGCCAAGGCACTGGCGCGGCGGGCGGTCCTTTCTTGGGAGGGCATCGGTGACGCAGACGGCAGTCCCATTGAGCCAAGCCCGGACGCCGTTGACGCACTTCTCGACATCTGGCCGATCTTCGAGGCCTTTCAGCTGACCTATGTTTCCAAGGACCTGCTGCTGGAACAGGAAAAGAACGTCTCCGCGCCCTTGCCGAATGGTCCTTCGGCGGGGGCGAGCGCTACTGTGACGCCTGCGCGCAAGCCTGCCCGGACTGCCCGGCGCGGCTGAACCGGCCCCTTACACATGAGGGTTGGCAGATCTGCGACCTCGTCGGTCGCCTAGGTGGCCAACTGCGCGTGCTGCCCGGCGCGGTGATCGGCTGGGACATGTCGGCGGCGCTGGCGCTGGGGGAGGCGCTGGGCATTCCACCTCTAGCCATGGCCGAACTGCTGCCCGTCGTTGAGGCAGTGATGGTCACCAAACTCAACGAACAGATGGATCATTCCCATGGCTGAGAAACGCGTCTCCGTCCGCCTTGCTGCGGTGGGTGGGCGGCAGGTGCGCGCCGAGCTGGAAGGCGTGGGCGAGGCCGGTGCGCGCGGGTTCGGCCGTCTTAGCCGGGAAATGGAAGCGGCCAACACGCGGCTCGCGGCGTTCCCGCGACGTGTCGCGGTGGCTGCCGCCGCCGCTGTTGCAGCCGCTGCGGCTGCTGGCGTGGCCATGGTCCGCTCGGGGCTTCAAACGGTGGATGCGCAGGCCAAGCTCGCCCAATCCATCGGCACGACGGTCGCTTCGATCCAGACTCTCGAGCGGGCGGGTGAACTCGCAGGCGTCTCTATCTCCGGGATAGAGCAGGCGACAAAGGATCTGACGCGCCGTCTTAGCCAGGCGGCTGCAGGGAGTGGCCCCGCTGCCGACGCGCTGGAGCGGCTGGGGCTGTCGGCCAACGAGCTGATCGCGCTGCCGCTGGACCAGCGCGTCGGCGCGATCAACGCCGCCATCGAGGATTTCGTGTCGGCCGCCGAGCGTGCCGCCGTAGCGGGCCAGCTCTTCGGCGAGGAGGGCTCCATCGCCATGTCGCGGATTGACACCGCGACGCTGCGCCAAGCGACAGAGGATGTTCTGGCCTTCTGCGCCTCCGTGAACTTCGATGCTTTCATGCGATTCCGCTCCTCTCCCAGCCAGGGAAATATAACGGAAAACTCCAGCATCAAACGAGCCAGTTTTCAGGGGGCAGAGCAAGCAATGACAAAACCACGGGGCAGGCGGTGACGGATCTTGCTCCGGCTTACGCTGATTTCACGTAGCCGCCATTGTAGTCCTCACTCTTTCTGCGGATCTGAGAATGCTCCACAACGCGATTGCGTGCGATACCGCGGAACTCCTCGATTGAGGAATAGCCTTTGCGCCGCAGGTAATCGCTCAGGTCGTCCTTCAACTCTTGAATGAGTTTGACACCAACGCCGCCGCTGCCTTTTTCTTCCATTGCAGCCGTGCATACCTGCAAATTGCCAGCGCCATGCACAATGAAATTAAACGCCTCGTGGAACCCTTTTATCCCGCCGATACCAGAAATCGACCTGTCCGGAAAAGCACGCGAAATGTCCGACACACGTTGCAACGCCTGGTTCAAAATCGCTAACCCACCTTGTCCGCCAGAGGTCACAAGGCCATCAACCTCAACCTCAAACTTCAAGGTTTCCGGATCCATCAAGGGGATGGATGGAAAGGTATTGCAGAGCGATATTGAGGCGGCACCCGATGCATAGGCGACCGCAGCGGCTTCTACGAGAGTGGACGTGGATGGCGTGAGTTTCACCCAGATCGGAACGCTGACCACTTCGGTGACAGCCTTCAGAATCGATTTGATGATGTCCTGATCATTGGCGACGTTGGCCCCCATATCCTTGCGGTCCATGTGAGGGCAGGACAGGTTCAACTCCAGCGCATCGCATCCCACACCGACACATGCGGTTGCAAGCTTGCGCCAATTGTCCATTTCTTCGTCGCTTCCTGCACCGGCCATGATCGAGGCGATGAGCATGCGGTCGGGATATGTCTTTTTGATTTCTTCCAGATCAGGAAGCCACTGGTCAAGCGGCTGATCCGAGATCAACTCCCAGTTCCAGGACGAATGGGAAACGGTATCTGCGCGCTTCGTGCGCGAAACATAGGGTTTCGCTTCGCTGGAGCGTTGGTAGATCGTCTTGGGGCCTGCGACGTTTTCCACGGGATGCAAGCCGATCGTTTTGGTCACGACACCGCCCCAACCAGACTCAAAGGCCCGTAAAATTTTGCGTTTGCTTTCCGTCGGCGGCGCGGAGGCCAGCACAAATGGATTTACAAACACAAGGCCTGTAAAATTCGTAGAAAGTTCATTTGTCATAGCGAGTCCTCGACTGATCCATATCGTCGAGTGTCCATTTTTTGACCAAACAGTCAATAATTTTCACAGCACTCTGGTCGTGCATAGCCGAAACGCAGCCTCCGCGCCTTGGCGCTGCTTAAAAAACAGGACGTGTTTGAGCACTCTGAGCTGCGTCTGGCCCTGCGGCCACCGTTTAGACGCCAGGGTGTCCGTCGATCAGCTGCAGGTCGACGACGCCGGCACTCGGATCTAAGTCATTGCCGCCCGATACATTCTCGGCACGCGAGATGCCGAATTTGCCAGCTTGCACTATGTTTGTCCCGGGCTGCGGGAGTTGTCTCAGATCCGCTGCCCAGAAAATGGGCGATTATCTCGACATCCAGGAGAGGGCCGCTGGGAGGCAGTTTCACGGGGCGGATCGGGGACCGCATCGTGGCTCGGACGCATATCGCAGGCGCAGCGGCCCCGATCATGCGCGCAGGTGCCCTGATGCCAACGGTACCCTCGGCGCTTGCCGACGTATTGCCGCGCAGGACCAAGACGGCCGGAGACACCAGCCCGCCCAAAGAGAGCCCGCCCAGAGCCCACCCAGAGACCGCCTGGCCCCCTGGCCCGCAATGAAACGCCCCAGACGAAAAAAGATATACCAAATAGCCCGGGAAAGGCGCAGGCCCGCCCTTTCTGTTTTCGTTTTTTTAAACGTTTTCGTGCCCTCTATGGGAAGGTAAAAAATTGGAGGGTAACTTGGTGTCCAACATTGTATTCCGTTCTGCAACTCTTGCTCTGGGGGCGATGGCGACTGTTCTTTTCAGTGGAGCAGCAAGCGCCGAAACCCTGCGCATCGGCGGCACCGGCGTTGCACTGGGCAGTATATCGGTTCTCGCTGACGCCTTCGAGGCCCAGCATCCCGGCTCTGAAATTGAGGTGCTTCCAAGTTTGGGGAGCGGTGGCGGCATCAAAGCGGTCATCGCCCAGGCGATTGATCTCGGTCTCAGTTCTCGACCGCTGAAGGACAAGGAAGCCGCAGCTGGCGCAAAGGCCCGACCCTACGCTCAAACCGCCATGGTTTTTGCCACGTCGGTCGGAAATGACACAAGTACGATCACGACAGAAGACATTGCCGAGATCTACTCGGGTGAGGCCAGTCAATGGCCGAATGGCACTCCAATCCGCCTGGTGATGCGACCGCCCTCCGAGGGTGACATCAAAGTCATTCGGAGCCTCTCGCAAGAGATAGATCAGGCTGTCGATGCCGCCTTCGAGCGCGCCAGCGCCGTCGTTGCGCTGAACGATCAGGAGAATGCAGAGACACTCGAAAGCCTCGAGGGGTCATTTGGCCTCATGGCTGTCGGACAGATCAAGGCGGAGAATCGCCAATTGAAAGCGCTGAAACTGGTCAGATCGGAGGCTACGGATATGTCCGATGTCCCGGAAGATGAATTCCTGAAGACTCTTTACCTCGTGTCCAGCGATGCAGCGTCGCCGCTCGCCGCCGCCTTTCAGACGTTCATCTACTCCGAAGAAGCCCAAGCCATCCTGTCTTCATACGATTTCAAACCGGCAAACTGACTGGATCCATGGTGAAATTTGGAAAGACGTCAGACTTGGGAAACTTGGATCCGCGTGTGCTTCAAGTGACCACGGTAACTGCATTGATCGCTGCAGTTGCCGTAGCTGTCATCGTTCCAGTCGTATACTTCTATTTTGGATACCAGTTTATCAAGGGCGGATCGATCGCCGAAGTGGAAATAAATGCGCGCGCCGTGACCCAGATTGTGGGCCGCAACCCTACGATGTGGCAATTTGAAACACTTCGAATCGACGATATTCTCAATGGGCCACATAATGACATTGAAAGCTGGAAACTCGTAAGTTCGAGTGGAGATCTCGTAACCAGCGTCGGCAGCGAAACCGCTCTCCGTCCTGTCATTCGCACCGCAGCCCCGATCTTTGATGCGGGGACAGAGGTTGCCCGCCTCGAGGTAGTGCGAAGCCTGAGGGATCTGCTCCTGCGCAGTCTCATGGTGTCGGTTTTTTCCGGAATTTTCGGAATATTGATATTTGCCGCAGTGCGTGTCCTGCCGATCGGCGTGTTGAAGCGGGCGATCGATCGTGCATCTTTTCTTGCAAGCCACGATCCGCTCACCAAACTGCCCAATCGGGCCCTGTTTAATAACAGGCTGGCGGATGCCATTGCCGAGGCCGAACGTCTGAAATCCCGTTTCGCGGTGCTGTGCCTGGATCTCGATCACTTCAAGGACGTGAACGATATATTCGGTCACGGGGCTGGCGATATTCTGCTGGCCAAGGCCGCCGAAAGGATGAATTCCGTTATCGGCCGTGGGGATTTCTTGGCGCGCCTGGGTGGTGATGAGTTCGCTATAATCCAATCGGTATCCGAACAACCGAGCGGTGCTGCCCGGCTGGCGACCAACATAATTTCCGTGCTCGAAAAGCCATTTGAATTGGACGGCAACGAGACAATGATCGGTGCAAGCGTCGGGATTACTATCTTCGACAAGAACACGAAATTTACGACTGTCGATGCACAGCGGCTCCTCCAGCAGGCAGATTTGGCGCTATATCGCGCCAAGAACGACTGCCGCGGGTCGTTTCAATTCTTTGCCGAAGAAATGAACCAAAAGCTACTGGCACGCAAGAAGCTGGAGAATGACTTGCGTCGCGCCATCGCCGAAGATGAACTGGAGTTGAATTTTCAGCCCCAGGTGGACTTGAATACCAACGAAATTGCCGGCGTTGAAGCGCTCCTACGTTGGAACCACCCAACGGAAGGGCGCATACCTCCTGATCAGTTCATCACCTTGGCGGAAGAAACCGGTTTGATTCTTCCTATCGGGGAATACGTGATCCGGAAGGCGTGCTACCATTCCCGCGATTGGCCGCATTTGAAATTTGCTGTCAATGTTTCCCCGATGCAATTCAAACAGGGCGATCTTGTTGAAACCATAAGATCCGCTCTTGAAGAAGAAAATGTGGCGCCAGGCAGGTTGGAAATCGAAATCACCGAGGGAATTCTTCTCCAAAACACCGAGGAGACGATATCCATATTGAACCAGATAAAATCCATGGGCGTGCGCATAGCTATGGATGATTTTGGTACTGGATATTCCAGTTTGAGCTATTTGCGCCGTTTTGATTTCGATAAGATCAAGATCGACAAGTCTTTTATTTCCGGGCTCGGGCAAAGTAGGGATGCCGATTGCATTATTCAAGCGGTGATCGATCTTGGAGCGTCTTTGGGCATGAAGTCAAATGCCGAAGGAGTGGAGACAGTAGAGCAGGCTCGTATATTGAAAGCGCAGGGGTGCGAAGAGGTTCAAGGGTTCTTCTTTGGAAAGCCGATGACTTCGAAAGGCGTAAAGGAGCTTGTCCTTGATCAGGAATGGATGTTGATGTCGGATAAGCCCAAGAGTCCGCCGTCCAATACGCATCAACAAGGGCCTATTCCCGGTAAAGTCAGAAATTCAAAATAACCGCGTGGATTCCTGCCTGGCATTTCTCATCCTGAAACGTGCGAGGGCGAGGGGGAGAGGCGACCCTGTTTTCGGGGGCAGTTTTTCACTGGGTTAAGGTATGGTTTGGGTTTCATATCAGGCGGCGGTTCTCACAACCTACGGCGACGTGTCCACCGCCGCCCCCGTAGCGCCGTGGGCACGCTTCGAGGGTGACGTCGCCCAGGTTTGCGCCCGGCACGCTGCGTGTGGCGGGACATCTGCCGCGCGCCAAACCACGGCGTCTCCGGGAACACGCGGTTCTTGAAACCGCCGATAGGCGCTTCCGCTTCGCCGTATGTGGCCGTTCCTGCCTCAGGCGCTACAGCGTCGCAATTGGTCCGAAATCCCAAGCCGAACTCTGAGGTCGACGTTCCTCTGGTTACGCAAGGCGGACGCAGGGACCGTTTCAGCATGCTGAAGGAATTCGATATCTTTGTAGACGCTGAAGTTCATATCTGAGTTTCGGATATAAAGGGAGAGACACACGTTCCGGCGAACTGCTATGCATGGCGAGAGGATTTTGAGCAGTGACATCCGCCATCCGAGCAGGGCTGGTTGCGAAGGAGACTATTGGGTCTGTAATGTCGCAACTGGAAGATCTGCCAGAGCCTGTGGCGCTTCCGGACGGGGAACGGGACGACCTTATCAAGGAGTTGATGATACTGTGACCGATACGCGGGAGAACTCCCAACCCTACGTGCTGCGCTTGCATGATGCGGACAATGTGCTTGTGGCGCTCCAGCAGATTCCGCCCGGGGCGTCGTTGCCCGGGGGGGGCAACGTCCATGAAGGCGTACCGGCCGGGCACAAGATCGCGTTACGCGCTATCGCTGCTGGCGAGAATATCCTGAAATACGGACAGGTAATTGGTTCCGCGACGACGGACATCGCGCAGGGGGCGCATGTCCACGTGCACAATCTTGGAATGGGCCAACACAAGCAGGACTATAGCTTTGGATCTGCGGCGCATCCGCTTGGGCGAGTGGAGGCGGACGCGACTTTTGCAGGTTTCCAGCGGCCGTCGGGACGGGTCGGGACGCGGAACTACATCGGCATCCTGACCTCGGTGAATTGCGCGGGGTCGGTGGCCCGGTTCATCGCCGAGGCGGCGATGCGCGACAACCTGTTGGACGGGTTTCCAAATGTTGACGGGATCGTGCCCATCGTCCATGGGACCGGCTGCGGCATGTCGGGCCAGGGCGAAGGCTATGATACGTTGTTCCGGACCCTTGCGGGCTATGGTCATAGCGCCAATTTTGGGGCGATCCTGATGATCGGCCTTGGGTGCGAGGTCATGCAAATTCCCGATCTGATGGATCGCAAGGCCCTGAAGGACAAGGCCCGGTTTCGCTACATGACGATCCAGCAGCAAGGCGGAACCCGCGCCACGGTGGACAAGGGCGCCGCAATCCTGCGCGAGCTTGCCGCCGAGGCCAACAAGGCCGTGAGGGAGCGCTCGCCCGCCGCCAATCTGGTGTTGGGCATGCAATGCGGCGGCTCTGACGGATATTCGGGTATCACCGCCAATCCGGCGCTGGGTGTCGCGTCCGATATGCTCGTGCAACACGGCGGCACGTCTATTCTGTCGGAAACCTCCGAGATCTACGGGGCCGAGCATCTCTTGACCCGGCGGGCGATGGACGAGGCCACCGGGCGCAAGCTGATCGATCTGATCGACTGGTGGGAGGAGTATACGGCGCGCAATTTTGGCGAGATGGACAACAATCCCTCGCCGGGAAACAAGCGGGGCGGTTTGACCACCATTCTGGAGAAATCCCTCGGTGCGGTGGCAAAGGGCGGCAGCGCGCCGCTCTCGGGGGTTTATAAATACGCGGAACCCATTGACAGAAAAGGCTTTGTTTTCATGGACAGCCCCGGCTATGACCCCTGTTCTGTCACCGGGCAAACGGCGTCGGGTGCGAACCTCATCGCTTTCACGACCGGGCGCGGCAGCGTCTCTGGCTATCAGCCTGTTCCCTCGATCAAACTGGCGTCAAATCCCGACCTCTGGTCCCGAATGGAGCCGGATATGGACGTCAACTGTGGCGATATCCTCGACGGGGTGACCCTGGCGGAAAAAGGGCAGGAGATCTTTGATCTGATGCTGGCCGTCGCCTCCGGAGCGAAGACCAAGAGCGAGGCACAGGGGTTCGGCGCGGTGGAATTCGTGCCTTGGCAAATCGGCGCAGTCATGTGAACGCGAGCAGCGTCATCCTCTTGCCTGACGGCCTAGAACGTCTTGCCTGAGGGACTTGTGCCCCCCTCGTGTGAGCCCGGGTCTGATTGGCACCGCCTGACCGGCACCAGTTGGGCGGCGGAGGGCGGCTGCATGCTGCTCGGCCTTGCTCTTTTCCTGACGCCCGACCGGGTTGAATCGCGTCTGTGGTTGGTCGAGATGCCCGAAGGGGTTGAATTCACGCGGCGCCTTCGTATTGCTGGCGGTTGACCAAGCCACCTGAACCGGCTTGGTTCTTGTTCGCAAAGGACCACGACATGAAGCCCAGCCCGATTTCTCCGACCATTCCGCTGGATCAGGATGGGGTCCACCATGGGTTCTTGAAACTACCCTACAGTCGTGATGACAGCGCCTGGGGCTCGGTCATGATCCCGCTGACGGTGATCCGGAACGGCGCGGGCAAGACCGCGCTTTTGACGGGGGCCAATCATGGCGATGAGTATGAAGGGCCGGTCGCGCTGCAGGATCTGGCCTATCGCACCCGACCAGAGGATGTCACGGGGCGGCTGATCATCATTCCCTATTTCAACACGCCGGCCTTTCGGGCTGCCACCCGCACGTCGCCCATCGACCGGGGCAATCTCAATCGCGCCTTTCCGGGCCGTGCGGACGGGACGGTAACCGAGAAAATCGCCGACTATTTTCAACGCATTCTCCTGCCGATGGCGGATGTCGCGGTGGATTTCCATTCCGGCGGCAAGACCCTGGACTTTGTGCCCTTTGCGGCGGCCCATATTCTTGAGGACAAAGCGCTGCAGGACGCATGCTATGCAGCGATGCGGGCCTTCAACGCGCCCTATTCGGTGCAGTTGCTGGAGATCGACAGCGAGGGGATGTACGATACTGCGGTCGAAGAAATGGGCAAGGTTCTGGTCACCACGGAACTTGGCGGCGGTGGCAGTTCCTCCGCCCGCAGCAATGCCATCGCCAAGAAGGGGCTCCGTAATGTGCTGATCCATTTCGGCATCCTTCAGGGCGAGATGCAGATCGACCCGACCCTGTCCCTGACGATGCCCGACGGCGATTGCTTTTTGTTCAGTGAAGGCGACGGTCTGTTCGAGGCGATGCTGGATCTGGGCGATCCGGTTCAAGCCGGAGATGTGGTCGCGCGGGTCTGGCCCGGGGACCGCACAGGGCAGGCACCGGTGGAGTATCGCGCCTGCCGCAGTGGCATCCTGATCAGCCGCCATTTTCCGGGCTTGATCCAGACCGGTGACTGTGTCGCGGTAATCGGTGTGGTCGAGCGCTGATATGCTACTGGATCAGCGTGACCTTCATATCCTGCGCATCCTGTCCCGCGATGGCCGCATCACAAAGGCCGCTCTTGCGGATCAGGTTGGCCTGTCACCGACCCCTTGCTGGGAGCGGCTCAAGAAGCTGGAAAAGGCGGGACTCATCGATGGCTACGCGGCTCAGTTCGACCTGAAGAAACTTGCACCTCATGTGACAGTATTTGTCGCGGCGGAACTGGCCGATCACACCGCGGCGAGTTTCCGCGCCTTCGAGGCGGGCATGCAGCGCTACGAAGAGGTGACCGCCTGCTGGGCGCTGGGCGGCGGCTTCGACTATCTTCTGCAAATCGTGACCTGCGATATCGATGCCTATCAGCGCCTGATCGACGAGATGCTGGAGGCGCGCATCGGACTGAGCCGGTATTTCACCTATATCGTGACGAAGCCGGTCAAAGGGGCGGGGCCACCTCCGTTCGAAATCTTGTTGAACGGCAGATGATTCCTCTGCCAGTGCGCCGATCTTTGGTCAAATCTCCTGATCCGGTCATGGAAAATAGGTTCTGAAATTTCCGCACCGGGTCGGGTGCCTCACAGGGTGTCCTGACTGTGGAAATGGCCGTCAGCCGCAGAAGGATGCGATCGGGATCTGGTCATGCTGACCTCAGATCCCACATCCCACATCGCACATCCCGGACGCGTGCGCGGCAGGCGGCGCAAGGCAGGCGGTGCAAGGCAGGCGGCGCAAGGCAGAGCAACAGGAAGAATACGACATGCTGAAGAACGACCAACTGGACCAATGGGACCGCGAGAGTTTTTTCCACCCCTCAACGCATCTGGCCCAACACGCCCGAGGTGAGAGCCCGACGCGCGTGGTCAAGACCGCCTCCGGCGTGTTTATCGAAGACCGGGACGGCACGCGGTTGCTTGATGCCTTTGCCGGGCTGTACTGCGTGAACGTGGGCTATGGTCGCCAGGAGATCGCCGAGGCCATCGCGGATCAGGCGCGGGAACTGGCCTATTATCATTCCTACGTCGGCCATGGCACGGAAGCGTCGATCACCCTGTCAAAGATGATCCTGGACCGCGCGCCAAAGAACATGTCCAAGGTCTATTTCGGTCTCGGCGGATCGGATGCCAACGAGACGAATGTCAAGCTGATCTGGTACTACAACAACATCCTTGGCCGCCCCCGGAAAAAGAAAATCATCTCTCGCTGGCGGGGCTACCACGGATCAGGTCTGGTGACCGGATCGCTGACGGGGCTGGAGCTGTTTCACAAGAAGTTCGACTTGCCCGTCGATCAGGTCATCCACACCGAGGCGCCGTATTATTATCGCCGGGCCAATCAGGATCAGAGCGAGGCCGAGTTCGTGGCCCATTGCGTCGCGGAACTCGAAGCTTTGATCGCACGGGAAGGCGCCGACACGATCGCGGCTTTCATTGGTGAACCGGTTCTCGGAACCGGCGGAATAGTCCCGCCTCCCGCAGGTTACTGGCCCGCAATTCAGGCGGTGCTGAAGGCCCATGATATCCTTCTTGTGGCCGACGAAGTGGTGACCGGATTTGGTCGCCTGGGGACGATGTTCGGGTCGGATCACTATGGCATGGAGCCGGACATCATCACCATCGCCAAAGGGCTGACCTCGGCCTATGCGCCGCTCTCGGGGTCGATAATCGGCGACCGGGTCTGGTCGGTGCTGGAAAAGGGAACGGATGAGAACGGGCCCATTGGCCACGGCTGGACCTATTCGGCTCATCCCATCGGTGCGGCGGCCGGGGTTGCGAACCTCAAACTGCTCGATGATCTGAATTTGGTGGCAAATGCGGGCGAGGTCGGAGCCTATCTCAACGCCAGCATGGCCGAAGCACTGGCGGCGCATCCCAATGTCGGCGACATCCGCGGCGAAGGCATGTTGTGTGCGGTGGAATTTGTGAAAGACAAGGACAGCCGCATTTTCTTTGACGCCGCAGACAAGATCGGCCCGCAGATTTCGGCGAAGCTGCTTGAGCAGGACAAGATCATTGCGCGTGCGATGCCGCAGGGCGACATCCTGGGCTTTGCGCCGCCATTTTGCCTGAGCCGGGAAGAGGCCGACCGGGTTGTCGCAGGCACGCTGCGCGCGGTGACATCGGTTCTTGGCTGACCGCTGTTCGGCTCAAGGGCAGGCGGTTTATCGGCCCGGCGGCCGTTGCGAGCGCTACCAGACGCGCCTTGTGTTCACTGCGTTCCAAGGGGCTCGTGGCGTCTGATGCGCGCGCCGCGGGCCGGGCCGCCTTCTGTGACAGGCGCGATGTTCATTGGAATGCGAATGCCGTTGATGCCTTCAACCTGCTGAAATTTTTATGAAAACGCGCAGTGGGATCCTCCGAGCGCACCGGCTGGTCGGATCGAAAGCCCCTCCGCGCAACGCAGTTTTCACCTCCGCTGCTGGCCAGCGACGTTGCGGAAACCGCGTCGGGAGAGTGTTATTTTTATGATGCATTGACAGGAGGTGGCCAGATTTCCAATACTCGAGGTGGGATTTCGGGTGGAATGGGGCGGACAAATGGCCGAAGAAACTGCCTTTCATGTCAATTTGTTTGGCCCGTTCGAGGTCACTGCTTTGGATGGAACTGTTGTTCATGTTCCGAGTAAGCGCGGCAAGGCATTGATCGCCGCCCTCGCAACCGGTCGCAAGGGGCAGCGCACGCGTGACTGGCTGCAAAAGCTCCTGTGGCAGGGTCGGGGCAGGTCGCAATCTTCCGCAAGCCTGCGCCAGGAATTGCGGCTGATCCGAAAATCGTTTGATAATCCAGAGATTGTGTTGTCGGAACATGGAATTCTGACCCTGAACCCTGATCTCGTGTCATCCAATGCCGATCGCCTGCAGAGCGGAACCGACGTTGCCGATTTTCTGGAAGGTCTGGATTTGCCCGCGCCCTTTGATGCATGGCTTGCGCAGCAACGGCAGCAAACCGGCGGCGTGCCGCAGGCGGGCGGAGAAGGCGGCACAGTGCTGTCCGAAGCAGCGGCCTCGACCGGCGAGCCGATCATCTATTTTAGGCGCGATTCGTCGGATGAGATGATGTTGGAGGTCGCCAATGAGGTCTTCCAGAGCCAGATCGAGAAAGGCCTCACTGATTTGGCTCCCTTGGATATCCGCAGCACGACGTCGGATCTCGTGGCTGCCAATCACACCCTTCTGAAAACGCAAATTCTCGAATCCGGGCACGAGACGTTGCTGCGGGTGGTCATGCCGGGGGCCGGGGCGGGGCTGCAAAACTGGACGGCGCATTGGCGGGGGCAGACCCAGTTGCTTCTGGGCTGTGAAAATGAGGATCTGCTGCAACTCGCCTATCGGGCTCAGGAGGCGGCCGTCGATGCATTGACCGTGAGCGAAGCCCGCAAGAACCGGATCAGTGCCAGCCTTCTGGGATTTCGGGCGCTGCGCAGCATTTTCAGCATGGAACGGTCGGATCTGGATCAGGCCGATATTGATTTGCAGCGTGCGTATGAGCTGATGCCAAAAGGTGTGTTTCTGGCCTGGCGTGCCTTCATACAGGCCAACCTGATCGTGGAGAGCACGGATCTGGACCCGGGATATCAGGCGGAACTGGCAGCAGATCTCGCGCGCCGTGCCCTGCTGGAAGAGCCGGAGAACGCCGCCCTCAAAGCTGCCGCGTCACATGTATTCCTTTTGACAGGACAGGATGCCACCGTGGCGGGCGAACTGGCCCGGGACGCGACGGCGTTGAACCCTGCGAACCCGTTGGGCTGGGCCTCCCGGGCGAATGCAGAGATCGCCGCCGGGCAGATCGAGGCCTCGGTCGAGTTTTCGCGCCGCGCTCTTCAGATCGGGCGTTTCTCCCGGTCGCGACATTGGTGGGAAATGCAGGCGGGCGTGTCTGCGGCGCTGGTTGGTAACTACGAGGCCGCCCGTGACCATAGCCTGATGGCGCATTCCCTCGTTCCGAGCTTTCGTCCCCCTTTGCGCTATTTGGCGGCGCTGGAAAACCAACGCGGTGACGAAGCGGCGAAGGATGCTGCATTGGAGAAAATCCGCGGCCTCGAACCTGATTTTGACCTCAAGGATCTGGCTGAACCCAATTACCCTGCCGGCAATCTCAGGCGGGCGGGCCTCGCCTGAGGCCCGGCCGCGGCCATGGTCGCGGTCAAGTTTTCTCACGTATTTTTCACGGTGAGCGTCGCGCACGGCCTGTTTTCCTGCGCGGTATTCGAAGGGATCATTCATTTTATAACCTAAGGGACTGGGGACGATGGCGCGATTTGGACACACGGGACACACTGGCCACACTGGACATACAGGGCACACCGGACATACAGGGCACACCGGACATACAGGCCACACGGGCCACACTGGGCATACAGGACACACTGGGCATACAGGCCACACGGGTCATACAGGGCACACGGGTCATACCGGTCACACAGGTCACACAGGCGCATCCTTTGCCGGGTCTGGGCACAGTGCCGCGATGATGACCGCGCTCATGCTGACGCGCGAGGGGATCTCCGGAAGCTGGCAACCGCCCCAGGTGACGACAGGCAATATTTTTGACAGCCCGAACCTTGGTCATCTGTCCGGACCGCCTCAAACAGCGGTGATTGATTACGAGCTCATGGCGCCCGTTTTTATCGATGTGGTGCCGTCGGATGGCGGGAACACCCATGGGGTGGCCTATGTCTGCCATTCCGACGCGCTCCATGACGGCCCTCTGGTCGAGCTGATGCGCCTTGCCGCGCCGGGACCAGATGTTTTTGCCCAGCAGTTGGATTACCTTGATTACTATGCGGATCTGCGGGCCGACCGGATGGAGGAAATCGATGTCCAGTTGACGGATCTGACATCCTTTTTTGCGGCGCTTGCGCATATCCATCCGGCCCGCAACAAGGCAACTTTGGCATTTCTGCAGGCGGCGCTCCGGTTTTGCGCCACAGTCCAGTTCCGGATCAAACACGGCTTTGGATGCCCACGCCCCTCCAGCCTTGCGCCGCAGATCCAGCCGATGATCCAGACCCCCGCGCATGGAACGCTGCCCAGTGGTCACGCAACCGAGGCCATGTTCCTCGCCACATTGTTCAAGGCGCTGGCGGTGGAGCTGTCACAGGCGCTGGAAGGAGACACCGCGGCCTGGCTGCAGCAGTTCAACACCCAATGCGACAGGCTGGCGGTGCGGATCGCCGCGAGCCGCACCGTCGCGGGCGTGCATTTTCCCGTCGACAGTGCCGCCGGTGCGGTTCTCGGCGACACGTTGGCCCGCTATGTCCTGGCGCGGGTCCAGACGGCGACCCCCGATGGCGACACTGCGGAGCCCCCCCTGGCCTGGCGCAAGCTCGATGCGGATATGGCGGCCTTCGGGGCCGCGGATTATACCTTCGATACGATGACAGCCCTGCGCGCGGGGGGGGCGATCAATGGTGAGACGGTGACCACCGTGACGACCGAAGATCTGTCCTTGCGCTATAGCCCGCAACTGGACTGGCTGTGGCAATCCTGTGTTGCAGAGCTTCGGCGTGGTGCCCCAGAGCAGGAGGGCTGAGCATGCCGTTGCACTGGCGCGTTGAAACAGCTCAGCCGGGGGCACCCTTGCCACGGCACCCCGTCGCTCATTGGTGGTACACGCTCGAGGCCGAAGCCCGTGCCGCAGGACAGGAGACTGCGGCCAGTCTGTTGGCCCTGGATCTCGGCAACGGAGGCGAGGAGGCGATTTTGCCGCCGGTTCTGATGTCTCCGGATCAGGCGCGGGCCCTGCATCAAGGCCGGGATGTCCCGGATCCGGGCGCGCCCCTGTCGGACCTGTTGGAACGGGTGCGCGATGGCGTGCGGGACCGGACACTCTTTGCGCCCGTGATGCCACAAACGGCCCAATGCGATCCCACGCTCCGCGCGGCGGTGCCCTCGGAAGGGCTGCCCGATGTGCCCGAGGACAGCACCGTGATCGGGATCATCGACGACGGGATTGCCTTTGCTCATCCTGCGTTTCGCATGTCCGACGGGAAACACACGCGGTTTGCCTCCGTCTGGCAGCAGGATGGAGCCTGTCTGCGCGGGGCTGACGCGGATGTCCCGTTTGGACATGTCTATTACCGCGATGACATCGATCAGCGCCTGATACAGGCCGAATTTGACGAAGACCGGTTTTACCGCGATTTGCCGACCATCGGTGAGCAGGGGCACAGCCCGTTTCGGTATCGCGCCCTGCACGGGACCCATGTGGCCGATCTTGCCGCGGGCGGAGGGCAGGGCGATGCAATGGATGCCAATCCGGAGAAGTTTCCGATCCTTGCCGTCAATCTGCCGACGGCTCTGGTGAGTGATACCGGTGCGACCTTCATGGCGGGGGCCATGATCCTCGGGGTGCAGGACATCCTGCGCCGTACCGAGGAGATGATGCGCGCGGCCGGGCGTCCGTTGCCGCTGGTGCTGAACCTCAGTTTCGGTCTCGGCGGGATTGGCAAAAACGGGGGGCATCTGATTGCAGCCGCGTTGGAACAGGCTATGGAATACTGGCATGTGACGCACAAGGTTCCCATGCGGATTATCCTGCCTGCCGGCAATACCCTGCAATCGCGGCTTGCCGCGCGCGCCGAGATAAGTCCCGGCCGCCCCTTTCGCGGGACGGTACGCGTGGCGCCCGAAAATCGCGGCTCGACCTATCTGGAAATCGCCGTGGCGCAGCGCGGCCAGAAACCGGCCTTGTCCTCGCTGGCGGTCAAGGTCACTGCGCCGCAAGGGGCCGCGCTCTATCCTCCCGCCATGCCGGCGGCCCCGATGGCCATGGACACCGCATTGCAGCTGGTTCTGGACGCCCCGGATTTCGGCCCCAGAGGCTTGGCTCAATTCGGCATCTACCACGGTTTCCAACGCGACTTTGCGCCGGAAACTGCAGGTCACCCGGGGGAGGGCGTCGAGATTGTCACCGTCGCGCTTCCGCCCAATATGGCCCGAGATCCCTATAGGGCCTTGCCTCCCTGTGGCGATTGGACAGTCGAAGTCGGGCTGGCCCCCGGTCAAAGCCAACCCCAGGACATCGAGCTGCGCATTCTGCGAAATGACGTCCCCAGCCAGATCAATCCGGTGCGGCAACGCTCGTGGTTTCTGGACCCAAAGTACAGCGCGTTCGATGAAGGCGGCTATCCGCAGACAGAATTGGAAACACCGGGCTGTGCAATCACACGGGCCGGGACGCTGAATGCCCTTTCGGGAGGGCGCCAGATTGTGACGGTCGGCGCCGCGGTCGGACATCGGGATCAGCTTTCGGTCTACTCCTCTGCGGGGCCCGGGGGGCCCTTGGCCGAAGGGGCAGGCGTTACCCTGCATGCCTGTGCCGATGAGACCACCGCATTGCCAGGGCGGCGGGCGGCCGGATCGCGCGGCGCGGCCCATGTGCGGTTGTCCGGAACCAGTGTTGCGGCGCCTATTGTTGCCCGTCAAATGGCGCTGGCACTGGCGGGCTGGCACAGCGCGCCCGGCGGGGATCCTGCCGACTTCGCGCCACCGTCGGATTTTGTCGCTCGGGGGCCCGATGCGCCGCAAGAACGCGCGGGGCTTGGTGGGCTTTCTGCACCGGAACGTCGTTGAGGGACGGCCTCGGGAAGGGAATAAATTTTCCGGTGTTATTCACGTATTCATCACAGTCTCGGTAGTGATTTCCCACTGATTTCAGGCGATACTCTGTCTTGTGAGTGCGGAAACTGTGTTGAGTGGAAATTCCTTTTTAGAATGTAGTTGTTTCATATTGGTATTGAGTTGTTCCGCAAATAGAGCGTGGGCCTGAATGGCTGGTTTCGATGTGGTTGGTGTGCATTGGGCTGGCATGGGCAAGCGCAGGATCGGCGACCCCCGAGATTGATTTCGTGGGGTCGCCGGCACCTGAACGATCCACCCTGAACGATCCACCCAAGTCATATCCACCGAAGTCATCAGTATGTTTTTCTCGAGGGCGCCTGAAAAGTGATTCCTGTTTTGGTCTCTCCGGCGACCGCTGCCCAGATGTTGTTGATGCCGCTGCAGCATTCCGAAACCCGGCTTCATCACCTGATGTGGGACGAGCGGGATGACTGAGCGAGAGACGGACAGCGGCGCAGATCCGTTTGCCTCCAATGCCAAAGCTCTGAAAACAGCGTTTGATACGATGGAGCGGCAGGCCATCGCCCTGAAGGCGGCCGAGGACTCCGGTGATCAGCTTGCGTTTGATGCGGCGGTTTCTGAGTTGCGTGCAGCCCAGATGTCATTCCTGCGAATCCACCGTCGGTTTCCGGCAGAGACCGCCTTGTACCTTGCGCAGCGACAGGCCGAGGTTGTGCAGGGGTTGGCGTTCGATCCGTTTTCATTGGTGGTGCGTCAGGATGATGACTTCGACGAGCCTGATGGCGCGCGGTCGGATCCCGAATAATCACGGTGACATCATCGCGTGAGTTCTGCGTCGCGATCATCCATGCCACATCCGAGGCGCGCGTCTCTGAAGGCATGCTTTACCGGTTCGTGTACCGACCCGGTGAAAACCCGCGAATGCTACAAGCCCCGTGGACGCATGGCCAGATTGGGCGGATGGCCCGGATGATCAGCGGCGCAACCGTCATACGCTGCCACTGTCATTTCCACTGCCACTGCCACTGCCATGACCTGCAGCGGAGCCCCCTCAGGGGTTTCATGGCCAGATGGGTCCATCCTAAATCCATTCCACCAAATACCGGGATTGAACTTCCAGACTGGCTGCCTACCATTTGCGCATCAAGTCGCCGGTCATCAGGTTGACACCAGTCCGAACTTGGATAGAAGATGCTAGAGTTCGCCCACGTAATTCAACTGGATAGAATATCCGACTTCTAATCGGTTGGTCAAGTCCAAATTTTGCTTTGAATTAAAGGTGATTAGCAAGTAGTAGATTATCGCGGACTGTTTTGCAGACTGCTTTCAGCGGCTCCGTAGCTCAACTGGATAGAGCAAGGACCTTCTAAGTCCGAGGTTGAGGGTTCAAGTCCTTCCGGGGCCGCCAAAATCTAAGCTTGTCGGGATATTAGCGTTTCATCGCGCAATGTCAAAACCCCATGTTCACGACCTCTCAATGAGAAGCGTTGTATGGAGCATCGACCTTATCTGATTTCAGCACCCGTAGCGTGAACTGGAGAAGCTGGTAGAGTGGCGCTGCATATCCGCATCTGAACTTTTTTTCGGTTGGTGATGTGAAGAGCATCAACGTGCATGAGCAGAATTTTTCCATCTCTCATGCCCCTCTATGTGAGGGCATTCAGGATGGAAAAACTGCCCGGTGAAATTCTCTGGAAGTTTGGTCGGTTCCTGTGTCGCCTTCATTAAGGATGACTTGGAAGAAAGCCGCAGCCACAAAGTGACGATTTCACGAGTAGGTAATGTGACAGTAGAAGAAAAATCGAAACTGAAAGAAGGTTAGGCTGCTTTGGACCATCCGAACTTCGGTTTCATGGGATCGTCTGAGCGACAACGCCTCCAACCGAAATCCGGGAGGGCTGGAGACCAAATAACACAGATAACTTAAACCATATGGTCAAGGCTCACACAGGCAACACGTGTCTTTGAAAAGCTGGTAGCCGTGCGCCGAAGGGAGTTCCCACAAGTGAAATCCAATCAGCACTCTGCGTCACCTGATTTCCAGATCCTGCGCGGGCCCTCTTGTGAGGCCGCGCAGATCCGCAAACTCCGGTGAAGCAGAGCCAACAAACACCAACTTAAGCCAGACCGATAGACGATGCTGCTGCTACAGCGTGTCTGGCCAGACTGCCTTTGGAAAGGAGGAAAACAGGCTTCTTGAGCTGCCGCTTGGAGCAGCATTTTTCGGGATGAAACCGATGACTTTCTATAGAACTTTCTCAACCAACCAAACTTGTCTCAAACTCGCACACGTCCGGCAGTTTCTCAGCCAACATGGGACTGATTTTGCTCGGGCGGCTCACAGGCTCGGAGGACCTGCCGCCAGTGCTCGCGTGTTCCTGCTCTGTGAAGCTGTACGTTACACGAGGCGCCTGACACGGGCACAAAGCAGCCAGCTTGTAGACTTCCACCGGTTGCTGACGCTGGAGCATGTCAGCGATCCGGGTCGTATTGAGTGCGGCCTCTTTGCTCATATCAATCCTGCTTCCGAATTCGTCGATGATTGCTGTGTGTTGTCCGAAAAACTCGGCTCGTTGCTTCGGAAAATCGCTGAGAACGATCCGGCGGAGGGCGGCGTTACCCCAGCCTCCCAGAAAATTTCGCAAGCTGCGTGATACCCCAGGGCCGGCCCGTGCAGGGTCGGCTGCCTTGAAGGGGCGGCCATCCCGGGCGCCCCAACGAACGACAATTAACTCAAGGGGTATCATGACGATGCACGTGCTTTACAACAAACAGAACATGGATGATCTGGCAGCCGAGGCCGTAGGCTTGGGGAGGCAGGTCGCCGAGAGGGCCAAAGCGCTTCATCTCGGCGACACAGCAAAGGATGTGGCTTTCGTGTCGCGCTGCTTTGCGCGCCTGAAAGATCGCCAGCCTTTCGATGAAGGGGACGAAGGTGGCTTTGATGCCGTCATGGATATTTTGGAGCGTAGTATTGCTTCAGAATTCCTGGGGAGCGAAGAGCGGTTTGAGGAGACCGGTTACGATGATTTTGGTCCCCGCGGCGTAACCCGCGAAACACCAGTGTATTCGGATCGCGGCAATGAACTGATCGAGCTACAATATCTTTTCCAAGATTTTCTCAACAGCCGTGACAGTGTACTCGATCACGTCGCTGCCCACCGCTGTTTGCTTGATATCATGAGCAGCTAAGATTTTGCAGGAAACCATATCATGTATCTTGATCGGGTTTCCTGCCCTTGCAAGGCAGCTGAACGGTACAGCAGCACTCGCGCGCGTTGGCCAATTTCTGATTTCGCGAAGGAAATAAAGCAATAAAAAACAATGGCATAAATGTTGAAGATTGAAGCATACTGGCTATGTTTGGTGTCAAGATGTGCACGATGCATGACCTGAAAAGGAAGGAAACACTCAACGATCGGTCAACCGAGCTGCCATTAGCTTTCCCTGGATAACCGATAGTGAAAAGCATTGTATTGGTGAAGGAGCTCAATCTTTGGTCACTCCATCGGCCAAGCCCAAATTTCTTCGGCGTTTTTGACAGGCCGTCACGGCCGTCCGGATCAAGAGAGTCCGTAACAACCAACGCACTGCTACTAAATGAAGGAGTTTCAGAATGGGTTATCAAGCACGTGGAACGTCTGGCATGACGCCAAATCTCAGCCTGCGCGATTTGCATGAAATTAGGGAAGTTGTCCAAGAATGCATCAGCCTTTTCATCGAGCAAGTTAAGCCTGAGGAGCATGCTCCTGAGCCTGAATACCTCACAACAAGGGAGGTCGCGGAAATTACCAAATATTCCAAGGCTGCCCTTGAGGCTTATCGTGGGAAAAATGATGGGCCTCCGTTTTACAAACAAGGCGCGAATGTCCGTTACCGGTCGGATGAGGTGCGCAATTGGATGGAAGAAAAAAGGTACGAGTAAAAATCTGGAGCGGCCTGCCGCGACGCCTGCTCGTTCAGGGAGCACCAAGCATTTTCTCGGCGGTAATCGCGCCGAGAAAATGCTCGGCTGCCTATTCAATACGCAATGTCGGTCCGTCTGGTAATCTGCCCACTCCGGTAATTGGCGTTCTCTGGGTATTGGCAGTGACCAGTCAAAACCTCCGCAAATTGGCCGTGATCTTTCCTCACCTCAGCAGATGCGCAACGCCTCACAAGATTGGGTCTTGGATCCGGTTCAGACCATAATGTTCTGCGCCAGCAACACGTCGTCTTGTAACGAAATGAATGGGATGCGGTCGTTCGCTGCAAGGGAACAGGCGAGCCACATTTCTTTCAAAACAGACCTTCTCATGGGACTGGAGCCCCTGCCCAACGAGCCCTACTGCTTGCTGTTTTCGCACAACCGATTGCATCACAGAAGCGCTTGATTATTAGATCAAATTACCTCAATTATAGGGCAGGCTCACTTGATCCATTAAAGAGGGCTTTAGGATAATTTAGCCATTTTTCTATTGTCTGCCTGCTAACAAATTCTCAGCTTGAGGCTATGAAATTATCGATCTAAAGAGGCCTTCGCTTTCCGAAGGAAAACCGGGAAAATGCAGCTCGACACTCTAACAATTAAAAACTTCCAGTGCTTCGGCCCGGACGGGATCACGCTGGACATGACCGATCCGGTGACAACGTTGATCGGTCCAAATGGCGCCGGGAAGACGGCGGTTTTCCAAGCACTCAATCGCATGTTCGGGTTGGGCGAGGCGGCGCGAAAGGTCGAGAAATCTGACTTCCACCTTCCATTGGATGCAGACGATGTGCCGAACGATTGTGAGCTTCACATTGAAGCAGTCTTCTCGTTTCCTGAACTGGAAGACGATGAGGCGGGAGCCGCTGTCGCTGAATTCTGGACACAAATGTCTGCCAGTGATCCCGATGATCCGCTTGTGGTCCGTGTTGTCCTTAAGAGCGTTTGGAGCGACGACGGGACGCCCGATGGGGTTATCGAATCAAGTCTTAGGTGGGTCACAAGGGCAGACGAGGACTATGAATGGGACGCGTGCAAGCCGCTGACCGCCGCTCAACGGTCGGCGATTCAAGTGGTCTACGTTCCAGCCAACCGCGGCTCAATTTCTCAAGTCAAAGCGCTGCTCCGAGGACGACTCTGGCGCGCCGCCCGTTGGTCCCGAGAACTCCAAGAGTCTTCTGAAGAACAGGCTGAAAACTTGCAGGATGCGTTCCAAAAGGAACGCCCAGTTACATTCATCAGCGATCGTTTGTCCCAACGATGGCAGCAAGTCAATGAAGCTGGGACCCACTCTCAGCCAGTCCTGAAGCTTACCGAAGATCGCTTCGAGGCGATCATTCGGCATGCCGACGTGAAATTTTCGCCTGATCCGTCCGGCGCGGATCGTCCGCTTGAACGTTTAAGCGATGGACAAAAATCCTTGTTCCAGATCGCCTTGACTGCCGCTTTGCTGGAGATCGAACAAGATGCCCTCGAATTGTCGGATGAGAAATCGCCGTTTGAGCCATCACTCCTTAAGCACGTTCCGCTCACCCTGCTTCTGGTCGAAGAACCGGAAAACTCGCTGTCGCCGTTTTTCTTGTCGCGCATCATGGACCTTTGCGAGGACATTTCTGAGATGGAAACAGCTCAAGTCATGCTGTCCAGTCACAGTGCGTCGATCCTTTCCCGAGCGGAGCCGGAAACGCTTCGCTACTGCCGTCTGGATCCGAATACAGGGCACAGCGCGGTCAGAGCACTCACTCTACCGCCCGCGAAGGCTGAAGCAGGCAAGTATGTGAGACAAGCCGTGCGTGCCTATCCAGAGCTCTACTTCGCGAAGCTTGTTGTGCTTGGCGAAGGCGATTCCGAACAGATCATTTTGCCGGAGATTGCTCGCGCGCAAGGCCTTCATCTGGACAAAGCTTTCTGTCCGATCGTTCCACTCGGAGGGCGCCATGTAGAGCACTTCTGGACTTTGCTCAGAGACCTATCGATCCCGCATGTCACTCTGCTCGATCTTGACTACGGCCGGCAGCATGGCGGAGCTGCCGCAATCCGCGGCATCGTCAAAAAACTGTTGGAATTCGGGATCGATTTCGATGATTGCAAGCATGTAAAACGCGGCGAAATCAGTCCTGACGATATCGATGAGTTAACTGATGACGACATCAACATTGAATATGATGGCCAATCTGAAAAGGCTCTCGGCACATACTGGCTGCAAACGCTCAGGGAACGCGACGTGTTCTTCTCGGAACCGATCGACATCGATTTTTCGATGCTCTGGGAATTTCATGATGCTTACGCGAAGCCCACCCCTGGGGGCCACGGGCCAGGAAAATCCAAAGAAGTTGCCTTGGCGCGCAAGAAAACCACACTTAAAAAAACCGGCCATCCCGAATATTACGACGAATCTTGGAACTATCTGTTTAGATGGTACCCCTATCTCTTTCTTTCCAAGAGCAAACCGGCCGCGCATCTTACTGCAATGAACAGACTTAAGAAAAAGGATTTGAAGTCACCGCCAGAAGAGCTCGGCGCCTTGCTTGCCCGAGTCAAGCAATACCTCAGCTAACGCATGCCGATCATCAAGCCAAAACACTGGACACCAAAAGGCGTCGCCTCTCTCGAACCGGCAGCGCTCAACGCGATCCGCGAAAACGATAACAACCTGTGTGTCGTTGCCAGCGCAGGTGCGGGGAAAACAGAGTTTCTCGCGCAGAAAGCCGACTACCTTCTCTCAACAGGCATTTGCCGTGCGCCCCACAGAATTCTGGCCATCAGCTTCAAGAGCGACGCAGCAAAAAACCTGAAGGACCGCGTAAGACAGCGTTGTGGACCAGAGTTTTCGGGAAGGTTCGATTCCCTGACGTTCGACGCCTTCTCAAAAGGCCTTGTTGATCGCTTCGGCGCGCTTATCCCTGCGCCTTACACCCCGTCTCCCGACTATGAGATTGCCTTTCCCGGTTTTCGCGATTGGGATGATTTCTTGAAGCGACATGGTTATCCCCACCTCTCCGGAAAAAAACTTGAACAAGCTGTTGCACGCTGCAGGCTTCCGATTGCAACTCTGAACCCCAAGAATCCAGAGTGGAAGGACGTCCTCACGCGTTTTTGGGCAGAGTACTATCGGGATGTGAACCTGACACAGTTGACCTTTCCGATGATCAACCGCCTCGTGAACTATGTTCTGTCTTGCGATCCGCGCATCGTCACAGGTCTGCAAGCTACATACCCATTTGTCTTTCTTGATGAGTTTCAGGACACCACTTTCGGACAATATGACCTGCTCAAGCGCCTCTTTCTAAACAGTGATGCGCGCCTCACCGCAGTCGGGGATAACAAGCAGCGGATTATGGTTTGGGCGGGTGCTATGCCCAATGCGTTCAAGACCTTCACAACCGATTTTGATGCAATGCAAGAAACGCTGCTCTCCAACTGGCGCTCCCATCCTGAACTGGTCGAGATACAGCATGCGATTGCGGTTTCTCTCGAAGCCACCTCAGCAAAACCCGATGCCAAGCGCGTCAAGGACGTCGATGGGGACGTATGCGCGATCTGGGCATATGATGATCCGGTATCTGAATGCGAGGGCCTTGCCAGCTGGATCTCTGCCGCAATTAACTCCGGAGAGATGACCCCTGAAGATTGCGCTGTTCTGGTCCGCTTCAAACCAGATGTCCTTGAAAGAGAACTCGGACCTGCACTCGCATCACATCGTGTACGTCTTCGAAACATCGCCCGTAGCCCCGACGGGGCTAACATCGCTATTCAAGACGTTCTCACGGAGGATGTCACCCAATGTACCATGGCTCTGATGCGTCTCGGCGCGCTTCAAAAAGCGCCCGATGACTGGCACGCCGTCATAGAGAAGTTGTCCCTGATTTGGGGCTTGGCCCCTGACAACGAGGCCGAACAGGAAATATTGCAAAACCAAGTTAGCTCCAAAATCAAGGACTTGCGCGCTTTCATGGCCGCCAATACCCCATCAAATAATTCATGCGCGGTGCTTGTCCAATCGATCTTAGAGTTCGTTGGTGAGGCTGAGTTGCGGGTTACTGTCCCGGCCTACCGCCGCGATAAGGACTACCTTCGTGCTCGGACCGGACTGACATGCCTATTGAAGGAATCCGCCGAGGGCGGAACTGATTGGGCAACGGTTACCCGAAACTTTGATGGCGTTGGTCAAGTGCCGCTCATGAGCATTCATAAGAGCAAGGGCTTGGAATTCCACACCGTCATCTTCTTCGGTCTCGACAGTGGAACCTGGTGGTCATTTAAGCCACAGGACAGCGAAGAGATGCGCGCATTCTTTGTCGCGTTCACGCGCGCTATGCAGCGTGTCTATTTCACGTCATGCCGCAGGCGCGGAAATCGCCTCTCCTATGTCGATGACCTGATGGCCGAAGTGGGCGTTGAACGCGTCCCGGGACCAACCCCAGACTAAATTTCCTTGCAGACCCACGTGCAATGAGCCTAAAAATCATTGCAGCCTAAGTTCCTTCGCCAGCGCCGCGAATGGCGGCTATGCGGGCTGCAGCATCAGCGCCCAGGGGGCTGGTGATCTGCCCCCCGTTCATCCCTCAGTCAAAACGAGAGCCCTTGGGTTTGATAATCGTCGGTTTCGGGTGCGTCAAGCGTACAGGGCGCGATGCCATCAAGTAGCTTAAGCGCTCCCTATACATAAGACCTACAATCCTCAGAACTGTCTCAATAGTTGGCTTTGCTCAAAATACACTTTGTACTCCACGCGGTGCAGGCTTGCTTCAAGCCTGATGATGATGCGAACTATGTGTTTGATATTTATGCTCAAAGAACTTGAACAGCTCATCGGTTCGGACTTCTAACTCAACATCATCGTATTTCGACTCGGGCAGCCCGGTGTGCTCGTCGTACAAAAGATCGTAGATTTCCTGCCGAATTCCGGCCCGTGTAGACTCCTTTTGGAATGCGTCGTGAACCTGTTCCATTCGGCGTTTGATAGAATCCAATATGGCTATCGTCGCAGACTTAATCTGCTTGATTTCCTCCTTGGAAAGGTCTTCCCGAAACAGAACGTCAAAGATCGGCTTCTGGTCAGCGGACAATCCCATAGCCACGTGAGCTTTCGCCTCTGCCTCCATCTCCGCAGCAAGGCGCATGAGAGCCTCGAAGGTCGCCTCAATTGTGTTTTTGTCTTTCTCTTTGTTGTATTCCTTGATGATCTTGTCGAAGCGTTCTTCAAAATTCGTCAAGGTTGGATTTGCGGCCAGCATTTTCGCCAATCTATTGCTAACGACCTCACGGAGGTCTTGCGTATCGCTGGCCTTTTTCTCGCGTTTCCCAAACTCCTTACGCAGAAGATCAAAGTTCACCTTCGAAATATCAAAGATTCGATCGCCCTCGGTGTCTGGAGTTATTTGGATCGCGTCGGCAACAATTGCGTTGAGACGCTGGATGATCGCTGTCGTATCAGCTTCCGCCTTATCATCCTGGAGGGAGCTATAAATGTAGTTGATCGCTTGGTACGATCCTTTGAAATCCTCTGCCCATGCAAAGGTTAGGCATGCCTTGTATTTCCTGAAAACAGCCCGCGCGACAATTTCAAAGCCTTTCCGGGTTTCATCGTTCTGGTTGATTGTCTCTTTTGCATCTTTAAGAGCCTTGAGCTTGTCAAAGCCTTCGGCCTTGCGCAGCCGGTCCAAATCGAACCCACCATCTTTCAGGCGTTCTCCGACCAGCGCAATTGCTTCGACGAGTTCGTTTCGCAGCTTTTCCTCTGGATTTACAGGATCGACGTCGGGCCCAGGCTCATCTGGGCCACCAAGAGTTCCACCTCCTGTATGGCCAGCAAAAGTCGCAAGGGCTTTTCGAAGGTTTTTCAGGATGCCGCAGTAGTCGACGATTAGTCCGTTGTTCTTGCCTTCCTTCACGCGGTTGGCTCGCGCAATGGCCTGCATTAGGGTGTGCGCCTGCAGAGGCTTGTCGAGGTATAGAGTCGAAAGAGAAGGCACGTCGAAGCCAGTCAGCCACATGGCGCAGACGATCACAATGCGGAAGGGATGCTCTTCCCGTTTGAACGCTGTCTCGACATCCAGCCGCTTCTCGATTTCGCGACCACCGACCTTTTCCTTGACCGTGAAGCCATCCTTCATTCGTTTGCGATGCGGGATGATGTCGAGACCCCAGTCTTTGAATTTCTTGATCTCATTCTGCTCGTCGCTGACAACAACGGCCATCTCGGTCTCACGCATCCAGGCAATCTTGGCCTCGCGCTGAAGCCGTTCTTGGTCGTCGGCGATGGAACCGAGTTCAGCCTCCAGCGCTGCGATCAGGGCCTCCCACTCGGCCTGAATGTAGTTGAACATTCGAACGGCCGTGACCTTGTCGATGGCGACATACATCGCCTTGCCACTTTCCCAATTGGTCGAGAAGTGCCAGGCGAAATCTTTCGCCACATGCTTCAGCCGTGGCTCTGCTGTGACGATGTGATACTCGCGTTTCAGATCATCTGACAGTTTCGCGGCCACATCCGGATCATCCACCTCGGCTTCGGCCAATGCATCAGCAAGGCGGCCATTCAGGTCTGCTCCCGCGATCTTTAGCTTGTCGCCACGCGCGTCGTAGAACAGCGGCAAAGTCGCTCCGTCCTCGATGGCATCCTGGAAGTCGTAGGTGGACAGATACCCACCAAACACCTGCCTGGTAATCTCGTCATTGGCGAACAGCGGCGTGCCGGTGAAGCCGATGAAGCTGGCATTCGGCAGCCCCTTGCGCATGTTCAGCGCCAGCATCCCGTATTGGGTCCTGTGCGCCTCGTCTGTCACGACGATCAGCTTGTCATTGGTCGAGTAGACCCCATTCCCAGCCTCATCATCGGTGAACTTCTGGATCATCGTAAAGACGACCTTCTTCTGCTGCCCCAGCAGCTCGCGCAGGTTCTTCGCAGAGGACGCGCGGCAGGCGTCCTTGTCATTGTTGGCCAATCCGACAGACGCAAAGGTCTTGTAGATCTGGTTGTCCAGATCGGTTCGGTCGGTCAGGATCAGGAAGGTGAAATCGCCGCCCAGCTTGCGGTGGACCTTCTGGGTGAACAGCGCCATCGAGAAGGACTTGCCTGACCCTTGGGTATGCCAGAAGACACCCAGCTTGCGCTCCAGATCCTCCCGGGTCTTCACGGCCTCCACGGCCCGGTTCACGCCCAGATACTGGTGGTTCTTTGCGATGATCTTTGCCAGCCCGTTGGCACCGTCTGCGAACAGGATAAAATTCTCGAACAGGTCCATGAACCGCCGCTTATCGCAGACGATCTTCAGCAGCGCTTCCATCGGCAGGCGTGCATCGCGCCGGTCGCGCTCATCCAGCTTCAGCCATTCGGCGAAATGCGCGTATTCGGCGCTGATCGAGCCCATCCGCCCCTCTTCGCCATTCCCGAGGATGACGAAGGCGTTGAAGTGGAACAGGTGCGGGACCGTGTCTTTGTAGTCGCTCAGGTTCTCGGCATAGGCGCGGCGCAGGTCCTTGTCGGGGCGCTTGAGCTCGCAGAACATCAAGGGCAGTCCGTTGACGAAGCCCACAATGTCAGCCCGCCGACGGTGGGCATAGCCGCGGATCCACATCTCGCGCACACAAAGGAAGTCGTTGTTCTCGGGCGTGTCGAAATCGAAGACGCGCAGGTGTTCGACGCGGGGCTCATTGTCTTGGCGGAACTTCACCTGCACGCCATCGCGGAGCAGCTCGTATTTCTCCTGATTGGTTTTCAGCAAGGATTGCGAGGCGAAGGTTTCGGTGATCTGTCGCAGGGCCTGAGCGTAAGCCTCATCCGGCAGGCCGGGGTTCAGGGTGACCAGCGCGTCGGACAGGTAACGGGTCAGGATCACGTCCTTGTCGGACTTGCGGCCCAGCGTGCCCTCGGGGCCGAAGGTCTCGCTGTTCCACGCCATGACGGATCGCCAGCCATGCTCATCGGCCAGATAATCGGCCATGGTTTTTTGGACTAAAAGGTCTTCGGTAAAATCGTTCATGCTCAGATACTACTCTGGGATGGGAATGCGTCCATCCATTAAACGCGGAAGGAGAAGGTCGCGGGCATTGGCGAGCTTTTGGTTTTGACGCCGAAGATTGTCAGCTTCAGACCAAATTGGGTCTGCGATCTCGTTATAGGATTGCAGAGTATCGTCTTCCGGGACGATGGAGTTGACATGTGATATCCCAGCTAAAGTTAACTGAGGTTGAGCTGCGCCCGTCCTCATGTCTTGCATTCTTAGGGTTTCACAAGCGTTCATCGCGAAGTGAAACCTGATCCCGTCCGCCTTGTGTTTCGGGCGGAAAACGAAGCAGTTATTGGTCACGAAGGTTGGTCCAAAAGTCCGCCGCACGTTTCCGCTGCCGTTTCCTCGACAAGTCACTAAACACATGCTCTCAGAAACGTTTTCTTTCTCGAAAAAGCCGATGATCCCGTCCGCGCCATGAACAGGATACGTGCCCGTTTCGGTGATTTTCGTTTTGGGAAGATTTTTGCCGTAAGAGATATCCCAGATTTCGGAGATTGGGCGTCGTTTCCACCCCTCCGGCAAGCCATCGACGAACTTGGTTGTCTCGGAGCCGGGGAAGCGGAAATGGACGAACCATTCGCGATACAAAAGCCGCGCCGCCTGCTCCAACAACGCAATCCGCCGCCGGTTGTTCTCGATCAGGTCGTCATAGGCCGACAGAATCCCCGCGATCCGTTCCTGCGTCTGCAAGGGCGGGATTTCCACTTCAAACGCCTTGATGGCACCGATCCCGATACGGATTTGGTTGGCCGCACCCTTGCCTGCATTTTGAACATAGTCTTGAAACAGCCGGGATTGACCAATCCGACAAAGGAATGATTGATAAAGTTCAGGACTGCATGATCGCATTAGAACGGCATTCTGGTTCAGAAGCATTCCAGCAATGGCATCATTCGCAACTGCTGCTCGTCCCGCAGCTGAAGGCAATGACGGGTGCGAGCCAACCGTTGCAATAATCAAATCGCCGCTTCGAATTTGATGTCGCTTGTATTGGTTGAATTTCTCAGAGTTCAGGAATTTTTGGCCGGCTAAATCGAAGCCTTCCTTTTTGATGTTGCTGACTTGAACAACTGGATACCCCGCATCCGCATAATCGCTTTGATTCCACGCTCCACCATTCACAAAGTCGCATACGTCGCCGAGCCTCACCGTTGAGTGACTCATACGATCAACTCCGCGAAATTCTTCGCGATGGTCTCTGCCAGCTCCGCCGCCTCGGCATTCAGGGTCTCCAGCTCGTCATGGATTTCCTTAATCGCTTCTTCGAAATCGAAATCCTCATCATCCTCTTCGGGTGCCACGCCCACATAGCGGCCCGGTGTCAGGCTATAGTCGTTCTCGGCCAGCTCGGCCTGATCCACCAGCTTCACCAGCCGCTCGACATCACGCAGCCGCCCTTCGGGGAAGCGCGACAGCAGCCAGTCTGCCTGCCCCTCGAAATAACGGAAGCGTTTCAGCGTCCCGCTGGGCGTCAGGTGGATTTCCGGATCGCCTGTCAGCGCCACACGCGCCTCGGTAATCGCCGCCAGATGTTTCTTGCCGTCTGAAATGACCTTGCGCATGGCAGCCAAGGCTTTCTTGGCTGCGTCTTCATCGCTGATCGCCTCGACCTTGGCTTTCAGGGTCTCAGACGCTTTCTCCTGCCCCTTCTGGGCAAGCTTTGACAAGTGGTCGATTTCCTTGATCAAGGTCTTTGCCTGATCTGCCAGCGGCTGCATCGCCGTCCACGCCGCCGTCAGCGCGCCAATCGTGGCATCAGGCTGTACCAGCGCGGTGGCAGCCTCCCCATAGGCCTGTGCATCGGTGGTCAGCTTCTCGATCCCCGTTTTCAATTCGGTGGTGTCGGTTTGCGCGGTGAAATGGGTGCAAGCCTTGCCCAGGACATCGAGCAGCTCGGCAAAGTCGGTCTGCTGCGCCTCGTCCCGCGCGGTGGACAGATAGTTCTGCACCAGCCCCGCAAAGCGGTCTTCCTGCCCACGGTAGAGCCAGACGATGGAAGTCAGGTTCTTTTCCTGTTCAGGGGAAAAGTCGCAGATCTTGCGCGTCACCTTGCGGAAAACCTGCCGCGCGTCCAGCATCAGTACTTTGTCGCGCAGATGCTCGGGCTTGCCCTTGTCCATAAACCAGATTTCGCAGGGCACGGTGCGCGTGTAGAAAAAGTTGCCCCGGATCGCGAGCATGACATCCATGTCGCCGGTCTTGACCATCGCCTCGCGGACCTTGGCCTCTTGCCCACCCGCCGAGGACGCCTGGGACGACATCACGATGCCGGCGCGGCCGGTGTCGGACAGGTAGGAATGGAAAAAGGACATCCAGACGTAGTTGCCGTTCGAGACCTTGCCTTTGTTGTTCACGCCGGGGAGGCCGAAGGAGAGGCGCTTGTCGTCCTTCATCTTCTCTGCGTCGATTTCGTCGACGTTGAAGGGCGGGTTGGCCATAACGTAGTCGAAGGGGGCTTTGTTCTTGTGCGGGTCTTCGTAGTAGCTGATGGCCTTCTGGATGTCGCCTTCGAGCCCGTGGACCGCAAGGTTCATCTTGGCCAGGCGTAGGGTCGTCGGGTTCTTTTCCATTCCATAAAAGGTCAGGCGTTCGTTCGGGTTGGCCTTCATAGCCTCCACGAAGTGGGCAGACTGCACGAACATGCCGCCAGAGCCGCAGGCCGGGTCGATGACTGTGCCGCTCGTGGGCTCGATGACATTCACGATGGTTTCAACTATGCTGATCGGCGTGAAAAATTCGCCGTTGTCGTGAGCCTTCTGGTCGGCAAACTGGGTCAGGAAGTATTCGTAGATGCGGCCAAAAACGTCGCCGTCTGCTTTGTGAAGTGCCGGGTCGTTGAAAATCCGCAGCACCTGTCGCAAGGCGTCTTCATCAAGCTCGGCATATTCCTGTTTCGGCAGGAGACCTTCCAAGGTGGTGTAGTCTTCCTCGATCGATTTCATCGCTGCGATGACGGCCGTAGACGCGGTTTCGCTTTCAGGAAGGCTCACCAGGTAATCGAACTGGGCGTTATCGCGCAGGAAAATGGACGAACGCGCTGAGAAATCTTCCTTGGTCAAAGCGCGGGTCTTGCCCCCGCGAGATGGCAGGGTCGGGATGATCTCGTCACGCACCTTGAGAAAGCGCGAATAGGCGTGGCGTAGGAAGATCAGGCCCATGACGGGCATGAAGTATTCGTTGCTGGCGAAGTTCGAGTTGGCCCGAAGGGAGTCCGCAGCGCCCCAAAGACGCTGTTCCAGTTTGCCGATATGCTCCAAGGTCTGCCTCGTCTTAAATGTATGATTTTCCCGTATCCTATCGAAACAAGCTGATGGCTGCCAGCCTGACGTTGCCAGCGTGGTCGCCTTTCATTTGTCGAGATTACACCTCACATTGCGATGTCAGGAGGAGCTGGAACAAGACAATGCAGCAATGGAGTTAAGTCGTGAATGTCTCTTTCGGGCCGGCGACAGACGCCCAAGTCACCCAAGGGCGTCCCACCAAAATTTTAGTACCCCGTCTTCTTCAACGCTACAACTTGAGGCCAGGGCGGCTTATTCAACCGATACCGGCTTCAGATCAAGAACTTGACTGACAAGCGCGAGGGAAGCGCGTCGGCCACTTTGCAAGGCCTCGAAGCAGCCGGTGAGATCGACGAGGCCATTCAATGCTACGCCGTTGCTTGCAATGCGGCCCATCGTGATCCTAAGAGAACTCAGCATACTTTCGGAAAAGCGAAAGCTCAGCTGGGTCGGGAATAGCCTCAAGGCTTTCAGGATTGCCAACGACAATCTTCGCAACATCAAGTGCAGCTACGAGAGCGGGGTTGCTTATCCAGTCGTTGTTCCAAAGTTGAGCGGCTTTACCGTCGACGATCTGACAGATCGGCTCGGAGCTATCGAAATTCAGGGCAAAGCCTTTGGCTCTGGTAACCCGTTGCAACCAGATTTCCTGATGTCCGTTGTTAGGTATCCTTTGCATCTTCATCTGAACCTGCTTCCACAAATCAGGCCGTTTAGCCTCCGGGGCCAAGGCAATAAGTTTAGCAAGAATCCCGGATAGGGCTGGAAATGTGCGTGGCGAGACGACGGCGATATCACAAACAATAGCGATTTGCACTCGCAGGTCCGCTGGCGCTTGTTTTATTCCAACCATCTTTTGAAATGCGGCATCCGCAAGCCGGTTAAGGGCACCTGAATTTGGATAACGGCGCGCAAATGCGTGCAAGCGCAAAAGCTGTTTTTGAATAGTCTTGGCCTGTGTGATATCCATGTCTTCAAGTTGGATACCAGCTAATTTTTCAGGCTTGATCGTCGCCTCGACAATGTTGGTGCTCTCTGAAGTTTTTGCGGCACCGAGTTGCATCCCGACCTCTCGCAAGCAGTCACTGATTATACGAACGATCTCAGCGCCGCGACGGTCACTTAGCGTAAATACGCTGTAGTCGTCGCGATATCTCAGGATGTGGAAATCTTTCTTTCCCTCCAGTTTCTCCGATATTCGATGATCAACATACCCCAAGACCAACTCAGCGATTAGGTCCATTAATACGGAACCCTGCGTAATCCCGTTTGTTTGCCCGTAGCGACCGTCCCGAATGTGCCGATCAATCTTGTTTCCCATGAGATTGTCAGACTGGTCGGCCTTGGCCTCGTCAAACCCATGCAGTGCCCAAGGGATGCTATGGGTGTACAAAGAGCCATAGCAGTTCGTCACATCGGTTTTGAGAACATGCGTATATTCTAAAGATAGTTCGAGTGAACGCTGTTCATATCGAAGCCACCAGTTCAATATCTGGGCTTCATCATGACCATCACCGTTATCCGGCGCAACCAGGTGGCTGGTGCATTCCACTGAGTCGCAATGGAGTACTTTGAAACGGTCCTGAAGAAGCTTCCAGTTTGCTGGGTCGCAGATTGTCTGGAGAAGCGTGATGTAGATCGCGGGGTGGATCAGTTCAAAGGTTCTCCATCCGAAACGGCCATCTTTTGTGCTAATGATCTGGTAGTTGACACCAGATAGTTCAAACGTTCGCATGGGCTTTGGCTTTTGGAATGCGGTGTAGGACTGCCCTCCCAAGACTTGGTCAACGTCCTTCAAAAGCTGACCAAAGCTGATGTACGAAGGGAAATCAGATCGAAAGTAGCATTCTGGGCGTAGCAAGTAAGCTCTGGCATCGGCTGCATCTAAATCAATAATCCGAGGCATGGGTGCTTTTTCCACTTCGAGCATCTCTATTGTGGCACATTGTAACACACGCCGCTTTCGATCCGAACTTAAAGTGCGTCAGGTCGAGGCGTCCAGCGGTTTACGCCTGCGGAGGCTGACTAACCTTGCACATTCCAAATAGGGTCGGTGGTCCCGGCAGAGAGGTCATTCCAGTAATTTGTCCATCACTTTTCCACATAACAGTCGATCAATCTTCTGGGAGATTTTGTTTTGGTATGCCAGGCTGTCGCAACGCGATAATGGCACCTTGGACAACTTAAGACCGCATCTCATATCATGATTCTTCCTCAGGAAGTTGTCGGGAACCTTCAGGCCCTTTACGACTTCGAGATACGTATTTCTTAATACATGCCCTGTACGGCCCATCATCGTTTTTTCGCGGCATATGGTCGGTCGATCTTTATTTTGCGAGTTCGGAAACAAATATTTACAGTCCGGGTGGGGTAAAACTGAGAATTCGCATGCCTCTGCGGCAAACCTTCTCAGTTGGTTTGAAAGCGGAAATTCGACGTCCTTGTCATTGGCAAAGGTACCAATAGGAAATCGGATTATTGCTTCTTCAAAGTGCACCCAGTCGCGCTGTATTCTGACAAGTGCTGAAGGCTTGAGGCCCGAGTACAGGTGAAAAAAGTGCATATTTTGACGTTGGACGCTATGAAGATTTTCAATATCGAGGCTCCATTGGTGCAATTTTGAAAACGGTATCTTATTCTCTAAAGAGAAATCATGTCCCTCGGCGGTAATGAAGTTTGCGATTTGCGTTGTATCTATACTTGGAAAACCTCCATCGTTCATCTGGAAAAGTACTTCCATAAGGCGGGCGCAAATTTTGGCTGAAGATGCGCCTTCGCGATCTTTGATGCTGTAAAGGAGTTGAATTGCATCACAGGTTAGTATTTTCTCCGGTTGCTTATTCTCCCACGGTCGAAAGTAATGCTCCACCCGTCGGAGGGTCAGGTTTCTATGAGATAGGCTTGAATTTTTATGTTTTTCTCTGATGGCTTCACTCGCCCATTCGGGGAACGAGACGAATGAGCGTTCAGGTTTTTTGTCAGGCACTGGATACTTGTGATGTTGGATTGTACGGCGAGCTTCTTTACGAGCAACACCCACACTTATTTCCGCATGAGTGCCCAGTGTGCGTCGAATTGAATGCCTGCGTCCATCTTTGGTTACATCCACTTGAATTTTGAAAGATTTTCTTGATCTCGAAACGGATAAGAAGAAGCCTTTCAACTCAATGTCTCTGATGATGAAGTCGCTACCTTTCCACCTGGAAGAAGCGACGAGCTTATCGGTTAGCTTAGCTTTCATTGAATTATCAACCTGAATGTGCAATGATTTTGGTGAAATGGCTGCGTCAGGTTTCATCGTGGCACCCAACGCAGCGTTGCATTTCAGCCCTTCAACATGTGCTCGTCGATGAAACGAGAAATCAACTTTTGATCATGCAGGAGCTGTCCAAAGAGTTGTGGTTCGTCGATGTAGCGCCCGCGAATCCCTGCAATCTTGTGGCCCAAAAGAAGGTCACCATTGCGGTCCGACACACCAGCCAAAGCTGCAATTGTGCGGTAAGTCCTCCGCGAAGTATGCCCTGTGCGGTGGTTGAGTGCTTTCTCATTCGCGGCTACAATCGGTTTTACTTGGCCATCTTTTCCGACTGTTGGAAACAGCCATGGAGAACGAGGATACATACGTTTGCTGCAAGTCGATGTGTTTTTGAAAATTTGGATCAACTGATCCGAAACTGGCACCGAAAGATCTTCGCCGTTCTTCATCGCTCTTCCGGGTATGTTCATGCAGCTTTTGCGCTCGTCGAGCCAGTCGTGCTCAATCTTAGATGCGGTTGCCCTGCGAAGTCCTGAGTAAAGCATTGTCAGGTGAAAACCCCGACGGATAGGGTTTTTGATGATCTGCAAAGCTTCATACCAACTCGGAAGCTCTTCTAAGATCATAGTTCTTCCGTTCTTCGGCTTTGGGTTGTTATACTCAAAACCCTCGAATGGATTGTGGTCGATCGTTCCTGCCGGCGTTCGAGGACGAATGTAGCGATATGAGGACGAGAGAAGTTTTATCGCCTTGTCGGCAGTCACGGCACCATGGCACTTGGTCAGTTTCTTGTGGAGCTCGTAAGCTTTGTGAAGTTCATAGTCAGCTGCAGACTCACTATGGATCGCTTTCAGATAGCGAACTGAAATTTGACTGTAGCCTTCACAGGTGGCTGGGCGGCGGCCTTTTTCTTGCCGTGAAAGGATGAACAGATCCACCATCTTTTTTATGTTGTATTCGTAAGTTTCAGTTTTTTTGAAGGGGTCGGTCCCGGCTTTGATCTGCGATAAATAGGTCGCGGCCTGAGTTCTCGCATCGCGCAGGGATATTTGTTCGACGCTCGCAAAGGCTTGGTTGACGCTTCTGACTTTTTTCTTCTGACCTGGTGTGCCAACCCAGAGATCTGCTTTCACTTTGAAGGTTTTGGTGTGCTTGTTGATGGCGACATAGAACCCTGGCAAAGAAGCATCGACGAGCCTTACTTCCTTGCCCTTCCACTGGGTGTTTTTAATGAGGGTTTCTGTTAAGCGTGTTTTCATGTTTTCGACTTTCCTAATGTTACGCTGCCGAACGGGACGAAGACCGTTTTCTGACTGCGTGGTGCAATAGTGATATTGGCCAAAATCGATCAAGCGAAATGAAAATACTAGTAATTTCAATGCGTTATAGGGTGATATCGGGCAATATCGAAGTCGAAGCTACTAACTTCTAATCGGGCTGTTGGGGGTTCGAGTCCTCCCGTGGGCGCCATTTCACTTTCTTGTTGCCAATGACGCATAAGTTTGCACGTTTTGGCGGTTTCCATGCACACCCCCTGTCAAGAGGCTTGGGTGCCGTGTCGAAGGTTTCTTCTAGCACACTGGGATAGAACGGTATTTCAGCATGACCCGTGGCTAGCGGTCACTTTCCCTCCTGAGATTTCAAGAGCGCCACAACCGGCTCAACTTCGTTTCGAAGATAGACCGGTCCGACATCCAAGCCGTTCGCTCGGAACGGCTGGACCCCCTCGCTCTGCAGAACGGCCCGGATCGTCCTCCAATGCGCACCGGTTTCGGCCGACAGCATCGTTGGTGTCGTATAGCTGGCCTCAAACGCAGCGATGTCGTCGCGGCTCATGCGCCACTCCCGACGCCTGGTCGTGGGATTCAAAACCAACATCGCAGGTGTGTAACCACCTTCGATCAGAGCCAGGAATTGAACTTTCCCCCGAATACCCGCCGACCGAGCGAAGACCGCTGCGGTCATCTCTCCCTGGTTAGTCGATGGCTTGAGCGTCGGCGCGGCCTTCGCCTTGAACGCAGCAACTTCAGTGATTTCCACCACAAGCCCATGGTAACCGAACACATCAGAACGCTTGCCGAGGCGCAGAAAACCAGCCCTGATAGCCGCAATGATCCCGCCAACAGGAAGGTCCAGCCGCTTGTGAACGAGTTGGATCGTCTCCCACCCTGGCTCCTCTGGGGCAACCGGCTGCGCATAGGCCTCCAACTCCTCAAGAAGAGCTTGGCCATCCGCAATCCGCCAAGGCGATTTGATCGTTGCAACGTTGGTCCTCGGGACGAGGACACCGTCTGCCTTCAACCCGTTCAATTCGGCCAGCGTTGCGCCGATTGCCCGCCGCAGCGCAATTGGACCGACCAATGTCGGGATTTCATCAAGAATGTGCTGCCAGGCTTTCGCATCAAAGGTCTTGCGGGCATCGGCACGCGCGTCACTGGGTTCAAACGCGCCCGCTTCTGTCAGGAAATCATCAAGAACAGTCGACCCGATGCCGGTTTCCTTAGATGCTGTTGTGAGGGAGTGGAGGCGCCGCTCGGACACGGTATGTCCGAGAAGGTTATCCCCTGGTGCCAAGGGCCATATTTTCAGACAATAGTCACGATGGATCTCGACATAGACCGCAAAGGCATCGTCATCAAGATAACTGCCGCTGAGGTGTCGGAGGAGCGGGCCCAATTCGCCTTGGTTCACAATGTAGCCGCCGTCCTGCGATCGCATAAGGAGCTCCAGCGCCGCTCGGATCCCGTCAGGTCCTTGCGAGACAAAGCTGAAGCCCGCGGCCTTGGCGCGTCGATCGTCCGGAGCCTCGCCTTGTTTACGGAGCAAAGCTGCACCAATGAACTCGGAGATTGTGATCGCTGGAAACACCGGCTGTGAGGCCAGCCATGTTTTTGTCCGCGGAGATACCTTGCGAGAGACGTTTATCAAGCCAAAGGTCATAGTCGGTAGGTTCAACGCGCACGCAGTCGAATGATCCGGCTTGCAGGTCTGGCAGGATTTCCGCCAACCTCGCGCCAATATTATCCCGTTCGATGGGGCGCGCGTTTGACCATAAGGGAACCAGCGGTTGGTGGTGCTGGTGGCAAATATCCACACCTCTGCAGAGCCAGTCCCCGCGCAAGACAATGTGCCGCAATGGGTGAGGCTGATCGGCTGCATGCTCACGTAGGCAGTGTGGACAGCCCCGAATGATCGGGTTTCGTAGTGCGCGAGAGACGAAGACTTCGTTCCGAAACCGCATTCGGACGTCTCCGATGCGTTCACCTGTCCAAGAGAGCAGCTCGGCGAGTTGCATGGCCGACAGCCCTGCGCGTTCTGAGAAAATCGCGACGGCTTCTTCGTCCTGCTCCAGGATACGCCGAAAGGTGGTCCCGAGATCGAGGGCGAAGTTGGCAGAGTCGGTTCCATTTAGGATTGCCATGCGCGAAAACAGCGACGGGAGGGTCTCACGGTCAACGGGCTCCAATGTAAGGGCAAGTTTCTGCAGCAAATACACCTCCTGTGTGCTAAAACACCCCACGTGTTGCGATACGCGGCTCCATAGCCGTTTCGGGATCGGAAGCGAAGCCACCATTCGCTGCAAGCGCAGATCGAGAAGAGCCTGTCCGGCCCCTGCGCAATGACAGCCTGTCATCCACGTGTGGCAGACCACGGCATTTCGGCAAGCATGGGCGCAGGCGCTCCATCTGCGCCTGCGTCTGCCAGAACAAATCGCTCATGATGCAGGTCTTCAAAGCTGCCCCACATCCAGCTTGTCCTTCATTCTTTATTTTCGGAAGCTGTGATCTGGGTTCCTGAACGCGTTCCGCAACATCGAAATCGTCTGAGTTCAGTCCAGCGCCTCTCTTAGTGCGCCCTGCAAGCGTGCCGTCAGTTCAGTGCCCTGATTGTGAATTCGCTCATCATAATATACACGATGGATGTTGAACGAGGCGGCACTCGCCACCAATGGCGAAATAGCCGCAATGTCCAGGTAGTCACCTCCAACCTTGACATTAATCTGCTGGGCATCGCCCTTTTCAAATTTTGGTTTGTAGATGGGTCGAGTGTAGATGTCGTGATAGCATCCCTTCAAGTGTGAACCGGCATGCAAGATTGACCCCTGTATTGGGGTAATCGGCGTCCAAAAGTGACCCCCCTGATATTTCTGTTCAGAACTTTCCTCGACGGATTTGAGGGAGCGAGTTGGGGATGTTGGTTGTGGAGACGATTGCGAAGATCAGGCTGGCGTATTTCATTCAGAGGAAATCAATCAAGCAGATCTGCCGGGAACTGCGGGTATCACGGAACACGGTGCGGAAGGTGGTGCGGTCCGGGGCAACCGAGTTCAGCTATGATCGAACCAGCCAACCCCGCCCCAAGATCGACCCGTGGCGGTCCGATCTGGATGAAATGCTGGCCGAGAATGACCGGCAACCCAAACGCCAGCGGCTGACACTGGTTCGGATTTGCGAAGAGCTGCGCAACCGGGGTTAAGCGCCAGCACGAACCCCAGCAGATCATTGGCGATCTGCTCACCGCTGAGATACGCGAGAAGCAGGCGCGGTCGGTCAAATACCAGATGACCATCGCCATGCTTCATCGCTACCCATGCCAAGTTGTGCCAAGTGGCGGATGACTTGGACAAGGCG